>NZ_CP047898.1:1240629-2481258 GCF_009911795.1 Pseudarthrobacter psychrotolerans | reverse complement strand
TACAGCCTGGGCCTGGGCATCCCGTTCCTGCTGATCGCCCTGGCGGTCCGGCGCGGCATGGGCGTGATGTCCTTCTTCCGCACGCACCGCCTGGCCATCCAGCGGATCGGCGGCGGGATCCTGGTGGTGCTGGGCCTGCTGATGGCCAGCGGCGTCTGGGGCGCCTGGGTCACCGAATTGCAGTACTGGTTCCAAACCGATGTGAAATTGCCGATCTGATGAGCGAGCGCGTGAAAGCAAACAAAAAGTCCCCGGCCCCCGTTGCCGCCGCCAAAACCGAGGCGGCGCTGCCCGTCCTGGGGCCGGTGGAGATGCTGCGTTGGGCCTGGACCCAGCTGACCAGCATGCGCACGGCGCTGTTCCTGCTGCTGCTCCTGGCCGTTGCCGCGGTGCCCGGTTCGCTGTTCCCGCAGCGTCCGGCCAACCCGTCCATCGTGACGCAGTACATCAAGGCCAACCAGGATTACGGGAAGCTGCTGGACACCCTGCAGCTCTACGACGTCTATTCGTCGGCCTGGTTCTCGGCCATCTATATCCTGCTGTTCATCTCGCTGATCGGCTGCGTAGTCCCGCGCGCCATCGCCCATTACAAGGCCATGCGCTCCCAGCCGCCGCGGACCCCCAAGCGTCTCTCCCGCCTCCCCGAGTACGGCACCCTGGTGGTTCCCGCCGACGCCGGCCTCCCGGCGTCGGACGCCATCCGCAGTGCCGCCGGGGTGCTGAAGAAGCGCGGCTACCGCGTTGAGGTGAGGGACGACGACGGCGCGCGGCCGTCTTTGGGCGCCGAGCGCGGCTTCGCCAAGGAGGTAGGGAACCTGGTGTTCCACACGTCGCTGATCGGCGTGCTGGTGTCCGTGGCCGTGGGCGGCCTGTTCGGCTACAGCGGCCAGCGCATCCTGGTGGAGGGCGACACCTTTGTGAACACCCTGGTGGGCTACGACCAGTTCACCCCCGGCACCAATTTCCAGTCCAGCCAGCTGCAGCCGTACTCCATCCAGCTGGACAAATTCGACGTCTTGTTTGACCGCGAATCACCAGGCAAAATCGGTCAGCCCATCGACTTCAACGCCGAAGTCACCACCCGGGAAACCCCGGACTCGCCCGCCAAGCAGGAAGTCCTGAAGGTCAACGATCCCGTGACCCTGGGCGGCACCAGCATCTACCTCACCGGCAACGGCTACGCGCCCGTGGTGACCATCCGCGACGGCGCCGGCAACGTGGCCATGCAGGGTCCCGTGGTGGCCAAGCTCCAGGGTGACAACTACTACTCGTCCCTGGTGATCAAGGTCCCGGACGCCCGGCCCGAACAGCTGGGCTTCGTGGGGTTCTTCCTGCCCACGGCGTTTGTCACCGACGCGGGGGTGTCCTTCAGCGGCGATCCGGACCTGTTCAACCCGCGGCTGACCCTGAACTCCTACTTCGGGGACCTTGGCCTGGACGCCGGCTCGCCGCAGAATGTCTTTGAACTGGACGTCACTGACCTCACGCCGCTGAACGCCCGCAACCTGGACGCCGGCGGCATCACCCTGGCGCCGGGCAGCACCTACACCTTGCCGGACGGCAAAGGCAGCATCAGCTTTGATAGCGTGAAGCGGTACGTGGGCGTGGACATCCACCACAACCCGGGCCAGCTCTACGTCCTCATTTTCGCGCTCCTGGCCGTGGGTGGCCTGATCGTCTCGCTGTATGTGAACCGGCGCCGCGTCTGGGTGCGGACCGGGACCCACGAGGACGGCCGGACCATGGTGGAGTATGGCCTGCTGGCCCGCGGTGAGGACCATCGGCTGGCCGCGGAGGCGGCGGTCATCAGGAAGCTGCTCTCCGAAGAGTGGCAGCTTGAGGATTCCGATTCCGGCGATTCTGCTGGCGATTCCGATTCCACCGGCACCCAGCAAACTCCCAGCCGCCAGGGCGATAATGGCGCAGTCTCGCTCACCTCCCCAGCTGGCCCCACCGGGCCGAAAAAGGACCAGTAATGCCGTTCGCCATCAATGAAACCATGGGCCAGTACAGCGAGCTGTTTATGCTGCTCGCCGCCGGCACGTACACCGTGGCGTTCATCGCCTTTGCCTGGGACCTCGCGAAGAGCAGCAAGGCGCTGCGCGCCGTTGACCTGAAGGCAGCCGAGGCTGCCGGGACCAAGGTGCCCGCAATGGCCGGCGCTGGATCAGCCGCGGCAGCGGACAGGGGAGCAGCGGACAGCGTGGCAGTGGACAGGGTGGACTCGCACCTGGCCGGACCGGTGGGACGGGCCGAGCGGCCGTCATCGTCCGTTGCCAAGCGGGTCGGCGACGCTTCCGGGGCCGGGCAGACCGCCGACGCCGATATGCGCTACGCCGCGGAACGCCGCGTTCCGGCGCGCGTCGCTGTTGCCCTCACTGTTCTCGGCGTGCTGATCCACGCCGCCGGCGTCATCACGCGCGCCATCGGGTCCGGGCGGGTGCCGTGGGGCAACATGTACGAGTTCCTGACTACCGGCGCTTTTGTGGCCGTGGCCGTGTTCCTGGTGGTGCTGATCCGGCGCGACCTGCGGTTCCTCGGCACGTTTGTGGTGGGCCTGGCCATTATCATGCTGGTGGCCGCCTCCGTGGCCTTCTGGACTCCGGTGGGCCACCTGGTTCCGGCGCTGCAGAGCTACTGGCTGATCATCCACGTGTCCATCGCCGTGATGTCCTCCGCCCTCTTCACCCTCACGTTCGCCATGTCCGCCCTGCAGCTGGTCCAGTCCCACCGGCAAAAGACGGTGGCTGCCGGCGGTGCCGACAAGCTTGGTTTTATGCGCCTGGTTCCCTCGGCGCTGAGCCTGGAAAACCTGTCCTACCGGATCAACGCCATCGCCTTCATCGGCTGGACGTTCACTCTCATGTTCGGAGCCATCTGGGCCGAAAAGGCCTGGGGCCGGTTCTGGGGCTGGGACACCAAGGAAGTCTGGACATTCGTGATCTGGGTGGTTTACGCAGGCTACCTGCACGCCCGCGCCACCCGTGGCTGGACCGGCACCCGGGCCGCCTGGCTGTCGATCGTGGGCTACCTGTGCGTTGTCTTCAACTTCACCATCGTGAACCAGTTCTTTAATGGCCTGCATTCCTACTCGGGGCTCTGAACTGGGGTTTCTCCGGAGAACCGCATCAGCCCGCAGCTAATACGCCAATCGATGTACGAATGAGGGTGTTGCCGGGCATGCGGTGATGCTACCTTGGTTGAAGCTCGTCTGTGATGAAGCTCGCCGACGGCTCGCTGCGTTGTTCCGAGGTACACATGAACTACGTTCTCGTCATAGACGTCGGGACCAGTTTCACAGCTGCCGAACCGCCCGCGCCGGCGCCTACCGCTTCGGAAACTGCTACGCCAATCGTGACAGAGCCGGCGGCCTGAGGCATGGTGACAAGAAAGCCTCACATCACCCCGGCAGAACTGGAGCTGGACGTAACCGGAAGCCCCCAGTTCACGGCGCTGCAGCTTCGTGGTGAGACCGCCGTAGTCCGCGAACTCCTGCTGGCCTTGTCGGTGGGTTTCACGCTCCCCGGTCCGTTGCCCCAGGAGCTCGAGCGGAAAATGGCCGGCGATGGCGCGGACGGCCTCGAATCGCTAGTGGCACGGGCAGAGGCATCCGGTCTCCTGCAGCCGGACGGAACCGTGGTGGGCACCGCCCAGCTTGCCCTTCTGAAGATAACGCCCACGCCGCGCGTCCACGCGCTTCAGCGCGAACTCGTGGGATGCTTCGCCGCACAGGGCCTTCCTCTTGGCGACCTTGCCCGTGACTTGGCACGCAGCGGTCTCGCTGACCAGCGCGTTGTCGCTGAACTCGAAAAGGCCGGGGACAAGGCACTCGAACATGATCCGGGCCTGGCCGTCCAACTGTACGATGAGGCCCTGCTGGCGGGCGCCGATGAGCTGGCCACCGCGGCCCGCCGCGCCCAAGCTGCTTCGGCCACGGGCGATCTGGATTCCGCCGGACGGATCATCGACGGGCTCCTTGTGTACGCTGACCCGCCGGATCTCCGTCGCGGCGTGGACGTTGCAGCCGCCGTATGGGCACAGCGAGGGCTGCTGGCCCGCAGCGCGGACGTCTACAGCTGGCTGGGTCCGGAGCGGGTTGGACCGTCCGCGCCGTCCGCCGTGGTGGCCATGATCGGCTGCGGCAACCGCGTCGGTGCCGAAGCGATGTTCGCGGCCGGCTCCGCTCCGGAGTCGCCCACACTCCTGGCCGTGGGACAGGCGCAGACGGGCCAGGGCATCCTCGAGTCGCTGGCCCAGGATCCGCACCAAGGTCTTCCGGCACTGATCCACGCATCCGACATGCTGAACGCATCGGGGACTTCCCTCCCGCTGCCGGACACCCCTGGTGCCCTGGCCGCGCTCGTGGCACTGCACAGCGGCGAACCCCACCTCGCGGAAACTATCGTGCGCGCGGCCACAACTGCTGGCCAAGGAGGCAACGCGGCCAAACCCAGGCTGTTCCTGCTCCAGGCGTGGTCCGCCATGCAGCAGGACAATCCAGAGGAAGCACGCCTGGCCGTCAACGAGGCCTGCAAGACCAACCACTGGCCACTGGTTCCTCGTGACGAATTCCTTTGCGCCGCGCTGGAAGTGGGTCTCGCACGCCGCAGCGGCGAAGTCCACGGCCTCGTCCTCGCGTGGGAACGCGCACGGGAAGCCATGCTGCACACATCGGTTGATCTGTACAGCCTCCTCCCGTGGGCGGAACTGACTATCACGGCCGCCCGGCTGCGCGAGACGAGACGGATCTCGCTGTACCTTGACGAGGCCTGGAAGCTCCTGCAGAACCTTGGGGAACCACCGCTATGGGCTGTGCCCATGCACTGGGCGGCCGTCCAGGCGGCTCTGCTGAGCGACAGCCCGGCCGATCTCGCACCCCATGCAGCAGCGCTTGCCCGCGCAGCCGACCACAGCCACCTCGCGTCAGTACTGGCGGTGGCCGGCAAGGTCTGGGTGGCGGTTCTGGCCGGAAAGTTCCGGGCAACGGAGGTCGAGTCGGCCGCCCGCGGGCTCAACGCCGTCGGGATGCCCTGGGAAGGGGCCCGGCTTGCCGGCCACGCCGCGGCACGGGCAGGCGAGCGCAAGGACATGCTGCGCCTGCTGGCCTGCGCCCGGGACTTTCACCCGCAGGGAAGCTCTGGCGGCGCGAACGCCGCCGCGCAGGCCGAGGCCGGCATCGTTGCTGCCGCGGATCATGGCAACGGCACTGTCCAGTCGGACGGCTCGGTGCTGAGCGAACGCGAAAAAGAAGTGGCGAGGCTGGTGCTGGAAGGAAAAACCTACCGGGAAATCGGGGAAGCAATCTACATTTCCCCGAGGACTGCCGAGCACCATATTGCCCGGATGCGCCGCCGGCTGGGTGCTGAAAACCGCTCCGACCTGCTGGTCCGGCTGAGGCTTGCCCTGGGCTCCGAAGACCCCCTGCGGGAGTGATCCCCTAGTCCCCCAACAGGACGGCCGGCGGACCCCCGCCAGGGGGTGGGCCAATAGGGGGAAACGACCCGATGCCCGGTCCGGGGCGGGACCGTACGTTTGATTCAAGCCCGGTAGCGACGCCGGGCGACCCGCCGCTCAGAGAAGATTTGAGGACCATCAAATGCCTACACTCGCAAACGACCTCGTCCTGTTCCTTATGAGCCTGTTCGGAAACGAAGAGGCCGCGAAGGAATTCCTGGACGATCCGGAGCGGTCACTGGAAAACGCCGGCCTCGGTGGCGTCTGCTCCGCGGACGTTGACGCGGCATTGCCCGTTGTCCTGGACTACGCACCCATTACGATCCACGCGTCCTCCTTCGACCGGTCCTACAACACCGGCGGCAACGGCGCTGCGACCGGCGGCGGCGCCGTCGCGGTCACTCCTACTCTCTCCGGCGGTGGCAACGGGGACCACACGCACGCTATCCAGCAGCTGCACAATGTGGTGAACAACTACTCCTACACGTCAACGGTGGATGACCGGGACACCATCACCGACCAGTCCGTCAACCAGAACATTTGGGCCGACGGCGACGTCGAGCAGTGGTTCGACAACGACTCTGTTATCGCTTCCGGTGACCGGGCAGTGGCTGCCGGCGACGATGTCGACATGGACGATTCCAACAACATTGAGGACTCCTACAACAGGGACAACTCAAATGACAGCTCGACGGACAACTCCGTCAACGCGGGCCGTGACGCCGAGGTCGGCAACACCGAGATCAACGCCGAGGACGACGTCAACCTCTAGTCACGTCCCAGGTATCCAGGGAGTGCCCGGCTGGAGCCCAACCTCCTGCCGGGCACTCCCGGCCAACCCCAAACGTCTCATTTAGGAGACTTGACGCAAAGGACTGGCTGTGGCTGAAGCTCAACGACCGGGGGTCCGGCGACGACCCCAGGCTCCTCGGGACCGGCGAGGCCGTCGATCCCCGCGGCGGCGGCACAACTGATCAATCTGGTGGAACAGGGCATCGGAATCGTCAGCGAGGGCGAGCGCGCCGATTTGCGTAAACGCCTGGACGAGACACTGCGACGGCTCAACGATCCCAGCATCCGAGTGATTGTGGTGGGTGAATTCAAAGTGAGTCGGCGTCGGCGTCTGTCCCATTGCCTCGCGCAGGCGCTGAACCCGGCGAAGAAGCAGCCCTCGAACGCCAGCCCATCAACATCGGGGAACTCGCCGCCTACGTTTCGGCGCGCGGAAACCCGGGCAACACCAAGAAACTTGTGGCCGCGGAAGGGTGTTCCTGCCCCGCAAATTGCTGGCCGGCGGCCTGGGGTCCACCCATACACTTTCCACGCTGACGGCGTTGCCAACGGCCGACGCCAAGCTGCTGGTTTCGGATGCGTCCCAGGAATACACCGAGCCGGAGATCAGGTTCCTGCGCCAGGCCATGCGAATCACCCCGACCGTGGTGGGCGTCCTGTCGAAGACGGACCAGGAGCAGCTGGGCTCCCCACAGGAGGAGCACGTTATGCCCGGCGTCGCCCTCCGGTACGAGGAAGGATCCGATGACTACGGTGAGGCCGGCAACGAAGCTGGACAGCCAGAAGCCCCTTGCCAGGCGGACACTCCGCGGCGTCGGCGGAATGACCACAATGGGTGCCGGTGCGGCGTAGGACAGGCCGGGCCGTGGGGGAGGAGCGGGTGGAGCGGGGGCGGCCTCAGCAGGCAGTGGGGTTCTCTGCCGGGGTGCTGGGCCATGTTCTCCTACTTTATGTCGCCGGTATCGTGGGTGTCCGCATCTCCCGTACCGGCGCTGTCCTGTCCGGTGCCGGCGGGACCGCCGTCGGCCTTGGCTTTCGCCTCCAGGTCGTCCTTGAGCTTCTTGAGGCGGGCGGCTTCGGTCTGGTTCCGGCGGCGCATTTCCAGGTTGCGGAGGAAGTCGGGATCATCGTCCGGCGCTGAGGGGTGGCTGTATGTTTGGCGGACCGGGGCTGAGTCACGCGGACGGCCGATCAGCAGCCACAGGATGGCGCCGAGCACCGGAAGGACAATCATCACCACGATCCAGGCCGGCTTGGAGATCCCGCGGGTGAGGCGGCCGTCAGTGCGGATCACGTCCACCAGGCCATACACAAAGATGACGAGAACGGCGACGGCGAGAACCACACGGAAGAGCATGCCATTAAGTCTATCGTCCGCAGGCCGGGGGCGTTCAGGCAGGGCGGCTAAACTTGAACCGTGGCTTTTCTGAGATACTCCCTGATCCGGCTGGCGCTGTTTGCGCCGCTCTTTGTGCTTTTTATGTTCCTGAAGCTGGGGGCGGTGCTGTCAGTCATCTGCGCAGCGCTGATCGCGTTTGCGGTCAGCTACCTTTTCTTCCAGAAACAGCGCGACGACGCCGCGGCCGCCATTCACGGCCGGCTCTCCGGCAAGGCGAAGCCGCTGCGCAGTGAAGGCGAACTGGCCGACGCCGACGCCGAGGACAGCCTCCTGGACGCCCACCCGGACATCACCATCCGGAACAGCGGCCCGAAGACACGCGAAACGAAGACACCCGAAACGAAGGCGCCCGAGGCCTAGGATCCGCCTGGATTCGGCCTAGAATCCGTGGCTGAGTACCAGTCCCAGTGAGAACAGCAGGCTGTAGCCGAGGTTGATCAGGCCGGTCTGCTTAAGCACGGGGATGAGGCTCTTGCGCTTGCGGCCATTGATCATCAGCCAGGCAGGCATCAGGCAAGCCGGGATCAGCAGCAGCACGATCAGCATCCAAGGCCGCCCGGGAGCCAGGATGACCACCAGCAGGATGGCCACGGCGAGCATCAGCACGTAGCTTTCGCGGGCGTGCTTGTCGCCCAGCCGTACGGCCAGGGTCTTTTTCCCGGCCTGGATGTCGGTGGGGATGTCGCGGACGTTGTTGGCCATCAGCAGGGCGCAGGCAATCAGGCCGGTGCCGATCGCGCCGATCACGGCCGGCAGGTTGACCTGGCCTGCCTGGGTGTAGGTGGTGCCGAGGGTTGCCACCAGGCCGAAGAAGACAAACACAAAGACGTCGCCCAGGCCCATGTAGCCGTAGGGGTTCTTGCCGCCGGTGTAGCCCCAGGCGGCCATGACGCAGCCGACTCCCACCAGGATCAGCCACCAGCTCTGGGTGATCACCACCAGCGCCAGGCCGAACAGCATGGCCGCGGCGAAGGCGCCGAACGCTGCATATTTGACGTGTTCCGGCTGGGCAGCGCCGGAGCCCACCAGCCGCAGCGGCCCAACCCGGTCCTCGTCGGTGCCACGGACGCCGTCGGAGTAGTCGTTGGCGTAGTTCACACCGATCTGCAGCAGCAGCGCCACGAGGGCGGCCAGCACGGCATTTACGGGGCGGAACGAATCCAGCTCGTAGGCCGCGGCGGTGCCGATCAGTACCGGGGCGATGGCGGCCGGCAGAGTGCGGAGGCGGGCGCCTTGGATCCATTGTGCGGCTGTGGCCACGGTCAGTACCTCGTGTTGGGTTTGGAGAACGATGAAACGGTGGTGGCGGCCGCGAACGGGCCGCCGGTGCAGCTCTACTCTACTTTCCCTGATGCAGAGCGTTGAGCCGTTCGATCATCGCCAGGCGGTCCGGCTTGCCGTTGGCAAGCATCAGGAGTTGCGGGGCGGCCAGCACGGCTTTCGGCGCCAGGAGACCCAGCCGCCGGTGCCATTCTTCTTTAAGTACGACGGCGTGATCCCCGGTGGGGGTGCCAGCGGCACTTGAGTCCTGGGCGCTGGAGGAGGCGTCGAGCGCAACGAACGCGGCCACGGCCTGGCCCCATTCCGTGGACGGGACGCCCGCCACAAAAGCCGCCGCGACGCCGTCGGACTTTTCCAGCTCTTCCTGCACATGCGCGGCGGAGACTTTGACGCCGCCGGTGATGATGACGTCGTCGGCGCGGCCCAGCACGGTGAGCCGGCCGTCCGCGTCCAGCGTGCCGAGGTCGTTGGTGCGGTACCAGCGGACGCCGTCTTCCTCGTAGAACGTGTCCGTCGCTTCAGGCGTATCCAGGTACCCGGCGGCAACGGTATCGCCGCCCAGCAGGATACGGCCGTCCTCCGCCACACGGACCTGGACACCTTCCAGCGGCACGCCGTCGTACACGCAGCCGCCGCAGGTTTCGGCGGATCCGTACGTGGTGATGACCCGGACGCCCGCCTCGCGGGCAGCGTCCAGCAGCCCGGCCGACGCCGGTGCGCCGCCCAGCAGGATGCCGTTGAACCGACGCAGGACGGCCAGGGTCTCCGGCGACGGCGCCTCGAGGAGGCGTTGGAGCTGTGTGGGCACCAGCGAGGTGAAACGGAACTTGTCGGTCAGCTCCAAGGCGCCGGCCGTGAAGGCCTCAGGGGTGAAGCCGCCGGACAGGTCCATGACCCACGGCCGGGTGCCGGCAAACAGCGACCGCACCAGGACCTGAACGCCGGCCACGTACTGCACGGGCAGCGCCAGGAGCCACTGGCCCTCGCCCTTGAGCGCCAGGGCGGTGGCCATGGATGAGGCCGCCAGTGCCTCGACGGTCAGGATGGTGGCCTTCGGCGCGCCCGTCGAGCCGGACGTTCGGACCACCGCCACGGCGTCATCGCAGCCGGGCGTCTCGGTGTGTCCCACCACCAGCCCGCCGTCGGGGCCCGCGGAAAGTTCGACGGCGGGTCCCTCACCGTGGAGGGCGGCGGCCAGGGCTTTGAGCACCGGGTCGATGTCCGTGGGACCGATGGTCTGGGTTCCGAGATTCATGTGCCGTCCTGCCTTTGAAGTCAGCCGGGGCCTGGAGGCCGGCCGGCTTGAAAGTGGTGCCTAGAAGTAGTGCGGGAAGCGGGACCAGTCCGGGTCCCGTTTCTCCAGGAAGGCTTCCTTTCCTTCCACCGCTTCGTCCGTCATGTAGGCCAGGCGCGTGGCTTCGCCGGCGAAGACCTGCTGGCCTGCCAGGCCGTCGTCGGCAAGGTTGAACGCGAACTTCAGCATGCGGATGGCCTGCGGTGACTGGCGGGCGATGTCCGCGGCGTATTCCAGGGCCACCTCTTCGAGGCGCTCGTGGTCCACGGCCTCGTTCACGGCGCCCAGGCGGACCATGTCGTCCGCGGAGTACTCACGGGCCAGGAAGAAGATTTCCCGGGCGGACTTCTGGCCGATTTGGCGGGCCAGCAGGGCAGAGCCGTACCCGGCGTCGAAGGAGCCCACCGTGGCGTCGGTCTGCTTGAACTTGCCGTGCTGGCGGGAGGCGATGGTGAGGTCGGCGACCACGTGCAAGGAGTGCCCGCCGCCGGCAGCCCAGCCGTTCACCACCGCGATGACCACCTTGGGCATGGTCCGCATTAGCCGCTGGACCTCGAGGATGTGGAGGCGGCCGGCGCGGGCGGGGTCGATGGTTTCCGTGGTCTCGCCGTCGGCATACCGGTACCCGTCCCGGCCGCGGATGCGCTGGTCCCCGCCGGAGCAGAAGCTGTGGCCGCCGTCCTTGGGGGAGGGGCCGTTGCCGGTGAGCAGGACGGTGGCGACGTCCGGGGTCATGCGGGCGTGGTCCATCGCGCGGTAGAGCTCGTCCACGGTGCCGGGGCGGAAGGCGTTGCGCACTTCCGGGCGGTTGAAGGCGATGCGGACGGTGGGCAGGTCCCGGGTTTCCGTTCCGGTTGGTCCGGTGGTGGACACGCGCTCAACCTGCCGGTGGTACGTCATGTCCTGGAAGTCGTCGAAACCGGACACGGTGCGCCAGCGGGTGGGGTCAAAGACGTCGGACACCTTGGCGGGAATTTGGTTGCTCACCGGACAAGTCTAGTAATCGGCTCAGCTGATGCAGAACTCGTTGCCCTCCGGATCGGCCATGGTGTGCCATTCGAGCGGGCCCTGGCCAGCCGTCCACAGGAAGCTGGCTCCGCGGGCTTCGAGTTCCTTCCGGACGTCATCCTTGTCCCGGCCATCCAGGCGCACGTCCCAGTGGACGCGGTTCTTGACGGTCTTTCCTTCCGGCACCGTCTGGAACAGGATGCGGCGGGCAGGTGCCTTGGCCTCGAGTTCTTCGACCGGGCGGATGGCCTGTCCTGTCCTCCACACGAGTTTGCCCCTATGGACCAACGTCTCGGCGTCCGTAGCGTAGCCCTGGCTGATCATGGAACGGATGAAGCCCTCGTTCTGTGGCTCAATGGCCCAGTCCAGGGTTTCCGCCCACCAGTCGGCGAGCTCATGCGGGTTCTTGCTGTCCACTACGATCTGGATGTTCAGTCCCATCCCACCAAAATACGACGGCGGCTGGCTGGGCGATAGTCCCCCCGTCATGCAACGCGGGGTCAGATACGGCCCATCTGGCGGCTACGCACCGGCTATATCTGACCCCGCGTTGGTTGGGCTGACCAGGTGTCAGGGCTGGACCTGCTGCAGCTGCTCGAAGAGCTCGGGCGGGATGGCGTAGATGAAGATGACCGCCAGCAGGTTCTTCGCCGCGTGCACAAAATAGGAGAACATCAGGTTCTTCCCGGTCCACACGTAAACAAAGACCAGCGTGGCGCCCATGGCCAGGTAGGGGAGCAGCGCACTGAGTGTGATGGCCTCCTGGCCCGCAATGTGGATGCCGGCAAAGAGGACCACGGACAGGGCGCAGCACAGCCAGATGTTGAGCCGGCGGCTGAGCTTGCCGATCAGCAGGTGCCGGAAGATGTACTCCTCCACGAACGGGCCCACTACCACCAGGACCGGCACCATCAGCCAGGCAGGAACCTGTTGGATCAGCGCCTGCAGCCCGGCCTGGTTCGCCGACGTCTGCACCCCGCCCCCGGCCGCCACCACAACCGCGGTGAGGATCATCATGGCCACCACGGCTGCGGGCACCATCAGCAGGGTGAACCACGGACGGGTGGCCAGCACGCGCAGGTCCCGGGCCACCACCCGGCGGGCGGCGGCCAGTGCCAGTATCCCGATCGAGCCATAGAAGATGAGGTTCACGGCGTACGATGCCGCGGCGGGGCTGGGGGCAAGCTGGCGGATGAACGGTGCCAGCAGTTCCCCGGCCACGGCAAAGAGCCCGGCCACGGCCACATAGAAGCCGACGGCGGTGAAATCAAGGGTGGAAAACCCGTACAGCCCGGGCTGCGGCGCAGGTGGTTTCCGGTGTGTGGTGGCCATACGTTCAGCCTAGCTCCCCATTTCCTGCCCGTTGCCCTATCACTTTTGGTCGCCAAACCGGACTTTTGGGGACCAAAAGTGATAGAGCAACGGGAGGGTGGAAGGGCGACGCGCGTGGGTGTCACATTGCGGGGCCAGAACGGCATTCCGTAGAATGTTCGGTATGCCTAACTTTTTGTTTCGTCGGGCCGAAATAGCCGCCCGAACCCTTGCCGGGGGATCGGCGGCGTTCCGTGCCGCCGCAACCGCCGCCGTCGTCCTCCTGACCTTGTCCCTGACCGCATGCGGGGGTGACGCGTCAGGCAACAGCGACAGTGAGAAGCCCGTGGTCCTAACCACCTTCACGGTACTGGCCGACGTCGCCCGGAACGTTGCAGGGGACAAGCTCACCGTGGAGTCCATCACCAAGGCGGGCGCCGAGATCCACGGCTACGAAGCGACTCCGGGCGACATCCGCAAGGCTGCCAAGGCGGACCTCATCCTGGACAACGGCCTGAACCTCGAGGCCTGGTTTGGGCAGTTCGTGGAGGGCCTGGACGTGCCGCACGCCGTGGTCAGTGATGGTGTGGAGGTCATGTCCATCAGCGAGGACTCGTACCAGGGCAAACCGAACCCGCATGCGTGGATGTCGCCCGTGAACGTGCAGATCTACACGGACAACATGGTGAAGGCGTTCAGCGAGCTTGACCCGGAGAACGCTGCAGTATTCAAGGCCAACGGTGACGCCTACAAGGCCGAACTGCAGGGTGTGCAGGACGAGATGAAAGCAAGCCTCGCCGGCCTCCCGGAGAACCAGCGGGCCCTGGTGACCTGCGAAGGCGCCTTCTCCTACCTTGCCCGCGACGCAGGACTCAAAGAGGTCTACATCTGGGCGGTCAACGCCGAACAGCAGGCCACGCCGCAGCAGATCACCCGCGCCATCGAGTACGTCAAGGCCAACCAGGTCCCGGCGGTCTTCTGTGAATCCACGGTGTCCGATGCCCCCATGCGGCAGGTGGTGGGCGCCACCGGAGCCAAGTTCGGCGGCACACTTTACGTGGATTCGCTGTCCGAGGCTGACGGTCCCGTACCCACCTACCTGGACCTGATCAGGCACGACGCCGAGCTCATCACCAAGGCGCTGGCAGGCACCTCCACCGCCTCCCCGGGAGCGAAATCATGAGCACCCCAGCCATCCTCGTTGAAAACGTCACCGTCCACTACGGCGAGGTCCTGGCGCTCGATTCCGCCTCGCTCACCGTGGATGCCGCTCGGATCTGCGGCCTGATCGGCATGAACGGGTCCGGGAAATCCACCCTGTTCAAAGTGATCATGGGAATGATCAAGCCCGACGCCGGCCGCGTACTGATCGGCGGACAGTCACCCACCAAGGCGCGCAAGGAGGGCGGGATCGGCTACGTGCCGCAGAGCGAGGACGTGGACTGGCAGTTCCCTCTGTCCGTCCGCGATGTGGTGATGATGGGACGCTACGGGCACCAGGGCTTCACCCGGCGCCCCTCCAAGGCCGACCGTTCCGCCGTCGACCAGGCGCTGGATCGCGTGGAACTGGGAGAGTTTGCAGAGCGGCAGATCGGGCAGCTCTCAGGCGGGCAGAAGAAACGCGCCTTTGTGGCCCGCGGCATCGCCCAGGGCGCCACCATGATGCTGCTGGACGAACCGTTCGCCGGCGTGGACAAGCGCTCCGAGGCCACCATCACGCGGCTCCTGCGCGAGCTCGCCTCGGACGGCTGCACCATCCTGATCTCCACCCACGACCTGCACGCCCTGCCTGGGCTGTGCGACGAAGCCGTGCTCCTTATGCGCCGGGTCCTGATGCACGGCGCGCCGGAACTGGTGCTGCAGCCGGAGAACCTGGCCATGGCGTTCGGCCTGGATGTGCTGAACCGCGACCTCCCGGAACCTGGCGCCCCGGCCGCCGTCGTCCATCCCGCCACCGGTGCGGCCACGCACGCACGCACCGCCGCCACCACCGAGAGCAGGGGCTGACCCATGGAATTCCTCGACATCCTGCTTGAACCGCTCAGCTACGACTTTATGGTCCGCGCCATCATCACCACCGCGCTCGCCGCCGTCGTCTGTGCTGTCCTCAGCTGCTGGCTGGTGCTGATCGGCTGGTCCCTGATGGGCGACGCCGTCTCCCACGCCGTGCTGCCCGGCGTTGTGCTGGCCTACATTGTGGGCGCCCCGTTTGCGCTCGGTGCCCTGGTGTTCGCCCTGATCGCGGTGACCCTGATCGGCGTGGTCCGCAACACCAGCCGGGTGAAGGAGGACGCCGCCATCGGCATTGTGTTCACCTCGCTGTTTGCGCTGGGCCTGGTGCTGATTTCCGTCACGCCCAGCCAGACTGACCTGAACCACATCATCTTCGGCAACCTCCTGGGCGTCAGCATCCCGGACCTGATCCAGGTGCTGGTGCTCGGCGTCGTGGCTTTCGTGATCCTGATCCTGAAGCGCCGCGACCTGACCCTCTACGCGTTCGATCCCACGCATGCCCACGCGATCGGGCTCTCCCCGAAGCGGCTGGGGGCGCTGCTCATGGGGCTGCTGGCGCTGACGTCGGTGGTGGCGCTGCAGACCGTGGGTGTTGTGTTGGTGGTGGCCATGCTCATCATCCCCGGGGCCACCGCCTACCTGCTCACGGACCGCTTCAACCGGATGCTGGTCATCGCCCCGGTGATTTCAGCCGTCTGCTCCATCGCCGGCATCTACTTCAGCTACTACCTGGACACGGCGTCGGGCGCCATGGTGGTGCTCACCCAGGGTGTGGTGTTCGCCGCCGTCTACCTGTTCAGCCCCCGGCAGGGACTGATCGGCACCCGGCTGGCGAAGGCCCGCCGCCGGAAAGCCGCCGCGGTCCTGGTCGGGTAGTCCGGACAGCCCACAGCAACGCGGGGTCACTTAGCGCCCATCCCGAGGGGAATCATGGGCCGTAAGTGACCCCGCGTTGGTTTTACCTGGTGGGAACGGGGGAGCGCCGCACGGTGATGTCGCCGTAGGCGCTGCGGGCGCGGATCTCCACTTTGGCGTCCGTCTCGCTTGGCCCGCTGGTGGCATCGAGCCCGTTGCGGACGCGCCCGTACTTGGTGCTGAGGTCCAGCCAGGCGGCGCTGCCTTCGCGGACGCCGATGGCCAACGAACCTGCAGCAGTCTGGAGGGTAAGGGTTCCGCGGGCCACTTCGCCGACCGTGATGTCGCCGTTGGAGGCCTTGATGGTGGTGGTGTCGCCGGCGCGTTCAAGGAAGACATCGCCGTTGGCGGCACTGACCTTGAGCTCACCGGCGGCATCCACGATGTACGTGCTGCCGTTGCCGTTCTTGACGCTGGCGGTCCCGTCGATTTCCCGGATCCGGATCTTGCCCGAGCCGGTCTTGATTTCGGCCCGCCCTGCGACGCGTTCCACGGTCACATCGCCCATGCCCGTGTGGGCGCGGAGCTCCGTGCAGTGATCGAGGTGGACGTGGCCCATGTCCGTCTTCAGTTCGGCGGAGCTGAATTCGCCCTCGCAGCGGAGATCGCCCATGCCGGACTTCAACTCCAGGCTGCAGCCGATGGGCACGTCAACGGTGATGTCCACGGCGCCGCCGTCGCCGAACCAGCTGTGGCGGCGCTGGGGACGCAGCCGTACCTGCAGGCGTCCATCCGTATAGTCCACGGTGGTCTGTTCAGCCGCCTTGATGTCCAGGGCCCGGGTTACCTCGCGGGGCCGGACGCTGACCACGGTGTCCGTGCGGTTGCCGGCGACAATCAGGATGTCGGCACGGACGGACACGTCCACCACGACGGCGATTGGTTGGGGGGTCTCGAAGGTTGTCATTAGCGTGCCCATCCTGTGAAGTTCTGCTCGCCCGGATCGCGGCGAATGGTCCGTTGAGTCGATTGGCTGCCGTTGAGGGCGTCCGCGACGGCCCGGATCAGCCAGGAGTTTACGGACAGGCCTTCAAGACCGGCGGCCTCTTCAACCTGCTGCTTGAGGTGATCCGGGAGCCGGAGCGTCGTGCGCGAGGTGCTGGCGCCGTCGAGCTCTTCCGGGGCCTGCCGGGCCGGCGGGGCAGGCCGTTCCGTCACCGCTTCGAATTCGCTGGCGGCGGGCGGGCTGGTGACCACAAACTCCGGATCGCGCCCCCGGAGCCGGACCTCCACCGACGCCGGGGCCAGCTCGAGGGTGATCTCGCTGGCGGCGTCGGAGAGGGCTTCGAGAAGGACGAGCCTGACAGTGGACTCAAGCGCGGCCGTGAGGCGGTCGCTGAGTTCCCGGGCCTCAGGGCCACCGGCTTCGGCGGCGACGCCCAGCTGATGCTGGACGGCTGATACGTACTGGTTGAGTTGCATGACACCAGCTTGACGTCATGATGGTGTCACGTCAATACCTTCTGGCAAATTATGGTGTCATTCGTGGTGTCCCGGCTTGACGCTGCGGCTTCCGACGGGGAAGCTGGAGCGATGAAGTCCTGAGCAACAGCCCGGCAATGCCGGGCTGTTTCCCCGAATCCAGGGCCGCCGTCGAGCACCAGTTCCGGCGGCCACACTGCGGAATCTTGCGAGGACTTGTCTTGACTGAACACCTGAACCTTTCCGGCGTCTCCCACGGCTACGGTGACCGGCAGTTGCTCGATGGAATCGGCCTGGTCATCACGGCCGGCGAGCATGTTGCCATCGTCGGCGAAAACGGCGCCGGCAAATCCACGCTGCTCCGGATCCTTGCCGGGCTGGAGGCGCCCGACGAAGGAACTGCTGTCAGCCACGGCCGCGTTGGCTACCTTGCCCAGACGCACGGCCTGCCGGAATCCTTCACCGTGGGCGCCGCCGTCGACTCTTCCCTGGCCTCGCTGCGCGGCCTCGAAGCCGAGCTTGACCGGCTGGAGGCCGGCCTCGCCGATGCCGAGGATGACGAGCTGGAAACCTACGGCCGGCTGCAGACCGAGTACCAGTTGCGCGAGGGCTACGCCGCGGACTCCCGCGTGGAGGCGGCCCTGGACCGGCTGGGCCTGGGTGGCCTGGACCGGAAGCGGACGCTGGGATCGCTCTCCGGCGGCGAGCAGGAACGCGTGGCGCTGGCCTGTGTCCTGGCCGACCCGGCAGACATCCTGCTCCTGGACGAACCCACCAACCACCTGGACGCCCGGGGAACCGCCTGGCTGGAGGACCGGCTGGCCGCCCATCGCGGGACAGTGGTGGTGGTGTCCCACGACCGTGTGCTGCTGCGCAAAGTGGCCAGCACCGTGATTGAGGTTGATGCCGAGCGCCTGGCCGTGACCCGTTACGGCAACGGTTACGACGGCTACCTCCGTGAGAAGGCCGCCGAACGCCAGCGCTGGGTCCAGCAGTACCACGAGTGGATCGATGCGATGGACGCCGAGCAGCGGCAGGCGGACACCGTGGCCGGAAAAATGGGCTACGCCCGCCAGCGCGACAATGACAAGGTGGGCTTCGACTTCAAAGCCGGCACCTGGCAGAAGGCTGCGAGCAGCAAGGTCCGCAACGCGCAGGAACGGCTCCGCCGGCTGGAAGCGAGCCCCATTGACCGGCCGCCGGTGCCGTTGCGGCTTGCGGCGGAACTGGCAGTGGATCCGGAGGCTCTGTCTGTCGCTGGCGTTGGCGTTGGGGCTGGGGCCGGGGCTTCTGCGGCAGCCGGGGATGCCTCCCTCTTGGCGGCGTCGGCGGTCCTGGCTGCCCGCGGCGTCGCGGTTCCCGGCCGCCTGGGCGTCACTGATTTCGCGGCGCGTACGGGCGAGAAGATCCTCATCACCGGCCCCAACGGCGCCGGCAAATCCACCCTGCTCTCCGTGCTGGCAGGAACCTTGGAGCCCGCAGAAGGACTGGTTCAGCGGCCTTCGCGGATCGGCTACCTGCAGCAGGAACTCGAACTGCCGCAACGGCCCACGCTCCGCCTGCTCCCGGCCTTCGCGGCCGGCCTCGGCGGCAACATTGATGAGCACGCCGAGGCACTCCTGCGCCTGGGGCTGTTCCGCACCAGCGAGTTCCACGTCCCGGTGGGCAGCCTGTCCGCGGGCCAGCAGCGCAGGCTGGCACTGGCCCGCCTGCTGCTGGGCGGCTACGGCACGCTGATTGTGGATGAACCCACCAACCACCTGGCGCCGGTCCTGGTGGAGCAGCTGGAGGAAGCGCTCGCCGGCTTCACCGGGACCCTGGTCATGGTCAGCCACGACCGCGCCCTCCGGGACTGGTTTGCCCGGTGTGCGAAGAAGAGCGCGAACTCGCGCACGGACGAGACCGGGCGCTGGGTCCGGTACTCGATGGACAAGGGTGTGCTGGCCCCGGCCTGACGTCGTGGCAGGGCACACCACCGTCCTTGGGGGCCACGACTGCCCGTGCCCGTTTCGACGGTTCCGTGCCCGCTCGACGTCGGCCGCCGTCGAACGCGCAGGGAACCATCGAAACGGCGGCGCAGGCCTCGGGCGGCCCGGGCAGGCTCGCGGCCCAGCGGGACGCGGAAAACGGTGAGTTTTGCGTAAAAGGATCGTTACGCACGGACCGGAAGGCGGAAACATCGGCGGCGGAAGATAGGCCTATGCCAGTCTTCCCGCCGGCCGAAAGGATCTGTCCGTGATCACCAAGAACCTTTTCCTGCAGGGCATTTTCCCGTTTGTGGGCACCGGGGTGGAAAAACCCGTCCCCATCCACAGTGAACTGTCGCACTACGTTCCGGACGGTGTCATCAACCAGACGCTCTACTTCCGCGGCGGCAATTCCAGCGGTGAACTCATCACGGTGGTGCTGATGCGCAACGGCGTGCCCATGCGTTACTTCCCCATCGGCGCGAAGAGCGAGGTCCATGTGCCGCTGCGGGTGGTGGAGGACATCGACGGCGGCTCGGTAGTGGAGCTCTATCTCGCCGCCCCGGATGGTGTTGGGGGATCCGTGGTGGTGGACCTCGGCATGGTGGAGCACTGATGACCAGCGTGCTCGACCGGCCGCAGGGGAGGCACGCAGGTGCCGCGCCGCGCCGTCGGCTGGTGGTGGTGGGCAACGGGATGGCTGGCGCCCGGGCGGTGGAGGAGATCCTCGCCCGGGGCGGCGCCGGCCAGTTCACCATCACCATGTTCGGGGACGAGCCCTACGGAAACTACAACCGGATCATGCTCAGCCACGTTCTCTCTGGCGAGGAAAGCGACGCCGACATCTTCCTGAACGCCCTGTCCTGGTACCGCGAGAACAGCATCACCCTGCACGCCGGCGTCCGTGTCGACCGGATCGACAAATTCACCAAGCATGTCTTCTCTAACGACGGCCGCGTTACGCCATACGACACCCTCATCATCGCCACCGGCAGCCGCTCCCACATGCCGCCGATGGATGGCCTCTACACGCCGGGTGGGTCCGTGAAGCACGGTGTGTTCGGGTTCCGCACCATCGACGACACCCGCAAGATGGTCCAGCATGCCCAGCAGGAACACCACCGGCGGGCGGTGGTGATCGGCGGCGGCCTGTTGGGCCTGGAGGCGGCGTACGGCCTGAAAAGCCACGGGATCGACGTGGAGGTGGTGCACTCGGGCGGGCACCTCATGAATGCGCAGATGGGGCCCGACGGCGGCGCGGTGCTGCGCAGGAGCGTGGAGGCCCTGGGTATCCGAGTGCATACGTCCAGCCGCACCACGGCAGTCCTCGGTACGGACCGGGTCAGCGGCGTCAGCCTCCGCGACCGGGACGACATCGCGTGCGACATGGTGGTGGTGGCCGCCGGGATCCGACCGAACGTGGACGTGGCCGTACTGAGCGGGCTGCCGGTGGAGCGGGCCATCGTGGTGGATGACCGGCTACGCGTCCAGGACGAGGACGATATCTATGCGGTGGGGGAGTGTGTCCAGCACCGCGGAGAGGTATACGGCCTGGTGGCGCCGCTGTGGGAACAGGCCGTGGTGCTCGCCAACCACGTGACCGGCGCCGATACGTCCTCGGCCTACCTCGGCTCGCGGACCGCCACGAAACTAAAGGTTGCCGGCGTCGACGTCGCATCCATGGGACTGCACGGTCCCGAGCTCGACACGGACGAGCACATCGTCTTCTCGGAACCGAGCCGCGGCATCTTCAAGTCCATCGTGGTCCGAGACAACAAGATGGTGGGCGCCACGCTTCTGGGGGACAGCCGGAAGGTGGCGTACCTGACGCAGGCCTACGACCGCGGGCTGCCGCTGCCGGAGGAGCGGATCGCGCTGCTGTTCGACGTCGGCGGGCCGGGTGAGGACGTGGGTGTTGCCGAGCTCGACGACGGCGCTCAGGTCTGCAACTGCAACGGCGTTTCGAAGGGGGCACTCGTGGCCGCCGTGAAGGGCGGCTGCGCCACTGTTTCCGGCGCCATGGACGCCACCCGGGCCGGCAAGGGCTGCGGTTCCTGCAAGCTTATGGTCAAACAGGTGGTGGAGTGGGCCGCGGACGGCGCGGTGGAGGAGGATCCGGCCGCCAGCTACTACGTGCCGGGGATCCCGCTGGACAAGCCGGCCCTGATGGCCGCCATCCGCAAGCAGGGCCTGCGCTCGGTGTCCCAGGTGTTTACGGCTTTGGCTCCCGGCAGCGCCGAAGACGCAAAGTCCAAAATGGGCCTGGCCTCGCTGCTCAAAATGATGCTCGCGGACCAGTACATCGACGAACGCGACGCCCGCTTCATCAATGACAGGGTGCACGCCAACATCCAGCGCGACGGCACGTTCTCCGTGGTCCCGCAGATGAAGGGCGGCGTCACGTCCGTGCAGCAGCTGCGCCGGATCGCCGACGTGGCCGAAAAGCACAACGTTCCGCTGATCAAGCTGACCGGCGGGCAGCGGATCGACCTCCTGGGAATCCCCAAGGAGGACCTGCCGCAGGTGTGGGCGGACCTGGACATGCCCTCGGGCTACGCCTACGGCAAGAGCTTCCGCACGGTGAAGACCTGCGTGGGGAAGGACTTCTGCCGTTACGGCACAGGCGATTCCACCAAGCTGGGCATCGAGATCGAGTCCCGGTTCCAGGGGATCGAGTCGCCCGCCAAACTGAAGCTGGCTGTGTCCGGCTGCCCGCGGAACTGCGCGGAATCGCTGGTCAAGGACGTGGGCGTGGTGGCTGTGGAGGGCGGCCGCTGGGAACTCTACGTCGGGGGAGCAGCGGGGGCCCACATCCGCAAGGGCGACCTGCTGGCCACCGTGGATCATCCGGAGGAGGTCAAGCTCCTCACCGGCCGCTTTATGCAGTACTACCGGGAGCAGGCCAACTGGCTGGAACGGACCTACGCCTTTGTGCCGCGGGTGGGCATCGAGCATCTCCGCGCGGTCATCGTGGAGGATTCCGAAGGCATCGCCGAACGGCTGGACGCGGCGATGCAGACCTCCGTGGACAGCTACGTGGACCCGTGGAGCGAACGCGACGATCCGCTCACGCCGGGCCAGTTCCGCACCTCCCTGCCCCTCACCGTCCTGCCCCAGGTGCCGGTCCGATGAGCGCCCGCCACAGCCTTGGTCCCGTGGACCAGATCCCGTTTGGCGAAGGGCGTGCCTTCGGGGTCGACGGTGAGCAGGTGGCGGTCTTCCGGCTGAGGGACGGAACCCTGCGCGCACTGTCCGCCGCCTGCCCCCACCGCGGCGGCCCCATCGCGGACGGAACCATCGACCGGCAGGTGGTGATGTGCCCGCTGCACCAGCACGCGTTCAGCCTGGAAACGGGCTGCTCCAGCACCGGCGCCGAACCTCTGCGCACGTACAGCGTCCAGGAGGATGCTGAACAGAATATTATTCTGGAGTCTCCCCATATACGTGGCAATAGTTTGGCTTAACCGGGCCCGAGTGTAGCCCGCGTCACTAGCTGCGGTTCGGATCTTGTAGGATGGACAGGCCGCGCGAACCTTCGACGCCTGAGAGTTTTTGTCCACATAAGTACCCCTAATGCGGGATTATCCCGAATTAGCTGGACAAAACTCGGGGTTTCCGGTGCCGGCCAATCCCCTACCCACAAGGAATTGTTGTGCCTCAAAGTACCCCCACAGAACTCGAGAGCCCGACGGCGCAATCCGCCGTTGTCGACTCCACCCTCAGCGCCGAGGGCTACAAAAAATCCCTGAGCGGCCGCCAGGTGACCATGATTGCCATGGGCGGCGCCATCGGCGTCGGCCTCTTTATGGGTGCCGGCGGACGCCTGGCCTCCACTGGCCCCGCCCTCATCTTCTCCTACGCCATTGCCGGCGTCATCGCCTACCTGCTGATGCGGGCCCTGGGCGAGCTCATCATGTACCGCCAGACGTCGGGTTCCTTCGTCAGCTACGCCGGCGAGATGTTCGGCAAAAAGGGCGCGTACCTGTCCGGCTGGATGTACTTCATCAACTGGGCCATGACCGGCATCGCCGAACTCATCGCGATCGGACTGTACTTCCAGTTCTTCTTCCCCAACGTGCCTGTTGAACTGTCCGCCATCGCAGCGCTGCTGCTGCTCGTGGGCGTCAATCTCCTGAGCGTCAAGGCGTTCGGCGAATTCGAATTCTGGGCCTCCTGCCTCAAGGTCGGCGCCATCATGATCTTCCTGGCCGTCGGCACCTTCATGGTGGTCACCAACGCCCAGGTGGGCGACGGCCACGCTTCCGTGAACAACCTCTTCGCAGCCGAAGGCGGCATGTTCCCCAAGGGTGCCTTGGTGATGATCCTGGTCCTGAACGCCGTGATCTTCGCCTACAACGGCATTGAGCTCGTCGGCATCACCGCCGGTGAAATGCAGGACCCCGCCAAGGAAGTTCCCAAGGCGATCCGCGCCGTGGTCTTCCGCATTGTGGTGTTCTACGTCGGTTCCGTGACCCTCCTCGCGATGCTGTTGCCCTCGGACCAGTACGTGGCCGGCACCTCGCCGTTCGTCACCGTGTTCGGGCAGATGGGCCTCGGCTGGATGGGCGACGTGATGAACATGATCGTCATCACCGCCGCACTGTCCTCCTGCAACTCGGGCCTGTACTCGATCGGCCGGATCTTCCGCACCATGGCCAACAACGGACACGCTCCGGAGTGGCTGACCAAGATGTCCAAGAGCCACGTGCCGTACGCCGCCATCCTGGCCATCGGCGCCGTCTACCTCGTGGGCATCCTGCTGAACATCTGGCTCGGCGGCTCCCATGCCTTCGACCTGGCGCTCAACTCCGCATCGATCGGCGTGATCTTCACCTGGGGCGCCATCTTCGCCAGCCAGATCGCGCTGCGCAAGAAGAAGGGCAAGGTCTCCTCCCTGCCCGCGCCCGGCGGAACCTGGAGCAGCTGGGCCGGACTCATTGCGCTGCTGGCCATCACAGTGCTGATCGGCTTCGACACCATGACCAGCAAGACCGGCGAAGTATTCCAGCTCGGCCTCTGGACCCTGGCCACCATCCCGTTCTTCGCGCTGGTCCTGTGGCTGGGCTGGCAGAAGGTCAGGAACAACGAGCCCAAGAGCGAGCTCTTCTGCTAGGGCTTTTCGCCTCAGCAGCCGGACGCTAAGAAGTACGACGACGGCGGGTCACCCTTTCGGGGGCGGCCCGCCGTCGTCGTCGGTTGAGCCTGTCGAAACCCCATCGATTGCTCCACAACCGCCCTTATGGGGCTTCAAAACGGCCGTTGCGGAGCAACCGATGGGTTAGGACCGGCCGGCGTCCACGCCTTTGAGGTACCGGGCGAAGTGGTTTTCGATCCGCTGCCAGGCTTCGGGGGAGGATTCCGGGTCCGGGCCGATGCCCATGACCCGCATCAGCGGCCGGAAGACTGCCGGGCCCACGTCGGTTTCGTTGAGGAAGGCGTGCCCGGCGGTCGGGAATTCCTTGACGCTGTTTTCGATGCCGAGGTTGTCCAGGGCGGTCTCGAGCTTGCCGGCCGCGCCCTTGAGGGTGAGGTCCCGGCCGCCGAAGTTGGCCACGATGGGGCAGGCGCCCCGGAGGGCTTCCTCGAGATTGCCCGGCAGGCGGCCATAGTTGACCGAGGCGGCGTCGCAGCCGTCGCGGGCCACCAGCAGCGCGAATCCGCCGCCCATGCAGAACCCGATCACCCCGGTTTTGCCGGTGGACAGCGGCGAAGTGGCCAGCCAGGTCCGGGCCGTAGCGAGGTCGGTGAACGCGCGGCCGTTTCCCCGGAGCATGCTCCGCATGGTGCTGACCAGGCAGCGGCGCGGGCCGCCGTCGCTGAACAGGTCCACCGCCAGCGTCAGGTACCCGGCGCGGGCCAGCCGGTCTGCGTGCCCGCGCACCAGCTCGTTCAGGCCGAATGCTTCGTGGATCATCAGGACGGCGGGAAACGGGCCTGGTCCGGAAGGCGTGGCGAGATATCCGCCCAGCGAAGGCGAACCGCCGGAAGCGGCACTCTGGGCACTCAGGTCCACATTCGTCATGGGCCAAGGGTAACCGGAGCCGTCAATCCCCTCCATCGGTTGCTCCCCACCGGCCCCCTCGCCTCGCAAGCTCGGCCAGGGAACCCTGCCGCCGTCAATCCCTCCATCGATTGCTCCGTGCGGGCCCTTATGAGGCGTCAAAAGGGCCCGTGTGGAGCAACCGATGGGGATAAGACACAAGAACGGCGGCGGACCCCCCATGGGAATCCGCCGCCGTTCGAAATGTGGAAGGACTAGTCCTTTTTGAAGGTGTCCTTGACGTTTTCGCCGACCTTCTTGGCATCAGCCTTGACCTGGTCGGCCTGGCCTTCGGCCTTGAGCTTGTCGTTGTCCGTGGCGTTGCCGGTCGCTTCCTTGGCCTTGCCGCCCAGGTGCTCCGCTTCGTTACTGATCTTGTCTCCGAGGCCCATGAGTCTGGCCACCTTTCGTGTCCGGTTGATCAAACAATGCCGTTTCAGAATAACACAAAGCATGCTTACCATTTCAAGGGCTCCCGGTATCAGTTGCTGTCGAATGTCAGTGCCCCCGACTAGGCTCGATGCATGGAACACAGCACAAGCCTGACCCAGCACATCAAGGCCACGCCGGAAAAGGTCTGGGCCGTCATCTCGGACATCCCGGGCTCCGCCGCCACCCTGTCCGGCATCGATGCTGTGCAGATGCTCAGCGACGCGCCCTACGGCGAGGGGACGCGCTGGAAGGAAACCCGGACCATGATGGGCCGCTCGGAAACTGTGGAGATGTGGGTGGCGCAGGCTGATCCTCCCCGCAGCACCACGGTCAAAGCCCTCCAAGGCGGGGCCGATTACACGTCGCGCTTCAGCCTGGCCGAGCGCGACGGCGGGACGGACCTGACGCTGACTTTTGGCGCCGACGTCGTAAAACCCACACTCTTCAGCAAGGTCACCATGGCCCTCTTCGGCAAGATGGGCATGAGTATGACGCGGAAGGCGCTTGCCAAGGATCTGGCAGAAATCGCGGCCAAAGCGGAATCGCTCTAGTGGCCTCGAAAGTATCGAAGGTTACGGCTCCGCGGCTGTCGCCGGTCAGCCTGGAGGACATCACGGATGATCCCGCCCCGGACTTCCGGCGTGGTGAAAGGTACGACGGCGTCCGGTACAGCCGGGCGGCCGCTGACGGTCTGGAGCTGAGCGGCACGGACTTCGCCGAGTGCGAGTTCCAAGGCGTCTCCTTCAATGACACCCAGCTCCGGGGGGCCACCTTCCGGGACTGCATTCTGTCTGAGCTGTACGCGCCGGTGTTCCGGGCCGCCCGCTCCACGTGGCGGGATGTGCAGCTGAACAATCCGAGGCTGGGTTCCGCTGAGCTCTATGAGACAGGTTGGCAGTCGGTCCGGATCGACGGCGGCAAGCTGGACTTCCTCAATCTGCGCGGGTCCAAACTGACCGACGTCGTCATCAGCGACTGCATCATCAACGAACTGGACCTCGGGTCCGCCTCCGGGACGCGCGTGGCGCTGAAGAACTGCACTATCGGAACCCTGGATCTCACCGGAGCCCGGCTGAAGGACTTTGACCTGCGCGGCACGGATTTCCGGACCATCAGCGGCCTCGGCAGCCTGGCCGGTGTGGTGATCGATGACTATCAGCTGAGCCTGCTGGCGCCGCTCCTGGCAGGACACCTCGGCGTCGTGGTCCTGTGAGTGTAGTGTTTATAGAACGAACGGTCGGTAAATAGGGCGGTCACTGGACGGCCCGGAAGATTCCGGCCCCCTGGCGTAAAGGATTTGTTCTTATGGTCGAGGCTTTTCTAGTTGGCGGCGTCCGCACTCCTGTGGGCAGGTACGGCGGTGCGTTGTCGGCGGTCCGCCCGGATGATCTGGCAGCGTTGGTGGTCCGCGAGGCCGTGTCCCGTGCGGGCCTCGACCCGGACAGCATCGAGGAAGTTATCCTGGGCAATGCCAACGGTGCGGGTGAGGAAAACCGGAACGTCGCCCGGATGGCCGTCCTGCTGGCCGGGCTTCCCCTCCACATCCCGGGAATCACCGTCAACCGGCTGTGCGCGTCGGGGCTGAGCGCCATCATCCAGGCCAGCCACATGATCAAGTCCGGCGCCGCGGACGTGGTGATTGCCGGCGGCGTAGAGTCCATGAGCCGTGCGCCGTGGACCCAGGAAAAACCCGCGACGGCGTTCGCGAAGCCGGGCCAGATCTTCGATACGTCCATCGGCTGGCGCTTCGTCAACCCCCTCTTCCAGAAGGGCGAGCTGGCGCGGGGCGGCAAGATGACCTACTCCATGCCGGAAACAGCCGAAGAAGTGGCCCGCGTGGACGGCATCAGCCGCGAGGACGCCGACGCGTTCGCGGTCCGCTCCCACGAGCGTTCCCTCGCCGCCATCGCCGCAGGGCGTTTCAGGGACGAGATCGTCCCGGTGACCGTCAAGTCCCGCAAGACCGAAACGGTGGTGGACACCGATGAAGGCCCCCGCGCCGGCACTACCCTGGAGGTCCTCGCCGGATTGCGCCCCGTAGTCCCGGGCGGTTCCGTGGTCACGGCAGGGAACTCGTCCACGCTGAACGACGGCGCTTCAGCCATCATCGTCGCGTCCGAGGCCGCCATCCAAAGGCTCGGCCTGACACCGCGGGCCCGGATCATCGACGGCGCCTCGGCCGGCTGCGAACCCGAAATCATGGGCATCGGCCCGGTCCCGGCGACGCAGAAAGTGCTCGCCCGGAGCGGCCTCAGCGTTGGTGACCTGGGCGCCGTCGAGCTTAACGAAGCGTTCGCCACACAGTCGCTCGCGAGTATGCGTCGGCTCGGGTTGGACCCCGGCATCGTAAATAACGACGGCGGCGCCATCAGCCTGGGGCATCCGCTCGGTTCCAGCGGATCACGGATCGCCATCACGCTGCTGGGCCGGATGGAACGCGAGAACGCCAAAATCGGCTTGGCAACGATGTGCATCGGCGTGGGCCAAGGCACCGCGATGCTGCTGGAGCGTGTCTGATGCCCGCCCCGGACAGCGCGAACGGACACTTAAGCACCTCCCCACACAGCGCGAGCGGACACTTAAGCACCCTTGACTTCGGCACCCTCCTGGTCGAGGAGCGGGATGACCGTGTGGTGGTCCTCCTCAACCGCCCCGACGTCCGGAATGCCATTGACCAGCAGATGGTGGATGAACTGCACGTTGTCTGCGCCGCGCTGGAGCAGAATCCCAAAGTGCTGATCATCTCGGGGGTCGACGGCGTCTTTGCCTCGGGTGCGGACATCGCCCAGCTGCGCGAGCGGCGCCGCGACGACGCGCTACAGGGCATCAACTCCACGATTTTTGTCCGTATCGCCAAGCTGCCCATGCCGGTCATTGCCGCCCTGGACGGGTACTGCCTCGGTGGCGGCGCGGAGCTCGCCTATGCTGCGGATTTTCGGATCGGAACGCCCAGCGTCCGGATCGGCAACCCCGAAACAGGGCTGGGGATCCTGGCCGCGGCCGGGGCCAGCTGGCGCTTAAGGGAGCTGGTGGGGGAGCCGTTGGCCAAGCAGATCCTGTTGGCTGGCCTGGTGCTCCGGGCTGAGGAGGCCCTCGCTGCCAGCCTCATCACGGAGATCCACGAGGCACCGGACCTGATGGACGCCGCGCACAACCTGGCGGACAGGATCGGCCGCCAGGACCCGCTGGCCGTGCGGATCACCAAGTCGGTGTTCCACGCCCCCGCGGAGTCCCACCCGCTGATTGACCAACTGGCGCAGGGGATCCTTTTTGAATCCCAGGCCAAATTTGACCGCATGCAGGCCTTTCTCGACAAGAAAACCGGCGACAAGAAAACAGGGAAGAAATAACCATGACCAACCCAAACCTTCCCTCCACCGTCGGCGTCCTCGGCGGCGGCCGCATGGGCGCCGGGATCGCCCACGCGTTCCTGATCAACGGGGCCAACGTCCTGGTGGTGGAGCGCGATGAAGCGTCCGCCGAAGCCGCCCGCGAACGTGTCGAATCCGCCGCCGCCAAGAGCATCGAACGCGGAGCCACAGACGGCAACCTGGATGAGATGGTGTCGCGGCTCAATGTCACGGTGGATTACGACGACTTCAAGGACCGCCGGCTGGTGGTGGAAGCCGTGCCCGAAGAGTGGGACCTGAAGGTCACCTCGCTCCGCGGCATCGAAGAGCGTCTGGCCGCGGATGCGTACCTCGCCTCCAACACGTCGTCCCTGTCCGTCAACGGACTGGCCCGCGAACTCAAGCGCCCGCAGCACTTCCTCGGCCTGCATTTTTTCAACCCAGTCCCGGCCTCCACCCTCATTGAAGTGGTGCTCGGCGAGCAGACGTCCCCGGACCTGGCGGAGGCGGCGAAAAGGTGGGTCGAGGCACTCGGCAAGACCGCCGTCGTCGTCAATGACGCACCGGGCTTTGCCTCCTCACGGCTGGGCGTTGCCATCGCGCTGGAGGCGATGCGCATGGTCGAGGAGGGGGTGGCATCCGCGGCCGACATCGACGCCGCCATGGTCCTGGGCTACAAACATCCCACAGGCCCGCTGAGAACCACGGACATTGTGGGCCTGGACGTGCGGCTGGGCATCGCCGAGTACCTGCATTCCACGCTGGGGGAACGCTTCGCCCCGCCGCAGATCCTCAAGGACAAAGTGGCCCGCGGAGAGCTGGGACGGAAGACCGGCAAGGGATTCTTCGACTGGGCTGAGTAGGATTTCCGGGTGACCCTCTTTGAACCCCTCACCCTGACCGGCCCGCACGTGATTCTTGAGCCGCTGAAGCACGATCACCATGATGGCCTGGTGGCGGCCGCACAGGATGGCGAGCTGTGGAAGCTCTGGTACACGTCTGTCCCGTCGCCGGACGGGATGGCCGCGGAGATCGACCGCAGGCTGGCCCTGCAGGAGCAGGGGTCCATGCTGCCGTTCACCACGCGGCTGATCGATCCTGCCACGGGCGGCCCGGGACGGATCATCGGGATGACTACATACTGCAATATCGACGCCGGTACGCCACGTGTGGAGGTCGGTTACACGTGGAACGCCGCGTCAGTCCACGGCACCGGCACCAACCCTGACTCCAAGCTGCTGCTGCTGCGACACGCGTTCGAAACCCTGGGCTGCGTCGCCGTGGAGTTTTGTACGCACTGGCTGAACCACCAGTCCAGGGAAGCAATCGCCAGGCTCGGTGCGAAGCAGGACGGCGTGCTGCGGAGCCACCGCCGGACCAGCGACGGGGTCCTGCGCGACACCGTGGTGTTCTCAATCCTGGAGCACGAGTGGCCCATGGTCCGGAACGGGCTGGAGCACAGACTCGCCAAGCACGCGTAAGGGGTGCTTGGCGAGTGGGCGCACTAGTTCAGGGCGAAGGCGCGCTGGCTGACCAGTGAGGCGTAGTAGCCGTGCCGATAGCCCTCTCCGTTCGGGTGGAAATTGGCCGGGTCCAGGACGCCTGCCGCGCTGAAATTGATCCACGGTTCTGCCGAACCAATGCCATGGGTCGCGAAGGCAGGCGCCACGTCCACGAATTGTGACCCTGTTTGAAGGGCGACGCCGGCGATGACACCGTTCAGCCCATCGGCCAAAGGATTCGCCACCGCGGCGAACGCGTGATCGGGGGCGAAGAGCCGCGGGTATCCCGTGAAGACGATCTTGGCGGTAAGGGACTTCGACCGGATGGCGGCCACCACCCCTGCCAGCGACGAGGCGAGGCTGCCGTCAGTGAGCTTTGTTTGGACTGTTGCCAAGGCGCCCGCGCAGTCTGGGGTCGGCGCTGGCAGGCAGGACAAAAGTACGTTGGTTGTGCCGAGGTCGTTTCCGCCGACCGTGACCGTAACTATTTCCGTGCCGCTGTCCACCGTTGCCTGCGCGTCAGCGATGACGTCCGCAGTCACCTGACCGGAGCACCCTGCGTTCGCCGTCAGCCGGATATCCCGGAGGTTGTTAGCAATTGCCGGATATCCCTTGCGACTCACGAAGCAGGTCCGGTCCGTGTAAGGTGCCGCGCCTTGCCCGGCGGCGTAGGAGTCTCCCAACGCCACATAGTCCGCCTTCGGCGGTGGCGCCGCCTCGGCCGGGACGGCCGCGAAGCCCAAAGCCATTGCCATGGTGGCGAGGCCGGCTGCAAAAGCCGAGCGCCGCCGTCGTGCTGCTGAAGGTGCCATCGAATTTCCCCTTTTGACTATCGATTGAACAAATAACACAGGCATGTAACAGTCACCGTACGCCCCACGCACAAGCCCATCACGGGCTCGGAGTACTCGATTTTCTGTGCCGCTACCTGCCCGGCTACCTACTTGGCGCGTGCGGGCGATGGCGGCTTTGTGGTTAGCTGTCCGGGTGGAGACGACAGGGGGAGCCGTGGGCTGGGACGGAGCCGTGAATGCGTGGCACGTTGCCGGCCGCGTCTATCGGATGGGCCGCCGTGAATGGCTCACCGCGGCAGGTTGGCGGCAGGCGTACGACGACGGCGTCCGCACCGTGATTGATCTCCGTAACTCCCGTGAAGCGCGGCGCCGGGACACCGACCCTGACGTGCCCGAATCGGCCCGGTCCGGCATCAGGATCGTCTCGGCACCCACAGAAGAACCCGACGATCCCCGGTTCACCGCCGTCTGCGGTCCCTACCTCAACGACCCCGCCCACTATCTGCACAATGTCCGGCTTTACCCGGCGAAGTTCGTGGCGGTGTTCCGAGCTGTCGGGGCAGCCGAGACAGGCGCCGAAGCCGGCGTCGTCGTTCATTGCGCGGCGGGCCGGGACCGCAGCGGAATGGTGGCGGCCATGCTGCAGGACCTTGTCGGCGACCCGGACGAACGCATCGCCGACGGTTACGCCAAAGCCGCCCGCGGCATCAACGAACGCTTCCGGACCCACGGCCCGCCCCATGCCGGCGAACGCTACCTCGACGACGCTGAACTGACACCCCTGCTTGAGCGGCGAGGCCGGACGGTGGTGGAGTTTGTCCGGGAACTGGACACGCGCACCTTCCTCCTGCGCAACGGCCTGTCCGAGGCCGAACTGGGCGCCGTCCTGAACCTGCTCGGCAGCCGGGTGGCGCCATGAATTCCATAAAGTACGTGGCAGCGTCGCTCGCGGTGGCGGGAGCGGTGATGCTTGTCGCAGGGCCGTTCTGGGCCGTCCTCGCGTCAGATTTCGGGACTACGGACGAGAACTTCGGGCTCGGCGACGGGACCGTCGACGGCGAGTGGCTCCCAGGCCAGATCTTCCTGATGGTAGGCGGGGCAGTTACGTGCCTGGCCGCGGTGGTCGCAGCGTACGTGGCACGGCGGAGCGATACAGATGAATAGAACGAAAGTGACGGCACACAGTTTGAAACGTGTATTTGCAGCAGCAGCGGCTGCCGGAGTGGCACTTTCGGTGGGGCTTGGGGCTGTGCCCGCATGGGCTGTTGAACAGCCGGCTGTTGAGCCGTCTGCGGTTTCGGAAAGCCCGACGGCGGGTGGTTCCGGGGTTGGCGACGCTCACCTCAGCGGTGCCGGGGTTTTGGATTCTGGAGATCCGGCGGGAGGCGCTCTGGCAGGGGCCCCTCCGCCGCAGGCCTCTCCGAAGCGGTCCGTCGGGATCTCGGCATGAGCTTGGCGGAATTCAATGCGGCCGGGGAGCTTGGCCGGCGGGCAGCTGACGCTGCGGATTCCTTGCGTGCGCTCCCTGGCTATGTGGGCATCCGCCTGCAGGCCGGCGAAATCATGGTTGAAGGGGCAGGCTCCGCCCTGCAGGCCAGGGTGGATGAGCTGAACCAGCCCGGCCCCGTCGACTTCGTGTTGGTGTCCCCTCCAACTTCAGTTGCGGCAACGCCGGTTCCCGAAACGGCGGCTGCCACGCCTCCAGTACCCACCGCAGTCCCGTCGGTTCCCGCTGTAGTGGAGCCCGAGTTGGTCGCTGGGAACATTGATCAGCTGTTCCAGGCCTACGTTCGTGACGTGGGAACCCAGGGGCTCCAGGCAGTCACCTACACGGACGGGCACTTTGTTATCCGTACAGGTTCCGTCAACACCCCGGAATCAGAGGTCTCGGCAACCCAGGACAGCCAGCCCGCCGCGGAGGCGTCCGCACCGGCGTCGGCCGATCCCGGCAAGTTAACCCCCGCGCAGTTCGTGGCGCGCTACGCCAATGTTCAGCTGGAAAAGGGTGCCGCCGTCAAAACCGAGGACGACATCTTCGGCGGACAGGGATACTTTGCTGACAACCTGGCCATCTGCTCGGCGGGCTTTGGCGCGTTCAGCCCCACCGGACTGCCGCTGGTCCTGACTGCTGGACACTGCGCCGAGGACGGCTTGGCCAAAGCCGCTGGCATCGAACCCCCCACCTCGGCTCCGGCTGCCGGGTCCACTACTTCCCTGGTGCGACCCCTCGCCCCGCTCGGCATTTTCGGGTTCAGCCAATTCGGCGGCCCGAGCAACTCGGCAGCCACAGCGGCAGGATCCAGTGTCGGCACTGACATCGCCGTCATCCAGGACATCGCCCCCGGGCTGAACCTTCAGCCGGCCGCCACCACCTGGGGCAACACCATAACCCCGGACCCGGTCAGGATCGTCGGAACTACGGCGCCGTTCCAGGGCCAGAAGGTATGCCGGTCTGGGCGCACCACGGGGTGGAAGTGCGGCGCCGTTGATTCAGTTGGGATCTGGATGATGCCGGGACGGAACAGCGTCCCTCCGAACTATGACAACGACCTCCGGCCAGTCCGCGCCTTCGATTCGACATCGGTAAAGTCAGCCGGCGGCGACTCAGGCGGCCCGTGGATAAGTGGCAATTTTGCTGTCGGCACCCACACCGGAGCCGAAAACCTCAAGGGGGCACAGACCCTGGCAATTGCCGCCACCCTCGAGGACTCCATCGCCACGATCCCTGGTGGAGTGCAGGTCCAGCTGTTCCTCAACAAGCCTGAACTCGTTGCACCCGCCAACCTGACATTCGCTGCCGGGGCCGACGTGACAGGACGTGTGGCCGCGGCGCCGGCCTCTTCCGTGGCCGCTAATTCGAAGGTGCGCGTTACGCTGGCTGGCCGGCAGCCACTCGAAGTTCCTGTGGACGCCGCAGGCAACTGGTCCTTCACCGCGCCAGAGGTGCCCGGGACATTCACTTTTTCGGCGGAATCCGTCAACGGCTTCAGCCGCTCGGGCACCGTAGCGCTGACGGCCATCGTCGCTCCGGAGTACCTTAACACCCCCGTATTCACGACTTCGGCGGCGGACGCGCTCCCGGAACTGAAGAGTGTTGCCGGTACGGGAACGCCTGGGTCCACAGTGACTCTCACGGGCGACGTCACAGGGTCCGGATTTGTCGGGCCGGACGGCCAATGGTCGGTTCCCCTGACCGGACCCGCAGCCTTCGGGAAAGTGAACGTGACGGCCGTGCTGTCCTATACGGGCCTAACCGACAGCCCTGCGGTCACTGAAACCTTTACCGTAACCCCGCCGGCTCTAATCATTTCCAGCATCTCTAACGGGCTACACCTCCGGCAAGACGCTCTGCCGGAAAGCATTTCAGGAAGCGGCGTTAACGGCGCAGAGGTGACGGTGTCCATTGACGGCATTCCCCTGTCCGGTGCAACAGCGGGGGGTGGAACCGGGTCGAGGTCTGTGGCGCGTACCGTGGCTCCGCTGGCGCTGGTCGTTGGCGGAGGATGGAACGTGCCGTTCCCCGCCGGGTTGGCCCTTGGGACACATGTGTTGTCAGTGACGGGGTCTGTTGAAGGGATCGCTTCTGCCCCGGCTGTTGCGACGTTCGTCATTGACGCTCCGGCGCCAGTAGTGGTCCCTGCTGCTGCCGTGCCGGCTGGGGTACCAGCCGCGACCGGCGCGGTGCCTCCGGCAGGTGACAACGCCGCCGTCGTACGTCCGCTGGGTGACAGCCGGGCGGCAAACCTGGCCACCACCGGGGCGTCCGGGCTGATTCTGTTCGGCGGACTGGCGGCCGGTGCGCTCGCCGTCGGCGGCGTGTTCCTGGTGTTGGCGAAGCGGCGGAAGCGGCAGCGCCCCACCCCAAGTTGATCTATCACTTAACGTCGTCATCAGCGTGGAATGGCGACGTTGAGTGATAGAGCAACCGGAGGGAGGGTGGTGGACGGCTACTTCTTCGGCTTCATCAGCAGATTGGTGATGCGCAGCGTGCAGAGGCGCTGGCCGGCGTCGTTGGTGATCAGGACCTCGTGCGTGGTCAGGGTGCCGCCGAGGTGGATGGGCGTGGCAGTGATGGTGATCTGGCCTTCGCGTGCGGAGCGGTGATGCGTCGCGGAGACGTCCACCCCCACGGCAGTTTTCCCCAACGTGCTGGCGTGGATCACGGCCGCCCAGGAGCCCACGGCCTCGCCCACCGCCAGGGACGCGCCGCCGTGCAGCAACCCGAACGACTGCCTGTTGCCCTCCACAGGCATCGTCGCCACCACGCGCTCCACCGATTCCTCCAGGATTTTCACTCCCATCTTCTCGTCGAGCTCGCCGAGGACGATCTTCCACGGGGTGGCGCCATGGGCAGTGGCGTCCGGCGCGGCGGCGTCCGGGGATACGGCGGTCATGGGTCTCCTTTGGCGAGGCGGAACTTCCAGTGTGCAGTACAGCACAGTCATGTACTGTAGACATATTACCGAACGGACGGTCAGTAAAGCCTTGGCCGCGTTTTGTCCCCCTATTGGAAGGACCCGTCAACGATGACCACCACTGCCGAAGCTACAGTCGACACCGTCCAGACCGTTCCCAGTTTTGTACAGGATTCCTGGTGGACGCCCGACGCCGGTTCGGCAGCCTCCGCTGTCCCCGTGCGGGATGCGAGCACCGGGGAAATCCTGGCCAAGGTGAGTACCGAGGGCCTGGACCTTTCCGCCGTCGTGGATTACGGCCGCACCACAGGACAGGCGGAACTGGGCAAGCTGACCTTCCACCAGCGCGCGCTGAAGCTCAAGGAGCTGGCGCAGTACCTGAACGCCCGGCGCGAGCATTTCTACACGTTTTCGGCCCAGACCGGTGCCACCAAGATCGACTCGATGATCGACATCGACGGCGGAATCGGCGTCCTCTTCACGTTCGGGTCCAAGGGCCGGCGCGAGCTGCCCAATTCGCAGGTGGTGGTGGACGGCCCCATGGAGGTGCTGTCCAAGGACGGTTCGTTCGTGGCCGAGCACATCTACACGCGGATCCCCGGCGTCGCGGTGCAGATCAACGCGTTCAACTTCCCGGTCTGGGGCATGCTGGAGAAACTCGCGCCCGCCTTCCTCGCAGGGGTCCCCACCATCGTCAAGCCGGCCACGCCCACCGGGTACGTGGCCGCGGCCGTGGTGAAGGCGATCATCGAATCCAACATCCTGCCGAAGGGCTCGCTGCAGCTGATTTCCGGCTCCGTCCGCGGACTCCTGGACGTGCTGGACTACCGCGACCTGGTGGCTTTCACCGGTTCCGCGTCCACCGCGCTGTCCCTGAAGTCGCACCCCAATGTGGTGCAGGGCGGCGTCCGGTTCACGTCCGAAACGGACTCGCTCAACGCCGCCATTCTGGGCCCCGATGCGGTGGAGGGCACCCCCGAATTCGACGCCTTCATCAAGTCCGTGGTCACCGAAATGACGGTTAAGGCGGGCCAGAAGTGCACGTCCATCCGCCGCGCCATCGTCCCGCAGGAGCTGGTGCCGGCGGTGATCGCCGCGATCGGCATGCGCGTGGATGAGCGGGTGGTGCTGGGGGATCCCCGCGCCGACGGTGTCACCATGGGCGCTTTGGCGTCGCTTGAGCAGCTCGCCGACGTCCGCGCCGCGGTGCAGTCAATGCTCGACGCCGGCGGGGAGCTTGCGTACGGAACGCTCGATTCGCCGTCCGTCACCTCTGCCGGCGGCGCCACTGGCGTGGTGGATGCTGGCGCGTATATGTCGCCGGTGGTGCTGAGCTGGGCTGACGCGGAGGCTGACGCGATCCACTCCCTGGAGGCGTTCGGCCCGGTTGCCTCGGTGATCGGATACAAGGACCTACCCGACGCCGTCCGCCTCGCCGCCCGGGGCGGCGGCTCCCTCGTGGCATCGGTCTGCACCAACGATCCGGCCGTAGCCCGCGAACTCGTCACCGGGATCGCCGCCCACCACGGCCGCGTCCTGATGCTCAACCGCGAGGACGCCCGCAGCTCCACCGGCCACGGTTCCCCGGTGCCGCACCTGGTCCACGGCGGCCCCGGCCGGGCCGGCGGCGGCGAGGAGCTGGGCGGCATCCGCTCGGTCATGCACCACATGCAGCGCACCGCCATCCAGGGTTCGCCCAACATGCTCACCGCCGTCACCGGCCTCTGGCACACCGGGGCGGACCGGAACTTCACGGTGGAGACCGAGGGGGCGCACCCGTTCCGGAAGTCCCTGGCTTCGTTGCGGATCGGCGACGCCGTCCGGTCCGGGCTGCGTGAAGTGTCGTTGGCGGACATCACGGCGTTCGCGAACTCCACCGGCGATACCTTCTATGCCCACACCAACCAGGAAGCCGCCGAAGCCAACCCGTTCTTTCCGGGGATTGTGGCGCACGGGTACCTGCTCCTGAGCTGGGCCGCCGGACTGTTTGTGGACCCTGCGCCGGGTCCGGTCCTGGCCAACTACGGCCTGGAGAACCTCCGCTTCATCACACCTGTGGCTGCCGGGGATTCCATCCGGGTCACCCTGACGGCCAAGAAGATCACGCCGCGCGAAACCGACGAGTACGGCGAGGTGGCCTGGGACGCGCTGCTGACCAACCAGAACGACGACATCGTGGCAACCTACGACGTCCTGACCCTCGTCGAAAAGTAGCTCCCCGGACGCTCTCTCACTTAATGTACGTTTTCCGCCGACGCTCTCTCACTTTCTTGAGGAAAGTGAGAGAGCGTTGGGGGTTTTACCGCAGGATGTGAGAGAGCGTTGGGATCTTTCCGGGTTGCCGAGGCGTAAAATTTCCACCGTAGGAGGTGGCCAAATGAACCTAGCCCTGAACACAGCCACAACCATCCTGCCCGTCGATGATGCAGCGCGCGCCCGCAGTTTCTACACCGAAAAACTGGGCCTCCCGCACCGCGGAATGACAGACGATGGAAGCGAATTACTCGGTACCGACGGCGGCCCGATGCTGCAGTTGTTGCCGGTCTCGGATGGGAAACACTCCGAGCACACAGCCCTCAGTTTCGAGGTGCGTGACATTGAGCGGATCGTCCAGGACATGGAGGCCAGGGGCGTCCGGTTCCAGGACTATGATCTGCCCGACCTGAAGACCGACAACCACATCTGTACTACGGACTCGGAGAAGTGCGCCTGGTTCATGGACACGGAGCACAACATTCTCTGCGTTCACGAGACGTTTGGCACACAGGCCGAATACCAGCTCTGACCGTCTGGGGCACGTCGCACTCGGCGGGCCGCACGTTCCCCTAGTGCTGCGCGTGGAGCCCGTCGAACGCGATGGTGATGACGTCGTCGGCCAGTTTTTCCGGTGTGAGGGAGCCGCCCGGTTTGTACCATTCAACGATTGAGTTGATGGTGCCGAACAGCAGGCGCGTGACGGTGCGCGGATCGATGTCCTGGCGCAGCGAGCCTTCGTCGCGGGCCGCAGAAATGAGGGCGGCCACCTCATGATCAAACGCGCGACGCCGTTCCAGGGCGTCGCGCTCAATGTCAGTATTGCCCCGCAACCGCAGGAGCAGCGTGACAAACGGCAGCCGCTCCACCAGTACCGCCACGGTCTGCCGCAGGACAAATTCCAGCCGCGCATCCGCCGCGCCGCTTTGCGCTCCGGGCTGTTCCAGGATCGATTCCAGGCCGCCCAGCGCATGGTCGAGCGCGAGCTTCAGGAGGTCGCCCTTGGACGGCACGTGGTGGTAGATGGCCGATTTTGAGATGCCCAGGTTCTCGGCGAGGATGCCCATGGAAGTGGCATCATAGCCGTGCCGGTTGAAGACGTCGACGGCGATGAGCAGCACGGACTGCTGGTCGTAACCGGGACGGCCGCGCTTGTTGGGGGCTGCTGTAGTGGGCATACCGGCTATTTTCTCACGAACGTTCGGTAATTCCTGCAGCGGCGCAGCACGGGGCCCCAAGTGTCCGTTCGCGCTTAGCTGGCGTTTTCTTCCAGCGTGAGGTCGCGGTCCCTGGTCTCCGGAGTCTTGATGGCCTGGAACAGCGAGATGCCCACAACGATCATCATGTAGACGGCGATGGGCCAGTAGGAATTGGTGGCCCAGGCCAGCAGTGCCGAGCAGATGATGGGCGCGATGCCGCCGCCGAGGATCGCTGAGAACTCACGGGCAATGGCCACCCCGGCGTAGCGGTACTTTGAGCCGAACAGTTCGGCGTACATGGCCGACTGGGCCGCAATGCCGCCCTCAACAGCGAAGGTGAAGCCCACGGCATAGACCAGGGCGATCAGCCAGACGTTGCCCGTGCTGCTGAGCCAGAAGGCCGGGAAGGAGAACAGGAAAAGGAAGCCGAGGATGAACACGTTTACTGGCTTGCGGCCCCAGCGGTCGGTGGCGCGGCCTGCGATCAGGGCTGCGGGGATGGCGAAGAGTCCGCCCATGGCCAGCATCTGGGGGATGAGGGTCTTGTCGATGTTGACCACGGAGATCAGGAACGTGCCCAGGAACGCCTGGTAAATGTAGGAGTGCGCGTGTGTGCCCATGTTGATGAGGAACACCTGGCGCAGCGGCCGGCGGCCCTTCTTCAGCACCTCCGAGACCGGGGAAGCGGCCTCGACGTGTTCCTTCTTGAGCTCGGTGAAGACCGGGGATTCCTTCATGTTGCGGCGGATCAGGTAGGCGGCGACGGTCACCAGGGCGCTGGACAGGAACACCAGGCGCCAGCCCCAGGACTCAAGGTCTTCGCGCGGCAGGAGCTGGACCAGGATCCATGCGCCGGAACCGAAAACGGAGCCCACCGCCGCGCCGGCCCATACCAGCGAAGTCATGGCTCCACGCTTGCCCTTGGGTGCATATTCAGCCAGCAGCACCACGGCGCTGGCCATTTCCGCGCCAGCGCCGAAGCCCTGGATGAACCGTAGGACGGTCAGGAGGATCGGAGCCAGGATGCCCACGGATTCGTACGTGGGCAGCAGGCCCATGGCAAAGGTAGCGGTGCCCATCAGGGCCAGCGTGGCGACAAGGACGAACTTGCGGCCGATCCTGTCGCCGTAGCGGGAGAAGAACAGGCCGCCCAGGGGCCGGGCAATGAAGCCGACGGCGTACGCGCCGAAGCTGGCGATGAAACCCACCGCGGGGGAGACGTTGGGGAAGAACAGGGTGTTGAAGATGATGGCCGTGCCCACGCCGTAGACAACCATGTCGTAGTTTTCCAGGACGGTGCCGATGAAGCCGGCCCAGCCGGCGCGGCGCAGCTCGGTCTTCGTGACGGCGGGCGGGTGAAGTGCACCATGTGTCTGAGTACCCGAAGGCAGGGGGCTATGCGTCATTGCTTTTCCTGTCTGAGACCGCGCCCACGGCTTCGTCGGCGCGGTCCCCACCCTAGCCAGAAAAGCAAGTTTATGCAACCGGTTGCAGCAATTGGCAACAAGTTGCCATGTGCGTGCCGGCGATCGGCGCGAACGGCCAGTTGAGGCCCCGGCAACGCCCGAACCGGGCCCTACATACGCAACGCGAACTGGCAGCAGATGACCTCAATTTCCGGATTTGAGGTCATTAGCTGCCAGTTCGCGCTTCAAGGGGTGGGGCTACGCCTTGGGCCGCAGGTCGTAGATCCGCCGCAGCTTGCCGTTTGACCGCTCCAGCGAGCCCGGCTCGACCACGTCAACGGCGCACGAAGAACCTACGTGGATCTTGATCTGCTCCTGCAGGGCGCGCGCCGCCGTCGTACTCTGCTCGGGGGTCACGGCGTCCCGGCGCTCGATCCTGACTGTCAACTGGTCCATCCGCTGGCCTTCGGGGCGGGTGAGTTCGAGCTGGAAGTGCGGGCTGAGTTCGGGGATGCGCAGTGCGATTTCCTCGATCTGGGACGGGAAGAGGTTCACGCCGCGCAGGATGATCATGTCGTCGCTGCGGCCGGTGATGCGGCCCATCCGGCGGTGCGCGGGGCGGGCTGTGCCGGGGAGCAGGCGGGTGAGGTCCTTGGTGCGGTAGCGGATGATCGGCAGGGCTTCCTTGGTGAGCGAGGTGAACACCAGCTCGCCGTGTTCGCCGTCGCGCAGCACGTTTTCCTCGCCCACTACGGGATTGAACGCGTCGATGATTTCGGGGCGGAAGTGGTCCTCCCAGATGTGGCTGCCGTCCTGGGTTTCCACGGCCTCGCCGGCGACGCCCGGGCCCATCACTTCGGACAGCCCGTAGATGTCGCAGGCCTTGATGTTCATGGTGACCTCGAGTTCGTGCCGCATCTCCTGGGTCCACGGCTCGGCGCCCAGGACGGCGTACTTAAGTGAGGTCGACGTCGGGTCGATGCCCATGTGCGCCATGGCGTCGGCGATGGTGAGCAGGTACGTCGGCGTGGCCAGGATGGCGTCCGGCGCGAAGTCCTGGATGAGCTGGATCTGGCGTTCGGTCTGCCCGCCGGACATGGGGATCACGGTGCAGCCCAGTGCTTCGGCGCCGGCGTGCGCGCCCAGACCGCCGGTGAACAGGCCGTAACCGTAGGCGTTGTGGACCTTCATGCCGGGCCGGACGCCTGACGCGCGGAGGCAGCGGGCCACGAGTTTCGCCCAGTCGGCCAGGTCCTGCTTGGTGTACCCGACGACGGTGGGCCGGCCCGTGGTGCCCGAACTTGCATGGATGCGGGCTACTTCGCTCTGCGGCACGGCGAACATGCCGAACGGGTACTCGGCGCGCAGGTCTTCCTTGGTGGTGAACGGGAAGTTGCCCAGATCGCTGAGTTCGCGCAGGTCCGTGGGATGGATGCCGGCGTCGTCGAACTTGCGCTTGTAAAGCGGCACGCGGTCGTAGGCGTAGGCCACCGTGTGCTGCAGGCGGGCGAGCTGGAGGGCTTCGAGTTCGTCGCGGGAGATGGTTTCCTCGCGGTCAAGGATGGCGTCGGAGGCTGCGTGGGCCTGGGAGGCTGCGTGCGGAGCGGGTGTTTCGGGGGCGTGGAGGGTCATGGTTTCCTACTTCTTGGGGATGGTGCGGCTGCGTCCGCGGAACTCGGCGATGAGTTCACCGGGCGTGCCGGAACTGGGGAGCGAATCGGGCTGCGCACCGGCGTCGGCCGCGAAAATCTGGATGTCGTACAGCCCGCTGCGGCCGGAGCTGGACCGGCGGTCCGCGACGGCGGTGATCACCTGGCCGCGGTAGGCCGGCTTCAGGAAGTTGATGTCGACGCCGGCGGCAACCGTGATGTTGTTGATCTCTTCGGGCGTCGGATTCACCGGATTGCAGGCCAGGGCAAAGGCGGAGTCGGCGAAGGCGAAGATCATTCCGCCGTGGGCCATGCCGAAGCCGTTGAGCATTTCCTGCCGGAGCGTCATGCGGATGGTGGCGTGTCCGTCTCTGACGGCGAGGACTTCGATGCCCATCCATTCGGAGGCGTAGTCGTTTTCCAGGATGGGGTGGGTGGCCCCGGAGAGTGCTGCTTCAGCCATGCGTCATTGCCTCCAGCTTTATATACCGAATGTTCATTAGGTAATCCCAGATGCGGGGTCGTTGTCAAGGCCTGGGCCTCTCCGCGAGTGACATTTGGCGGCCGTCGCGGCCTCGGGCATTGCCACGAAGTGCCATTTCGCGGCAGCGCACGCCCGGCGCAGAGCCCTGCCCGCAGCCCAACCCGGGAAGTGCAAGGATGGAGGGACGGCACCACGCACAGCAAAGGGCGGACCATGGCCAAAGGCATCTACGTCAGTGCGACCACCCCGGGATCGGGCAAATCTCTCGTGGCCCTGGGCCTCGCGGACACGCTCCACCGGCACGCGGACCGGATCGGGTTCTTCAAACCGGTGGTCCACGGCCCGGATGCCGCCGATGACCCCATGGTGGCGCTCATGAAATCACGCTTCGCGCTCGACGACGACCGTTGCCGCGGCGGGCTGACGTCCGCCGAAGTGCGGGCCCTCCTGGCAGACGGAAAACGCGAGGACATCGATGCCCGCTGCGTGGAGATCTTCGCCGAGATCGCCAAGCATTGTGACGTGGTAATCGTGGAGGGGACGGACCTCACCGGCCAGGACGCCGCCGTCGAGTTTGACCTCAACGCCCGGCTGGCCAACAATCTGGCCGCGCCGGTGGTTGCCGTGGTGGGCGCCAGGGGGCTCAGTGTTGCCGAGGCTGCGGCCGCCGTCGAGGTTGCCCGCAAGGAGCTGGCGGCGGAGAAGTGCACGCTGCTGGCCATCATGGTGAACCGCGCGGACCCGGACTTGCTGGAGGAAATCGCGGCCGCCATCAAGCCGGGTGCATCCAAGCGGCCGGTGTACGTCCTGCCGGAGCTGGAGGAGATCGCCCGGCCCACCACCGGCGAGGTAGCCACGGCCCTGGGCGTGCGCCAGATCGCCGGCCTTGCGGACATGGAGCGCGACGTCCGGGACATCAAGGTGGCGGCCATGAACGTGGGCAACTTCCTGAATGTGCTGGACGAGGGCGCCCTGGTGATTGTTCCCGGCGACCGCGCGGACGTGATGGTTGCGTGCCTGGCGTCGTCGTTCTCGCCGGAGTTCCCGGTGCCGTCGGCGCTGATCCTGACCGGCGGCCTGTCCCCGGACGCCAACATCTACCCGCTCCTGGCGCAGGCTCCCTTCCCCGTGTTTGCGGCCAGCGAGGACACGTACACCACCGCCAAGCGAGTCTCCGAGGTCCGCAGCGAGATCTGGTCCGGGCACCGCCGCAAGGTGGCATCCGCGCTGGGCCTGTGGTCCAGGAGGGTGGACGAGACTGAGCTGGTGGAGCGCCTCCACCTGCCGCGCCTGGAACGGATGACCCCGCTGCGGTTCCTGCACGACCTCATCGAACGGGCCAGGGGGCAGCGCCGGCATGTGGTGCTGCCGGAGGGAACGGACGTCCGGATCCTGCAGGCCGCCGAAATCCTGCACCGCCGCGACGTCTGCGACCTCACCCTGCTGGGACCGGAATCGCAGGTCCGGGAGCTGGCGGCGGCCAACGGCATCGACCTCGCCGGAATCAACATCGTGGACCCGGCCACCTCGGAACTGCGGCAGGGATTCGCGGAGAAGTACGCGGAGCTGCGGGCGCACAAGGGCGTGGACCTGCCCAAAGCACTGGAAATCATGCAGGACGGCAGCTACTTCGGCACCATGATGGTCCAGCTGGGCGTGGTGGACGGCATGGTGTCCGGCGCCGCGCACACCACGGCGCACACCATCCGCCCCGCGCTGGAATTTGTGAAGACCCGCGACGGCGTGAAGTTCGTGTCCTCCGTGTTCCTGATGCTGATGCCGGACCGGGTGCTGGTCTATGGCGACTGCGCCGTAAATCCAGATCCCAACGTGGAGCAGCTCGCCGACATCGCCCTCGCCTCGGCCGAAACCGCCGTGCAGTTCGGAGTGGAGCCGCGCGTGGCCATGCTGTCCTACTCCACCGGCGGCTCGGGCTCCGGCGAGGCCGTGGACGAAGTCCGGCAGGCCACCGAACTGGTGCGTGCCCGCCGCCCGGATCTCGCCGTCGAAGGCCCCATCCAGTACGACGCCGCCGTGGACGCCTCCATCGGGGCCTCCAAAATGCCCGGCTCGTCGGTGGCAGGCCAGGCGACCGTGTTCATCTTCCCCGACCTGAACACCGGCAACAACACGTACAAGGCGGTGCAGCAGAGCTCCGGTGCGGTCGCCGTCGGGCCCGTCCTGCAGGGCCTGCGCAAGCCGGTCAACGACCTCTCCCGCGGCTGCACCGTGGAGGACATCGTGAACACGGTGGCCATCACAGCCATCCAGGCGCAGGTGCCGGTTCCTTAGCAACGAGATGGCACTTCGCGGCAATGTCTTTCGAAAACACTGCCGCGAAATGCCATCTCGCGGAGGTTGAAGTTAACGTTCGACGGCGGCACCCGGGTTGGGTGCTGGCGTCGCCTAGGACACTGCTGATTTAGTCCTGCGCATTAAGGCGCGCCTGCGGGACTCTGGCTGCGGATCGTTAAGACTTGATTTATGCAGGGTCGTGATGATGGGCAGCGGGAAATCTTGGATGTTGAGGCGCTGGCCGGGGACCTTTTGGACCCAGGCAGCGTCTTCGCGTTTCTGGCTGGGAACCGGGGGAGGTTGTTCCCGTCGTCGATGTTTGAGGACCTGTTCCCGTCGGGCAGGGGCCGGCCCTCGATTCCGGCCGAGGTCGTGGCCACGGTGTTGGTCCTGCAAGCGTTGAACGGGCTCTCGGACCGCGAGGCCGCGGAAGCGGTGACTTTTGATCTGCGCTGGAAAGCGGCCTGCGGGTTCGCCGTGACCACGAAGGCGTTTCATCCGACGACGTTGACGTACTGGCGCAAGCGCCTGGCCGCCAGCGGCCGCCCGGACCGGATTTTCCAGGCCATCGCCGCCGTGGTCGCCGAGACCGGCGTGCTGAAATCCAGGACGCGGCGGGCGCTGGATTCGACCGTCCTCGATGATGCGGTGGCCCGTCAGGACACCGTCACGCAGCTGGTCGCCGCGATCCGCCGGGTCGGCCGGGAGGTGCCCGGCGCGGATATGCTGGTCCCCGCGGTCTGCACCGGCTACGACTACACGCAGCCGGGCAAACCCCGGATCGCCTGGGATGATCCCGCGGCCCGGGACGAGCTGGTCTCCGCCCTGGTCACGGACGCTCTGGCGCTGCTGGCCGCCATCGATACCGCCGATCTGGAAGGCAAAGCCGCGGATGCCGTGGCCCTGCTGGCGCTGGTTTCCGGCCAGGACGTCGAGCCCGCCGAAGGCTCTGACGGTACCGACGGACGATGGCGGATCGCCCGGAAAACCGCCTATGACCGGGTGATCTCCACCGTTGACCCGGAGGCCCGGCACGCCCACAAGACCCAGGCCAGACGCCAGGACGGGTTCAAGGCCCATATCGTGATCGAGCCCGATACCGGGATCATCACCGCGTCCGCCCTGACCAAGGCCTCCGGACCGGGCAACGGCGACGCGGCCGTCGGCGCGGAACTGCTGGGCAAGGACACCACCATCGGGCCGGCGCCGGTGGAAGTGCTCGCCGATTCCGCCTACGGCACCGGAGAGATGCTCGCTGCCGTCGCCGCGGCCGGACACACCCCGGTGATCAAGCCCTGGCCGCTGCGCCCGGCCGTGATCGGCGGGTTCACCCTCGATGACTTCAGCGTCGACGAGGCCGCTGGCACCGTGACCTGCCCAAACAACGTCACCCGGAAGATCAGCCCCAAACGCAACGTCACCTTCGGTGCCGCCTGCCTCGGCTGCCCTTTCAGGGACCGGTGCACCACCGCCCGGGACGGCAAATCCCTGACTCTGCATCCCCATGACGCGCTCCAGCGCGAACACCGGGCCCGAGCCCAGGACCCCGACTTCGCCGAAACCTACCGCCGCCACCGTCCCATGGTCGAACGCTCCATCGCCTGGCTCACCCGCGGTAACCGGCGCGTCCCCTACCTCGGCGTCGCCAGGAACAACACCTGGCTCACCCTGCGCACGGCAGGACTGAACCTGCGCCGGATGGTCAATCTCGGACTTGCCAACATCAACGGGACCTGGGCCATCACCTAGAGCCCCCGGAGAGCCGGCCCGGCATTGGCGTCCGCAGCACACCTCCGCCACCGCAGCCCCAAAAAACCGTTCCGCAAACCCTCCCGGCTCCGCCAAGATAAACCGGTAACCCCCACCAGCCGGACGCCCGAACCGCCAACAACCCGGCACCAGCGAGCACTACCGGCCAGATCGCCCTTTGTTCAGCGGTGTCCTAGGCTGGAACGGGATCCCATGACACGTTCGATGATGGCCACCAAGCTTTACGTCCCCGCGCCGCGACGGGGTTTTGTGGTGCGCCCACGGCTGAGGGAGAAGCTGCGCCTCGGTGCGGATTCCGGGCTGACGCTGCTGTCCGCACCGGCCGGATTCGGGAAGACCGCGCTCCTGGCCGACTGGTTTGGTGAAGCAGCCGGCCAGGACCGGTGCGTGGCCTGGCTCTCCTTGGATCCGGCGGACAGCGAGCCGGCCTCATTCTGGACCTGCGTTGTCACCTCGCTCCAGAGCGCGGTGCCCGGCGTCGGCTCCTCGGCGTTGGAGCTGATCGCGTCGCCGCCCTTGGCAACCGAGCTTTTACTCACCGCCCTGGTGAACGATCTCGCGGCCGTGCCAAAGGACGTATGGCTGGTGCTGGACGACTACCACGCGGTGGACAGTCGCGACATCGGCACCGGCATGGCCTACTTCGTGGAGCACCTTCCGCCGCGCGTGCATGTGGTGGTGAGCACCCGGTCCGACCCCGAGCTGCCCCTGTCCCGCTGGCGGGTGAGGGGAGAGCTGGTGGAGATCCGCGCCGCGGATCTGCGGTTTACCCCTGACGAGACCGCTGCCTACCTCAACGACGTGGCAGGACTGGATCTGGCCGCCGGGCAGGTGTCGACGTTGGACCAGCGGACGGAGGGCTGGATCGCGGCGCTGCAGCTCGCCGCGCTCTCGCTCAAGGGGCGTGACGACGCGGCCGGATTCATCGAGCGCTTCGCCGGGGACCACCGCTACATCGTGGACTACCTGGTGGAGGAGGTGCTGCAGCACCAGACGGAAGCCGTCCGCAGTTTCCTGCTGCAGACCGCCGTGCTCGACAGGCTCACCGGGCCGCTCTGTGATGCCGTCACCGGCCGGGAGGACGGGAGCAGCACGCTCGCGGCCCTGGAGCGCGCCAATCTCTTCGTCATCCCGCTGGATGACCAGCGCGAATGGTACCGCTACCACCACCTCTTCGCTGACGTCCTGCGGGGGCGCCTGCTCAGCGAGCAGCCCGGCCAGATTCCGCTGCTGCATCAGCGCGCCAGCCGCTGGCATGAGTCCCAAGACCACACCGAGGACGCCGTCCGGCACGCCCTGGCCGGCCAGGACTTTGACCGCGCGGCGCACCTGGTAGAGCTGGCCGTCCCGATGCTCCGGCGCAGCCGCCAGGACGCCGTGCTGTTCGGCTGGCTGAAGGAGCTTCCCGACGCCGACATCCGGCGCAGCCCGGTGCTCAGTGTCTTCTACGCCGGTTTTCTTCTGGTGTCCGGAGACCTCCCCGGGGTGGAGTCGCGGCTCGCTGACGCTGAACGTGCGCTGGCGGCGGTACCCGCGCTCGCTGACGCTGAAGGTGCGCTGGCCGCGGTGCCGGACGGCCCGACTCCGCCCTTGGCTGATACCGAAGAAGTCCAGACGGTGCCGGCCACCATCGCCGTTTACCGCGCCGCGGTTGCGCAGGCAGGCGGTGATGTCGGAGGCACCGCGGCCCACGCCCGGCACGCACTTGTGCTTGCCGGACCGGAGGACCATCTTGCCCGTGGCGCGGCCAGCGGTTTCCTGGGGCTCGCCGCTTGGGCGGACGGCGACGTGCCGGGCGCGCTGCAGACGTTCACGCAGGCCGTGGCTAGCCTGCACGCGGCCGGGAACCTGGTTGACGAGCTCAGCAGCACCGTGGTGCTCGCTGACATGTGGCTTGCATCCGGCCGGCCAGGCGAGGCGCGCCGGCTCTACGACAATGCGCTGCAGTTGGCCGACGCCCGCGGCGACTCCATGGTGCGCGCGAGCTCCGAGCTCCACGTGGGGCTGAGTGAGATCTGCCGGCAGGCTGGAGACCTTAGCGGCGCCAACAGGCACCTCGAGGCCGCTGCAGTGTTCGTGGAACGGGGGCCGATGACCGAAAGCCGCTACCGGTGGTTCGTGGCGATGGGGCTGGTGGCCCAGGACGAGGGCAGCCCGGAGCGCGCCATCAGCTACCTGGACCAGGCGGAGCAGCTTTTCCGGCCGGGGTTCTTCCCGGAGGTGCGCCCCATCCCGGCCATCAAAGCCAGGGTCTGGGTACGCCAGGGCAACCTGGCCGAGGCCACCGGCTGGGCGAACGCACGCGGGATTTCTGTCACCGATGCGGCCAGCTACATGAACGAATACAGCCACCTCACGTTGGTGCGTCTGCTGATTGCCCAGCAGCGGGCCCACCCGGACACAGGCGCGGCCACAGGAGCCGTTGAGCTGCTGGACCGGTTTCTCGCCCTGGCCACGGCATCCGGGCGCGCGGGCAGCGTGGTGGAGATCCGCATGCTGCAGGCTCTTGCCCATGACGCGCTGGGCGAGCGCCGCCAGGCGCTGGAGTCGCTCCGCTCTGCATTGGCTGACCCGCCCGAACCGGAAGAGTACGTGCGGCTGTTCCTGGACGAAGGGCCACCCATGGTCGAGCTGCTGCGCGAGGCTATGCGTGATGCAACACGTGAAGCAGCGCGTGAGGCAACGCACGACGACGGCGCTGCCGTCCGCGTCCGGGACCGCGCCCGCCGCCTGCTCACCCTCGGTGAGCCTCCGCAACCGTCCCCTCCGCAACCGAAACCTTCCCGCCCGGGGGAGCGGCCGCCGTCGGACGTTGACCCGCTGAGTGAGCGGGAACTGCAGGTCCTCAGGCTCCTCGACAGCGAACTGAGCGGGCCGGAGATCGCCCGCCAACTGTTCATTTCGCACAACACGCTGCGCACGCACACCAAACACATCTTCACCAAGCTCGGCGTCACCAGCCGCCGGGCGGCAGTACGCCGTGCGCGCGACCGCGGCCTGATGTAACCGGGCACTCCGGGTTTCGCGCCGCCAGGTGTCACGCACCACGTTTCACCCCGTCAGTCACATCATCGGGTGACGCCGGCTCACCCCGCCGCTCCCTACCTTGGAGATATCCGGCAGCGCCACGCCGCCGCAACTCAAACTCAGGGAGCCAGACATGTCCATCACCACCACCAAACTCACCCGCTGGGCCGGCCTGTCCGCGGCCGCGGCAGGCCTGCTGTTCATCGGCGTCCAGATCAACCACCCCCAGTTGGATGCAGAGTTCGCCACCACTACCGAGTACACGGTCCGCCAAACCGTCAAGGTGTTTATGGCCGGCCTGTCACTCATCGGGATCACCGGCATGTACCTGCGCCAAGTGACGCAGGCCGGAGTGCTGGGTCTGATCGGATACCTCGTGTTCGGTGCCGGCTACCTCATCATGATCAGCATGGAAGTCATCGGGGCGGTTGTCCTGCCAACTCTGGCCCACAGTGCACCCGGCTACGTCAACGACGTTTTTGCCACGGTCTTGGGGGACCCCGTGAGCGGCGACATCGGCCTTATGGTGGGCCTGAACCTGGCCTCCGCGGTCACGTTCCTGGGTGGCGGCCTCCTCTTCGGCATCGCACTCTTCCGCGCCAAGGTACTCGCCCGTTGCGCAGCGGCGCTGCTCGCCGCCGGGTCCGTGGCAACTCTGGCCCTCCCACTGCTGCCGCAGATCAACGACAGGCTGTTCGCCTTGCCCATCGGTGTGGCCCTGATCGGTCTGGGGTACTCACTGTGGAGCGGGCTGCGTACGACGGCGGCACGGACGATGCCGGGCACCGTCGGTTCGCCGGTCCATCCGGAAGGCGCCCAGTGACAACCCGGGCAGCCGCCCGCTGCGGGCCACGACGGTCCGGGTGAGAACCTGATGACTGCGTCCCCAGAACGCCGGGTGCCCACCCAATACCGGATTCGTATCGGCGGGCACCTGGACCAGCACTGGTCTGCCTGGTTCGATGACCTTACGCTGACCCGCGAAAGCGACGGCACCACCAGTCTTTGCGGATTCGTCGCTGACCAGGCAGCGCTGCACGGGGTGCTGATGAAGGTCCGGGACCTCGGGGTGGTTCTCATCTCCGTGGAGGCAGTCGACCCCGGCGGTTGAGGGCCCCGGGCTGTACGCAACGAGATGGCACTTCGCGGCAATGTCTTCCGCAAACACTGCCGCGAAGTGCCTTCTCGCGGAGGTTGAGGTGGCCCTAGCTGTTTTCCGGCTTCGCCACGCTGTCCGGGTCCTCCTGCTGGGCCGGCTCATCGGAGAGTCCTTCGGGCGTGAGGTCCAGGTTTTGCAGATCTTCGGGCGGCTCAGCGGCCTCGCCCACCTCGTCGGCTTTAGGGCTTCCGGTGTCGTCCAGGGCCGGGTTGGCACCTTCGATGCCGGTGGGGTCTTTGGTGCCTGTCCTGTCAGATTCTGCGGTCTCGGGTTCGGTGTTGTCGGGCTGAGTGGTGTCGTTCGGCATGGAAGTCCCTCTCTGCGTAGTGCAACGTGTCCGCCGACTCTAAGCGCCTGCCGCGGCTGGCGCAACGGCAGGCGGAGGGTGGACCGGTCCGCAGCCTCAGCCCTGACGGGCCTTCATCCGCGGGTTCTTTTTGTTGATCACAAAGGTGCGGCCCCGGCGTCGGACGATCTGGGCACCGGGAACCTTCTTGAGGGCGCGGAGGGAATTTCTGACTTTCATGGGCTTGCTCCTTGTTTTAGTGGTGGTTGGCGGGCGGTTCGGGGTGAAGCCGGGGGCGGTTCAGTTCGGGGCGGCGTCAAGCCGGAACGGATCGGTCAGCCCGGCGAACCCGGCCTCCATTTCCGCGTCGGTGAGCTCGCAGGCGGAGAGCAGTTGAGCAATTTCCGCCGGGTCCATGCCCTCTCCGGTGGCGGCCAGCACGCTTCCGCGGTCCCCGTGTTCGGGATGCCAGTCCAGGTGGGCGTCCACATGGGTGAGGGGATCGGGCGCCGCACCGGCGTCCTGGTCTGCCAGCCACGGTCCGGTATTTTCGAGCCAGACACGCGGGCCGATTCCCTGGATGGCGATCCGGCACTGCGGTGCGGCGGCGATCCACAGGCGGCCCCGCAACCAGCAGCACCCCTCCGCGAGGGACGCCAGGGCGTGCCGGAACCGCTCGGGGTGCAGCGGACGCTGGGCCCGGTGGGTGACAGTGGTGAACGGTGAGATGGAGGACGACGCCGGGATCCGCACCGAACCGGGGACCGTCCGGCTCAGGGCGTCCTGGTAGTCGTGGCGGCCGGGGCGGATGAGGCCGGCGTTTTCCACCACGTCGGCGTGCGGAGCCAGTTCCCGCACCAGTTGCACGCCGCGAACCCGCAGGGCGGGGTCGGCCGGAAACAGGTCCACCTCCGCCAGCAGTACGGTGTCATTGAACGAGAGCTCGCCTATGAGGAATTCGCCCGCGGTGCGCTGGTCTTCCGGGACCGGCGTGAATCCGGATTCAAACAGTGTGTGGTGGTCCCAAATGTGGTCCTCCAGTGTGTCAGGGGCGCAGACAAGGACAGCGGAATCAATCGTCACCGGGCGAGAAAGACCACGCCGCAAAGCCCCGATCGCGGCCTCCGCGGATACCGCCGGCGGGAGCCCGATGATGGCCTGCGTCTCCCCGCGTTCCAGCAGCCGCTCGATGGTGGGCACCAGGTCCAGCCGGACGGTGCAGCTCAGGCAGCCGTGTTCCAGCTGCGTCTCGGCGCGCTCCACGAACCCGGACTGGCTGGAGATCCTGCGGATGACGACACCGTTTTCCAGCAGGTCGTGCAGGACCACCACGGCGCCGGGATTGGCCGCGGCCGCGTCTTGGCAGGCTTGCTGGCGGCACAGGGCGTCCAGGGAGCTGATCACAGTGAGATGCATGCCGATCACTCTAATGAGAATGATTCGCAAAAACAAGTCACTGAAATCGAACCACTCCTGCCGAGGCGCAGGAGCTCCTGGCGAAGGCGCAATCGATCGGTGCCACCTCCATCAATGCCGCGGCGTGGCCTGTCGCCATGGTCTTCACCAGCCTGGCCATTCTGGGATCGATGCTGATGATCGGCATGCAGATCGTGTCCCGCACCGGTACGGCGCCCCGCTGCTGGCCGCCGCCGTCGGAACCTGGGGAGCCGCAACGGCCTGCATCTGGCCGATGTTCCAGACGTCCACCAAAGCCGGGTACACTAGGCGGTTCCTGACGTCGCTGATCGCCTACTTCGTTCTGTACGGCGTCGCACTGGGGGTAGGAGCCAGCCTCTTCCGCGACGGGAACATCTGGTTCTACGTGAGCGCCGCCGTCGTACTTGCCGGAGTTGGCCTGGCCGCAGCCTTCCGTGAGCTGCGCGCATGAGCACCGCCGCGGAACATCCCCGCCTCCGGCTCGACGACCTTATCCATCAACCCGTCCGCTTCTACATCATGGCGGCACTGGCAGGTGCGGAGTCGTTGGACTTCAAGGACCTGCGGGACGCCATCCAGGTCAGCGATTCCGTGCTCAGCAAGCAACTGGCCGTGCTGGAGAAGGCCGGGTACATAAAGATCCGGAAGGGCTTCGCAGGGAAAATGCCTCGGACCTCGGCGAGCGTGACCGCTGCAGGGCGGAAGGCCTGGGACGGGCACCTGCAGACCCTGCGGGACATCGCCGGCGGCTGACGTCGGAAGGCAACTTATAGTGGGTCCTAGATGCCCGCGGTACCAACGCTTCAGGAGGCCCCATGCTTGTGCTCGTCATCAATTCCGGTTCGTCCTCGCTCAAGTACCAGGTCCGTGACGTGGCCGCCGGCATTGTGCTGACCGAAGGGCTGATCGAGGAGATCGGCATGGGCAACGGCGGCGATGGCGATGGCGAAATCGAGGGCCCCGGGACCATGCGGAGGCACTGGAACAGGTGGACTCCGCGATCCATGCCGAGCTCGGGGACCTCGAGTTGGCGGCGGTGGGCCACCGCGTGGTGCACGGCGGCGAGCGGTTCGCCGAGCCGGTGCTGATCGACAACGAGATCACCCGCGCCATCGAGCGGCTTAACCCGCTGGCGCCGCTCCACAACCCCGCCAGCGTCCTGGGCATCCGAGCCATCAGCAGGAAGTGGCCGGACCTGCCGCAGGTGGCCGTGTTCGACACCGCTTTCCACCGCACCCTGCCCGAGCACGCCTGGCGCTATGCCGTCCCGGACGAGCTCTATACGAACCACGGCATCCGCCGCTATGGCTTCCACGGCACCTCGCATGAGTACGTCACGCAGCGCGCTGCCGCGCTGCTGGATCTGCCCGTGGACGAGTTCGACGGCGTGATCGCCCACCTGGGGAACGGCGCCTCCGTCACGGCCATCCGGGGCGGTCATTCGGTGGACACCTCCATGGGCTTCACGCCGCTGGAGGGCCTGGTGATGGGCACCCGCTCAGGCGACCTCGATCCCTCCATCCTGGTATTCCTCGGCCGGAACGGCTGGACTCCGGAGGACATCGACACCATGCTCAACCGCGAATCGGGGCTGAAGGGGCTCGCCGGGAACAACGACATGCGCTCGGTGGTGGAGGCGTCAGAGGCCGGCGACGCCAAGGCTTCAATGGCGCTCGCGGTCGCGTCCTACCGGCTGGCCAAGTACATCGGCGGCTACCACGTGGCCGTCGGGGGCGCCAAAGCACTCGTGTTCACGGCGGGGATCGGCGAGAACTCGCACCAGTTCCGCGCACTGGTGACTGACAGGCTGCGTGCGCTGGGGATAGAGCTCGACGTCGGCCTGAACAGTCAGCGGTCCAAGGAACCGCGGGTGATTTCCACGGCTGCCTCCGTCATCCCGGTGTTGGTGGTGCCCACCGACGAGGAGCGCGCCATCGCAGAGGCGACTGCCGCCGTCGTCCACTCATCGATTGCTCCGTAGCGGCCCTTTTGGGCGCCCAAAACGGCAGTTACGGAGCAATGGACGGGCCGCGGGGTAGCCTCAGTCCATGCCTGAGATCACTTTGCCCATCCGCACCGAGCGGCTGATCCTGCGCCGGTTCGAAGCTGCGGACCTGGACGCCTTCCATGCCTACCATTCGCTGCCGGAGACGGCCCGCTTCCTGCCGGGGGAGGCCAAGAGCTACACCAAGTGCATGGAGTCCGTAGGCAAGTACGCCAACTTCGTCTTCGAGAAGGAGAATGATTGGGTATGCCTGGCCATCGAGGCGAAGGAATCGCCGGGGCTGCTGGGCGAAGTGGTGCTGAAGTGGCTTCCCGGGCGCGGCCAGGGCGAAGTCGGATGGACCCTGGCGCCGGCCGCGCGGGGCAAGGGCTACGGGGCCGAGGCCGCGGATGCGGTGCTGAAGCTGGGGTTCGAGGAGCTGGGGATGCACCGGATCGAGGCAAAGCTCGACGCCCTGAACACCGCCTCCGCTGCTCTATGCCAACGGCTCGGCATGCGGTTGGAGGCCCGGCTGGTGGACAAGTGGCATTACAAAGGCCAGTGGGCCACCGAGGTGTTCTACGCGATCCTTGAGGACGAATGGCGCGCCCGGCCCCGGTGAGGGAACGATTCCGGTAATCGATTGCTCCGTAATGGCCCTTTTGAGCGCTGAAAACGGCGGTTACGGAGCAATCGATGGGTTTGTCAGGCCAGCGTACGGCGAGCAGCGGACGGCATCGAAGGCCGGAGGCGCTGACTCGGCGGAAGGCGGTGGCCACACTGGCGTTTGAGCCTACCTGCCGGCCAAGCCGTGCCGTCACCAGGCGTTGCCGAGGAGCACGAAAATGGCCGTCATCGAGGAAAGTGTCTTCATCTCCCGCCCGCGCCAGGAGGTCTTTGATTTTCTGATCAAGACCTCGAACATCCCCGTCTGGGATTCGTCAGTTGTCCAGGCAGAACAGATCGGCGACGGTCCCGTTGCGTTGGGCACCCGGGCCAGGGGCACGAGCAAGATCATGGGCAGGCGCTTCGACTGGGTAACCGAGAACACTCACTTTGATCCGCCGAAGAAATCGGTGATCCGAAGCGTTGAAGGGGATTTGGACTTCACCATTTCCAACACCTTGGAACCCCAGGGCGACGGGACGCGGCTGACGTACCGCATCGATGCGGCCTCCGGACTTGGTGGTGTGTTCGGCAAGCTGGCAGACCCATTCGTGCAGAAGGCCCACACCCGGACGGTCCGCGCCAACCTGGAGACCCTCGCCGACTTGCTGGCCGAGCATCCCGAGCACGAAGAGAACGACACCTAGGGCTCTGACCTTTAGGCGGAGGTGGCGGACGGCTGCGGTTCAGCGGACGTTGCGGCGCCGTCCGTCATGGCACTCGGGTCGGCTTGGACGATGGCGATGATCTGCTCCTTGTACGCCTCCAGCCGGGACTGGATTTCAGAAAGCGGGACTTTCTCGAGGTTGCTGCCGTACTCGTCGATTTCGGCCCACAGCTCTGACAGTCGTTCCATGCCGTCATCGTTCAGCGCACGGTCCACGGTCAGAACCAACTGGCTGGCCAGCGCGTAGGTGTGGCATTCCAGGCAGTTGTAGTTCACGGCCGCGGAATGGTTCTCCGGAGCTATGACATCGGATTGTTCCTCAATCAGTACCACCTGGAATCCCACGGCTACGGCCGCGCAGCCTGTGCAGTTGGCAAACGCATACGCTTCGTTCCTCGTGTCCACAGGCTCGCCGTCTTCGGCCCAGACCAAATCGAACTCCACGCTGTAGGCCACCGAGCCGTCGGTGGTGTTCACCGCCAAGGCCTGGTTGCCGTCGTCTTGCGGGGCATCCGGCCGGTCGAAAGGGAACACCCAGGGCGGTGCCGGACTTTCCCAAACGGCAGGTGCAATTCGCATGACCGGTTCATCTGGGCTGGTGGAGGATACCAGCACCATGCTGGGTTGGTGATCGTCCGGACCGTACGTCCTGCCGTCGGGCCACCACGCCCACGTGGGCACGGCCAGAAAGACCGCAAGGGCCGTCAGGACAACGACACTTTGCCGCGCCTTACCGGTGAGGTCTGTGAAGAATGCCGGCCAGATCAGGTACGGGCCCGTGCCGCCCATTGCTCGGGGAGTGGCGCCGCCCTCGTTGTGCTGGGAAATCATGCTCACGTAACCTCAAGTCCGGCTCGGGTTGATCTGCCCCCAGCGGACAGCACTACGTCAGATAATAGTAAGCACTGCTCGCTTATTTGGGAACCAGATCGAGCCCGTCTGGACACCATCGATTGCTCCATAACGGCCCTTTTGAGCACTGAAAACGGCGGTTACGGAGCAATCGATGGGCTATCGCAGTCCAGCCCCGGGAAGCAGCTCGCCCGCGCCGAGGGAATCGGCGATGAACGCGTAGTCCCACGCGCGCTCGTGCCACTGGACATACCGGCCGGAGGCGCCGCCGTGGCCGCCGTCCATCTCGATCTTCATCACCACAGGCTCCGTGCCGGTGGTCTTGTTCCGCAGCTCCTGGACCCACTTGGCCGGCTCCACGTAGAGTACCCGCGTGTCGTTGAACGAGGTCACCGCAGCCACCTTGGGGTAAGCGACTGAACGCACATTCTCGTACGGCGAATAGGACTTCATGTAGGCGTAGACCTCGGGGTCCGTGATGGGGTTGCCCCACTCTTCCCATTCCAGGGCGGACAGCGGAAGCTCCGGATCCAGGATGGTGGTGAGCGCATCCACAAACGGCACCTGCGCCACCACCGCGGCGTACTTTTCCGGCGCCAGGTTGGCCACGGCACCCATCAGCAGACCGCCCGCAGAGCCGCCCAGCGCCGCAATCCGGGACGGATCAACCCACCCGGAGGTGGCCAGCCAGTCGGTCGCGTCCACAAAGTCGGTGAACGTGTTCTTTTTGGTGAGCTTCTTGCCGTCCTCGTACCAGTGCCGGCCCAGCTCGCCGCCGCCGCGGATGTGTGCGATCACAAACACTATGCCGCGGTCCAGCAGCGACAGCCGGGCGATGCCGAAGCCCGGGTCCATGCTCAGTTCGTAGGAGCCGTATCCGTAGACCAGGCCCGCCGCCGTCGAATCCTGCTTGACGCTCTTGTGCCGCAGCACGGACAGGGGGATCCGCGTGCCGTCGGCGGCGTCGGCCCATTCGCGGGTGGCCACGTAGTCGCCGGCGGAGTAGCCGCCCAGCACCGGGCTTTCCTTGCGCAGCAGCAGCTCACCAAGCGGCAAAGCCGGGGTGGGCAGCACAAAGTCGTACACGCGCGACGGCGTGAAGTAGGACGTGTAGCCCAGCCGGATCACGGGCGCCTCGTAGTCCGAACCGCCGACGCCGGCCGTGTACAGCTCCTCGTCGAACGCCGGTTCCACCGGGGCTTCCTGCGCGGGGGTGCCGAGCCCGGCCAGCCCCATCACCTGGACGCGCTCGATAGTGTCCTTGCGGATTGAAACAATCAGGTGCGTGGAGGTGACGCCGGCCCCGTTGACGCGTACGTCGTCGGAATGCTCGACGACGGTGCTCCAGTGCTGCCCGGCCAGCTGCTTGGCGAGCTCGGCGGGGTCGATCAGGGAGACCATGGAGTTCACGGCGTTGCGGTTGTGCGTGATGATGATGCGTTCCGACTTTTCACCGTCCGGGCCGGTGAAAAGGAACGGTTCGGCCTCATAGAGGACGCGCTCGTCCCGCGAAATCACGGTGGTGAGCGCCGCCGTCGGGTCATCAAAACGCAGCAGGCGGGTCTCGCTGTACTCGGAGCAACCGATGCCCAGCACGAGGTGACGCCTGTCAGAGGAGACCTCAAAGCCCAGCCACATGGCGACGTCGTCCTCCTGGTAAATCACCTCATCGTCGGTGACGGGGGTGCCCAGGGCATGGGACTTGACCTGGTACGGGCGCCACGAATCGTCCACCACGGTGTAGAAAATGCGCGTGCCGTCCGGGGAGAAGCTGACGCCGTAGAAGATGTTCTCGATGACGTCCGGCAGGAGTTCACCCGTGCGGAGGTCCTTGATGCGGAGGGTGAAACGTTCGTCGCCGGCGTTGTCCACGGCGTAGGCGTAAAGGTTCCCGTCCACCGTGACGGCCGAGCCGCCCACCGAGAAGAACGGCTTGCCCTCGGCTTCAATGTTGCCGTCCAGCAGCACCTCCTCGCCCGGGATTTCGACGCCGGCCTCCACTGCGGGAGGAGTCCAGTCGGCCACGGGGTTGCCGGTGTCCTGGGCACGGACGCGGCACTGGATGCCGTACTCCTTGCCCTCGACCGAGCGGCTGAAGTACCACCAGCCGTCCTTGCGGTTCGGGACAGACAGGTCTGTCTCCTGCGTGCGGCCCTTGATTTCCTGGAAGATGGCCTCCCGCAGCGGCTCCTGGTGGGCGGTAACCGCCTCCTGGTAGGCGTTCTCAGCCTTCAGGTGCTCCACCACCTGGGCGGATTCCTTCTCGCGCAGCCATTCGAAGTTGTCCACGAACGTGTCGCCATGGTGCGTCCGCTCGTGCGGGACCTTCTTGGCCACGGGGGGCGCGGGCGGCGCAGGGGCGGTAGCGGCGGAAGGGTTGGCGGAATCCTGCAGCGGAGTCTGGGTCATGCCTTCAATATATAGAGCCGGGCGGACAAAAAGGCCGCCGTTCGCTACCGGGGTAGCGCCGCCTCAGTTTCCGTGCTGCAGGCCGTTGGCGGCCACGTAGTCGCCCAGGGTATCGGCGGCCATGGCAGCCGAGATGGCGCTGATGGAAGCAGGATCGGTCAACACAATGGACTGGCCGTCGGCGGAGGTTCCGGTTCCCCGGGTGGGGAGCGTGAACATCACCATGTCGCTGGGCCGGACGTTCTTAAGTTCGACGGCGAGTCCGGCCAGCGTGGCCGCATCCAGTCCGCTGTCCACGCTGATGAACGGGGCCATAGCGCTGACCACGTTGTTGACTTTGAGAGGGTTCAGGAGAGTGTCAGCGCTGAGGTTTTTGGCCAGCAGCGCCTTGGCGAAGGCCTGCTGGTTGCGCACCCGTTGGTAGTCGCCGTCGGCGAACGCATAGCGCTCGCGGACGAACTCCAGGGCGCTCTTTCCGTCCAGGGTCATTGGACCGGCCGGGAAGGAGATCTGGTTGTGGTAGGGGACAAGCGGAGCTGGGATGTTCACTTCCACCCCGCCCAGCGCATCGGTCATCCCCACGAAGCCTTGGAAATCGATCAGGACAACGTGGTCGATGCGCTGGCCGAAAATGGACTCCACGGTCTGCACCATCAGCGGGACTCCGCCGTACGCCAGCGCGGCGTTGATCTTGGCCGTGCCGTGGTCAGGGACACCCACCCAGAGGTCCCGCATCACGGAGATGGAGTAGATCTTGCTGCGGTCCGCGGGGATGTGAACCAGCATGAGGGTGTCCGCGCGCTGGTCAGAACTGGCTCCGGAGGTGGCTTCCCCGGTGGTGGCACTCCGGCTGTCGCTGCCCATCACCAGGATGTTCAGCGATCTGCCGCTGGCCGACGACGGCGCGCTGCCCACCGCTGCGGTACCCGTTCCATTGGCCGTTCCGGGGACGGACGGCTGCGGGCGGGTGGATTCGTCGGGGAAGGCGTTACTGATCCTGGTGGTTTGAGAGTCGAAGATCCTGACGAGATAGGCGCCGGCGGAGGCCGGGATGAGGATCGCCAGTGCCAGCAGCACCAGCAGGATGGCACGGACATGGCCGCCCCGGCGTGCAGATTTGCCGGGATACGCAGTACCTGGATGCGCCGAAAGGATGCCCATTTCCGAAAATTAGCACCGGCAGCGGGGGCGTTACATCAGGGGAATCCGCAAAAAAGCCGCACAATAATCCACAGCTGAAGTATGACTGCGGGGCCCGGCATCAACGCTCTCTCACTTTCCGCAGCCAAATCCGAAACGCTCTCTCTACGCCAGGCCGGAGGTGAGAGCGTCGCCGGAAAACCGGCAGGATGTGAGAGAGCGTTTGGACACGCAGCTAAGTTACCCGCCGGAACCCCTTGAACCGTCCTCCTCCCGGTGCTAGAACAGCATTACCGGGAGGATCCGGACGCGTCTCTTTTTCATCTGCCTCTAGAGGGCGATTAGCCGTTTGGGCACGCCACAGCGCCAGCCAGCGCATCGGCAGTCTGCGGGTGACCCTCCCGATACGGTGGCCCCCGGCATCGCCGGGGGCCATCCCTCACCGTTCGGGGGTGAGAACCCTGGAAAACACTACGGCGCCGTTGGCGTTCCGCAGGCTTGCGGTGAAGCTTTCATCCTCGCCCAGCTGTACGTGGCCGAAGAACTGGTTCTCGCCGTCGCGCGGTGATTCGCCAGGGAACCGTCCGGCCCTGGCGAATACCACCTCGGGTCCGAACGTCCCGTCCATCGGGTTGGGCCCGAACGATCCGGCTGCGATGGGGCCGGCCACGAACTCCCAGAACGGATCGAAGTCCGTGAAGGCCGCGCGTTCGGGGAGTAATGATGGGCGGCGCAGTAGTGCACGTCGGCCGTCAGCCACACTACGTTCTTCACCCGGTTCCGCTTGAACGCGCTCAGCACCCCGGCGATTTCGAGCTCGCGGCCCAGCGGCGCACCGGGGTCGCGGTTGGCCAGGCTTTCCTGGTTCACGGCACCGTCCGGGACGATAATGCCCAGGGGCAGGTCCGCGGCGATCACTTTCCAGGTCGCCTTGGACTTGGAAACCTCGCGGATCAGCCAGTCCACCTGCTCCTGGCCAAGGATGGAGGTGGCGTAGGCCTCCTTGCCGTCCGTGTTGGGCGACTTGAAGGTGCGCATGTCCAGGCAGAACACATCAAGCTGCGGACCGCGGGGGATTTTCCGGTAGATGCGGGCCGGCTGGTACTGCCCGCCGTCGTCGAACGTTCCCGGGCGCCACAGCGCGGAACTGTCAGCGAGGGGCATGTTCTCCTGCCACGCCTGCCGGCCACGCGCTGCGAGGGTATTGGCGTCGCGGACGGTGTAGCGGGCGTCGTCGATGATCTGGCCGGGGTACCAGTTGTTGTGGGTCTCGTGGTCGTCCCACTGGGCGATCACCGGGACGTCGGCGAACATGGCGCGCATGTTGGCGTCCAGGGAGTTGTAGCGGTGCCGGCCGCGGAATTCGGTGAGCGTTTCGGCCACCTTGGAGACTTCCTCCGTGACAAGGTTGCGCCACACCTGGCCGTCATTTTCGACCACGGTTTCGGCGATGGGGCCGTCGGCGTAGATGGTATCGCCGGAGTGGATGAAGAAGTCGGGCCGGGTGTTGTGCATGGCCCGGTAGCCGCGCATGCCGCCGATCTCCTCGTTGATGCCCCAGCCCTGGCCGGCGGTGTCGCCGGTCCAGACAAAGCTTTGGGCGGACGACGGCGGGGTGTCGCCGCCGGTGCGTCCCTCCCCGTTGAAGGTCCCGGCGTCGGGTGCCGTGCGGAAGGTTCCCTTGGCGGTCTCGCCGGCCGCGCCGCCGTCGTCCTCGAAACTGATCTCCAGTGCGAAGCGGGTGTTGGATGGCAGGTTGCCGGCGTGGATTTTGGCCGTGAAGTCGGAGGCCTGGGTGGCCCGGGGTCCGCGGAGGGTGCGTTCGAAGGCTCCGCGGCCGCGCAGGATTTCGCCGCCGGCTCCCACCGCGCGGAGGGTGGCGGTCATCCGGCCCGCGGCCGAGGAGCGGGACCAGAGCACGGCGGAATCGGAAGTGACGTCACCGGTGGCGATGCCGCTGGGCAGGGTGAGGCGGTTCCGGACCAGCGGGATCCCGGTCCGGCCGGCCGGGAAGCTGCTGGCGTTCGCGGCGGCGGGCGTGGCCGCCAGCGCTGCGGCGAGTACGGAACCCTTGACGATGGTGCGGCGTGAGATATCAGTCATGACCCACCCTGCAGGAGGCGAAGACACGGCCCGTTTCCCCCGGATGAACACCCGGTGTGGCGCGGGTTAACTTGAGCTGTTGTGGGTTGCCACAGGACCCTGGCCAGGACCTTGACAGGGCGTCATTATCGCGGGCTAATTGTAAGCACTCTTAGTAAATTTTGGGGGCGATGATGCGAAACTTAATTCCGAAAGGCATCCTCCGGAAGATGCTCCTGCCGCCCACGTACGGCCTGCACCTGACACCCGGCGCTGAGTTCACGGTACTCTCGGTCGAAGTCTGGAGCACGTGCCTGGTGGTCAACATCCACGTGGAATCCGCTGCCGCCAGAGCCGTCCCTGAGATTGCCATCGAAGATCATTGGGGTACCCCTTACACGCTCCGGGATTCAGCCAGTGTGGGCACCCGGAACCTGCAGGTTTTCACTCCGTCCCTGCCGCCCGGCACCAGGAGCCTGACCATCAGGTCCACGGACGACGCCAACGCCCGCTTGGTGGTGAGCTTCGCCGTCCCCCGGATGCGGGAAGCCGGAGAGACAGCCAAGGCGCCGGTTTCCCGGCCGGTCCGGCTGCGCCGCCCTGCCTAGAAAGTCCTGCCTAACAGCACACCCTAGGAACCCGCCAGGCCGTCGGCTGCCGCGTAGCCGCCCAGAGTGTCCGCGGCCATGGCGGCCGAGATGGCGCCGATGGCTCCCGGATCGGTCAGCACAATCGACTGCCCGTCGGCCGAGGTCCCGATGCCGCTGGTGGGGAGAGTGAACATCACCGGGAACGCCGCCGACAGTGCCGCCCGCGCCGGCGGCCCCGTTGGCTACGGACGGCTGCGGGCGGGTGGATTCGGCGGGGAAGACGTTTTCGATCGTGGTGGTTTCGGAATCGAAGTAATCCGCAGAAAAGCCGCACCGTAGTCCGCACGCTCGCTGTAACCATGTTGATCCATCACTTACAGTCGTTCTCAGCCTCCAGAGCGACGCGACCTGATAGATCAACGGGGTTTCCTCTGCTGGCTCGGGGAACACGGGCAGGCGTATCCTGATCACGCAAAGGCGCACCCGCCCAGCGTGAGAGGGGAAGTTCCATGACCATCCCGCCAGTGCACGAACCGGAGCCGTTTCCGCCGGAACCAGGCCCGGACCCCTTTAGCCCGGACCCCACCTATCCCGGCCACCCGGGACCGGAAAGGCCCGGCCCCATCCCGACGCCGGAACCTCCCGGCCCGCTGCCCGTCCCGGATCCGGGGCCGGCGCCGCTGCGCCCGGACCCCACGCGCAGCTGACTCACCCATGAACGGCCCCCGGTACAGCCGGGGGCCGCGTGACTTAGTGCCTCACGGCACCGCGTACTCGCCGATCCTGCCGTCCCTCAGCGCGCCAGCCACCGCGTTGATCCCGGCGTAGTCCGGAAACACCACCGACTGCCCGGCCACCATACCCACACCGGCAGTGGGCAGGGTCATGGTGCCGATCGCGTTCACGTCCAGGTTCCGCAGGCTGTAGGCCAGGATGGCGGCCTGGACAGGATCGAAGCCCTTGTCCACCGTGAGGCAGCAGGCGGCAAAGCCCACGATCGAGCGGACGGCGTTCACATCATTGAGCGCACCCCCGCCGGTCAGCCTGGCCAGGATGGCACGGAGCATGATCCGCTGGTCCTGCACCCGCTGGAAGTCGCCGTCGGCGAAGGCGTAGCGCTCGCGGCTGAATTCCAGCGCAGCCTGGCCATCCAGGTGGTTCACGCCGGCGGTGAAGACATGTTCGGTGTCGAACGTGGCCTGGAAGGGGAACGGCACGTTAACGTCAATGCCGCCCAGCCCGTCCGTGAGGGCCCGGAAGCCATTGAAGTCAAGCATCAGGGTGTGGTCGACGTGAATGCCCAGCAGCGACTCCACGGTACGCGCTGTCAGGTCGATGCCACCGACCTCCAGGCTGGCGTTGATCTTCGAACCGCCGTACCCGGGGATGTCCACCCACAGGTCACGCATGATGGAGATGACGTACAGGGCGTGACGGTCAGCCGGCACCTGGACCAGCATCAGTGCATCCGAGCGGTGGTCCTGGGATTCGCCCGTGGCCGCGGTGATGGCCGCCTGTTCCCGGGCGTTGGCGCGGCTGTCACTGCCGATCACCAGGATGTTCATAGGTGCTGCCGGGAGTTCCGCGATGGGTTCGGGCGGCGGAGGAGGGGCCGGTGCCGGTGGAGGTGTCGTCTCCGAAGGAGTGGGGGTGGCGGTGTCGGTGATGACGGGCGCCGGGGCTGCAACTTCCGCGGCGGGGCGGCTGAACAGCAAGGCGGACACGGCGACGACCGCAACCAGTACCACCGCCAGCACCGCCGCGATCACTCGCCGCCGTTTCGGCGCGGCAGGCGCAGCAGGCTCGGGGCCGGAATTGCCGGGGCCGATCGGATCAGGACCGCTTGGGGTGCTCACCATGACTTAGTGTCCGCCCTCGGACCCGGTTCCGGCTACAGCGCGGAGCGTGTCGTTTCCGTGCTGTGATGTACGACGGCGGCGCGCCGGGTTCGGTGGAAAGCCCCGCGCTGCGGGGCGGACTAGGCTCTTGGTCAGGAACGGGATATCTGTGGGGGATCTGATGGAAAATACGAAGCCGGTTCTGCTTGTCACCAGCCGGGCGGCCTGGGAGAAGCATTACGAGCGTTACAGGCGAATGGGCAAGCGGCTGAATACGATCCAGGGGCTTCTCTTCATCCCATTCCTGGCCAGCCTGCTGTTTCTGGCAGGTGTGCTCTTCCCCCTGGTTGCAGGGGACATTGCGTTTGGCCACCCGGGCTACTACTGGTACCGCGCGGCGAGCGACACGGCGCTGTTGGTCGCCGCCATATCCTTGTGCTCTGCGCCGTGTACAGCTTCCTGCACCGGCATCTGGTGCGCCGGGCTCATCTTGCTCTGGGGCTGAAGGCAGATGGAACGTTTCCTTCAGCCCTTGGCTGGATGTCTTCGACGTAGCCTCTCTGTTCGAGCCTCCGAGACATCGATGCAACGGCGGCTTCAACTGGCCCACCAACGCTTCCGGCAGCTCAAAGACGAGAACCGCCGCCTGCAGGAGCGGTTGGCACGGGCGCATGGAGCGCTGCGCGAGGCCCGACCCTGACGTCATGCGGTTGCCGCTTCGCTGTCCGGCCGTGCTGCAACTGGCGCCATTGATGGCGCTCTTCACCAGACTGCATCCTTCCGGTCCTGCGGGCCGGTAGTTGCGCCGGCGCGGGAGTGGATTGCGGCGTCGCATCGGTTTCGGGCGGGAGTAGCCTGAGCCAGGAGAGGGCGTCAGCGGTGCTGGTGACGTATCTGGTGGGACAGGGCAGCCATTGAAACGCCAGGAAGAAGCTCGCGATCACCCGGTCGATTGGTGATGAGCCCAGAAACGCAATGCGGGATGCCCCAGCAGGTCATCCTCACGTGGAGGCTCGCCGGGAGCGCAAGAACCCATCGGTCGGACCGCAACCGGCCGAAGACTAGCCGCTGGGGGAACTGTGTGCTTCCCAAAGATGAGCTTGTCCCGTCCAGGCAGAGTTCCCCGGTCGGTGTGATCTGCTGGGAAAAAAGCCGCCATTCCGAACTAACAGTCACAGTCCGGCGGTTGCGTAACTTTTCCGATGCGCGGGCGATTACCTATGTGCAGGCGCCGCCTGTCTAAGCGTGTCACCGAACTTCGGAGGCTCATATGTCTTTCCTCACCGTTTTTGTCAGCAGCAAGCTGGCGGCTGGTGCCTTGGCAGCAGGTGCTTTGGCAGTCGGCGGCACAGGTGCCGCCGCATATACAGGTTCGCTGCCGGATACCGTCCAGCAAGGCGCCCACGATTTTGTTGGTGCACCTGCCCCGCGCACGGCCGGGCCATCCGAGGCCGATGCGGCGAAAGCCACCGGGAAAGCGAACGAACGGAAGACGGCTTCGGCTGCCCCGTCGGCGACGCCGGTGGGGCCGGACGCGACCGGCCCGGCAGCGTACGGCCTCTGTGAGGCGTACACCCGTGGCGGTCTGGACGCCTCGTCCACGTCGTACGCGTCCTTGGTGACAGCTGCAAAGGGCGCGTCGAAAATCGTGACCTACTGTGCGGGCATCGCGAGCCCGGGTGAGTCGGCCGACCACCGGACCACACCCTCCGAGCACGCAGCACCCCGTGACGAGGCAAAGGAAGGCGCTAATGCGAAACCCGAGGCCGATATCCCGGCAGTTCCCGGCACGAAGCCTGCGTTGCCGGCCCAGGCCGCAACCGGAGCCTCACACAAGCCCTCAACGGCCGGGCGCCCGTAACACCGGAGAAAGTCGCAGGGAACCCGCTTGCTGAGGGGTTTCCTGTGGCACCATGAAGGCAACATAAGAGGGGGCGGTGTACGGCGGCCGGTTTTTCACGGGCAGTCGTTCACTATCCGGACGGGGGGCCGGGTGGGGGTGCTGGAGCCGTTGGCCGACGAGGCTTTTATGCAGGGTCGTATGGACTAGGCGGAACTGTTTAGCGCCGTCTACGGGAAACTTTCACGGTCCGTGTTCGGGTATCTGCGCGCCAGGGGCGTGGAGGACCCGGAAGCCGTCACCCAGGACGTGTTCCTGGCGCTTTATACCCGAATGGGCGCGCTGCACGGCGGAATCGAAGGGGTTAGGACCTTGGTGTTCTCCATCGCCCACGCCCGCGCTGTGGACCATCACCGCCGAAGGGAGAGGGTCCCTGCGAGCACACCGTACGATCCCGGCTTCGACAAGCGAACCGTGGCATCGCCTGAAGACGTTGCCTTCGCCGGAACCGGAGTGCCGGAACTGCTGGAAACACTGCCGGATGACTACCGCGAGGTCCTGATCCTGCGCGTGGTGGCGGATCTGTCGATCGAACAGACAGCCGCCATCATGGGCAGGAGCGCCGGGGCCGTCAAACAGCTTCAGCGCCGGGCCCTGGCCGGCCTCAAGGAACAGGTTCAGATGAAAGAGCGGGGCACATTATGAACACCGCACCTGATCACGGCGACGCCCGCATCATCGATCGGCTGCTTCGGGAATCAAACACCGAAGAGTCCGACCTGCTCAGGCCCGTCCTGCTCGAGCTGCGCGCCCTTGGAACAGGAGAGCCGCCCGTTCCCTCGCCCGAGGTTGCGGCCTTTCTGGTGCCCGGCGCCTCCAACGTAGTCCGCCTCGACGCCGCACCCCGCCGGGTCCGTCGAGCCGCCTTCACGGTCCTGGCCGTCGCCGCCACCCTCGGGGCAGGCACAGCCGCTGCGGCCGCGACGGATGAGGGCTTCCGCGCAGGGCTGCATGACACCGTCGCCACCATCGTCACAGCCCTCACCACGGGCCCGCAGCCGTCCCCCGCCGTTCCCTCCGTGGCCACTTCGGGCTCCCCGACGCCGTCACCGGCGGCCAGCGGTGGCCCCGGATCGTCGACGGTGGTACCCCCGGCAGTGCCGGGCACACCGCCCGGGACGATTCCACATGGAATTCCTTCCTGGCTGACCCCGGGCCCGGAGGCATCTCCCACGGACCCGGCCGCGCCACACTCGGATGCCCCGGCGCCTGCGGATCAAAAACAGACACACCCTGCGCCGTCGCCTGCCGTGCCAAAACCGGTACTTCCCACTGAACGGAAGCGCCCATAATCGGACGGCAGAGCAGTGCGTCGCCCCCATTGGCCTAATGGAATCCGCTGGCCCGTAGTTTCCAAGAATGCTGTCGGCCATATGTCTTCGTGCTCTATTGCGGCCGGCTGCCAACGTGACGGTGCCTGGGTCCGTTGCGACGCCGGACGAAGACGCCGGATTACTAGGAGCGGGCCGGCGTAACTTTTTCAGACCCGCGGCGATTACGGTATCAAAGCTGCGCTGGTGTGTCGTGTTTGAAGTCCTACTCAAAAGGTCCGGTTCTCCCCGCTGAGAACGCGGATCTTCGGGTGACGGCGCAGCGGTGTCAGCCAGGGATACCGTCCATCCGACGAGGGGGAACTTCATGTATTCGGTACTCAGCGTTTTTGTTGTCGTTGCGGCCATGGCCCATGTGGGAGCCGTTGCCGCCCTTGTCATCCTCCCCGCGGGGGCGTCTGCCAGGGCCTGTCGGCGCAGTCCTGACCGCTGCTGCGGTAGGAGCAGTCCTGGCATCAGAGTGGGTGGCTCCCGGTAGCCCATGGGTAGCCTGGAGTTTCGTCGCGGCTATTCCGGCAGTCTGCTCGGTCTACACCGTGCGGCGGCCGGAGCTCGCTCCCGCCGGGGCCCTGGTGTGGGCAACCTGGTGTCTGCTTACCGCTGCCGGCGGAGCCTGGGCGCTGTTCTTTTTGATGGGCTTGCCGGTTGGCCCGCTGACGGGTTCCCTGTTGTGGGCTGCCGCTGTCCTGGGCGCCATCACCTTGCCGAGCTCGGTTGTCCAGACCCGGGAAGGGTGGGAATCGCTCCTGCGAACCACCTGGGTGCGGCCCCGGAGGCCCATGGCGGCTCCCCCACGGTTTTCCCCCGGGTTTCAAATCCATGTGCCCACTCATGCTGAGCCTCCAGGCGTTGTCATGGCCACCCTGGATGCGTTGGCCGCCCTTGACTACCCGAATTTTGAAGTGCTCGTCATCGACAACAACACCACCGACCCAGCTTTATGGGAGCCCCTGCGCGAGCATTGCCGCGTCCTTGGCGACCGCTTCCGTTTCCTGCATGTTGAAGGGATCACCGGGGCCAAGGCCGGGGCTTTGAACTGGGCAGCGGGGCACACCGACCCGGCCGCAGAACTGATCGGCGTGGTTGACGCGGACTACCAGGTCCACCCGGATTGGCTGACAAAAACCGTCGGTCATTTCACTGACCCGCGAATTGGTTTCGTGCAGGCGCCCCACGCCTACCTCGGCCATGCCGGCAGCCGCTTCCGCCGCTGGGCCAATTGGGAGTACTCCGTTTTCTTCACCACCGGGATGGCCGCACTGAACGAGCACAACGCAGGGCTGACAGTCGGCACCATGTCCCTGATCAGGCGCGCAGCCCTGGAAGAGGCCGGCGGGTGGGCCGAGTGGTGCCTCACGGAAGACAGCGAATTGGCCATCCGCATCCACGCACTCGGGTACGACAGCGTCTACCTGAACGAACCGTTTGGATGGGGACTGATCCCGGAAACGTTCACCGCCTACCGCAAACAACGGTTCCGCTGGACGTACGGCCCAGTGCAGGAAATGCGCAGGCACTGGCGGATGTTCGTTCCTTCCTGGCTGGGCGGGCGCCGCACGGAACTGACGTTGCTGCAGCAAATACATCACGGTAACCACGGGCTGGATGTGGCCTGCATCGGCCTGCGTGCCATTGCCCTTCCCTTGGGCGCGCTCTCGGCAATCTCCATGGTGGTCCAGCACGAGAGCATCCACATGCCGTTCGCTCTGTACATCGGGTCGACTGCAATCCTGGTCAGCAGCACGGCCCTGCGCCTGCTGGTATACCGCCGGCCAGTTGGCGCAACGCTGGCCCAGACATTGTCCGGTACCCTTGCCTTCGCAGCACTGCACCACGTCATCGTCGTCGCCAGCCTGACGGCACTTTTCGGACGCCCCGCCAGATGGGAGCGGACAAGCAAATTCCCTGCAACCCGTCGCCGGCTGGGCGCGCTCAGTGACACACTCACCGAGGCGGCACTGGGGCTGACCGGCCTGGCCGTGGCAGCGGCGTTGTTTCTGGTCGATTCCAGCGGACTCGTCACCATGTTTGCCATAGCCGTCGCCGCCCAATCATTGATGTACCTCGCCAGCCCCGCGCTGGCCCTCATCGCCGACAGGGACCTCTCCACCGATAACGCCGCCGTCAGCGCCGCTGAGCAGTTCAAAGCCGCCCTCCGGGCAAAAAGCATCAGCGTCTAATGTAGCGTTCGCGAACACAGCGGCTGGCTATCACCCCGGACGAAACAGCGATGGCCGGATCCATTTGCCCGAGCTGACCAACCGGGCTTAGATGCGAAATCCTCAGCAACCCCAAGCTGGGCGTCGCACACAGCCCAGGCAGATGCCTACCGCCATATATGCCTGGGCTGGGCAACCAATTCATCGTGTGGGGCGCGCTCACCTGACGCAACATTTCCGCTATGTTCGCAGAAGTGCGTGAAGTTACTCCCGATGCGGCGCCGGCCGCTCCTTATCGCCGGCTCAGGCGGGCGTGCCGTAAGACGGAAACGATGGCGGGGGCCAGCTCGTCTTCCATCTGGTGGTAGATCTCGGGGCTGCGCCGGTAGGGGTCGATGATGTCGTTTTCGGAGGAATCCGCCGGCAGTGACAGGTGCCGGACGGCCGCGGCCCGGGCGGGCAGCCCCCGCCAGAAGGCGGTGTTGGCACTGAGGGGACTGCCGCCGTCGGGCGTTACGGGCACGTTTGCGGTACTGTCCGCACGCTCGTCAAGAACGTCGAGCATGCGGGCGAACTCGCGGATGGTAAAGGTGCGCTTGAGCAAGGAGGCGTCCAGCTGGAGCACTTCGCCGCGGTGGCCCGAGGTCATGGTGAGCACCAGGTCCACGCCGCGCAGGATCCTGCTGGTCAGCTGCCGCGAGACGAAGCCGTCCGGGTTCCCGCCGAAGGTACGCACGATGTCTCCGGACAGCGGCTGCATGGGGTCGCCCACCATAGCCCGGGTTCCGGCGCTGGTGACCTCAAATCCGCCCGGCATCACCTGGTCCAGCCCCGCCTGCAGCAGCCGTTCGGCCACGGGGGAACGGCAGATGTTGCCGGTGCAGACCGTCAGGATCCTCACGGGTGCGGGGGCAGATGCGGGGGATTCCACGGAACTTCTCTTTCCAGCCGATGCGCAGGACCGGTGCGGCCCGTCGTACCTTTCAACTTAACACGCGCAGGTGCCGCTGCCGCCGCGGCACCGGATGCCGCCGTCGTACTTTTCGAGTGACGAACCATCCTTAATGCCTGGTGATACGAATCACACGTGACCACTGGGATTCCCCGGTGGGCGTTGACCAAGGAGTGAATTGTGAAACGGAATACAAAGTTGGTTTTTGGTGGTGCCGGTGTGGCACTGCTGGCTGCTGCGTCGCTGGGTGCCATGCCGGTGATGGCTCAGAGCCCAAAGTCAGCGGAGAAAACAGTCACCCTGAGAGCCACCCTCACCGAGCTTAATGACTCGGGGGCTTCGGGCACCGCCACCGCTGTTGTCCGCAACCAGAAGATCCTGCACATCGAGGTGCACGCCACCGGGTTGACGCCCGATGCCCCGCACGCCCAGCACATCCATTACGGCAACCAGGCCCTGAACGAATGCCCCACGCTGGCGCTGGACAGCAACGGTGACGGGCGGCTGAATACTCTCGAGGGTGTTCCGGCCTACGGCCCCGTTGTGGTGTCGCTGAACACCACGGGTGACACTACCCCCGCCAGTTTCCTGGATGTTTCCCGGTTCCCCGTCTCCCAGGATGGCAGCTATGACTACAGCCGGGACAACATCGAGTTCACGGATGTGGCCGGGACCGGCTACCCCGGTGCCGGCGGGCTCGGTACCGCCAAGCAGATCGCTGACGCCATCCGCGACGGCGAGGGCGTGCTGGTGATTCACGGGCAGGACTACGACGGCAACGGAACCTACAACTTCAGCGATCCTGAAGGTGTCAGTGAGCTTGATCCGAACCTCCCGGCAGAGGCCACTGACCCTGCCGTCTGCGGCGTCCTGCACTAAGCGCGCAATTCCCCGCCCTTCGGGGCCCAAGCAAGGCTAAACCCCAGTGCCGTGCTTGGCCTGAAGCTGGCAGTGAACGGCAAAAGGAAGGGCCGCTCCGCGAGTGCGGACCGGCCCTTCCTGCTCCCTGACATTCGGCGCCGGCACGGATCCGGACTTCTTCAACCTCAGGCCGGCCGTACGGGGGCTTGCTGCTTTTCTGTCCGGGCCTGCCCGTAGCGGGTGAGGCCACGCGGCTTGTAGACAGACAGCACTGTGGCGACCAGCAGCACGATCAGAGCTGCGCCGGCGTCCGCGACGAGTTGGATCCGTATCCCTGTCATGTCCATGGATCCAAGGTCCGAGGCTGATGCGATCTCCGCCATCCGGGTCACTGGCTGCAGATGCACGAGCAGCAGGACGCTCGCCAACGACGTGATCAGGAGTTTGATCAGGACCCAGTAATGCCGGAAGAGGCCCCAAACGGTCCCGAGGGCCTGGACAATTCCGGAGAGCAGCGAAGCCAGGCTTAGCGGAAATATGACCGTCCAGCCGATGACGTTCATTCCGAGATACGCTGCCCGGACCAGCGCGGCATCGGTGGCCGTCAGCCCCGCGATCGCGAGAATCAAGAACGTCGCGACGGCACCCAACCAGCCGACAGAGCAGGCAATATGGGTGGTCAAGGCAACTTTACGCAGGCCCGGGGACATCACTTTCACGGCGTGTGGCTCATCATTCCGCCTCCGCTGAGATGGATAACAGCAAACGCCACCACGAGAACGGCAGCGGCGATGATGAAAGCCTTCACCCACCGGGGCATGGGACGCGCGGGGCGGGTGCTGAGCTTGCCACCCATGGCGGAATTGGCGGGTCGGTCTTCTGGGTGGTCAGTCATCGGTGTCCTCATTTTCCAGTGCATGTATCAGGGGCCTCAGTGTCATCTTTTGCAAGACACTGTGTATTGAGTATATCGAAGTGTTCATTGCGTGGCGTGTTGTATGATTCGTGAATGCCCAAGCTCTGGAATGAGACCATCGAGTCCCACCGTGACGCTGTCCGCGCGGCGATCCTGGATGCCACTGCGTCGCTGGTTGCAGACCGAGGGTTGGCACCGGTCACGATGTCTCAGATTGCCCAGGCGGCCGGCATCGGTCGCGCCACTCTGTACAAATACTTTCCGGATGTGGAAGCAATTCTCACTGCCTGGCATGAGCGTCAGATCAACTCCCATCTGGAATATCTGAGCCAGGTCCGGAACCGCACCGTGGGACCGGGTCAGCAAGTGGAGTCCGTGTTGGAGGCCTACGCTTTCCTCTCCCACTCCGGCCCTGGGACCGCTGACTTTGCACGGCTTCATCAGGGACCCCATGTGGGACTCGCCCAGCAGCACCTGAGGGGATTCCTGGCAGACCTGCTGCGGCAGGGTGCCGATGCAGGCAGGTTCCGTCGGGATGTCGCGCCGGATGAACTCGCCGCTTTTTGCCTTCACGCTCTTGAAGCGGCCAGCGCCCTGACGTCCCGGGATGCTGTGCTTCGGCTGGTCAAAGTGACCATGACCGCGCTGCAGCCTCCGCCTCCCCCGCATTCCGGGAGCGGAGGAAGCGGCTCCTGACGATGCGGCTTCTCAGTCGAGCGAGGCCAGGAGTTCGTTGCACGCCACTTCGCAGCGGCGGCAATCCTCTGCGCAGACTCGGCAGTGGCCGTGCATGCCGGCGTGCTGTTCGCATTCATCGGCGCAGGCCTTGCACGTGATGGCGCAGGCCTGCAATGCGGCCCGGGTGACGTTGGCGTCGCGGCCCGTGTGGCGGGACACGACGTTGCCGGTGGCGGCGCAGATGTCCGCACAGTCAAGGTTCGTACGAATGCATTTGGTCAGCTCCGCCACCATGTCCTCGCTCAGGCACGCGTCAGCGCAGGCGGTACACGTCTGCGCACATTCAAAGCAGGCGGCGATACATTCGGCGAGCTTGTGTTGGTCGATGCTGCCCAGATCCTTCGGGTAGGCGTCGAGCATCTTGTGGGCGCTGGCGTGAGTCATGGTTCTCTCTCTTCCAAGGTTTTGAGCGGCGGGAACATCATGCATCGGACCGGCTCGCGTGTGCTGCTGCAGAGGCCCCGGACAGGCCAGTCACCCCTTGTTCGTACCTTCTTTCCGGAGAAGAAACCTCAAAGTTTCATAACGAATTTGTAACTTATGCGTGTCGTTCTCTAGCCTTGTGGGAGTACATACCCTCTGTGGGTATGGGTGTGACCGCTTCGCCAAACCCCGCCGGCGGTCCATGATCTTCTTTCTCAAGGCGGGGCGGAGGACCCACAGACGGTGCCATGGAGCACCTTGGGGTGAAGCCGACCTGCGACTGCCCTCGGGGCGTCCGGCAGGCGGCCGGACAGTCCGCTCGTCCGAATCCGACAGCTAACTTCGCCGGCGCCGAGAGGACCACTATTTTGTCTGCCCGCCTGAAGCACGGCCGTCGCCGTGCCCTTCCTGCATCATCATCTTCAGCCCGGCTGCGTGCTGCCTGGCATGAACCAACGCTCCGGCTCCGCGGCCAGCAGTTCAGCGTGGCGGCAGCCGTTACCGGAATGATTGCCCTGACCGTGCTGTCCGCGGCGCAGGCTGATCCCGGGGCCCCGGCTGCAGCCCACAACCGGCCTGCCGCCACTGCAGATGTGGCCGCCGAACCCGCAGTCGCGGCAGCGGCCAGTGCGGGCTTGGCCTTTGACAGTCCGGAGGTCACCTCCCAGCCTGCACCTCCAGCGGCGCCCGCAGCCCAGCCGACCGGAACCGTCCAGACACCGGCCGCCGAAGCCCCCGCCCCCGCCTCCGCTTCGACGGGTCTGCGGGCCCCGCTTGCCTCGATGAACGTCAGCTCCACGTTTGGGTACAGGGGCAATCCTCTCACCGGGGCGGCCGGTGAAATGCACACTGGAATAGACCTGACTGGAGCCTGCACCACGGCAGTTTCCGCCGCGGGCGCCGGTACCGTCACCGAGGCCGGTTGGAGCCAGTATGGCGGCGGTGACCGGATCGTTGTGGATCATGGCAACGGCCTGAAGACCACCTACAACCATCTGGCCAACATCGGCGTTTCCGTCGGGCAGGTCCTGGCCACGGGCCAGCAGATCGCAGGTGTCGGCACGACCGGAAATTCGACCGGCTGCCACCTTCACTTCGAGGTCATGGTCAACGGCCAGACCGTTAATCCGTCCGCGTTCCTCTGAGCTGCCCGGCCGCCCGCAGCTCAGCGGTCGATGCCTCCGGAGCAGGCTGCACCCGGCTCCGGGGCATCAGGGGACTGCGCATAGGCGCTGATGAATGATGCGACGCGTGTGTCACTGGCGTCCTGCAGCGGGAGTTGAGCGCCGCAGGCGGTGGCAGTGACCGGCGCAGACTGGTCACTGTCCGGACTGAGCAGGACGTAGGGTCTGTCCTTGGCAAGGTCGGTCAGCTTCCCGAGGTCATCCGGCGGCAGGCTCGGGCTGTACGTGAGCCAGACGGCCCCGTGTTCCAAGGAATGGACGGCCCGTTGTTCGCTGACCGGCTCGGTGTAAATGCCGCAATTGGCCCAGGCAGCCGCGTGGTCTCCTCCGACGCCGGGCTGCTGCGGGTAGTCAACAGCGTTCTGAACGTGGTTCCGGGACAGGTCAGCAAACGACTGGATCCCGTCGATGGGCGGCCGACACCAGGCCGAAGCTGCCATAAAGGAGGACATTGAACCGGCGCTGTTTGGTCCGCTGCTTTGCCTGGACGGCCGCAACGATGGCCTGGTGTTCTGTACATCGCTTCTTGGTACTGCTCATGCGGACATTCCGTTGCTGTGGAGTGTGCTCCCGGAGAGATGCGGGCGGGCAGTCGGGTCAGACGGCGTCCGAGGGCCGGAAGGTGGCCCCGCCGTCTGTTGATACGACCAGTCCGGCGGAGGTGGCGGCCCAGACCCAAGGGTTCGGGCCTGAACCCTCCACCGCCGCTATCGCGTGGACTTGCCCTTCGATCCGTCCCGTCCGGGACCAGGTGGCCCCGCCGTCGGCCGAATAATGGACGGAACCGTCCGGCTCCACGCCGATGGCTTCGGCGGGGCTGGCGAAGGTCACGAACTGGATCACCGGGGTGGCCGGCGCCAGCACCCAGGTCTTGCCGCCGTCCGTGGAGCGCTGCACCCCGTCGCGGGTGGTCGCAAGCACCGTGTCACTGAACGGGTCCGCGGCCAGGGCCGCCGGAATGAACCGGGCGGCGACAGCGGACCAGGTCTTCCCGTCAGGGCTCGTGCGCAGGGTCCCGTCAAAGGCCACGATCCCGGACTTGGCCGAGGTGAGCGCGTGGAAGTCTGATTCACCCTGGCGGGAGAGCTGCTCCCAGGACTTGCCGCCGTCGGTGGATTTGATCAGGCCCATAGGGTTGGGCAGGTCGGAGCCCGGCCCGGGATGGCCCGAGGCGTAAAACACGCCTTGGTCAGCGCCCGCGGTGAACCCCATCAGGTCGTTGGTGCCGCCGATCTTGGTGGCGGGATGCGCGGTGACGTCGTACAGGCCATCGTGGGTGGCCAGAAGAACCTGGTCCGTTTCGCGGTTCACGGTGAGGCCGTGGATGTGGCTGCTGGGCAGGCCGGTCGCGGAGTTGGTCGGGGCAGCGGTGCTCGCGGCCGGCGACGCAGCGGGTGTGCAGGCGGCGATGGTGAGCAGAAGTGCGGTCGCCGCGGCGGCGGCCGAAGCGGAACGGTAACGGTTGAATGTGTGCGCGGGCATGGGAAACTCCAGGTGGCGGAATGGAAAGTGTGGGTGGTCAGGCACCGGCCCGTGGCCGGGCCGGTGCTTGGGAACTGCTGCTACAGGGTGGCCAGCAGGTCCTTCATTTCCTGGATTTCGGTTTCCTGGGCGGTCACGATGTCTTTGGCCAGCTGGACCGCTTCGGGGTTCTTGCCGTCGGTGCTTTCGGTCTTGGCCATCATGACGGCGCCTTCGTGGTGGGCAATCATTTGGGTCAGGAACAGCCTGGCCGCCTCGGTGCCCTGGGCTGCCTTAAGGGCAGCCATATCGTCGTCGCCCATCATGCCGGACATGCCGTGCCCGCCAGCCATGCCGGAGGTCATTTGGGTGGGTTGGTTCCAGTTCTTGAGCCAGCTGGTCATCTTCTCGATCTCGGGCCCCTGGGCTGCTTTGATTCTGGTGGCCAGGCTGGCCACCGTCGCCGGGATGCCTTCCTTCTTCAGCATCAGATCCGACATTTCGACGGCCTGGGTGTGATGCGGGATCATCATCTGGGCGAATATGGCGTCGGCAGCATTGAAGTCGGCCGCCGCCGGCGCGGAGTCGGCGGACATTCCGGAGCTGCCATGGTTCATGCCCGGCATGCTGCTCCCGTCAGAACCGGCCGAACCGGTGGAGCAGCCGGCCAGGGCAATCGCTGTAGCGATGGAAACGGCGGAAAAGGTCAGGGTCTTTTTCATTAAAATCAGGGTCCTTCGAAGGATCAAGCGGCGTCTGGCGCCGTTGCGGATGTGTGCAAAGGGAGTGTGGGCCGGTTGGCGGCCCCGGCGTTCGCCGGGTTGCTGCGCAGGGTGCGCCGGGCAGAACACGGCGCAGGGCAGTTTACGTCCGGCTGATGCAAAGATCGCCGGGGAAGGACTGCCCGGCAGATAGAAATAGCTGGTGGTGACCAGGGCGCCGCCGGCGACGTCAAGGGCCGGGAACGGCGAGGTGCCCGGCAGTGGCGCCGACAGGGAGGTGTTGGCAGGGGACAGGACACAGGCCGCGTCCATCGCGGACATGGACGGGCAGCTGCCGTGGGCCGCGCATGCGGACGCCGTCCCGGACACCGCTGCCGCCGGAACATCGGTAGCGGGGGATTGGGCTGCCGGGTGGTCCCCATGGTCGGCATGGGAGCCCTGGATCTGTGTCAGAGGCATGTCCGTGCCGGCAGAGGCTGCCGCGGGCATGGTGTGGGCGCCTGACATGATGTGCATCCCGAAAATTCCTGCGATGACAGCCAGCAGCCCGGTCAGCAGCACTGCACGGAGGAGGAGCGCCGCGAAGGGGCTGCATGCTGTTGCTGCCACGGCGCTCCTCCTACTCGTGTGGGCGGGCCTGCTGGTTTAAGCCTAACGGCTTGTGGTTAGGCCTAACGACTTGGCCTTTGTCGGGTGGTTCTCTGGTTCAACGCACCTGGGCGGGATTGAGTTTCACGCGGCGCAGCAGCTGGGCGTTCAACGCCACCACGATGGTGGACACTGACATCAGCACGGCGCCGGCCGCCGGGGAAAGTACCACCCCTGCGAAGGCAAGCACGCCCGCGGCCAGCGGGACGGACAACACGTTGTAGCCGGTGGCCCAGATGAGGTTCTGCCACATCTTCCGGTAACTGGCACGGGACAGGTCCACCATGGACAGCACCGCGCGGGGGTCATTGCCGGCCAGGACCACGCCGGCCGATTCCATCGCCACATCCGTGCCGGCGCCGATCGCGATGCCCACCTCGGCCCGGGCCAATGCCGGGGAGTCGTTGACGCCGTCGCCCACCATTGCCACCTTCAGCCCGCGGCCCTGGAGCTCGGCGACTTTCTTGTCCTTGTCCGCCGGAAGGACTTGGGCGAAGACCTCGTCAATGTGCAGCTCTTCGGCCACGGCCCGGGCCACCTGCCGGGCGTCGCCGGTGATCATGGCCACCTTGATGCCCCGGTTCTGCAGGGCGGCCACGGCCTGGCGGGATTCCGGGCGGACGGCGTCTTCGAGGCTGACGGCGCCCAGGACACTGTTCCCGTCGATCACGTGCAGCACGGCGGCTCCACGGTCCATCCAGGCCCGGGTGGAGCGAGCCAGCGGTTCAGGCTCGACGGCGCCGAGCTCGCGCAGGAGCGCGGGCCCGCCGACGTGGACCGTCCGCCCGTCCACCGTGGCGCGGACGCCCCGGCCGGTGAGGGACGAGAAGCCGGCGGCATCCGGGACGGTCAGGTTCCGTTGGCGGGCGGCGCGGACGATGGCCCGTGCGACGGGGTGTTCACTGTCGGATTCCACAGCTGCGGCCAGGGCCAGCAGGCGGTCTGTATCCCGGCCCCCAACGGCGGCGATGTCTTTCAGGTCCGGTTCGCCGGTAGTGAGAGTGCCGGTTTTGTCAAAGAGGACGACGTCGATGGTCCGCATGCGTTCGAGGGCCATCCGGTTCTTGATCAGCACGCCTGCGCGGGCGGCTTGTTCGGTGGAGATGGCGATCACCAGGGGGATGGCCAGGCCCAGCGCATGGGGGCACGCGATCACGAGCACCGTGACGGTGCGTGTGACTGCCTCCGGGACGCTGCCCAGCAGGGTCCAGACGATGAAGGTGATGATGCCCGCGCCGGCGGCGAAGTAAAACAGGAACCCCGCGGCCCGGTCGGCCAGCGCCTGGGCCTTGGACGAGGACGCCTGGGCTTCGGCCACCAGCCGCTGGATGCCGGCCAGTGCGGTGTTCTCGCCGACGGCGGTCACGCGGACCCGGACGGTGTTGTCCGTGGCGACGGTCCCCGCCACCACTTTGTCTCCTGGAGCGCGGGGCACGGTTTTGGATTCGCCGGTGATCATGGACTCGTCGAACTCGGCCTGGCCTTCGACGACGGTGCCGTCGGCGGGCATGCGGGCGCCCGAGCGGACCAGGACGATGTCGCCTTCACGAAGTTCGGAGACGGGTATGGTCTCGGTGCCAGCGTCGGTGATGCGGTCTGCTTCATCCGGGAGCAGGGCCGCGAGGGCGTCCAGGGCGCCCTGCGCGGAACCGAGGGCCCGCATTTCAATCCAGTGGCCCAGCAGCATGATCGCGACCAGAAGCGCCAGTTCCCACCAGAAGTCCAGATCGAATCCACCGAGGCCAAGGCTGGTGACCCAGGACGCTGCGAACGCAACGGTGATGGCCATCGCGATCAGCAGCATCATCCCGGGGCTCCGGGTCTTCAGTTCCTGCAGGCCGCCCTTGAGGAACGGCTGGCCCCCGTAGAGGAAAATCACTGTTCCCAGCACGGCCGGGATCCAGGTTGAGCCGGGGAACACCGGCGGCATGTAGCCCAGGAGGTGGCCGACCATCGGGCTGAAGTACACCACGGGCACGGACAGGACCAGGGTGAGCCAGAACCTGTTCTTGAACATGGCGGTGCTGTGCCCGGCGTGCTGCCCGTGGCTGTGGACCGCGTGGTCGTCGTCGTGAGCACCATGCTGCTGGCGGGCGTGACCGGCGTGATCTGCGTGATCTGCGGGCGGACTTGCCACCGCCGTCGCCTGGCCCGGTATGGGGTTAGGGGGCTGGTGGCCGGCGTGGTCCACGCCGTCGTCGTGATTGTGGTGGTTTTCCATTGTTGCCGTCCTGTGTGGGGAAGTCTTCCCCGAGGAAGCCGCCAGGGCTGTCCTCGGGGCGGGAGTTGAACTACCTGCTGGTGAGGCTGTACCCGGCGGCGGCTACGGCGTCGCGGACCGATGCCTCCGTGTGCGGCCCCGAGACGCTTAGGCGTGAGGTCCCGCCGGCGACGAGCTCGACGGCGGCCGACGTCACGCCGTCGAGCGCGGTGACTGCCTTTTCAACGGTCTGTACACAGTGACCGCACGTGAGGCCGGTGACGGAGTACTCCGTACCTTCTGCCTGGGGTGACAGCTGCTTCGCTGAAGGGGTGGAGCAGCAACTGCACCCTGCAGTTTCAGCTGCAACGATGGGCAGTTCGGTCCGGACCTGGGGTGCACTCATATCAGTTCTGTCCTTTTGCAAGAGAGGTGTGATGAGGTGCTGGGGATGAACGGCTGTAAGGGCCGGAATTTGCACGGGCCTGGACAAACCACTTCATTGGCAACACCTAAAGAATACCCCTAGGGGGTATATTTTGCAATGTGCCGATGCCCACAGTTCCGGGGGAGCGGGCGGCGGCGTGCTCGCCTTCCCGGCAGGACAGTCAGCCGTGGCTGGGTTCCCCGGTGACGGTGTGGTCGGCGTGGTTCAGGCCTTCCAGGACAAGCCGGGCCAGGTGGCCGTCCGCGATGCTGTAGACCACCCTGCGGCTGACCTTTTGTGTGCTGACAAGGCCGCTGAAGCGGAGCTTGGCCAGGTGCTGGCTGACTGAGGTCCGGGAGGCTCCGGTGCGTTCCACCAGGGTGGTCACATCGGCCGGTTCCTGCGTCAGGAGCCACAGCACGTGCAGGCGGGTGGGATCGGAGAGCATCCGGAAGGTGGCCGTCGCGGCATCCAGCCGGCGGGCATCGGGGAGCCGGGGGTGGTGAAGGCTCGGTGTGTTGACGGCTTGGGCCTCTGCCACCGGATCACCCTTTCCTGCTGGCCGGTTCTGCGCCGGTCCTGGAGGCAGCCGGCCAGAATTTCAGGGCCGCTGCTGTACTGATCATAGCCACCAGGGCCAGGACTGCGGCGGCCGCGGGCTGGCTGGCGAAAGCGCCGATCCAGCCGGCTACGGGGTACGTGATGATGAAGCACGCGTGGGAGAGGGAGAACTGGGCGGTGAAGATATGGGTCCTGGTGCTTTCCGTTGCGGAGCGGCGCAGCAGCCGGGCCGAAGGGGTGCTGATCATCGAGGTCCCGGCCCCCAGGGCAACCCAGAGCCCCAGCAGGATGTGCAATGGCCCGGCGGTGGCCAGCAGCACAAACGTGCCGGCGAGGCAAAGGGCAAGAAGCGCGGCTCCGGCCATCATCAGTGAACGGTCGGCTATTCGGTCCAGCGCCTTGGGTGCGCTGAGTGCTGCAGCCATCGAGCCTGCGCCGAAACAGGCCAGGGCGACGGCGACGTCGGCGTTGGATCCCCCGAAAAGGTCCCGGGCAATGACCACGGTGTTGACCAGCACCAGGGCCGTAGCGGCCGCCACCGCCAGATTCAAAGCGAGGAGGCCGCGCAGTTCCGGCGTCCTCGCGAAGATCCTGGCGCCGAGGGTGGTGCGGTGCCAGAGTGATCCTTCCTGCTTCACGGCGGTGGCCGTGGGCAGCTGCGTGGTCACTACCAGTGCCGCCGAGAACACAAAGCCTGCCACGGTGCCGAGGAAAAGTTCGTGGAACGTAAGTACGGACAGGAGTGCTGCGGCCAGGGCTGGGCTGACCAGGGATTCCAGGTCATAGGCAAGGCGGGAGAGTGACAGTGCCCGCGTGTACTGCCGTTCGTCGGGAAGCACCACCGGGATCAGGGACTGGAAGGCGGGCGTGAACGTCGCCGAGGCACTCTGGAGCACAAAGACCAGTACATAGATGTGCCAGGCCTGATCCACCGCGGGCAGCATCAGGGCGATTCCGCCACGGATCAGGTCCGCGCCCACCAGTACGGCCTTTTTTGGCATTTTTTCCACCAGTGCCGCCATGACTGGCGCGACGAAGACGTAGGCCAGCATCTTTATGGTCAGCGCTGTCCCCAGCACGGTCCCGGCCTTCGCTCCGGCAAGGTCGAACGCCAGCAATCCGAGGGCCACCGTCAGCAAACCGGTCCCCAGCAACGCAACAATCTGGGCTGAGAAGAGCCTCCGGTAGGCGCGGACGGCCAGGACTTCGATCATGAGTATCCCTCAATCGAACAACATGTGCGTACTTATGCACCTATTGTAGGCACGCACCGGGCGGCGACGTCCAGGAAAGGCCCTGCGATGCTCGGCGTCACCGGCACCCTGACGTTCTTCCTCGCCGGCACACAAAACTCACCCTCAACACCGAAGCCCAGTTCCGGCAGCTGCTCGACGACGCCGCCAAGTAACGCCGGGCGGCCGCGCCGGGCGCGGTGCCGATCCCAAAACGGTACGGATTGGGCTCGGCCACAGCAATCGTCAAGGGCTGGTGAGGATGACGAGCTGCCGGGTCGCGCGGGTCATCGCAACGTAGCGGTCCACCGCTCCTTCGATGCCCGCGCCGAAGCCCTCCGGGTCCACGAGGACCACCAGATCGAACTCGAGCCCCTTCACCAGTTCCGGAGTCAGCCACCTGACGCGGGAGGTGGCCGGGACCGAGCTGCGGCCAGCGTCAGTGGAGCCGATGACGCAGGCGGTCCCGGCGTCGTGCTCGGCGAGCCAGGTGTCAAGGACCGAGCCCAGCTCCGACGTGGCTCCGTGGTCCACGGGGATGCCGCTGCTCCGGATCGAGGTGGGCACGTTGGCGTCCGGCAGGGCGGCCCTGATGACCGGCTCGGCCTCCACCATGACCTCCTCCGGCGTCCGGTAGTTGATGCTGAGGCCCGCCAGGTTCACATTGGGCATTCCGACTCGCTCGAGCCGTTCCTGCCACGATTCGGCGAATCCGTGTCTGGCCTGGGCGCGGTCCCCCACGACAGTGAAGCTGCGCGACGGGCAGCGGAGCAGCAGCATCTGCCACTCGGCGTCGGTCAGCTCCTGAGCTTCGTCGACCACCACATGGGCGAACGGCCCGGCGAGCACATCCGGGTCGGCGGTGGGAAGCGCGTCCTCGTCCACCAGCTTCTCCTGGAGGTCCTGCCCGCGCAGCATCGACATCACCAGCAGTTCGGAGTCGTCGGCTGCAATCAGGTCATCCACCACCCGGTCCATCAGCTCCTTCTCTGCGGCCAGGGCGGCGACCTGCCGGCGCTTGCGCCGTGAGGCCTCGGGGTCGCCGAGCCGTTGCCGAGCCGCGTCCAGGAGCGGCAGGTCTGACGTGGTCCAGGCCTGGGGGTCCACGCGCTGGAGCTTCTGCACCTCCTCCGGACCGAGCCGGGGGGCGCACAAGCGCAGGTAGGCGGGTACGCGCCATAGGTCGCCCACCAGCGCGGCGTAGTTGAGCAGCGGCCACGCCCTGCTGAACACCTCAACCAGCTCCGGGTTCCGCGCCAGCGCCCGGCGCAGCACGCCCTCGGGGAGGTCGCCGCCGTCGTGCTTGTCCTCCAGGATGGTGAGCAGCTCCTCCCAGACCTCGTCGCGCGCCTCGTTGTGCGGCGTGCCGGGAGCGGGGGAGTCGAACGCCTCGGACCACTCCTCGGCGCTGAGCCAGATGTCGGCGTAGGGCGTCTCGACGTCCATCCCCTCGGTGGGCGGCCGCTCGTAGAACCTGACGGCCGGCTCGATCGCCTTCACCATGTCCGCGGACGACTTCAGGAAGGCCACCTCCGGGTCGGATTCGATCGCTGCTGCGGCTCCCTCGGGAACGAGGTCCCGCAGGGTGCACGTCCGCACGCCCTCCTCGCCGAGGCTGGGCAGAACGTCGGCCACGTAGGCCAGGTACGGCCGGTGCGGGCCGATGTACAGCACACCTCTGTTGTGCTGGCTCCCGCGGACGCCAATGCGGGGGTCGGAATAGAGGAGGTAGGCGGAACGGTGCAGGGCGACTACTGTTTTCCCCGTGCCCGGACCGCCGTCGACCACAAGGGCGCCGCGGGATGACGCACGGATAATGGCGTCCTGGTCTGCCTGGATGGTGCCCAGCACGTCCTGCATCCGGGCGGAGCGGCTGCTGCCGAGGCTGGCGATAAAGGCCGAAAGGTCTTCGAGGGCGGCCTGGCCTTCCATCCCGTCTGGCGTGAACACCTCGTCCCAGTAGTCGCTGATTCTGCCGCGGGTCCACCGATACCGACGGCGGCTGGCCAGGCCCATGGGGTTGGCGTAAGTTGCCCCGAAGAACGGCTCAGCCGCCAGGGAGCGCCAGTCGATGAGCAGCCGGCCGCCCTCGCTGTCCGTGAGGCCCAGCCGTCCGATGTACAAAGGCATGGGGTGGTCTGCGCTGACGATGCGTCCGAGGCAGAGGTCCAAACCGAAACGGCGCAAGGCGCGCAGCCGGGCGGTCAGCCGGCGGATTTCCACGTCCCGCTCAAGGGCCTCCTGGCCCCTGCGGCCGGGCGCCCGGCGTGCGGCGTCGAGGCGGTCGGACAGGTCGGTAATCGACTGCTCAAGGCTCTCGGCGATGGCCGCGAAGTGCCGCTCGTCGCCACCGATCAGCGCCGGGTCGGCCTTCGGTATGAGGTGGTGGGGAAGGTTGAACGCGCTGGTAGTGAGGGGCACGTCATCAATTCTGCGGCGCCACCCGGGCCTTGCCGCAAGCCCCCAGTGGGCTATAGATTGAAAGTAAGGAGCACTCGACTGGATTTCCCATCGAGTGCCCCGTAGGGGCCCTTATGGCTCCCCAAAAGGGCCCGTACGGAGCAATCGATGGTGATGCGACGCCGTCGCCACCGGAAATCTTGCACGCGACCTGAAATCCGGCTATTCTGTGAGACGTGTCACTGACGAAGTGGCACATGCTTTTGATCTGCGGCGGGAGAGTCCTGCCGGTACGTTCAGCAGGCGCCGTAGGAGCAAATCCTCTCCGGGAATCTCTCAGGCCCACGTACCGCCGCGGTTAGGCAACTCTGGAAAGTAGTCCGGCAACGGACTCACCGACGGTGCAAGCGCCACCCTGTAAAAGCAGGTTGGCGCGGAAACTCTCAGGTCCAATACAGAGCGGGGAGGAACCCGAATCAATGTGGCGTACCCAGCGCGCCACCTGAATTATGGAGTTCCTTCATGACAGTCCAGTCGTCCCCTTCCACCTTTGCCGACCGGCATATTGGTGCGCGCCGCCAGGCCGATATTGACACTATGCTCAAGGCCGTTGGCTATGACAGCGTTGACGGCCTCGTGGACGTTGCCGTCCCCGACTCCATCCGCCAGGCCAAGCCACTGGCCCTCAAGGACGCCCTCAGCGAGGTCGAGGTCCTTGCCGAGCTGCGGAAGCTCGCAGCCAAGAACAAGACGGCTGTGCAGATGATCGGCCAGGGCTACTACGACACCGTGACGCCCGCCGTGATCCGCCGGAACATCCTCGAGGCCCCGGCCTGGTACACCGCCTACACCCCGTACCAGCCCGAGATTTCCCAGGGCCGGCTCGAGGCTTTGCTGAACTTCCAGACCATGGTCCAGGACCTCGTGGGCCTGCCCATCGCCAACGCCTCCCTGCTGGACGAAGCCACCGCCGTCGCCGAAGCCGTCCTCATGATGCGCCGCGCCAACAAGAACAAAGCCGCCCACGATGGCAAGACCGTCCTCGACGCCGACGTCATGCCGCAGACCATCGCGGTCGTCAAGGGCCGCGCCGAAGCCCTCGGCTTCGAAGTTGAGGTCGCTGACCTGTCCAAGGGCCTGCCCGAGGGCGTCATCAACGGCATCGTCCTGCAGCAGCCCGGCGTCTCCGGCCGCGTGTTCGACCACTCCGCCGTTATCGCGGCAGCCAAGGAGCGCGGTGCGCTGGTCACGGTCGCCGCCGACCTGTTGGCACTGACCCTGATCACCCCTCCGGGCGAGCAGGGCGCGGATATCGCCGTCGGCTCCACCCAGCGTTTTGGGGTGCCGTTGTTCTTCGGCGGCCCGCACGCCGCGTACATGGCGGTCGCGAAGGGCCTGGAGCGTTCCATGCCCGGCCGCCTGGTGGGTGTGTCCAAGGACGACGCCGGTGTCCCCGCGTACCGCCTGGCGCTGCAGACCCGTGAGCAGCACATCCGCCGCGAGAAGGCCACGTCCAACATCTGCACCGCGCAGGCGCTGCTGGCCATCGTCTCCTCCTTCTACGCCGTTTACCACGGCCCCGACGGCCTCAAGGCAATCGCCGAGCAGGTCCACCACAACGCCCGCACCCTGGCCACCACGCTGAAGGCCGCCGGCCGCGAACTGGTCACCGAGACCTTCTTCGACACCGTCACGGTCCGCGTCCCGGGCAAGGCCGCCAAGGTCATCGCCGCCGCCGAAGCACGCGGCATCAACCTGCGCCACATCGACGAGGACACCATCGGCGTCTCCGCTGATGAAACCACGACGACGGATGTCCTCTCCTCCATCGCCGTCGCCTTCGGTGCCGGTCCGGTAGTGGACGCTAAGGGCTTTGAACTGCCCGAGTCGGTGCTCCGCACCTCCGAGTACTTGCAGCACCCGGTGTTCAACACGCACCGTTCCGAGACCCAGCTGCTGCGTTACATCCGCAGGCTGAGTGACCGGGACCTGGCTCTGGACCGGACCATGATCCCGCTGGGTTCCTGCACCATGAAGCTGAACGCCACCGCGGAGATGGAAGCCATTTCGTGGCCGGAGTTCGCCTCCATCCACCCGTTCGCCCCGGACTCCCAGACCGTGGGCTGGCGCGAACTCATCGCCGACCTCGAAGACCAGCTGACGGAAATCACCGGCTACGATCAGGTGTCCCTGCAGCCGAACGCCGGGTCCCAGGGTGAGCTTGCGGGCCTGCTGGCCATCCGCGGCTACCACCTGTCTCGCGGCGATGACCAGCGCACGGTCTGCCTGATCCCGGCCTCGGCCCACGGCACCAACGCCGCCTCGGCTGTCCTGGCCGGCATGAAGGTCGTCGTTGTCGCGACCGCGGCGGACGGCAGCATCGATCACGCCGATTTGAATGCCAAGATCGAGGCGAACAAGGACGTCCTCTCGGCCATCATGATCACCTACCCCTCCACCCACGGCGTGTACGACGCGGACGTGACCGAAATCTGCGACGCCGTGCATGCTGCCGGTGGCCAGGTCTACGTGGACGGCGCCAACCTGAATGCGCTTGTGGGACTGGCGCAGCCGGGCAAGTTCGGCGGCGACGTCTCGCACCTGAACCTGCACAAGACCTTCTGCATCCCGCACGGCGGCGGCGGCCCCGGTGTTGGCCCGGTCGCGGCCAAGGCCCACCTGGCACCGTTTATGCCAGGGGATGCCAACAAGGCAGCGCACGAAGCCGGCCACGGCGTGGCCATCTCAGCTTCCAACTACGGTTCCGCCGGCGTCCTGCCGATCTCCTGGGCGTATGTGAAGCTCATGGGCGCCGAGGGCCTGACCGAGGCGACGAAGTCGGCACTGCTCGCGGCCAACTACGTCGCGGCCCGGCTGAACGAGTACTTCCCGGTCCTCTACACCGGCGAAGGCGGTCTGGTGGCGCATGAGTGCATCCTGGACCTGCGTGAGCTGACGGCGAAGACCGGCGTCACCGCGGAGGATGTGGCCAAGCGCCTGATCGACTACGGCTTCCACGCCCCACCCTCGCGTTCCCGGTTGCCGGCACGCTGATGGTGGAACCCACCGAGTCCGAGGACCTGGTGGAGATCGACCGGTTTATCGATGCGATGATCACCATCCGCAAGGAAATCGACCAGGTGGCCAACGGCGACTTCAGCGTGGAGAACAGCCCGCTGCGCCACGCACCCCACACCGCGTCCGCCGTCGTGAGTTCCGACTGGGCCCGCGAGTACCCGCGTGAGCAGGCCGCGTTCCCGGTCCACCACCTCAAGCAGGACAAGTACTTCCCGCCCGTGGGCCGCATCGACGGCGCAGCCGGGGACCGCAACCTGATCTGCTCCTGCCCGCCCATCGAAGAATTCGCGAACTAGTTTCGTGTGAAAGGCTTTCACAATGACTGAGAACTACACTGCTCTCTACGAAGAGCACAAGAAACTCGGCGCTTCCTTCACCGATTTCGGTGGCTGGCAGATGCCCCTGAAGTACAGCTCCGAGCTGGCCGAGCACCACGCGGTGCGCAACGCCGCCGGCCTGTTCGACCTCTCCCACATGGGCGAAGTCTGGGTCTCCGGCCTGGAAGCCGGCGCGTTCCTGGACTACGCACTGGTGGGCAAGCTCTCCGCCATCGCGGACGGCAAGGCCAAGTACTCCCTCATCTGCAACGCCGACGGCGGCATCATCGATGACCTCATCGTCTACCGTTTTGGCGACGAGAAGTACCTCGTGGTCCCCAACGCGGGCAACGCCCCCACGGTCGCCGTCGCCCTGGCCGAACGCGCCGTGGCTTTCAACGTCAAGGTGGAGGACGCCTCCGCGATCACTTCGCTGATCGCGGTCCAGGGCCCCAAGGCCGAGGCCATCCTGCTCAAGCTGACCGCTGAGGCCCAGCACGCCCTGGTCACCGACCTGAAGTACTACGCGTTCAACGAGCTCACCGTGGCCGGCCACAACGTCATCCTGGCCCGCACCGGGTACACCGGCGAGGACGGCTTCGAGCTCTTTGTACCGAACGACGGCGCCGCTTCCCTGTGGGCGTCCGTCGCCGAAGCGGGGGCTGAGTTCGGCATCGTTCCGTGCGGCCTCGCCTCCCGCGATTCGCTCCGCCTCGAAGCCGGCATGCCGCTCTACGGCAACGAGCTTTCCCTCGAAGGGTCGCCGTTCGAGGCCGGCCTGGGTGGCGTTGTGGCACTCAAGAGCAAGGAAGGCGACTTCGTGGGCCGCTCCGCCCTGGAAGCCGCCAAGGAAGCCGGATCGAAGCGTAAGCTTGTGGGCCTGAAGGGACTCGGCCGTCGCGCCGGCCGCGGGCACTACCCGGTGCTCAAGGACGGCGCCGTGGTTGGCGAAGTCACCTCCGGCCAGCCCAGCCCCACCCTTGGCCACCCGGTCGCGATGGCCTATGTCGACGTCGAGCACGCCGAGATTGGCACCGCCTTGGACATCGATCTTCGCGGCAAGGCAGAGCCTTTCGAGGTTGTCGCCCTGCCGTTCTACAAGCGCCAAAAGTAAGTCCTAAGGCGGTGGGGCTGAGTTGGGTCCGGAACCGGCAAGCCGGAGTTTTCACGCGTGCTGCTCGTTCCTCGCTCTGACGCACGCTTTCGAAAACCCCGGCCCGCCGGCCCCTCGAGCCAACCACCGCCCCCGACGCTCTCACTTAATGCACGTTTTGGGCCGACGCTCTCTCACTTGTTGCACTCCGAACTTAAGGAAACACACACATGGCTAAGGTTGCCGCTGAACTGAAGTACTCCGCCGAGCACGAGTGGATCGCCTTTGATGGCTCTGGGCCGTCCGTTGTTGGCGTGTCCGCTGTCGCCGCTGAGGCGCTGGGCGACATCGTCTACGTGGACCTGCCCGAGGTTGGCTCCACGGTGACCGCGGGGGAGACCTGCGGCGAGATCGAGTCCACCAAGTCCGTCTCTGACCTGTACTCCCCGGTCACGGGCGAGGTCACGGAAATCAACGACGGCGCCGTGAGCGATCCTGCACTGATCAACTCCGATCCCTACGGTGCCGGCTGGCTGTTCAAGGTCACCGTTGAGTCCGAGGGTCCGCTGCTGTCCGCGCAGGAATACGCCGAAGTAAACGGTGGCGAACTGTGAGCGCCGCAGCAGGCACCGCAGTCTTTGAGCAGGTAGTCTCCGCGAGCCTGGACACCGACCTGTCGGTGCTGGACCCGGAGATCGCCGTCAAGATCGATGACGAACTGCGCCGCCAGCGCAATGGCCTGGAAATGATCGCCTCCGAGAACCACACGGCTGTTGCCGTGATGCAGGCGCAGGGTTCGGTCCTGACCAACAAGTACGCCGAGGGCTACCCGGGCAAGCGCTACTACGGTGGCTGCGAGCACGTGGACGTCATTGAGCAGCTGGCCATCGACCGGGTCAAGGCCCTGTTCGGTGCCGAGTTCGCCAACGTGCAGCCGCACTCCGGCGCCCAGGCGAACGCCTCGGTCATGCACGCGCTGATCAAGCCGGGCGATACCATCATGGGCCTGAACCTGGCCCACGGCGGCCACCTGACCCACGGCATGAAGATCAACTTCTCCGGCAAGCTCTACAACGTGGTCCCGTACCAGGTCCGCGAAGACACCCACACCATTGACATGGCCGAGGTGGAGCGCCTGGCGCTGGAGCACAAGCCGCAGCTGATCGTTGCCGGCTGGTCGGCCTACGCCCGCCAGCTGGACTTCGCCGAGTTCCGCCGGATCGCCGACCTGGTGGGCGCCTTCCTGATGGTGGACATGGCGCACTTCGCCGGTCTGGTGGCAGCCGGCCTGCACCCGAGCCCGGTGCCGCACGCCCACGTCACCACGTCCACCACGCACAAGACCCTCGCCGGTCCGCGCGGCGGCATCATCCTCTCCAACGACGCCGCGATCGCCAAAAAGATCAACTCGGCTGTCTTCCCGGGACAGCAGGGCGGCCCGCTGGAGCACGTCATCGCCGGCAAGGCTGTGGCCTTCAAGATCGCAGCAACGCCTGAGTTCAAGGAACGCCAGGAGCGCGTGCTGGCCGGCGCCAGCATCCTGGCCGACCGCCTGGTCCAGCCGGACGTCACCGCCAAGGGCATCAACGTGATCTCCGGCGGCACCGACGTGCACCTGGTCCTGGTTGACCTGCGCAACTGCGCGCTGGACGGCCAGCAGGCCGAGGACCGCCTGGCCGCGATTGACATCACCGTCAACCGCAACGCCGTGCCGTTCGACCCGCGCCCGCCGATGGTCACCTCCGGCCTCCGGATCGGAACCCCCGCGCTGGCCACCCGCGGTTTCGGTGAGGCAGCCTTCCGTGAAGTTGCGGACATCATCGCCGAGGCATTGATTGCCGACGCCGACGCGGACCTTTCGGATCTGCGTCACCGGGTAGAGGCACTCGCCGCTGCCCACCCGCTTTACCCGTCGGTCGCAACACTCAGCTGATTTCCCCGGGCTGGCTCCGGGTCCTGATGGCCACAGTTTTCACGCGTGCTGCTCCTACGTCGCTCTGACGCACGCTTTCGAAAACCGTGGCCAGCAGGTCCCTCGGAGGGGGCCGGGGATCCGGCAGCATGCGTCTAAGGGAGCGTCACGTCCGCCCAGCGGGCGTCTTCGCGACCGAGCATGCAGAGGATGTCCGGCACCCTCCCGTCCGACCACTTACTTAGTTAGGAAACGCACATGGCCGTTGGAGTCTTTGATTTGTTCTCCGTCGGGATCGGACCGTCGAGCTCTCACACTGTGGGGCCGATGCGGGCTGCTGCGGTGTTCGCCGAGGAGCTGAAGGGCTCCGGCCACTTGGACAAGGTGGCTGGGCTGAGGGTGGACCTGTACGGGTCGCTGGCGGCGACGGGCCACGGCCACGGCACCATGACGGCCATCCTGCTGGGCCTGGAAGGTTTCCACCCCGAAAAGATCCTGCCGGCCGAGGTGGAGGAACGGCTCGCCACCATCGCCGAAACCGGCACCCTCCAGCTCGCCGGTTCCGTACCACTGCCCTACGGCGTCAAGGACATGGTCCTGCGCCCGTTGACCGTCCTGCCGCGGCACACCAACGGCATGACCTTCACCGTCATCGACAAAGAGGGCGAGGTCCTGCACAAGGCCACGTTCTTCTCCGTGGGCGGCGGTTTTATTGTCCGCGAGGGCGAAGAGGACGCGGCCCTGAAGGAACTGGACGAGTCCAAAAAGGAACTGCCGCTGCCGTTCCGCACCGCGGCGGAGCTGCTGGGCCGGTGCCAGTCCAAGGGCCTGTCCATCGGCGAGGTCATGTTCGTCAATGAGCTTGCCTCCCGGTCGGAGGCGGAGATCCGCGAAGGACTGCTGCACATCTACTCCGTGATGGAGGAGTGTGTGGCAACCAGCCTCAAGCGCGAGGGGCTGCTGCCCGGCGGACTGAAGGTCCGCCGTCGTGCTCCGGACTGGCATGAGCGGCTCGAAAAGGAGGATAAGGACCGGGACGCGAAGTACTGGCAGGAATGGGTGAACCTCATCGCCCTGGCAGTGAACGAAGAGAACGCGTCCGGCGGCCGGGTGGTCACGGCACCCACCAACGGCGCTGCGGGGATCATTCCGGCAGTCCTGTACTACGCGCTGCATTTCGCACCCGGGATGGACAAAGCCACGCAGGAAGACCGCGACGACGTCGTCGTAAAGTTCCTGCTCACGGCCGGTGCCATCGGGGTGCTGTACAAGGAACAGGCGTCCATTTCGGGCGCCGAGGTGGGCTGCCAGGGCGAGGTGGGATCGGCGTCGTCCATGGCGGCCGGTGCACTCGCTGAGGTGATGGGCGGGACACCCCAGCAGGTGGAGAACGCCGCGGAAATCGCGATGGAACACAACCTGGGCCTGACGTGCGATCCGATCGGCGGCCTGGTCCAGGTGCCGTGCATCGAACGCAACGCGATCGCGGCGGCGAAGGCCATCAACGCCGCGAAGATGGCCCTGTGGGGGGACGGTACGCACCGGGTGTCCCTGGATGAGGTGATCGTGACCATGCGCGAGACCGGCAGGGACATGAGCTCCAAATACAAGGAAACAGCCATGGGCGGCCTCGCCGTCAACGTAGTGGAATGCTAAGGGAAGAGAACCAATGACACTGGCACCAGAAGGCCGGAAGCTGCTGCGCGTTGAGCAGCGCAACTCTGCAGTACCCGTGGAGCGGAAGCCGGAGTGGATCAAGGCGAAGGTCCAGATGGGTCCGGAGTATGTCCAGCTCAAGAACCTGGTCAAGAAGGAAGGCCTGCACACGGTGTGTGAGGAGGCCGGCTGCCCGAACATTTTTGAGTGCTGGGAAGACAAGGAAGCCACGTTCCTGATCGGCGGGTCCGAATGCACGAGGCGCTGTGATTTCTGCCAGATCGATACGGGCAAGCCGTCCCCGGTGGACATGTTCGAGCCCACGAAGGTGGCCCGGTCGGTTTTGGCCATGCAGCTGCGCTACGCCACCGTCACGGGTGTGGCCCGTGATGACCTGGCGGATGAGGGTGTGTGGCTGTACGCCGAGACGGTAAGGAAGATCCACGAGCTGAACCCGGGCACCGGCGTCGAACTGTTGATCCCTGATTTCTCTGGCAAGCCCGAGCACATCGAGGCGATCTGCGATTCCAAGCCGGAGGTCTTCGCGCACAACGTCGAGACCGTGCCCCGGATTTTCAAGCGGATCCGGCCGGCGTTCCGGTATGACCGGTCCCTGGATGTCATCACCCAGGGCCGGAACCTGGGCATGGTGACCAAGTCCAACCTGATCCTGGGCATGGGCGAGACCCGTGAGGAGATCTCCGAGGCCCTGCGGGACCTGCACGAGGCCGGCTGTGACCTGATCACCATCACCCAGTACCTGCGCCCCTCCGAGCGGCACCTGCCGGTGGACCGCTGGGTCAAGCCGCAGGAATTCGTGGACCTCCAGGACGAGGCCAAGGAGATCGGGTTCCTCGGGGTCATGAGCGGGCCGCTGGTCCGCTCCTCCTACCGTGCCGGCCGGCTCTGGGCCACCGCGATGCGCAAGAAGGGCTGGGAAATCCCCGCCCAGCTCGCCCACATCGAATCCTCCGGCAGCACCCGCCAGGAAGCCAGCTCACTGCTGGCCGCACACGCCGGCTGACCGCCCGATATTGACCCCCGAGATCCAGAAAGGACCAAAGATGTTCCCTACAAGAATCGAAATCATCCCCTCGACCGGGATTGTTGACCAGGTCCGGGCACTGGTTCCGCTGACCACCACACTGACCATGACGTGCCTGCCGCACCACGGCATCGAGCGGACCATGCGCACCTCGGTGGAGCTGAGCGCGCTCGGCTACACCGTCATCCCGCACCTGGCGGCGCGCAGCATCCATGACCGGGCCGAACTGACCCGGATCATGCGTGAGTGCGATGCTGCCGGCATCGGCGAGGTGTTTGTGATCGGCGGCGACCGGAAGCAGCCCGCCGGCCCGTACGGGTCAGCCCTCCCGGTGCTCGAGGACATCGCGCAGTACACCGGCGGCCGGATGCGCGCCGGCGTGGCAGGGTACCCGGAAGGCCACCCGACCGTGGCCGCCCTGGACCTGCTGGATGCCCTGCAGGACAAGCAGCACCTGGCCACGCACGTGGTCACCCAGATGTGCTTTGATGCCCCCAAAATTCTCGACTTCGCTGCGCTCCTGCGCCGTGAAGGCGTGGACCTGCCCGTCTGGGCGGGCGTGGCGGGGTCCGTCCCGCGGACCAAGCTGGTGGCACTCGCCACGCAGATCGGCGTCGGAAGTTCCCTGAAGTTCCTGAGCCGCAAAGGGCCGCTGGCGCGCAAGCTGCTCAGCGGCGACCGCTACTCACCCCACCCCCTGGTGGCCGGGCTCGAAAGCCAGCCCGGCATCGCAGGGATCCATCTTTACAGCTTCAACAACCTCGATGCGGTCCCCAACGAAGCGGGCCTCGCATCATCCCCAACGGCACTCCAGCCAGCATTGATTCGAGGAGCAGCACGTGAGCAGTAAGACCACCGTTTCCCCCCAAACTCCCCACCTGGAGCGGCAGCTCAGCAACAGGCACATCCAGCTGATCGCCATTGGCGGCGCCATCGGCACGGGCCTGTTCATGGGCTCAGGCAAGACCATCTCGGCCGCCGGCCCGTCCGTCATTTTCGTGTACATGATCATCGGCTTCATGCTGTTCTTCGTGATGCGGGCCATGGGCGAACTGCTGCTGTCCAACCTGAACTACAAGTCCTTCAGCGACTTCGCGGCCGACCTGCTGGGCCCTTGGGCCGGCTTCTTCACCGGCTGGACCTACTGGTTCTGCTGGGTGATCACCGGCATCGCCGACGTGATCGCCATCGCCGGCTACTCGAAGGAACTCTGGCCAGGGCTGCCGCTGTGGATCCCCGGCCTGGTCACCATCGGCATCCTGCTGCTCCTGAACCTCGCCACCGTGCGGGCGTTCGGTGAGACCGAGTTCTGGTTCGCGCTGATCAAGATCATCGCCATCGCCGCGCTCATCATCGTGGGCCTGTTTATGATCTTCAGCGGCTTCGAGTCCGACGCCGGCCCGGCCACCTTCACGAACCTGTGGAGCCACGGCGGGATGTTCCCGAACGAATTCATGGGCTTTGTTGCCGGCTTCCAGATCGCCGTCTTCGCGTTTGTGGGTATTGAGCTCGTGGGCACCACCGCCGCCGAGGCCAAGGACCCTGAGAAGAACCTGCCAAAGGCCATCAACTCCATCCCCATCCGCGTCCTGCTCTTCTACGTAGGCGCCCTCATCATCCTCATGTCGGTCACCCCCTGGACCCAGTTCCAGGCCGGCCACAGCCCGTTCATCGCCATGTTCTCCCTGGCCGGCCTCGGCGCCGCAGCCACCGTGGTGAACCTGGTGGTGCTCAGCTCGGCCATGTCCTCGGCCAACTCCGGCATCTACTCCACCTCCCGCATGGTCTACGGCCTGGCGCAGGAGGGCGACGCCCCCACCGTGTTCAGCCGCCTGTCCGCCCGCAAGGTCCCGCAGAACGCCCTGTTCCTCTCCTGCATCCTGCTGCTCTCCGGCGTCATCCTGATGTACGCGGGCTCGGACATCGGCAAGGCCTTCGACATGGTCACCACCGTGTCAGCCGTCTGCTTCGTGTTTGTCTGGTCCATCATCCTGGCCAGCTACCTGAAGTTCCGCTCACGCCGCCCGCACCTGCACGACACGTCCAAGTACAAGATGCCCGGCGGCATCCCGATGGTCTGGGTGGTCTTCGCGTTCTTCGCCTTCGTCCTGTGGGCCCTGACCACGCAGCCGGACACGCTGGTGGCGCTCCTGGTCACCCCCATCTGGTTCGTCCTGTTGGGCGTCGCCTGGGTCATCCTGCGCAAGCGCCCGGCCCACCTGGCCCGCTACGCGGAGTTCCAGAAGGACCTCGCCGGCGAGAAGGCCGTGGCCGATGAGAAGGCCCTGGCCGACTCTGAGCTGGCCGAGGCGAAGGCACAGCGGGAGAGCTAAGTGGAAACTGAACACGTTCTGACAGTCAACTGCGCCGAGTCCCCGGGCATCGTCCATGCGATCACCGGCTACCTGCTGGACCATGACTGCGACATCATCGACACCAAGCACTTCGGTGACCGCCAGGCCCAGCAGTTCTTTATGCGGGTGCATTTCGCAGCCGGGAAGGCAGCCTTCAGTACCGAGGACCTGCGCCGCGACTTCGATCCCCTGGCCGCTGAGTGGGCCATGAACTGGCAACTGGAGCCGCACGGCCGCAAACGCCGGGTCCTGGTGATGGTGTCCAAGTTCGGGCACTGCCTCAACGACCTGCTGTTCCGGGCCCGCACGGGCGATCTGCCGGTGGAAATCGTGGCCGTGGTCTCCAACCACACGGACCACGAAGAGCTGGTCAAGTGGCACGGCATCCCGTTCTTCCACCTCCCGGTCACCCAGGAGACCAAGCCGGCGCAGGAAGCGCGCCTGCTGGAGCTCGTGGATGAGTTCGATGTGGAACTGGTGGTCCTGGCCCGCTACATGCAGGTCCTCAGCGATGAGCTGTCGGCGAAGCTGACGGGAAAGACCATCAACATCCACCACTCGTTCCTGCCCAGCTTCAAGGGCGCCAAGCCGTACCACCAGGCCTATGACCGCGGGGTCAAGACGGTGGGCGCCACGGCGCACTACGTCAACGCCGAGCTGGATGAGGGACCGATCATCGCCCAGCAGGTCATCGACGTGGACCACACCTACACCGCGGATGACCTCGTCCGCGTGGGCCGCGACGCTGAGTGCAAGGCGCTGAGCAACGCGGTGCGGTGGCACTGTGAAGGCCGGGTAATGCTCGACGGCGGGCGGACAGTGGTTCTGCGCTGACCGTATTGCGCTTCGGCGATGACGACATCGGCGACGTTGAGAGTGACTCCGGGGATGGCGGGCGGGGCTTCCCTGGCGTCATGAAAGGATGCCATCGCCTCCTCGATCCGTGTGGTGAGTGCGCCGAGGACGCCGGTCTGGGCATCGATCTGGTCAGGATGCAGCCTGGTGGCCCGGCACCGTAGCAGCCCGAGGCCGTGTACGTAGCGGCTGGAGACCAGCCGGAAGAACAGGTTCGCGGCGTCCTGTGCCCGCGGAGCCGCTGTCATCCAGTCCTGGGCGATAACCGCTCCGATTGATGCGTGGGCCACACCCCGCAATCTCAGCCCGCAAGTGACATTCGCTGAAGTCGCTTCTGGCGCTGGACTACGGGGTCAGGAACGGGAGCCGCGGCCAGAAGCCTTTGGGTATAGGCCTGCTGGGGATTGTGAAGTATGTCTTGGGTCTGGCCGATTTCCACGACTGTGCCTTGGTTAAGCACTGCCACTCGATTTGAGAGCTGTTCAACAACCGAAAGGTCGTGGCTGATAAACAGGCAGGAAAAGCCCATAGTGCTCTGCAGTTCCAGCAGAAGCTGGAGCACAGATGCCTGCACTGACACGTCCAGGGCCGATGTAGGCTCATCAGCAACCATAAGTAGCGGATCGATGGCGATAGCACGTGCAATGCCGACGCGTTGCCGCTGACCGCCAGACAGCTCGTGCGGGTATCGGCTGGCCCAGTCACTGGGGATCCGGACACTTTCCAGGAGATCCCGCGCTTTCTGGTCAAGCTGCTTGTTGGTCAATTTTGTCCCCGTCCAGCGCAGGGGATCCGTCACGCTACGTCCGATGGTGACGCGTGGATTCAGTGAGGAGGCAGGGTCTTGAAAGACGATGGACACGTTCTTTCGTATTTCCCGTTTCCTTTTGGCGTCTGCGGATCCAATGTCAGCTCCGTTAACGAGGATGGAACCGCCTGAGGAGGGAATCAGACCGATTGCGGCCCTGCCGATGGTGGTCTTTCCTGAGCCCGATTCCCCGACCAATCCAAGAATTTCCCCTTGTTTGAGGGTGAACGAGACGTCATCCACGGCGCGGAAGGCGGGCTGCCGCCGGTGGCCTGGGTATTCGATAACAGTATTTTTGAACTCGAGAACGTTGGATTTTTCCTGTGACCTGTTCTGGTCGGGTTCCTGGGCGAATCTTGTTCTGGTACTTGCCCGGCCAAGGAAGGGCACTGCGTCGAGCAGGTCGCGGGTGTATTGCGCCTGGGGGGCGGCAAACAGCTGCTCAGTCTTGGCCTGTTCGACGACGTTGCCGCTGGACATGACGAAGACTCGGTTGGCGACGTCTGCCACCACGCCCATGTCGTGGGTGATCAGGAGGATTGCCATCCCCATTTTTTGCTGAAGTTCGAGCAGAAGGTCCAGAATTTCTGCCTGTACGGTCACATCCAAGGCGGTGGTCGGCTCGTCAGCTATCAGAAGCTGGGGTTCTGAGGAGATGGCCATGGCGATCATGACCCGTTGGCGTTGACCGCCCGATAACTGATGTGGGTAGTGTTTGAGCTTTTTCTCGGGGTTGGGCATGTGTACTTGCTGCAGAAGCTTCAATGCGAGCTTGGCCGCTTCTTGTTTGGATATCTTGTGGTGGCTAAGGATTGCTTCGCATAGTTGGCTCTCGACCGTGTAGACCGGGTTCAGCGCGGTCATGGGCTCCTGAAAGATCATCGAGATTCCCTGCCCGCGCAGTTTGCGCAGTTGGGGCTCTGAGGCTGCGAGGACTTCCTGGCCTTGAAACTTTACGGACCCCGTCCGCCGGGCGTTCTTCGGAAGGAGGTTCAGTACTGACATTGCGGTGACTGATTTGCCCGAGCCTGATTCCCCGACAAGTGCAACTGTTTCGCCGTGGTTGATGTCCAGCGAGACGTCTGACGTAACGGCCTTCCATCCATGATTCGTGCGAAATTCGACTGAGAGACCATTGATTTCCAGTACGGGAGCGCTCATTCTATTTCCTTGATTTCGGGTCGAGGTAGGCACGGAGTCCGTCACCGAGCAGGCCAAACGCAAGAATCGTCAGGACGAGGACGGTGCTGGGCACGAGAAGGCCCATGGGATCGCTGGTGATGAAGCGCTGCCCTTCGGCGACCATCGCCCCCCATGAGGGCTCCGGGGGGACGACACCCAGACCAAGGTAGCTGAGGCCTGATTCGAGGAGAATCGCTTGGGCCATGGTTAGCGAGAACTGAACAATGATGGGTGCCGAGACGTTCGGCAGCACGACTTTGAACAGTGTTACCGGGGTTTTAGCGCCGAAGGCCCGGGCCGCTTCCACGTACTCTTCCCGTTTTACGGACAGCGTCTGTCCGTAGGTGATGCGGGCAAAAGTTGGAGCGAAAAGTACACCCATCACCATGATGAGGGTTACGGGGCCCGGGCCGTAGATGGTCACTGCGAGGAGCGCGAGGATGATCGGAGGGAAAGCGAGAATGACGTCAACTATGAGCCGCATGGTGATGGTTTCGGCTATTCCTCCGAAGAACCCTCCAACAATCCCCATAAACGTGCCGGCAATTGCTGCAAAGACGGTGGCGCCAAGTGCTATGAAAAGTTCGATCCTGGCGCCGTACATGATGCGGGTAAGTACGTCCCTGCCCAGCTCGTCGGTACCGAGCAGATGCCCCGGCGTAAAGACAGGAAGCCGCTTGTTGGCGATATCCTGTGCCAGCGGATCCGCGGGGGAGATGACCGGAGCCAGGATCATCACAATGATGATGGCAACGACATAGACAAGGGCGGCCGTCCGGAGGGGACCCATGACTTGCCTCAGCTTGCCGGAGCGCATCCTGGTGGAAGCGAGCTTTGTAGCTGCCATTATTGCCTCACTCTCGGATCGAGGAGGCCGTAGACAACGTCGACCACAATGTTGATGAGAATGAACAGCAACGCAATGATGATCACGATCCCTTGCACTACGGCGTAGTCCCGGTTGGAAACTGATTCGACCAGGAGGCTGCTGAGGCCCGGATAGTTGAATACCCGCTCCGCCAGTACGGTGGAGCCCAGGAGAGTACCGAAGCCAAGCCCGATAACAGTAGTGACCGGCGTCAGCGAATTTCGGAGCACGTGCCGACGGAAGACTTTCAGGGGCGCATGCCCGAACGCGGTGGCTGTTCTGACCCAATCCTGGCCCATGGTTTCAAGGACAGCGGATCGCGTCATGCGGGCAATGATCGCGGTGAAACCCAGCGATAAAGCAATCGCTGGCAGGATGAGCAGCTGAAAATGTCTGGCCGGGTTCTGCTGCCAGGTAGCGAAGCCGCCTGCGGGCAGCCAGCCCAACGTTAGGGAAAAGACGAGTATCAACAGTGTGCCGAGGACGTAGACGGGAAGTGCCACTCCGAGGCTGGTCAAAACCGTGGCGGCGCTGTCAACGAATCCGCCCCTGACGGCCGCCCATGCTCCCAGCGGGATTCCCACTGCCATGGAGATCACTGTCGCGAAGATGACCAGTTCAAGTGTCCGGGGCAGGCGCTGCGCGATCGATTCGGCTACGGGGTCGCCGGTGCGGATGGACTGTCCGAGGTCTCCGGTGATGACTCCTGTCAGGAAGTTCCAGTACTGGACAGGCAGGGAACCGTTCAGGCCCAGCTGTTCGCGCATGCGTTCCACGGTTTCGGGGTCCGCACTGGTGTTTCCGCTGGAGAGCAGCAGTTCGACTGGATCGCCGGGGATAAGCCGGATGGCCGAGAAGATCAGCGTCAAGACAAGGAAAACCAGAACGGCTCCCATTCCCACTCGACGCAGGATAAAGGACGTCACGTCAGCTCCTATTTGGAGAGGGAAGTGTCGGCGAATGTGTATCCGCTGTAGAAACTCAGGAACCCGGGGAGGCTCTTGAATCCCTTGACTTTGGAGTTATAGGCGAAAGCCTGTTCACGGGTGTTGATCGGCGCGTAGGGCACATCGGCCTGCATGATCTTGAGCGCTTCGTTGTATGCGGCCTTCTTGGCTTGATCATCCGTTGCCCTCAGGCCTTCATCCAGTTTCGCGTTCAGTGCCGGATTATCGTATCCGAAGCTGCGCAGGAAGCTGTTCGGCCCGGAAACAAGGCCCTTGATGTAGGTGGGGTCTGCGACGATGCCTGCTCCGCCGGCAACTGCGAGGTCGTAGTCTCCGGAGTTACCCTTGGCAACGCGTGTAGACCAGTCAGGGGCGTCCAAGGTGACCTTAATACCGATGGCGGCCAGGTCCGCCTGGGCGGACAGAGCCGTATCCTGCAGGAACGAGTACTGCGAGGTCGTCAGCATCTTGGCTTCGAATCCGTCGGGATACCCGGCTTCTGCGAGGAGGTCTTTGGCCTTGGAGACGTCGTGGCTGAAAAGTCCGGTATTTGCCGGGTCGTATGCGGGGTTGTCTTCCGGGATTGTCACTCCGGTGAGCGGTTTACCGTGTCCCTGGAAGGCTGCTTCGATGGCGTTCTCCCGGTTCAGGGCGTAGGCCACAGCCTGGCGGACTTTCGCATCCGCGAAGGGGCCCTTGGTGACGTTGAACTGGATGAACTGCAGGGGCCCGGATTGGGCGTCGAGAGTCATGCCGGACGTTCCGGAGACACGGTCGTAGTCGGGCCACGGAACGTAGTCGATAATGTCAACGTCCCCGCCCAGAAGGGCGTTGGTGCGGGCCGAACCGTCACTGTAAAAGGACATGTCGATACCGGGAAGCTTAACGTCGTCGGCTCCGTAGTAATTATCGAACTTTTTCAGCACGAGATCGACACCGCGGTTGTGTTCTTCAAGGACGAAGGGTCCGGCACCGATCTGGTTCGGGACATCCTTGGCGAGGGACTTGTCCGGCACGATGGCAGCAGTAGGAATAGCCAAGTATTCGAGGAATGCCGAGTTGGGGCCCGCTAAGTGGATGACGCCGGAATGGTCGTCCTTGACCTCGACGTTCTTGATGTCTTGCAGCCCTACGTACAGCGTGGAGCCGTTCGCCTTGTTCGCGTAGTACTCAAGCGATGCCTTCACGTTGTTGGCCGTAATCGGGGAGCCGTCGTGGAAGGTAAGGTCCGGGCGCAGTTTGAACGTGTACGTCGTGGGGTCCGTCATTTCAACTGACTCGGCTAGGCCTGCAATGACTTTGCCTTCCTTGTCATAAGACATGAGACCGCGGTGGATCAGGGTCATCATGGTGTTACCGACGGTCCCCTGGTCAACACCGGTGATCAAGTTAGCCGGCTCGTTTGAAATTCCGAAGCGGAGCGTTTCCGATCCACTACCGCCGGCTTCAGTGCCGCCGCCCCCGCACGCACTCAGTGCCAGCACGCTGGCTGCGGCCAGTGCCGTCAAGGTCGTTGCCTTTGAAAGGCGCCTGGTTCCGTGGCCGGCCGTGGCCTGCCCTACAAACTTTTTTCCAAACAATGTATGCCTCCGGATGATGCTGGATACTTTCGAAAGGGACGGCGTCCGGTTCGGGTCGGGGTCGCGCTGGTTTTGTGATGTCGATGAGGGGCGAGGGTGGGGGTCTTAGTCGTTGGCTGCGACTGTGAACCGGCGCAGTTCCAGCGCCGGGTTTTTCAGCCGCACTGCCCGCAGACGTTCTTCGGAGAGTTCGGCCACCGCGACTGCTGCCTGTTCGCCCAAGGATGCGAGCACCACGCCCATGGGGTCAACGATCATGCTGTTGCCTGCTCCCGTGGGAGCACACTGGTCTGCAGCCGCGACGTAGATGGTGTTTTCTATCGCCCTGGCCCGCAGCAGCGTGGTCCAATGATCTTCTTTCAGTGGGCCCGGGACCCATTCAGCCGGAAGGAGGAGGACCTGGGCGCCGGCATCGACGATCCGGCGGGTTACCTCGGGGAACCGAAGGTCATAACAGGTCTGCATTCCGAAGGTGAGGCCGTCGACTTCGAAGGTCTCCGGTGCTTCCACCTTGCCGGGGCGCACCAGTTCGGATTCCTTGTACCCGAAGGCATCGTAAAGATGCAGTTTCCGGTAGACCCCGACCACATCACCCTGTGGTCCGACCGCGACGAGGGTATTGGAGATCTGCTCTCCGCCTTCAAGTTCCTCATTGATTCCCGCGACAATGAAGATGGACAATTCGCGGGCAAGAGCAGACAGTCCGGTGACGAAGAGCCCTGACAGGGGTTCCGCCGTCTCCAGGAAGCTTCCGTCCATCGACGGTGCGGTGAACATTGCGTACTCGGGGAGTACGACCAGCCGGGCGCCCAGTTGTGCACCTTGCCGGACGAGTTCTGCAATGGTTTTTTCGTTCTGCTGCTTATCCAGGCCGGGAGCGAACTGGGCTATTCCAACGCTGACCATGAGAAATCCTTTTGATGAGATAGGTACGAACTGAGTGAAAGCAGGACCAGGCCGGTTCCGTGCCTAGGCAGAGGCCTGGGAGAGGACCGATTCAGCCAAAGTTCTCGCCTGCTCGTAGGGAGCTGAGAAACCGGCCAGGAGGGCACCGTGCTGCATTGTCAGCGCGAGCTGGTCTGCGCCGTTGCGGAGGGCGAATTCCTTTTCTTCAATGCTCCATGCAGGCAGGACCCAGGCCTTGCCGGCTGCGGCCGCGGCCTTGGCGACCCGCTCCAGGTCAGCGAAATCGTCCTCTGTGCGCGAATAGGCTCCCCGACCCCGACGCAAGGACAGGTCAGAAGGGCCAACAAAAACGCCGTCGACCGTGTCGAGGGAAAGGATGGCTTCCACGTCCTCCAGGGCACCGGCGTCTTCGATCATCGGATAGCAACGGGTCTGCGTATCCTGCTGGGTCACCCACGCGTCGGTGAAACCGCCGTAGGAGCTGGTCCGGCCACCTGCGAAACTGCGGTCTCCGAGCGGAGGGAATTTTGCAAAAGCCGTCACGGTGCGGGCGTGAGCGAGATTCTCAACATGCGGGATGACGACTGCGTCAGCGCCAAAGTCGAGTGCCTGCTGGATTGGGCCTCGCTCAGGGCCCAGAACCTTGGCGATAACTTCCATGTCCAGTGACTTAAGGAACGGAACAAAGCGCTCCAAATCGGCAAGATCGAAAGCGCCGTGTTCAATGTCCAGAACCACCGCCCCGTAGCCGATGCTGCGCGCTATTTCCGCTGCAGCAAAACTTGGGTCAGAAAGCCAGGCGGCGAACTGTCGATTCGCCGGGTTGCGGTGGTCCATTGGGTCTCCTCAGTGTGTTGCGACGACTGTGGTCTGCGCCACAGGATCTACCAATATCAAAGCATATGCGCCATGTATACACAAGGGATACGCGAGGAGTGCATGGAATATTTCGGTGCCATATACTGGTCTTTAGTACATCAAGCTAGGGAAGGTAAGGGGATGACTGCAATAGTGCCGCCGCCTCCGGCCGTGCTGAGCAATGGGGGCCCGGCAAGAGTTCGTGTATATGAGTGGCTTCGCGATGAAATCATCCGCGGAAGCATTGAAGCCGGCCGGTTTTTGGATGAGCAGTGGGTGTCCGAAGCGGTTGGTGTCTCACGCACTCCGGTGCGTGAAGCCTTTCACCAGCTCTCTGCGGAGCGGTTCATTACCTTATTGCCCCGCAAGGGCGCTCAGGTGCGAACGGTCACTTCGCGTGAACTGGAGGAGGTTTACCAGACCCGGCTGCTCATAGAAGGCCATGCACTCAGCGTCATTTGCTCCTTGAAACGTCCGGTCCCAGGCGAGATGCTCACGCTCCTGGATCAGATGGAAGCAGCAGGCGAGGCCCGGGACTGGTTCACGGTCTCGTTCCTGGATCGGAGGTTTCACAGGGCAATGGTTGCGGAGGCTGGCAACACCGTCCTGCTGGAGGTCTATGACACGTTGCGGTCCCGACAACAGCGGGTGGCCGTCCGGGCGCTCACTGCACGCCCGGAAAGAGTTGAGACCATCAACAAGCAACACCGCGCCATTGTCGACGCCATCGCCAACCATGACGCTACATCCAGCCTGAAACTTCTGAAGCTGCACCTCCGGCCACTATCAGAAGTCACATCGGCGTTGCCGACCGAGGACTGATTCGCGGCCCCTCTGGTCTCGCGGCCGTTGGATGACTCCGTGTCAGCGCTGGACATTGCAAGGGCAATACGGATGTCTTAGCACCCGTTATCCCTTGCGTCGAGCGGGAGACGTCCTCAGTTCGGCGGCGCTGTCGAGGGGCTTGATGATTTCCAGCTGCATGTCGTCGTTCTGGTGCAGCATTCGCCGCCCGCCGACGCCGTGTATGACTACCCATACTATTGAGCCGTCAGGCGTGGTGGCGTCAACGGTTCCGGGGCCCAGAAGCTGGCCTCCTTCTACGACGTCAACTTGCTCTCCGTAGGGGAGATGCTTCCAGGAGACTCTCTTCCGGCGTGCCATCAGGGTTCCCGGCTGGCGGGGGACAGTCTGGAACGTCGTTTCATTTGTGGTCCTCATCGATAATGTTGGATTTGCGCGGGCACCCCCTCCCGTTTCCGTCCTGAGGTATCAGGTGTACTGCGTCCCCACTCGAGCAGGGAGTTGGGCCAGGCGCAGGGGCTGGGCACCTGGCCGGCAAGCAGGTGAAAGACACAGCTGGGTACTGGGCGTCTACGCGGACGGTCGACGCTAGGGGAGATGAGACTGACAATGTCCAGTCTGCAGGGTGCGCCCCCGTCACAGCGGCTGTGACGGGGGCGCACCGGGCAGTGGCTGGCTCCGCGTGGCCCCACTGGAGTGGGCCTAACTAAGACCTGACCGTCACTCGGGCGTGACGTACGCGCCTGCGATGCCGCCGTCAACCAGGAAGGTTGAGGCGGTGATGAAGGATGAGTCGTCGCTGGCGAGGAAGGCGACTGCTGCTGCCAGTTCTTCTGGTTCGGCGAACCGGCCCAGCGGAACGTGAACGAGCCGGCGGGCTGCCTTCTCGGGATCCTTGGCGAAAAGTTCCTTCAGCAGCGGGGTGTTGACCGGTCCTGGGCAAAGTGCGTTGACTCGGATCCCCTGGCGGGCGAATTCGACGCCTAGTTCCCGGCTCATGGCCAGCACCCCGCCCTTGGAGGCGCTGTAGGAGATCTGAGACGTGGCAGCACCCATGACCGCCACGAACGACGCGGTGTTAATGATGGAGCCCTTGCCCTGCGCCTGCATGTAGGGAAGCGCGTATTTGCAGCAGTAGAAAACGGAGGTCAGGTTCACTTCCTGGACTTTGCGCCACGCATCGATGCCTGTGTCGATGATTGAGGCATCGTCCGCCGGGGAAATTCCGGCGTTGTTGAAGGCGATGTCGACGCTTCCATAGGTTTCGTGGGTTACGGCGTAGAGGTTTTTTACTTCCTCTTCGCTGGTGACATCGACCTTTACGTAGAGGCCGCCGACCTCTTCGGCAGCGCGTTGCCCGGCGGTTGGGTCCAGGTCGGCGATGACCACGTGGGCGCCTTCTGCGGCGAAGCGGCGGGCTGTGGCGAGACCGATACCGCTGGCGCCGCCGGTGATGACAGCGCTGCGTCCCTTGAGGCGGTTGGAGATTACTTCAATCATTTTTGACTTCCTTATTGCCGGTGACGTTATGGGTTGGTGGAGATGAATACGTTCTTGGTTTCTGTGAAGGCGTTCAGGGCGTCCGGGCCGAGTTCGCGTCCGAGACCTGACTGCTTAAAGCCTCCGAAGGGTGTGGAGTAGCGCACCGAGGAGTGGGAGTTAACCGAGAGGTTTCCTGACTCAAGTCCTCGGGCCATCCTTAGTGCCCGGCCGATGTCCCGTGTCCAGATGGACCCGGAGAGACCGTAGATCGAGTCGTTGGCTAGACGTAGCGCGTCGGCTTCGTCTTTGAAGGGAACGACTGCCACGACGGGGCCGAAGATCTCCTCGTGCATTACCCGGTCTACGCGGGAGGGCGTAAGCACAGTGGGTGGGAACCAGAACCCCTTGCCGGCAGGGGCGGATCCCTGGAAAGCGATGGATGAGCCCTCTGGGACAAATCCGGATACTGTGCGGTGCTGGGCTGCAGAAATTAGCGGGCCCATAAAAGAAGCTTCGTCGCTGGGGTCCCCGACCCGCAGGGCCTTCACGACTGGTTCCAGGAGCTCGAGGAATTTTTCATAGACGCTGTCCTGGACCAGGATTCTGGACCGGGAGCAGCAATCTTGCCCGGCGTTGTCAAAAGCGCCTCCGGGTGCAGCTGCAGCAGCGGCTTCAAGGTCCGCATCGGCGAAGATGATGTTGGCGCTCTTACCGCCCAGCTCCAGGGTCACGGGCTTGACCTGCTCAGCGCAGCCGGCCATGATCCGCTTACCGACGCCGGTTGAACCGGTGAAGACCACCTTCCGCACTGCGGGATGGGTCACGAATCGTTCGCCGACCACTGAACCCTTGCCCGGGATGATTTGCAGGACTCCTTCAGGCAGCCCGGCTTCCCTGGCCAGCTGTCCGAGCCGTATGGCAGTCATTGGAGTCAGTTCCGCGGGTTTCAGAACGACCGTGTTGCCGGCAGCAAGGGCGGGGGCGAAACCCCATGCGGCGATGGGCATCGGGAAGTTCCAGGGAACGATTACTCCGACGACCCCGAGAGGTTCGTTGAAGGTGACATTGACCCCTCCAGCTACTGGAATCTGCTGGCCGAGGTGCCGTTCGGGGGCGGCGGAGTAGTAATTCAGGACATCGCGGACATTGCCGGCTTCCCATCGGGCGTTACCGATGGTGTGCCCGGCGTTGCGTACCTCCAGCTGGGCAAGGTTTTCCAGGTCGGCGTCTACTGCCGCGGCAAACCTGCGCAGCAGGAGAGCCCTGTCTGCAGGGGCAACATGGCGCCAGGTCTCAAAGGACTGTGCGGCATTTTCGATCGCCCTGTCGGTGTCCTCGAGTGTTGCTAGGGCTATGGTCTCGATGACCTCTTCCGTTGCCGGATTCAGTACGTCAAACGTGCTGGTGGACATTGCCGGAGTTCTCCGTTCGATCTTTGCGGTAGTTGGTTGCAGCCTCAATGAATCCATTGAAAAGCCGGAGGTCGGTGGGATTCTGTTCCGGGTGGAATTGGACCCCTAGTGCCCATCCGCCGTTTGTCGTTTCCAGGGCTTCTACCGTGCCGTCGGCAGCTGAGGCCGTGATGCAAAGGCCGTCAGCGATGCGGTCCATGGCCTGATGGTGGTAACAGGGTGCGTTGGCACGCGGGCCAAGTAGAAGCCGGCTGATGCTGCCGGCCGTTGTCGTGAACTCCACATTGCCGAATACACCGGGCGCCGGCTGGTAGTCGGCCTCCGGGTTTACATCGGGGATGTGCTGGATCAGCGATCCGCCCATGGCGACATTGAGGATCTGGGCCCCCGGCAGATGGCGAAGAGGGGGACTTCGGCCTCCAGTGCTGCCCTGGTTAAGGCGATGTCGTGCGCATCCCTGGCTGGTTGGGCGCGGGTCAGTCGATGGGGCTGCGCCCCATACTGTTCCGGGCCCACATCGCTGCCTCCTGAGATGATCAGTCCGTCGAGCACCTCCACGATCGAGGGGTCGGTACCCACGGGCGGCAACAGGACAGGAGTTCCGCCGGCGGCGACGACGGCTTGAACGTACGTGCCCGGTAACACTGCTGCATCTGCTGTCCAGACGCCCCAGGAAGCTTCCTGGAAGTAGGTTGTCAGCCCGATCCGTGGACGATAGGTATCAGAGGCGTTCAAAGACACGCTTGCGCTCCCAATCCGTTACGGCACTATCGAAAGCTTTCAGTTCGACATCGGCCGCGAAGACATAGTGGTCCACGACTTCATCGCCGAAGGATTTGCGTGCGATTTCGCTGGTGGCCAGCAGCGCACGGGAGTCCCGCAAGTTGGTGGGTATGCGGTCAGCGTCGGACTGGTAGGCGTTGCCGGTCATGATCGGCTCGAGGGGGAGCTCGTTCTCAATACCGTGGATGGCGGCGGCGATGAGTGCGGCGGCCGCGAGGTAGGGGTTGACGTCCCCGCCTCCGACTCGGTTTTCCACCCGAAGGCTGGGACCGCGTCCGACGATGCGCAGTGCGCAACTGCGGTTGTCCAGGCCCCAGGCAATAGCTGTGGGAGCGAAGCTGCCTTCTACGAAGCGCTTGTAGGAGTTGATGTTCGGGGCGACGAAGTAGGCCAGCTCCTTCAGTCCAGTGAGCTGGCCTGCGATGAAGTGCTCCATGACAGGGCTGAATCCGTGCTCGCCATCGCCGGCCAGGACAGGGTTGCCGTCCAGGTCCGTCAAGCTGAAGTGGATGTGGCAGGAACTGCCTTCGCGTTCGTTGTACTTCGCCATAAACGTAATGCTCTTGCCCTGCTGCGCGGCGATTTCCTTGGCCCCGTTTTTGTAGAAGACGTGGTTGTCGCAGGCAGCAAGCGCTTCTGCATAGCGGAAAGTGATTTCCTGCTGGCCCAGGTTGCACTCGCCCTTGGAAGATTCGACGACCAGGCCGGCCTTCTCCATACCGGTACGGATGCTTCGGATAACCGGTTCCAGCCTGGCCGTGGCCAGGAGTGAATAGTCCACGTTGTAGCGGGTCGAGGGGGTGAGGCCCTCGTATTTCTTGTCCCACGCTGCTTCGTAGCTGTCGTCAAACATGATGAATTCGAGCTCGGTGCCGATGTGGGCGCGGTATCCCAGGGCCTCCAGGCGTTCGATCTGAGCGCGCAAAATCTGACGTGGGGACTGGGAGACGGGGCGGCCGTCGAGCCAGAGGATGTCGCATTGGATCATCGCAGTGCCTTCCAGCCACGGCACTCGACGCAGGGTGGAGACGTCCGGCCGCATCACCATATCTCCGTAGCCGTTCGCCCACGAGGACATGGTGTACCCCTCGATGGTGTTCATCTCCACATCCACGCTAAGGAGGTAGTTGCAGCCTTCGGCCCCGTGCCCGAGCACGTCTTCGAGGAAAGACCTGGCTCCGCATCGCTTGCCTTGCAGGCGTCCCATCGAATCGGTGATGGCAACAACAACGGTGTCGATTTCACCGGAGGCGACCAGGTCCCGCAGTTCATCAACGCTCAGTTGGCCTTGGGGGGATGTTCCGGTTGTTTGATTCGTCATTTGATTTCCGTAACTTTGATCGTATTTATGAGTGAAAGTGTTTTAGACCGAGACGGGCCGCGTTTCAGCTCTTTAGTTCGGCCTCGGCTGCGGCCAACTGCGCGAATTCCTCTTCGGGAGCGCCCGCGACGATGCGGTGCCGGCTGTAGAACCAGTAGTAGAGGAGCGCGGCGCCGAAAATTGCTGCTGTTATGGATGCCGCGAAGACATCGACCACAAACGTTGCGACGACGGCGACCGCAGCAAGAACCAGCGCAATTGAGGTGGTGACAACGCCTCCGGGGGTCCGGTACCCGCGGGGGAGGTCGGGTTCTTTTCGCCTCAGCACGATGTGCGAGAGGTTCAGGAGGACATAGGAGACGGTGGCGCCAAAGACGGCGATGTTTATCAGGAGTGCGCCGTTGCCGGTTGTTGCTGCCAGTATGAAACCGATTGTTCCGGGGACGATCAACGCCCAGTAGGGGGTCCGCCGTTTGCCGGTCAGCGACAGCCATTTGGGAAGATACCCCGCCCGGGACAGCGCGAAGAGCTGGCGGGAATAGGCATAGATGATGGAGAAGAAGCTTGCTATTAGCCCGGCGAGGCCAGCGTAGTTGACGAAGTCGGCCAGGAATGTATTCCCGCCGTACGCCAGCCGGAGGGCTTCCGGGAGGGGGTTATTGGATTCGCTCATTGCCGCTGACCCTGCGGCACCCGGAACGAGCACGAGCATCAGGGATCCGAAGACGACCAGGATCACAACAGCAACGATGATGCCCCGAGGCATGTCCTTCTTCGGATTGGCCGTCTCCTCGGCGGCCAGGGGCACGCCTTCGACTGCAAGGAAAAACCAGATGCCATAGACCAGTGCACCGACGGCGCCGCCGATTCCCATCGGCAGAAAAGCACTCGACGCGGGGGAGCCATCGGGGACGATGTCAAACAAGTTTTGGACGTTGAACCGCGGAATCAGGCCAACTACTACGGCGGCCAAGGCGATGACGGCAACCGCAGTGATGCTGAAGATCATTTTCAGAGCCTCGCCCACGCCGCGAAGATGGATGCCAACAAAAATTGCATAGGTCACCAGGTAAACCGGCCAGGAGTTCGTCAGGCCGAACAGGCCCAGCGCTTCAACGTAGCCGCCGATAAAGATGGCGATCGCCGCTGGCGCGACGGCGTATTCAATCAGCACGGCCATTCCGGTGGCGAAGCCGCCAAGAGGGCCCAGCGCCCGACGGGCGAAACCGTATCCGGCGCCTGTGGCAGGCAGCGTTGAGGATAGCTCGGCCAGGCCGAATGCCATACAGGTGTACATAATGCCCATGAGAACAAAGGCAATGAGGAGCCCGCCCCAGCCGCCCTGGGCCAGGCCGAGGTTCCAGCCTGCGAAGTCACCGGAGATGACATAAGCCACTCCAAGTCCGGCAAGCAGGACCCAGCCTGCGGCCCCACGCTTTAGTTGGCGGTGCTGAAGATACCGTTTATCTTCTGTAGGCTGGATTGAATCAGTGGTTGTCAATGTAGTTCCCTTTCATCCAAGGGTATTGGTCTGAATTCAGACCATAAGCTCGTTACAGTGTGTGTCAGATCACCCGCCTGGTCAAGAGTGCTGCTTAGCATTGCTGAGATTTCCGGTACACGATCCTCGTGCGCCCCGAGGTTTTCCCGCCCGTCCGATTCCCAGGCCATAGGCATTTTTCGGGCCGATTATGATGAGGACATGGAAGAGGACCTGTTCGAAACCCGCGGCCCGATTCTCCGCCCGGCCCGGCACGGAAACGCTTTCGAGGAAACCATCGAACGCCTGCTCCAGAACATCAAACTGGGCCTGTTCGGGGTAGGGGCCAAGCTGCCGGCTGAACGGGAACTTGCCGAGATGCTGGGGGTCTCGCGCGCCACACTGCGGGATGCGCTAGCCGAACTGCAGAAGGCCGGATACGTAGAAGTCCAGCGCGGCCGCTATGGGGGAACGTACGTGTGCAGCCGGCCGTCAGCCGGCCCGGGGGCATACCCGGAACTGGACCGGGCCGAGGTGGAAGACGTGCTGACCTTCCGCAGCGTACTCGAACCGGCGGCCGCATCATTGGCCGCCAAAGCCACCCTATCCCCGGCCCAGCGCAGCCACCTGCTGAAGACATTGGCCGAAGTGGCCAGCGCGCCTGCGGATCTGTACCGGCCAAAAGACGCAAGGTTCCACGTGGCAATCGCAGAAGTGACAGGATCGCCAAGCCTTGCCCTTGCCGTGGCGGATGTCCGCTCAAGGGTCAGTGACCTTTTGGACCGGATACCCCTTCTTGAGCCCAACCTGGAACATTCCAACCGGCAGCACCAGGAAATCATGGACGCCATACTCCGGGGCGACCATGAGGAAGCATTCAGATCGGCCCAGGACCATCTCCAAGGAACAGCCTCCTTGCTACATGGATTCCTCGGATCTTCCCAGACAGATATTTCACTGCAGATAGCGGCGCCCAAGCCCTGACCCGCCTGGATTCCTGGCTTGCCCTTCGCGGCCAAATACTTGGCTTCACTGCCAGCAGCCTTTAAGAAACCTTTTGGCCAATGACCGCCTTCTGTGTGCTTCGGCTCCCAAAGGTCACGTCGCCACAGAATCGGCTTTGCCTTGGCCGGAAAGCCGAGGCCCCACGTTTTCCGCTCCAATGTAAGTCGCGCACTCTTGCTGCCGATAAACGACCAGCGACGGCGTCCGGTTCGGGTCGGGGTCGCGCTGGTTTTGTGATGTCGATGAGGGGCGAGGGTGGGGGTCTTAGTCGTTGGCTGCGACTGTGAACCGGCGCAGTTCCAGCGCCGGGTTTTTCAGCCGCACTGCCCGCAGACGTTCTTCGGAGAGTTCGGCCACCGCGACTGCTGCCTGTTCGCCCAAGGATGCGAGCACCACGCCCATGGGGTCAACGATCATGCTGTTGCCTGCTCCCGTGGGAGCACACTGGTCTGCAGCCGCGACGTAGATGGTGTTTTCTATCGCCCTGGCCCGCAGCAGCGTGGTCCAATGATCTTCTTTCAGTGGGCCCGGGACCCATTCAGCCGGAAGGAGGAGGACCTGGGCGCCGGCATCGACGATCCGGCGGGTTACCTCGGGGAACCGAAGGTCATAACAGGTCTGCATTCCGAAGGTGAGGCCGTCGACTTCGAAGGTCTCCGGTGCTTCCACCTTGCCGGGGCGCACCAGTTCGGATTCCTTGTACCCGAAGGCATCGTAAAGATGCAGTTTCCGGTAGACCCCGACCACATCACCCTGTGGTCCGACCGCGACGAGGGTATTGGAGATCTGCTCTCCGCCTTCAAGTTCCTCATTGATTCCCGCGACAATGAAGATGGACAATTCGCGGGCAAGAGCAGACAGTCCGGTGACGAAGAGCCCTGACAGGGGTTCCGCCGTCTCCAGGAAGCTTCCGTCCATCGACGGTGCGGTGAACATTGCGTACTCGGGGAGTACGACCAGCCGGGCGCCCAGTTGTGCACCTTGCCGGACGAGTTCTGCAATGGTTTTTTCGTTCTGCTGCTTATCCAGGCCGGGAGCGAACTGGGCTATTCCAACGCTGACCATGAGAAATCCTTTTGATGAGATAGGTACGAACTGAGTGAAAGCAGGACCAGGCCGGTTCCGTGCCTAGGCAGAGGCCTGGGAGAGGACCGATTCAGCCAAAGTTCTCGCCTGCTCGTAGGGAGCTGAGAAACCGGCCAGGAGGGCACCGTGCTGCATTGTCAGCGCGAGCTGGTCTGCGCCGTTGCGGAGGGCGAATTCCTTTTCTTCAATGCTCCATGCAGGCAGGACCCAGGCCTTGCCGGCTGCGGCCGCGGCCTTGGCGACCCGCTCCAGGTCAGCGAAATCGTCCTCTGTGCGCGAATAGGCCACTGACCATGCACGGAGACTTCATTGGCGCCATGGCCGCCGATGTCGATCCAGCCCCCATCTCAGGCCCGTCGACAAGCTGCCGCTCGGCAGTCAGAACTTCACTCTGATCGACGCCGAGGAACGGATCATTCTCTCCTCCATTCCCATCCTCACCTCCGGCATCTCATTCGAACGGTATCTGCAGCAGGCGGGCAAGAGGCCGCTCCGCCGGGAATCCGGCCCTTCCAGCACCTGGCAGGCTATCGCCCTGCCCTGACCGCCCGCTCTCAGTCAGGTCGGCATGTCTCATCGAATCCGCGAGACAAGAGGGCTTGTGAGAGATCGGGGAAACGCGTGGGGAGCCCGGCAACGGCCAGCTCACCGGTGCACCCGGCATATGGATATGGCGACCGGGCTACTGGTCAGGTAGATCTACGCCCGGCGCACCCAAGTAGTCTCGGACCGTCGAATACCTCAGGACTGAGGCTGTTTCGGGGGCGTGACGGTGGAGGTCCAGTAGTCGTTCATGGCCTGCACGGCCTCTTCTTTGCTCATGGCGGCAACGGTGACCTCGGGGATTCTGGCTGTCTTGGTCAAGAGAATAACGAGCTCCAGCGGCAACGCAGTAGTCGGCGCTTCGGGCGCGCCTCGGTCCGGGAGGGCGCCCTCCTTCACGCATTCCCAGAATTCGTCCGGGGTGACTTCGAGCTGATTCTTCAAAATTTCTCCCCAGAGGGAAGGGCCGTAAGCGGTGCGGTCCACTGGACGCGAAATGCGTGTCCGAAGAATTCGCCCATCATGCAAGGCAAGCTCATAGGTGGCGTGATGACGGACCTTCTGGCCCTTGGCGTTGAGCACGGGCTGCCATTCCTCAGTCCTACAGAAAGCTTCGTGGTCATCGCGGGTGCCTGGCGGATACTTTTGGCTCACTTCTTGCTACCGGTCAGCCATGCGTCCAGTTCCTCGTCAGTGCATGAGCCAATAAGTTGCACAAGGGCCCAGTTGCCCCGGTGGTTTGGTGCCGTGCGTAGGTGGTCCTCCCAGTCTTCGGCGTATTCGCGAAGAGCGTCGATTAGATCAAGGGTCGCTTCTTCCAACGTTGTGCCCTCGGCTGCCAAGGGCAGGCCGGGCAGGAACATGGCCCAAGCCCCGTCCTCGTTCACGACCTGCACTTTTGCCGGAACGGTCTTTACTAGGAATTCCCTGAACAGGCCGGTGTTCACCACGGAAGCAGAGCTTTCTCCACGCTCGATGATCGACAGGCCGCCGCGGTCGCTTGTGTCAAGAATCGCTTTGAAGGACTTGCGGGCACCGGCGAAGCCGAAAGTCCTACGCTCATGGGTTGGAGTACTCATACATACAACAATGAGCCATGTACATGATGTACGTCAACCTACTCGCCATGCCAAGCGATTAAGTTTGAGCCTTGGCCTGTATGGGAAAAGGCCCTGGCTTGATGTCCACAACACACCCCTCGCGCTCTCCCCGTCACTTTCCAACTGGCATGCGCGGGTATTCATGGGCCGGGAGTAGGGTGCGTGAGAGACTTCCTCCATGGAGCAGCCGATGCTCGTCACCGCTATTTGACGACCGTGGCACTGGGGAATCGCTGTAATAACAGGCCCCGGCCAGACGGAAGACTTTCCCGAAATCGAGCCAGGGAGGCCGTTCTGTTCAACGTCGGGAGCTTTAGTCATCATGGTGCGGCACGCTCAGGATGTGGAGGAAATTGATCTTGGCTTCGCAGAGGTGTCAACTGCAACTTTGAACTGACCGGTGGCTGCAGTTTGCGTTGACCGGTGGCTGCAATGGACTGACCGGTGGCGGCAAGTAGTTTTGAACACTGGTCAGGCGCCGGGGGCATGCCGGGGTTGGGGCGCCTGACCGCGTTGCGGGTTAGTTCATCGGGCGGGTTCCTTTCCCGTTTTGGGCTTGCATGAGCCGGACGGACTCGCCGCTGGTTTGGCATAGGTGTGCGTGGTGCATGAGCCGGTCCACGGTCGCGGTGGCGATGGTTTTGGGCATCAACTCATCAAAGCCGGAGGGGTGGATATTCGAGCTGATCGCCAGGGAGCGTTTCTCGTAGGAGGCCTCCACGACGCGGTAGAAACCCTCGGCGGCATCGCCGGAAACCGGCAAAAGTCCTACGTCATCAATGCAAATCAAATCCACGCCGGTAACGCGGGTGATGGCCTTGTTGACGCTGTCATCGATGCGGTGCCGGCGCACGAGGGCGCCGAGGTCCTCCAGACTCAGCCACGACACGGACATGCCTTCGTCGATGGCCTGCTGGCCCAGGGATTCCAGCAGCAGGGTTTTCCCGGTCCCGGAGGGCCCGCACGCGATCAGGTTCTCCCTCCGCCGCACCCACTCCAGGGTCCGCAGGAACGAGGTCGTCGCAGCCGGCAGGGTGGAGAGGGACTCGTCCCAGACATCGAACGTTTTCCCGGTGGGGAACCCCGCGCGTTTGCGCCGGGTGGCGAGCATCGACCGGTTCCGGCCCGTTGCTTCGGCCTCGAGCAAGACGCGAATGACTTCTGTGGGGTCCCAGCGCTGGGCCTTCGCGGTCGCCAACACCTCGGCGACAACGGCGCGGGCGTGCGGCATCCGGGTGGTGCGCATCAACGCGATGACGTGCTCCACGGCCGCATCCGCCAGCGGGCTGGGGGCCAGGGCTGTCGCGCTCATTCGGTGGCTCCTTCAAGATCGGCAACGTCGCTGGCATCGCTGGTGGTAGGGGTGTTGGTGGTACCGAAGTTGGCCCATGCGCTGGTGCCCTGGCTCAGCCACTGGCCTTGGTCGGTGACGGCGTGCCGGGTAGTGCTGATGGTTCTTTGCGGCTGGCCGGTGGCGGTGTTGGTGATGATGGAGACCAGGTCCTCGTGGCTGAAGCGGTGGTGCACGGCGGCGGCGCCGAGACCCTGGTCAACGACGTCGGCGCCCATGACCTTGGCCATGGTGGCGGCGCGTTCCATCTTGTGGCGGATCTTGTTCGTCCCGGCTGCGGCGGCTTCTTTGAGCCAGAGCGCTGCCCCGGCGCCGAGTGCCAGGAACTCCTCTTCGGCGGTGTTCGTGGGGCGGATCACCCGTTCCAGGGCCCCGGCATTGGCGGGCGGGAAGTGGGCGTCAATGATCGCCGGCACGCCGGGACGGGTGAGTGGATGGCGTGCGACTTCCACCGGCCCGGCCTCGCCGACATGGACGATGATGACCTCGGTGTCGGTGCCGCGCACCCAGAGCCTTTGCCCCATCAGGGTGTGCGGGACGGAGTAGCGGGCGTGCTCGTAGGTGACCATGGGAGTGTTCGGCGGGACCTGCCGGACCTGCCCGAAACTGGCCGTCACCGGCACTGCAGGGACCGGGTGCAGCTTGGGCTGCTCGATCAGTCTCAGCATGTCCTGGGGGATCTCCAGGGTGGCCCGGTGGACCTTGGAATTCACATCCTCCATAAACGCCTCGCACGCCGCTTCCAGCTCGGCGAAGGAGGCGTAGTCCGGGCGCAGGTTCGTGTCTTTGGGCACGATGTCGGCTTTGGCGATCTTGACCGCGTTCTCCACCCCGCCCTTCGAGGCCGGGTCCGCCGGCATGCAGGTGTGCACGGCGGTGGAGTAGTGCCGGGCGAACGCGACGATCTGCGGGTTACGGACCGGCACCCCGGCAACGTGCTCGACCGTGACGGTCTTCTCGTTGTCGGTCAAAATGTACGTCGGGACCCCGCCGATGAGCCGGAAGGAGCGGTCGAGGGCGGCGAAGACGCTCGGCATGGTCTTATCCCGCAAAGGGATCACGATCCGGAAGCGTGAATACGCCAGCCAGGCCACGAACAACACCGTTTTGGCGCCGTCAACGACGGGCCCGTCTCCGTAGTCCCATTGGAGCCACAGGCCTGGCTCCACAGTCCAGGGCCGGTGAACACGGGTGTTTTGGGCCCGGTATTTCGACTTCAGCCCGGCCAGCACGTAGCGGGTCGTGCGGATCGATCCGGGATAGCCCAGATCAACGAGTTTTCCGTGCACAACGTCCCCGCGGATCTTCCCGCGGGACTGCTCGACCAGCGACTTCATCTGCGGCAGGAACGGGTCAGTGATCCGTCCCCGCTGGCGGGCGACCGGCGCTTGGACGCCTTCCTGCCGGGCCTTCACATACGAACGGACAGTGTTGTGCGAAACGCCGCAGATCTTCGCGGCATCCCGGTACGAACGGGTCAAATCATAAGCAGCTAAAATTTCCATGAACTCTCCTGGAGACTTCACATCAAGCCCCTTCCTTCCCCACGATGGGTGAAATAAAAACGATTGGCATCGCTATTTCACCGCGGAAGGAAGGGGCTCTCCCCGTAATGACACGGGGGACGGACAAGGGAATCCCAGCAAAGCCCCGGCCACACACACGGCCAAGAACTGGTCAAAAGTACTTGCAGCCACTGGTCAAAACCACTGCCGCGAACGGTCAATCCAAATTGCCGTCTCTGGTCAGTTTAAAGTTGCAGCTAACACAGAGGCCACAGTGTCGATATCCCTGCATCAAGACGAGGTGACGCCGGACGACGGCAACCAGGCAGTCGGCGGGGTATCCTGTCGACTCCAGAGGGGACACTCTCGGTAGGAGATGCCGATATGAATGTTGTTGTTCCTGCTCACAAAGGGATGACACAGTTTCTGATCAGTGTCGAAGATCCTAGCGATTTATCGCCCGAGCACGTAAGAGTCGATCTTTGGCCCGGCGTAACGTCATAAGGGTCCCTGACAAACGTCGAGGCGGGTTCATTTGGTGGCTGTCTCAGGAAGCCGATCTATTCGCGTCGCGTTACCGGCCGCGCATTTCTAGCCGCTGCGGCGTATTGGGCGTAGGCGGCGGCCGAATCGGTGGCGTGGCGTTCGATTGTTGTGGGCGAGTAGCCGAGGGTTTCGGCGATGATGGCCACTGGTGCGAGTTTGGTGAGTTCGTGGAGGGTTCCGAGCCGCGCGGCCCGGGTGCTGAATAGCTTGCTGAGACGGGTTGTGAGGTGCCCGGGATGGTTGCTATCTACATTCGGGGGAGTGGGGCGCGCCCGTTCGCGGGCAAGCTAATGCCCGACGGCGGGAGCCGGCTTAGGCGCGCTGCTGGAAGTGTGTGGCCGGTACCCCGCCGGGCAGGGTGCTCAGCATCCCTTCGGCGACGTCGCGGATGGTCAGGTTCCCATGGCTCGATGCGAGCCTAAGCATCTGGAACGCTGCCTCGTAGGAGCACTTGTTCTGGCCCATGAGCACGCCGCAGGCGGTGTTGATCGCAGTGCGGCTGGCGATGGCTGCGCGGAGGTCCGCGGACTGGGCCAGACCCGCCCGGACCTGCAGTGCCAGGACCAGGCTCCTGGCCGCCACGCCGGAGAAGGCCAGTGTCTGGGAGGCGACAACCGAGGAGAACACGTTCGTCTCGGCCGAATACAACGTCAGTGCTGCGCGGTAGCCGCGCTCCAGCTGCAACGGCACGCCGACGGCTGACCGGAACCCGGCGGTCCTGAGGCTGGCCGGGTATTCCTCCCAGCGGGTGTCCAGGCAGTGATCGTTCAGGATGATGGTCAGGCGGCCGTCCAGAGCCCGCGAGGTGGGACCCCGACCGGCGAACTGGTCCCAGCGTGAAAGGTCGCGGGCGCCGTCGGTGGTTGCCGCCGTGAAGGGCGTACTATCCGGCCGCACGAGGGTCACTGTAGCCTCCACGGGGGAGCCAGCGATGTCGCTCACGGCCGATGTTGCGATTCGGGCAAGGGCACACGCCGATGCCGCTTCCGAGTGCCCGCGGATATCCAGAAGGACCCCCGAGACGCGCCAGTCCACCAGTTGATCGATCATCATGCCCCAGTCCTCATGTGTCGGTACGCCCTCATCCTAAAAGGCTCTGCCGGGCAAGTACACGAGTAGTGAGTACTCGCTTTTTCTTCCGGGGCGGGTTTCGCCTACATGTCGAAGTACGTGCTGGATCCCTCGCCCGAGACCTTCCGGACGATCTCGTCGGCCACGTCCCGGAGCTTCTGGTTCCGGTGGCTGGAGACCTTCATCAGGATGGACATCGCCTCGGCCTGGCTGCAGCGGTTCTGGGCCATGATGATACCGCAGGCCAGGTTGATGGCTGTGCGGCTCATCATCGCCGCGCTCAGGTCGTCGGCGGCGCTCTCGGCGGTTCCCACCCTGACGGCCAGGCGGACGGCACTGCCGGCGACGTCGGCGAAGCTGGCCGCCTCACTGATAGTGTCCTCGGTGAACACGCCGGTGGCCGGCGCGAAGAAGTTCAGGACTGCGGCCGCGTTTTCTCCGATTTCGAGGGGGACGCCGAGGACGCTGTGGATGCCCTCTTCGATCAGGCGTTCCTGGTAGACAGGCCAGCGTGGGTCAGTGCGGACGTCGGCCAGCAGGACAGGGTTCCCCGCCCGCAACGCTGCGATGCAGGGCCCTTCGCCCACGGCCTGTTCAATGCGGTCCAGGTGGATGGCGCGCTCAGTGCTCCCGCCCACCGTTGTGGTTTTCCTGGCGTGCTTGAGGGTGACCCCGCATTCCACCGTGGCGCCGGCGGAGCGGCTCAGTGCGGCCGCGGCGATGATGGAGAACCCGCCCAGGAAGTCAGCCACCGAGCCTGTGCCGATAATCAGGTCCTGCAGCTCCAGGAGCAGTTCGTGTTCGGGCGAATTGGTCATGTCCAAATCTAGGCCGAACGCAGAGTGCCCACAAGCTACCCGGCCGCCGCCCGGCTACTCGCTTCTAAAGGATATTTGTTAGAATCATGAATAATAACAACATTTTGTAAGTACTGAATAGCCGGGGGAGTTCCTATCAAAAACCCATATCGTCCTGGAGCGGCCAACACACCTCTCTTTCTGGCGGGACGTGAAAGTCAGGAACGAATCCTGCGGGCGATACTCAGGGGTGCCCCCGAGATTCCGGCCAACTATCGCATTACCGGGGTCCGCGGAGTGGGGAAGACCGTGTTGCTCAAGCACTTCGAAGAAGTGACTAAGCGGGAGCTCAACTGGGCCGTCGGCAGGCTGCAGTTAGAGCCTCGACACAATCGCGAAGACGCCATCGTCGGAGTGCTCCACGATCTTCTCCTGGACGTTCAGGCCCAAGTCTCACGGACCGAAAGTTTTCGCCAGAAGACGGAGGCCGTCATCAGTGGTGCGCGATCGCTGGCGACCATGGCATTTGAAGATGTCACTGTGTCTCTGGGGGGCTCGGCAAATTCGAAGGAATCCAACCTTGCAGCCGACCTCCTGGAAACGGCTCGGATCGCGGTGAGGTCCGGAAGGGCCGGCCTTGTCCTGATGCTCGACGAGGCGCAGGTACTCGTGGACGACAAGGACCGCGACGGGCAGCATCCGCTGTCACTGCTCATCGCCGCAGTCAACACACTCCAGGAACAGCAGGTGCCGGTTGCACTCGTGCTGTGCGGACTGCCGACCTTGATCGCGAACCTGCTCAAGGCTCGAACCTATAGCGAGCGGATGTTCCGCGAAGAAGAGGTAGGGCGCCTGACGCGGGATCAGACCCGTGAAGCGTTCCTTCGTCCACTGGATGGCACCGGCAAAGAGGCCAGCGAAGACCTCCTTAGTGCCGTGATGGACGACGTGGAAGGCTATCCGTACTTCGTGCAGCTGTGGGGTGCCGAGCTCTGGGACGATGCCGTCGATACTTCATTGAACGTCCTGACCGCGGACCTGCTGAAAGGTCTCCGCGAGTCGATCTTCAAACGCTTGGACCACGATTTCTACTCTCCCCGGCTCGACTCCTTAACCCCTGCCGAGCAGGACCTCCTCCTGCTCACCGGCGACTGCGACTATCCGCCGCTGCGGACGGCCGACATACACAACGTCACTTCCCGCAAACAAGGCAACGTCAACGTTCTGATGGGCAGGCTGGCGGACCAGGGAGTGGTCTACCGGCTGCAAAAGGGCCTCTACGAATACACGGCGCCCAATTTTCACGAGTACCTGATTCGGCGCAAGTCCCGTTCGATGTGGACATAGGCCGATCGGCGGGTCCCCACAAGGCAACCTGCAGCGCAGAACCTCTGGCCCATCACGGCGTCCCGCCCAGGAACGCATCAATCTTTTCCGCCATCTCCTTGGACTGGCTCCAGTGCAGGTAGTGCTGGCCGTCAAGAACCACCAGCTCATGGCGCGTGACATTGAGCAGCTGGCGTTCATGGATGCCCTGCCATTCGGGCCGTCGCTGGATGGTTTCCCGGGCGAGGAACTGCAGCACCGGAAGCTGGTCCGGGTAGCGGAGGGCCTGAATCTTGAGGGAGTTCTCCCCAACCCGGTTCGTTTCGTCGGTGAGTGCCTGGTTGCCAAAGTTCCAGCTCTGCAGCATGCGCATTTGATCAATTTCCGCCGTTGTATCGGCGTCGCCATCCGGGTCCGTGAGGCCGAGGGCGGCGGCCCAGCGGACCAGGCCAATCGTGGAAGGCATCCGTTCCCAGAAATTGCCCGACGGCGGCATCTCGGCAGGTGCCGGACCTTCAGCGGGGGCCGTGGTGGCGGTAGGCACTGTGGGGTCGATGCCGATGACGGCAGTGACTTCCGCAGGATAATTGTTGGCGTAGTGCAGGGTGGTGAAGCCCGCGATCGAGTGGCCCACAAGAACATAAGGGCCCGTAACGGCAAGTTTGGCGAGCACCTCGTGAAGTTCCTCGGAGATGTTCTCGATGGTCCGCGGCCTGGCGGTCATGTCGCTGTAGCCATAGCCGAACCCCTCCACAACCACGATCCGGTAACCGTGCAATTCCCGGATCAGCGGGGCAAAGTCCAGCGCCGGCGCCGGAGTGCCGAGCCCACTGAGCAGCACCAGCGTTGGGCCGGTTTCGCCGGTCCGGGAGACGTTGATGGTTCCGTGGGCGGTCTGAATCCGTTCGCCATAGGCCGTGGAGTTTGCGCGTTCAACTCCTTCGATGACCAGATTGGCCACGGTGGAGGGAAGCACCAGCCCCACCACCGTCAGCGCCGCTGCGGCCAGGACCCGCAGTCCCCGCCGGCGCCATTGCCGGCGCGGCGGTGACTGGTCGGGCGCGGGCTGGTCCGGCGGTGCGTCATCCGGGACCGAACGGGTGCGGCGGGAGAAGCTGCGCAGCGGCATGACCGACCTCCAAAGGTGCGAACCCGCGGCCCAACTCTCGCAGCTCTTGTCTGTCCTTGTGGGCAGCCCCAGCCGGGCGGCCCACCAGGCACCACGTTAGTCCCGCACCCGGACGATCTCCAGAGCGTCCGGGTCCAGCAGCCTCCGCGTGCCGGTCCTGGCGTCCAGGATCCAGATCAGGTCCAGTGAACGTACGACGTCGGTCACCCGGCCTTTGTGGAACAGCTTGCCGTTGTGCCACGCCTCGATGTGGTCGCCGGGTTGGATTCTCGCGGTCTGTACCTGGTCCGTGATCATGCTGTGCCCCCTGCTGGTTGTCCCCGTATGCCCAGCATGCCCCGGCAAGATTGCCGGGGTGTTTCTGCGGGGTGATTTTTCCGTGTCGGCTCGCCGGTGGAGAATGCCTTCATGACCAATGACGCGATTCGGCCTGTCTACTTCCTTTCGGACAGCACCGGCATCACCGCGGAAACGCTCGGCAACACCTTGTTGACGCAGTTCCCCGCGAATAACTTTGACCGCATCACGGTCCCGTTCATTACCACCGTCGAACAGGCCAGATCCGTGGTGGGCACCATCGACAAACTGGTCGCCACCGGCCCGCGGCCCGTCGTCTTTTCCACCGCCGTCAGCAGCGACATCAGGCAGGCCATTGCAAAGTGCCGGGGGATCATCGTGGATCTCATCGGGACGCATGTGGGACAGCTGGAGCAGGCCCTCGGTTCCCAGGCCAGCGGTGAACCTGGCAGGGCCCACGGTCTGGGCAACGCCGAGAGGTACCAGTCCCGGATGGCCGCCGTCGAGTACGCCATGGAACACGACGACGGCCAGAGCCTGCGGGCGCTGGAAAAGGCGCAGGTCATCCTGGTGGCCCCGTCCCGGTGCGGAAAAACGCCTACCACCATGTACCTGGCGCTCCAGCACGGCATCTTCGCCGCGAACTTCCCGCTGGTGGACGAGGACTTTCAACGGGAAGGGCTGCCCAAGCCGCTGCGGCCCTTTGTTGAAAAGTGTTTCGGGCTGTCCTCCAACCCCCTGCGGCTGAGCCAGATCCGCACCGAACGGCGCCGCGGCTCACCCTACGCGTCGCTGCGGCAGTGCGGCTTTGAGCTGCGCAGCGCCGAGCAGCTATACGTCTCCCACCGGATCCCGTACCTGAATTCAGCCACCGTATCTGTGGAGGAAATGGCCGCCACCATCCTGCAGCGCATGAACCTTAAGCATTAGAGAAAATTTTCACAATCCCGGTGTGGCGCACATCATGTTGGAATGGTGCTCTGGACCTGTCACTGTAGACAGGATTCGCGCCCACCAACCGGCTACAGCCGCGAGCGGGGCGGCGCCCCCGCATGCCATCATCTGCAAAGGAGCAGCAATTATGACTTCAGACATCCTGTGGTTCTCAGAACTCGGACTCAAGGACCTTGACCGGGTAGGCGGCAAGAACGCCTCCCTCGGGGAGATGGTGCAGAACCTGACCTCCGCCGGCGTGCAGGTTCCGGACGGCTTCGCCACAACGGCGGACGCTTACCGCAGCTTCCTGGCTGACTCCGGCCTGGACAAGAAGATCGTGGACCGGCTGGTTGGCCTGGACACCGATGACGTGACGGCCCTCGCCGCGGCCGGCCAGGAAATCCGGACGCTTATGCGCGAGACGCCCTTCCTGCCGGACTTCGAGGCGCAGATCCGGAACTCCTACCAGCAGTTGGTGGACAAGCACGGGGGCTCCGAGGACCTGTCCTGGGCCGTCCGGTCCAGCGCCACGGCGGAAGACCTCCCGGATGCCTCCTTCGCCGGGCAGCAGGAAACCTTCCTGAACGTCCGCGGCATCGAGAACATCCTGATCGCCATCAAGGATGTGTTCGCGTCCCTCTACAACGACCGGGCCATCGCCTACCGCGTGCACCACAAGTTCGAACACGCCGAGGTGGCACTCTCCGCCGGCATCCAGCGGATGGTGCGCTCCGACGTCGGGGCCTCCGGCGTGATGTTCACCATGGACACCGAGTCCGGGTTCCAGGACGCCGTGTTTGTCACGTCCTCCTACGGGCTGGGAGAGGCCGTGGTCCAGGGCGCCGTGAACCCCGATGAGTTCTACGTGTACAAGCCCGCACTGGAGTCCGGCCGCCCCGCCATCCTCAAGCGCGGACTGGGCGAGAAGGCCCTCCAGATGACCTACACGGACAGCCGCGAGATTGGCCGCACCATCGACTTCGTGCCGGTGGAAGCCTCGCTGCGGAACCGTTTCAGCCTCAGCGACGACGACGTCGAGCAGCTCGCCCGGCACGCCGTCGCCATCGAGAACCACTACGGCCGCCCCATGGACATCGAATGGGGCAAGGACGGGATCGACGGCGGCCTGTACATCCTGCAGGCACGCCCGGAGACCGTTCAGTCCCGACGGGCCGCCGGCAGCCTCAGCCGTTTCCGCCTCAACGCGACCGGCCGGGTGCTGGCCGAGGGCCGCGCCATTGGCCAGCGCATCGGCGCCGGCAGCGTCCGCATCCTCACCGCGATCGACCAGATGGCCGCCTTCAAGACCGGCGATGTCCTCGTCGCCGACATGACCGACCCGGACTGGGAACCGATCATGAAGCGTGCCTCCGCCATCGTCACCAACCGCGGCGGACGCACCTGCCACGCGGCCATCATCGCCCGCGAACTGGGGATTCCCGCCGTCGTCGGCACCGGAAGCGCCACGGACACCCTCTCCGACGGCCTCGAGGTGACCGTGTCCTGCGCTGACGGCGAGACCGGCACCATCTACGAAGGGCTCCTGGACTTCAGCGTCGAGGAAACCGCCATCACCGAGCTGCCCGAGGCCCCGGTCAAGGTCATGATGAACGTGGGTACCCCGGAGCAGGCGTTCACCTTCGCGCAGCTGCCCAACCACGGCGTGGGCCTGGCCCGGCTGGAATTCATCATCAACCGCCAGATCGGCATCCACCCCAAGGCGCTGCTGAACCTGGATGATCAGCCGGCGGACGTGGCCGCGGAAATCCGGGAACGGATCGCCGCGTACAGCAGCCCGCGTGACTACTACATCAAGCGGCTGGCCGAAGGCGTGTCCACCATCGCGGCGGCCTTCGCTCCGGAGCCGGTGATTGTGCGCATGTCCGACTTCAAGTCCAACGAGTACGCCAACCTCATCGGCGGGCCGGCCTACGAGCCGCACGAAGAGAACCCGATGCTCGGCTTCCGCGGCGCCTCCCGGTACCTGGAGCCGTCCTTCCGGGACTGCTTCGACCTCGAGTGCGAGGCCCTGTCCTTCGTCCGCAACGAGATGGGCCTGACCAACGTCAAGCTGATGATCCCGTTCGTGCGGACCCTGGACGAGGCCCGCGGCGTCATCGAGCTGCTGGCGGAGAACGGCCTGGTCCGTGGCGAGAACGGCCTCGAGGTGATCATGATGTGTGAGATTCCGTCCAACGCGCTGCTGGCGGACGATTTCCTGGACTACTTCGACGGCTTCTCCATCGGCTCCAACGACATGACCCAGCTGGCCTTGGGACTGGACCGCGATTCCGCGATCGTCTCGGGCGGCTTCGATGAACGCGATCCTGCCGTCAAGAAGCTCCTGAGCATGGCCATCAAGGCCTGCAAGGAGCGCGGCAAGTATGTTGGCATCTGCGGCCAGGGTCCCAGCGACCACGCGGACTTCGCCGAGTGGCTGGTCGGGGAAGGCATCGACTCCGTCTCCCTGAACCCCGACACCGTGGTGGACACCTGGCTCCGGCTCTCCGGCACCACAGCAGGCGCCGCAGCGGCTAACTAGCCGGGAACTGAACGCACGACGCCGGCACCCGGGTTGGGTGCCGGCGTCGTCCGTTAACGTCCGGCCTGGCGCTGCGCATATTCCGTGTCGACACCTGAATATCTGTGGCGCCAGGGAATATGCGGGTCACGGCCGGGTTTGCGCGTCGAAAACGGCGGAACCATCAGTCACGCAGACGAGGTGTCCGAATGCCGACAGGCCCGCGGACGGGATTACGGATGGCTTTGCAAGTGCCTACTCTTTGGTCAGCCGGAGATGTCTTTTGCCTCGCTTAGCCCGGCGAGAGCTTTGCGGAGTCGGGCATCGGCATCGTCGGCGACTTCCCGGACGACCGGATTTTCGCTGAGCTGGACCATGGTTTGTGGGTCTATGGCTTCGACAGTGGTTTCGAGCGCGTCCTTGCCTCGTCGGACAATGACATTACAGGGAAGGAGTGCGCCCAGCGCCGGCTCGGCCGCCAGGGCGCGGCTCGCCAAAGTGGGGTTGCAGGCCCCAAGGATCACATAGTCGCCGACGGCGTCGGCGGCCTCGGTGCCGAGTTTGGTCTCAAAAGTGGAGCGGACGTCAATCTCCGTCAAGATGCCAAAGCCTTGTTCACCGAGCGCCTCACGAGTGCGCTGGACAGCGTCCTCCCAGGACAGCGGGACGGTAACGGTGTGGGTGTAGCTCATGAGTCTGCTCCTCATATGTCGTTAAAGATACGGCCCGGTTCAGGCCGGGGCCGTGCCGGGGCAGCTTGGGGGAAACTCCCCCGGCACGGGGTCTGAGGGTCCCTGCTTTTTAGGCGAGGGAGAGGAAGAGCTTTTCCAGTTCTTTTTTGTCCATGGTGGTGTCTTCGCGGATGATGCATTGCTCCAGGCCGCTGACGATGATGGCGAAGCCGGCCTTGTCCAATGCTTTCGAGACGGCAGCCAGCTGCGTGACGATTTCCTTGCAGTCCCGGCCCTCCTCCAGCATGCGGGTAACAGCAGCGAGCTGGCCCTGTGCGCGCTTGAGGCGGTTGACCACCGGGGTCAGTTCAGTCGAATCGAGTTGCATGGAGTCTCCAAAGGCGTGGGTGTCTTGCGACCAACTATATACCCCCTAGGGTGTTTTGCATACCCATCGGGGTATCTGTAATACTCGGTGGGGTATCCACTATGACCCCTCGAGAGGCCAACCATGACTTCCCCTTCCTCCCTCACGGCCGTCACCGAACTCGCGCCGGAGACCTTGCACACGTGGGTCGGCGAACACCAGGGCCTCGTTGTTATCGACGTGCGTTCTGCAGCGGAATTCGAGTCGATGCACATCCGCGGCTCCTACAACGTTCCACTGCCGCTGCTGTCCGAACACACCGACGAACTGGCCGACCGCCTGGGCAGCCGAGTCGTCCTTGTCTGTCAGTCCGGAGCCCGTGCAGAGCAGGCGCGTCAGAGCCTCGCCGGTTCCGGCATCGATACGGCGTACGTCCTGACCGGCGGCGTCCCCGGCTTCGCAGCAAGTGGTGGCGACGTAGTCAATGGCAAGGACCGTTGGGACCTGGAGCGGCAGGTCCGATTCGCCGCTGGGTCCCTGGTGGTTCTGGGCCTGGCCGGCGGCAAATTCGTTTCGCCCAGGATACGGATGCTTGCCGGCATCATCGGGGCAGGCCTGACCTTCTCCGCGGCCACCAACACCTGTGCCATGGGCCAGGCCATCTCGGCGATGCCGTGGAACAGGGCTGTCAAAGAACCCACCCGCGAAAGCGCCATCCTGCAGCTCCCGGTGGCCGAAGCCAAGCAGGACCCGGCCGCATGATCGCGGCTCTGTCACTGGGGCTCTTCGTCGGGATCGTTCTCGGTGTAGTCGGTGGCGGCGGCTCGATCATCGCCGTCCCGGCCCTGGTCTACGGCGTGGGCATGAGCCCGGCGGAGGCCATCCCCACCTCCCTTCTGGTGGTGGGCATCTCCTCCCTGGCAGCGCTGATCCCTCGGCTGCGCGAAGGCATCAACTGGCCTGTGGTCCTCATTGTCGGCGCCGCGGGAATCCCCGCCGCGTGGGGCGGGACTGCCGTAGGCCGCCTCCTGGATCCAAACATCCTGATGCTCGCCTTCGCTGTCATCATGATGATCGCGGGGATCCGGATGCTCATGCGGACCACGGAAACGGAGGGTTCGTGCAGCACTGGGCCCAACCGCGCCTTCCGCTCCTGCGCCCCCAAGGCAGTGGGGGTCGGGGTCCTCGTAGGGTTCCTCACGGGGTTGCTCGGTGTGGGCGGGGGTTTCCTGCTTACCCCGGCTCTCACACTGTTCCTGGGCCTGCGCATGAAACAGGCCGTTGGTTCATCTCTGGCCATCATTGTGATCAATTCGGCGTCGGGCTTCGGCGCCCACGCCGCGGGATTTACCCTCGACTGGCCCAGCGTCCTGTCCTTCGCGATCCCGGCGATCCTCGGATCCCTTCTTGCCGCCCGCCTCGCCCGCCACCTTAGCGACAAGCACATCCGCATCTCGTTCGCCGTGCTCATTTTTGCCGTCGCAGCCTGGGTCACGGCGGGCACGGTTACCGCCTGAAAACCACCCCTCGTGCCGAAACAAACATAAAGGAGAACATCATGGGCTTCATCAACTCCCTGAAGAAGGCATTCAGCAAGCCGTACAAGACGGTATCCGTCGCTGAGGCGAAGGAACTCCTGGCCTCGGGCGCCGCCTTGATCGACGTTCGCACCGTCCAGGAATGGCGCTCCGGACGGGCCCCGCAGGCCAGGCATGTCCCGCTGGACAGGCTCCAGACCAGCACCACCGGAATCCAGAAGACCCGGCCCGTGATCACCATCTGCCAGTCCGGGGTCCGATCCGCTTCAGCCGCCAGCCTGCTTGCTGAAAAGGGCTATGAGGCGTATTCCCTGAGCGGCGGGATGGGCGCCTGGCTCCAGGCCGGCGAACCCGTCCGCTAGGGACACAGCCGCACCATTCGAAGGAGAAACCCATGGCTGAAATCAGCTGGCATACCCAGCATTGCCAGATACCCCCCGGGTATTAGAAATTGACGCGGGAACAGGACCAAAACGTCCTCCCACGAAGGAGAGCACCAATGCTTATCGAGCGCATTTACGACGAAGACCTCGCCCAGGCAAGCTACCTGGTCGGCTGCCAGGCCAACGGAACCGCAGTGGTGGTTGACGGCCGCCGGGACATCGCGGTCTATCAGGATCTGGCCAAGAAGAACGGCATGAAGATCGTGGCAGTCACCGAAACCCACATCCATGCCGACTACCTCTCCGGCACCCGGGAACTCGCGGCCGCCTCGGGCGCGAAGATCTATGTCTCCGGCGAAGGTGGCCCGGACTGGCAGTACGAATTCGACGGCGAACGCCTCTACGACGGCGACACCATCACCATTGGCAACATCAGCATGCAGGCCGTACACACGCCGGGCCACACCCCCGAGCACCTGTCGTTCCTGGTGACCGACGGCGCATTCGCCGACACCCCGGGATACCTGCTCTCCGGTGATTTCGTCTTCTCCGGTGACCTGGGCCGCCCCGATCTGCTCGATGAGGCCGCCGGCGGCGTGGACACCCGCTTCGCCGGGGCCAAGCAGCTCTTCACCAGCCTGCGGGACAAGTTCCTGACCCTGCCGGACCACGTCCAGGTCCACCCCGGCCACGGCGCCGGCAGCGCCTGCGGCAAGGCCCTGGGCGCCATCCCTTCCTCCACAGTCGGCTACGAGCGGCTCTACTCCTGGTGGGGCCCCTACCTCGCCGCCCGGGACGAGCAGGGCTTCATTAACGAACTCCTCGACGGCCAGCCCGACGCGCACGCTTACTTCGGCCGGATGAAGCGCGAAAACCGGCAGGGCCCTGCCGTCATGGGCGAACGCTCCCCGCTCCAGGAACTCGACACCGCCGGCGTCGCCGTGGACCTCGCCCAGGACAACGTCACCTTCATCGACACCCGCTCGAACAGCGAAGTCCATGAGGGCACCGTCACCCGCTCACTGAGCGTCCCGGCCGGCAAGTCCGTGGCCAGCTACGGCGCCTGGGTGGTCAACCCGGAAACTGACACGAACCCGTTGGTACTGCTGGCCTCCGGCCAGGAAGCCGCGCAGGACATGTGGGACCACCTGGTCCGCGTCGGCATCGACAACGTTGCCGGCTACGTCACCAGCATCCAGGGACTCCCCACGTTCACCCCCAAGCTGATCCAGCCCGCAGACCTCGCCGACTTCGATGCGGCAATGGTCCTGGACGTCCGCAACCGCACCGAGCACACCGCCGGGCACATCCCCGGATCCCACCAGCTCAGCGGCGGCCGCCTCATGTGGCACCTCGATGAGCTCCCGGCCGAAGGCACCCTCGTGACCTACTGCCAGAGCGGCGTCCGGAACTCCGTCGCGGCCAGCGCCCTGCGCCGCGCCGGCTACCACGTCGTCGAACTCGACGGCAGCTACGCAGCCTGGACCGCCTGGCAGCAGACCCGCGAAGCCGTGTCCACCAACTAAACAAAAAGCAGCACGTCGGCGGAGGCATGTTCGTCCAGGCCACAGCGCTGGCAAGGGTCGCCTACCCGCCCGGCGTTCTCCGTCTGAACGCGTCGGGTTGGCACTGCGCACATTCCGTCGCGCTGCGCACATTCCTTGGCGTCACCTGAATATCACCGGCGACAGGGAATGTGCGGGTCACGGCCGGGTTTGCGCGTCGAGAACCGCAGAACGCGTACGACGGCGGGGCACGCCGGCCGCTGCCAGCTTGCGTTCCAGCTTCCCTGGCTCCATCAGATCGGCCCAGTCCCACCTCACCACGTTGAACCCGGTGGCCCGGATCCGGTTCTCGCGCTTCTTTTCCTCCACCACCGCCTGCGACGGCGTCCGGCCCTTGAGGTACTCGGGTTTGACGTACTTCTCCTCGCCATCGAATTCGCCAACAACCTTGGCCTGCTTCCAGTAGAAGTCGGTGTAGCCCACCAGGCCGTCCCTGTCGTGGATGGCTTGCTGCAGGACCGGGGCTTCGAAGCCGGCTACATGGATCATTGCGCGGCAGTAGGACTCCCCGGCGGAACCGGATAAAGGGTCCGCGAAAGCCACGGCGGTCAGTACCCTTCGCCCCGCAGCAGCGGAATACATGGATCCAATACCTGCCTCCAGTTCAGCCTTCGTCACGGCGGGCAGCCGCCGGGTCCGGTCTGGTCGAAGCATATGGTCCAGGGGTGCGGCAGCTTCGGTGAAAGGCGTGAACGCCGCCAGGTCCAGGACAGTGCGGATGCGGCCGGTGACGAGCAGGCCCTCCCGCCGGACCACCACCAGGCCCGCCGGCGCAGCAAAGTGGCGGCGGACTCCGGCACGTGACCGGCCGCCGTCGTTCTTCATGGTGAGGGCCTGGACCGGGTGGTTCAGGCCGATGGTGGGAATTCCCCACACGCTGGCGGCGGAGTGCCTGGCGAAGACCGTGGGTTTCTCGAACGTTTCCGCAGCTGCCTGGACGCGGAGGCGATATTGCTCCCACGGCTTCAATCCCTTCCAGACCTGCCCGTCCGTGTAGACGCCGTGCCGGACGCGGACCAGGGAACCGGCCTTTACGCGCTTGGCAAGGTCATTCGGGGTCAGCCCGTGAAGGGCGCGGTCGCGGGCCAAGAGAAGCGCTGGAAGGTCGGTCATGTAGCGAACATGCCAGCTGCGCGCCCTCAGCGGGAGGGGTAGGTGCCGCTATGTGGAGAAGTCCTGGCGACGCGCTTGTTCGTTTCCGACCCGCAGCTACCCTGGCGCACCCGGAATATGGACTGCGCAGAGGAATACCCGCATCGAAAACGAATCTGCGCGTCGGGGAACCGGGGAGGAACGTTCGACGGCGGCAGGCGGCCCGGGTGCCGACGTCGCCATCTCGGTGATTGAGCCGGCGCCTAGCCTTCAGGCCGGCAGTCGAGGATGAACTCCATGAGCGACGTTGCGTCCGCGTCCGCGTAGAGCGTCACCAGGCTCTGATTAAACTCAAGTCGGCGGCTAAACGGAATGGAGATCGCGTCGTGCCCTGAGCTCAGCAGAACTCCATTCATCATCAGCCGTGAGGTGCGCTTGTTGCCGTCGAAGTAGAACTGGTGCCGGGTCCCGAAGCAGAAGTAGGCGACAGCCCGTTCCATCGGATTCTTCACGCCGGAAAGGAACGCCAGTCCGCGGGTGTATTCGGCCCGCAGCTCCTCCCCGCCATCTTCGCAGCCGGTGGCCTGGAAAGTGCCGGCTTCACCCAGGTTGACTACTCCGCCGCCCCGCACAGAACCCTCGCCACGGAAGTGCCCTGCCTCTATAGCCTCATGGGGTGCCACTATTCCGTGAAGTCGGTCTGATAAAGGCTTGGAAAGTGCGAAGGTCCCGTCCCGAACAAGGCTGTGGAGCAGGCGGGTGGACTCGGCCAAGGCCAGGACCTGTTTCTCATCGTCGAGCCGGTGGCCGCCGACTGTGACACCTTCCAGGAGTGTTTGGACTTCCGGGAGGGTGTAGGGGTTGCCTTCCAGGGCGGCAGCGTCCCACACGTGGCCAGCCAACTGCGCCTCGAAGCGGGCGAGGGCGCGCGGCACCTCCATACCGGGCATTTCGTCCCAGGGTATGCCAGATGAGTCCCAGGAAAAGCCAAGCTCGTCCGTCTGGTCCTTCGCTGCCGGCTTGAGCATGCCAGGGGACGGTTGCGGGCCGCGTGGACGGGGCGGCCGCTTCTTGTACTGGTTGGAGCCGACGCCCCATCGTGCCTGCTCAGTCATGCTGCGCCCAGTCTTTCGTGAGTTCCTCGGCAAGGTCGTACGTGGCCGGCATCCCGTAGCAGTCGAGGATGATTTGGATCGGGTCTGCCCAGACGATTCCTTCGTCGTTCCACGCGCCGCCTTCGCTGGTGCCGTCGAGGGGGAGCAGGAGAACCTCCACCGCGGCCGAACCGGGGCGGGTGATGAGGGACGCGACTCTGGCAGGATTCTCGACGTATAGGATGATGGGCCCGGGCGTCCCTTCTGCCCCTATCCGTGCCGCGGCCGGTGCGCCGCTGGCGGCCCAACCCTTTCTCGTGGCGGCCACGGCCGAGCAGATGCGCAGGAAATTCCAGTCACTGGTGATCTCTACGGCGCCAGAGCGGAGGGGCGGGGGAGCGGCCGCACCTGCCTCTCTGGCGAGTGACCTGGGGCGGGGGGTTCCGTCAGTGCTGGCCCAACGCATGAGTGTCTCGATCATTGCCGCGTCCGCAGCCGGATAGGCGGTGCCGTCGTCAAGGATCGTGCGGGCAGCATGAAGCGCGCGCACATCGCAGAGCGGGTCAGTCCGGGACGGAAGCTGCAGGCCGGCGGCGGCCAGGATTCGTGTCGCCATGCCGAGGGTCGGGTCGATGTCGCCCTTCTCAACCCGTGTGACGGTGGAGGCCGACACTCCGGCTCGTCTGGCCAGCTCGCGGCGGGAGAACCGGGAGTCGCGGATCGCAACCTGGACCACATTTTGCATATAAGCAATTCTATGCCTCATATTGCTTATATGCAATATCTACGCGGACGCTGCGTATGAACAACAGGTGGTCCGCCGGTGATTGAGCTTGTCGAGACCCAGGGTCTCGACAAGCTCAACCACCGAGACAAGCTCAATCACCGGACTGAACGTCAGCCCTGGTTGATGCGGATCATGTTGCCGGACGGGTCGCGGAAGGCGCAGTCGCGCGGGCCCCACGGCTGGACGATGGGTTCCTGGAGGACCTCGGCGCCTGACGCCCGGAGGGTTTCGAACGTGGCGTCGAGATCGTCCGTGTTGAAGACGAGCATGGGCATAACGCCCTTGGTGAGCAGCTCCTGGATGGCGTCGCCGTCGGCCTGGGAGCGGCCGGCGTGCGGCGGGGACAGGACGATCTCAAGGTCGGGCTGGGCGGCGCTGCCCAGGGTGACCCAGCGCTGTCCGTCCGAGCCGACGTCGTTCCGGACTTCCAAGCCGAGGGCGTCACGGTAGAAGGCGAGGGACTCGTCGAGATCGTTGACGGTGACGTGTGCGTACTTCAATGAAATGTTCATGTCTCCCACGCTAGGGGAGTGGCAGCGGCGAGGCTTCTTCAATCCTGCTCGGTTTGCGCGAGGGTCGGGTGTGCTGCCGGGCGATGCACGATGGCATGGCCTTCACGGCGTGGTGTTCGCGGGCCCGGTAGGCGCTGGGTGTCATGCCGACGATCTCGGTGAACCGCGAACTGAACGAACCCAGGGACGTCGAGCCCACTTCCATGCACGCATCGGTCACGCTGGCACCGGCGCGCAGCAGCGCCATGGCGCGTTCGATGCGCCGCGTCATGAGGTAGTTGTACGGCGTCTCACCGTAGGCGGCCTTGAACTGGCGGGAGAAGTGCGCCGCTGACATGAGGGCACCGGCGGCCATGGTGGGCACATCGAGCGGCCGGGCATACTCGCGGTCGATCAGGTCACGGGCGCGGCGCAAATGTGCCAGGTTGGCCAGCTCCTGCGGTGTCATGAGGCAATTCTAGTAGCCGCCGCGGTGGTGGAGCCCGTCGAGACCATGACGCTCCTGCCCAGTTGCCCTCCAGGAAACCGCCGCATATCCCGGGACACGCCGGGCTTTTGCGTGTCCCCGGCGGAGGAGGTGGGGAGGAACGTCCGACGGCGGCAGTCACCAGCGGTGATCGGCCCTCAGGGCGGCTGGGGGAGATGGCCCGGGCCGTTAGCGGGAGTCCGGCGCCTAGCCTTCAGGCCGGCAGTCGAGGATGAAATCGCCACGGCTGGCCCCAGAGATGTGAAATTCTGCCAAAAGTATAGCCAATCGGCTATACTTTTGGCATGACGATGGTCAGTGAGCTGCGAGAGATTGCCATGGACAAGGGCGGCTTTATTGTTCCCGATGATGCCACCGCTGTTGGGATGGACCCAAAAGAGCTGCCTCAAATGGCATACAAGGGTCGGCTCGTCCACGAGTTGCATGGCATCTACCGGTTCCCGGACCTTCCCACGGATGACACTACCGAGCTCCGGTTGGCCCTGCTCTGGGCGGGGCAGGGAGCTGCGCTGGACGGGGAAACTGTTTTGGCGATGTTGGACCTGTGCGACGTCAATCCGCGAGTCATTCACGTCGTCGTTTCTCCTGGCGTTCGCGTCCGCCGTCAGGGCAGGCCGGTTTTTCGTCTTCATAAAGGGCGGGTCGAGGTTGATTACCACCGAGGCCTTCCCGTTGTGAGCATCCCGCAGGCTATTAGGCGGGCTGCCGAGAATGGGATGCGTCTTGACCTCGCACGGCAAGCCGTCGACACGGCCGTACGTAAGGACCTTCTGGTGGAAAGCCAGGCACGAAAACTGCGCACTGAATTGCAAAACATGGGGCGGCGATGAAATACGAAGATCTGGAACCGAAGAAGAAACCCTCCCGAACTGCGACATCGCTGAAAGCGGGAATTCGCAACGCGGATACAGGAGAACCGGAGCAGATCACCACCTGGACTGTGTGCGGAAGTGTGTTGGTGGCGGCCCTTCAGCGCGGAAAGGGCTAGATAGACGCGCACGAAATACGGGCCGCGTCAGAGCATATCCGAGTCGACAAGGGATATTCGCGTCGCCGCCCGGCGAGAGAGCGTCGGGGGCAGGTGGGAGCGGGCCCCCTCCTTGACGCCCTCCCGCACCTCCGCATATCCTGAACGAACGGTCGGTAAATAAATCGAACCGATCCAGGCAGGTGCATAGGAGCAACCATGGAAGCCAACGCCCCGCGCGACGCGGACAGCCAAGCCAAGGACAGCCAGGCCAAGGACCGCCAAGACGCGGCCGGCCAGGCCAACTTTGACCGCGTGATCGCCGACGACTCCCGTATTGAACCAAAAGACTGGATGCCGGACGCCTACCGCAAGACCCTCCTGCGCCAGATTTCCCAGCACGCGCACTCGGAGATCATCGGGATGCAGCCGGAAGCCAACTGGATTTCCCGCGCCCCGAGCCTGAAGCGCAAGGCCATCCTGATGGCCAAGGTCCAGGACGAGGCCGGCCACGGGCTCTACCTGTACTCGGCCGCGGAGACGCTCGGCCAAAGCAGGGACAAGATGACTGCGGATCTCATCGCCGGCAAGGCCCGCTACTCCAGCATCTTCAACTACCCGGCCCGGACCTGGGCGGACATGGGTGCCATTGGCTGGCTGGTGGACGGCGCCGCCATCTGCAACCAGGTGCCGCTGTGCCGCGCCTCCTACGGCCCCTACGGCCGCGCCATGGTGCGCGTCTGCAAGGAAGAATCGTTCCACCAGCGCCAGGGCTTCGAGATCCTGCTGGAACTCGCCCACGGCACCCCGGAGCAGAAGCAGATGGCCCAGGACTCCGTGAACCGCTGGTACGCCCCGGCGCTGATGATGTTCGGCCCGCCGGACGACGATTCGCCCAATTCCAAGCAGTCCATGGCCTGGAACATCAAGCGCTTCAGCAACGACGAACTCCGCAGCCGCTTCGTGGGAATGATGGTGGAACAGGTCCGCGTACTGGGCCTCACCCTCCCGGACAGCGAGATCCGCTTCAACGAGGACACCAAAAAGTGGGAACACGGCCCGCTGGACTGGAATGAATTCCACGAAGTCCTCGCCGGCCGCGGCCCCTGCAACGCCCAGCGCCTCGAGCGCCGGAGGGAAGCGCACGACGACGGCGCCTGGGTCCGCGAGGCAGCCGCGGCGTATGCAGCAAAACAGTCACTGAAGACAAAGGAATACGCAGCATGATCCCCACCGACTCCCCAACCTCGCAAGTCCCCGGCCGCTCCCTAGACTCGCAAGCTCGTCCAGGGAACCCTGCGGCCGTGGGCCCACGGCCGGGGGTCGGCGACTCCCCAGTGGCAACCACCGACCGCAACGCCTGGGGCCTCTGGGAGGTCTTCGTCCGGTCCAGCCGCGGCCTGTCCCACGTCCATGCCGGGTCGCTGCACGCGCCGGACGCTGCCATGGCCCTCCGCAACGCCCGCGACCTCTACACCCGCCGCAACGAGGGTGTATCCATCTGGGTGGTCCCGGCCGATGCCATCGCCGCCAGCGATCCCGACGCCAAGGGCTCCTTCTTCGAGTCCCCGCAGGGCAAGGACTACCGGCACGCCACGTACTACACCAAGAGCGAAGGGGTGAAGCACCTGTGAACGCCGTACCTATGGGCGGGGAATCCGCCACCCGCATCACCCCTGGCAATGCGCTCCGCCCCGAGGACATCGCCCTGGAGGTCCGCACCGGCCTGGCCAAGCCCACCGAGGACGTGGCCGAGTATGCGCTGCGCCTGGGGGACGACGGCTTGATCCTCGCCCAGCGCCTGGGCCACTGGATCTCCCGCGGTCCCGAGCTGGAGGAGGACGTGGCGCTGGGCAACATCGCCCTGGACCAGCTGGGCCATGCACGGAGCTTCCTGACCTACGCGGGCGGCGCCTCGGACAAGACCGAGGACGAGCTTGCGTACTTCCGGCGCGAGCACGAGTTCCGGTCGGCCGCCATCTTTGAGCAGCCCAACGGCGATTTCGCGGCCACCATCGCCCGGCAGTTCATCGTGAGCTACTACCAGTTCGAGCTCTACCGCCGGCTCACCCAGTCGAGCGACGCCACCCTGGCCGCCATCGCCGCCAAGGCCGTGAAGGAAGTGGACTACCACCGGGACCACAGCGCCCAGTGGGTCCTGCGCCTGGCCGGCGGCACCGAGGAATCCCGGACCCGGATGATCCAGGGCCTGAAGCAGATGTGGCCCTACGTCGCCGAGCTCTTCGCGGACGACGAGCTGACCGCGCGCCTGGCTGAAACGGGCGCCGCCGTCGAGCCTTCAACGCTGAAAGCCGACTTTGACCGCCTGACCGGGGAGATCCTCGCGGAAGCCGAGCTGGAGGCGCCGGACGTCCCGGCTGCCCCGGGCGGCGGACGGCATGGCCAGCACTCCGAGCACCTGGGCTACCTCCTCGCGGAGATGCAGGTCCTGGCGCGCGAGTACCCCGGAGCAAGCTGGTGACCGCCGTGGCCACCGCTGCGCCGGAGCAGACGCACGAGCAGACACAACAGCAGCAGGCGTGGGACATCGCCGCCACGGTCTGCGATCCGGAAATCCCGGTGCTCACCATCGAGGACCTCGGCATCCTCCGGGACGTCCAAGTGACGCAGGAACACAACACGGCGGAACAAACGGTCCGGGTCACCATCACGCCCACCTACTCGGGCTGCCCGGCCATGGACGCCATCCGCGACGACCTGAAAAAAGCCTTCGCCAAGGAAGGCTACAAAGCCACGGATGTGGACTTGGTGCTCGCCCCGGCCTGGACCACGGACTGGATGACCGAGGCGGGGAAGGCGAAGCTGCGGGAGTACGGCATCGCGCCGCCGTCGGGCATGGCAGCAGCCGGCGGTCACAGCGGCCCCATCAGGCTCAAAATGGCCGTGAAATGCCCGCAGTGCTCCAGCCTGAACACCAAGGAGCTCACCCGGTTCGGCTCCACGTCCTGCAAGGCGCTGTACGTCTGCAAGGACTGCCTGGAACCGTTCGACTACTTCAAAGTCCTGTAAGGAAGCCCCATGCCTGTTGTGCGCCAGACCGCCGCCGAATCGGCGCTAGCCAGCGGCCGCCGTCGTCCGTCCTTTCACACCCTCACCGTCGCGGAGGTGCGCCGGCTGACCGAGGATGCCATCGAGGTGACTTTCGGCGTCCCGCAAGAGCTCGCCGGCCAGTTCGACTACCTGCCCGGCCAGTACGTGGCCCTGCGCACCACGCTGCAGGATGAGAACGGCGAACCGCATGAGGTGCGCCGCAGTTACTCCATCTGCGCCGAGCCGCGCAGCTTCCCGGACGGCAGCAGCGAGATCCGGGTGGCCGTGAAGCAGGACCTGGGCGGGCTGTTTTCCACGTGGGCCAACGCGGAGCTGAAGGCGGGGGACACCCTGGACGTCATGAGCCCCATGGGCGCGTTTGTGTCCAAGCACGGCCGGGACGGCAAGGCCGTGGAGCAGAACGTCATGAACTCCATGAACCACCCGGAGGAGCTGGCGGGGGAGGCCGCCTCCCAGGGTGCGGGCACCTTTGTGGCCATCGCGGCGGGGAGCGGCATCACCCCGGTGATCGCGATCGCCCGCACGTTGCTGGCGGCCAACCCGGAGACGCGCTTTGACCTGATCTACGCCAACAAGGCCGCCATGGACGTGATGTTCCTGGAGGAGCTGGCGGACCTGAAGGACAAGTACCCGCAGCGGCTGGCCATCCACCACGTGCTGTCCCGCGAGCAGCGCATCGCGCCGCTGCTCAGTGGTCGGATCGACGCCGGGAAGCTCCGGCAGTTGCTGGGCACCGCCATCCACGCGGACGATGTGGACGAGTGGTTCCTGTGCGGGCCGTTTGAGCTGGTGCAGCTGTGCCGGGACACCCTGGCCGAGCGCGGGGTGAAGCCGGAGCATGTGCGGTTCGAGCTGTTCACGTCGGGCAAGCCGGACCGGCCGGAAGGGAACGCCGGCCGTCCCGTGGTGGTGGACGAGTCCAAGGAGACGTACAGGATCACGTTCAAGCTGGACGGCCTGCAGGGCGAGGTGGCCAGCCCCACGCACGCCCGTGAGTCCATCCTGAACGCGGCGCTGCGGGTCCGGGCGGATGTGCCGTTCGCGTGCGCCGGGGGAGTGTGCGGCACGTGCCGCGCCAAACTGGTCACCGGCACCGTGACCATGGACGAAAACTACGCGCTGGAGCAGGATGAACTGGACAAGGGGTACGTCCTGACCTGCCAGTCCCACCCCACCAGCAAAGAAGTAACAGTCGACTTCGACGTTTAAGGAACCCATGATCTCCCTCTCCATCGCCAACAACGTCGCCGAAGTGGTTCTGGACGCGCCCTACAAGCTGAACTCCCTCGACGAGCAGGCGCTCGCTGATTTAACACAGGCGTACGACGACGCCGCTGCCGCCACCTCGCGCGGTGAAGTGCGGGCGCTGCTGCTCAGGGGAGAAGGCCGCGCCTTCTGCGCGGGCCGTGACATTTCGGCCGTGACGCCGGAGACGGACGACGCCGAAGCGTACCTGGGCGGGCTGGTGCAGCCGCTGCTGAAGAAGATGAGCGCGTTCCCGGCACCGACGTTCGCCGCGGCGCAGGGCGCGTGCCTGGGTGTGGGGCTGGGCCTGTTGTTGGCCACGGACGTGGTGTACGTGGCGGAGAACGCCAAGTTCGGCTCACCGTTCGCCAAGTTGGGCGCAACGTTGGATTCGGGCGGTCACTGGTACTTCACCGAGCGGCTGGGCATGCACCGGACGCTGGACCTGATCTACACAGCCGAACTCATCTCCGGGACGGAGGCCGTGGCGCAGGGGATGTTCAGCCGGGCCATGCCGGCGGGTGAATTGTTAGACAACGCCAGGGAAATTGTGTCGAAGGTTGCCGCTGGTGCCACGGGCGCGTTCACGGCGAGCAAGGAGCTCGTTGGGCACATCCGGGACCAGCGGCTGGGCCTATGGGACGCCATGGCGGAGGAAAACGCCGAGCAGGCACGGCTCTGCAAGAGCGCGGACTACGCCGAGGGCTTCCGGGCTTTCCAAGAGAAGCGGGCGCCTGTCTTCACAGGCCGGTGATTGAGCCTGTCAGTAATCATCGAAACCAATTGCACTTTCTAGGGAACGATTTGTAAGGTTCACCTATGACAATGGGGAAATCAATTACTAAAGCCGTCATTCCTGCTGCCGGTCTGGGGACTCGCTTCCTGCCCGCCACCAAGGCCATGCCGAAGGAAATGCTGCCGGTCGTGGACCGTCCTGCGATCCAGTACGTCGTCGAGGAAGCGGTCAACGCGGGCTTGACTGATTTGCTGATGATCACGGGGCGCAATAAGCGCGCTCTTGAAGACCACTTTGACCGTGAACCGGGGCTGGAGCGTGCGCTGGAACTGAATGGCGATCAGGGCCGCCTGGACTTGGTACAGCAGGCGTCCGACCTGGGCCCTATCCACTACGTCCGCCAGGGCGAGCCCAAGGGCTTGGGCCACGCTGTCCTGTGCGCTAGTCAGCACGTGGGCGACGAGCCGTTCGCTGTGTTGTTGGGTGACGACCTCATCGATGAGGCCGAGACCCTGCTCACCAACATGATGGAGGTTCAGCTGAAGACCGGCGGTTCGGTCATCGCGCTGATCGAGGTGGATCCTTCTGAAATCAGCGCGTACGGCTGTGCTGACATCGCTGCCATCGAGGGCGAGGACTTTGTTCGCGTCAACAGCTTGGTGGAGAAGCCGGCTGTAGGCGAGGCTCCGTCCAACTTGGCCGTGATCGGCCGGTACGTGCTGCACCCGTCGGTGTTCGGCGTCCTGGAGAAAACGGAGCCTGGCCGCGGCGGAGAGATCCAGCTGACCGATGCCCTCCAGACCCTTGCAGCCGGTGAGGGCGAAGGCTCGGGCGTGTACGGCGTGGTCTTCAAGGGCCGCCGCTACGACACCGGCGACAAGCTGAGCTACCTCAAGGCAGTCATTACGCTGGCTTCCGAGCGCGTGGAGTTCGGCGAGGACTTGAAGAGCTGGCTGAAGGCCTTCGTCAGCTAACTCTGATGCCTCTTGTGAACGCCCTACGGGCCTGCCGTTGACCATCGGCGGGCCTGTAGTCGTTTAAGAGCCGTAGTGATCAGGAGAGCACCAATTACAGCCCCTCCTGTGTTTGTGACAAGATCTAGCAGGCTCGCGAACCTATTGTGAAGAAACAACAGCTGGCCTAGTTCGATGCAAGCGGAGACTACCAGTCCAAAAATTCCGATCTGCCACGGGTGTTTTTTCGGATACGCCAAACCAGCCACTGAGCCGAGCGGGATGAAAAGCGCTACATTGGCGGATGCTTCGACGAATTGGTAATTGAACCACGCAGGAATTCCGTGGGCGTGGAGGAATCCCAAGACGCTGGCGAGCTGACCCTGCACGGGTTGGTCGACCGGACTGGGCCAGAATGCGACTAACGCCAGCGGCACGAGCATAGCCAATAGGACCGCGCGCCAGAGCCTCGGATTGCGTGGAAGCCTCAATGAACCCTCAGGTGGTTCTCAGCAGGGCCATGGCAGCCGTTCCCAGCGCGGCTAAGGCCAGTAGCACGAGCAGTACATAGGGCATTCCCTGCGGGCGGGGAGTGGGTCGGACAGATCCCACTGCCACGGTGTCTTGCGCCAATGTCTCCCCATAGATCAAATAGATACCACAGTGCCGGTGCCTGCGGCTTGTACCCGGTGGTTGAGTCCCTCGAGAATTAAATGCCAAAGGGTGGGTGGTTCTCCGATTTCCCGGAGAACCACCCACCCTTTTTGGTGTTTTGGCATGTGCAGCTGTTAGGCAGCAACCTCGTTCTTGGCGCGGCGGCGTACAACAACCACGGAGGCTGCGCCGGCGGCCAGTGCGCCTGCGCCCACCAGAGTCCAGAGGATGAGACCCGAGTCAGCACCGGTGTTGGCAAGGCCAGTTCCGGTGTTCGCGAGTGCAGCGCCGCCACCGGTGTTGGAGAGCGGGGCGCCGTTGCTGGCGAAGCTGGGGTCCACAACAACCGTGACGGGGCCAACCGTGTTACCCGAAACGTTGCCCGTGGCGGTAACGAAGTACGTGCCGGCTTCGGTGATTGTGATCGGAACCGAGAAGTTGCCCTGAGCGTCCGCCTGAGCGCCGAAGGTCTGGGCCTGGAATACGGGGATCTTTACAGCAACTGACCTGCCCTGGGATGCGGGAGGGTTGCCCGGGGTCACGGTGATGGTGAGGGATTCCCCAGCGAAGGGGCCACGGCCGCGGAAAACGAACTGCTCGCCGGGGCCAACCGTGCCGTCAGAAACGGCGGCCTGCGGTGGGATGGGCGGGTAGTTGGCGGCGATGGCCGGCGCGGTGCCGACCAGTGCGAGAGATCCTGCAAGTGCGAGTGCTGCGAGTGTTTTTTTCATTGTTGTCCCCCCGGAGACGTTTAAGTTTTTTGTGTACCCGAATTGAGGAGGGTTTCCTCTCCGCACGAGACCTGTGCAGAAATCCCGGATATATATCCTAAGACGACGTTACCATCCGCTTCGACCGGTGAGCAATCTCAATCCAGTCGGTTTACATAGTGTTAACGCACTGTCCATATCTATTGGCCGCAAGCAGGAATTTCTGTGGGCAAGATCACATCCTTGACAGCTTGGACTGTGGGTGTGACAGCCAGATTAGGTTCCGTGTGCTGGACAATCTTCCCGAAGGTAAATTCCACGGTTTTACTCTCACCGGGAGCCAACCGGACGGCCACGACTCCAACGGGCCTGTTGGCATGCCGGTGGGAAGCAAAATCAGTCCTTTGGCCGTCCAAATTTGCGGTTTCCATATTGGCCTGCACGGGTCCATATGCCACGATGTTGGTTTGAACAGTTCCGGCGGGCACCCCGAAAGCCCCGCCTCCCGTGACGTAGGCCGGCAGGGACGTTGCGGCGTCCGCGGGCGCCGTGTTAATGCTTGTGACTCGGACGGTAGTTTGCTGATAGCCGTCCTTGGCGCATTCCTTGACCAGCTGAACAGTGCGCTTGACGTAGTAGTCCATCTTCGCGCCCGTGCCGTCGTTGAAGTATGCGCCGAACTGAGCCGGGGCAACACTTGGTCCAGCAATGGATCCGCTCAATGCATACTTTGCTATGACAGACTGTTCTGCTGGCAGTCCGGACCAGATGAGAACACGCCCTTCGTCGGCACCTCGCGATAGCCCGGCGATCAGGCCCTTTGAGTTGCCCTTTCCGTCCGATAAGGCTGCAAATATTTCCTTGGCAACTCCGGCGAAGTAGATGTCCTGGTCAGCCGGCCGCTTGATCTTTGCATATACATCAGAGAGTAATGTCTGAACGACGTTCTTACCTGTCAGCTCGGTCGGCAAGCCGGCGGACGCGAGTGCCACGAACTCCGGATGTCTGATCGTCACAGGGCCGGTGGCGTCTAGGATGTAGCCCAATGCCACCGGGTCAATGGAGATCACCCCGTCAACCCGTTGTCCTGTCTTCCTCTCCCACATAGCCTGCGCAGTGCTGGCGGCTGTTGGAAAGTCGGGCGTCAGGTTCACATCTTGCATGAACTTGCCCACGCGGCCGGAGTAGATCTGTTGCTGATCGGGATCCAAGGCCACGATTGGGGACATTACGCCGATATCACCAGCGCTGCTTTGTGATCCAAGCGTCAGGCTGCCCCTGTCGAAGCTGAGGACCGCTAGCGCCCCAGGAATGCCGCCCGATGCTCTAGTTTCTGCATTGTTCTGGATCATGAGCAAATAGTTGCGATGTCCATCAACTCCAAGCAACTCAGGTGCAATCTTTGACGCGTCAGCGGCAGCGTCCAACGCCCCCGTAGCGGCGTGAATCTGTGTCAGAGCTCGTTCCAATGGGTCTGCTACCTGTGGTAGAAGACCACTGGGATCGATAGCCGCCAGCCGCTCAGCAGAGGATCGGACCGCGTAAGCAGCGGAGACGACTGTTGGCGCGGCCTTCTGGATCGGCTCCAGGTTGGTCCCGGAACCGCTCGGCAAGAGACTGTCCCAGTTGAGTGAAACGAATACGCTTACGAGGGGTGTCACGCCCAGCGTTGACACGTCGTCGGCCGTACGGGCCACCTCGGTGACTGCACTGAAATTCGGTCCAAGAACAGGGATTGCCGAGGCCAGGGTCCACAACGGGTCCCCTGCCGCTTCTCGGGCTGCGCCGGTATGGGAGCGAATTTTATCGGCGGTCGTTTTCGCGTCTAATGGTTTATTACTTGTGATTTCAGTGTTCAACTGCGGAATCAGTCCAGCGGCAGCGTTCAGTTCTGAACTAATGGTCGAGGCCCTTTGGCCTAGCCAAATGACTGACGCAGTTACGAGAAAAGCCGCAGCCGTCATCCAGGCACTGACGATGATAAGTCTGCGTCGACCTCGACGGCGCGCGCCGGCGCCACTAGGCACTCGTTGAGAGCTTCCAGCTGGCTTAGGGATCTTGGTGCGGGCATCCGTCATGTTTCTACGGCATCCTTCCGGATCGGGGACTATGGATGGCGGGCAAGTCAATATGCGCCTGTGCCATGAAACACGGCCCGCACCGTCCGCAGGATGATGACAAGATCACCGGCCAGCGACCAGTTCTCCACGTAGTACAAGTCGAGTCTGACAGAGTCCTGCCATGAGAGATTGGATCGACCGCTGACCTGCCAAAGGCCAGTCAGACCGGGCTTGACCAGCAACCGCCGCCGGACGTCATGTTCGTAGGCTTGAACTTCGACGGGCAACGGCGGGCGTGGGCCTACGAGACTCATTGAGCCGCCAAGAATATTGAACAATTGTGGAAGCTCATCCAAGCTGTATTTTCTGAGAACGCGACCTACACGTGTGATGCGGGGGTCGTTCTTTAACTTGAAAAGGACACCGTTCCCGTCGCTACTTTCCCTAAGTTCCTCGAGCCGTTCCTCGGCATCGACCGACATTGAGCGGAATTTCAGCATCGTAAAGTGGCTGCCTTCCATACCCACGCGGTCCTGCCTGAAAAGTACTGGTCCATTACTATCCAGTTTGACCAAAACCGCTAGAACCACAATGAGTGGTGCGAGAGGTGCAATCATTGCCACGGATGCCACGATGTCAAAGAGTCTTTTCGCAACTCGTTGCCCACCTTCTAAGGTAGGCGTTGTCACATGGATCAGGGGAAGCCCGGCGACCTGTTGGGTGTGAATTCGTGGACCGGCTATGTCAGTGAGCGCGGGGGCCATGATCAGGCTTACATTCCTGGAAGCAAGATCCCATCCCAGTCGTCGAAGAGTTTGCGGGTGCAATTGAACGCCGGCTGAGAAGGCGACGGCATCGGCCTGACAGCTTACTATTGCACTCATTATTGAGTCGGCGTCCGTCCCATGCCCGAGGACGGGCAAACCAGAGACGGGTTCGATCTGCAGACCAGGCTCTGCGCCAGGGACATAACATGCCACTGGGAAGTAACCCGCGTGGAGTGCACCCGTAAGTGTGGAAGCCAAGTGTGCCACTGCGCTGTTCCCACCGACAATCATCAAGCGATTCATCCGTGCGCCTCGCTGCCTGTCCACGCTGAGGTGCTGCCGCAAAAGCCATCGTGCCAACAGCAGACCTCCCAGCCCAACAGGCAGGGCAATTCCGACATATCCCCGGGCCGTTTCGATACGGAGGACATATGAAACGATCGCGACCAGACCGAAAAGCCAAAGCGAGGCCGCGGCAACTCTCTTGTACTCGTCGGGGCCTGCCCCCAAAATTCGACTCTGACGGCTATTCCACGCGCCCAGCATGAACCACCAGAGCAGGCAGAGGGCCGCCGATAGCCAAACGTAGTTGGCTTCCTGCCCCGAGACGACGAAGCTCGGTTCGAGTCCGAAGCGGATCACATACGCCCCACATACAGACCAAACCACTACGAAGGCGTCCACGATTCCTATGATGCGAGAAGTTTTCCCCCGCCAGTCTGACAGCGTCCCCAATTAGAATCCCCACATAAAGCCACGGTCTGATGAAAGCAACCTCGTCAGGATACAGGCACAGCTCAAGCCTCCAGTAATGTTGCGAGTCAGCGCGGCAGCTCCCGGCATTCGAGGCGCAATGCTTCAAATTGATAGAAGTGCCTAAGGATGACATCGGTATGCCATGCCACCCACGACCCGGCTTGTGGATGTCCCGGTTCTGTTTCTTTGCGTGGCCGCTACTCCGGCACAGCAGTCAGATACTCCGGTCCGCAGGGCCAGTCAAGGTGAGCAAGTTCGCGAGGGCTCATGGCGCCTTGCCCGATTCCTGCGCGGCACCTCTTGCCGTGTGGGCACAGGCTTCCTAGGATCTCGGGGAAGACTGGAATCCACTTTCTGGCGTCAGCAGACATGATCCGTGGTCTTAGCCGGCGCACCCCACAGCGGCGCCAGCAGCGTGACTGCCGCGGGGTTTTCTCGTCACAGGATGTCTGGACGCAGGGTCAACGACTTCGGGTCGCTGCGAGTAGAGCACGGGCAACGACAAATGCGCCCTTGCCATATCTGCCCCCTAAGCGCATAGGACTTTGTGCTAAGCGCCAGATCCATTCGCCCCCAGCTTTCTGGGCCCATTGTGGAGCACGTTTTTCGTTACCGACGAGAAATCCAAACCAGCCGCCGCAGGTCATAACAACGCACTTTGGAAGCAGCGACCGAAATTCAACGCACCACTCCATTTCACGAGGCGCACCCATGCCAACGAACAGAATATCGGGATGACTGTCGCGCACGCTGCTCAGTACACTGGCCCAGTCCTCGTGATAGCCGTTCTCCGAAAAGACCAGTTTACCTAGTCCAAGTCGCTCCAACTCGAGGCCGGCATCTCTCGCCAGCCCATCAGGACCACCAATCAAGGCAATCCGCGGTGGAGCCCCGTTTGCTGACCATTGGGCCAAGACTTCGGGGCCAAGGTCCGTGGTAGCGGCGCGTCCGAGCTTTCCACCCATGGCTCGTCCAACCATCACGGGCCCGACTCCGTCGGCGTAAACGACTGACGATGACATGAGAATAGATCGATAACTGGGGTTCTCGTGCAGGCGAACCATCCCCCCGACATGCAGGGCATATGCAATAAGCGGCTGGGTCAGGCCGCGTTTGTCGCTAAACCAGCTGACAAGTTCAGGCATCTGTGCATTCGCAACTGGAACGTCCATTACTGACACTTTGCTGCCTGCCCACTCCGCAGGCCTGTCCATAGAACGCGATGACATTCGTTTCTTATACCCTTCGTTAGACGCCTCGGGTGGATCCGGGATGACACTTTGCCTGCCAGGCTAATGGCATCAGTGAGAACTGGTGCGGGTCCCGGGAAATTTGGTTGCTCGCCTTGCCGATTCTTGGAGCTCCGGGTACTCGCCATCCGTCGAGCGGGGCCCAAAACCTTGACCTTCGGTGTTCGCGGGGCGAGCGATCTTGTTACTTTCCGGATGTGATGAATAGCCGTAGTATCCATAGCCGTATGCGTCAGGTCCCTTGAGCGGAAGCCTATTCATGACAACTCCCATCAAGTTTGCACTAACCAAACTTAGGGAGTGGAGGGACTTGAAGACGCTAGCTTGTCTTGTTCGCTGAGTGTCAATAACCAAAATTACGCCGCCCACCTGCTGAGCCAGCACAGCTGCGTCAGTGACCGGAAGAAGCGGCGGAGAGTCAATTACAACGGCATCGAACGTCTCTGAAAGTTGACGAATCAGCTGGCCCATGGCCTCGGACCCCAAGAGTTCGCTCGGATTTGGAGGAATGCGACCTGACGTCAGGACAAACAGGTTGTCCGCTCCCCACGGCTGAAGCATTTCGTTCAGTTCGGCGTCGCCAACCAAGACGGTTGTGAGGCCCGCATTACGGTCAAGACCTAGGTACTCGGCCACCATTGGCCGTCTTAGGTCAGCGTCTACCAAAACAACGGACTGCCCCGACTGAGCCAACGTCAGCGCCATGTTGGTGGCAGTCGTTGTCTTCCCCTCCCCGGGCAAGGAGGACGTAACAAGAACCGCCGACGTTCGCTGCCCGATGTTGGCGAATTGAAGATTGGTACGAAGCTGTCGGAATGACTCTGCCCTAGGGCTTTGAGACGGAACCTGTGATATTAGGGGTTTGCCTTTAGCGTCAGCCTCCAGGGCAATGGCGCCCAATATGGGTGAATCCGTTATCTTCCGGACATCCGCTTCACCACGGACACGATTATCAAGGAACTTTCTGAATACTGCACCGAGGAATCCTACGGCGAACCCTGATACAAGGCCCAACAAAAGGCTCATTTTCGTGTTCGGGCTGGCGGCGGCCGCTGGCACGACCGCCGGCGTTACGACCGAAAGCCTCACAGGCGACGCGGAAGTCTTGTCGGGACGTTCAAGTTCATCTACGGTACGAATCAGACTGTTCGCAACGGCTTGGGCTATTGCCGCAGCTTGCACGGCAGAACCATCTTCAACAGTGATCGTGATCAGCACGGTGTTCAGATCCGATGTTGCCGAGATTCGCTTCCCGAGCTCTTCTGCCGTCGCGGTGAGCCCCAAGCTGTCTATGACCGGCTGAAGGACAGCTGGCGTGACAGCAGTTTTGACGTAGGACTGAACTCGAGCTTGACTGAAGGTGTTGCCCTGTTGAAGCTCTTGGACAGTCCCGGAATTCTGAATCGCGACGAAAAGCTGCGTCTCCGACATATAGGTCGGTTTGACGAGCAACGCCGCGGATCCACCACCAAGCAACCCCACAAGAGCGAGGCTAACGATGAGTATCCAGCTCCGGCGCAATAAGGCAATGTAATCTCGAAGTTCCAACAGCAGTGGCCTCTCAGTTGACGAAGTCGGCTGCTGCCCGGCACAGCCCCCGCACAGTTTACCTTCCAAAGGACCGGCGACTCTCCAACGGAACGAGAGCCTGGGCTCGGACGCCAGCCGCGCGGAATCCAGTGAGCAGACAATGCAGCACACACTTGTAGACTTACTTTTCAGGCTGGCCATTACGGCCCACAGCACTCACTCTGACTGAGTCGACTGGTTGGAGGCGAAACTAAGATCATGATATTAGGGGACCCATGACCGAGCAGGCACCATCACTAAGTTTCCGGTTCCACGAAGCGCGATCCCAATACGGGTGGACACAACACCGGCTCGCCTCTGAACTTGGTATTAGCGAAGACGACCTTGCACGACTTGAGAAATTGGGGCAAGTTTCCGGCCCCTCGGTCGATGTCACCCCGGTGCTCGCGCGCCTCGAACGCATTCTAGGACCTGGTGGTGTCACGAAGCCGAACAAGGCACCGAAGCACGACTTCACCCATCTTCGCGTGGTCGGCGGGCGGCCACTATCAGGGACTGTCGACGTAAATACCAGCAAAAACGCAGGTGTTGCACTCCTGTGCGCCAGCCTCCTAAACCGGGGCGTGACAATACTTCGGAAACTGGCCCGCATTGAAGAAGTCAACCGGATTGTGGAGGTTCTAACGAGCATCGGTGTCGAGTGCACTTGGCTCAATGAAACGGATCTCAAGATCACACGTCCGGCCACCTTGCAGCTGGATTCAATGGATGTAGAGGCCGCGCGCCGAACTCGTAGTGTAATCATGTTGCTCGGGCCGCTCCTGGACGAAGAATCGGAATATCGGCTCCCGTACTCGGGCGGTTGTGATTTGGGGACGAGGACCGTACACCCGCACCTCCAAGCGCTACGCGAATTTGGCTTGTCCGTCGAGGCCCACGCCGGCTTCTACGCTGTTAGGGCACCAGGCCAGGACGATAAGAATCGGACGTTTGTCCTCACCGAGCGCGGTGACACCGTTACAGAGAATGCGATTATGGCGGCCGCCCATCGAACGGGAACTACTGTAATTCGCAACGCCAGCTCGAACTACATGGTTCAAGATCTCTGTTTCTTTCTTCAGAAGCTGGGAATCCGGGTCGATGGCATCGGTAGCACGACTATTAGAATCAACGGCTGCTCCTCGATAAACGTTGATGTCGAATATTTTCCCTCGGAAGATCCGATCGAGGCCATGAGCCTAATAACGGCTGCCGTAGTCACTCGCTCGGAAATAACAGTCTGTCGCGTGCCTATCGAATTTATGGAAATCGAGCTCGCAATCTTGGAGCAGATGGGACTTCGCTTCCATAAAACAAGTGAGTACACAGCAAGAAATGGGCACACCAGACTCGTAGACGTTACGACTTTTCCATCCACGCTAAAGGCCGCCGCGGACAAAATTCATGCTTTGCCCTTTCCAGGGCTAAACATAGACAATCTTCCATTCTTCGCGGTGATAGCATCCTGCGCCGAAGGTTCGACAATGATTCACGATTGGGTATATGAGAATCGTGCAATATATTTGACAGAACTCAATCGACTAGGCGCGTCTGTGCGATTACTCGATCCGCATCGCATCGATGTAAGCGGCCCCACGAAGTGGCGGGCGGCTGAAGTCGGCTGTCCGCCGGCGCTAAGGCCGGCTGCATGTATCCTTTTGGCCATGCTGGCCGCTAGAGGTACATCGGAGCTCCGGAATATATACGTCATCGAGCGAGGCTATGAGGATTTGGCTGAACGTCTCAACCACCTTGGCGCGGACATTGAATACTTCCGTGATTGAGTACGAGCAGTTACTCAATCGTGGCCTTCATAGATTCGAAAGACGGTCTAAGGCGAACTTGCGGGGCATCCGTGAGCGACTAATATCTTGTCGACCGAAAACAGCAGGATCCTATTCGCTGAGCAATATCGCTAAGTGGATCGCGCCCAGATGTGTCTTGCGCGTCGAAGCGAATGATTTTGGCACCGATTGCCTATTTATCCTTTGTGTGGAGGCGGGCCCCGTGGTAGCGGGCGCAAATGCCATTACCGATCGAGGGAGCCGGGCGTGAGCGTAGACTCCGCGAACAGGGTCCGTCCTCGCGAAGCGGTGCTACCAAAGTGGAGTTCATTCAGAGGAAGTGCGCCATACGTATTTTTCCTATCAATTCTAGCCTTCGGAATAGGTTCGACTGCTAGTCTGGGTGCAACAACATCGGCAGCGGTAATCGGGGGATTAGCGTTCTTAGTCCTGCTATTCCGCAATTGTGTTCTAGCATCCGCCTTAGTTGTCACAGGGGTTCTCATCTTGGGCGCTGTGGAACCACCACGCTTAGCCGGGATTACTGTAGTCAACCTCGGCCTAGGGCTCTGCCTGGTGACACTGGCCGTGAGCTACTTCGCAGCGAAATCCCCGGATTCCAAATTTGGGTTCCCGGTCTGGACGACGGCGCTAATTGTTGTGCTGGCGGTTTCTTCATCGAATCTAACCGGGCTCTCTGCAATATCCACACCGATTTTGACTGCCTCTGTCATATTCTTTATTGCAAAAGAGCGACCGGCGACCGTCTTGCTCATCTTGGGAGCGACTGGCCTTATACATGCTGGCATCGGTCTGGTCGAAACTCTAACGCATTCATCCGCAATCTATACGGGCTGGAAAGACCCTGCCGCTGCGGATGTCGGCGGCGTGAGACGGGCTGCGTCACTCGTCGGAGATCCGAACTATCTGGGACTAACATTAATATGTTGCCTCCCCGGCGTCGTAAAGGTGGTCAATAATCTACAACCACCCATCAAGATCTTGATTTGGATTTCGTATGCGGCCGCGCTTATCCTAACTTTCTCACGCGGCGCTTTCCTAGGGGTGGCAATCGTTCTTTGCCACTTTGGGATGCGGAGATACTCCTACTTACTAAAGCCGTCCCGTGTCTTTGGGCTGGCATCGGCTGTCGCCGCCTGCCTCTTCGTCCTCGTGGGAACACCTCTGGGACGAACGCTTATTGAACGTTTTAGCGGATTGGATGCAAGTACCAGATCTCGCTCCGCACTCCAGTCTGCGACTCTGGAACTATTCCAACAGAATTGGCTTGTAGGTCTCGGACTCGGGAATCTAAAGGAGTATCTTGCACCACTCGCTCACTCCTTGGTGCCGCTTAATGCAACTGGATTCAGGGCGTTTCTTCCCCAGACTGATCCACTAAATACGTACCTTCTGGTTGGTGCTGAGAGTGGGGCTCTCGGCCTTGTCTTGGTATTTTCGATCCTTTTCATTGCGATGAGAAGGGCCTGGAACGCGCCGCTATTGGCAGCGACAGTGCTGGGACTTGCAGCTACCGCGGCCACGCTGGACTTGGTTCAGTCACCAATCGTTTGGTGCATAATGGTCCTGGCGTGCACTCGGCTCGGTAGCTTCAACAGTCTGTCTACGGAAGAACCGGTGTCCGGGGGTATGCCCTTATTGACAGTGCGCCCTCGATTAACCTAATTTCGAAGTGGGGCACGACACGGGTGAACCTACGATGTCGAAATGGCCTCACCGCTGGATTTCGGCGAGAAAATTATTCGGAACGTCGGTCTGCATTCGATCAGGGGCGTTCCCTCAAGTATGTCGGGAATTCTATTAGGACGACATTCATCACCATAATTTATATATCCGATTGCGTTCAGAATTGACGATCAAAATGACACCAACTGATAATGTTCGGCCTGGTATTTCGATAAGTATTGTTACATACAACACTTGGGAGCGAACGATTAAATGCATTCGGTCGATCATGGACGGTTACGTGGGTGGGCCATATGAAATATTGGTCTTAGACAACGGCGTCCAGCCATGCCCCGAATTAACTTGGCCACAGCACGTTCAAATTCATAAGAGTCCGAAGAACGTCGGTTTTGGCGCCGGGCACAATGCAAATCTTCTGCGGGCGTCATTTGATACATTCGTCATATTGAATCCAGACGTCACCCTACCTGGTTCAACTCTGCAGGCCTTGGCCGAAACGGTCCGATCTGAAGGCGCGGTAGCTGCCGCACCCATACTGGTCTTTCCCGATGGGAGTGAGCAACTCTCATTCCGAAGCTTTCCATCCTTGCGCACGGAGTGCGCGCGAGTCGTCGGTGCTGATAGGAAACCTGATAGCCGATGGTCGACACTGGTTCGAGTCCCTGTTGGGCAGGGGATCGTGCAAGTCGACCAACCCGCCGCAGCCGTACTGGCCGTCGAAACGGAGATCATGCACAGAGTGGGGGGGTTTGACACAGACTTTGCGATGTACTTCGAGGATGTCGACTTGTGCGCAAGGCTGAAGAGCGAGGGTAAAATCCTGGCCATTTCCGACCATACGGCGATACATGATGGCGAAGGCACTGCGAAAAGTTACAGGACCGCGACTACTTTCTGGATTGAGAACAGTCGCAGGCGATACCATCGGAAGTTTGAAACGGGGACCCGTAGAACGCTAATTTTATTGGCAACTTGGATAAGCACATTAAGTCACTTCGTGGGCGCTGGCCTCGCAGCGGTAATATCGTCTGGCTCCCAGCGTGAGGTATTATTTGCAAAATCGCGGGGTTATGCGGCGGCACTGGCCTCAACAGTGGTCGGTTCTGATGAATATTGGAGAAAACAATTTCTGAAAAACTAATGCGGGCGCACGTACTGACCACGTATCCAGTCGCCGATGCCAGTCGGCGCCTTCGAATCGAGCCGCTTGTTTCCGAGATGCGTCGGCGCGGCATCGAAGTACGTGTTCATCAGTTGTTGTCGGATAGCGCATTTGGCCGCAAGAATGGCTCCCCGTTGGACCGAGCCTACGTCTTGGTTGTTTTGTTAGTGGGTATTCTTGCGCGCTTGCTTCTTCTTGCGAGACGCTGCGATATTCTTATCGTCCATAGGGAAGCCTTCCCCTTTTTTACGCCGTTATTCGAACAGATGGGCGCCAAAAATTCTCGGATTTCTATTTTGGATGTCGATGATGCCATCTACGCAGCCCCCACTCACACTCGTGACTGGCGACAGTTTCTCCGGAATCCAACCAAGGCGTCAGAGTTTTCGACGATTTTTGATGTGATTTTCTGCGGAAATGAAATGTTGAAAGAAAAGTTCGGTCGGGACAGTGCTATATCCTTCGTGAGCCCGACGTGCCCCCCGCCTGAAACGTTTGATATTGTCCGACAGAAGAACGACAAAATTATCATTATGTGGACAGGGAGCCAAAGTACGCTCGGGAGCATCAAAGGTATTCTCCCGGACGTATTGCAATTGTGCGAAGAGGACGACCTCGAACTGCACATATTGGGTGGCGCAAACATAAACGAACTGGAGCCCCATCCTCGACTGTTCGCAGCAAGGTGGACCAGCGACGCTGAGCGAGATTTGCTTGCGCGGGCCAGCATAGGGCTCATGCCTCTGCCTGATACGCAATGGGAACGTGGCAAATCTGGCTATAAAGCGATTCTTTACCTCTGCGCTGGCTTGCGTGCGGTTGTTTCTCCCGTGGGGATAAATCGTCGGCTAAGCGAAGAGTTCCCTGCTATTTCGGCTGTTGAGGATGATCACTGGAGCGCGGAGATCCGGCATGCCGTGGAGGAGGTCAGACGGGGCGGTCCTGAGGGATATTCGCGCGACATGGCGCGAACCCAGTTTGGATCCTCCTCCAATGCAACCCGAGCCGTCGACATTATGTTGGAAGGCGTAACTGGGGAAAAGAATCCGTTGCGCGGCTGAAGGCGGCAGCGTCCAACGGATGAGAATACGCCGATAAACACCCGCCCCGCCACCAGCGCGGCGGGGAACATATCCAGCGAATTGATTCCGTGTTGTATTTTGAAATATGGGCGCTGCCCGGGGACCTGCGGGGATGAGTGTGTCTAGCATTCAACCTGGAACAGTATCTCGAGACCTTCTCGATCCTACCGGGGCGTCGGCTGAGGGTGACACCGGCATCTTCAATCTGAATGGCTACCACGACGTCTCGGGCGCCGTCCTGGACGACCGCAGGCGCCGGATCATCGTCGTATCCGGCTAGCCACCTGGCTGCCTGACTTGTCGTGGCGGGGCATCGCGGCGCAAGGAATCGTCGCGTCCAGCGGTTCGTGGACACCCAGATTTCCGGCGTTGTGGAGGTCTTCTGGTCCAAGTACCGCTGGTATTGCGAGGAACAGGCTTGCCCGCGCCCGTCCTTCTTCGAATCCACCCCCAGGTCCCGCGCCGGCCCCGATCCACCGGTCCGGGCCCACGTCATTGACGCGGTGATCCGTTCCTGCTGGGCGTGTCCGAGACTGCCGCGGCGTCCGGGGTCTCGTGGTGGACGCGTCAGTGCCGCGTCGAACGAAGCCTGCCTCAACACACTGCACGACGTGGACGGACTGAGCCCTCGGACGCGGTTTCCCGAAGCGGTGTCGCCGTTGATCACTTCCGTCTCATCGCACTGGTCACGCCAGAGGATCTTCCTGCGCGCCGGTGACACGCTGAGCGCGAGCGTCGCCCACCACCACTGGGCCGAAGTCTTCGCCTCCGATGACCCGATAGGCATTGTTAGTGCCAACCGAAAACAGTACCAACGCATATCATCTCGGTCCGCCTCAAGCAGCGCACGTTACAACCCCAACCATGAAGCAAGAATATTGGCGCTTGGTCAGGGCTAGCCCGGGGCTAGGCCTTAACCTCTCGAGGTAGTCTCGCTTCACTTCTCGAGGCATAGTGAACTCCCGGTTTGAATCTAGGAGCGCCACGAAGGCTTCTATGAAGGAGAAGATAGCCAAGCCCGGCTGCATAGGATATCGATCCCGCGGCAGCGGCGCCCAAGGCGCCCCAGTTTGGCGACAGAATTATTACAAGGGTTACGTCACACGCAATTGAAATAAGGCATGAATAGAGAATTCCGAGCTTATGCCCTCTGACCAGCTCAGCATTTGAGACAAAGCGATAGACGGCCAATATGGAAATGCCGGGTAACAGTATCCAAATGGTGGGAATCGCGCCTTGATATTCTGGACCAAAAAGAGTTGTTACCAGCAACGGGCAAATGGCGGCTATGGAAAATGCTGTAAATGCCGACAATCCTAATACTAGCCAAGCGTCCCGTCGAAGCGGCCTCATCGGGTGTCGCGCATAGAATGGCGCCCGGACTACGGCGGCTGACATGGCCACTACTAGGACAAGTTCTGCCACGGCGACGCCAGCAGAATAGACCCCGACCTCATGTGCCGAACTTGCGGCATTGAGGATCAGTACATCGATTCGATAGGAAAGGAATAGGACTATTAGCGTGAGGTTGGTCAGGAATACGTATTTCCACGGTATTCTCTCGCCGCCAATTCCAGCATCTTGAAAGCGATGTACTTTTCTCCAAAGAATCAAACAGGTGACGCCCACAATCAAGGACCCAGCAATGAACCCAGTCATGGCGCCGATAAGCTGCCCCAGCAGTACGCCGAATATCATTAGTGTTCCAGGCACGGCTATTTGACAAAGCCTGAGAACGGCTAAGGCCCCAAATTTGTTTCTTGCCTGAAGTGTCGAAGCGAAGTATTCCGGCGTAATAAGCGCCGGAGCCACAACCGCCACTGCACTGCTCAGGACGAGGGCGCCGCTTAGCGGAGGGGGCTGAGAACTGACTTGGAAGATGAGGCAAATGGCCGCACTCGAGAAGGCAATCGCCAGTGACCATCGTAGGAGCTTGTCAAGTCGACTCCCTACCTGCCCGGTCTTGCTGACATCCGTTAGCACTAGCTGAGGGCCTGCGAGCATTGCGATTGTGCTCAGTAAGGAGGGTAGGAGCGTGGCTACGGTGTAGGCACCTTTGTCCGAGGGGCCCAAGAGCCGCGCGGAGAGAATTCCAGCGGCTGCGGTCAAAATAATAACTCCGATGCGGCTACCAAAAGTTACAGAGTAACCGCGAAATTTCGGATCAAGCGCCATGTACGGCACTCACAATTGCATCCAAGGAGCCAACACTATTCATCAGTCTGGCGATATCCAGTCGTTCGTGACGCTGCATGGAGAGTCCCTCTTGGAGGTGTTGAACCATGGATTCAGATGCCGGATATTGACTTGAAGGAGTCCTCCCGGTGAAGTTAAAGTTTGCCAACTCGGTTAAGTTGTCGAGGCGAGCAATGCCGTGAACGCCGTCACTGGTTGCGACCAGGGTGGGTCTCCCTCCGGCCATGCTTTCTATCGCACCTCTTCCCGCCGTTACTACAAGCGAAGATTTTTGTATCCAAGGCCGGGGATCGCTGACGGCCCCAGCAAAGGTAATGTCATTTCCCCAGCCATTATCGGTCACAATACTGCGAAGCGCTGATTCGTTAGGGCCGCCACCTACAACTACTAGTTTTCGGTCAAGAGTTGATATTGCGTCGAAGAGCGCAGATATCGGCCCTACCTTATTGGGCGTTAACGTGCCTAAGAAGATAACAGGTCCAGAAGAATCATATTTTTGGATGACGGTATCCAAATCTGATCCCCAATAGAGATTAGCCCGGAAGAGATTGCCAATTTCGTCCACAGTCAAACCAGAAACGCTCTGCCGAAGGAATGCCGAGGTCTCGGGGGTTGCCGCTAAGAGTCGAGTCAATCCCTCAACGGTATTTTGGTGGTCATAGAATGGCCACTCCACGGGGGTTGTGCCGTGAACGAGAGCAACCCGAGGAATGCCGGGCCAGTACTTTTGGCTCTTGGAGGAGAAGAAGGCTGTTGGTCCGGGTTGCGAGCTGATCACGAGTGCAGATCCCATAATTAGCCTGGACAACCGGATCGCGCTCAGTGTTTCCATAGCTCGCAGGAGTACACGCTTCAACGGCCCCGACGAGTCCAACGAGGTTCCTTCGCGCCAAATTACTCGGATGGCGTCGGCGGATTCTCTAGCTTCGCTAAACCATGGGCCGGGCTTGGCGATGAGAACGGGACGTATTCCATAGTCCTTGAGCATTCGGGCCAAGGTGAACGCATAGGTTTGTGATCCGCCTTCTCGGAAGGCATTCATTGCTATCACGACAGTCGGGAGGGTCGAATCCTTCTTCATGTTTCCATACTACTTGCGAGGCTTCCTGTGCAGGATTCCGAAGATTTCGACCTGTGCATGGCGCGCCCAACTGAGAAGCTGAGTAACCAGCGAATGAAGTGCAGGAGTCGCAACAGATTGGGGCGTTCACCCGGCAAGTCATATGGTCGTAGCAACGCTCTGATTGAAGGAGCGTTTTATGGTCAGGTCATTTCCTCAGAGTGCCCGCGACGAGTTTGTTGACTTGGTGTGTGGAGGGATGTCGATTCTCGCCGCTTCCCGGCGCGTCGGGACCCCACATCGGACCGGGGGAACCTGGTGGGCCCAGTCTGGTCTGATGATGAGTGTGAACAGGGGCCGCGTCGGGGGTCTTGCAGATCCGGCGCCTACGGCGGAAGGCCCGGGTGGCCGGGCGTTGAGTTTGGATGATCGGGGGATGATCCAGATGGGCCGTCGGTGTGGGCGCAGCTACGCGGATATTGGGGAGGCGATTGGTCGGGACAAGTCGGTGGTCTGGCGGGAGGTGAAACGGCATACCGGGGAGGACGGGGTCTATCACGCCTCCTCTGCCCACGCGAAGGCGCATCAGGCCAGGCGCCGGCCCAAGCCCTTGAGGCTTGTCCAGGACGAGGACCCGTGCCGGCTGATCGCGGTGTGGATGGATGACGGGTGGAGCCCGAAACTGATCTCGTCGATGTTGGCGTTTTACTTCCCTGATGACCAGACTATGCAGGTGAGCCACGAGACGATCTACCAGGCACTGTACGTCCAGGCCCGCGGAAGTCTGCGGGCAGACCTGGCCGAGAAGCTCAGCCTGAAGCGGAAGCAACGCGTTCCCCATACCGCGGACAGGACCAAGAACAGCCCCTACAAGGAGGCGTTCAAGATCAGTGAACGCCCGGCCGAGGTCCAGGACCGGGCGGTCCCGGGGCACTGGGAAGGGGACCTCGTGCGCCACGAGGCGCTGTTTTACCGAGCGGAGGTGGAAGACCTTCGCCTTTGTGCTGTCGCAGCAGCATGAGGAAGCTGGGGGCAGCCTGACCTGAGGAAACACCGGGAAGGGTGGCAAGCAGCCCCGACAACGCCGGGACGGACCAGCACTACCGAATGGGTCGGGTCCGGCAAGCAAGGCAGGAAGGTGTACGAGAGGAACCAGTGCTAAACGCTCCTCAAGTCTCCCGCCAGCTCAAATTCGGTGGATATGGGCTGGCCTGCGATGCGTACCACCTCCTCATTACGGGGTGGGAACTTGGATGTCGGTTAAGGTCGTTGGCATTCGAGGCCACGGTGAAAGCCTGCGGCGTAGCCCGTGGCGATATCGCAGGGGCATAGCTGGGCACCTAGCCTGCCAATCGGTAAGCAGTGAACGTGGGAACCGTCGTGCTGTCCCCGCCCTTGTTCCCCATCCAGGGAAACCGGCGCGGGTGAGCGTGTTGTCCGCTGATCGCGGCATGACGGGGCGGAGGGGCCGTAGTAGTCCGAGCGGGGGAAAGCCCCGTACATGGCGAAGGGCCCCAGCGGATACGACGCAGTAGCTACTGCAAGGAACGGAGGCATTGGTGAATACCGGTGAACCGCGATGGGCTGACCTCGATGAGGCAACCGTGCGGGTACGTGCGATGCAGACGAAACTGCACCACTGGGCGGTCAGTGATCCTGACCGTCTTTTCGACGATGTGTTCAACCTCGTCTATGACCGGGATTTCCTCACCGTTGCGTGGGGACGGGTCAAAAGTAATAAGGGCGCCCGAACGGCCGGGGTTGACCGGCGCATTCCGGCCCTGATCGGTGGCGGTGCCGAAACCGAGGAGTTTTTGGACGAAGTCAGGGAGCTGGTTAGGTCCCGGACGTTTGTCCCGTTGCCGGTGAGGGAACGTTTGATCCCCAAACCGGGCAGCAGCAAACTTCGACGGCTCGGCATTCCCACCGCGAGGGACCGGGTGGTGCAGGCGTCCCTGGCCTTGGTGCTGGAACCGATTTTCGAGGCGGATTTCAAACCGGTGAGTTACGGTTTCCGCCCGAATCGTCGGGCTCAGGATGCGATTGCCGAGATACATGCATTGGGCACCCGCAGGTATCACTGGGTGTTCGAGGCCGATATTCAGGCATGTTTTGACGAGCTGAAGCACTCGGCAGTCATTGCCGAAGTGCGCAGGCGAGTCACTGACAAGCGCGTGCTGACCCTGATCGGCAGGTTCCTGAAGGCGGGCATCATGTCTGCCGAGGGGAAGCTCCGGGCTTCTGGCACCGGGACACCGCAGGGAGGAATCATTTCGCCGCTTCTGGCCAATATCGCCTTGACGGTCTTGGATAAGCATTTCTGCGATAAATGGGATGCCCACGGCACCCCGTACCGCAGGGAAGCCCACCGGAAACGCGGCGGGGCGACCTATCGTATCGTCCGCTATGCGGATGATTTCGTGATCATGGTGGCAGGTGACAAGTCCCATGCGGAGGCGCTCTGGGACGAGGTTGCGGAGGTGATTGCCCCGTTGGGGTTGAAGGTCTCCGTGGCCAAGTCCCGGGTTTGCCATATTGATGAGGGCTTCGACTTTCTTGGTTTTCACATCCAGCGGCGACGCAAGAAAGGAACACAGAAGATGAGTGTCTACACCTACCCGTCGAAGAAGTCTTTGTTGACGATTCTCGGGAAGGTGCGGGCACTGACACGTCGAGCGGAGCACCCCTCGCTTGAAGTCTTGCTCCGCCAGCTCAATCCGGTGGTGCGTGGCTGGTGCAACTATTTCCGTCACGGGGTTTCCAAGGCGACCTTCGGGTATCTCGATGCTTTTGTTTGGCACCGGGTGACCCAATGGATCCGCAAGCGACACCCATGCATTACGTGGCGGGAACTCTATCGGCGCTTCCTGACAGGAAGGCCCGGAAACCAGCCACAGGCCGAGGGGACCACGATGTTCGACACCGCCTCAATAGCAGTAACGAGGTATCGGTGGCGGGCACACAATATCCCTACGCCGTGGGCTGCCAGTATTGGGTAAGTGGCTATCCGTGGAGCGCCGGATGCGATGAGAGTCGCACGTCCGGTGCGGAGGGCGGGTCGGAGAAACGAGCCGGGAGTAATCCCGGTATCGCGCTCCGGCCCGACCCTACATCATCGGCTGTGACGGGACCGCGATCGGCACTCTCGTGGAACGCACGACCAGGTTCACGATCCTGCTCCACCTCGCCGGGGACCACACCGCCGAGACTGTCGCGGCCGCGATGATCAAGGAGATGGGCATGCTCCCGGATCACCTGCGCCGGTCGATCACCTGGGACCGCGGCACGGAACTGGCCAAGTATGCCCAGATCCAGACCGCGCTCGGGACCACGCTCTACTTTTGTGACCCGCACTCACCCTGGCAGCGCGGGACCAACGAGAACACCAACCGGCTCCTGAGGTTCTGGTTCGAGAAAGGCTCCGACCTGTCCGTTCATACCTCGGAGGACCTCCGCCAGGTCGCCGCGAAACTCAACCGCCGGCCCCGACCAACCCTCAACCTCGAGACCCCAGCCAACCGACTGAACCAGCTGCTACACGCAGCCTAAACCCCCGCGTTGCTCCAACCACTTGACTTTGCCCCCGTATCAATCTGGGCTTTGCGCCGCGACGCACGCGGACCGCGGACTCATGGTTCCTTCCATGCGCAGTGCGGACAAACTCAGCGCCAGCGAATTGGATGACCCTCACATTTCTGCCGGGTTCTTCCGGCTTGTGACCGACGCGATGCAGAACCCGACCAGAGTGCTGGCGGGGTTGAGAGTGCAGCGGGTTCACTGGGAAGCCTCGGCCGCGTTGGCTGTCGTACGATAGGTGTTCGTCCAGCCAGGACTGTGCCACCAGCCAAGCATCGTTCGGAATCCCCTTTGGATTCGGTTGTTACTGAAGACGGGGGACTGCTCAAGGATCATTCATTCTTGGAGAGATTAGGACAGCGCGGCGACGGTATGGGCCTGGACGGTGTCGGATCCATCAGCGACGCTGACAAGGGGGATTTGTTCCCTGGTCCTGGGCCACGGTGCCGCCGCCAAGCACGTTCCGGATCGACCCCGCCCAGGAGCGAGAACGTGTAGGGCATGCCTAGAGCGTTAGCCTCGAAGGGCGCAGCGAAGGCCGCAATGACTGCGGTGGAGTGCTGGTGTTCGAATTTGATGGCTCCCTCGTGAACACAGCCCGGCTATGCTTACATTGCTGAGAAGTTCCTGGAGTCTTGGGTCCCGCTGCTCCAATGAGCTAGGTTCCGCCAATACCGTGTGGCTGATGCTCCCGCACCCAACTGGCGCCCAGCAGGCATTCAGCTGGGCTTATGGACTCATAACTACGCTTGCTGAGTGAATTTTCGGCCAAGAACACGACACCCGACCATGATGCAACGCCCGGTGGTGCCCGAAACCGGGCTGCTGTCCGGGCGGCAGCACGCACTCGATGGGCTGCGCAACACCCGTCAGGGGTGTCCGGAAAGCCGTTGCCGCCAACATGTCCCGCAGCCGTGCGGAGATCCCTGAGGCCACCGTCTGGGTGGACGTTGATGCCACGGCGCTGGTGGAACTCCGGGCAGGCTTCAAGAGGTCTGATCCGCACAATACGCCTGGCCTCCTCGCGTTCATCGCGCGTTTTGTCACTGCTGGGTTAAAACGATTCCCGGACCTGAACACCCGCATCGAAGCCGCTGCCGACGGCTCCCAGGAGATCGTGGCCTTCGCCGGCATCAACCTGGGCATCGCGGCCCAGACGGACCGCGGTCTGATGGTCCCCTCGATACGAAACGCGGACAAACTCAGCGCCCGCGAACTGGACGCGGAGATCCGCCGCCTCACCGCCGTCGTACGCGAGGGCAAAGCGACGCCGGAGCAACTGGGCAGCGGCACGTTCACGCTGAACAACTACGGCGTCTTCGGGGTGGACGGCTCCGCAGCCATCATCAACCACCCCGAGGTGGCCATCCTCGGAGTGGGACGCATCATCGACAAGCCGTGGGTGGTGGACGGGCAACTCGCGGTCCGCAAGGTCACCGAACTGACGCTCACCTTCGATCACCGCGTGTGCGACGGCGGCACCGCGGCCGGGTTCCTGCGATTGGTCGCTGACGGTATCGAAAAGCCCGGAGCCGTGCTGGCCGAAGTGTAAGAGGGAGCGGGCGGCGAGGGAACTAAACCGGTCTATTGTCCCGCAAACTTGGGCCGGGTCATCCGGTAGCGCGTGTTCAGCAGGTAGGGACCAACTTCGAAGGTCTGGCCGTATTTGTACGTGGGGAAGTCCCACGGCGCCATGTGTTCTTCCAGTAGGACGGGTGAGGTGAACCAGGGGCCTTTCGCCATCCAGACCCCGTATCGGGTGCCGATGCCACCTGCCTCGCCGGTGGAGATGTAGAACAGGTTGCCCTCACTGGTTCCGATCATGCCCCGCGCCGAGCCTTTCCATGACGCCCCGCCGTCAATGGGGGCGCCATCGAACCAGACGGTCGCGTCGATCTTCGCGTTGTGCATGCCGGAGCCGAGGTTGGCCCGGTAGAACTGGAAGACGTGTGGCTGGGCCGTTCCGTCGCCCTCCATGAAGATGCGCCCCGGCGTGCCTCCGGTACCGGCAGGGCAGCAGATATCGATGCCATAGCGGTTTGATGGTGCCGCCCCCGGCGTGGCGTTGCCTGACGCCCCCTGGTACCAGGTCACCCCGGCGTCAGGGGAGTACCAGTACCCGAATCCGCCCCACGCGCCCTGGTCCCCGATGTTGACGTGGATCTTGTTGGCATCGGTAGGGTCCACCCTCACACAGTGCACGTGCCTTGCCGCTGGCACGGACAGCGACCTGGTCCAGTTGGTTCCGCCGTCTGTGGACTTGTAAACGTACGCTCCGGACGGGTCGCCGGGGGTTGCGTACTTCCCGATCAGCCCGTAGTTGGAGAAGAACAGCGCCGTTCCGTTGTGTGCGGCGTTGAGGTAGCGGCCGATGGTGTCGGCAGGCATCCCAGACGGGGTGACGTCAGTCCATGAGTTGAACTTGTCAACGGCGCCCTTCCAGAGCTTCCCATCCAGAGCGGTGACCCACCATGTTGTGTCGCTAAAGACGATGCTTATGGCCTGCGCTCCGAAGTCCGTCGCCGGGGTGCGCCCCTGATCGGCCCAGGTGACACCGTCCGTGGAGGTCTTCCAGTTCCCGGTGGTGGCGTCGAAGCCGTAGAGCTTGCCGCCTGATGGGTTCTTGGCGATGACGTGCACGCCCATGTCGGTGCGTTCGTAGGCGTTGCCTGCAAGCGGCGTCGGATCGTCCGGGTGCAAGGTCACGATGGGTATCTTGGTTTGCAGCGCCGCCCCTGTGATCGACGTTGGGAGGGGGTGCGCAGAGGTCTTCAGCAGTGCGCCTACCTGCTGGCCGTAGACCGAGTGGGACGAGAACGACGCAGTGCCACTGGATGTGGATATGGCAACGTAGGCAAGCCCTGGGTCCAGGTCAGTAGGTGGCAGCGCGATTTCCATGGGGAACGCGTTGGGGCCGATGCCGGTGGTGTCCGACGTGCATTTGCGGTTCAGTGCGGCGTCGTAAGCGCCTACGCTGATGTCCCCACCCGCCGTGACCACATTTACGCGGGCGCGGCGGACGCGGGTCTTCCGGCTCACGGTAGTGGGGACCAAGATGGCGTTGTTCACGCCGTAGGTACTGTCCACGTCGCGGGCTATCGGAGTGACAGGGAGGGACTGCGGAACTCCTACCGGCGTGGGGGTGTGTCGAGGATACCCATTTAGCTCACCACAATCTGGGGGACGTTGGTTGCAGCGCCGTTCGAGTTCCGCGCAATCGTCGGCTGGGTGAAGGTTTTCGTGACAGGGGAGCCGTAGGTGATGGTGTACCCGTTCACGGCGCCCGTGGCGTGCCGGGCGGTGATTGTCAATGTTCCAGGAGTTCCGTCCGGCCACGCCACGGCGGCGCTCGTGACCCGATCCAAGCCGTCCACCGTGACCGCGCCGGCAATGATCGTGTCCGGGTTTTTGGCGAGGTTAACGTAGTTGGCAAAAGTGGCATAAAGGTCAGGAAGTTGGGCGGGGAGGATCTTCGCATTCGCGTCCAAGGTTGCGACGCCCGATGGGGAGCCCTTTTCAGCAACTGCGATATATGTGTTGGGGGCAGCCTGGGCGCTGTTGGCACCCATCGTTGACACTGCGGAAACACCTGTTAACGCAGTTATCAGGGTCCCTAATCGGAGAAGCTTTCGGCGCTTTAGGCCGGAATCGCCGGAATCGTTGGGCGATGCCGTTTGGTCCGCAATACCAGTCTCTTTAGCCATATTCTGAAGCTATTTGGCCTGGAGTTGCACAACCACCGTGGAAGCTACGCGTTTATTGCTTGGCCAGCCCAGCATTGGGTACTTGGGTGTACTCAAGTAAATCTCGTTGCGTACCGCCAAATTTCCAGTCGGAGCCGCGAAGCTTGATTCCGTCTTATGTTTGGTGGTGGAAGTAGCCGCCGTTGATCTCGTTGTAGTTGTCTCGCTTTCGGTTGCGGGGCTTGCGCTGGCAAAGACGCAGCCGCCAACGGCTGACGAGTTGACCCCGATTACGCAGCCTCTAAGCCCGACCGAGACCGCCACCACTCCAGCGCAAAGCCCAGAACTTACCGCAGTTCAGACAGGAATTCAGACTGCACTCCGGCAAGGGACATGGCCGGAGCTTTCCCCATCAATCGAGAACCTTGGGACGTAACCATGGGGGTGGCAGATGCAGGAAGTGACGTGTACCGACGTTAGGCTCGATAACCTGCGGGACTGTTACTTCCCTCAACCCGGGGCGACCAAAACAGCCGTCCTCTATGGCGATTCGTATGGAATGGCTTGGAGCCCGGCAGTGAAGGCGGCACTCGCTGACAGCGAATACAACCTCCAGATCCTGACCATGGCACAGTGCCCAGCCGCCCGCGTATCGGTGACAGGCAGCGGTGGACAAGCCTTCCCTCAATGCGACGCTCACCAAGCCTAGGCGACACAGGTGGTGGCCGATATGAAGCCCGACGTACTCATTATGGCGTCAGCGGAAAACACGCTGCAGCGCCTCGCGTCTGGTGCCGAGGGCGAAGCGGCTGCCGCTGAGTATGAGGCCGGGATGCGCAGAGGACTGGAAGACCTGAAGCCGTCCGCTGCCTCTGTCGTGGTTCTGTCCAAGCCTCCAATGGGTCAGAACCTGCAGACGTGCGTCACTAAGGTCTCCAAGCCCGCCGACTGCGCAACAACGGTCACGAACGAGTGGCGGGCGTTCACTGGCAGCGAGCGCACCGCTACTGGAGCCCGCTACGTAGATACGCAGTTATGGGTTTGCAACACTTCCGGGCGCTGCCCCGCCTTCGTCGGAGCAACGCCCATCCGCGTTGATTCAGGACACCTCACCATCCAGTACGCGGAGAGCCTAGCGCACGTCATGCGAACCACCCTACTCGCTGGGTAGGCATCCAACGATAACCCTATGATTGGGACATGAATCTTCAGCGGAAACTCGGCACATCCATGCCTGGCTACGATGAACCGGGCGAGGCCGGCGTGTGCCCGGCCTGCGGGCACACGCCTACCAAGCACTACCGGCTGACAAGGCTGGACAAGCTATTGAAGGCAGCGAAGTCGACTCAACACTGCACGGCGAAGGATGACGCCACAGGCCCCTCCGGCCTACCGGAGGTGTGCATGTGCCACAACTCCTACCACCTCGGTCACTTCCTCTAACCGATCAGTTGCAGCCTAGACGGTGAGCCATTGCGCGCCGTCAGTGATGTACGTGGCCTTGGCCCACTACGCGAGGGTCTGCGTGGCGCCGCCGTCGATCAGTCCACCATCAAGAACATCAATGCCGCGGTGCAGCTTGAGGCATTGATGTTCTTGATGGTGACAGGGTAACCGACCGAGGCGAACGTCGGGTCCGGCAGCGTCATGGTGAGCGTACCGTTGTTGGCGATGAAGTAACGGTCGTTCGACGTGATTTTGTAGCTGGCCGTTTTGGTAGAGACCGGCGAGACGGTGGTGTCCGAGATGAGTCCGAGGTTAGCTAGCTTCGCGCTCAGCGAGGCGCTGGCCGAGGCCGATCCACGCGGCCCGCAGACAACCTGCTGAACTACCGGCGTCAGTCCGTAGAAGCTCAGCTTTTGAGTGGACGCTGTGCCGATCTTCGTTCCCGTGGTGGCGCCCACCGCGATATCGAACCCGTCCTGAATGGACTGCGCCGTCTTCCAGACCCACGTACCGGAGGAGCGGCTGATGAACACCGGTTCGGAGAGCAAAGCCCCGGCGTCATTGAACGTCCGGCCATGACCAACCAACGGCGCCAAGCTCCGGCTCAACCCGGTGCTGGTCCAGGCGTGGATGCCGCCCAGGGCCTGCTGGCCGTCTCCGGCGACGTGCTGCCCTTCAAGGCCGGACCCACGGCCACCACCGTCCACGCCATCTATGCCGTGACCGGACCGGACGGGCAGGAGGACTCCGCCCAGGTCACCATCCACATCCGCGGCGGGGGCGCGGAGCAGAACTCGCGCCCGCTCCCGCAGACCGTCACCGCCCGCGTTATCGCCGGCAAGACCTCCCGCATCAGCATCCCGCTGGACGGCATCGACCCCGACGGCGACTCCGTCACCTTGATCGGGCCGGAACAGGCCCTGCCAAGGGCACCGCCGTGGTGGGCGCCACCTACATCGAGTACACCGCCTCCCAGAACGCCTCCGGCCAGGACCTCTTCACCTACATGGTGGAGGACCGCTTCGGCGCCCGCTCCACCGCCTCCGTGGTGGTGGGCATCGCCTCCGCGCCCGGCACCAACCAGAACCCGGTGGGCGAGGAGGACACCGTCACGGTGCTGCCCGGCCGCCACATCGCCGCCGACGTCCTCACCAACGACTCCGACCCCGACGGCGACCCCGTCACCCTCACCGGCAACGGACTGGAGGCCGCCGCCGAACTGACCGCCCCTGCCGCCCCCGGCACGGTGATTGTCTACTACGGCGTCAGCGACGGGCGCGGGGGCACCGCCGTCGGAACTCTGAAAGTCACGGTCCGCACCGACGCCCCGAAGCTGCCGCCCATAGCCCGGGATGACCGGGTGACTTTCGCCGAGACCCTGGGCAAAACCGCGGTGTACGTCCCCGTCCTGAAGAATGACGAGGACGCCGACGGCGTGGCCGCCGAACTGGCCATCAGCTTCCCGCAGCGTATTGCCTCCCTGCTCAACTCCAAACAGATGGTGGGCGACGACGAACAGTACGCGGTGGCCATGGCCTTGATGGCCCGCGAACTGGGCATCCCCGCGCGCGTGGTGATGGGCTTCTACCCGGACCCTAAGAAGCCTCAGGGTTCCGGGGCCGTTGAGCTCACCGGCGACGACGTGCACGCCTGGGTGGAGGTGGCTTTCGCCGGAGCCGGCTGGGTGCCCTTCAACCCGACGCCGTCCGAAGACAACGTGCCCATCCCGCCGGACCCGCAGCCCAAGTCCAAGCCCGAGCCGCAGGTGCTGCAGCCGCCTCCGCCGCCGCAGGCACCCGCGGAGCTGCCGCCGGATTCCGCCCCCGACGCGCAGGATGCCGAACAGAACCAGCCGGGTCTCTGGGGTGTCCTCGGGCCCATCCTGCTGGCCATCGGCATCGGCCTCATTCCAGTAGCCGTCCTGGTCCTGCCCCTGGTGCTGATTGCCTGGCTGAAGCTGCGCCGTCGCAATATCCGGGCCGGCACCGGCTCGCCGACGGACCGGATCAGCGGCGGCTGGAGCGAAGTCATGAGCGCCGCCGCGGACCTGGGCACGCCGGTTCCGGCCGGCGCCACACTGCGCGAGAACGCCGCCAACCTTGCCGAGGCGTTCCCGGCCAGCGGTACCACCATGGTGCTCCTGGCCCACCGCGCGGACGAGGCAGTGTTCGCCGCCGGGCAGCCCAGCGACGACCAGATCCGGGCGTTCTGGGCCGATGTGGATACCTCCGTGCAGGAGATGACCCGCTCCGTGGGATTCTGGCGGCGCCAGCGGGCCAGGTTCTCGCTCCGGTCCCTGGCCTCCCCGGCCGACGGCGGGTTGCTCGGCCAGCTGCGGAAGGGCGCTTCGTCGCTGCTTTCGTCGGTGGCCTCAACAGTGACACCGCTGTTCTCATCGCTGGGCTCACGGATTGCAAGGAGAAAGTAAATGACTGCAAAGCGCGGGCCGGCGGCGGCGCCGGCCATCGACGGCTACCGGTATGTCCAGCCATTGGGCTCGGGCGGTTTCGCCGACGTCTATCTCTATGAGCAGGACCGGCCACGGCGGAAAGTGGCCGTCAAAGTGCTACTGTCCGACCTGAAGACCGACGGCGCCCGGCGCCGCTTCGAATCCGAAGCCAACCTGATGGCACAGCTGTCCACGCACCCGTTCATTGTCACGATCTACGAAGCGAACGTGTCTACGTCAGGCCACTCCTACCTGGCCATGGAGTATTGGTCCAAGCCCAACCTGGATGCACGAATGCGGCGCCAGCGGTTCAGCGTGGACGAGGCGCTGGCGGTGGGCATCCAGGTGGCCTCCGCCGTCGAAACCGCCCACCGGGCCGGCATCGCCCACCGGGACATCAAACCGGCCAATATCCTGGTGACGGACTACAACCGGCCCGCGCTGACGGACTTCGGCATTTCCGGCACCATGGATTCGGCCGCCGCCGACGACGGCGGCATGTCCATCCCGTGGTCCCCGCCGGAATCCTTCGGCAGCGCCGACGCGGACGGTGTGATGGTGGACGTGTGGGCCCTCGGAGCCACGATCTACACTCTGCTGGCCGGCCACTCACCGTTCGCCCTGCCCGGCGGCAACAATTCGCGGGAAATGATGTCCAGGATCGCGTCCATGCCGTTGCCGGGCCTGGGCCGGATCGATATCCCGCAGTCGCTGCAGCAGGTCCTGGCCGTGGCGATGGCCAAGCAGCCCAGTTCCCGGTACCAGTCCGCGCACGCCCTGGGACTGGCCCTGCAGCGGATCCAGGTGGAACTCGGCCTGTCTGTCACCAGCTTTGAAGTGCTGGACGATGGCCCGGACGCTGATCATCCGGACGACGCCCCGGAGGACGCAACACGGATCCGCGGCGTGGTATCCATCGACCCGCGGGCTTCCACCACGAACACTGGCTCGTCCGTGCGGGCGTCTGTGTCCAGCTGGGCGCAGCAGCCGACGCTGCCGAGGAATGGGATGCCGAAGGCGGGCGTGCCGCAGGCTGGGCCACCACAGACTGGGGTGCCACAGGCGCCGGACGAGGCAACCGTGGCTCGGGCCACCGGCTCCCGAACGGGAGCCGTGGCTCCTGCCGGTGTGCCGCCGTCGAACGTTCCAGCAGGCTGGGACCGTCCGGCGCCGTTCACGCCCGTGCCCGTTGAAGACACGCAGCTCCGGCCGGCCGCCCTGGAACCGGATGCCGAGGCTGCCTCGGGCGTCGAGCCAGGAGACGCGAGGCGTCGTCCCAAATGGCTACTGCTGGCGGCCGGGGGAGTGCTCGCCGCAACGGCAGTGACCGGGATGGTGGTGGTCAACGGCGCAGGCGCTCCGGCGCCAGCGCCGCAAACGAAGCCGAGTGTGGACGGGCCGCTGGACGCTATTGCGCCGGGCAGCGTGGTGCCGGCTCCGGCCAAACTCGCCGGCACGAAAGCGGGCAGCAGCGTGACGTTTACGTGGGAGAACCCTGCGCCCGCGGAGGGCGAAGTCTACATGTGGCGGCCCGTCTCGGTGCTGCAGGCCGGTGAGTACACCAGCTCCCGCGAAGCGCAGGCCGTGGTGGCTGCCAGCCCGGACGCCGCTACTTGTGTGGAGGTGGTGATCCGCAGGGGCAACGGCCAGGCCTCGCCGGAACCCGCAAAGGCGTGCGTGCCCTGAGTCGCTGGTTGGCTGCCCAAAGGCCCGCAATACCGGCCTTTGGGCCCGCCATACCCAGCTGGCGCCCAGCCGGCACTCGGCGGGGTTATGGAAACGTTATATATGCTTGATGAGTGAATTTTTGGTCAAGTAGCGGAATCCTGAACATGAGCGAACGCCCGGCCGCGCCCGAACCCGGGCTGGTGTCCGGGCGGCAGCATGCACTCGATGGGCTGCGCACCGTCGCGGTAGCCGGCGTTTTTCTCTTCCACACCGTCACCGGGTTCGCCCCCGGTGGATCCATTGGCGTGGACGTTTTCTTCACGCTCAGCGGGTTTGTCATCACTCTGCTGATCATGAAGGAGTACCGCTCCACGGGCCGGCTCCGCGTTGGAGTGTTCTACGCCAAACGGCTCGCCCGGCTCTGGCCGGCGCTGCTGGTCCTTTGTGCTGTCGTTGTTTTGGTCGGCCTGATCTTTCCGTCGTCGGGGTGGGGCGGCCAGGCAACCGATGCCATTCCGGCGGCTGGCTACCTGATGAACCTGTCCAATTTCGGAGCCTTCGGTTCCTCGACCGGCGGCGGCGCGCTGAGTCCTACCTGGACCCTGGCCGTCGAGGAGCAGTTCTACCTTGTCTGGCCGCTGCTCCTACTGCTGATGCTGCGGTTCTGGAAGGTCCGCACCGTCGCCTGGATCACGGCCGTCCTGGCGGCGGGGTTCCTGGTTTCACGGTTCTTCCTGGTCTCCGGCGGGGCATCGCTGGCCCGGATCTACAACGGGCCGGATACACGTGCTGACGAGTTGCTGCTGGGGTGCGCCGTAGCCCTGGTGTTGGCGTCCATCAGCCCGGGCTCGAGGCTCCACGTTTCCCTCCAGACCGGTGTGCGCCGGTTCGGTCCGCTAGCGGGACTGGCCCTGGTGTTGGTCGTGTTCACGTTCAAAGAGCCGACCACGCCAAGTGCCTGGTTTAGTGTCTTCTGGACCGTCGGCCCGACTGCTTTGGCCCTCCTGGCAGGACTGGTCATTGGTTGGCTTGTACTTCAGCCTGACGGCCTCGTCTCAAGGATCCTGGGCCACCGCTGGCTTTCCCGCCCGGGCCGGGACCTGTCCTATGGCATCTACCTCTGGCACCTGCCGGTCTTTATCCTGTTGATTCCCCTCGTTCCTTCGCTGGCCGTGCGCGTACCGCTGACGGCAATCCTGACAGTGCTGATGGCATACCTGTCATTCCGATTTGTGGAAACACCCATCCGCCGCTGGGCCTCCAAAAGGTTGGACCCCGCCGTCGTCCGTCCCGCGCCGGAGCCCGTCCGGGAACTGGAGCTCGCCAGACGGACCTAAGGCTCCTTCGCGCCGGGACGATGGTCTGAGTTTCCCTGCCACGACGCCGGTATGATGTGCCGGTGACGAGAAACGGTGGGCGACTTAGCGTGACCAAGCAGGAATGGATCAAGTACGGTGCACTCTTTCTGCTGGCCGTGGCTGCCTTCGGGGTAGCAGGAATCGCACTGACGAATCCGCGCGGCCCGGGCAAAGCCGTAAGCCCTGTGACGGCAAGCTCTCCGGTGGCCACGCCGACTGCTACGGCGACCCCGGCACCCACAGCCACTGCAACGGCCCAACAGCTGAAAATCCAGCTTCCCGCCCGGCCCGTCCTCCTGATTCTTGGCGATTCGTACACTGCCGGTGACGGCGCGGACCGGCCAGGCCAGGGGTGGGCGTACCTTGTTGCAGAATCGCTCGGATACCCCACCAACATCGACGGTGTGGGCGGAACCGGCTTCGCGTGGGGCGGTGGTCCGCAGGACAACCAGGCCCGTGAGTACGAAGTCCGTTTGCGGGAAATCGCTAAGGATCCGCGCTTCGTCCCCAACGTCCTCATACTGCAAGGCGGCCAGAACGACGCCCTGATCACCAGCCCCGATGAAATTCAAGCCGCCACGGCGCGGACAATCGAGACGGCCCGCAGGTTGTGGCCCGGCGTCCAGGTAATTGTTCTTGGACCTTCGGCCCCCAGCCGCTAGCGGAGGAACTGCAACGTGTGAACAGCGCCGTCCGCGCCGGGGCTGCAGCCGCCAGTGCTCCGTTCATCGACGCCTACGAGGCCGGCTGGTTCACGCGTGCCAACAGCCCGGGATTCGACTTTGACGGTGCGCACCCGAACACCGCCGGCCACGCGCATCTTGCTGAGAAGTTCCTGGAGTCCTGGGCCACGCTGGTTCAGTGAGCCGCCTTCTGCGGACGCGGCGATGCCTCTTGGACCCCGTCAGCGCGTGTCAACATCCTCAAACACCAGAAACGTCTGCGTGTCCTGGACGCCGGGCATGGCCTGCAGCTCGTCGAAAATCACGCGCCGCAGGTCGGTGTTGTCAATAGCGCGCACCAGCAGGATCACATCAAAGTCACCTCCCACGAGGGCGATGTGATGGATTTCCGGGATCGCGCGCAGCTGTTCGCGCAGTTCACGCCAGGAATGCTGGCTTACTTTGAGCGTCACGTAGGCGGAGGATTTCAACCCTGCTTTGATGGGGTCCACCAGGGCCGTGAATTTGGTCAGGACGCCTTCGCCGGTCAGCCTGGCGATGCGGGTATAGGCGTGGGCGCGGGAGATGTGGACGTTCTCGGCCACCTGGGTCACGGACATCCTCCCGTCCCGGGTGAGTTCGGCGATGATCCGGCGGTCGACGTCGTCCAGGGGCACCTCCCCGGAATCTCCTTCAAGTCGTGCCAATTCGTCCACCGCTCCCGCTCGTTGTCCAGATCACATTTCAATTCGTCTTCCAAATTAGGCCCATTCGGCGGAACGGGAGAAGACTATCCCAGTGTTCAGAGGACGATATTACTGGTGTAACGGATCTTCGCAGCAGCTGCCATCACATCGGAGACGATGCCCGGAGCGTTCAGTGGCGAGGAGAACTCTGGGGCGGCCGGGATGGAGTCCTCGGTCCACAGTGTCACCACCTTGCGGCTCAGGGCTATTGCCGAGAGGGAGTACACGCCATCAAGGTCCGGCCACGTCTCATGGATGGCACGCGCCCAGGCTCGGGTTCGCTCTTTCTCTCCGAAGGCGATCTGCGCCGAACCGCCGGCCGGCAGCAGCCAGTCTCCCGTAAGGTCAGCCAGTACGATGTCACGCGTCGTCCTAAACGCAGTGACATAAGGGTCGTCGCGGTCGACGTCGACGAAACGGGTCAGCTGGAATACCTCCGCCACGCACGTCAGCACATCCTCACCGAGGTAGGCGGCACCCAGCGGCGCGGCATCATCTGGCGGCAGCGGGTGAGGTTCCCAGCGTGAGCCCGGCACGGGCCCCAGGTGCGCAGACGGTTCCACGGCACCACATGGCCCGAGGCGGTGAAGTGGATCCGCCACAGCACGGTGCCAGCCGGTATCGTCTTTGCTTCATACCCCAGAGCCCGCAGGGTAGCCGCGTCCGGCGGGTACTGGTCCGGCATCAGTAGCCGACCGCCAGTCCCTCGGCAAGGTCGACGACGACCTTCTTGCTGCCGCCGGCCTCCAGCCATGACTTGGCCGAGGCAAATTCACCGTTCAGGACCAGGTCGGGTTGGGGCGTCAGGAAGAACCCGGCCACCGCCTGCGGGTGCAGGTCGTCGGGCAACGCACGCAGAACGTCCTCCAGAGAGGGGATCGACTTGTCACCCGTATCGTTGAACTGCCATTGCGGGAAGGCTAGCTTGCCGTTGACCAGGTACGAGTAGAGCTTCCGTCCCGACTTGTAGTGCCGGATGGTGGACGCGGACATCTGCATGCGCTCGGCGACCTCGGCGGCCGTGAGGGCAGAAGCGTCAAAAACGAGCCGGGCGGCGGCGTTCACCGCGGAGGCGATAGCGACGGCGGCACCGTCGGCTGCCATTCCCGAGTTCTTGTCCCAGAAGTCCCGGTCGCGTGCAGACAGGTCGGCTGCCGTCGTGCTGCGGGTCATGTCTTCCAGGGCTGAGACCAGGTCCTGTTCAGAAAACGAGGGACGGGCAGAGTTGATCCATGCATTGAGGGTGCCGGCCCCGTGGCCGGGCTTCATTCCGGTGCGGCGGTCCTTGACAGCGATGACGTCTCCTAACGACCTCCACAGTCTATGCCATTGCTAATGATTGTGGGAAAGGGAGATTGTAGCCGCTTGCTCCTCGGATAGTCCATGCGAAGAAGGATGCCCGTACGCTGACGGAAACCATTCTTCAGCTGGTAACGCGTCGGAAGCGCCTGAAAATAAAGCAGAGCCAGCTAGCCAAGATTATGGGAACGTCGCAGTCGACGGTCTCCGAGTTTGAACGGCTCGGAGGCAATCCGACGCCGGAGGTGCCGTCCGCCGACACGTTGTAGCGCCACTCGAGCCATGGACCAAGGAACAATTGAAGGAAGGCCGTCAAGAGTGCCTGAGAACTTCGCCGCTCCGAAAGACGTGACTACTTACGACGATCTTCAAACGCTCAGTGATGACGCGAGCCTCGCAGGCCTGGTCTTCTACGAGGTCCGGTCGGTGCGGCGGGGCGCGGGCCTGGACGACTACATCGCGGACGAACGGCACGAAGCCGACGATGAAGACGAAGAAAATGGCAGGCTCAGCTGCGACGCCGAGGTCTATTTCCGGATCAGTGCAGACCAAACCCGGATCGAGGTCAGGCAACGCGTTGACATCGTGAGCGATGAAGCCTTCGCGCTGCATCCATACGTGCGCGAATCGGTCACCGCCATGTCGAGCAAGCTCGGCGTGACCCCAATCGTTCTGCCCCTAATGCGAACGTTCAGCGTGGATGAACTGGATCCTGCGGATGCCGCAATCCGTATGGACTCCGACGAACAAGACGAATGAAATTGTCGCCCCGGCCAATAAGGTCGGGGGCGTTTTTCATCCTTGGGCGATTCTAAGGAACCTGGCTCACCAATTCGTCTACCGCTCCCGCTCGTTGTCCAGATCGCATCTCAATTCGTCTTCCAGATTAGGCCCATTCTGCAGAACCTTCCATGATTCTGGGAAGTACTGGATACGAAACTTCCCTTGGGGCGATACTGGGGGTGACTAGTGGCTACAGAAGGACGGACCAATGACGATCTCCGCGGACCACTCTGCGCCGGACCAGGCCGAGCGCCTGCCGGCTGAAGATGCCGTATCCGAAGCGGTGCGCAAGTTCGGCATCACGGTGGAGGACTACATGCTGCCCGCCCGCCACCAGATCCAGATGGTGGATCCGGACGGACGGCTCATGGCAGAAAGTGAGCAGGGCACCGAACCCGGCCACGAGTACCCGTTGCCCGGCGATGAGGAACTGATGGCCGCCTACGAGCAGCTCGTCGTCGGACGCCGGGTCAACGACCAGAACTCGGCGCTCGTCCGCCAGGGGCGCATGGCCGTGTACCCGTCCAGCCATGGCCAGGAAGCCTGCCAGGTGGCAGCCGCACTCTGCCTCTCCGACGGCGACTGGCTGTTCCCCACCTACCGGGACGCCGTGGCGGTCATGGCCCGGGGGTTGATCCCGTGGAGACCATGACCATCTTCCGCGGTGACTGGCACAGCGGCTACGATCCGGCCAGGCACAACGTGGGCATCCAGTGCACGCCGCTGACCACCCAGCTGCTGCATGGTGTGGGTGTGGCCCACGCGGCAAAGCTCCGTGGGGAAGACACCGTTGTCCTGGCGATGTGCGGGGACGGCGCCACCAGCGAAGGTGACTTCCATGAGGCCCTGAACTTCGCCGCCGTCTTCCACCTGCCGGTTGTCTTCTTCGTCCAGAACAACAAATACGCCATCTCGGTTCCGCTGGCGCATCAGTCCGTAGCGCCGTCGCTCGCCCACAAGGCGGTGGGCTACGGCATGGCCGGCGAACGGGTGGACGGCAACGACGTGGTGGCCCTCCTCGCCGTGCTGGACCGGGCCGTTGCGCTGGCCAGGGGCGGCTCGGGTCCGCTTCTTGTTGAGGCACACACGTACCGGATGCAGGCACACACCAACGCCGATGATGCAACGCGCTACCGGCAGGACAGCGAGGTGGCTGAATGGCTGGCCAAGGATCCGATCAGCCGGATGAAGACGTACCTCACCGGGCGGGGACTGCTGGACGACGACGGCGCGGCGCGGATCGCGGAAAAAGCGGAAGCAGTTGCCACCCAGTTGCGGAACGGCCTGGGGGAGGACGTTCCCGTGGACCCCCAGGAACTCTTCCGGCACGTGTTCTCGGTGCCCACACCCCAGCTGAAGGAACAGTCAGCCATGCTGGCCGACGAACTTGCCCGCGAAGCGTCAACCCAGGAGGCGGCGAAATGAGTCCGACCATCACCACCTCGTCCGAGGCGAATGGCAACGTCAGCGCGGCAACGGCCCGGGCTGCGGCTTCCGCTGCTTTTGCGGCTGAAGCGTCCGGACCTCAATCCGTCACCATGGCCAAGGCCCTCAACACGGCATTGGCGGATGCGATGCACGCCGATCCGGCCGTCCTGGTCTTCGGCGAGGACGTGGGCCTGCTGGGCGGGGTCTTCCGCATCACGGACGGCCTCACCAAAACCTTCGGTGAACAGCGCTGCTTCGACACCCCGCTGGCCGAGTCCGGCATTGTGGGCATGGCTGTGGGCATGGCCATGAACGGGATGCGGCCGGTGGTGGAGATGCAGTTCGATGCGTTTGCGTATCCGGCGTTCCAGCAGATCGTCAGCCACGTGGCCAAGATGCACAACCGCACCAGGGGCGCCGTGAAACTGCCCATCGTGATCCGGGTTCCCTATGCCGGCGGCATCGGGGGAGTGGAGCACCACTGCGACTCCTCCGAGTCGTACTACGCCCACACGGCGGGACTGAAGGTGTTCACTCCCGCTACGGTCGCCGACTCGTACCGGATGCTGCGTGAGGCCATCGATTCGGATGACCCCGTCATGTTTATGGAGCCCAAGAAGCTCTACTGGTCCAAGGACATGGTGGACCTTGAGGATCTCCGGGCGCAGCACTCACTTAACGTCGCGGCGGGCAGGTCCTCGGAAGGGCGTGCCGCCGTCGCGCGTGCCGGGACAGACGCAACGCTCATCGCCTACGGACCGTCAGTGCCCACGGCGCTGGCGGCGGCAGCTGCTGCTGCGGAGGAGGGCCGCTCGCTGGAAGTCATCGACGTCCGCTCCATCGTCCCGTTCGACGACGAGACGGTGTGCGCCTCCGTCCGGAAGACCGGCCGGGCCGTGGTGATCGCCGAAGCGCACGGCTTCGCGTCCGTGTCCTCCGAGATCGTGGCGCGGGTCCAGGAACGCTGCTTCCACTACCTCGCCGCGCCTATCCGCCGCGTCACGGGATTTGATGTCCCGTACCCCGCACCGAAGCTCGAGCACTACTACCTGCCCGGCGTGGACCGTATCCTCGACGCCGTAGACGACCTCCAGTGGGAGAACTGACCATGAGTGAAACGAAAGTATTCCTGCTGCCCGACCTCGGCGAAGGCTTGACCGAAGCCGAACTGGTCAACTGGCTCGTCTCCGTGGGCGATGTGATCCGCGTGGACCAGCCCATCGCCGAAGTGGAGACGGCCAAGTCTATGGTGGAAGTCCCGTCGCCGTACGCGGGCACTGTGACGGTGCTCCACGGCGAGCCGGGCCAGACGCTGGATGTGGGCAAGCCGCTGATCTCCGTGCTTCCGGTTGGTGCGACGGCCCCGGTGGTCGAGCCCGTCCCGGTGGTCGAGCCTGTCGAGACCAAGCCTGCCGAAACCGGCGCAGCGGCTGCCTACCGCGAAGAAGAGAAGGCCGGGTCCGGAAACGTGCTGATCGGATATGGAACTCCCGGTGGCAGTGGCACTGCCCGGCGAACCAGGGCTCCCCGAACGGTGGTTCCGACAAGCTCAACCAACGACCACCCGGTGGTTGAGCGTGACGCCCAGAAGGCGGCCGATGACCTGCTGCTGCTCCGCACGAGGGTCCCCGGGAAACTGGGAGCCGTCATTTCACCGCTCGTCCGGCGGATGGCTCGGGAGCACGGCGTGGACCTCGGCGGAATGCAAGGCTCGGGTGACAGCGGGCTGATCATGCGACGGGACGTTGAGGCGGTCATCAGCACTCCAGTGGTTGAGTCGAGTCCGGTGGCTGAGCCCGTCGAAACCGGAGGATCTCGACAGGCGCGATCAACCGAGGCCGTTCCCGGAACGGACGCGCGCACAGGTCTGGGCATTTCGTCCCGGACACCCGTCAAGGGCGTCCGGAAAGCCGTGGCCGCCAATATGTCCCGCAGCCGGTCGGAGATCCCCGAGGCCACGGTCTGGGTGGACGTTGATGCCACGGCGCTGGTGGAACTCCGGGCAGGCCTCAAGAAGTCCGATCCGCACAATACGCCGGGGCTCCTTGCGTTCATCGCGCGTTTTGTCACTGCTGGGTTAAAACGATTCCCGGACCTGAACACGCGCATCGAAACCACTGGCGACGGCTCCCAGGAGATCGTGGCCTTCGCCGGTATTAACCTGGGCTTCGCGGCCCAGACGGACCGCGGTCTGATGGTCCCCTCGATACGCAACGCGGACAAACTCAGTGCCCGCGAACTGGACGCGGAGATCCGCCGGCTCACCGCCGTCGTACGCGACGGCAAAGCAACCCCGGAGGAACTGGGCAGCGGCACCTTCACGCTGAACAACTACGGGGTGTTCGGCGTGGACGGATCCGCGGCCATCATCAATCACCCCGAGGTGGCGATCCTGGGCGTCGGGCGCATCATCGACAAGCCGTGGGTGGTGGACGGGGAACTGACTGTCCGCAAGGTGACTGAATTGACGCTCACGTTCGATCACCGCGTGTGCGATGGTGGAACCGCGGCAGGATTCCTCCGGTTTGTTGCCGACTGCGTGGAGAACTCGGGGTCGGTACTGGCTGACCTGTAGTGGGGTAAACGATGGCTCCGCTGGCCCCCATCAGCGCGCATCCAGCCGGCACCCAGTCTGCCTTATGAATTCGTTACATATGCATGAGTGAGGTTACAGCTATTCGGGGCACGCCCGACGAAGATGCACGGTCCGTTCGCGCCCCCAAAAGGGCTGGTCTCGGGGCGGATGCCTCCGTCAGCCCCGGTTCCCGGGTCCATGCTTCCCTGCAGGCCGGTGCACGGTGTGCGGGTCCGCTGGCCGGCCTCATTTTCGTAGCCAGATGAGGGCTGCGCAGGCATTCCAGCCAGTAGGCCGCCGATTCATGAGACACGCCCTTGGAGGGCGCTCAACCCCACCCCGGCACCGGGGAGCCAGGGTGGGGTTGAGAGCCGGGCTCGGCAGGGGCTATCGAGTGCCTGCGAGCAGCGGCACCGCGGCCCGAGCAGGGGCGGGTATTTCGCCCGGCACCTCTGGGGCAATGGCAGGTATTTCGCTCGGCATCTCCGGGGCCTTGTCCGTGACCGCGGGACTGGCCTGGCGGGGGCTGTGGTGGGCAAGGACGGAAGTCCGGCCGCAGTGCGGACAGGTGGTTTCGCCTACACCGGTGGGATCGCAGCAGAGCAGGCCGTTGCGAAAGAAATAGTCCCGCTCGTGCCCGTGACCGTCCTCAACATGCTGGACGTCATAGTCGGCCCCCCAAGCATGGTCACAACCAGTGCAATTGAAAATGAACCGGTCGAATGAAATTTCCTTCAGAATCATGGTTTTGCCGCTCAGTCTGCCCGGTTATTTAAGCTGCGTAGGAGCGGTGGCCGGTGAAGAACCCTAGAGCATAGTCAGGGGTCTCGAACTTGACTGTTGTTCCCCTGGGGAAGAACAGCACGTCGCGCTCCTTCGCGTGAGTCACGTCTCCTGTGGCCTGGTCGGTGAGGATGAACTCACCCTGTACGACGAGCTTCATTTCGTCGTAGGTGTACGTGTATAGCAGGGGTTCGGCGGCCTGCAACTCGAAGTAGCCGGCGCTCATGACCGACCCGGCAGGGTTGGAGAGAGCGTCACCCAGGGCGGCCTCACACCCTGGCTCATTCATCTGCGGCAGGCCAAGATAACCGCCTTCCACCTTGTGAATGGATCCGGCCTTGCTCAGTGTTCCTACGAGGGTTTCCATGTCTCTCCAATGAATAGCGTTACGCAAGAATGCAGCGAAGATCACGTCAGAACCCCTGTGGAGGCTCCGGGAAAGGCCGCCAGACAACCCGACATCCTCCAACTAGTAGAGGATCAGTCCGGCTCCACTCCGAGCCACACTGTTGTGATGTAGATCACGGACGCGTGTTCCAGATGCAAAGATACGCCCTTGAATTCATATAGTCGAGACCTTTAAAAAAATAAAAGTCTTGCCTCTTTTCGGGTTGACAGCGTTGTTCTGGCGGTTGTAATTGATGTTGGGGTAGGTGATTAGGGTGGGTCACGGCGAGAGCGGCTATGCCTGCCCCGCTCCGATGGGGGGGGGCCGGGACGCCCGTTGCAGGAGCCGCCGCCAACCTTGGCTTCGCGGCCCAGACTGACCGCGGACTGATGGTCCCCTCGATCCGCAACGCGGACAAACTCAGCGCCAGCGAACTGGACGCGGAGATCCGCCGGCTCACCGCCGTCGTACGCGACAGCAAAGCAACCCCGGAGAAACTGGGCAGCGGCACCTTCACGCTGAACAACTACGGTGTCTTCGGGGTGGACGGATCCGCGGCCATCACCAACCACCCCGAGGTGGCGATCCTCGGCGTGGGGCGGATCGTGGACAAGCCGTGGGTGGTGGACGGGGAGTTGGCCGTACGCCAAGTCACTGAGCTGACTCTTACCTTTGATCACCGTGTATGTGATGGCGGCACGCCAGCCGGGTTCCTGCGGTTCGTTGCGGACGCGATTGAAAAGCCCAACACGCTCCTGGCCGATATCTGACCCCGGCCCCCAACCCAAACTGGGTAGCAGTAGATGCCGTTTAGAGCCTCCAAAACGACATCTACTGCTACCTACTAATGGGCACACTGCTGGCGCTGCTGGGGGAGAGTATCTACCGAAATCTATCAAGGTCTAATTTTTGCCAGACGTGTGTAGATTTCGTTATACATCCGTAGAGATGAGCCTCAGTGGACTCTGGAACGCGGCCTCTGGTTCGAAAATTACCTACGACGATGCCCGGGTCGGCGCGCCGCAACCGGCCGAGCGGCACTGGATAGCGGGTTCTTCCGGGCCCGCTGGGACCGGGCGACCAAGGCGGAGCAGAGCTACCTCAGAGCGATGGCCGAAGACGGAGATGGGGGAAGTTCGTCGGGCGAAATCGCCGCCCGATTGGGGCGAGGCCCGGCGAGCTTTGGCCCGATTCGGGCGAATCTGATCGCGAAAGGGCTCGTTTACGCGCCCGAGCACTGAGTCATAGCATTCACAGTGCCGGGGATGTCAGGCTTCATTACACGGCAGCTCAATTAGTCCAGGGGACTGACCGATGGTCCGGCCACCTAACGCGGACAAACTCACTGCCCGTGAACTGGACGCGGAGATCCGCCGGCTCACCGCCGTCGTAGGTTTCGACAAGCTCAACCAGCGGGTGGGTTTCGTGGCCCGCACCATCCCGACCTTGGGCTTCCTTCTCGGTCAGCACCCTGTGGACGACGGGCATCACCTCGTGGATATTGGCTCAGCATCCAATAAGGACAGCATCCTTCACGAATGCGGCACTTTCATAAACGAAGCGGTAGGCCCAGTCCGTGACGGAGCGATCACCCCTGACTGCTGCCATGTTGAGATGATAGGGGTAGCACCGCTCAATCATGGTCCTCGCCCTTGTCACATGAAAGTCGTTTGTCACGACAGTGATACTGCGCCAGCCATATTCTTCGCTTAGCCTCTGGATAGCTCTTGCTTCGCCTTGGGTGCTCACGGGGTCCGGAGTGAAACAGATGATTTGATAACTGCGGTTCGCATGGCAAATATCGGAAGAACCCTCTTCACTCCCGTCAGGCACCGAAACAACGAGGGTTGTGCCGTTGCCCTCCGGCATAAGACTTTCGGCATAGTCTAAACGCCCCGTTGAGAGGATGGGCGCCAAGACAACCACGGCATCAGATTCCTCGGGAAGATCCACTGCCGGAGCCATGTAGAGGAAAATGCCGACGCCGACCCATGCGGCAAACAGGATGGTGCCCCAAATGAGGGCGCCCAAGAGCGGTCTTCGGACACGGCGACTGCTGGCGGCGTGATTACCCTCAGACGGGGGACCGCTTTCCGAAGCCCGTGCAGAGTCCATAGTGTCTAGGGTAAGACCAGATGGCGTCCGGCGCGTCAGCGGTTTTCTTGCCGGAATAGTGGCAACGGGCTACCTCGGACGTTCGGTTCAAGCCATAGGATGGGGCCATGAAGAGTGGGGAGTCAAGTCCGGTGCCCGGGAACGATGCCGCGCACATCGCCTACTTGTTCCTTAGCGCTTGGCTGCTTATCGGCATCGGGTTGAACTTCCTGGGCAGCGACTTTGCTGCGGCCGGCATCTCAATCGCCGGAATGGCTCACTCGGCAACAGGCTTCGTAGCCCACGGCGGGCGCCGCATCTCAGCGGCAGGCGTTTACATGTTCGGAACCGGCCTGTTCGGCTTCTTCTCCGGACTGTACGTCATCGTAGACCCCATCTTCGGCGACGTGCCCCACCTGCTGACAGCGGTCAACATTCTCTACTTCGGACAGATCCTGGCCTACTACCTGGTCTGGAAACCAACAGACAGAATCGCCCCGCCAATCTCCCGGCAGGTTGATCCGCGGACCGTCGCCTGGGGCCAGTCGATGGGGTTCCTACTTATGGCCGGTTCGATTGGCCTGAACATACTGGGCATCGAGGATCCAATGCTGGACGCTGCGGCATTCTCCGGCATCATCCTGTTCGCCGTAGCAGCATTCCGTGGCCCTGGCCGGAAGGCCCTGTTCGCGTACATCGTGACCGGCCTCGGCGTGGTGGGATACTCAACCTATGTGTTCCAAGGGTTCGGGCGCCTCACTCTGGGCGCGTTAGGCGTAGCCGTCGTTGCTACCTTCGCCCACCGGTGGCGGGGAAGGCTGATGAAGATTGCCATGGTCGTAGTCCTCGGACCGGCCCTGATGTTGTTGGCTCAAAACCGTGCCGACTTCTCCGCGTCGCGGAACCCAGCCTCGTCGGAGAATGGGCTGGAATCGGTGGTTGGTCCTATCTACCGCTTTTCTCAACTGATCGGTCTGGACGCCGTCGGCGACTTCGCCTACACATGGGGGTCGTCGTTTGTCACGAGCGCGTTGGCGTTTGTCCCCCGCCAGGTCTGGCCCGAGAAACCCATTGGGTTCGGTGCGGAACTGGCAGAGCTGTTCAGCCCGGAACTTAATGGCACCGGGCATTCGGATGCTGCATTGTTCGCGGGTGAGTGGCTGTTCAACTTCAGCCTAGTCGGCGTGCTGGCAGCCATTCCAGTAGTTGCATGGGCTGTGAACTGGATGGACTCCAAGTGGATCTCGGTAATCTCGGCGCCCATGATCGATCGCCGCGAACTACTCGCAGCGGTTGCGTTCACGATCGCCGCAGCGGGCCTGCTCGACCTCGCGTGGGGCGGTTCGTTCGCGTATTCCGCAAGGGCGGAGACGCGCTTGCTCATAGTCTTAGCACTGTTCATTCTATTTGCCTGGCGCAGGCGTGAAGCTAAGAGCGTCACGCTGCCTGTCAAGGTTTCCGTTTAAAGGGACCGGTCGGCTATTCGGTGTGATGGGTGGTCAGATCGAGAATCAGTACTCTGACGCGTCTCCTTATTGGCGAAGCCAGATGACGACGGCGTAGAGGACGACGCTCGCTCGATAGGTCAATGCGAGCTTGTCGTAGCGGATGGCGATGCCGCGCCATTGTTTGAAGATGATGAAGGATCTCTCCACGGTGTTGCGGCCTTTGTAGGTCTCGGCGTCGAAGTTCACAGGGCGTCCGCCGCGTGAGCCTCGGCGTTTGCGGTGTCCGATTTGGTCGAAGGTTCGGGAATGACGGCTTTGATACCCCGTTCGCGCAGCATGGCACGGTTCGCCCGCGATGAGTAGGCTTTGTCGCCCATCATGGCCTCGGTCCTCAAGTCCTGACAAATGCTCAAATCTGGGGCGCCTGGAGACGTAACCAGGAGCCTTCGTATGCGCTCTGTGATCTGGCCTCAGTCGGAAAGTCCGCGGCACCAAGGCTGCCCCGATCACAATCGGTGCATCACGGCTGAGGGGCGCCCTCTACGCGCATCAAAACTGATGCAAGTACGGCCCGGGTGGGCTATTCTCCTTGAGACACTGATTGGCATTCTTGAAACTGACGAAACTTCACCTGTAGGAGCGAAAGTGGACGTAACCAAGTTCCGAATTCCGAACACTGATATCTATCTCCGATCGGACGGCTTGTTTGCACCGACAGCCGATCCGGGTGATAAGGTCCTCGACTTGACCAGTGACAATGCGGAGACGGTGAAGGCGGCCTATTTGGGACAGGCCTTGCGCCAAATGGCTGTTCGATCAGGGCTATCCAACGACGCGAAAAATGAATCGGAATTTACGGCTGAAGCAGCCAAAGACGTCCTCGATTGGGTCAGTTTTGGATTCGATACCTATGTGTTAACGCCAACCGAAAATAGGGCCAATAGTGCCAATTGAAAACGGGCCACGGGGTTGTGGTTCTATTGTGCCGTACTGGCGGCGGGTTGGTGTTTTTTGAGCCGGTAGCTGTTGCCTTTGAGGCTGATGACGTCGGCGTGGTGGACGATCCGGTCGATCATGGCCGAGGCGATGGTCAGGTCTCCGAAGACGTCGCCCCAGCGGGCGAACGGGAGGTTGGACGTCAGGATCATGGAGGCGTGTTCGTAGCGGCTGGAGACGAGCTGGAAGAACAGGTTCGCGGCGTCCTGATCGAACGGGATGTAGCCCACTTCGTCAATTATGAGGAGCCCGTAGCGGCGGAGTTTGACCAGTTCCTGGGCGAGTTTCCCGCGGGAGTGGGCTTCCTGGAGGCGGGCGACCCAGCCGGTGGCGGAGTCGAAGAGGACGCGCTGCCCGGCCTTGGCTGCTTTGATGCCGATGCCGACTGCGAGGTGGGTTTTGCCGGTGCCGGGTGGTCCGAGCAGGACCACGTTTTTGGCTTCGGAGAGGAACACCCCGGTGCCCAGGTGCGCGATGAGGTTCCGGTCCGCGGAGGGCTGGTGGTCGAAGTTGAACTCCTCAAGGTCCTTGTGGGCCGGGAACCGTGCGGCTTTGATCCGGGTAGCCGCGCCGGAGGCTTCGCGTTCGGAGACTTCACGGGAGAGGACCGCGGCCAGGTACTCCTCGTGGGACCAGCCGGAGTCCCGGGCCTGGTCCCCGAGCCGGCGGAACCCATCGCTGATCCGTGGCGCGCGCAGGGCCCGTGCGTAGTACTCGATCTGTGACGGTGTCCCGGTCATGACGCCACCTCCAGGACCAGGTCCGGCTGCTGGCCGAGGTCGATGCCGAAGATCTCGTCGTAGGCGGCCAGATCCCGGACCTGCACCGCTTCTTCGGGTTGGGGGCGGTGGACTCTTTGGGTCCGGAAGTCCCGGCGCATCACCGCCGCGCGTGCCACGTGGGCGGGATCGGTCAGGACCAGGTGCCGGGCCCAGACCCGGACGTGGGTGGCGATGATGACGCCGTCATGGGTGACCCAGACGGTGTCCAGGTCAGCGGTGACATCCACGATCCGCCCGATGAATGAAGGGTCCACGGAATAGTCGTTGGAGAACACCCTTACGTAGTAATCCCGCGGGAGCCGTACCGCGTTGCGGAATACCGCTTCCGGGGTCACCGGCGGCAGCTGCCGCATCCTTTCCCGGTCCAGGACGATCAGCTCGTCAGGGCGGCCGTGGCGGGACCGCGAGTACCGGTGATTCGCCTTGGGCAGCCAGTCCTCCAGCTGGCCGTTGAAATCCGCTGGGGAGCGGAAGTCCCGGCCCGGCATGAAGCGCTGGCGGAAGAACCTGTTCATCCGCTCGACCATGCCCTTGGACTCGGGATCCCGCGGCGGGAGCAGCTTGATCTCCAGTCCCAGGGAGCCGGCGAACGCGGCCACCGGCTCCGTGGGCCGGCGCCTGCCGATGCCGGACTCGTTGTCCCACAGCAGCCTGGACGGAACCGCTTGCGCGTCCTGCAGCAGAGTCCACATTCCGCCCAGAAGGTCCGGCGTCGTCCGCGACGGCAGCATCCGTGCCTGGATGAATCCCGAGAACGCCGAGGTCATCACCAGCACCGGTGGCGTGTCGTTCTGGCCCTCACCGACGGGCAGCGGCTCGTGCGGGAACCAGAGATCGCACTGGACCTGGAACCCCGGCTCGTGGACCAGACGGTCGGCCGGGTCAGGCGGTGCGTATTCAGGCCGGATCGCGGCGACCTTGGCGGCTCTTCAAGGTTCCCGGGGAAATAGGTTCGTGTTGTAGCTAGCAGAGGACTCGTGGTCCTGCTGGGATGAGTGTTATCTACGCATTCAACCTGAACAGGAACCACGAGCCTTGTTAGAGCCTACTTTGGCGGCCGATGATGCTGCCAGCTTGATCTTCAACCTGCCTGATTACCGTGTCACGGCCGCCGTGCTGCTTCCTGACGGGGCACGCCACATTACGGTGGAGACGACATTTCCGCCGGGCTGCCCGAGTTGCGGCGTCGTCGCCTTCCGGGTGAAGGAGCGCCGTTGCCAGCGGCTGCGTGACATTCCGGTCGCTGGCCGGGTGGTGCTGCTCTGGGACAAGCGGCGCTGGTTCTGTGACGAGTATTTGTGCGAGCGGAAATCGTTCTGCGAAGCGACGCCGCAGGTCCCGCGCCGGGCCCGGTCGACGCGGCGGCTACGGCAGTCGGTGCTGGAGGCGGTCATCACCTCGGGGCGGGCAGTGTCCGAGACCGCCGTGGCGTTCGGGATCTCGTGGTGGCTGGTCCAGCAGATCATCGGCGACGCCGCCCTGCGCCTGCCGGACGTGGACCTGCTGGCACCCAGGATGCTGGGCATCGATGAGCACCGGTACCGGTCCGTGCGGTTCTTCCAGGACCCCGGCACCAAGGCATGGATCCGGTACGAGCCCTGGATGACAACGATCGTGGATCTGGACACCGGCCAGGTCCTGGGCATCGTGGACGGACGTGACCACAAGGGCGTCGGGAACTGGCTCTTCGCCCGGCCACTGGACTGGCGGCTTGGGGTGCAGGTCGTCGCGATCGACCCGTCCGCGGCCTTCCGGAAAGCACTACGGATGTGGTTGCCGCGCACGGCGGTCTCGGTGGATCTTTTCCACGTGACGATGCTGGCCAACGACATGCTCACCACCGTCCGTCAGGGCCTGTCCCAGCAGGTTCGGGGCCGGCGGGGCAGGACCACGGACCCGGCGTGGGCGAACCGGATGCTGCTGCTGAAGGCCAACGAGAACCTCTCAGAACGTGGACATCACCGGTTGGCGGGCGTGTTCGCTGCCGACGATCCGACCGGCAGCCTCCAGGCCGCCTGGCAGGTCAAGGAACAACTCCGCACCCTGCTCTCCACCGGGTCCCTCGAGGACGCAGCCGCCGCGAAGACTGCCCTCGCCGACCTGGTGGAACGGGCCGCGATGCCGGAGACGAACAGGCTCTACCGGACCGTGTGCCGCTGGTGGGCCGAGATCGAAGTCCTCATCGTCACCGGCGCTACAACAGCCAAAGTAGAAGCCAACAACACCGCGATAAAACACATCAAACGAACCGCCCGCGGCTACCGCAACCCAATCAATTACAAATCGCGTATTCTCTTGAGAAGTGCAGCCCGGATGGCAGCATGAGCAATCATCTCAGCAGACCATTCCCCGGGAACCTTGAAGAGCCACCTTGGCCCGGAACAGCGACGCGGAACCAGACCAGCCCACCCGCTCCGCGAGCGTCGCGGCCGGCATCGTCGGCGTCTTCACCAACAACTCCCGAACCCTGGGGGCAAACGCATCAAAACTCGACACTCCGGCCGCCCGCTGATACTTCGGCGCCCGGTCCGACTCCAGCGCCCGGTCAACGGTTCCGCGGGAAACCCCCACGATCCTGCCGATCTCACGCTTCGAGTGCTTGCCCGTTGAAAACAGGTGGCGTATCTCCGCCCAATCATCCAAATTGATCACCTTCCATAATGGTCGGTGGCCCTATTTTCGGTTGGCGTTTCTGGCCCTATTTTCGGTTGGCGTTAACACTATGAATTCATCAAGAAGTTCAACGATTGGATCAGCGGGGCCACGGAGGCACCCGACCCGCTCTTGGAGCAGCTCCAGCAGATACACGAAACCCTGAGTCGTATTGAGGACTTCAACCTCGGAGCATGGGAATCACTCCGAAAAGATAACCTTGTCTACCTTATGGCGCACTCCACCACATCGATCCAAACAGCTCATGCCTTCGTAGCAACTCATGCTTCCCGAAACGACCCGGTATGGGCAGACAAGATCGCTCTCGCGGACCGTGACTCGCGCCTGGCCGTCAACACGTTCATCAGTACTGGGGATGGGTACTGGCTCAGACCGTACAGTCTCGCTGCTATCTCCCAGTCCGGGGATCCAACCTCGTATGACCGGGGTTGGATGCCACACATCCCAGATCGAGCGGAAAGGCTCCCGCTCAACCAGGTTTGGGACTACCGGTGGGCGCAGCCCGTGCTCCTTTACGCAATCATTGCCAGGCTGATCGTCCTGAAGTCATTCGGGGCGCAGTCACCTGAGGAATACGCTCTCAATTGCCAAGAGATCAGCAGCTATGCTGAGTATTTGAGGCCCTGAGCGCCACCCATTCGTGCGGTTGAGCGCCGGGGATCGTGCCAGAGAGCGCCAGCAGTCGCGTGGCTTGGCGCCGCTGACGCTCTCTGGCGCAGGATTAGGCGCTCACGAGTGCTGCGTGTTCGCGCATGTTGTAGTTGCCGGTCTCGACCCAGATCGTGTTGTGGATGATCCGGTCCATGATCGCGTCCGCATGGACGCCGGAGCCGAGCCGCTGGTGCCAGTCCTTCTGCAAATACTGGGTGCAGAACACTGTTGAGGTCTCGCCGTAGCGGCGCTCCATCAGTTCCAGCAGCATGCCTCGCATCGGTTCCGTGGGTCGGTCCAGGAGCCACTCGTCGATGACCAGCAGCGTGAATGCCGCATACTTTCGCAGGAATTTACCGGAACCGCCGGGCCTGTCTTGCGCGGCGACCCATTCTTCCTCGAGGTCTGGCATACGGACGTAATGTGCGCGGATTCGGTGCTCGCAGGCGCGTTTGGCGACCGCGCATCCCAGATACGACTTCCCCGACCCGGTGAACCCCTGCAAGACGACGTTCTGCTGCCTGCCCACGAACGAGCAGGTGCCCAGCTGGGTCAGCAGCTGCCGGTCAAGACCGCGCTCGTCGAGAAGATCGATGCGGCGCAAATCCGCGTTCGGATAACGCAGTCCTGCCCGCCGGATCAAGCCGGTCACCTTGGAATGCGTAAACGACGAATAGGCGTCATCGACGACCAGCCGGACACGATCCTCGAACGGCAAGCTGATACTCAGCCTCTCGTCTTGGGTATCGATGGCCTCCAGCAACTCGCCCGCGTTCATCTCGCGCAGCTTGCGTTTGGTCTCCGCATCCAGGCGGCTCATCGAGCCCCTCCGGCGTAGTAGGCGCCGCCCCGCACGTATCCGCCATCGTCTCCCTCCGGCTCATCAGGGACGATCCCGGTTTTGTCCTGCCCGGTATCCAGGATCGGCCGCAGGTGGGCGTAGCGGGGCGATCGTATCGGCCCCCGCAGCGCGAGCTGGCTGGCCGCTTCCACCCGGGCCGGGGAGAACCGGCGGGACAGGCGCAGCACCGCCAGCGCGGGGTCGTAGCCGGCCTCCTCGACGGGCACGGACTCGAAGATCTTGCTGATCACCGTCACGGTTGCCGGGCCCATCCGTAACGCCCATTCATCGATCCGGGCCCGGTCCCACGCCTGCCAGCTGCGACCCTCCGGAAGGTCCGCCTCGTTCGTCTGATGCTGGTTCGCCGTCGTCGCTGGCAGCAGCAGGTGGCTGGTGAGGCGCTCATCGCTGCGATATATCTCCAGCATGGTCTCCGTGACACGAAGATCAACATTCGAGCCGATGTGGGCGAACGGCACGGAGTAAAAGTTCTTCGCCCAGACCACGTGGCCGTTGCGCCCAACTTTGCGCCCATAGGTCCAGGTGCTGATCTCGAACGCCACCGCCGGCAGCGGTTGCAACACCGGCTTCTCCTCGGCGGTGAACACGCTCAGCCGGGAGCCCTCCCGCTTCTGGAACGGCTGCCTGTTATAGGCATCGATCTGCTCCCGAATCCGTCTCCGCAACTGCGCCAGGCTCGTGAACACCTCTTTCCTCAACCCGGCGATCACCCAGGTTGCGACGTGCGAGACAGTGTTTTCCACGCTCGCCTTGTCCTTCGGGTGCCTCACTCGGCCCGGTAGTACCGCCGCTGAATAATGCGCCGCCATCTCCCGATACGCGTCGTTGAGCACGACCTCGCCCTCGCGCGGATGAGAGATCACCCCGGTCTTGAGATTGTCGGGCACGAGCCGCGGGACCGTGCCGCCGAAGAACGCGAACATCTCCGCATGCGCGCGCAGCCACGAATCCTGCCGCATATCCAGGCACGCCTCCACGAACGCATACCTGCTGAACGGCAGACACGCGACGAACAAATACACCTTCGAGACCTCTCCCGTTGCCGGATCGACCAGCTGCATCGTCGGCCCAGACCAGTCGACCTCGATGCTGCGGCCGGCCTTGTGGCCGACCCGGGACGAGGCGCCAGTGACCATCGCGTGATCGCCATAAAGCCTGCAGAACCGGTCATAACTCATCGCCGCTTGCCCCGCCCGACCGGATCCGTCGACATACTCCTGGTGCAGCAGCTTCAACGTCACCCCAACCCTGGCCAGCTCCCCGTGCACCTGGCCCCAGTCCGGCTGCATAAACACGCTCTCGCGCACCCCGCGGCCGGGAAATAGCGCCAGATAAACCTCACCATCAGACAAATCAGCAACGTCATCCCAGCCGAGCCCTGCCCGATCAGCAGCCGCGATCACCGCCTGAACGCTGTGCCGAGACATGCCCTGAGCAGACGAGATAGCCCTGCCCGATAGGCCTTGATTGCGAAACTGCAAAACCAGTTTCGCCTTGATCTTCCGTACCATTGCCGGTAATCCTTCCACCACGTGGCCCTCACGTGGTGGAAGGAGCCTTACAGATGGCGCTCACCCACACCGACACTGGCGCTCACCCACGCCAATCGGGATTCCGACCACGGCGCTCACCCGCACTACCTCTGGACCCCCTGAAGGCCAATATTCAGCTATGCCGATGCTCTCGGTAAAGTCTTCTCAAAGAGGTGGAATGGACTCCGCACGAACCACAATTTGACCGAAGAGCAACTCAGCTGGTTGAGATCGACCGGACGCTTTCCGATGGTAGCTGTCGACATCTATGGGGGTGACTACCTCGGAGGGCTCTATTACACCAGTGAAATCCGGGCGGATCACTTTCCCCCAGGAATCGCAGCCCCTTTGTTGGACCCATATAATGGTGTGCATCCCATCGACGAAAAGTGGGTGGCATACAATATAAAAGCGTTCACCGATTACTGGTGGAACTTTCTCTACCTGCACACGGGTCTCGAAGATTTATTCCTATTCATCTCTGAGTTGCGAGCCGTGTGCGACAAGTCATGGTTCTCCCAGTTCTATCTCGACATGAACCGCAACGCGAAAGCAGTATGGCAGACCGACGCCGGTCGAAAAGCAGCTCTCGCTGCAGTACATCCGTAGATCCTGCGCCATGTAAGGACCAAGCAGCCAATGCGATACTGACTCACCGTTTGTACCAGGCATGTTAGCGGCCATGAAAAACTGCCCATAGGCGGCCACGGAACTGCCCACTGACGGCCACGAAAACTGCCCGCCGGTGGCCATGAGATCTGCCCACTTCTTTTAGTTAGCCCTGCTGCTTAAGCGGCAGGAGCCTCTCCCCGGGGTTTGATGACGGTGTCTAGACGCACCAAAGTCGCTCGGGAAGAGGCCCTAATGAAGTTTGACGGAGAAATCATGGAAATACTTGCTGCGTATGACCTGACCGGATCGTTGCGTGCGGCCGCGGAGCTCACCGGCTGCTCGCACCACACGGTCGCCCGGCACGTCGCTGCCCGGGACGCGGGCCAACCGATCGCCGAGCCGGTCTACCGGGGCCGGGTCACCGATGCGTTCCTGCCCAAGATCGAAGAGTGGATCGAGGCCTCCAAGGGCAAGATCCGCGCCGACAAGGCCCACGAGAAACTCCAGGCCCTCGGCTACAGGGGTTCGGAACGCTCGACCCGCCGGGCAGTCGCGCAGGTCCGCGCGGCCTGGCGGCTGGGCCATGTCCGGGTGCACCGCCCCTGGGTGACCGAGCCTGGGCAGTGGATCCAATACGATTTCGGCGACGGTCCCCTGATCGAGGGGAAGAAGACCGTGCTGTTCGTGGCGTGGCTGGCCTGGTCGAGGTTCCGGGTCGTGATCGCCCTGCGGGATCGGACGGCGCCGAGTGTGTTCGCGGCGCTGGACCGCACGTTCCGTGTCATGGGCGGCGCCCCGACCTACGTCCTGACGGATAACGAGAAGACGGTCACCGTTTCCCATGTCGCCGGGGTCCCGGTCCGTAACCAGCAGACGGTCGACTTCGCCCGCCATTACGGTGTCACGGTGCTGACCTGCCAGCCGGCGGATCCCGCGTCCAAGGGCGGGGTGGAGGCCTCGGTGAAGATCGCCAAAGCCGACATCGTGCCCAAGGACACCAACCTGCGCGCCGATTATGCTTCCTTCGCCGAGATCGAAGCGGCCTGCCAGGCGTTCATGGACGAGGTCAACAACCGTGAGCACCGTGCGACCCGACGCAAACCCGCCGCGATGCTGGCCGAGGAAGCGCCACGGTTGCACCGCATCCCGGACACCGCGCACACGGTCGCGTTCGGCCTCTCCCGCAGCGTCCCGGAGAACACACCGATGGTCACGTTCGAGAACGGCCAATACTCCGTCCCGGCCTATCTGCTCGGCGCGAAGGTGTTCGTCCGATCCCACGGCGCCGGAGGCGACGAGCAGGTCATCGTGGTCCACCACGGCAGCAAGGGCCCGGTGGAAGTCGCCCGGCACCCGCGCGCCCGGCCCGGCAGCCCGGCGATCAACGACGCGCACTTCCCGGACCACCGGCCCAGGATCCCGGGCGATTACACGGCGAAAGCCAGGACGGCCGCGGAGGTCGAGTTCCTCGCGATCGGGGACGGCGCCCGGACCTGGCTGCTCGAAGCCGCCGCGGCGGGCACGGCCCGGATGAACGTGAAGATGGCCGAAGCGGTCGCCCTGGCCAAGATCGCAGGCCAGGCAGACGTCGACCACGCACTGGGAACCGCGGCCATCCATGGCCGCTTCGCGAACAAGGACCTCGCCTCGATCCTCAACGCCGCCCTGACCCGCACCACCACCCATGCCGCCGGGGAAACCCGGTCCCTCACCCAAGGCACGGCCGGGTGGGCCGCTATCGGCCGCCCACCCGCAACCGGCGGCGCCGCCGGCGTTCTGGAGGAGAGCGCATGAGCCCCGTCCCGGACACCGCACCCGCGCTGGCGCCGGAGCTGGAGGCGCTGATGCGGCAGCTGAAGATGCCCCATGCGAGGGCTCTGGCCCCGGAACTGATCGCGACCGCCCGCGCCCAGCGCTGGGAACCGGCCGAGGTCATCAAAGCCCTCTTCACCGAGGAAACCGCCGGACGGGCCCGGTCCATGCTCGCCACCCGGCGCAAAGCCGCGGGCTTCCCGACCGGGAAAACCTTCGACACCTGGGACCCCGCCGCCTCCTCGATCCCCGCCCCGACACAGCAGGCACTGCGGACGCTGGAATGGATCGGACGCAAGGAGAACGTCGTGATCTGCGGCCCCTCCGGCACAGGCAAGACATTCTTCCTCGAGGCCCTCGGGCAGCAGGCCGTCGAGGCCGGGATGCGGGTCGCATGGTTCCGCCTCGAGGACCTCGGTGCCCTTATGCGCGCCCACCGCTCCGATGACAGCGTCACCAAAGTCGTCGCCCGGATCCTGCGCGCAGATTTAGTGGTGGTCGATGACATAGGACTTTTGCCGGTGGGCACCGACGCGGCCGAGGGCCTCTACCGCCTCGTCGACGCCGCCTACGAGAAGCGCTCCATCGCGGTGTCCTCAAACTTGCATCCCGCCGGCTTTGACGAGCTCATGCCCAAAACCCTCGCCACGGCAACCGTGGACCGGCTGCTGCACCACGCCCACCTCTGCCAGACCTCAGGGGATTCAATCCGCCTCAGCCAGGCCCTGGCCGGAAAAGGAGTCACACCAATGAACTAAAACCACAACCCAACATGGCCAACGCCACCAAACACCTGGTGGGCAGATCTGGTGGCCATGAATGGGCAGTTTTCATGGCCACCAGCGGGCATTTCTGCTGGCCGTCCATGGGCACAAACTATTGGCCATTGACACAGGCATTCCAAGACGATGCGGATGAGGCTCAGGCAATCATTGCGGGTCGGCTTGAGGTTCTGGCGCGTGGCAAAGGGGCCAAGTTAGGCTGGCCAGTTCCTGACTGCATCAGGCGCGACCTTCCTTACCGTGATCCGCTCCAAAAAAGGGGCACTGCCGCCGGAAATGGGGAACTGATCCGGCTCTCGCTGCCCGAAATCAGGCGGCTCCTCGTCCGGCTCGTATGGCACCGCACCACCAGCCCGGACCACGTCTTGGAACACTCAACCTGGCGACGGAAAGACCAACACCGCGCCCGATATTGTCATTACAAGGCTCGCGGGCATACCCCATAAACGAGACTGTAGTACTAGGCGGCGATGTGCTTTTCCAGCAGGGTAAAGAAATGCGGTTGTGACGAGTCGGATTGCCATTGATCATAGGCTTTGCCGGCGGCGAGCCGTCGTTCGAAACGCTCTCCATGAGTCAGCCGGGCGTAAGACTCCACCACCCGGGCCCATCCCTCCGCTGTGTTCTGAGGAACCACCTGGCCGCCTCCCGATGCCAGCAATTCGGTCCATGGCGTAACATCGGCGCACAGGACCGGACAGCTCACAGATAATGCCTCGGCGATGACGTGGCCAAAGTTCTCGCCTTTGGTCGGACAAAAGAAGACGTCATAGGCAGCCAGAGTCGCGCGTATTTCGTCAGGATCCTTCGGACCAACGAAGTTGACTTGCACGTTGGCCGGAACAGCCGCTGCAGCAGCACGGCACTGTTCGAAATAGTCACTGTCCTCCGCCGGGCCTATCACGTCCAGCACCATTGGCTCGCTGACCCGTTGAAGTCCCTCCAGCAGAGTGACTACGCCCTTCTTGGGTGAAAGGCGGGACAGGCTTACCGCGTGCAGAATGCCGGGCTCAAGGCGTGCTTCGGCCGGGGCAGCAGCAGAAGGAAGCAGCGTGTCGTCCTCCCGGACGAGAATGCGGGCTTTAAGGCCGAGCACGGTACGGATGTCATGTTCTTCGTTCGCTGTCGAAGCATGCCACAAAACCCTTCTTGGGAGCCCCATCAACCGGAACACCAACAAATATGCCTGTTTTTTTGTCCCTTTGATGGTCAAAGCACCGGGGCTGAACTCTCCCCTGGGCGCAATGATAAAAACATCCGGATGGAAAATCCCCGTGCGGAACAAGAGCTGCGGAATAATAGAGTACTTCGCGTCAAAGAAGCTGTTGACATAAACAACGTTGGGCTTCCAGGACAAAACCTCGCGCATACCGCGCAAAAGAGAAATCCACGAACGGGCGTTGCAGTAGAAAACCCGCGATCCGTCGCGCTCGACCCACCGTTCACTTGGGACGTTCATCGGCTCGGTACACTGCAAGTCCGTGTTTCCCGTTATCACTGCCGTGTCTACCGTTGAAGGGGCCCCTCGGAGCATAGCTACCAACGTCCGTATCGGCCCGCCGCCTAAGAACGCCGGAGCGAAGAAGGACGTGAAAACAACTATCTTCATGCGAACTCCTAATATCGATTCCCGAAATATGAAAGTTTGCGCAACATCGCGATCCGAGGATTGATCTACTCGCGAAAGCCGCGGATTAACACCATTGCCTGCGTAGCTGAAGGAGCGATAACCACAACGCGGAGGTGTTTAAAATGGTCGCCACCAAGAATGCAACCACGGCCCCAAGCGCGCCCCCAACCGCAGCTCCCAACAGAACCAACGAAATACGAGCAATCACCGTCATAGTATTAATACTCCCAAGCCGCCCTGTTGCCCAGATACTTCTATGGGCGGCAAATGGAGCACATCCCAAGGCAACGAAAACCGAATCAAACGCCACAACGAGCAACAGCGGGGCAGAGTCTTCCCAGGCGGCCCCCAGAAGCATGCCCCCGAAGTTCTGGCCCACGAACATCAAGCACGCGACTAACGCAAGGTTTGCCGACACAATTCCGGCCGAATTCCTCACCACTGCCCTCATTGACACGGCGCCGGCCCAGGGGCCGTCCGGGCAAAGGATGTAATGAGCAACGGCTGAAGAGTAGACGTGATGAGATTTGCGGGCCCGATGATTGTGCTGGCGCCACGCATTGAACCAACGAGCAGCGGCCCACCTATCCCTGCCAAAAGAAATGTCAATATGTGGACGGAACCAGCACCCGCCAGAGATTGAAGGCCGAACCCCAAACTGGCCCTCGACTCGGCCTGACTGCCAGACCAGGTGGGGGCCAGCTTGAAGACTTGTATGAATGAGACCAGGTAGCCGAGAACAGCGCCGCAACCAGCCCAGACAACCATCAAGCCGACGGGGTTGAGTCTTCCCAGGAAAGCCAGTGCGGCGGCAAGCACGAACACTGCAAACAGAATCGAGTCCTGCACAATTGCCATCTTCCCGTCGCCTAGGCTGAGACTCAAAGTTTTCGAGTAGTCATAAAGGCATATCCCATGAACTGTCAATCCCAAGACGACCAGATATGGGTAATTTAATGTCAGGCCCACCAGCAGGACGGGTACCGCCAGAACTATTCCCATCAGTGAGATTCTTCCCGCCGTCTGCCTGATCCTTCTTGCGCTGGGGAGGGTTGCGCTGATGGTGTTCGCTCCGGCATCCCTGACGATGAGCTGTATCAAAAGGTAAGCGGCAAAGGCGACGCTGAACATGCCTAGATCTTCGCTGCCTCCTAGTCGTGCGATCACGACAGATAGGAGGAGACTCATTACGCTGAATAGGCCATTGGCAATCAGGGCCTTTATTACTCTAAGCATGATGGGGTACCAATCGAACGAGACAATTGCCGCGCAAAATTTTAACGCGTGGCCCGGATTCCGGTTCGAGATGCGTGGCTGTGAACTGTTGAACGAATAAAGTTGACGGTCCGACGGGAAGCGTCCGGGATCTGATATTCACCCGGTGCCGAAGGAAATCCGTCTTCCTCAATCTGCAGCAACGTCATGCGAACCGAGTCAATAATCTCCGCAGCACCAAGCCCGGTGGTGGTGATCCCGCCGGTATCCAAAGACTCAGGCCGTTCGATGGAGTCCCGAAGGGTGACTGCAGGAAATCCTAGCATTAGCGATTCTTCACTTATGGTGCCGCTGTCCGACAGGACAAGTTTCGCTGACTTTTGCAGCCGGACATAGTCATTGAACCCGAACGGCGGATGAAAGCGCAGACCATCCTTGAGCTCGTCAGGCTGTTCAGCCAGCCTTTTACGTGTACGAGGATGCGTTGAGATCAGCACCGGAAGGTTGTACGTGTCGGCAAGCCTGTTCAGCGAATGCAGCACCTGTCCCAAACGGTCCTGATTGTCCACGTTCTCTTCACGGTGCAGGCTGACCAGGAAATAACCGCCCGGGCGGAGCCCCTCGCGGTCGAGAATGTCACTGGCCTCGATGCTCTCCCTATTCGCGTCAAGAACCTCGCGCATCGGAGAACCCGTCAAAAGAATGCGGGACGGGTGGATGCCCTCCGCCAGCAGGTTTCGGCGAGCATGTTCTGTGTAGACGAGATTGTAATCCGCCACATGGTCCACAAGTCGCCGATTGACTTCCTCCGGAACGTTCTCATCGAAACACCTGTTGCCTGCCTCCATGTGATAAACGGGAATCTTCATCCGTCGCGCCATCAGGGCTGAGATACAGCTATTGGTGTCACCGAGTACGACCATTGCATCTGGTTTTTCGTCAAGGAGGATCTTCTCCACTGAAGCGAGGATAGACCCGAGAACTGCACCAAGTGATGTGGTGTCGGCAGCGAGAAAGTGGTCGGGTTTGCGTAGGCCAAGGTCCTTGAAAAAGATCTCGTTGAGCTCATAGTCATAGTTTTGTCCCGTGTGCACCAAGACATGGTTTGAATACTTGTCAAGCCGCTTAATTGTGGCCGCGAGCCTAATTATCTCAGGACGCGTTCCAACGACAGTCATGATCTTCAGCTTGCCAACTGAGGCCTTCATACGATCTCCGCAAAAGTATCCGGGGCCTTCGGATCGAATATCTCGTTTATCCAGAACCCGGTGTACATCGTATCCCTGCCGGCGTTTGAAATGTTGTGAGCCCTCACACGGTGGGCATGTCTGTGATCAGCGTTTTGCGTGGTCAGGCGTTGAGTTCCTGGGCGAGATAACGTCCGCAGCCCAGATGCGAGCAGCCGATTCCCTGCAGACCCATAACAGCCGCAGCGCTAACGCCGCCAGCGACTCGGACCGGTCAGGCGCACCGTTACGCGTGCATCCTCGAGTGATTCGATACCTGTTTCACGCGCAATTTCTTTCGTGTCGTCGCAGAAGGTGGTCCCTTAGCCTGTGGGCGTGTTTTAATCGTGCGCAGAGCGTCCGAAAGACTTGGTTGAAATGGAGCTACTACGGTGGCGGAAAATTCCGGGGGACTAATGGATTTGAAAGAGTATGTACGTGTCATACGGCAACGATGGCTCGCCATCGTTGCCGGCACCCTCATCGGTCTGGCGCTGGCCGCCGGATATATGTTCCTGGTGACCCCTCAATATCAAGCAAAGAGCCAACTTTTCGTGTCCGTAAAGGCGGGCGCCTCAGCGTTGGACGTGTCCCAAGGCAACGCGTTCGCGGAGAAACGCGTCACCTCGTACTTGAGCTTGGCAACGAGCCCCAGGGTGCTTCAAGCCGTTGCCCAGGAGTTGGGTTTGAGTGGGGGATCACAAGCACTCGCTGGCAGGGTCATGGCCACTACTCCAACGCAAACCGTCCTTATTAACATAACCGCCACTGACCCTGACCCGCAGCAAGCTGCCAAGATTGCAAATTCGTCGGCAACGCAACTGATCAGGGCCGTGAACGAAGTCGAAGACGTAAGCATCGTGCACTTAAGTGTTTTTGAGGAGGCGGCAGCCCCGAGTGCCCCGTCCTCGCCAAGGATGCCCCTTGATCTTGTCCTCGGGATGCTTTTCGGACTCGTTTGCGGCGGCGGGTATGCAATTCTTCGCGAGATATTCGATACTCGAATCCGAAACCAATCCGACGTAGAGCAGACCGTCGACGCGGGTATTCTCGGGACGTTTGCATCGGATGCAAGCGTTGAAAATGAACCTGTGGTGACTCTGGGAGAAGCTTTCAGCCAAAGGGCTGAAAGCTTCCGCCAACTGCGGACACACCTACACTTCACCAACCTTGCGGGCGGTTCTCAGACGGTTGTTGTGTCGTCTTCCATCCCGCAGGAGGGAAAAACTTCCATATCCATCAACCTTGCGGCCGTGCTGGCCGAAAGTGGTACTCGTGTGCTGTTGGTCGACGCTGACCTGCGGCGTCCACGGGTTGCAAAGTACCTTGGCATCGAAGGTTCCATCGGACTGTCAGGCCTGCTGTCGCATACCGTGGCACTGGAAGACGCCATCCAAAAATGGGGCCCTAACGGAGCGCTCCACGTCCTTGCCTCCGGACGCCTGCCGCCAAATCCGAGCGAACTCCTGAGCTCGGCCACCATGGAGAAGCTTATCGCTCGTTTTGAGACCGATTATGAGGTTGTGGTGATCGATGCGCCACCCCTGCTGCCAGTTACGGATCCGGCGGTACTAGGGTCAATGGCCAGCGGCGTCATTCTAGTGGTCAATGCTGGCGGCGGGACGACCCGTTCGGATGTGTCCCAGGCCATCGCGAACTTGGAGGGGGTACACGCGCGTTTGTTGGGCGTAGTAGTCAACCAAGTGGACAAAGATGCCCGTCCCCACTCCTATTACGATTACCGCTCAGAATTCGAGGAGTCCGGCAATCCGGGACGAACAAAGTGGAAAACAAAGTGGAAGCGGCATTAACGGTGCGCTTATGGACGGGTACCAACACCAAGGTCCTGCACACGCCCTCGATCCCGGAGGACGGACGCAAAGCCATGCGCGTCGTCGACCGCCAGATTGCGTCGATCTGCGAACGTCAAGTTTCTGAGACAGTTTCATCGTTGTATTTCGGTTAACCGGCCAGGGATTCTTGATCGCGGGTCAGGTGGGCGGCGATGGCTGCCGCTGGGGTTCGGTGGCTCGGGCGTTGCCCATGGACTGGATGACGTTGTTCCCGGCGCAAAGGCCCTGGAACTGGTGTCAGTTTCAGAAGTCGTCTGCACCGAAATGTCGGAAGTTCTCTGCACTGGACTGCGGGGAAAGACGCATCGGAAGGCGAACCCTTACGGAACGAATCGTGGTCATCCGATGAGTGGGACTAGTTGTTGCCAGGAAGTGGTCGCTCAGAGGATATTGACCTTTAGCGGGCAGCTAACCGGTCGTCCATACCTGACGAAGAATCGGTCTCCTTATGAAACCGGCTCCGCGTGGTGGCGGATCGGCTAACGGTCACCACATGACATTTAGCGCTGCGAAAGTCCGCCACTTATCGCTGCGAATCTGGGGTTCGTCGCTCGTTCCGAAAGGGCAGCACGTTCAACACCGCATTGCGCATTGTGATGCCCGATCGGGTCTTGGGTACGAGTAGGCGCGATGCGATGCCGGCGCCCCGTTGTAGCGGTCGGATGTGTTTGCGGTGCCTGTGTTCATAGCCGGCGAAAGCGGCGGTGTGGTCGTCCGGGTGGGCGGAAATCGCGTCGGCGAGGGTCTTGGCTCCAACGATCGCGCTGCTGGAGCCTTCACCGAACAACGAGATGCAACTCGCCGCGTCACCGAGCAACACCACGCGGCCGGCAGTCCACTGCGGTACGTCCACGCGGGTGACGGCGTCGAAGTACCTATCGTCGGACGCGCCCCATTTCTCGAGCGCGAGCGTGGTGAGCCATCCGCCCCCGGCGTAGGTGGACTCGACGAGGCGTCTGCCTTGTTCCGCGTCGCGGTAGTCGAAATCGTGCTGTCCCCGGAAGATGAATGCGAACCCGGGCTTCCCACCCGCCGGATGGATGGTCAAGGAGGTACCCGGTTCGTTATACAACAGCACGGTGCGCGGATCTTGGATCGGCGCAGGGGCGCGCACGGTGCCAACGAACATGCCGAATGGGCGCGAAAAACGTTCTTCAGGGCCGAATGCCAAGCGCCGAACGGTGGAGTGGAGTCCGTCGGATCCGACTACGAGGTCGAAACGACGGGAAGTGGTCTGCTGAAACTCGACGTCGATTCCGCCGCCGTCCTGGTGCAAAGCGGTGATCGAGTCGTCCCGGATGACGAGACTTGTCTCTTGGGCCTTCTCGAGCAACAGGCCGACGAGTTCATTGCGTGCGACCTCGACCTCCTCGTGGCGGTCGATACGCTGGCGCGTGCGGATCGTGGCCTGTGTCCGTCCGTCGGCGTCGACAAAGACCAAGCGTTCGACACCGGTGGCAGCCTCCTCCAGGCGCGACCAGATGCCCATTTGCCGTGCAATAGCGACTGCTCCTCCGCGTACGTCGATAGGGTTGCCGCTAGATCGCGTGCCGGCCGCTCGTTCCACAATGGTGACCGACCAGCCGGCCTTCGCCAGCCAGTACGCGGCGGTCGAGCCGGCAATGCCGCCGCCGGAGACCAATACGCTGCGATCCACCATGCCCTCATTCAAGCACTCAACACCAGAGGTAAGTCCGCATCGCTGGGGATTCCACGTCGGGAACCCCAACTGCGTGACCGTGGCCCCTAATTTCGGCGCAAACGATTTTCTGTCATCGTCTCAGCCTTCTTTGGACTCGTTGGCAATCATCGTTTCGGGTCGGGTCCAACACATCGCTGGCATCGTCCCCGATGAGCCAAATAAGCCTGCAATGTCGCAACTGGGTGGGGCTTTACTGGACTGCCCGCGTCTGAATGAATGATTAGTCCCGTCGCAGTGCAGGTAGCCGTGATAGCGGGCCATGGCTAGCGCCCCGGTGCACAGCTCGCGGCGCACCCGTGTCCGTACGGGGCGCAGCCCCTGTTCGCGCATGATGGACCCGACGGTGGGTTAGGAAACGCTGATCCGTCCTCGTTGTGAGCATCCGAGTCAGCTGTCTCTGCCGGCCTTGCCGCCGGTGTCGTTGAACTTCCCGGTCACAGCCGCCATCAGTGTGTGGTGACGAACGGCCCGCGGGACGGTCCCCCAGGTTTACACCAACGGTAAAATCACGAGCTCCACGGCGTCGTCCTTGTACGTCTGGCTATACCTTTTACGGTCGGTCATGCGAAAGACGGGCTCCGATCAAACTGTTTCACAAAACCAAACCAAGTGGTAGAACCCATAAATCGCGTAGTGGGTGATCCTGAATTCGAGTAGTCCCTACGGTGGTTCCTCTGCCAGCCACCACTTAGGTTTTCCCCATGAAGTTCCAAGCTAATTTCGCCCGGCTGAATACAGCGGCCGCATACTTTGCTTGCGCGTGTCGGGTCATTCGGCGTCGTCCCATTGATTTGCTTTGGTACCAGCCATGATTGGATATTCCAGCGGTATGCGGCAGGTCCGTCTCAATTTCGTCGTGGAATTCGCGCGACGTCGACTTCTGCGAACTGCCCCTAGGAGACGGGCCAATATTCTGCCAGTACTCGGGCGGATATTTCTATGGCGAGATTATTTCGTAGATGCCGGAGTCTGGGCTGTTGCCCTCCCAATTGCCACAGTCATCCGGCTGGATTTCGATCCTACGAGAATCTCACCTGAAGTTCTCGGTATTGCAATATTTCTGGCCGCAGTACTTCAGGCCCTCTCTGGATGGGCTTTCGGCCTTTACAGTTACATTCACCCTTATGGCTCGCGGCACAATGCTCAAAACCTGGTGCTGGTGGTGATCAGCGCCGGTACGATTCTGACAATTAGTAGGCTCTTAGTTCCGGCGTCTGATGATTTCCCACGCAGCGTGCCGTTCATTGGACTGCTCGTCGCTTTTGTTCTGATGGCAGGCGTGCGTCTAGTACATCGAACACTGAGCGAGCGCCGTCTCCGCCCAGGGGAAACGGCGGCCCCCACTCTTGTCTACGGGGCCGGCCATCTTGGGCAACACGTGATCCAGCAGATGAACATGGACAAAGATTCGCCGTTCCGCCCGGTGGGCACTATTGACGACAATCCTCGGCTCCGGAACTATCGCGTGGAAGGGGTCCCTGTCCTGGGCGGTCGCGCCCAGTTGAGGCAGGTGGCGCACGAGACGGGGGCGAAGGTACTGGTCCTTGCAATAGCGCAAGCGGATGCTGAGCTATTGCGACAAGTTTCCGATGATGCGGATGCTGCCGGGCTTAGGCTTCTGGTCCTGCCCTCGCTCGCAGATATCCTCGAGGGCCGTGCCCGACTTGATGACTTGCGGGACGTGTCCATTGACGACCTTATTGGCCGGCAGCCAATGGACACCGAATTGGATGTGGTCGCTGGATTCATCACAAACAAGCGCGTCTTGGTTACAGGTGCGGGCGGATCAATCGGATCTGAACTCTGCCGGACAATTATGCGGTTTTCGCCGGCGGAAGTCATCATGCTCGATCGCGACGAAACAGGTCTTCAGGGAACGCAAATTTCGATTTCGGGTCACGGGCTGCTGGATACGGACGAAGTGGTTCTTGCCGATATTCGCGATGAAAAGACCATTAGAGAGATATTTTTGAACCGGCGGCCTGAGATAGTGTTCCATGCTGCTGCGCTTAAACACCTGCCCATGCTGGAGCAATACCCACACGAAGCCTGGCAGACCAATGTTCTCGGTACGCTTCATGTGTTGCGCGCGGCCAGAGCCGCAGGCGTTGCAACTTTTGTCAACATCTCCACTGATAAGGCAGCAAATCCAACGAGTGTTTTGGGTTTCTCAAAGCGGCTGGGTGAAAAACTGACCGCTTGGTTTGCCCTTGAGACAAAAAGGGCCTACTTGTCGGTTCGGTTTGGCAACGTCATAGGCAGCCGCGGCTCTATGTTGCCCACGTTCAAGTCGCAAATTGAAGCGGGTGGTCCGTTGACCCTGACGCACCCGGACGTAACTCGCTACTTCATGACCATTCCAGAGGCCTGCCAACTGGTTGTTCAGGCAGGAGCAATTGGCTGCCCCGGGGAAGTACTGATTTTGGACATGGGGGAGCCTGTTCGAATCATGGACGTGGCTGAACGAATGATTGCAAAGTCCGGTCGCAAGATCAGCATCTCCATTACTGGACTTCGGCAGGGGGAAAAGCTGCATGAGGAAATCGTAGGAGCCGGCGAAGCAGATGAACGCCCAATTCACCCAAAGATCAGTCATAACGTGGTGCCGCCCCTGTGCCCCAACGAACTCGAGTTCAATCACTGGGATCCATCGAACGTGCAGGCGCTGAATGGTCTGCTGCAAGTTCAGAGCTTGGAGAGCGGACTATGAACACCAGGATCTACCTGTCATCACCGGACGTAGGCGACTTGGAGGAAAAGTTTGTCCTTGATGCACTCCGATCCGGCTGGGTCGCCCCGTTGGGGCCGGATGTGGACGAATTTGAGGCTGAATTATCGAAACGGGTGGGGGCCGCCTACGGCGTGGCGCTCGCTTCGGGGACGGCCGCACTGCATCTGGCGCTGCTAAGCCAGGACATCGGGCCCGATGACATAGTACTGACCTCCACAATGACTTTTGCGGCCACTGCCAATGCCATCCGCTACACGGGGGCTTGTCCGTACTTCATTGATAGTGACGAATCAGGCAATATAAGTACGGTTTTGTTGGAAGAAGCCGCAGAGAAGCTCGTAGCGGAAGGCCGTCCGGCCAAGGCGATTGTGCCCGTGGATTTGTTGGGTAAGGTATGCAATTTCTCCGAAATAGACCGCATTGCCAAGCGGTTCGGGATGGCGGTGATTGCTGACGCAGCAGAGTCACTGGGCGCCACTCGCGAGGGGAAAGCTGCCGGTTCATTCGGGGATACAGCCATCGTCTCCTTCAACGGGAACAAGATCATGACCACGTCTGGCGGCGGAATGCTCTTAACCGGAGACAGCGACATAGCGGCCCGAGCGCGCTATCTCGCCACGCAGGCGAGGCAGCCTGTAGTCCACTATGAGCACCGGGACATCGGCTACAACTACCGCATGAGCAATCTTCTGGCTGCCCTGGGACGGGCGCAACTCCTGCGGTTGGATGAGATGCTTGCCAATCGCCGCCGGCACCGTGACAGCTATCGTGAATTCTTCGCAGCGGTGCAGGGGGTGGAGCTATTTGGCGCTCTTGACGACCGCGAAGATAACTGCTGGCTAACCTCGGTGGTAATAGACTCCGGGGCGGCAGGGTTTACCGCTCAGGATCTGGCTGTTCATCTGGCTGCAGGAGACATTGAGACACGCCCGTTATGGAAGCCAATGCACCTTCAACCTGTCTTTGCTGGCTCGGATCATCTCGTAGACGGTACGTCGGAGCGATTTTTTAGGACAGGTCTCACCCTTCCTTCGGGTTCTGCTTTGACCTTCCAGGACTTTTCGCGTGTTACGGACCAACTCCAATCATTCCTAGCGTCACGAAACTGATTCAAGAAAAACGAAAACGGAAGGGTCCATCATGGATGACTCCAAGTATGTCGGCAAGCGAATAGTAATTACCGGTGGAACAGGTTCTTTTGGCCACACTGTTGCAAAGCAATTGCTTGAAACTGGAGCGGAGCAGGTTCGCGTCTTAAGTCGTGATGAGGCTAAACAAGACGCCATGCGCCATGAACTGCCAGATTCACGCCTTAAGTTCTACGTCGGCGACGTGCGTGACTTCGACAGCGTGGACCGTGCCACCAAAAATGCCGACTATATATTCCATGCGGCAGCATTAAAGCAGGTACCGTCCTGTGAGTTCTTCCCAATGGAAGCCGTACGAACAAATATTGTCGGTAGTGAGAATGTGGTCCGTGCTGCGGAAAAAAATGGCATCTCATCGGTGGTGTGTCTGAGCACCGACAAGGCCGTATACCCCGTGAATGCCATGGGCATGAGTAAAGCAATGATGGAAAAGGTGGCCCAGTCACATGGACTGAATAATCCTGGAGCAGAGACCATCGTCTCCTGCGTGCGTTACGGGAATGTCATGTATTCTCGCGGCTCGGTAATTCCACTTTTCATAGACCAGCTCAAGGCCGGCAGGCCTTTGACTGTCACCAATCCCGAAATGACTCGATTTCTGATGTCACTTGCGGATTCTGTCAGCCTCGTTGAATTTGCATTTACGAACGCGCACCAAGGTGACCTGTTTGTCAAAAAAGCGCCCTCGTCCACGATTGCTGACCTGGCTCAAGCAATTGCAAATCTTTTTGGCTCAAAGAAAGAAGTGGTAGTCATCGGTACGCGTCATGCCGAAAAGCTCTCGGAAGCTCTGGCCACTCGCGAAGAGCTGACCCGGGCCCAGGACATGGGTGACTACTTCAAGGTTCCGGCGGACAATCGCGACCTCAATTACAGCGTGTACTTTGATTCCGGTAACATTGCCCAAGCGTGCTATTCAGATTATGATTCTCACACCGTTGAGCGGTTGACTGTTGAGAAGATCGAAGAATTGCTGCTTACACTCCCTGAAGTTCGAAGGGAACTGGCCTTGGCAGGGAAGACTGCCCGCATCGACGCGTTCTCATGAAGATCGCACTGACAGGCGCCGGCGGTTTCCTTGGATTTCATACGCGCGCGGCGGCGCTCAGCTTAGGTCACTCGCTCGAGGTGGTCCGAGTGGGAACGGAATTCCAGCAGCAGGAGGCTATGGCTGCCGTGGACGGGAGCGACCGCCTCATCCATCTTGCCGGTGTAAACCGCGGCTCCGATGGGGAAGTCCGTGATGGGAACCTGGAGTTCGCAACGCAGCTGGCCGATGTGTTGCGCCACGTTCCCTCGCCGCCGGCAGAGCTTGTTTACGCCAATTCCGTTCACGCCGGCAACGCGTCGGTTTACGGACAGGCTAAGGCGGAAGCAGCGGAGGTTTTGCAGGCAGCAGCTGAATCCGTTGGTACGAGATTTACCAATGTTCTACTCCCGAATCTGTTCGGCGAGCACAGCAGACCGTTCTATAACTCGGTTATGGCGACCTTCTGCCATTTACTCCATGCAGGAAAGGTCCCCGAGATACTAGATGATAAGGACTTGGGACTTCTGCATGCCCAGGATGCTGCTGACGTCCTCCTTGGCAGTGTTCCCCTGAAGGATATGGAATCTCTAACCGTTCCGCGGACGGTCTCAGCCGTTCTGTGCCAGCTTCAAGAAATCGCGAGTACGTACCGAAATGGCGAAATCCCGGCAATAACCTCAAATTTTGATTTAGCATTGTTCAACACCTATCGGTCCTTTCGCTTGCAGCCAACCCAGGAATTGCCATTTGCTTTAGACCGGCGGGAAGACGCCCGTGGGAGCTTTTTCGAAGTGTGTCGCTCCCAGGGCGGCGAGGGGCAAACATCTTTTTCCACGACGGCCCCGGGCGTTACTCGCGGGCAGCATTTTCATCGCAGGAAGGTGGAAAGGTTCGTTGTGCTCTCTGGCACCGCTGAGATAGCAATGCGCCGCCTGTTCAGCGATGACATTCTTCGTTTTGCAGTAGATGGCTCAGCGCCCGTCGCAATAGACATGCCAACACTATGGACGCACCAGATAACAAATCTAGGTGAGTCGGACCTTTATACGATGTTTTGGGCCAACGAAATTTTTGATCCCAATAATTCCGACACGTACTCGGATAGAGTTTAGTTTATTTCAATTCCAGGGTGGAGATATAGGATGGATGAGCACCGTCAAGCGTATCTGGAGAAACGAGCACTTCTCGATAAAGTTGTAGCGGGATTGTTGCTGATTGCACTCTCGCCACTCTTCGGGTTGATCGCGATACTTATATCCGTACGCATGGGGAGGCCGATTTTGTTTCGGCAAAACCGAATCGGCCAGTTCGGTAGGGTTTTCACAATTCTAAAATTCCGCACCATGGTCAACAATGCCGAAGAAATCGGTGGCGGATGCATTCCCGCAGAACTGAATTTGGTGCCACCGCTCGGTGATAAATTGCGTTCATACAGTCTGGACGAACTCCCTCAACTGATCAACATAGTTCGGGGAGACATGAGCTTCGTAGGGCCACGTCCAGCGCTACCGGATCATTACGCCCGATACACTACCGAGCAATCTCGACGAGTGCTGGTGCCTCAGGGGCTCACGGGATTGGCGCAGATAGCCTACAGGAATGAGGCACCATGGAGTCTTCGTATCGAGAAGGATTTGGAGTACGTTTCCAATGTACGCCCTTTGGTAGACCTCAAAATACTGATTGCCACATTCTTCAAAGTACTTCGGGCCGAAGGCGTAGTCGAAAGTCTGGCTCCTGCAGAGGTTGATGACTTCGGCTCTACCGAGGGGGGAAAAGTGTAGTTGGCTGGGGCAGGAATCGCACTCATGGAAGTCCTAGGAGGTCTCGATGAAGATTGGTATTTTAACGCAGTGGTTTCACCCTGAGCCAGCTCAGATTCCCACGTCGCTCACCCAGTATCTCGGTGACAACGGTCACGACGTGAAAGTCTTGACGGGATTTCCGAACTACCCTGCCGGCGCCGTGTATCCAGGGTATCGACAGTCTTGGAAGCAGATAGAGGTCAACCACGGCTTTCGCGCTCTCCGCGTTCCGCAATACGTAAGTCATGACACTAGTGGACTGCGCCGGATGGCTTCATTCCTGACCTTCGCCTTCATGGCCTTGCTGCATGCTGGCTGGTTTCGCGACCGCCACGTCATCTACGTGTATGCAACCCCCATGAGCGTTTGCTTGAGCGTGCTGTACCTTCGATGGGTGCATCGGATTCCTTATGTTTTGCACATTCAGGATCTCTGGCCTGAGTCGGTGCTCGACTCGGGGATGATCAGACCGGCATTCCTTCGTAAGATCGTAAATTCAGTACTCAACGTTCTGCTGAGGATCGTCTACAAGAACGCTGCCCACATTGTAGCGATCGCACCTTCTATGGCGTCGACTCTTCAATGTCGAGGAACGCGGCCCGGCTCTGTTTCTTTAGTGTATAACTGGGCAGTTGAGCGCCCAGTAACGGACTCCGCCGATGTTGCTGCATTCCGCAATCGCGTATCTTCGCCGGACCGTTGGTTGATTGCATATGCAGGAAATGTTGGCAAGATGCAGGACGTCGAAACCGTCGTCAGGGCTGCTGCGTCATTAGGCTATGAATCAGGTATAGATTTTGCGATTGTTGGTGACGGCGCCTCCCTGGATGAGGTGAAGAATTTAGCGGAATCCCTGTCCGTAAAGAATATTTCCTTTATTGATAGGATCCCACTCGCAGAAATGGGCGCTGTCTATGCCGCTGCGGATTTCCAACTGGTCACGTTGCTGGATCGCCCTTTGTTTCGAGGCACTGTCCCTTCAAAAGTCGGCGCATCGTTAGCGGCGGGTGTGCCCATTATTACAACGGTCCTCGGCGATGTGGCCGCGATGTGCTTGGAAGGTCACTTTGGTTGGGTGAGTGAGCCCGAGAATCCTCAAGCTTTAGCTGCGGTTTGCCGCCAAGCAGTTGCTGCCGGTCGCCCTGAGCAGGAAGCGATGGCAGAGTCAGCCCGAAGTTATTACGATGCCCACCTGTCCATGGAGGCCGGCCTGAAAGCCATGCACCACCTTCTTCAGGGAGAAGTAATGAATCAGAAGGCCTGACCTCCCACGCGGAATTCCGCCCGAGCGGGGGTCACTCGGGAGCCCGTCACCTGAGGGCCCCGTGCCGCTGTATCGCTTGGTTGCGTCCCCGAGGACGACGCCCTGGGTGAGTAGCCACGCCAGCCGGGGGCGCCGGAGGACCGCCCGGAACGGGTATGGCAGTCCCGGGTGGCCGAAACTGACGTAAAACCGGGTGGACGCCCCCGCACGTCGAGCCGTGGTCAGCGCCCGCCGGACGGGCAGGCCGAGCAGCAGCTCCACCTCGGGCGGTGTGCCCCAGGCGGAGAGGCGCGGCAGCGCCTGTTCCAGGAGGACGACGTCGTGGGTCGCCACGGCCGTTCGCACGCCGAGGCCGGCTAGCCGGTCGAGCAGATTGAGACAGGACGAGCGCAGTGCGGCCTCACTGTTCAGCCTGCGGCCTGGAACGTCGTCCGGCCATTGGCCCTTGACCACCCGCACCGACAGACCGCACTCGGAGGCCATGACTGCGTCGTCGGCGCTGCGTGCCCAGCGCGCGGGCAGGGCCACCCCGGTCGATGCCCCCTCGGCGCGAGCCACCCGGGCCAACTCCAGGGTACGGTCGGCTTCGGCCGGCGAGTGGGCGTCGAAGACGAGCCTCGTGTGCCGTTCCACGGCGAGCTTCGCTAGCTGGCGGACGGCGTCGGCATCGAACCCGAGACGCGCCGCCTTCAGGGACAGAGCAGTCCGATCCTCGTATGCACCGAGGTCCCCCAAGGCTTCTAGGGTGCCGCATTCCTCGGCAGCCACGTGCGCAGCCGACTCCTCTTGGCGCGGCCAGTACCCTAGTGTCACCTCCGAGCCCGACGCCAGGAGGCGTTCAGCTACGGCGAGCGCCGTGGTTCGTTCACGTCCGGCCAGGTACGCGGACCCCGCCCGGGCGTAAACCGGTCCCAGCACCCGCAGGCCGGCACTGTAGATGGCGCGACGTGCCGGCCCGGCCTGCATCCCCTCAGTGGACATGAGATCCTCCGCCTCCGACGCTCGAAATACCTGCAAGCCAGCCTACTCCTGCGGCCGGCGCCATGGAGGGAAGAACCCGTCGGTCGCGTCAGTACCGGCGAGGTGCCGGTAGCGGTTTCGGTCGTGGACAAACTTCGCGACCTGGAACCGGCCCGGCTGGCTGCCCGGGTCGAAGCGTTGCTTGAAAGCGTAGAGCGGCGAGGTGGTGCTGCCGCCGACCCCGCCGCCCAGGTGGAAGTCGGTCAGTGCATGCGCCTGCCCCCATTCCGCGGCCGCGAGGTAGCAGGCGGCGGAGGCGCCGATCGCTCGCGCCATGTCGTCCCCGGCGGAGACGTGAGCGTGCAGCCAGCGGTCCGACACGAAGCACAGCAGCGCGCTGACGAGGCGACCCTCCAGTCGGCCCTCGACCAATAGCGGTATTAGCAGCGGGTCGTCGGTGAGCAGCGACTGCCAGTACGTACCGGGAAAGTAGAAGAAGTCCGCCGCCTGCTGGCGCAGCATCGTGGCTGCGTACAGGTCGCGGACTTGTTCCAGATCCGCCGGGCGGGGTGTCACGGTGATCGTAAGGCCGGCGCGCTCGGCCTTACGCACCGACCTGCGCTGGTCGGAATGCAGGCCTTGCCGCAGGTCCCGGCCGGGGGACAGGTCCCAGCGGACGGTGGACGCGACGTCGACTAACTCGGCCATTGGCGGCACGAGCCGTCCGTTGCCGAGCAGCGGGTTTAGCCGGAGGAACGTGGACACGACCCCGTGCTCGCCAGCCCACTCGTCCAGAGCCGCACCGAATGCGGTCAGGTCCGGGGCTCCCCGGCCTACCGGGCCCCCATAGCCGTATGCGCTGGTGGCGTCCCATCCTTCGCCGTCCGGAAGGGGACGCATCAGCAGCGGGAGCGCCACTTCACCGGCCTCGTCGCCGAAAGCCAGGAGGATCGGCCGGGTGCCCTCCGGCTCGAGCAGGGCGGAGGCCCGGTGGTACGCAGCGCAACTGTAGGTGTCGGTGGATCCCAAGCGGGCGATGTGCGCGTCCCACTCGGCGTCGTCTACGACGCGGAGGACCCCACCGGATGACTGCACGCCGGCAAGGCGTCCGGGCTGGATGTCCCGCATGGCCAAGGGAGCTGCGGTCTCGCCGGGCTTCACGGTGGAGAAGTCAGTCATTACTTGGCCCTAACGCTCGTCATGAGAGACAAGGCCCTCCGTTCCAGCAACGCTACCGTCTGCCTCCCTGGCGGACAATGGCCCGCGTTGCCTCATTAGTAATCCGCGGCACCTTCACGCTGAGCCCGTAGTAGTGGATAAAAAGTTGAGTACCGGTTACTCGTGCACGGCACGGGCACATTCGGTTTACTTATTGTGCCAGCGGGATTTTAGGGTTGGTGCCCACAAAGGTCGCCGCCGGCGCCATTATTGAAACGACTAGAGCCCCGCCCATCGCGGCGTGGACAGAAACGCAGGATCCCATGCGAATCAGATTGACTTCCGGGGACGACTTGGAACTTATGAATTGCCCGCACCAGTTTGTCGGTCGTTGTGACGAGTGCTCCGCTTCGGCGCGGCAAGGAGAGTCCGTCGAACCGCAGAACCGCGAACACCTGGAAACTTAGCCGGTCGAGGTTCGCCGGGATGTCCTGGGCTTCGTCGCCCAGCCGTTGTGCGGGTGGTGGAGGGGGCGGCCGGTCTGCATCCCTGCAAAATTGCAGTTGTGCAATAACTGCAGTTGTGCAAAAATATTTCCATGCCCGAAACTCCTTCCCCCTCCCTCCGGGAGCGCAAAAAGGTTGAGACCTGGACCGCCCTGCACGAGGCCGCGGCGTCGCTGGCCCAGCAGATCGGCGTGGATCAGGCCACGGTGGAAGCCATTGCGGAGAGCGCCGGAGTGTCGCCGCGGACGTTCTTCAACTATTTCCCCGCCAAAGAGGACGCGGTCCTGGGCCTTCGCGAGCCCGTCCTGGATCCTGACGAATCAGCGAAACTCACCGGCACAGCCGATCTCCTCGGCCAGGTGTCCCTGCTGCTGGTGGCCGTAGCCCGGTCCGCAACCGGTGATACTGACGCCGTCCGCCGTCGTGAGCTGCTGCAGCGGCACCCGAACCTGTTCCGCCGGCAGATGGACTACATGGTCAAAGCCGAAGCCCTTGTCTGCGAGGCGGTGACTGAAGCCTTGGCGCAGGATCCTGCCTGGTCCGGCCGCGCCGAAGGCTTCAGCCCGGAGGAGACCGCGCGGATGCTGGTTATGCTCGCCGCCGTGCCCGTCAAATTCAGGGCGACATCCCCCGATTTCGACCCCGTCACAGGGCTCACTCCCGGGGACCTGGCCCCCGCGCTTGCACTTTTTCACCACTTACAAAGGAAACTCTCATGACCAACGCCCCCGGCCCCGAGGCGGCGCAGGCCCCCGCAAAACAGCACATCGTGCTGCTGTTTGTGGGCCTCATGCTCTCCATGCTCCTCTCGGCGCTGAACCAGACGGTCCTCAGCACCGCGCTGCCCACCATCGTGGGCGAACTCCACGGCGTCAGCGACATGCTGTGGGTCATCACCGCGTTCATCCTCACCTCCACCATCAGCATGCCCATCTACGGCAAGCTCGGTGACCTGATGGGACGCAAGTCCCTGTTGATCGCCGCCATCATCCTGTTTATGATCGGCTCGGTCATCGGCGCGCTGGCCAACGACATGGGTGTGCTCATCACCGCCCGTGTCATCCAGGGCCTGGGCGGCGGCGGCCTGATGATCCTGTCGCAGGCCGTGATCGCCGACGTCGTTCCGCCCCGCGAGCGCGGCAAGTACATGGGCATGATGGGCGGCGTCTTCGCCATCGCCTCCGTGGCCGGACCGCTGCTGGGCGGCTGGTTCACAGAAGGGCCCGGCTGGCGCTGGGTCTTCTGGATCAACATTCCCCTGGGCCTGCTGGCCCTCGCCGGTGCGGCGTTCTTCCTGAAGCTGCCCAAGCACGCAGGAAGGCCCAAGCTGGACCTCGGCGGAATGCTCCTGATGGCCATCGCCACCACCGGCCTGGTGCTCTTCGCCACCTGGGGCGGCAGCAAGTACGAATGGTCCGACCCGATCATCCTGGGCCTGATCGCCGTCACCGTGATCAGCGCCGTCGCATTCGTCCTGGTAGAGCGCCGCACCGCCGAGCCCATCATCCCGCTGCACCTGTTCAAGGACCTGAACTTCAACCTCTCCACCTTCGCCGGCCTGCTGATCGGCGTGGCCATGTTCGGCGCCATCGGCTACCTCCCCACCTACCTCCAGATGGCCTTCAGCGTCAACGCCACCGAATCCGGCCTGCTGATGATCCCCATGATGGGCGCCCTGCTGGTTGCCTCGGTGGTGTCCGGCCAGATGGTCAGCAAGACCGGCCGGTACAAGTGGATGCCTATCGCCGGCTCCGTTCTGGTGGCCGTGGCCCTGGTGCTGCTCTCCACCCTCAAGCCCGGATCCCCGCTGTGGGAAATCTGCGCCTACCTGGCCGTGATGGGCCTGGGGCTGGGCCTGAGCATGCAGATCCTGGTCCTCATTGTGCAGAACTCCTTCCCGCTGCGTGAGGTGGGCACCGCCACGGCGTCCAACAACTTCTTCCGCCAAATCGGCGCCACTCTCGGCTCGGCCGTGGTGGGAAGCCTGTTCGCGAGCAGGCTGGCCCAGCTCCTCACCGAGCGCCTGCCCGCCGCCGCAACGGGCGGCGGCACGCCTGGCGGATCGAACTCCCTTACCCCGGCCCTGGTCAGCCACCTGCCGACGGAGATCAAGGAGCTGATCATCTCCTCCTACAACGACGCACTGACCCCCATCTTCATCTGGATGGTGCCCCTGGCGGTGATCGCCGCCGTCGTGCTCTTCTTCATTAAGGAGAAGCCGTTGGCCACCGCCGTCGAACACGACGTCCTGTCCGAATCGATCGCCGAAGGTAACATCCTCATCACCGCCGACGACGACGAGGTAGCCACGGCGTCGCGGTAGGCCGCTTCCCATCGACGGGCGTCGGGCGGGGCGTCGAAACTCCTTTGAATGTGTTAAGCCATTAGCGCCTGTCGAAACCTGAGCTCGTCACCTGCTTGATGGTTCTTTGTGGAATAAGTGTTGCTTTTCCTTGGTATTTCGAGCACGCTGGACACATGGAGGCATCGACGCGCAATGAGATTCATCAGGACACAACTCGAATGAACATTCACGACCTAGTGCGTGAACTGAATGAGAACGTGGGTGCCGTGGTCGTGCAAACCATGGCAGGAGTGAAGGACCGCACTTCGCCGTACAAGTGGGCAAAGCCCGACGGCCCGGATCCCCGTCAAGATATTGAGGATCGCCTCCGGCTCGGATATCGCGTCTGGAAGACCCTGGCAATTGCTGAAGGCAAGCATGTCGCCCTGGCGTGGTTGATGGGAGCCAATCCACGGCTGGAGGAAAACCTCCCAGTGCTGTATATCCAGCAGCAGCGCAGCCGCGAGGTCATTGGTGCTGCCGAGGCTTTCGTTGATGACACGTACGCTGCGTGACCGCGAGGACGCTGGAACGCCGTTGCACAGAGTCGAGGCCCCATCTCGTGGCTGCCGGCGGAGAAAAAGCATTCCGTGTCGCCAAAGACCGCTATGGAGCGCTGTCCGTCCGACGCAATTCGATCGTCGGTCCTCTTCCCTTTGGTACCGATCCGGCGGAGGGAGATCGACGCGGCCGGTTTGACGCCTTGGGCTCCACCGTCTACTCGGCTGACTCGCCGGGCAGTAACGACCTCCGGCAACTGACATCCGAGAATGTCGGGCCTGACCCGGAATTCGCTCGGGCCGCCGGATTCTATAAGCTGCCGATTTTGGGCGCCTACGGATCGACTGCGTAGCCGGCACTTCCGGGTTAAGCCAGTCAGCCGCGAGCTGGTAGGCGCCGGGCGCAGTAGAGAGAAACGACGAAAGCCGCTCACATTCAGTGTGCGGCTTTCGCGTGCTGCGCATCGCGTCAATGTGACGGCGCGCGCTACTGTTTCGGATCCCCGGTGTGGCGTGACTGCTCCCGGATTTCCGCTTCCTCTTCGTATTCGCGCAGGTCGTTGGCCTGGTCCGCGGCATCACCGTGCCACTCTTCGCCGCTGATTTGGTGCTTGAACTCCTGGGTGGGCTGCTCCTCCTCGAGGGCCTCGACTTCCTCGTCTAACTTCTTCCGCCTGGATTCATCGCTCATTAGGTCGCCTCTGTTCTCTTGGGTGAACTTGCTGCGGGCACCAAAACTGTCTCTAAGCACCAGCTTAGGTCCGGCAACCGGGACTGCATACTGCCATCCGGGCGGCGGTTAGCTCCCGAGCGACGGCGTGGCCGGCACTTCGGGGCGCTTCTCCGACCGCTCGCTGGGCACGGTGACCATGATGGCGATGATGGCCACCACCACCATGAACAGGTTGAACAGGATGCCGATCGCGCCGCCGAAGCGCAGGCCCACGTTCTCCTGGTTGCCGATGAACAGGCCCCAGGATTGGATGGTGGCCGGGTCCATGGCCTGGGCGGCGACGTAGAGGGCCGCGGAGACGGCCACGCCGATCGCGTTGCCCAGGGAGGAAGCCATCTTGTAGATCCCGGCAGCGGCGCCGGCCTCGTCGTCGGGCACGTTGGAGAGGGCGGCGTCCGTGGACGGCGTCGCGTAGAAGCCCAGGCCGATGCCGAACAGGGTGAAGCCGATGACGGCCAGGACAATGTATTGCCCGATCAGGGTGAACGTCATGGACGTCATGAGGATGCCGACGCCGGCGATCGCGCTGCCCCAGATTATGGGCCGCTTCGGCCCGAAGCGCTGGAGCAGTTTCTCCCCGACGCGGATGGTCGCCAGGATCGCCACCGGGTAGCCCAGGGTCAGCAGGCCAGACTGCAGCGAGGACATGCCCGCGGCGACCTGCACCAGGCCCAGGGACACGATCAGGGTGCCGGCCGCGCCGTTGAGCAGGAAATTGGACAGGGTGGCGCCGGCGAAGGTCGGGTTGCGGAACAGCTTCAGGTTCAGGACCGGGTTGTGCCGGCTGGTCTCGATCCCGAAGAAGACCAGGGTGGCCACCACTGCGGCGGCGATGAGCCCGATCCCGGTCCAGCTCAGCCAGCCGATCAGCGGGCCCTGCGAGATGTAGACGTTCAGTGCCACGAGCGCAACGATGAGACTGACCATGTCGCCCCAGTCGAAGGTGCCGACGGATTTCGCGGCGGACTTGGACTCAGGGGTGCCTCGCAGCAGGTACAGGGCCACCACCGACAGCACGATCGAGATCCAGAAGATGGACCGCCAGCCCAGGAACGACGTCGCCATCAGCCCGCCGAAGAGGGCGCAGAAGCCCGAACCGCCCCACGAGCCGATGGACCAGAAGGACAGCGCCCGCTGGCGGTCCTTCCCCTCGTAGTAATACTTGACCAGTGCCATGGTGGAGGGCATGATGCACGCCGCGGACAGGCCCTGGACCACCCTGCCGCCGAGCAGCGCCGCCGCCGTGAGGCCGCCGGCGTTCTCCGGGGTCAGGGCGATCAGGAGTGATCCCAGGATGCTCAGGTAGATGCCGAGGTTCATGATCTTCACGCGGCCCTGCCTGTCCGCCAGTCCACCCGCCACCACGATGAAGATGCCGGAAAACAGCGACGTGACGGACACGGCCAGGTTCCCGAGCGTCCGCTCGATCCCCAGCGATCCCTGGATGCCGGGAATGACGTTCAGCAGGGTCTGCGCGAACAGCCAGAAGTTGATGACCGCCAGGACGATGCCGATCAGCCACGCATCGTTCGGCTTCCACTGCGTATCGGTTTTTTGCGGAAAACTGGGCAGCGCTCATGGTGTCATGCCTTCCTTGGCCAAGTAGGACAGTGCGGCCACCACGTGGGTCTGGACACCGAAGGACAGCGTCGGATCGATCAAGGGGGCGAAGAAGGGGGAGTGGTTCCCCGGGATGTCCTGGGCCACTCTTCCGTTCGCGACGGCGGCCAGGTACGTTTCCGGGTCCACGCCGCCCAGGAGCCAGAACGTGAAGGGAACACCGAAGGCGTCCGGGATGCGGCTGAAGTCCTCGGAGGCGGTCTGCGGCTCGGCATGTTTCACGACGTCGGCACCGAAGTGGGCGGTGAAGGCTTTCGTGACCTGGTCCGTCACGGCCTCGTCGTTGCCGGTCAGCGGGAACTGGTCGTAGTACTCGAACTCCGGTTCTTGCGGCGAGCCGGCCGTGACGCACTCGCCCCGGACGATCCTTTCGATGGCGGCCAGCACCGTGGACCGGACCTGGTCGCTGTAGGTGCGGATGTTCAGCAGGAGGGTGGCACGGTCCGGGATGATGTTCGATTTTGCGCCGGCGTTCAGCGCCCCCACGGTGACCACCGCGAAGTCGCCGGGTTTGGTCTCCCGCGAGACCACAGTCTGCAGCCTGATCACGATCGAGGAGGCCAGCACCACCGGGTCCACGGCCATGTGCGGCATGGAACCGTGGGCGCCCTTCCCGTGCACGGTGATCCTGAGCGAATCCCCGGCGGAGAGGACCGGCCCGGCCGTGGTGGCCACCGTCCCTGCCGCCATCGGCATCACGTGCTGGGCGAAGGCGACGTCGGGCCGCGGCACTTTGGTGACCAGGCCGTCGTCGACCATTGCCTGGGACCCGGCGCCCACCTCCTCAGCCGGCTGGAACAGCGCGATGTAGGTCCCGGACCAGGCATCGCGGCCGTCCGCCATGAGCTTGGCGGCGCCGAGGAGCGCGCTGACGTGGACATCGTGTCCGCAAGCGTGCATGGCGCCGGCCACCTCCGAGGAATAGGGCAGCCCCGTGGCCTCCGTGACGGGCAGTGCGTCCATGTCCGCGCGCGCCAGGACCGTGGGCCCCTCACCATTCGCCAGGACGCCGACGACGCCGGTGCCTCCCAGGTGCGTTACCTCGTATCCGAACGTGGTGAGTTTCTCCGCGACGAGCTGGGAGGTTCTGTGCTCCTCAAGGCTCAGCTCGGGATGCCGGTGCAGGTCAGTGTAGGTGTCGCGGACCCAGCCGAGTTCTGCCTCAAGGCCTGCCAAAACTGTGCTGTATCCGCTCATGCGCATCGCTCTCTGTTGAGTCCCAGCGCCGGGGCGGGCCTGGCGCGGCTGGCAAGGCCCAGCGTAGACCGCCGGTGACTCCTGCCGCAGGTGATCACCGAAGCGCAGGCCCGGGCCGGATCCCCGCGTCCCGGAAACTCCAAGGGCCCGCGGGTAGAATCGGGGCCAAGAAGAACGCAGTCGCTTTCCGGAGGTACGGAGAAACAATGTCAGAATGGCTCGACGTCGGCGCGGACAACTACGTGCTGGTCACCGAAGGATCCCTGCTGAACACCGGCCTGATTGTGGGCTCGGAACGTGCCATGGTGATCGATACCGGCTGCGGGCCGCGGCAGGGGCGCGAGATCCTGGACGCCGTGCGGGAGAAGACCTCGTTGCCGCTGGTGGTGGTCAACACCCACGCCCACTACGACCACTTCTTCGGCAACGCCGTGTTCGCGTCCGACGGCGCCACGGAGTTCTGGGCACACGAAAACTGCGCCCAGGAGATCGACGACCACGGGGACCTGCAGCGCCGGTTCGTAGGAACCCTGGAGCCGGAGATGTCCACCGGCGAGGGTGAGAACGTGGAACTGGTGGTGCCAAACGCCATCGTCAAGGACCAGCCCGTGATGGTGGACCTGGGCGGAGTAAACGTGACGCTCTTCTACCTGGGCCGCGGCCATACCGACGGCGACCTCCTGGTGGGTACCGCCACCACGCTCTTCGTGGGCGACCTCGTGGAGCAGGGAGCGCACCCGTCCTTCGAGGACTCCTACCCGGAGGAATGGGCCGACAGCCTGCGCCACATCTCCGCCCTGCGCCACCGCTACGAGTTCCTGATCCCCGGCCACGGCCAGCCCTGCAGCGACCAGTTCGTCAAAACCATGGCCAACACCATGACCACCGCCGTCCGCCAGGCCCAGCAGTCCATCCGCGAAACCCCCACCGACGCCACCAAGGCCATCCCCGTGCTGCCCTACGGCCCGGAGCAGTCACGCTGGTTCATCAAGCGGCTGCAGGAGACGCGGCCGCTGCACTAGGGGTGGTCGCTTCCTCAGGCCCGTCCCAGCTGAGCCTGGCCCGGTGGGACCTCAGGCATGATGGTTGGGTGATTACCGAACATGCACTGCTCTCCGTCAAGCCCGGCATGGAGGACGAATTCGAGGCTGCTTTTAACAAGGCGAAGTCGATCATTGGCTCAATGCCCGGATTCCAAGGCCTCACGCTTTCCCGCTGCATCGAGAACCCGGGCACGTACCTGCTGCTGGTGGAATGTGCGCGGCTGGATGACCATACCGCGGGTTTCAGGGGATCGGCTGAGTACCAGGAATGGCGCGCGCTCCTGCATCATTTCTACTCGCCGTTTCCCACCGTGGAACACTACGAGCGCGTTGTTGTTCTGAACGCCTGAGGAAAGCCTGAGGGCTTCCGGCCGGCTACGGCTTGGACGGCTCCGACATACGAATGGCCATAACGATCAGGCCAGCAATCGGGATAAGCAGCCAGAAGAGCTCCGTCCACCCGCGGCACACATCAGAAGGCCCAGCCCGCCCGTGAAAGTGGTGGTGTGGAACCGGGGCCCGCGGGCCACCTCGGTGAAGTTCCAGCGGCGGTGCAGCTCTATGGATGCAAGGTTTTCCGCATTGACCACGTACCAGGCCTCCGACGCCCGGGCCCAGACCCAACGCAACCGGGCAGCCGTCATTGCTGCGCCCACCCCTAGCCGCCGCCACTCCGGCAGGACCGTCACGCCGCCGAGGTAATGCCCGGAAGGTGCCGGTCCGTCGTCGTGATCCCAGTAGTGCGTTTTTCCCCAACCAATGACGGCCCCATCAGCGGTGGCCACAAGAACGTGCCTCTCCGGATCTGCCACAGCCGCAGCCAGGGCCGAAGGGCTCAGCGGACCGCGGCCGCTGGCCTGTTCGATCGCGGCGATTGCCTCAAAGACCGCAGGACCGGCGGGACGCACGACGGCGACCGTCCCGGCGTCGTGCTTTGCGTCCTTTTTGGCGCGATCCGCAAACCCGTTGAAGTCCATCTGGACAGTCAACCGCATCGGTCGGCACAGATGGTATAGACAAGGCGGGCCATCCGGGGAAGCTGGGCCTACCCCGGGGAGCGCTGTTGTTGAGAACTCCGGCCGCCGAGCTAGCTCGGGCTCGAAACCCGCGAAGAACTGCAATTCTTCGGCGCGGATCTTTTCACATCCAGCAAGAAGTGAAATAGTCGGCGGGCCTCCTCAACGACGTGAGCGGCTATCACGACGCCCTGACCGCCTACAGGAAGGGGGATCCGGACCCGATAATCCTGCTTACCGCAAAGGCGACGTTCCGTGCCATTGACAATGGCCGGCAATTGGCGGGCGACATCACCGCTGCCCGAGAACGGTGGAAAGAAGCCATCAAGGCCCGCAAGGATGCTGCGGCGTGGACGATCGCTGACCTCCTGGCCCGCCAGCCAGTGGTGAACGCCGAACTGCTAGAGGACCGGCTGGGAATTTCGCCGGCAACCATCTGGCGCCAGATGCAGGTCTTGGAAGAAGCCGGTGTAGTCCAGGGGTTCGACAAGTTCAAGCGTGGCCGCCACTGGCGCTCGGATGAGATCCTTGCCGCCCTGGACTCCTTCGCGGATCGTTCAGGTCGCCGCGTGCGCAGCTGAATCGCCAAATCTGTCATATTCAGCGTGACTTGATCAAACCTTCAGACCGTGTCATAGCCTTGGGGGATGGGTAAGTATGGGGGCACACAGTACGCGCGCGACTCCCGGAGCGAGCTCCGCCGTCGTAGATTTCAGGCCGTTTCCTACGTTGCGCTGGCCGCGCTGGCAGTGGCCACGGTGGCCGTGGTGGTGCTCGCGCTCAACCGCTGACGGACGGCCGCGGATGGGCGCAGTTGATGTGACTTGTCAGTAGACGTGACGAACCGATAGCGTGACCTCTGATCGCATGGGGGATCACTCTAATGTTCGGAGCATCGTGGCTCTCATCGACTATGTCCTGGCGCTGTGCGCACTGTTGGGCACTCTGCTGATTCCCTTCTATGCGATGTACCAGGTGCTGCGCCGTAAGCGACGCGCAGTGCGGGTGACCGCCATGAGGAGTAACCGCAGCTAGCCATGCCCTATATCGACATCAACCCGCATAAAGGCCGTCCCAAATGGCAGGCCTACGCCATACTTGCCGTACTTCTGGTCCTGACCGCCGCCGTCGTCATCGCCGCACTCACCCGCGGCTGACCGATCGTGTCATCCTGATCGGAGCCCATTAGGACGGCCCGAACGGTACCCACTTGGCTGCGGCCTTTCTCAACCGGAGCTGATCTGCATGTTCTTCCACCATTGACCGGTAATGGCGATGCCGAGCACGGAGACCGGGACGCAGAGGAAGAGCTGGAGTGGGCTGACCGTTTCGGCGGCCGCCGCACCGCCCATGCCCATCCACAGCCCGGGCGCTGCGTAGGGAAACCACGCCCCGGCTCCGAACGCCGTCACCACCTGCGTGAGGACCACAAGCAGCACCAGTGCGCCGACGCCGGGAAGATAGCCGCGGGCAACGCTGGCCACGACGGCGAGCGGACAGGCCAGCAGTGCTGCCAGGGCACCGCCGCACCATGCCTTGCCTGCGGACACCAGATCCTCCGGGCCGGGCGCGCCCAGACCGATGACGGCACCGGCAAGAAAGGCGACCGCTACGCTGACCAGGCAGAGCAGCAGGGCCCAGAGCAGGATCACCGTAAACTTCGCATAGGCAAGCCGGGCCCGGCTGACCGGCAGGGCAAACAGGCAGGCCTGGGTTTTTTCGGTGAACTCGCGGCCGAAGCACCAACACACCACGAAACCGACGCCCATCAGTGCACCGACGGACAGAAGCATTCCCACCATCGCCAAATACCCGGCCCAGCCTGCACTTGTCAGCATGGCCGCGGCTTTGAGGCCGATCTGGCTGGACCCGTCGGAGGTGGCGGCGACCATAAAGGCCGCTGCGAGGACCGGCAGGGCGACACCGATCAGGACGGACACCGTCCGCACCACGGGCGCCCGGCGGAATTTCAGGGCCTCGAATTCCCGTGCCTGCCCGGAAGTGCTCATCATTGCTCCTGCTCGTGCATGTCGGACTGCAGCACCAGGTCAAAGAACAGGCGTTCAAGGTCCACGGTCCCGGGTTGCAGTGTGCCGATGATCCTTCCCCGGTGAAGCACGCTGATCCTGTCGGCCATCCGTGCGACCTCATCAAGGTGGTGGCTGGAGACCAGGATGGCGGCGCCCCTGTCCCGGCAGGCCTCCTGGAGTAACCGGCGGAGAACGATGACACCGCGGGGGTCCAGTGCGTTGGTCGGTTCGTCAAGGACAAGGACGTCCGGTCCATGGACCAGGGCGGCGGCCAGGCCTACGCGCTGCCGGTTTCCCAGTGACAGCGTCCCGGCGCGCCGGGTGGCATATTGCTCCAGGCCCAGATCAGATAATGCCCGTGCCGCGGCGGACCCGGCGGCGTCCCGGTCCATCCCATGCAACCGGGCGGAGCAGTACACATTCTCGCGCGCGGTCAGCTCCGGGTAGGCGAAGGGGGTCTCCAGCATCTGCCCGACCCGTGACCATACCTGCGCTCCTGCACCGGATACGGGGAGCCCCGTCAGGTGAGCCGCGCCCCGGTCCGGTGTGAGCATCCCCAGCAGGATCCGCATCAACGTGGTCTTACCTGCTCCGTTCAGCCCCACCAGGGCGTGGATTTCCGATGGCCCCACGTCCAGGGACACGTCGTCCAGGACGGGTAATCCGCCCAAGGCCTTCGATACCCGCTCCGCCTTGATGGCCGCTGACGTTTTCATCGGGTACGCCGCCCTCTCCCGCCTGAATCGCCCAACAGGTCCAAGGCCGTATTCATCCGGTCCCGCAATTCGTGCCCGTCCGGCGCCGATGCCCAATCCAGCAGGGCGGCCGTCAACCCGCCCAGGCACGCTCCTGCGGCAACCCGTGCTTCAATGCGGCCTACGCCGGTTCCGGTCAGGGCTTCAACAATCAGGTCCTCGGTCCTGCGGTTGTTCTCCCAGATGCCGGCGGCAAGCCGCGTATGGCCTGCTATCAGCCTGATCCTGTCTCTGACCGCACCGTCGACGGGGTCGGGAACCGAGCTCCACGCGGCCAGCAAGCCCAGCCGGACACGCTCCAGCGCCGGCAGCCCGGCGTCCTGGGCGGCAACGAGGTCAGCGATCACCGGATCGTAGGGGTCATCAAAGACCACGGCGTCCTTCGTCGGAAAATACCGGAAGAAGGTCATCTGCGAGACACCGGCCGCCTCGGCGATCTGCGCGACGGTGGTCTCGTCGAAACCCTGTTGAACGAACAACGCCATGGCCTGCTCCTGCAGGAGCGCCCTGGTGGCAGCGGCTTTTCGCATAACGAAAATGTTAGTCTCTAACATTTAAGGCGGTCAAGAGCACGCGGCGGTGAGAAAGCCTCCTGACCTCGCCATTCCGCCCCAGCGCCTAGACTTACTGATTGAATCAGTCCGCAAAGTGCCGCAGAACCTTGTGCCGAAAGTCCTGGGGGGACAGACATGCCCGATCCGGCGGATCAGAACGCACGCCCCATCACAGACGATGCAGGGCTACCGCAACCGCCCAGGCGACGCCGTGACCTCCGTCGCGCCAGCGCGCTGCAGGATGCCCAGACAGGAACCATGCCAGCCGTAACGCCAGATCTTTCGAACACCCCCGACGCCAACACCCCCGACGCCGGTACCCCCGTTCCGCGCCGCAGCTCCTGGGCGGAGGCGGCGGCCGCAGCCGACCAGGCCAGCCCCGCACCTTCGGCTCCCATCGCTTCCGTCCCGGCGCCCACCCGCCGGCCTGCCAGGCCGCCGGTCACCGCGCAGCCGCAGGTGGCACCGCAGCCCGGGCCGGACTCAGACATCCCCGCAGTGGCGTACGACGACGCCGAAGCCGCGCCGCCGTCGTCGTACGTTCCTGACGAAGCGCCGGAGCCGGCACCGGCGTTCCGGCGCATCCGCCCCACCGCGGCGGACGTCATCGCCGACAGCCCCATGCCCGACTTCATCAGCTCCCCGGGTCTGTTTGTGCGCGAGCAGAAACCGCGGCCGGTGGGCGGCGTCCGCGGCGCCCTTTACGCAATGACCGGCGGGGCCTGGAACCTGGGGCCCAGCGCCAAGCAGCGCGAGGAAGACGAGCTGGGCCGCCGCATCTCCCGCCAGCTGCAGGGCAGCTACAACACCGCGGTCCTGAGCCTCAAGGGCGGCATCGGCAAGACCTCCACCACGGTGGGCGTGGGCCTGACGCTGGCCGAATTCCGCGGCGACCCGCCCTGCGCCATCGACGCCAACCCGGACTCCGGCGACCTCGTGGAGCGCGCGCTCGGCGAGGGGATCTACCAGCAGGCCAGCCCGCGCACCATCACGGACCTGCTGGCGAATATCGAAGGTGTTGACTCCCTCACCGCGCTGGCCCGGTACATGCACCACGCCGGCCGGCTGCACCTGATCGCGGGGGAGCAGGACCCGGAGGTCTCGGACTCGCTCACGGCCGCCGAGTACCTGCGGATCCGCAAGCTCATCTCCAACTACTACTCCGTGGCCCTGACCGACTGCGGCACCGGCGTGACCCACAATGCCATGAGCGGGATCCTGCAGTCGGCGGACAACATCATCATCGCCGCGGGGTATGCGGTGAGCGGGGCCAAGCGTGCCCGCAGCACCCTGCACTGGCTGGCGAGCCACGGCTACGAGGACCTGGCCCGGAACGCGATTGTGGTCATCACGGACAAGGAGGAGGTCTCCTCCCGCGTGGACAAGGACGCCATCGAGGAACACCTCGCCGGGATCTGCCGCCAGCTCATCGCCGTCCCGCACGACAGGGGCGTGGCCGACGGCGACCTGGTCACCCTGGACGTACTGAAGCCGGAGACTCGGCGGGCGTACAAGGAAATCGCGGCGTCGATCGTTGACGGGTACCGGTAGGGTCCCCGCCTCCCGCCGCCCCAACTGACTGGCACTTAACGTCGTCATTCGCGGTTTTCACGACGTTGTGTGCGAGCCACTTTTGGTTGGCGCGCTAGAACGTAAACGCGGCGATGAGGCTGAAAGCGCCGAGCAGCACAACTCCTGCGGACAAGGCGAAGACTCCGCCCACATCGGCGTGGAGGTTTTCGGCGTTGATGCCCCTGGAGCTTCGCCGGTACCGGATCCTTTGGGTGGCGAAAATGCCCCCGGCCGTCACTGCCGCCGCGGCGATGAGGGCACTAACAACCGGCCCGTGACTCGGCAGCCAGCGCAGGAACAGGGCGCTGACGGTGAGCAGGGCCAGCAGTGTGCGGCCCCAGGCCATGACGGTTCGTTCGGGCTGGAGCCCTGGGTCCGTATGAGCGGACACCGATCAGCCTGCCAGGATCAGAAAAATGATGAGGGCCGCGGCGATGGCTCCGCCGAGGGCCAGCAGCGGAACGAGCAGAGGGAGCGGCAGCGGCGTTCCGGCCCGCATGCTTCGCTCCACCGAGAGCCACCTGACGGCCGCGCCCGCGCTGATCAGCATGCCCAGGACCAGTAACAGGACGGACAGCCCCTCCCGGACGGGTCCGCTGAAGAGCCCGCCTGCAAACGCCTCGATCGCAATACCGCCGGCCAGGAAAGCCAACGACGTCCTGATCCAGGCCAGGAACGTGCGTTCGTTGGCCAAGGTGAAGCGGGGGTCCGGTTCGGTACCGCCGGGCAGAAGCTTGCGGGCCAGCCAGCCGCGCGGCTCCGGCGCGGCATCGGATGAGGGCTCGGGGAGTGTGGACACGGTCCAAGTCTAGGGATGGTGCCGTGCGGTTGCGATCAGCACCGGCCCGTGACACAGCGCGGAATCTTGAGTGAACGCACCGTGCCATCTTGGGCTGATCCTGAGCATCAGTAACTAGCCTCAGCGCATCAGCCATATGAAAGGTGCGTCAACGATGACCATTCTTGAATACCTCACAGGCCTGGCAATTATCCTCGGCTCCCTCATGGGCATCATGGGGCTCGCTGCGACGGTGATGCGCCACAGGCAGCGCCACTAGCCGGCTGGACGCCTGGTTTCCAGCCATTCGTGGAACGTCTGGCGTCCGACGGCGGAGCCGGCCGCCGGGACCAGGTCACCACGACGCATGGCCTGACCCATGGCACCGGGAGCCGGGACCTTCACCACCAGCTTCCGCTGCCCGGATTTGCGCAAGTATTCGCGGACCAGATCCGCGAGCTGCTCCCGACGGGGACCGCCAAGATCAGCAACCCGTCCGCGGGGTCCCTGCTCTGCTGCGTCCACTAGCGCCTCAGCCACTTCCCGCGCCGCGACCGGCTGAGTGATCATCTGTGGAACCAGGACCACCGGGCCAATCGAGGCGGCGTTGATGGCCATGGGCACAAACTCGTGGAACTGAGTGGACCGAAGAATGGTCCACGGCACGTCTCCACTCCGGACTGCAGCTTCCTGCGCCAGCTTCCCCGCGTACAGTCCCGAAGCGGCCTGATCGATGCCCACGATCGAGAGCGCAATGTGATGCCGTACCTGGGCTGTCTTCTCCGCTGCGAGCAGGTTCCGGGTGGCGGCCGTGAAGAAGTCCACGGCCTTCCTGGTGGAAAGCGTCTGGATTCCGGAGACATCAATAACGGTGTCCACACCGCGCAGGGCTTCGAGCAACCCGCGGCCCGTGGACAGGTCCACGCCTTCCGATCGGGTCAGGCTTGTTACCCGATGCCCGCGGTCCCTGGCAACAGAGACGACATGTTGGCCAACGGCCCCGGTACCTCCTGGAACGGCAATATGCATGCTCAGATCCTATGGCGGCCGGCGTTCCACGGAAGTCAGGTAGTGCGTAATCGTGTGCCGGCCCGGCCAAGCGGACGAGAGATCCAGGAACTCGTCACGCCCGACATATACGAAGCCAAATGTTGCGCACATCACATTCGTTGCCTACGCTGAATGAGGCTGCAGAGGCGCGGCCATTGGCCGCAGTGTCGCGGCCTACCCGGCTGCAGCGTCGCAGCCACGCAAGGAAGGCATGATTATCTTGTCCGAAAAGCTCAGCATTCTTGTCCGTGTAGATCTCGACCACGCGAAGGCCCAGGTTCTCGCCAAAGGCCACGTCACCGTGCACAGCATCCAGGCCCTCTACGTTGTGGTGAAACGCGCCAACGCTTTGAAGCACAATCTGGACCTGGAATTGGACGTGCGGAACGCCCGCGTTGATCCCGAAGCCCTGCGGCAGCTGCAGGCCTGCTCCGAGACGCATCACCTGCCCGCGCGGATTGACCCGCAGCAGACTCACTGCACACTGAGCATCCTCCCGCCCCGCCGCGCCACCGCGAAGGCCGTCGAGTTCAGCCACGCAGCCTGACCCACACAGGCGGCACACCCCGCGACAACCTGCGCGCACTGCGCGAACCGGCAGCTAATGACCTCAAATCCGGGATTTGGCGTCATCTGCTGCCTGTTCGCGGGCCGTCGGTTCGCGCGGGAAGTGGGGCTTAACTGTCCGTTCGCGCTTTAGTGGAGGGCCGCCGTCGGGGGTTATCCGACGGCGGGAAGCCCGCCGGCCAGTTCCGCCGCCGCGGCGAGGGTCCAGCGGTCGCTCTCCGGTGTGAAGAAGACCACCGTGGATGCGTCGGCTTCGCGGGCCTCGTCGAGGGCGAACAGCAGGGCGTCCTCCAGATGCTGCGCGTGCTCCAGCCGTTCGGGGAGCGTGCCCGGAAAATCGCCGTCGTCAATGACGACGTGGGCCTTGCCGTCCACTATGACCTTCAGCGCAAAACCCTGGTCCTCATGAAGGGACCCCCGGGTGGACGCGATTTCCGTGACTTTGTCGGCCCGGACCAGACCGTTGTTGATGGTGCGGATCCACACTTCACTCATGAGACCTCCTAGGCTGTGAGGGGCAGGCGGGAGCGCCCCACAAGGCAAACGTTAGTCCTCGCGGGGCCGCTTGTGACCCCCGAAAGCTGAGGAATTTCCGGCGGGCATAAGATAAATCCGATGACTTCGCCAGGAATCCCACGGCCCTTCAACTTCCGAAGCATCGCCCTACCCGCGTTCGGGCCGGCGCTGCTGTTCTGCATCGGCGAAGGCGCGGTCCTTCCGGTAGTGGTCCTCTCCGCCCGCGACCTCGGCGCGTCGGTAGCGGTGTCCGCGCTGATCGTCACGCTGATCGGGCTTGGTTCGTGGTTCTTCAACCTGCCGGCATCGCTCATCACACTCAAGTTCGGCGAACGCTGGTCCATCGTCGGCGCCGCCGCGGTGGGAGCCCTGGCGCTCGCAGCTGCCGCGATGTCCTCCCTGATCCCCAACGGACTGTGGCTGTTGGCGGTGGCCATGATCGTCGTCGGGATGGCCGCGAGCGTCTTCAGCCTGGCCCGGCAGAAGTACCTCACCGAGGCCGTGCCCGTCCAGTTCCGGGCGCGGGCGTTGTCGACGCTGGGCGGGGTCAGCCGGATCGGCATCTTCATCGGGCCGTTCCTTGGTGCCGGCGTGATGCAGTTCGCCGGGATCGCCGGAGCGTACTGGGTAGGCGTGGTGGGCATGGCCGCGGCCGCCGTCTTGGCGGTCACCATTCCGGACTTGGTGGTCCCGCCAGCGCCCGACGGCGGCCACAAGGGTCCGGAGCCGACGCTGCGGAATGTGGCGGCATCGCATGCCCGTGTGTTCCTGACGCTGGGTGTGGGGGTCCTGCTGCTCAGCGCGCTGCGCGCGTCCCGGCAGGTGGTCATCCCGCTATGGGCGGACCACCTGGGCATGGATCCGGCCCGGGCTTCGGTGATTTACGGGCTGTCCGGGGCAATCGACATGCTGGTGTTCTACCCGGCCGGCAAGGTGATGGACCGCCGAGGCAGGCTGTTCGTGGCCATCCCGTCCACCATCATCATGGGCATCGCAATGCTGCTGATTCCTTTGTCTGCGTCCTTTGCCGGGCTGATGTTGGCGTCACTGCTGATCGGGTTCGGCAACGGCATCAGCTCCGGACTGATCATGACGCTCGGCGCCGACTTCTCGCCCGACCGCGGCCGTGGCCAGTTCCTGGGGCTGTGGCGGTTCATCGCCGACGCGGGATCCACCGGCGGGCCCGTCCTGCTCTCCGGCGTGACGGCACTGTTTACTCTGGGCGCGGGTGTCTCGGCGACAGGCTTCCTGGGGTTCGCCGCGGCCGGTGTGTTCGCGGTTGTTCTTCCGCGGCTTAAGCACCGGCGGAATTACTAACTTTGATCAAGAAGCCTTGGCGAGATACTCGGCTAAGGCATCTCGAATGATCGCCGAGGGATTCCGGTGTTCCTTTTGTGCCTGTTCCACGAGCCTTGCGTCCATGTCCACGGGCAGCCTGAGGGAACGGGACGGCGATGTTCCTTTGGCGCTGAGTGAGGGTTTGCCGACGGCGCGTCTGATTGCCTCCGGTGATCCGAGCGCGGCTTCCAGGAGGGAGCGGCCGGCCTCTGGACCGTCGGCTTTGTTGATGCTGGCGTCCGGCCCGATGTCTGCAGTCTCAGCCCACGTAGCCAGCGCGGCAGAGCGGGCCTGCTCCTCGGCATCCAGTTCCTCGGATGCCTTGGCTTTCTTTGTTTCGTTCACTTGCCAGCCTGCCTTCTGCGATCTCTAGGATTTTCCTGCGGGCTTCCATGACGTGGAAGATCAGGATGTCGTTCGGAGGGGTGATGACGGCCATGACTTCACGGATCATGCTCCTGTCCCGAGTAGGCCCGATGAACAGGTCCGGCCTTGTGCTCGAATCGACGCGGGGTTCATCGAAATGCTGTAAGTGGTAGATCTGATTCAGGATGGCGTTCAGGGCATCCTCATGGGCGATCCGATGTTTGTCTGCACCGGCCGCCCAGATGATCCCCATCGTTTTATTGTCTTGCAATACTGGCCGCGTTGCAAGACAATATCGGTTCCGCCGTTCTCGCCCGACGCCTCGGCGGACGTCAGCGCTGGGGTCTCGACTACCGGCCTCCTGGGGTTTGCCGCGGCCGGGGTGTTCGCCGTCGTGCTTCTGCGGTTGAGGCCGGAATTACTAACTTTGATGTACTGGTTCCTGGCGACGGAAAATACGTGGATTTGACGAAACCGCAGGTCAGATGGCTGTTTTCTTGAGTAAACCTTGACGGATTTCCCCCTTAAGTCCTGATTTAGGACATGCATTGTTGTTTTCAGCAAGAAAACCACGCATGCAAAGTCTGAGGGGACACACCATGAAGAACAGCACATTGATCAAGGGATCTGCCGCCATCGCACTGGGCGCAGCACTGTTGCTGGGCGGCGGCGGAACGCTCGCCAGCTGGAACGCAGACGCTACTGCAGCCCCGGGCAACATCGTCTCCGGTGACTTGAACGTCGTGAAAACCGCCGCCGGCGTTTGGACCGACCGGGCCAACAACACCGTGAATATCGCCTCCTACAAGGTTGTTCCCGGCGACAAGCTCACTTACACCCAGAACCTCACCGTCACGCTGGTAGGTGACAAGATGGCAGCAGACATCACCGCAGCTGGTGTTGGCGCCAACTCGGGCTTCACCGGCAGCAACGTTGTAGTGACTGCGCCCGTGCTGAAGATCGGCGCCACCGCCGTGACGAACCCGCTGAAGCCCACCGGAGCTACCCAGACGGTGACGGCCACCATCACCTTCGAATTCCTGTCCACCACCCAGGGCCGCGAGAACATCAACGACACCTACAACTTCGCAGACGTGAAGTTTGTCCTGCAGCAGATCACGCAGCCCGGACTGTCCTAGCCTGGCTTTGGTGGTTGAGCAGCCGCCAATCAGGACAGAACAGGATCAGGCCGAGGAGGAACAATGCGGATCCCGCAGACGCTGCGAGCAGCTTTGCTCATAGCAGCGGCGGTGGTCCTTGGACTGCTGACAGTTCAGGGGACGTACGCCCTGTGGAACGCCAGCACTACTGCGGCTCCTGGAACGATATCCTCTGCTTCGTTTGACGTCAGCCTCACTGCGAGTCCCTCCGGGCAGGTCACCAACATGACCCTGCCCGGGGGCGGCCCAGCCACCTTGGCCCTGAGCCCGACGGCGTCCCTCCAGCCCGGCGCCTCGGTTTACGCGGGCGTGGTGGTCACCAATAACAGCAATGCTGGCGGCACCTTTGATACCAGCATCAGCGTGGGAGTGCCTTCCAAACTCCCGGCCACTCCCGGGACGTTGGCGGATTACCTCACCGTCAACGCCAAGACCGCTTCTGCCGCCGCGGACTGCAACACCGTGAGCGGGTACTCGCCATTGGGCGCCGCCGGGCTCACCTCGACTGCAGTACCCAAGGCAGGAGCTACAGTCTTCTGCTTCCAGGTCAGTCTCAGCTCCACCGCCCCAGTTTCCGTGAAAGGCCAAGCCGTGAACATTTCTCTTCCGATCACTGCCCGCCAGGTCTGTGGGGCGCCCGGTGGCTGCTGATTTGTCCTTCGCGAATGGCCGACGTTCCGGCTCCCACGGGCCTGTGGTTGGCGTCACTGGGAGTGATTCGGCAAAGCCAGTCCGCTGGGGCTGGGCTACCGCAGGCAGTTTCCTGAACATCGTGGTGCTGGTAATCGCCGTCTTCGCCGCCCTGGTGCTGATAGTTGTTCCCAAGGCCACGGGATCCCAGACATACACTGTGCTGACGAACTCCATGGCGCCGAAGTTCCCGCCGGGAACATTCCTGGTGGTGAAGCCGATCTCGTTCGACGAACTCAAATACGGCGATGTCGTCACGTTCCAGTTGCACTCCGGCCGACCGGAAGTCGAAACACACCGGATCGTCGGCTTCGGGGCCACCCAGACGGGTGAAAAAACGCTGATCACCAAGGGCGACAACAACGGCTCCAACGATGCCGATCCGGTCCACGCCCTCCAAGTCAAAGGGAAGCTGTTTTACGCGGTTCCATTTGTCGGCTTCGTAGCCAACGCCTTGGGCAACGCCGACCGCGACCTGTGGACCAAGGTGGCTGCAGCTGGCCTCATTGGTTACGGCGCCATCATGATCTTTAGGTCCGTCCGCCGGTCCCGGAACCGCGGCGCTCAGGCGGAGGCTGCGTAGTGACGGCTTTCCGGAGTCTTCCGGGCTCGGCATTGGTTATGGGCGCATTCCTCCTGACGGTTCTTCTTGGCGTCGGAGGCGCGTCTGCCTCGGCTCTCTGGCTGCAGACTTCAACTGCGACGATGGCGGTGACTGCGACCGGCAACTGGCCTGGGCCCGCGATTGCATCCATCACCTGCGCGAATGACAGCCCGCAAAAGGTGGCGACCCTTACCGTCAATCTGCCTAGGACCCCTGCGACTTTAGCCCCGGCAACGTCGACCTATGCGGCGCTCCAGGCCAACGGCAGTTACGGGACGATCTACCCGGGACCGAATTTCAGCTCCACCTCGACGCCAGGCACCATCACGCTGAACTCACTCTCACAGATCATCATCGATAACAGCCCGGCAAGCCAGCTAACGGTACGGGTCACAGTGGTCTATTCCGACCAGACTCAGGCTTCGGCAAACTGGACCCTGAGGTTGGACTCGAATAACGCCAAGATCTACTGCGTCTAGCGGTTGACCCGGCCAGTTCGACGGCAGTCGGCGACGCTATGTAAATGCCAGTCACATGGGGTGGCGGGCGGACAGCGGCGCCAAGAGCGCGTCCTTCAGTTTAGGACTGAGCGTTGGCGGAACATCCACGTCCACGGCCAGGGCAAGGAGCGTGCGGCTCAGGAAGTTTCGCGCGGTCGCCGCCAAGGTGATGTCCATGATTTCACGGTCGGTGAAGCCGTGGTTGCGCAGTTCCAGGGTGTCGGCGTCGGTCATGGCGGTCGCGTCCCGGCTGAGCTTTTCGGCGTACTCCATCATGGCCACCTCGGCCGGCTCCAGACCCGCAGTGTGGAAATCCCGTGCGACGGCACCGAGTTCGTCTTCCGGAAAAGCCTTCAGCGCCTTGACCCCGTGGGCCAGCCGGCAGTGCGGGGAGCCGATAGCCTGCGCCGCCGCAAGGGTGATGAGTTCATATCGGCGCAGGTCCATAGAAGCAGTGATGAAGTGGAGCATTGATTCGAAGGCCTGAAAGGCCTCGGGATTAATCGCCATGGCCTTCGTCTGGGAGGCGACATAACCGAAAGAGCCGAGGTCGTCGTTGTAAAATTCTGCCGTCAGTCCCGTTGCCTCGGACTCCGGTGTGGTCTTCAGGATCGTGATTCCTCCAGTCAGGCTCGCAGGCGGTGATTTGCCCATTGTGGCTCTCCGCCAAAAGCCCGGCAAGAGGACTTTCCGGCGCGAAAGTCCCTACGCCCTGCGCGAGATGGCATTTCGCGGTAGTCGCGGGCCCCAAGACTGCCGTGAAATGCCATCTCGCGGCCTGAAAGCGGCTGGCCCCGGCCGGCTGGCGGCCTCAGCGCCCCGGTGAGTCCCGCCGTCGTGCGGCGTACGCAAACAGCGCCGTGGTGGCCACGGTGGCCAGGTACCCGGCGATCACGATGAGCGAAATTCCGGCCCAGAAGTAGTTCGTGGTGCTGTCCTCCTGGAGCGGCCCCGGGGCGATCCTGGCCAACGAATAAACGGCAACGCCCGCCGACGCGAGCCCGATCACTACCGGCAGCGTAAGCCAGATTTTCGCCGAGCCCACGTGCGTGCCGAAGCCGTCCCACACGTTCCACGCGCCGCCATTGCGCATGATCAGCCAGCCGGCGGGGATCATAAACGCACCCACCAGGAGGAAGGCAGCGACGACGTCGGCCGGGCGGTGCCACTGGTTGATCAGCGTGGACACCCCGGACGCGATGGCGAACGTGCCGCCCACAAAACCGGCCAGCGGACGCCACCGCGGCGAAGCCATCAGGAACACCGCCGCCGCAGCGGACGCCGCCAGCGTGGTATGCCCGGACGGCAGCGAGTTCAGCTCCAGCGTCAACACTCCCATGTCCGGACGCGCGGGCAGCGTTTCCTTCAGGACCTGGGTGGCGATATTCGCGCCGATGCACGCGGTGACGGCAATGCCGGCAGCCGACCACCGCCGGCGGATCAGCGTGACAAACAGGACCACGACGGCGGCCATCACCAGTGAGATGGTGGGTAGCCAGTCCAGGAACTCGGTGGCTGCCTTACCCGCGGGTCCGTGGATGTCCACGGCCTCAACCAGTGCGGATTCATCGACGAACTGGCCCGTGGTGGTCTGGACGAAGTAGTAGTAGGTGGCGATCAGACCGACAACGCAGGCGAGCCAGGCGAACGCGAACATAAAGCCGGAGCTCGGGGTGGGGCGGGCAGGGATCCGCGGTTGTGCCTGGCGTGGAAGAGTCATCGGTTAAGGGTGTCACAGAAAACTGGGAGGACTCGCACGGTTGTTTCGTGGCCCGGGCTGACCGAATTGCGTAACTTTTGGGCGTGCACCGGCTGGCCAGCGGGGCCCGCCAGAGCCCGCCGGATGTGACACTTGACACGTGTTAGGTCGGCGCCATAAGCTACCTCACACGTGTTAGGAAGGAAATTGACATGACCGGTGCCACAACTGGCCGCCTGCGTGAACTCTCACGCCGGACCGCCCTGGGTGCCTTGGGAGCAGGAATTGTGGGAGCAACGGTGGCGTCGTGGCCCCGGCTCTCCGGAACCGACATTCCCGGGCGGGGCGACAACAGCCTCAGCATTGCCATCATGGGGACCGCCGCCGATGCCGCCGCGCGCCAGCGTGCCATCGACGCGTTCACCCGCCTCCACCCGGACATCCGGGTCAAGGTCCGGCCATCCAGGCCGTGGACTGGAAAGACTTCTTCACCAAGATCCTCACCATGGTGGCCGCGGGAACCCCGCCCGACGTCGTCTACGTTGCCACCGAGGGAGCGCAGCTCTTCGCGGACAAGCTGGCCCACCCGCTGGACGAATACCTGCGCCGCGATGCCGCGGACATGGCCGAGTTCTTCGACGACGTCCACCCCAGCCTGGTGGAGGCCTTTATGTACAAGGGCAGCCTCTTCCAGCTCCCCATGGACTGGAACGCCGCCAACATGTACTACAACACCACGGCCTTCGCGCAGGCAGGGCTGGAACGCCCGGCGGACGACTGGACTAACGTGGACTTCCGCAACAGCCTCGCCGCGATGCGCAAGGCCCGGCCGACCGACTTCACCCCGTACTACTGGACCAACCGGCTCTTCGGCGGCGTGGTGCCCTGGCTCTACGCCAACGACACCAGCTTCCTGAAGGAGACCCGGTCCGCCGGCGGGGACTGGCTCTGGGACTCCTTCTACGCCAACGATCCCTCGCGCGGCCTGCGTTCCGGCGGGTACCAGTGGCTGGAACCCAACGCCGATGACCCGCGCGTGTTCGAGACCTTCGACTACCTCCGCGGCCTGGTCAAGGACGGCCTGGGTGTCCGGCCCGAAGAAGGCGGCGGCAGTTCCCTGGTGGGACTCTTCGCCTCCAACCGGATCGGCACCACCCCGGCCGGCGGCTACTGGGTCCAGGGCCTGCACGAGGCCGGCATGAAGGAGAACGACTACGACGTCCAGTTCTTCCCGCGCTGGAAGACCCAGCGGCACCAGTTCGGCACGGCCGGCTACGCCATCATGAAAACCGCCAAGGACAAAGACGCCGCCTGGGAGTGGATCAAGTTCAGTGCCAGCCGCGAGGCCATGGAACTGATTTTCCCCAACCCGATCACCACCCCGGCCCGCCGCTCCATGGTCAACGAGGCGCTGTACGCGGGGAAGGGCCCGGCGCACTGGAAGGTCTTCTACGACACCCTGGACAAGTACCCCACCACCGGCCCCATCCCGGCGCCGCCCCAGCAGGCCGCCGTCGAAACGGCCCTGATGAAAAACGTCTCGCTGGCCGTCAGCGGCGATGAGCGCCAGCTCAAGCAGGCCCTCGAGTCAATGCAGCGCGATCTTGAACTGGCCCTGAGGAGGCAGTCGTGAGCACCACCATCCCTCGCCGGGACCGGCCGAAGCAGGCCGTCAAGCCCGTCAAGCCCGCAACACCCGCCACTTCGCAGACTGCGTCCGGCCGGCACAGCCAGCGCTGGCTTGCCTGGATCTTCCTGGCCCCCACCATCCTGGGCATGGGCCTGTTCACACTGGTGCCCATCGCGGCGTCGGTGGTCCTGGCGTTCTTCCGCTGGGACATCATCTCCGCCCCGACGTTCGTGGGGTTCGATAACTTCGCCGAAGTGGTCCAGGACCCCACGGTCCGCGTGTCCTTCCTGAACACCATCGTGTTTGTGATTGTGGCGGTCTCCTTCCAGCTCGGCCTCGCACTGGCGCTCGCCGTGATGGTGCAGGAGAAAATGCCGTCCTGGCTGCGGACCTTCTTCCGCTCGGCGTTCTTCTTCCCGCTGATTCTCTCCGCCGCCTCGGTGTCCATCTTTATGCGGTACCTCTTCAATGAGCAGTTCGGCGTGGTCAACTGGTTCCTGTCCCTCGCCGGCATCCCCTCGGTCCCGTGGCTGACCACCCCCGGCGGGTCCGCCGCCGTCGTGATCCTTGTCTACGTGTGGCAGAACTTCGGGTTCTCCTTCCTGCTGTTCATCGGCGGGCTGGCGTCGATCCCCATGGAAACCTATGAAGCTGCCGCGCTGGACGGCGCCACCGGCTGGCGCAAACACGTCTACGTCACCCTGCCGCTGCTCAGCCCCACCACCCTGCTGGCGTCCGTGATGGCCATCATCAGCGCGCTCCAGGTGTTCGACCAGCCGTACGTCCTGACCCGCGGCGGGCCCGGGGACTCCACCCGCACCGCCGTGATGGTGATCTTCGAATCAGCGTTCCAGCGCCTCGAATTCGGCGAGGCCTCGGCCATCGGCGTGATCCTGACCCTCATCATCATGGCCATCACCGCCGCGCAGTTCCGGCTCAGCAAACGATTCGTCTTCTACCAGTAAGGCCAGCCATGACAACCACTACAGAGCGTGTCTCCACCAGCACCCCTGCCGTGCCTGCCCGGTCCCGTAGGAAGCCAAACTGGAACCTGGTCCTCCGCATTGCCCTGCTGATGATCGCGGCTGTCCTGACCCTGGGCCCGGTGATGTGGACCCTGTCCACCTCGTTGCGGTCGCCGTCGGAATCGTTCAAGCTGCCGCCGTCGTTCTTCCCCTGGAATCCGGACTTCACCTCCTACTCGCAGGTCTTCCGGCAGCTGGACATCGTCCTCCTGGTGCTGAACAGCGCCCTGGTCACAGGGCTCATCGCGGTGGGCCAGATGGTGACCGCCGCGATGGCCGGCTACGCCTTTGCCAACCTGAAGTTCCGCGGCCGCGGGGCCCTGTTCTCCATCGTGCTGGCCACCATGATGGTGCCGGTGCAGGTGACCATCGTGCCCGTGTTTATGCTGATCCGCGGCATGGGGCTTTCGGACACCCTGCTGGCACTGATCCTGCCGGCCATCCCGACGGCGTTCGGCACCTTCCTGATGCGGCAGTACTTCCTGGGGCTGCCCACCGACCTCGCGGAAGCGGCGTCGATCGACGGCGCCTCACCCTGGCGGACCTTCCGCTCGGTCTACGCCCCGCTGGCTGTTCCGGGGATGGCGATCGTGGGCATCCTCGCCTTCAATTTCCACTGGAACGAGTTCTTCCGCCCGCTCATCATGACCATCTCGGAACAGAACTTCACCCTGCCGCTGGGCCTCGTCTCCCTGCAGGGCAACCTGGGCACAGGCAGCATCTCTGTGGTGCTGGCCGGCGTGGTCCTGTCCATGATCCCGGCGCTGGTGGTCTTCATCTTCGGCCAGCGCGCGCTGCAGGACGGCCTCACCGCCGGCAGCGGCAAATAACCCCTATCTCTGAGAGGCTTACTTCCATGTCCCCCCCGGATCTTGCCGCCGCCGACTTCGCCCGCCTGGCCGCCGCCCACCCCGACGCCGCGTTCCCGCACTTCCACCCGCGCCCCGCGCAGGGCTGGATCAACGACCCCAACGGGATCAGCCACCTCAACGGCCGCTACCACGTCTTCTTCCAGTACAACCCCGAGTCCGCCCGGCACCACAGAATCGCGTGGGGCCACCTCAGCTCCGCGGACCTGGTCCGCTGGGAGGAACACCCCGTGGCTTTGAGGCCGCAGGGCGGCGGGCCGGACGAGTACGGCTGCTGGACCGGTGTGGTGACGGACGACGGCGGTGTCCCCACCGCCGCGTACTCCGGCGTGCGCGGCGACGGCGGCCACTCCCAGGTGGTCATCTCCCGCGGTTCCGCGGACCTGGTGTCGTGGACCCAGGACGGTCACGTCGCGGCGTCCATGCCGGCCGACCCCATGGTCACAGCCGTCCGCGACCCGTTCATCTTCCGCTTCAACGGCAAGCGCTACGCCATGCAGGGCGCCGGTCTGGCCTCCGGCCACGCGGCACTGCTGCTGTACACGGTGGAGGACCTGTCCGACTGGAAGTACCAGGGCATCTGGCTCACGTCGGAAAACCCGGTCGCTGCTGCCCACACGCCGGCCGAGATCTGGGAGTGCCCCCAGCTGGTGCGGGTGCCGTCCGTTTCCGCCGTTGAATCCGTTGAATCCCGGTCCGGGGACGACGCCGATTCCGGTGGGGACGCGTGGGTCATGATGTTCTCCCTGTGGCTGTCCGGCGACGACCACGAGCACGCAAACGGCGTAGGCCACCTCATCGGCACCCTGACCGAGGACCCCGCCACCGGGCTGCCCGTATTCTCCCCGGAGGCCGGCGGAAAGTCTGACCTGGGCCGCGACTTCTACGCGCCCCAGATCGTGCAGCTGCAGGACGGGGCCGGTGCCGGTGCGCCCGGTGCTCCTGCTTCTTCCTCTGCTCTTGCTGCTCTCGCGGAGCCCAAGGCGCTGCTGTGGGGCTGGGCCAATGAAGGACCTGGGCGGGACGGCCGCCGTGGCCGCAGCCAGGCCGAAATCGACGCCGCAGGCTGGGCCGGTGTGCTCACCCATCCGCGCCTGCTGTCCGTGGTGAACGGTTCATTGGCGGTGGCACCCGCGCCGGAGGTGGATGCCTACCGTGGCCCGCAGCTGGCTTCGAAGGTTGCCGGCAGCGTTGAGCTGCCGCAGTATGCCGAGGCCGTCGTGAGCGGTGGGGCCGTTGTGAACGGTGGGCCGGCGGCGCTGGCCGCGGACGCCGTCGTCGAACTTTCCCTGGTGGGCGGTGCTTCAACGGACGCAGGAGCTGACGCTGCGGCGGACGCCGGGCAAGTGGTGTTCAGCGGAACGCTGGCGGCGGGGGAGGAGCTGCGCGTGTTTGTGGACGCGTCGCTGGTGGAGGTGTACCGGAGCGGTTCGGTGGCCACCACGCTGCGCGCCTATCCGGCGCCCGGCGAACGGTGGGTGCTGCGGCTTCCCGACGGTGCGGCTGCGGACGTCTGGCAGCTGGAACAGCCTCAGTAACGTCGGGATCAGGCCCGGCTGGCCGGGACCGGGCCGGTTGACTCGCGCACCACGAGCCGGCACGGGACCAGCGTCTGGCCGGGGCGGCGGTGTTCGGCGGGTGTGTCGGGGGCGCCGTCGTCGTCGTCATCGTTATCTTCATCTTCCGGTTCCTCCGACAGTTCCCTGAGGAGCCCGGTCATGGCGGCGGCGCCCATTTCCCGCAGCGGGAGGCCATGGTGGTGAGTGCAGGGACCATGGTGGATGCGATGCGGAATTCGTCGTCGTATCCCATGATGGAGAGGTCCTGCGGGATGGCCAGGCCCAGCCGGTTGGCCGCGAGCACCACGCCGATGGCCAGGCGGTCGTTCGCGCACACGATCGCGGTGGGCCGTTCCGGCGCAGCCACGCCGTCCAGGAGCTTCATGGCGCCGTGGAACCCGGCATCGATGTCCCAGCCAGCCTCGAGGATCCGGCCCGGCCGCACCGGCAATCCGGCGGCCTCAAAGGCATCCCTATGGCCCTGGATCCGGCGCGGGGCGGCGGGGGTGATGCTGTCGCCGGCGAGGAACGCGATGTCCCGGTGGCCAAGTTCCAGCAGGTGCGTTGCCGCCTCCCGGCCGCCGCGGACCTCATCCGGAATGACAGCTGGAACGCCTGCCTCGGGACGGTCATCGAAGCAGTTGGCCAGCACCGACGGCACGCGCAGCATGTTGAGCGGGACGTGCAGGGGGCGCAGGCCCACGGTGACATACATCAGCCCGTCCACCTGGCGGTCCAGCAGCGTGGCCACGGCACTTTCGTCACGGGTCTCGTCCAGCTCCGTATCCATTACTACGGTGACAAATCCCTGGGACCTGGCCACGGCGTCCGCGCCGGCGATGATATTGCCGTCGAACGGGCTGGTAACAACCTGGTCCGAGACGATCCCGATGATCCGCGACCGCCGGTTCCGCAGGCTCACGGCGATGGCGTTGGGTGTGTAGTTCAGCGTGGCCGCCGCTTCGCGGATCCGGACCTGGCTCTCCTTAGCCACGTTCCCGTCGCCGCGCCCGTTCAGGACCAGCGACACCGCGCTGCGGGACACTCCGGCGAGCTTGGCGACGTCCAGTGCTGTGGCTTTGCGGTTCATGCTGTGCTTACCTCCGGCGTGCGGTATTTTCCTGCAGTCTACCTAACGCGTGTGAGGTGTGCCCGGACCTGGGGGCTTCACCCAAGTAGCTGGCACTTAACGTCGTGAAAATCGCGAATGACGACGTTTAATGCGAGCTACTTGGGCGGAGAGGGTGCGTCCGGGAGGCGCGGGACGCTGGCCGCCGCGACCAGGATCGCCAGGGCCCCGAGGCCGAACGGCAGGGCGGTGAGGGTGGCGATGCCGCCCACCAGGAGCGGTCCGCCGGCGTCGCCGAGTTCACGGCCGAGCTCCGCCGAGCCCATGGTCCGGCCCATGCGCTCCGGCGGCGTGGTGTCGGCCAGATGCGCAAAGCCGAGCGGCGTGGACAGGCCGACTCCCGCGCCGATGGCTGCCGCGGCAATGAACAGCGTGACCGGACCCGGGGTGAGGGCGATGAGGGCGACGCCAGCGGCGGTAAGGAGGAGCCCCGTCGTCGTCCCGCGGTTATCGCTGATGCGGTGAGCGTCGCGCAGCCTGCCGATCCAGGGCTGGGTGAGCACGGAGGCGATGGCCAGGACACTGACCGCAGCCGTGCCGGCAACCGGGCCAAGGCCGTGCCGGGTTGCCAGGGCGGGAATGAATCCGATCGCCGTGCCGAGTGCGCCCGTCGAGGCCGCCAGCACCAGCGTGGGAACCAGGAAGCGCCGTTCAGTGACCTGACGGGCAAGATCGAGAACTGTGTACCGTTGCCGGGGGAGTGGCGCCAGATGGGGAACGGACACCAGCACCCACACGGCAGTGGCCGCCGCCAGGACCGAGAGCGCCCCGAACAGCAGGGCAAAGCCGCCCGCGAGGATCAGGCCCGCCCCCAGCAGCGGGCCGATGACGTAGCCCAGGCTCTTCCACGAACCGTACCGGCCGAAGTAGGTCCCCGCCTTCTTGCCCGCTGCCAGCCGCGCGACCATCGCGGACGATGCCGGCGAGAACGCCGAAGCGGCGGCGCCCTGCCCCAGCCGCGCCAGTCCAAGCATCAGGGGATCCGCCGCCCAGAGGCCGATCAGTGACAGCACCGCGAAGGCCAGAAGGCCGCCGACGACGACGGGCTTGGTTCCGATCCGGTCGCTCAGGGCGCCGAATACCGGTTTGAGGAAGACCTCGGAAATGTCATAGAGAGCGAGCAGGATGCCCAGGTTAAGTAGCGTCAGGCCGATGTTTTCGCTCTGTGCGCCGAGGCTGGCCGCGATGCTGTGGGCTCCGAACGCGGTGACGAAGCCAGCCGCATATAAGGGGACGGTCGACGCCCGGGCGTTCACCACCCGTGCCGCGGCGTTCACGAGTGCACGTCGAGCCGGGACGCCTGCTGTAGGGAAATCACATGGCAAAGCGTAACAACCGCCGGGCAGACATTCTGTACCCACTCTCCCATCTGACTGGCACTTAACGTCGTGAAAATCGCGAATGACGACGTTAAGTGCGAGCTAGTTGGGCCGGAGGAAGCTCAGGTGAGGGACGCCGCCAGCTCCTCGATGATCTCGAACTGCTCGCGCACGCCGCCTTCCATGCCGGACTGCGCAATCATGTCCCGGACTTCCTTGCTGCCCGCGTCGGTGCGGATCCGCACGGTGGTGCCGCCGCCGTCGGCCTCTTCAAAGGTGACCGTATTAAGTACGGCGCCCTCGTCGCTGTCCGGCGCGGTGCCTGGCATCTCCATAACCTCCGTGTGCACGATCCGTTCGTTCGGCACAATCTCGCGGTACGTCCCGTGGAAGGCCACCTCGAATTCGCCGTGCGCCACCATGACGTACCGCCACGCGCCGCCGACGCGGAAGTCCATGGCCGCCACGGTCATCTCGCCCCGCCGGCCCGGCCACCATTTCTTGACGAGTTCGGGGGTGGTCCAGGCCCGGTACACGAGGTTCCGGGGTGCGTTGAGGGTCCGCGTGATCAGGATTTCCGTGTCGCTGGGGAACGTCACGTCCATGGTGCTGCGGCTTGCCTGTGCCATTGTCCTGCTCCTTTTCAGTGCTCTTCTTTGAGGTCCTCCAGCACGTCCTCCAGGAGATCGAAACGCTCCTCCCAGAGGTGCTGGTAGCTGGCCACCCAGTCGTGGATGGGCTTGAGGGATTGCGGATTGAGCCGGTAGAGCCGGCGCCGGCCTTCGTCACGCACGACGACGGCGCCCACCTCGCGCAGCACCCGCAAGTGCCGTGATACGTGCGGCTGCGCCAGGCCCAGGAGATCCACGAGTTCATTGACCGGGCGCTCGCCTTGCGCGAGGGCGTCCAGGATTTCCCGACGGCGGGGCTCAGCCACCGCGTTGAACGCATCTGTTGTGGTTGCTGCCCGTGCCATACCGCGATTGTATACCCATATGGATATGCATTGGAAGGATCGGTAGCTATCTGCCCCAGTGGCTTTGAGTTGAAAGTCGAGTACCCGCTACTGATGCTTTTGTGATCCCCCGCCGCATAGCGTCATGTAAGAGTCCCACCGGACGTCCATCGGTACATCGATTCGCGGGGCAGGTCATGAGCTCAGAGCTACGCGCGCGTCACCAGCCGAGTCCCTCCTTGAGGTGCTGCCCGGGGAACCCCATCCACGCATTTAAAGGGATGAAGCGGTAGCCCGGCCTACGGAAGGAGACTCATGGCGCCATACGACGGCAACGCCCTGCCCCTCCTGGATCAGGCCGTGCTGGAAAGGCTGCGCACAGAGCTCGAGGACGATGACGCAGTGTGGAAGGTTTTTGTGGAAAACTTCATCGCTCACCTGCCTCAAAGGACCGAGCGGCTGCGGCTGACCCTGACCACCGGGGACCTGGTGGGTGCCCTGGACGCGGTCCTCAGCCTCAAGACTTCCAGCCAGATGGTGGGTGCGGAGCGCCTTGCGTCCCTTGCCTGGGACCTGGAGCAATCCCTTCGAACCGATGCCCGTAATTCTGAACCGGACAGGGTCCTGCCCCGGCTGGCCGCAGCCCACCTGAGAATCATCACGCGATGCGGCCGGCAGACCAGTTATCTCCTGCAGAAATATCTTCATTCCAGGCCGGGCGGGAATTGACAGCCCGGCCTTCGACTGGCGTACGGATTTGCACTGGCCGCTTCATCAAGTGACAACTAGACGGATGCCCAACTCCATAGCCGCCGTGGTGGACGGCAATGGAGCTTTTTATGCCGGACGGGTCAGTCAGCGTCCATGAACGTCGCTGGTCTTTCGCCGAACGGCGTTCAACGACATGGCCAATGAGCCGTCCTTAGGCAGTAACGCGCAGATGCCCGCGGCGGCTGCCTGCCGTTGCGCTCCCGGCGTCGGCGCCAGCATCACGATGCGGGTGCGGGGCGCAGCAGCACGAATGCTGAGTGCGGCAGCAACGCCGTCGTCGTCGCGCAGGAGGTTGTCAAGGATGACGACGTCGGGCGCCAGTTCACGGACCAGATCAACGCCCGATTGCGCCGAGTCCGCCGTTCCCACACTGAGCATGTCCGGTTCCCGGTCCAGGGCGACGGCGAGCAGCTCGGTGAACGTCCGGTGGCCGTTGATGGTCATGACGCGAATTTTTTGTGAGTCCGGGGTGGACCCTGACACAGGCACGGTGGTGTGGGCCGTGGCCTCAAGAAGCCTGGCGTAAATGGACCTCAAGACGGGACCCGGCGCGCAGCCCATCTCCCGGTCCATGATCCGCCTGCACTGTTCGAAGGCACGCAATGCCTCCGTGGGCTGGCCACCCTGCTCCAGGCCGAGGACAAGGGCCGTCCAGGCCTGTTCGCTGAGGGGATCATCCGCTACGGCCTCCCTGGCCCAGGTAGCGGCCAGTCGGGTTCTTCCAACGGCCAGGGCAGACTCCGCTGCCAGAATCCGGGCGCGGAAGACGCGGGCAGCATGGCGGGTTCGCTCGCCCTCTGCCCATGATGGCAACAGTTCATCGCCCATCAGTGGAGCCGAAGCCAGGTCAAGAGCCTCCTGGAGCAGCACAATCGCGCGCTGCGGCACTGCGGATTCGGCCCTTCGTACCAGGGTCTCGAAGCGGTCCAGATCCAGGTCCACCAGCGACCTGTCCAGCATGTAGCCGCCGGTCACGGTCCGCAAGGGGCCGTCCTTGCCCATTCCGGGCTGCAGACGACGCCGCAGCACACTGACATAGCTTTCCAAGGTGGGGAGCGCCTCCGGCGGTGCCTGCCCGGCCCAGAGGATGTGGATGAGGCGGTCCTTGGAAACGGGTGCGCCAAGGTTCAACAAAAGGAGTTCGAGGATTTGCCGGGGCTTGGGGCCGCCCAGCTCCCCGTATCCGAGGGCTGCATCCCCGCGCTGGATCCGCAGCGGACCGATGATTCTCACATCGAGTCGGCCGGGACCCGGCCCCGTGAGGACAAACGGCATCGTGTCGTCTGAAACTGCCAGATCTACTGAGATCATCGGTGAACCTTCGATTCAGTTGCGAACTTTGGTCAAGTGTTGCCGGTTTGCTGGCCGGGGACACGAGTAGGCGCTACTTGTTTGCCATGGATAGGGGCTACTTGTTTTTTGTCGTTTGAATTCACTTGAGCAGCGGTTGTCACTTCCCCCGCACCCCCATGGACACTCTGTTTGGCGTGCCCTGAACGGGGCAACAAGGTTTTTACGAGGTGCCCGGTTCACCATGACGTCATTCCATCCCTCCTAACGGCAGGCATGTCATGAGACCCTTTAGTTGGATGCCCTTGGGCCCGGCCGACGGCACGGCGCCCGCGTCCCCCAGCACTGAACACACCACCTTCCCTTTCAGACGCGGCCGGCACGCCGCCGCCCGCTCAGCAAGAGTCCGGCCTGTACGGGTCCGGATGATCGCAGCCGTAGCGGCAGTAGTCATGCCCGTCGGTATGGGATTGCCCATCGTTGCAGCCAACGCCCTCGTGGCTCCGGTCGGTCAGGGGTTTACCGTAACCGCGTCCGACCTTGCGTTTATCCTGAAGCAAATAAAGATCTCGGAGCGGCACGCTGCAACGCTGTCGCCCACTCACCCGTGCGACACCCTGATCGGCACGGCGCCCGATCAGATCCCCGATGCCCTCACCTCATACGGTCTGCGGACGGTGGACGGCTCGTGCAACAACCTGATTCCGGGCCGGGAGAAGTTCGGTTCGGCAGACCAACCCTTCCCACGCTTCACCACACCCGTATTTAAGGCCGCCGAGGACACACCTTCCGGATTCGGCGCGCCCACCCCGACGTCCTATGCGCAGAAGAAGGGGCTCGTCTTCGACTCGCAGCCGCGGATGATCAGCAACCTGATCGTCGACCAGACCTCGACCAACCCCGCTGCCGTGGCGGCGGCCGCGTTCCCGGTGAGAACGCAGGGCAACCCCGGCCTTTTCCCGTGCACTACTGATCCGGATCCCGCGGCTTCCCCGCCGGTCGCCGGCGTTCCCGCGGGCTGCGTGCCGTCGCACAAGACCCTGTTCATCCCGAACGTCACCACGGATGTGGGTCTCTCCCCACCGTACAACTCCCTGTTCACCTTCTTCGGCCAGTTCTTCGACCACGGTGTCGACCAGACCGTCAAGAGTGGCGGTACGGTCTTTGTGCCACTCCATGATGATGACCCGTTGATCGCCGGACCGGACCACATCCTCGGCAACGCCGACGACCTGCCGCCGAACATGCGGTTCATGGTGCTGACACGGGCGCAAAACCAGCCCGGCCCCGACGGCATCCTGGGCGACGACCCCACGACGCCTGTCGACGAGAGCGCCGACGACATTCAGGACGCCAACAACACCGACTCGCCATGGGTGGACCAGAGCCAGACGTACACCTCGCACGCATCGCACCAGGTGTTCCTGCGCGAGTACGTGAACAACGTCGCCGGCAAGCCGGTTTCCACCGGACGTCTTCTGGGCGGCCCCACCGGTCCCAGGGCCACAGGCATGGCCACGTGGGCATCGGTCAAGGACCAGGCTGCGACCCTGCTCGGGCTCAAGCTTGTCGACACCGATGTGACCAATATCCCGATGCTGGCCACCGATCCCTACGGTAAGTTCCTGCCCGGCCCCAACGGGCTGCCGCAGTACGTGACCAAGACCGGCCTGGTCGAGGGAAACATCACCTCGCCTGTTCCGGTTCCGGCCAACACGCTGCACTTTGACACGCCGTTCCTGACGGACATCGCGCACAACGCGGACCCCGGCACGGTGGGAGCCTGCACGACCGCAATCGGTGTGACGCCGCGGGTACCCACCGGTTGCCTGAGTCCGGATACCGACACCGTGGCATCCGCCGACTTCGCCAACCAGCCGGCCGGTACGTACGACGACGAGATGCTGAACGCGCACTTCTGCGCCGGTGACGGCCGGGTCAACGAAAACATCGCCCTGACCACGATCCACCAGGTCTTCCACTCCGAGCACGACCGGCTGGTGGCCGACATCAAGAACACGCTGACCAACGACACCTCGGCGGCCGGCGTCGCTGCGCTGGCCGACTGGAAGCCGAGCAACGGAGCGGGAACCCCCACTGTTGCCGCTGACGGATGGAACGGGGAGCGCCTGTTCCAGGCTGCCCGCTTCGTTACGGAGATGGAGTACCAGCACCTGGTGTTCGAGGAGTTCGGCCGCAAGGTCCAGCCCGCAATCCAGCCCTTCCACGTCTACCACTCCGACATCAACCCGGCGATCCACGCCGAATTCGCCCACGCCGTGTACCGCTTCGGTCACTCGATGCTGGACGACACGGTCGCCCGCACCAACGAGAACGGGTCGGACAACTCGGTCCCGCTGCTCACGGCGTTCCTGAACCCACCGGAGTACTTCAACGGCGGTTCCGCCGGCCAGCTCACCCCTGAGCAGGCTGCGGGCAGCGTCATCATGGGCTCCTCGGACCAGGTGGGCAATGAGCTCGACGAGTTCGTCAACGAGACGCTGCGCAACAACCTGCTGGGGCTGCCTCTGGACCTGCCCACGCTGAACATGACGCGTGCCCGTGACGCGGGCATCCCCCCGTTGAACGACGTCCGCAGGCAGATCTATGCGGCCTCCAATGACGGTCAGCTCAAGCCCTACAAGAGCTGGTCGGACTTCGGCCAGAACATCAAGCACCCGGAGTCGCTCATCAACTTCGTGGCGGCGTACGGCACGCACACCACCATCACCAGCCAGACGACCCTGGCCGGCAAGCGGGCCGCGGCCAAGGCCATCGTGGACCCGACCTCGGCACCGGCGACCGATCCCGGCCTGATCCCCGCTGATGCGGCGGACTTCATGTTCGGTACGGGAGCGTATGCGAACACGGCCAACGGCGTGACCGTCACCGGTGTCGACTCCATCGACCTCTGGGTCGGAGGTCTCGCGGAGATCACGAACCTGTTCGGTGGTCTCCTGGGCAGCACCTTCAACTATGTCTTCGAGAACCAGATGACGGATCTGCAGAACGGGGACCGGCTGTACTACCTGGCCCGCACCCCCGGCATGAACCTGCGGTCTCAGCTGGAAGGCAACTCGTTCGCCGAGCTGATCCAGCGCAACACGGACGGAACGAACTCGCTGAAGGCCGACGCTTTCGGCACGGCCGACTGCAAGTTCCAGCTCTCGAACCTCGCTGGAACGCCCGCCGGCTTCACGGCCTTCGGGTCCACAGTCGCCGACGACGTTAGCACCGCCGGCTGCGACGAGTCCAAGCTGCTGCTGCGCCAGCCTGACGGAACGATCCAGTACCGTCAGGTGAACAGCGTTGATCCCGTGGGAATCAACGGGCAGTCGGTCTACAACGGCACGCCCGGCGTCGACCACATCTGGGGCGGCAACGACAACGACACCTTCTGGGGTGGCGCTGGCAACGACGTCATCGAAGGCAACGGCGGGGACGACGTCAGTCTCGGTGGCGACGGCAACGACATCATCACCGACCTTTCCGGCAACGATGTGCTGAAGGGCGGCCCAGGCAACGATGCCCTCGACGGAGGGATCGGCAACGACATCTTTATGGGTGGCGATGGCCAGGACTTCATCAACGGCGGAGCCAATGACAACGAGACCTTCGCCGGTCCCGGCAATGACTTCGTCATCGCCGGTCAGGGCGCGGACGCCGTTTTCGGCGACGGAGGCGACGACTGGATCGAAGGCGGGTCCGGCCAGGACCTGTTGATCGGTGACCACGGTGCGCCGTTCTTCGACGACCCCGCCCAGACCAAGCCCGGCAACGATATCATGATCGGCCAGGTAGGAGAAAACGACTACGACGCCGAGGGCGGCGACGACATCATGGCCGCCAACGCCGCGATCGACCGGTTCGCCGGTGCCGCCGGGTTCGACTGGGCAATCCACCAGTACGACACCGTCGGAGCCGACGATGACATGATGATCAACAACAACCTGATCGGGCTGCCGCTCCCGGTGGTCGTGAACCGCGACCGCTGGCAGGAGACCGAAGCCAACTCGGGATCTGCGTTCAACGACGTCATCCGTGGCGACGACGCTGTACCGAGTGCCGTCGGTGGTGCCGGATTCACCGGCTGCGACGTCCTCGACCAGGCCGGCGTCGACCGGGTCAGTGGACTCGCAGCACTGCTGCCGCCGCTGACCGGCGATCTGGCTGCGGTGGTCGCGGCCTCGGCGAACAAGTCCTGCCCGCTCAGCGGACCGATCTGGGGAGAAGGCAACATCCTCCTCGGCGGTGCCGGAAACGACACGATCGAAGGGCGTGGCGGCGACGACATCATCGACGGCGACAGGTCCGTGGCTGTCCGGATCAGTGTCCGCACTAACCCGGCCGACCCGGCAACTGAGACCGGCCGGACCGACCTGATGGAGAACAAGGCCACCAGCGGCGACTTCGGGCCGGGAACAGCAGGCATGACCCTGCAGCAGGCGGTCTTCGCAGGACTTGTCGACCCCGGCAACCTGGTGGCCGTCCGTGAGGTTCTGAGCCCGGCTGCCGGGACGGACACGGCGTCAATTGACACCGCGGTCTTCTCCGGCCCGTTGTCGAACTACACGATCGTCCCGACCCCGGCCACGGGCACCACGCTGGCCTCGGTGAAGGTCACCCAGACCGGAGCCAACGTAGTCGGCCAGAAGATCAGCGACGGCATCGACACCCTCCGGGGCATCGAGTCGCTGAAGTTCTCCGACCAGGTGGTCACGCTCCAGGTGCCCGCCGCTCCGGCCATCGGTACGGCGACTGCAGGCATCAGTTCCGCCACGGTGACGTTCACGGCCCCGGCAGCGGTCGGGACCTCGGCGATCACGGGCTTCGAGGTCGTCGTCACCACCGGCGGCGCGGTTGTCCAGACGGTCACCGGTATCGCTGCCTCGGCCACCAGTGCCACCATCACCGGACTGACCAACGGCACCTCGTACACCTTCCAGGTGCGCGCGGTGAACCAGTTCGGCGCAGGGGCGCTCTCCGCGGCATCCAACGCTGTCACACCGGCAGCCTCGGTACCCGGCGCACCGACCGGAGTCACGGCGACCGCGGGTGTCGCCTCGGCAACCGTGACGTGGACGGCACCGGCCAGTGACGGAGGGTCCCCGATCACGGGGTCCCAGATTGTAGTCCGCACGGGAATCACGGTGGTCAAGACCGTCTCCTTTACCGGCACAGCCACCAGCCAGGTGGTCACGGGCCTGGCAAACGGCACCGCGTACACCTTCGTGGTCCGGGCAGTGAACGCGGCCGGAGCCAGCGCGGGTTCGGCACCGTCGGGTCCGGTGACGACGTGGAATACGCCCAGCGCACCGGTGATCGGACGGGCACGGCAAGGCGCCAACCGTGGACCGGCGACGGCCAGCATCGACTGGACGCCGCCGGCTTCAACAGGCGGGTCAGTGATAACCGGCTACAAGGTCACGGCCCTGCGGATGAGCTCAGCCGCAGCCAACGCCACAGTGGTCTCACGGACGGACTCCGCCGTTCTGCCGGCTACGGCGAGGACCCTGGAGATGACCCTTACGAACGACAACTACCGGTTCGTTGTAGTGGCCATCAACGCAGTTGGGACCAGCCCGGAGTCTGCCCGTTCCGGCAGCGTGGTGGCACGATAGGAAAGGCACAGCGCAGCTAGCATCTGCTGCTGGCAAGTGAAGGGGGTGGCCCCGCGGCCACCCCCTTTGCTGTGCGTGCGGAGCCTGCCTGTGCCGGCAACCCGTTGTGCCGGGCCGCCCTCTGTGTGCGGGCCATACGCTGTGCTTACGGAACCCCTCGGCTGCGCCGCACCCCGCTGCGGCGGGAACGTAACGGGGCATTTATCCAGGCATAGAAGAGGGCCAGGCCGGCTGAGATGCAGCCTCAGCAGGCCTGGCCCTTCGTTGTTAGTCAGCGTGCAGCGGGACTGTTCGGATCAATGGCCGTGCACCGGATTCGCTGCAACGGACGCATCCGCGGGCTCCTTGTCCATGTCCACGCCCGTTCCCGTCCCCGAACGCGGAGCCACCTTGACGTCGTCGGGGGTGTTCCCTGCGGCGCGCGCAACGCCGAGGCGGACGGCCTCCACCGTCGTGTCGCTCAGGAGCGGGCCCGTGTAGCCAAGTTCGAGCTCACCGTCGCTTGCATGGGTGTCGTAGTTGCCCAGCGCATCGGCAAGGATGCCTTCCAGCGCGATTGCCTCGGCCAGGGCCCCGGGGTTGGCCGAGCTGACGGTGAACCGGAGGTCGTGCACCAGGACCTGGGCCACATGAATGTGGTCCAGTCCGGGAAATGCCAGGTCTTGGCCGAATGCAAGGTTAACCAGTTTGCCGCCATCATCGATGGTTGCATCACTGGGCAGGGCAACAATAAGCTCTGGCACCGTGTGTTGCAGCACGTTGGCGCCAAGGACGTCCGGTGAGATGGGGGACACGGCCAGCCCCAGGCTGCCCGCAGCCGAGGAGAGCGCTGCGCTGAGCGCAACCATGTCCGCGTCCGGGGCCGGGTGGATGGCCACCACAATACGGCGACGCACCATCAGCCCGTCGTAACTCACCTGGGGCCGGCCGTTCCCCAGCTCGGAACCCGAACCGGACGTCAGGACCACGCCGGACGCGTCGGACGGACGTGAACCGGGTGGCGCTCCGGCAGTGCAGCCGGCCAACAGTGACGAGGCCAGAACCACCGAGACGGCAACAGCAGCCGCCTTCATCTCACGTACCCGCCGGGTAGCCCGGCTGGTAGCGCGGGACGAAGAAGTCCGCGGGCAGGGTGTCCGGGACGGAGGGGTCGGAGGTGATGGGATCGTTGTTCCGCAGGTCCCCCACGGAGAACTGCACCATCATGTCGTGGTCCTCGTGCACCAGGTTGTGGCAGTGGGTCATGTAGCGTCCTCCGGCGTGGGCTCCGGTGTCGAATTGCATGAGCATTGTGATCGACTCGTTCTCGCCCGTGTAGAAGACGTCCTTGGGTCCAGTCTCCCACGCGAACGGTTTTCCGCCGTTAGTGTTGCGGGCAATGATCTTGGCGTCGATCAGATGGATGTGGACGGGGTGGAACCAGCCGCCGGACCCGTTGGTAATGGTCCACTGCTCCACGTCATAGGGTTGGGGGTTGCCGAGCAGCTTGGTGAACCCGGAAGCCTCCACATCGGCCCAGGTGACCCCGCTGATCTTCCATTCCCCGTTATCCCGTTCGACCCTGAGCTCCCGCTTGGCCACAGCCATCTCCGGAGTAAGGCTCATCGTTGCGATGCCGCCACGCTCCGGATTTGGCGACCCGCCGTCGTCGAGCGTCTTGGGAATCGAAGAGATGGAGCCTTTGCCGGAGCCGGAGTTGCGCACAACCTCGAACTGCATGATCTTGTCCGTGTTGGCGAAGTCCACGTTGTTCTTGTTGCTCAGGTTGCGCAGCTGGATCTTCTGTCCCACCCGGTATTTGCGGAAGTCGATGAGGATCTCGTAACGTTCCGCGGTGCCCTGCCGCCATGACGCCACCGCCTGGACCTTGGGCACCATGCCAGCGTCGGTGCCGACGATATATACCGGCTCGCCCGTGGACAGGGTGGGGCGGTAGGAACGGGTAATCGAGGCCACGAGGACCCGGAAACGGTAGATGCGCGGCTTGACTTTCATGGTTGGCCACGGCACCCCGTTGACCATGATGATGTCGCCCCACAAGCCGTCGTGGTCGTTGTCGTTGTAGCCGAACGAGCCGTCAGCATTGAACAGGGCATCCGAGATCATCAGCGGCACATCGAACTCACCCTGCGGCAGCTGGGCACGCTCGAACTTATCGGACAGGGGGTAGAAGCCGGCCAGCCCGGAGTATACGTTCTGGGCCGTTACATGGTGCTTGTGGTCGTGGTACCAGAGCGTCCGCCCGGTTTGCCAGTTGGGGTAGTGGTAGTTCTTGACGTATCCAGGCGGGGTGGTGTCGTTGGCGTACCCGTCGTACTGCGGCAGCGACGCCGAGCCGTGGAGGTGGGTGACCGTATGGAAGGCCATGGGATGCAGCAGGCCCAGGGCCGGGAAGTCATTGCGGACCCGCACCTCGGTCCGGGTCCCCTGGAGGGCGCGGATAGTAGGGGCGGGGAAAATACCGTTGTACCCGGCAAGCGTGGTGGTGAGCCCCGGCAAAAACTGGGCTTGTCCAAGCTTCTGCGTCAGCGCGTACTTGGCATACGGGCGGTTGGGGTCGCCGTCGTCGAAGCCGGTTTCGTAAGGCTCCAGCACTGGCGGCCGCCGGAAGATCCCGGCGTACGGGACCGGGGTGTTTTGGGGCGCAAGCTGGCTGGTCGTGATGGGCGGCGTGATGGGCGGAGCAACGGTGAGCGGAGCCCCTTTCATGCCTACGAGGCTGAATGCCCCCAGCGTTCCGCCCAGTTTAATAACTTCCCTGCGAGATGTCATGACCTCTCCTCAATGGTGAGTGACGCATGCCGCTGCACACAGCGCATCGGCATCCAATGGCGGAGATCAAGCCGTACTGCGGCGTGCCAGCCTCTTCCCTCTTTCATCGTCAGGTCATGGCTTGCTCAACCCTGCTCAGATCATGCGCCGCGCAACTTGTAAAAAGGCTGTGGTGGCCAGCCCCGGACGCCCCAGCCACTGCAGTGGCTGCCCGCATTACTGTCGGAGGTGGCCGGTACAGTGAATCCATGCCCGCTGCCGCAGTACGCCAGGCCCAGAACGGGTTTCCGAACCGTCCTTCCCTGGATGAACTGCTCGCTTCTGCGCGCGTCGTCAGCCTGCCCATCTGTCCGAAGGAGTCACGCCATGACCATGATCGATAACGCCGTGTACGTGAATGGCGTCCGGACGGCGGACCCCGAAGACCTTGACGAAACCTATTTCCTCCTACGGCAGCGCGAGGGAATGGCGTGGATCGGGATGTACCGCCCGGACGCCGAGGAACTCAGGTCCGTGGCCGAGGAATTCGACCTCAGCCACCTGGCCGTGGAAGACGCCCTGGCCGGACACCAGAGGGCCAAGCTCGAACACTACGGCGAGTGCCTGTTCCTGGTGCTCCGCCCTGCCCGCTACCTGGACGACGTGGAGAAGGTGGACTTCGGCGAGATCCATGTTTTCGCGGGCACCGACTATGTGATCACGGTCCGCCATGCCGAATCGCCGGACCTGGCAAAAGTCCGCCACCGGATGGAATCGACCCCGGAGTTCCTTGCGCTCGGCCCGGACGCGGTGCTCTACGGAATCCTGGACCAGGTGGTGGACGAGTACGAACCCGTGGCAGCGGGTCTGGAGAACGATATTGACGAGATCGAAGACGACCTTTTCGGCGCCGATCCCGACGTGTCCCGCCGGATCTACGAACTTTCCCGGCAGGTCATCACCTTCCAGCGCGCCACGAGCCCTCTGGTTGGCATCCTGCAGGCGCTCATGGCGGGAACACCTGAGCGCCAGCCCGGCGCCGACCTCCTGGACCACTTCCGCGACGTCCTGGACCACGCGATCCGGCTCAACGAAAGGGTGGCGTCATTCCGTGCGCTGCTGCAGAACGCCCTGGCCGTCAACGCGGCCCTGGTAGCCCAGCGCCAGAATGACGAAATGCGCCTCCTCACCGAATCCAGCTACGCGCAGAACGAGGAGGTGAAGCGCATTTCGTCGTGGGCTGCTATTCTTTTCGCGCCCACGCTGGTGGCTTCGATCTACGGCATGAACTTCCGCGACATGCCGGAACTGGACTGGTTTTTCGGCTACCCGTTTGCGCTGGGCCTGATGGTGGCCATGGGATTCGTCCTGTACCTGGCGTTCAAGCACAACAAGTGGATCTAGCCCGCCGGTACAGTGAAAGGCATGCCGCACACCTTCCCCGCTCTGGATGAACTGCTCGCTTCTGCGCACGTGGTGAGCCTGCCCATGCGGGTGAAGTTCCGCGGCATCATGGAACGCGAAACCCTGCTGCTGCGCGGTCCGCTCGGCTGGGGCGAGTTCTGCCCGTTCCCCGAATACGCCGATGCCGAGGCCTCCCGCTGGCTCGCCGCCACCATCGAGGCCGGCTGGCATGGTTTTCCCGCGCCGTTGCGCTCGGTGATCCCTGTTAACGCCACGGTGCCCGCAGTCTCCGCAGACCGGGTGCCGGAGGTGCTGGCCCGGTTCGGCCGGGTGGACGCCGTCAAGATCAAGGTCGCCGAGCGTGGGCAGACGCTCGACGACGACGCTGCCCGGGTCGCCGCCGTCCGCGAAGCCCTGCCCGACGCCGCCATCCGGGTGGACGCCAACGGCGGCTGGGACGTGCCCGCCGCGGTATCGGCACTCACCCGGCTGGCCGCCGTCGGACTTGAATATGCCGAGCAGCCGGTGCCTTCGATTGAGGGGCTTGCCGAGGTGCGGCGCCAGCTGCGCGCCGCAGGAACGCCCGTGCTGATCGCCGCCGACGAAAGTGTGCGCAAGGAATCCGACCCCCTGCGCGTGGCCCGGGCCGGGGCGGCGGATCTGCTGGTTGTTAAGGTCGCCCCGCTCGGGGGAGTGCGGCGCGCGCTGGACATCGTGGCGCAGGCCGGGCTCCCCGCCGTCGTCAGTTCAGCGCTGGACACGTCCGTGGGCATCCGCGCGGGGCTGGCTTTGGCGGCCGCGTTGCCCGAGCTGCCGTACGCGTGCGGGCTGGGGACTGTGTCGCTGTTCACCTCGGACATCACGCTGGATCCTTTGGTGGCCGACGACGGCGCCATCCGCCTCCGCGACGTCACCGCCGATGCCGGGCTGCTGTCGCGGTATGCGGCTTCCGCGGAACGCCGCGACTGGTGGCTGGCCCGCCTCGCCAGGGTCCACGCCCTTTTGGCAGCATCGACTGCTCCGTAAAGGCCCTTTTGGGGGCTGAAAAGGGCCTTTACGGAGCAATCGATGGTCGGTGGGGAGCAATCGATGGGGAGTTCACCTGAACTTAACCAGAGTGGCCTCTCGTCTTTGGCTGGCGCTGACAGGGTGGCCCGGACCCGATCGTTAATCTGGAGGCACCCTTTGTCTGAAACGACAGCCCGCAAGTTCACCCTGCTGCCCATGCTCGGCCACACCAAGGGCAAGCGCAGCGCCGTCACCTGCGCCTTGAAGTGCGACAACGCCTGCGCCGGCGATGTCTGCAACACCAGCTCCAACAGCTATTTCCGGGACATCGCGTCCGCCACCATGTCCCGCCGCGCCGCCCTGGGCTTCGGCGCCGCCGGTGCGCTCGCCGTCGTACTCGGCAGCGCCATTACCTCCGCGGAACCGGCACTTGCCGGCGGTCCCGGCCTGGCCCCCGCCGCGAAGGAGGGCTTCGCGAAGTCCAAGTTGACGTTCACGCCGATCGCTCCGGTGGATGCTGCCGTCGACGCTTTTACCGTGCCGGAAGGCTTCACTTGGCAGCCCGTGATCCGCTGGGGCGACCCGATCTTCAATGGCACGCCGGACTTCGATCTGAACAACCAGACGGCCGCCGCGCAGGCCCAGCAGTTCGGCTACAACAACGACTACACGGACATCGTCGAGATCCCTGACACCAAGGGCCGCCGAGCCGTGCTGTTCGCGAACCACGAATACACCAACGAGAGCATCATGTTCCCGGCCACCATGCCGGCTGCGGACGTCCGCGCGGTGGGGGCCGCTGCGCACGGGCTTTCCGTCGTCGAGCTCGAGCGCAAGAACATCACCAAGCCGTGGACCTACGTCAAGGGCGCGCCGCTGAACCGCCGCTACCTGAACAACACGGTCTACGAACTGACCGGTCCGGTTGCGGGGTCCGCGCTGGTCAAGACCGCGGCGGACCCGTCCGGCGGCAAGATCAAGGGCACCCTGGGCAACTGCTCCGGTGGCACCACCCCGTGGGGCACCATCCTCTCCGGCGAGGAAAACTTCAACGGCTACTTCGTCTCCCCGGGCACGTCCGCGAGCGACAAGCGCTACGGCCTGACCAGCAAGGCGACGGCCCGCAAGTGGGAACTTGATGACCCCCGCTTCGACACACGCAACGCCGGCTACGAAAACGAAACCAACCGCTTCGGCTGGATCGTGGAAGTTGACCCGTTCGATCCCACCTCCACCCCGAAGAAGCACTCCGCACTGGGCCGCTTCAAGCACGAGGGCGCCAATGTGATCGTCGCTGATTCCGGTCACGTCGTGGCGTACATGGGCGACGACGAGAAGTTCGATTACCTCTACAAGTTCGTCTCCGCCGAAAAATACCGTCCCGGTACAACGGCTGCCGACCGCGCGCACAACATGAACCTCCTGTCCGCCGGCAACCTCTATGTCGCCAAGTTCACGGGCAACTCGCCTTTGGCTGAGATCACTGGCACCGGCGCCGTGCCCGCCGACGGTTCCTTTGACGGCACCGGCGAGTGGCTGCCCCTGGTGGTGGACGGCGCCTCGGCCGTGCCCGGCATGTCCGTCGAAGAGGTCCTGGTCTACACCCGCCTCGCCGCCGACAAGGTGGGCCCCACCAAGATGGACCGCTGCGAGGACGTGCAGCCCAGCCTGCACACCGGCAAGGTTTACGTGGCCTGCACCAACAACTCCGACCGCGGCAAGCCAGGCAAGGAAGGCGCCACCGAGGTCAACCCGCGCAACGAGAACCGCGACGGCCACATCGTGGAAATTACCGAGACGGGTGACCAGACCTCCACCAACTTCACCTGGAACCTGCTGATGGTCTGCGGCGATCCCTCCACCGGCGATGTCACCTACTTCTCCGGCTTCCCGGTGGACCAGGTCTCGCCCATCTCCTGCCCCGACAACCTCGCGTTCGACTCCGTGGGCAACCTGTGGATCTCCACCGACGGCGCCCCCTCCGGCATCGGCAAAGCCGACGGCCTCTTCAAGGTCACCCTCGAAGGCGCCGAACGCGGCAAGGTGGAGCAGTTCCTGGCTGTACCGCGGGAAGCGGAAACCTGCGGCCCGATCGTGCACGACAACGAGCGCACCGTGTTCGTCTCCGTGCAGCACCCGGGCGAGGAAGGTTCGTTCGCTGACCAGCACTCGTTCTTCCCGGACTACGTTGCGGAAGGCGCGACGCCGGCCCGCGGCCAGGTGCGCGCGCCGCGTCCGTCAGTGGTCCAGGTGTTCCGCGGCTGAGTTAGCTTCCTCCCTTGTGGCTCGTTGCTCTATCACTTTTGGTCCCTTTGCCGGCCTTTTAGGGACTGCAAGTGATAGAGCAACGCTGGAGGGTGAGAGCCTTTGAGGGTGGCAGACTGGGTCGGTGACTTCTGAGACTTCCCCGGACCTTCTGGACTCCCTCGCCGCCGCGCGGATCGCCGTCGACGCCCTGATCGACGGCGGCGTCCAGCACGTGGTGGTCTCGCCCGGTTCGCGCTCGGCCCCCATGGCCTACGCCCTCGCCGAGGCCGAAGCGGCCGGCAGGGTGGACCTCCTGGTCCGGATCGACGAACGCAGCGCGGGCTTTACGGCCCTTGGCCTTGCACTGTCCACCGGCTCTCCGGCGGCCGTCCTCACCACGTCAGGCACCGCCGTCGGGAATCTTTTGCCCGCCGTGATGGAGGCCAACCACGCGGCCGTTCCGCTGGTGGTGGTGTCCGCGGACCGGCCCGAGGAGCTGCAGGGGACCGGCGCCAACCAGACCACCATCCAGCTGGACCTGTTCGGCGAGCACGTACGGTTCGCCGCCGACGTCCCGGCCGGCAGCAGCCCGCTGCGCGCGGTGGAAACGGCGCTGGCCGCGGCCACCGGCGCGTTTTCCGATTTCGCGCCCGGGCCGGTCCAGCTGAACCTGGCGTTCCGCGACCCGCTGGTTCCCGCACCGGACGAGGAACTTCCGACGGCGGCCGGGCACTCCAGGTTCCGGATCGGCACCGACCCGCTCACCATGAACCTGCCGCCCGCCCCTGCCTCGCTGGAGGAAAGGCGCACAGTGGTGCTGGCAGGGCACGACGCCGGGCCCGTCGCCGAAGCGTTCGCCCGCGCCCACGGCCTGCCGCTGCTCGCGGAGCCGTCCTCAAATGCCCGGTTCGGCCCCAACGCCGTGGGTCCGTACCGCCTGCTGCTGGAGCACTTCGGACCGTCCGCGGCGCTGCCCATCGAGCGGGTGGTGATGTTCGGCCGGCCCACACTGTCCCGCCCGGTGGCCGCACTGCTGGAGCGGGCCGACGTGCCGTCCGCGCTGTACCAGCCTGTCCCTGTGGCCTGGTACCAGCCGGGCCGGCGCACGGAACTTCCGCTGGAGAACCTGGCCGACCTCGCGGATTTCGCCGGCCGCGGCCCGTCCGATTGGCTGGATACCTGGCTGCTGGCCGGGGCCGCCGCGCAGCACGCACTCGACGGCGTCCTGGCCGCCGAGCCCGCTGCCACCGGACCCTCCGTGGGCGCATTGGTCTGGCAGCATGCCCGCGGCCAGTTGATGCTCGGCTCCTCCAACGGCATCCGCGACGTTGACCTGGCCGGCCTGCCCGCCGCGGAGCCAGCCGCGACGGTGTACGCCAACCGCGGCCTCGCCGGGATCGATGGCACCGTCTCCACGGCCACCGGAATTGCCCTCGGCGGCCGCCAGGACACCACGCTGCTGCTGGGCGACGTCACCTTCCTGCACGACGCCGGCGGCCTGCTCCTGGGTTCCGGCGAGGTTCAGCCGCCGCTGCGGATCGTGGTGCTGAACGATGCCGGCGGTGCGATCTTCGATCTGCTGGAGCACGGGGCGGTGCGTGAATCCGGACGCTACACGGACGCCGTCGAACGACTCTTCGGCACCCCCCACACCGTGGACATCGCGGCAGTCGCCGCAGCGTACGGCGTCGGGCATTGCGCGGTAAGTACGACGGCGGGACTCGCCGAAGCGCTCAACGCACCGGTGACGGGCCGCAGCATCATTGAGGTGCGCACGGACCGGGTGGGCCTGCGCGCGCTGCACGCCCGGATCAACGCCGCCGTGGCAGCCGCCGTCGCTCTTTAAGAAGCAACGCGGGGTCACTTACGGCCCATCATGTACTGCACAATGGGCCGTAAGTGACCCCGCGTTGCTTGAGTCAGAGGTTGGTTGGGTCAGAGGACCCGGCTCAGGAACTCCTTGGTGCGGGCGTGCTGCGGGTTGGCCAGAACTTCCCGGGGATCGCCCGATTCGACCACCACGCCGCCGTCCATGAAGGTCAGGCGGTCGCCCACTTCGCGGGCGAAGCCGATCTCATGGGTCACCACAATCATGGTCATGCCGGACTTGGCGAGGTCCTTCATCACGTTCAGGACGTCGCCCACGAGCTCGGGATCCAACGCCGACGTGGGCTCGTCGAAGAGCATCAGTTCCGGGTCCATGGCCAGCGCACGGGCAATGGCCACGCGCTGCTGCTGGCCGCCGGAAAGCTGCGACGGGTAGTGGTCGGCGCGGTCCGCCAGGCCCACCCGGTCCAGCAGTTCCATTGCCCTCTTCCGTGCGGCAGCCCGGGACTGGCCCTTGACCTGCATGGGCGCTTCCATGATGTTGTACAGGGCCGTCTTGTGCGGAAACAGGTTGAACCGCTGGAACACCATGCCGATCTCGCGGCGCTGGGCCGCGATTTCCTTGGTTTTCAGGTCGTGGAGCCGGCCGTTGACCTCGCGGTAGCCGATCAGGTTGCCACCCACGGAAATGCGCCCGGCACTGATGGTCTCGAGCAGGTTCACGCAGCGCAGCATGGTGGATTTGCCCGAACCGGACGGCCCGATCACCACGGACACCTCACCCTGGTTGACGGTCAGGTCGATGCCGCGCAGCACATGGTGGTGGCCGTAGTACTTGTGCAGGCCGTCGATCTTCACCAGCGGTTTCTCGGCGGTGATGGTCATTTTTCCTCCTCCTCGGGGAAGTCCATCCGCAGTGCGGGCTCGGCGCTGGCGCTCGGAGCCACGGCTGCGGCGGCCTTGGCAGCTGCCGGGTTCACGGCTGCGGGAGCCAGGTTGTCCACACCCCTGCCGTAGTAGTCCTCGATAAAGTGCTGGCCCACCATCAGCAGGCTGGTGATCACCAGGTACCAGATGGCCGCCACGATCAGCAGCGGTACAGGCAGATAGGTCCGGTTTGCCAGTGTATTGGTGGCGAACGTCAGGTCCAGCGTAAACGGTACGGCCAGGACCAGGGATGTGGTCTTGAGCATGCCGATGGTCTCGTTGCCGGTGGGTGGAACAATGACGCGCATGGCCTGCGGCAGGATGATCCGCCACATGATCTTGGTTTTGCCCATGCCCAGGGCCTCGGCGGCTTCCATCTGGCCGCGGTCAACGGACTTCAGGCCTGCCCGGAAGATTTCGGCCAGGTAGGCCGATTCGTTCAGGCCCAGTCCCAGGATCGCGGCAGCGAGTGCCGTGACCACGGTGCTGGTGTCCATGCTGAACAGCTCGGGCCCAAAGGGGACTCCCGCGCTGATCTTCGGGTACAGGACGGATACCAGGCCCCAGAAGATCAGCTGGGTGTACACAGGCGTGCCCCGGAAGAACCAGACCCACGCCCAGCTGGACCAGCGGAATACCGGGTTGTCGGACTGGCGCATGAACGCCAGCAGGATGGCCAGCACAATGGCCAGGACCATTGACGCAACGGTCAGCAGCAGTGTCCAGCCGACGCCCTGGACCACTTTGGTGTCCAGGATGTAGGTGCCCACGATGTCCCAGCGGAAGTTGGGGTTGATCACCAGGCTCTGCAGGAACAGGACCAGGACGCCGAGGATGATGACGGCGCTGATCCAGCGGCCGGGGTGCCGCACCGGTACTGCTTTATTCAGTACCGGTGCTTCGCGATGGGGGTATTCCATTATGGCCCCTGATGCTTTGTCAGTTGTGGGAATGCTCAAGAGACGGCCGGGTTGATTTCCGACTTGGTGATGGCGCCGTCGGCGTTACCCCAGCCGTCCAGGATCTTCTTGTAGGAGCCGTCCGCGATGAGCTTGGTGACCGTCTTCTGGATCACGTCCGCCAAAGCGGTGTCCGACTTCGCCACGGCGATGCCCTGCGGCGCGGCGTCGTAGACGTCGCCAAGCCGTTCCAGCTGGCCGTTCGTCTGGGACAGGGCGTAGCCGATGATGGGGGAGTCCGCCGCCATGGCATCAATGCTGCCGTTGACCAGCCGGGTGGTGACATCTGTCTGGTTCTTCAGCGTGATGATGTCGATGGCCTTCTTGCCGGCGTCTGTGCACTTCTTGTTGCGGGCGGACAGGTCCGGATCTTCCTGGACCGTGCCGGTCTGGACGCCGATCGACTTGCCGCAGACGTCATCCATGGAGAACTTCTTGGGGTTGCCCTTCTGGACGGCCCAGGCAGTGCCGGCGTTGAAGTAGCTCACGAAGTTTACGGCCGCAAGCCGCTCCGGGTTGATCGTGAAGGAGGAGATGCCCAGATCGTACTTTGGGCCGAGGGCTGGGAGAATACCGGTGAATTCGGCGGTCTGCACCTGGACCTTCAGGCCAAGGGTGGCGCCGATCGCCTTGGCGATGTCGACGTCGTAACCCACTGGCGTCTGGCCGTCCGAGCCGAGGAATTCAGCGGGGGCGTATGAAGTGTCAGAACCCACGGTCAGGGTTCCCTTGGACTTGATTGCCGCCGGAACCATGGCGGCCAGCGAATCATCCTTGGTGATGGTTGACGGGTCGAAGCTGGCTTTGGCACTACCGGACTCCGTAGATGCACCGCCGGGCGTGGCATTCTGCGACGCGTTGGTGCAGGCGGAAAGCGCGAGGGCGCCGATGGCGAGGACCGTCATGGCCCTGAGCTTAGAGTTGCCCAGAGGTTTGCGGGAGATCAGCATATTCTTACCTTTTGTTGCTGGAGGGATTTTTTCCAAAGCGGCTAATAGTGTACCGCCGGGAACGAGATGTGCGTCACAGGTAACTTTATTTCACTATTGGATAACTTTAGGGCCCGAAATGCAAGGGTTTTTCGTGGGCGGGTGTCTGTGATTTCAGATCCCGTGCGCTACCTAGCTGGAAATCCCCAGCGACTCCAGCATCGGCCGGAACTTCGCCCAGGTCTCCGCCAGCTCGGCCTCCGGCTGGGATCCGTCAACTATGCCGCAACCGGCATATAACCGCACGGTATGAGGGTCCTCAATCACGGCTCCGCGCAGCGCGATGCCCCACTCGCCATTCCCCGCCGCATCCAGCCAGCCGACAGGTCCCGCGTACGGGCCGCGGTCCAGGTGTTCAAGCTTTCGGATCAGGGCGCCGGCCACAAGCGTGGGCGTGCCGCAGACGGCGGCCGTTGGATGCAGTGCGTTGATCAGGGCTAGGCACGTGGGCACATGGCCCTCCACCTCGGCCAACTCCGCCTTCACGTCCGACGCGAGGTGCCACACGTTCGGCAACTCCAAAATGAAGGGCTCGTCGTGCGCATTCATGGCCTCGGAAAACGGTGCCAGCTGCGACGTCAGCGACTGGATCGCGATCTCGTGCTCATGCCGCTGCTTCTCGGACCCGGCCAGCACCCGCTCGGCATAATCCATCGGAATCCCGGCTTCGCCATGCGCGTCGCGGCGGTCCAGCGTCCCGGCCAGCACGCGCGCCTGGGCAGTGCGGCCCTCCACCTGGATCAGCATCTCCGGGGTGGCGCCCACCAGCCCGTCCACGCCATAGGTCCAGCATTCGCGGTACCGCACGGCCAGCTCACGGAGCACCTGCGCGGCGTTCACGCCCGACGGCACCGTGGCCACAATGTCCCGTGCCAGCACCAGCTTCTCCAAGGCGCCGGTCCGGATTTCTGCCACACCCGCTGCGACGGCGGCCATCCAGTCCTCTTCGCTCAGCGATCCGGTGTGCAGGGTGGCCCCGTCGGCGGAAGGCAAAGGACGCACGACGGCGCCCCTGCTCGCAGCGGTGAGGGCGCCGGACATCCCGTCCCCGGCGACGCCGGACTCACCAATGAGGTCGGCCTCACCAATGGTGCCGGACTCACCAACGCTCCCACCGCTCAGCCAGCCGTCCAGTGCGGCGAGGGCACCCACTTCGGTGAGTTCGCCGTCGTCGACCGTCATTTGGGTGAGCCAGTACTGGCCGTCCCGGACGCCCACCACGATCTCCGGCACAATCAGCCGCGATACATGGGTGGACTTCTTGGAAAACGCGAAGGAGCCGAAAGCCACCGGGCCGGTGCCGGGCAGCTCCAGTGAGTCGGTGATGTCCGCTTCGAGGACCAGGTGGCGCCACCAAATATCGGCCTCGAGGAAGCGCTCAGGGCCGGTGGCTGTGAAGCGGGCGATCTCGCCGAACCCCACCAGGCCGGCTTCGCGGCGGGTCCAGCAGAGAACGTCGTCCCGGACCAGGAACTGCGGCAGTCCGCCGGCAGATGCGTTGCCATCCAGGGGGACTGTGAGGGTGCGGAACGTGCTCGTCATGATGAGACAACATTACTCCCGCGTATGCGTGCGGCCGCGTTGAGCCGTGCCGGTCGCAGTGGGGGGAGCGGAAAGGACGTGCCCGCGAAGTCCCCGGACTCAGACCCGGGCCGGCCGGCCGGTGCGTCGCTCAGGGCCGGAAGGGGCGGAGAACAGGTCCGGCCGTGCCGCGCGCATGCTCGTGACGTCGTCCAGGATGAAGCGCAGGTGGCTGCGCAGGCCGTCTTCCGCAGCCGAAAGATCGCCGGCGAGGATCGCGTCCAGTACGTGGCGGTGATCGGCCGCGTACTCCGTGATGCCGCGGTAGCCGCTGAGCCCCAGGTAGCGGGCGCGGTCCAGGTGGCCCTTGGCGTTGGAAACGGTGGCCCAGGCTGTTTCATGGCCGGCGATCGCCAGCAGGGTCCGGTGGAAGTCCTCGTCCAGCGGGTAGAACTCCTCGCGCGTGGTGCAGGCGTCCTGCCGGTCCAGGAGTTCGTACAGCGCGGCTGCGGCTTCAGGGGTGATGTTGCGGGCGCAGTCAGCCAGCGATGCCACTTCAATGGCCTCGCGGATGAACTGGGCCTGCGCCACGATGTCCGGGTCCAGATAGGTCACGTAGGTCCCGCTCTGCGGACGGATCTCCACGAGCCCTTCCTGCGCAATGAGCATCAGGGCTTCCCGGATGGGCTGGCGGCTGGTGCCCAGGTGGTGCGCGAGCTCGTTCTCGGAGAGGAGCGTCCCGGGAGCGTTCTCGCCGGAGATGATGCGCTCACGGATCTGCGCATACGCCATCATCCGGGCGGAAATGCGCGGGGTGGTATCGGGGGCGGACATGCTTCCACAGTAGCTGTGCCCGACTGGCCAGGGCGCCGTCCGCGCGGGACCCGGGGGTTGAGCTGCGTCATCTATTGACACACTGGTATGGCAGTGCTTGAATGGCAGTCGTTGTTCCAATGATGGGACAAGAAATAAATGTCTCGCCATGCCGCATCATTGAAGCTGTGCATCCGGCCAGACCCGTAGAACAGAGGGGTTCATGACGGCAACAATCCAGATCGGCGCCACCCAGCGCTCATCCAAAGACCTGATCAGAACTGCAGTATCCGGCTGGCTCGGAACTGCCATGGAATACATGGACTTCCAGCTATATTCGCTGGCCGCCGCCATCATCTTCCCCAAAATCTTCTTCCCCAACTTCGACCCCGTAGTGGGCCTGCTGGTCGCCTTCATCACGTATGGCGTTGGCTTCCTGGCCCGCCCCGTGGGTGCCTGGTTCTTTGGACGCATGGGTGACCGCGTGGGCCGTAAAAAAGTCCTGGTCATCACCATCATGATGATGGGCGTGTCCACCATGCTCATCGGCTTCCTGCCCGGCTACGCCCAGATCGGCGTCGCTGCGCCGATCATCCTGGTGTTGCTGCGCCTCGCCCAGGGCTTCGGCGCCGGCGCTGAACTCTCCGGTGCCTCAGTCATGCTGGCCGAGTACGCGCCGCCAAAGAAGCGCGGCCTGATTGCCTCCTTCGTCTGCCTCGGCACCAACTCCGGCACACTGCTGGCCTCCGGCCTGTGGGTCCTGCTGACCCTCCTGCCCGAAGAAGCCCTCATGAGCTGGGGCTGGCGCCTGCCGTTCATCGCCAGCATCGGCATCACTCTGTACGCATTGTGGATGCGCCGCAACCTCAAGGAAAGCCCCGTTTTCGAGGCCACCCGTGAGCAGGAAATCGCCGACGCCGCTGCTGCCGCCGCCTTCGCCGCGAAGTCCGGCACCGCCGTCGGGCAGTCCGCCCAGGCCTCCCCGCCGACCACCAAAACCAAGCGCAAAGGCAAGGCCTTCTTCCTGGCCATGGCACTGCGGATCGGCGAATCCGGCAACTCGGCCATGATCCAAACCTTCCTTATCGGCTACATCGTCACCGGCCTGAGCATGGACAAGAGCGTGGGCACCTTCGCGCTGCTGATCGGCTCGTTCCTCGGCTTCGCCACGGTTCCGCTGGCCGGCTGGCTCTCCGACAAGGTTGGCCGCCGCACCATGTACCGCGTCCTGTCCGGCTTCCAGATGTGCTTCGCCATCCCGGCCCTCCTCATGATGCAGTCCCGCGATCCGTTCCTGGTCTCACTGGCCCTGATCATTGGCCTGTCCGTCTCCGTGCTGGGCATGTTCTCGGTCCAGTCCGCCTACGTCAACGAACTCTTCGGCTCCCGCAACCGCTACACCCAGCTGGCCATGGCCAAGGAAATCGGCGGCGTGCTCTCCGGCGGCCTGGCTCCCATCATCGCCGCGGGCCTGCTGGCCCTGTTCACCAACTCCTGGTGGCCGGTCGCCGGAATGATGGTCCTCTACTCCGCCATCGCCTTTGTGGCCACCTTCTTCGCCCCCGAAACCAAGGGACGCGACCTGACCCTCGTGGAGGACGCAGTTTGAAAGCCGTAGTTGTCCATTCCGCCGGAGACCTGCGCCTCGAGGACCGTCCGGACCCGGGCTGCCCGGCCGGCTCGGTGATCGTCGACGTCGAATACGGCGGCATCTGCGGCTCGGACCTGCATTACGTCAGCCACGGCGCCTCCGGGTTGAGCCTCCTGGCCGATCCCATGGTCCTGGGCCACGAGGTCGCCGGCCGGATCTCCAAGCTGGGCGACGGCGTGGCGGGCTTCGCGGTGGGCGACGCCGTGACCGTCCACCCCGCCGTGTACTGCGGCGAATGCGCCGACTGCCTGGCCGGGCGCACCAACCTCTGCCCGCGGGTCACCTACTACGGGAGCGCCGCGCACCGGCCCCACACGGACGGTGCCTTCGCCTCCCGCAAGGCCGTCCCGGCGGGCCAGCTCCGCCGCCTGCCCGACGGCGTCACCACCCGCCAGGCCGCCGTCGCCGAGCCGCTCGCGGTGGCCATCCACGCCGTCGGCCGGGCCGGCAGCCTCGCCGGCAAGGACGTCCTGGTGAACGGTGCCGGGCCGATCGGCGCGCTGCTGGTGGCCGCCGCCCGGCGCGCCGGCGCAGCCAGCGTTGTCGCCAGTGACCTCTCGGAGACTTCGCTGGCGATCGCCAAGCGCATGGGAGCCGACGACGTCGTGCTGGTGGGTTCCGGCGCACAGCTTCCCGAGGTGGATGTTGCGTTCGAGGCCTCCGGCGCTGCCCGCGCCCTGGGCGGTGTCCTCGCGGCTGTGCGCCGCGGCGGCGTCGTGGTCCAGGTGGGTAACCTGCCGGCCGGGCCTGTGACCGCCGAGCTCGCCGCGCTGGTCTTCCGGGAGATTGATTACCGCGGGACCTTCCGCTTCACGGACGAGCTGGATGACGCCCTCGCGTACCTGGCGGACGGGCTGGACGTTGAGCCGCTGCTGACGCACACGTTCGACGCCGGTGACGTGGCCGAGGCGTTTGCCGTGGCTTCGGACAGGGGGACGGGCTCGTCGAAAGTGCTTCTCAAGTTTGTCTGAGACAATTGCATGGTGAACCGAGCATCCTTGGAAAAGCGTCCGGACGAAGTAGCCACGATGTTTGACGACGTCGCACCTAAGTACGACGTCGTCAACGATGTCCTCTCTATGGGGCAGACCCGCCGCTGGCGCAGGATCGTGGTGGACGCCATGGACATGAAAAGGGGCCAGCGGGTCCTGGACCTGGCCGCGGGAACCGGCACCTCCAGCGAGCCATATGCCGATGCAGGCATAGACGTCATCGCCTGCGATTTCTCCCTTGGCATGCTCAAAGTCGGCAAGCGCCGCCGCCCGGACATCAACTTCATTGCCGGCGACGCCACCAACCTGCCCTTCGCGGACAACAGCTTTGACGCCAGCACCATCTCGTTCGGGCTGCGCAACGTCAACGAGCCCAAGAGGGCCCTGGCCGAGATGCTCCGCGTCACCAAGCCCGGCGGCAAGCTGGTCATCGCCGAGTTCTCGGCGCCGGTGGTTCCGCTGTGGCGCACCATGTACACGGAATACCTCATGCGTGCCCTGCCGGCCATCGCCGTGAAGGTGGCCTCCAATCCGGACGCCTACGTGTACCTCGCCGAGTCCATCCGCGCCTGGCCGGACCAGGACCACCTGGCCGCCTGGCTGCAGGAATCGGGCTGGGAAAAGGTCACGTACCGCAACCTGACCGGCGGGATCGTGGCCGTGCACCGCGCCACCAAGCCGCTGGAATCCAAGCCGGAAGGCGCAGCGGAGGCCATCGCCGCGCACAAGGGCCCCGTGGCCAAACTTCGACGAAACATCCAGCGCTGACCAGTGAATGTCCTGATTGTCGGCGCGGGGCCAGCCGGCTCCACCGCCGCGTATTACCTTGCCAAGGCCGGCATCAGCGTGACCGTCCTGGAGAAAACCAGCTTCCCGCGCGAGAAGGTCTGCGGCGACGGCCTCACCCCGCGGGCAGTCCGCGAAATCCAGAAGCTGGGCCTGCCGCACCCTGAAGCGGACGGCTGGCGCCGGAACAAGGGCCTCCGCCTGATCGCCGGCGGCCGCACCATCGAACTGCCCTGGCCCGAGGTCTCCGATTTCCCGCAATACGGCCTGATCCGCACCCGCCTGGGCTTCGACGAGGAACTGGCCCGCCACGCCCAGGCCGCCGGCGCAGAAATCCTCGAGCGGCACAGCGTCACCGAAGCCCTGCGGTCTGAAGCCGGCCGCGTGACCGGTGTCCGCGCAGCGCTCCTGGACGAGTCCGGACGCAAGACGGGGGAGTCACGCGACTTCAGCGCCGACGTCGTACTCGCCGCAGACGGCAACTCCACGCGAACCGCCGTGTCGCTGGGCATCCACAAGCGCGACGACCGCCCCCTCGGCGTCGCCGTCCGCACTTATTTCACCTCGCCCCGCCACGATGACGACTGGATGGAAGGCTGGCTGGAGCTCCGTTCGTCGGCTTCCCACGCCTCGCAAGCTCGGCGCGGGGCCCGCGCCGACTCTCTTGGCCGCGACGGAAAACTGCTCCCTGGCTACGGCTGGGTGTTCGGCGTCGGCGACGGCACCTCGAACGTGGGACTCGGCATCCTGAACTCGTCCAAGGAATTCGGCAAGCTCGACTACAAGCAGGTCCTGCGCGAATGGACCGCCGCCATGCCCGCCGAATGGGGCTTCACCCCGGACAACCAGGTGGGTGAAATCCGCGGCGCCGCGCTGCCCATGGGCTTCAACCGCACCCCGCACTATTCGCCCGGCCTCCTGCTCCTGGGCGACGCCGGCGGCATGGTCTCCCCGTTCAACGGAGAGGGCATCTCCTACGCGATGGAATCGGCGCGGTTCGCCGCAGAATTCATCATCGACGCGTCCGCTCGTTCCTCTGCTGCGGGGGCAACGTACGACGCCGACGCGCACCTCGCGGGGTACGCGGACTATGTGCGGGGCCAGTGGGGATCGCACTTCACGCTGGGCCGGGCATTTGCCGCGCTGATCGGAAAACCCGCCGTTATGAAGCTCGCGCTGCGGACCGGGATGCCCATTCCCGTGCTGATGCGCTTTGTGGTGCGGCTGCTCGCAAACCTGACCGACCCGGCCGCGAAAGGCTTCGAGGACCGGGCCATCCGCGTCCTGGAATCGCTCGTTCCGGCCACATCCAACACCCCACCGGCATCGAACCAGCGGTATCCGCAACAAAAAGTTAGGGTTAACCAGTGACTAACTCCGCAGACCACAGCTGGACGCACGCCGGGCACGGCCTGACGGACTCCGAACCCAGCCTCAATACCACCGCCATTGCCACGGGACTGCAGTTGCCCGCCGGCTTTGCGGCCATCGCGGAGGACGCCGAGCTGGGCCCCGCCATCACCACCAACCTGGCCCGCGTGGAGAAGAAGCTCCGCGAGGCCATTGCCAACTCCGATCCGCTGGCTGATGCAACGTCGCGTCACCTCGTGGAAGCCGGCGGCAAGCGCATCCGGCCGCTGCTGACGCTGCTGTGCGCCCACCTCGGCGACGCTTCGCTTCCCGCCGTGGTGCAGGCGGCCGTGGTGGTGGAACTGACCCACCTGGCAACGCTGTACCACGACGACGTGATGGACTCGGCCCCGTTCCGCCGCGGCGCCCCGACGGCCCACGAGGTCTGGGGAAACTCCGTGGCCGTCCTCACCGGCGACCTCATTTTTGCCCGCGCCTCCATCCTGGTGTCCGAGCTCGGCTCGCGCGCGCTGGGTATCCAGGCCCGGACGTTCGAGCGGCTGTGCCTGGGCCAGCTGCACGAAACGGTGGGCCCGCGCCCGGACGAGGATCCGGTGGAGCACTACCTGTCCGTCATCGCTGACAAGACCGGTTCACTGGTGGCCGCGTCCGGCCAGCTGGGCGCGATCTTCGCTGGCGCCGACGAGGCCTACGAGGACCTCCTGGTGGAGTACGGCGAGAAGGTGGGAGTCGCCTTCCAGCTCGCCGACGACGTCATTGATGTCACCGGAGTCAAGGTGAAGTCCGGCAAGTCACCCGGGACCGATCTCCGCGAAGGTGTGCCCACTCTGCCCGTCCTGTTCCTCCGGCGCGATGCCGCAGCCGGTGACCAGTCCGCCGTCGACCTTTTGAAGCTCATCGATGGTGACCTGACCTCCGACGCTGCCTTGGCTGCCGCCGTGGCCGGGCTGCGCGAGCACCCCGTCACCGCCGAGTCCTGGGTGATTGCCCGCCGCTGGGCCGACGAAGCAATTGCCGCACTGGCGCCGCTTCCCGAGGGTGTTGTGAAGTCCTCGCTGGCCAACTTCGCCCTGGCTGTGGTGGACCGCGCCAGCTGATTCTCTTCTTTCATCGATTGCTCCGTAACGGCCCTTTTGAGCCATCAAAACGGCACTTACGGAGCAATCGATGAATGGTGGGCCTGCTTAAATGCAATAGCCCCGGTTCTCAGCAACGAAACGAATCACACGTTGCGTCGAACCGGGGCTATATCTCCGTTCGCATCAGACCCGCCGGAGGCGTTTAGCGGATCCGTGAACAGTCTATGACAAGCTTGTCACAGAATGCAAGCCGGATGTTACTGCGCGTGTCACAGGCCTTTACGTCCTTCGTGGGGCACATTGCGGCGTCCGAAGGGCATTCCGGGCTGCAGAGACGGCGTGTTCGTGTCAAAGTGCCCCGTGACGGCCGCGTTGTCCACATGCGGCTCCTTGGCTCTGCCCTTTGATGTAGTCCGAGTGCACCGTGGAACGATGGATATTGAGACTTTTCTCGGCACGCGAGCCGGCGTAACCCGGGCCTTGACGCTCCGCGGGGCCGGATTTTCCCGAACTTCCCTCGAAAAAGCACTGGCGGCCGGGCGAATTGTGCGGATCCGACGAGGCATCTACAGCATGCCGCGTGAGGCAGGCGTGCTCGGCCTGGCGCTGCAGCACAACGCTCTGCTGACGTGTCTGTCGGCTGCCCCCATCTACCAACTGTGGACGATACATGACGCCGGTCGTGTGCACCTCAGCCCCGGGCATAAGAGGACACCGTCGGGGACGCTGACCCACGGCCGATGCCCCCACCCGACCCACCCATGGCTGCCGGTGGCAGGGCTGGCCGACGTCCTGATTCATTCGTTGCGTTGCTTGCCCACTGTGGAATCGCTGGTCATGCTTCAGTGCGCGGCCCAGAGAGGCGACATAAGCCTGGATTTCCTGCGGCGGAAACTCCCCGGAAACCGGAATGCCCGCGCCAGGGCCGTTCTGGACATGGTGATCCCTCGGGCGGATTCCATCCTGGAGGTGCTGGCCGACTACCACTTCGGGCGGGCGGGACTCCATGTCCGAAGGCATGTGGAACTTCCCGGGGTTGGAGAGGTGGACTTCCTCATTGAGGAGTGCCTCGTGGTGGAAACCGACGGCGACACTCATCTGGAGCCCAGGCAAGTTAAGAAGGACCGCAAGCGCAACAATGCCACCCTCATCGGTGGACGTCTTGGCCTTAGATTCGGCTATGACGACGTTGTTTATCACCCTGAGCGCATGGTGAGCCAGGTGTTGGCAGTACTGGAACAGTCGCGGCAGGGGGCCTTCGGTGCGAGGTGAGTCGCGCCGGCGTGGGGCACTTTGGGCGACGTGGCCGAGGAAACAGGCGCAGCGAGCGGCGTGTCCGTGTCGAAGTGCCCCGTTTAGGCCGTGCGGGAGGGGAGGGCCCTAGTTTTCTTCCTCGTCGTTGAAGGCCCACTCGAACATGTCGAAGACGAATTCGGAGAAGGTGCCTTCTTCGCTCTTCCACTGGCCTCGGGCGTTGTTGCGGCGGTACACGATGGGGTCCGGGATGCCGAGATCGCCTACGCGGAAGCCCCAGGTGAACTGTTCTTCCTCGTCCTCGAGGAACATCAGGAAGCCTTCGTCGTCCACTTCCAGCTCTTCTGGATCCCAGAAGTAGTGGTAGGCCTCCATGATGTCCTCGCAGCCGCCCACCGCCAGGTAAAACTCGCGGAGGACCAGGGGAACCTGGAACTGGTGTTCGGCGAGGGCCGCGTCCAGTTCGTCCGCGGGCAGGCCATCTTCTTCCTGCCATTCGTCCTCGAGATACGTCGGAACAAGCGCGCGGAACTTCTCGAGGAACATGTCAGTCATGCTCATATCCTAGCTAACTGCGGCGTCCTCCCGAGCCGCTGCCAGCCCCATCCGCCCCGCCTCCGCCGGAGCCCCGCCGGTGCCAGCCGTGAACTGCCAGCGGAACATACCAGGACCGGCGCCAGGCAACCACGCGGAAAGCGAACACCACGGCCGCCACCGCGCACGCCGTCAGCACGTTGAAGGCCCCTGTGACCCAGAGCAGCGCGGTCAGGGCCGCCCCGCTGAAGGCCGGCAGCGCGTAGAGGTCCCGGGGGTTGAACAGCTGGGGCACCTCGTTGGCGGTGATGTCCCGCAGCAGGCCGCCGCCCACCGCCGTGGTCACGCCGAGCAGCACGGCAGCCACCGGATTCATCCCCAGCGCCAGGGCCTTCAGCGTTCCGGTGATGCAGAAGAGGGCCAACCCGCCGGCGTCGAACAGCACCAGCAGCGAGGTGTACCGCTGCACGCTGGAGTACAGGAAATACACCAGGACGGTGGCCAGCACCGGGGGAACCAGGTACGCGGGGTTGGAGAATGCGGCCGGCGTGGTGTTGAGGATGATGTCGCGGATGACGCCGCCGCCGAGGGAAACCAGGGACGCCAGCAGCAGCGACCCCACTAGGTCGAACTGTTTCCGCGCCGCCAACAGGGATCCGGAGACGGCGAAGAAGAAGACCCCGGCCAGGTCCAGCCACACCAGGTCGATGTCGAACGGCAATATCATGAGGGCGTCCCGGCGGTTTCAAGGTGGGCGAACAGGGCGGCTCCAAGGTTACGCTAGCCCCTATGAACAACCCGATCATGATCGCCTGCGCCCACGGGACGTCCAGCCCACAGGGCTCCGCGGAGGTCAACGCGCTTCGCGCAGCCATCGCCGCCCTGCGCCCGGGCCTGGACGTGCGGGAAGCCTACGTGGACGTCCAGCAGCCGGACCTCGTGGATGTGGTGGCGGGACTGCCCGAAGAGGACAAAGCCGTCGTCGTGCCGCTGTTGCTGAGCGTCGGATACCACGTCAAGGTGGACATCGCCCGCGCTGTGAAAAGCCGGCCGGGGAGCCTGGCCGCCGCGCCGCTCGGCCCGGACCCGCGGCTCGCCGCACTCCTGGACCAGCGCCTCCGGGAAGCCGGGGTGACGGACCGCGACGCGATCGTCCTGGCCGCCGCCGGGTCCTCCAATCCCAACGCCGCCGTCAGCGTGGAAGAGCTCGCCGCCCAGCTCAGGGCGCTGCGCCCCAACCGGATTTTGCCCGCCTACGGTGCCTCTGCCCAGCCCTCGGTGCCCGACGCCGTCACCATCCTCCGACTGGAACTGGCAGGAGGTGCCGGGCGGGGGAGTCCGCCGGGGCCGTGGACGACGGCGGCCGCGTGGTGATTGCCTCATACCTGCTCGCGCCGGGGTTCTTCCACGACCAGCTGGCCAAAGCCGGCGCCGACTTCGTGACGGAACCACTGCTGCCGTCGCCGGTGCTCGCCGAGATCGCGCTGGAACGGTTCGACGACGCCGTCGCACGCGGTCAATAACCGCACTCCCGGGACCCGCAACCAAGCACAGCGGGCAGTCTTCTTCAAGGGTCTCCGGCGGTTCGTGACGAATTGTTTCCCTAGGTGACCTCGCGTTTCCGGACCTTTGTGACGCACTTCGGGAGCCACCTACAGTCGATGCATGACTGATACAGCTCTAGCCGGAGCGTCCGTGGACTCCGCCGCCGCCAAACGCCCCGCGCGTGCCTCCCGTCCCGCTGCAAAGCCGCACGGGCAGTGGAAAGTGGACGGCAAAACGCCGCTGAACGCCAACGAAACCTGGAAACAGGAAGACGACGGCCTCAACGTGCGCGAGCGTATCGATACCATCTACTCCAAGGACGGCTTCGACGCCATCCCCAGCCAGGACCTCCACGGACGCTTCCGCTGGTGGGGCCTGTACACCCAGCGCAAGCCCGGCATCGACGGCGGCAAGACCGCCACGCTTGAGCCGCACGAGCTGGAAGACAAGTACTTCATGCTCCGGGTCAGGATCGACGGCGGTGCGCTCACCACCGAGCAGCTGCGGGTCATCGGCCAGATATCCGTGGACTTCGGCCGGGATTCCGCCGACCTCACTGACCGCCAGAATATCCAGCTGCACTGGATCCGCGTGGAGGACATCCCCGAGATCTGGAAGCGGCTGGAAGGTGTTGGCCTGTCCACCACCGAGGCGTGCGGCGACGTGCCCCGTGTCATCCTGGGCTCCCCGGTGGCCGGCATCGCCAAGGACGAGATCATCGACCCCACGCCGCTCATCGCGGAGCTGGGGGAGCGGTTCATCGGCAACCCGCTGCTGTCCAACCTGCCGCGCAAGTACAAGACCGCCATCACCGGCCACCCCAGCCAGGACGTGGTCCACGAGATCAACGACTTCGGCCTGGTGGGCATGGTCCACCCCGAACTGGGCGCCGGCTACGACCTCTGGGTGGGCGGCGCGCTGTCCACCAACCCCATGCTGGCCAAGCGGCTCGGTGCGTTTGTTCGGCCGGAAGAGGCCGCAGATGTCTGGCTCGGAGTGACCAGCATCTTCCGTGACTATGGCTACCGCCGCATGCGCACCAAGGCCCGCCTGAAGTTCCTGCTGGCCGACTGGGGTCCGGCGAAATTCCGCCAGATCCTCGAGGACGAATACTTGGGCTACAAGCTGGCTGACGGCCCGGCCGCACCCAAGCCCACCACTCCGGGCGACCACATCGGCGTCCACGAGCAGAAGGACGGCAAGTTCTTCATCGGCGCCACCCCGCTGGCCGGCCGCCTGTCCGGCGCCCAGCTGGTCAAGCTCGCCGACACCCTCGAGGCCCGCGGCTCCTACCGACTGCGCACCACCCCGCACCAGAAACTCGTGGTGCTGGATGTCCCCAAGGACAACGTGGAGCCGCTGGTCGCCGAGCTCGATGCCCTGGGCCTGTCCGCCCGCCCGTCCGTGTTCCGCCGCGGCACCATCGCCTGCACCGGCATCGAATACTGCAAGCTGGCCATCGTGGAAACCAAGGTCACGGCCGCCACCGCCGTCGCCGACCTGGAACGCCGCCTGGCTGACCTCGCGGAGTCCGGCGAACTGCCGCACGCGCTGTCCCTGCACATCAACGGCTGCCCCAATTCCTGCGCCCGCATCCAGACCGCGGACATCGGGCTTAAGGGCATGATGCTTCCCACGCCCGACGGCGACCCCTCCCCGGGTTTCCAGGTCCACCTGGGCGGCGGGCTGGCTTCCAACAGCCGCGAAGAGGCAGGCTTGGGACGCACCGTCCGCGGCCTGAAGGTGTACGTCGAGGACCTGCCGGACTACGTGGAACGCGTCGTACGCACGTTCGTGGCTAAGCGCGCCGAAGGTCAGACCTTCGCCGAGTGGGCCCACGCGGCAGACGAGGAGGCCCTACAGTGAATCCCCAGCCACTCCCCAACCTCGCAAGCTCGGCCGGGGACCCCGGTGGCCGTGGCCCCTCCCCGGTCTCGGCATCGCCTGCCGCCCTCCGCACCCATGACGAGCTCAAGGTGATCGCCGAGTCCGGCGCCGCCGAGCTCGGCTGGGACGCCCCGGCCCGCGACGTGATCGCCTGGGTGGAGCGCAACTTCGACCTGTCCGCGGTGGCCGTCGCGTGCTCCATGGCCGACGCCGTCCTGCCGGCACTGGTCGCGGACCAGATGCCTGGCGTCGACGTCCTGTTCCTGGAGACCGGCTACCACTTCCCGGAAACCTACGCCACACGTGATGAGGTGGTCGCGAACCTCCGCGTCAACGTGGTGGACGTGCTCCCGGAGAACACCGTGGAACAGCAGGACCGGCTCCTTGGCAAGGACCTCTTTGCCCGCGACGCCGCCCAGTGCTGCGCCCTCCGCAAGGTGGCCCCGCTGCGCCGCACCCTGGCCGGCTACGAACTCTGGTTCACCGGCGTCCGCCGCGACGAGGCCCCCACCCGGACCAACACCCCGCTGGTGACCTGGGACGACGTCAACGGCCTGGTCAAGGTCAACCCGGTGGCCGCGTGGACGTTCGACCAGCTGGTCCAGTACTCCGACGACAACCTCCTACCCGTCAACCCGCTGCTTTCCCAGGGTTACCCCTCCATTGGCTGCCAGCCCTGCACCCGCAAGGTGGCGCCCGGAGACGACCCCCGCGCCGGCCGCTGGGCAGGCACCGACAAGACAGAATGCGGACTACACGTATGAGCACTTTCCTAACTGAGGAGACCATCCAGGTGACTGAAGCCGCCGTATCCACGCGCCTCTCCAGCCTGAACGCCCTCGAGTCCGAAGCGATCCACATCATCCGCGAAGTCGTGGCCGAGTTCGAGAAACCTGCGCTGCTTTTCTCCGGCGGCAAGGACTCCGTGGTGATGCTGCACCTGGCCACCAAGGCTTTCTGGCCGGGCAAGGTCCCGTTCCCCGTGCTGCACGTGGATACCGGCCACAACTTCCCCGAGGTCATCGATTTCCGCGACCGGACGGTGGAGCGGCTGGGACTCAAGCTCGTCGTCGGAAGTGTCCAGGAGTTCATCGACCGCGGCGAACTGGCCGAGCGTGCCGACGGCACCCGTAACCCGCTGCAGACCGTCCCGCTGCTGGACGCCATCTCGCAGAACAAGTTCGACGCCGTCTTCGGCGGTGGCCGCCGCGACGAGGACAAGGCCCGCGCCAAGGAGCGCATCCTGAGCCTCCGCGACGAGTTCGGCCAGTGGGACCCGCGCAACCAGCGCCCCGAGCTGTGGAACCTCTACAACGGCCGCCACACCGTGGGCCAGCATGTCCGCGCGTTCCCCATCAGCAACTGGACCGAGCTGGACATCTGGCGCTACATCGAGCGCGAGAACATCGAGCTGCCGGGCCTGTACTACGCCCATGACCGCGAAGTGTTTGCCCGCGACGGCATGTGGCGTGCGGTGGGCGAGGTTTCCCAGCCGCTCCCGCACGAGGAAGTCATCGTCAAAACCGTCCGCTACCGCACCGTGGGCGACATGTCCTGCACCGGCGCCGTTGAGTCGGACGCAGCCACCGTGAGCGACGTTGTGATCGAAGTTGCCGCCTCCACCATCACCGAACGTGGCGCCACCCGTGCAGATGACCGCATCTCCGAGGCAGCCATGGAAGACCGCAAGAAGGATGGGTACTTCTAGAATGAGCACAAACGCAATTTTGCACGGAACCGCCGCGGAGCTGGAAACGGCCCTGCCCACCACGCTGTTCCGTTTCGCTACCGCCGGATCGGTCGACGACGGGAAGTCCACTTTGGTGGGCCGCCTCCTGCACGACTCCAAGGCGATTCTTGCTGACACGCTCGACGCCGTTGCCCGCACCTCCGCGGACCGCGGCTTCGGCGGCGCTGGCGCCACCGGCACCCAGGCGATCGACCTGGCCCTCCTGACGGACGGCCTGCGCGCCGAGCGGGAGCAGGGCATCACCATCGACGTGGCCTACCGCTACTTCGCCACGGACCAGCGCAGCTTCATCCTGGCCGACTGCCCCGGGCACGTCCAGTACACCAAAAACACGGTGACCGGCGCGTCCACAGCGGATGCCGTCGTCGTACTCATTGACGCCCGCAAGGGTGTCCTGGAGCAGACGCGCCGGCACCTGTCCGTGCTGCAGCTCCTGCGGGTGGCGCACGTCATTGTGGCCGTGAACAAGATTGACCTCGTGGACTTCAGCGAGTCCGTGTTCCGTGAGATCCAGGCCGACGTGCAGCAGGTGGCCCGCGAACTGGGCATCGGCTCCGCCGAGCTGGGCAGCGCGGACCACATCGATGACCTGCTGGTGATCCCGGTGTCCGCCCTCGACGGCGACAACGTGGTGGACCGTTCCGAGCGCACCCCCTGGTACGACGGCCCGGCCCTGCTGGAGGTCCTCGAGACCCTGCCGGCCGCGGATGAGATCGACACGCAGCTGGAGAGCTTCCGCTTCCCGGTGCAGCTGGTTATCCGGCCGCAGGGTGCGCTGGCTCCCGACGCCGTGGCCGGTGGCCTGGATGTTGAAGCCTTCCGCGACTACCGTGCCTACGCCGGCCAGATCACCGAGGGGTCTGTGAAGGTGGGGGATTCGGTGTCAGTGCTGACCCCCGGCCAGGCTGCGCGCACCACCACGGTGACCGGCATCGATTTCGCCGGTGAGTCGCTGCAGGAAGCGTTCGCCCCGCAGTCCGTGGCGATCCGCCTGGCGGAGGAATTCGACGTCGCCCGCGGTGACACCATTGCCGCCGCCGGGACCTTCCCGGAGTCCACCGCCGACCTGTACGCTGCGCTGTGCTGGCTCTCGCCGAAACCGCTGCGTGAAGGTGCCAAGGTGCTGGTCAAGCACGGCACCCGCACCGTCCAGGCGCTGGTCCGCAGCGTCAGCGGCAAGCTGGACCTGGCCACGTTCAAGCTCGAAGGCGCGTCCAGCCTGGAGCTGAACGACATCGGCCACGCGCAGCTCCGGCTCGCGGCGCCGCTGCCGCTGGAGAACTACCTGCACCACCGCCGCACCGGCGCGTTCCTGGTGATCGACCCGCTGGACGGCAACACGCTGGCCGCGGGCCTGGTCAAGGACCACCCGGGCGACCACGAGGACGAGCGCTACTCCATCTGAGCCTCACGAACCGCGGCTTGTTCGCAGATCCTGGCCTTCACGGGCCGGACACGCGAATAAGCCGCGGTTTCGTCGTTTCCGTATCCTTAACAGTGGGAGGCGGCGCGCGTGGAAACCATCAACAGCAAGCTCATCAGCTGGGCCTCGATCCTGGATGACAAGACCCGCGAGCAGGCGCTGGCCACGTCCACGCTGCCGTTCATCTACCCGCATCTGGCCCTGATGCCGGACGCGCACCTTGGCAAGGGCGCCACCGTCGGCTCGGTGATTCCCACCCTGCGCGCGATCATCCCGGCTGCCGTGGGTGTGGATATCGGCTGCGGCATGATCGCCGTGCGGACCCAGTACTCGGTCAAGGACCTGCCCAAGGACCGCAGACGGCTGCGCGAGGACATCGAGCGGGCCATTCCGTTGTCCGCCGGGCACAACAACCGGACTGTCGCAGCCACTGCCGAACCTCGCCTTGCCGAGCTCCGGAAGCTCGCGGCCCAGGCCGCCTTCAACCCAGCCCAGTATCTGGCGAAGTGGGAGCTTCAGCTGGGCTCGCTGGGATCGGGCAACCACTTCATCGAGGTCTCCGCAGACGAGACCGACGCCGTCTGGCTGTTCCTGCACTCCGGCTCGCGGGGCGTCGGCAACAAAATCGCGCAACACCACATCAGCGTCGCCCAGCAGGTGACCCGGAAACTCGGGACCAGGCTGCCCGACCCGGACCTCGCCTACCTGGAGGAGGGTACCAGCGAGTTCGCCCGCTACATCAAGGAACTTCGCTGGGCGCAACATTTCGCCCTCCTGAACCGCGAGGAAATGATGGACCGCGTCATTACGCAGTTCGGGCACTGGGTGGGCGGCCATGTCAAGGAGCGCGAGCGGATCAACTGCCACCACAACTTCACGCAGCAGGAAACCCATTACGGCAAATCCGTGTGGGTATCGCGCAAGGGGGCGATCAAAGCCGAGCACGGCGATCCTGGACTTATCCCCGGGTCCATGGGGACGGCGTCGTACGTGGTGGAGGGCTCGGGAACCCGGTCTCGCTGAACTCCTCCCCGCACGGGGCCGGCCGCGAATACTCCCGGACGGCTGCCCGCAAAACGTTCTCGCTGGCCGAGCTGAAGGACGCGATGTTCGGGATCGAGTTCCGCGCCACTGAGGCGTTCATCGACGAGATTCCGGCGGCGTACAAGCCCATCGATGTGGTGATGCGCGACGCGTCGGACCTGGTCACGGTGCGCCACAAACTGCGGCAGCTGATCAACGTCAAGGGGGACTGAATCGGGCCCGGAATGTGACGCTGCATGAACCCGCGTGACCCCCCGTTTCTGCTTGATTGAATGGGTTTATGTCACTCCCTATGGTGAAACAATGACTAGTTCCAAGCCCGGGATGACCCGCATTGTGGCAGGCGAAAGCGCAGTACCCAAGCGCAAGCGTGCCATCGAGGCAGCCCTGGCCATCGGGCTCGTCTTCCTCATCGCCGCCGGTGCCGTAGTGGCGTCGTCCATTTCCCGCAATACGGCGGCAGAGGCAGCCATCCCGGCGCCCACTCCGGCCGCAGAACTGAAGCTGGGCTACTTCGGAAACCTGACCCATGCCCCCGCCCTGGTGGGCGTGAAGCAGGGGATCCTCGCCCGGAACCTGGGCGACACCAAGCTCAGCACCGAAACTTTCAACGCGGGACCTGCCGCGATCGAGGCCCTGAATGCCGGCGCCATCGACGCCACCTACATCGGCCCGAACCCGGCCATCAACTCGTTCGTCAAAAGCGGCGGGGAGTCCGTGAACATCATTGCCGGCGCCGCCGCGGGTGGTGCGCAGCTGGTGGTGCGTCCCGGGATCACCTCCGCCGCGGACCTGAAGGGCAAGACTCTCGCGTCGCCTCAGCTGGGCGGCACGCAGGACGTGGCGCTCCGCGCGTGGCTCGGCTCGCAGGGTTACAAGACCAATGTGGACGGCAGCGGCGACGTGGCCATTAACCCCACCGAAAACGCCCAGACGCTGAAACTGTTCCAGGACGGAAAGCTCGACGGCGCGTGGTTGCCCGAGCCGTGGGCGTCCCGTCTGGTGCTCCAGGCCGGAGCCAAGGTCCTGGTCGACGAAAAAGACCTCTGGGACGGCTCACTCGCGGGCAAGGCCGGCGAGTTCCCCACGACCATCCTGATCGTAAACAAGAAGTTCGCCGCCGCGCACCCGGACACCGTGAAAGCACTCCTGCGCGGCCACGCCGAGTCTGTGGCCTGGCTGAATGACACACCCGCCGCGGAGAAGACGGCCGTCATCAACGGCGCCCTGCAGGAATCGGCAGGCGCGGCGCTTCCCGCCGATGTCCTTGATCGAGCCCTGCAGAACGTGGTGTTCACGGTGGATCCGCTCGCGGGAACCTTCCCCAAGCTCCTCGAGGACGGGGTGAAAGCCGGCACCACCAAGCAGGCGGACATCACCGGACTGTTCGACCTCCGTGCCCTGAACGAAGTCACCGGGACCGCCGAACGCGTCTCCGCGGCCGGCCTCGGTCAGGACTGATCTCACAAACTCCGCACCAACTACCTAAGGACGGGACCATGCCAGTCGTACTGGAAAACCTGGGCAAGCGCTTCGGCGACGGCGCCCCGGTGCTGGACGACGTCAACGCCAATATCGGCGCGGGCGAATTCGTAGCCCTCCTCGGTGCGTCCGGCTGCGGCAAATCCACCCTGCTGAACATCATGGCGGGACTGGAGGTCCCGACGTCGGGCGCCCTTGAAGTGCCCAGCGACGGAGCAGCCTTTATGTTCCAGGACGCCGCGCTCTTCCCCTGGCTGACGGCGCGGGAAAACATCGAGCTGGCACTGAAGCTGCGCGGTGTGGGGAAATCTGAACGCCGGATCAAGGCCGATGAGCTGCTGGACCTTGTGCACCTCGGCGAGGCGGGGGACAAGCGTCCGCACGAGCTCTCCGGCGGCATGCGCCAGCGCGTGGCACTGGCCCGGGCCCTGTCGCAGGACCGGCAATTGCTGCTGATGGATGAGCCGTTCGCCGCGCTGGACGCCATCACCCGCGACCTCCTGCACGACGAGCTGGAACGCATCTGGAAGGAAACCGGGCGCACCATCGTTTTTGTCACCCACAACGTCCGCGAGGCCGTGCGGCTGGGCCAGCGTGTGCTGCTGCTGTCGTCCCGTCCCGGCCGAGTGGTCCAGGAGTGGGCTGTTTCCGAGGAACACCGAACCGACGCCGGCCTGGCCGGACAGCTGACCGGGGTCATCACCGCCCGGTTGCGGGAGGAGATTCGCCGCCATGCCAAATAACCAAACTCCCGTCGCCGAGAGCAACCCGTTGGTCGAGGCTGACGAAAACGGGATTTCGACAAGCTCAATCACCGGACAGCCGGAAACCCGCAAAGTCCATGCCGCGCTGACCCGGTCTTCCACCGGGCATGAGGACCTGCGTGAGCTCGAGGCCGGGCTGGATTCGCTCCAGTCCGACGCCGCGCGCAAGCACCGGATCGACTGGAGCCGGGTGCTTCTGCCCGTCGCGGCCATAGTGGTCCTGGTACTGATCTGGCAGTTCTACGTCTCCCTGGGCCTCAAGCGCCGCGACCTGGTCCCTGGTCCGCTCGACGTCCTGGGCCAGATCGGCGTCCTCTGGGGCGAGGCCAAGCTCCAGGAAGCGGTGTGGACCTCGCTGCAGCGCGGGCTGGTCGGGTTCCTGATCAGCGTTGCCATCGCCACGCCGGTGGGGCTGCTGCTGGCCCAGGTTGCGCCGCTGCGCCGTGCCTTCGGGCCGCTGATTTCCGGCCTTCAGGTGCTGCCGTCCGTTGCCTGGGTGCCCGCTGCCATCATCTGGTTCGGCCTCACCGACGCCACCGTCTACTTCGTGGTCTTTATGGGTGCCATCCCCTCGATCATCAACGGGCTGATCTCCGGCGTGGACCAGATCCCGCCGCAGTACCGCCGCGTGGGCACGGTCCTGGGTGCCAACCGTTTCCAGATGGCCGTGCAGATCATCCTGCCTGCCGCGCTGCCCGGCTACCTCAGCGGACTCAAACAGGGCTGGGCGTTCTCCTGGCGGTCGCTCATGGCCGCGGAAATCATCGCCGTGGGCGGCACCATCGGCTTCGGCCTCGGCTCCATGCTGAACCAGGGCCGCGACCTGGCCGACATGACGGTTGTAATGGCTGCGATCCTGCTGATCCTGGCCGTCGGCATCCTCATCGAGCTGCTGGTGTTCGCGCCGATCGAGAAGCGCCTCCTCCGCAGCCGCGGCCTCCTCGCCGGCAGCACCCGCTAACCCGGGCAGTACACCCTCAGCGGCAGAAACTGTCAGCAGAGCCCGATGGCGAGTCCCGCCGTCGGGCTCTGCTGTATTCCACGACCAAATTCTTGGCCGCCCAACCAAGTTGCTTAACTATTGGCCGCCCGGCAAACCCTGAGGCCCGGAATTCCGCGGAACCACAACCGCCGGCCGCTCAAAAGTTACGCATTCCCGTCGCCACACCTACCGGAAACTCGGCGCAGAGGTCTGGCAGACTGGCGCCATGACTGTCAGCTTCGTGTGCCGCACCGCGTCCGCCCTCCCGCGGGAGCGCTTGTTCGATCTCGCACGCAGCATTGAGGCGCACCTGGATTCCCAGAAAGGTGCCGGTGAACGGGCCGTAGGCGGGGTCACGTCCGGCCTGATCGGTGAAGGCCAGGAGGTGACCTGGCAGGCCCGGCATTTCGGCGTCCCCCTGAGGATGACCACCCGCATCACCGCACTGGACTTCCCCAACAGTTTCACGGACGAACAGGTCAGGGGCCCGTTCAAAGGATTCCGCCACGTCCACGAATTTGAGGCCACGGCCGCCGGCAGCATCATGACGGACCGCGTGGAGTTCACGGCACCGTTTGGGATCCTGGGCCGGTTGGTGGAGGACCTGGTCCTGCGCCGCTACCTGCAGCGGCTCATCACCAACCGCGGCCGGTTCGTCGCTGGTCTTCAGGACCAGGGTTCCCGCGGCTAGGCCTCCGCGACCAGCCTCAGGGACCAAGGCTCAGGGACTAAGGCTCCGGGAACGGCGGCGCCCCCAGGATCTCGATGCCGCCGTTCAGCTGCCCTGATGCACGGATGCGGTCGAAGTCGACAGCACCTGAATTCTCGCCGAGGGACAGCGGTTCGCTCGCGCCAAAGTAGAACGCTTGGGCGCCGCCGGGGGTGTGCAGGCACAGCATGCGGGTCCCCTCCTGGAGGACTTTGAACGCGTGCGGGACTCCCCTCGGCGCGATGACCACGCCACCCGCCGCGACCCGGTGCTCCGTGCCGTCCATGTTCATCAGGATCTCGCCGGCCAGGATGTAAAGCGTTTCGTCCGAATCCGGGTGCGTGTGCAGGGGAGTGACCTTGTTCAGGGCCATCTCATCTTCGAAGAGCAGGAAGGCCCCGGCGGTGTCTTCCTCCGTGGCCTTCCAGGTCTGCACCCCGCCGCCGAAGAACCAGCGCCTGGCCCCTTCGCCGGGCTGCAGGACAACTGCGGATGCTGAGCTCTTCGTCTTCATGGTGGCCGCCTCGATAGTGGTCGGAAGGCTGATGGGACTCTTGTCCCATAACAAGACTGGAGTACCATGAAGAGCATGTCAAGACCTTATGCCGACGTCGGCCGCACTGGCCAGAAACGCCGCACCCTGGATGCGCTGGTTGCTGCGGCGCGCCAGCTTGTCGCGGATGGCGCCACGCCCACAGTGGACGATGCCGCGCTGCTCGCCGGGGTCGCCCGCAGCACGGCTTACCGGTACTTCCCGGGGCAGCGGGACCTGCTGGCTGCCGCCCACCCGGAAACCGCCGCCGCGTCATTGCTGCCCGAAAATCCGCCGACCGACGTCGCGGAGCGGCTGGATGCAGTGGTTACGGAGTTCACCAAGATGATTGTCGAGACTGAAGCGCAGCAGCGGACCATGTTGAGGCTCTCGCTGGAGCAGACCCCCGACGAACGCCGAAGCCTGCCCTGAGGCAGGGCCGGGCGATCACATGGATCGCCGAGGCGCTGTCGCCGCTCCAAGAGGAGATGGCCGAGCAGGACATCCACCGGCTGGTCCTGGCCATCCGCAGCGCCACCGGCATTGAGTCGCTGGTCTGGCTGACGGACATCGGCCGCCTGAGCCGCGACGAGGCTGTTGCCTCCCAACGGTGGACCGCGCGCGCCCTGCTCCAACAGGCTTTGATGCAGGGGCCTCCGCCCGTCGCGGGGTCACTTACGGCCCATGATCCACCCCAGTTTGGGCCGTAACTGACCCCGCGTTGCGTTACGCCCGGTTACCTTACGTGAACTGGTGTTTCCGCTGCCGTTGTTGGTGAAACTGCGCGGCCCTACCGTTGATTCATGGCAATTCAGGATATTTACCCCACAGCACTGCGGCTGCTCGGCCGCCCCGTGTTGGTGGTGGGCGGCGGCCCCGTGGCATCCCGCCGCGCCAAAGGGCTGCTCGACGCCGGTGCACAGGTCACCGTCGTGGCTCCCGTTGTCTCCGCCGCGCTCCGCGAACTGTCCGACGCGGGCCTCCTCACCTGGGAGCCGCGCACTTACCTTCCGTCCGACGTCGACGGCGTCTGGTTCGTCCAGACGGCCACCGGCGATCCCGCCGTGGACACCCAGGTGTCGGCCGACGCCGAGGCGCAGCGCATCTGGTGCGTCAACGCCTCCGACCACGAGGCCTCAGCCGCGTGGACGCCCGCCGTGGCCGTAGTTGATGACGTGCAGATCGCCGTCAACGCCGGGGGAGACCCGCGCCGCGCCATGGCCCTGCGTGACGCCGTCGCCACCGCCCTGGAAACCGGCGACCTCCCGCTGCGCCGCCGTCGTGCGTCTGCTGGCTCGGTTGCCCTGGTGGGCGGCGGGCCCGGCGACACCGGCCTCATCACCGTCCGCGGCCGCCGGCTCCTGGGCCAGGCCGACGTCGTGGTGGCAGACCGCCTCGGCCCGCGCGAACTGCTCAACGAACTTGCCCCCGACGTCCGCGTCATCGAGGTCGGCAAGACCCCCGGCCACCATCCCGTGCCGCAGGCCGAGATCAACCGGATCCTTGTGGACGAAGCCCTGAAAGGGCACCGTGTGGTCCGGCTCAAGGGGGGCGACCCGTACGTCCTGGGCCGCGGTGGCGAGGAAGCCGAATACTGCCGGCAGCACGGCGTCGAGGTTGAAGTGGTCTCCGGCGTCACGTCCGCGATCTCTGTCCCGGCCGCCGCCGGCATCCCCGTGACGCACCGCGGCTTGGCCAAGGGCTTCAGCGTGGTCACCGGCCATGAGGAGCTGTCCGAGGTCCCCGCCCGGGCAGATCACACCATCGTCCTGCTGATGGGCGTGGCCGCACTTCGCGAGTCCGCCGCTGCCCTGGCCGGCGCCGGTTTGCCTCAGGACACTCCAGTTGGCATCGTTGAGAACGGCTATCTGCCGAATCAGCGCGTGACGATCGGCACGCTCGGTTCCATCGCCGACCAGGCGGAAGCCGCCGGCGTCGCAAATCCTGCCGTGATTGTGATCGGCGACGTTGTCCGCGTCAGCCCGTTCGCGCCGTCGCATTTCAGGACAGCGGACTACAGCACCACCACCCCGAACAGCCCCCGCACCACCGCAAGAGCCCTCACCACCTAGCCACCCGAGTTCTAACCCCCTGAAACCCATCGATTGCTCCGCAACTGCCCTTATGAAGGCTCAAAAGGGCACCTACGGAGCAATCGATGCAGAAGATAAAGGAACACAGCCGTGTCATCAAGCACCTCCGTAGGATCTGCCGAGCGTCCGCTGCGCGTTGCCGTTGTGGGCTCCGGCCCGGCCGGCGTCTACGCCGCGGACATCCTCACCAAGAGCGAAGCCGTCAAGAGCGGCGAGCTGACCGTGAGCATCGACCTCTTTGACCGCTACCCGGCACCCTACGGCCTGATCCGCTACGGCGTGGCACCGGACCACCCGCGCATCAAGGGCATCGTCAACGCCCTGCACAAGGTCCTGGACCGCGGCGACATCCGCTTCTTCGGCAACGTGGACTACGGCACGGACATCTCCATCGAGGACCTCCGCACGCACTACGACGCCGTCATCTTCGCCACCGGCGCCATCAAGGACGCGGACCTGAACATCCCGGGCATCGAGCTGGGCGGCTCCTACGGCGGCGCTGACTTCGTCTCCTGGTACGACGGCCACCCCGACGTTTCCCGCGAATGGCCGCTGGACGCCACGGAAATCGCCGTGATCGGCAACGGCAACGTGGCCCTGGACGTGGCCCGGATGCTGTCCAAGCACGCCGATGACTTGCTGGTCTCCGAAATCCCGGACAACGTCTACGCCGGCCTGAAGAACTCGCCCGTCACGGACGTGCACGTCTTCGGCCGCCGCGGCCCCGCCCAGGTGAAGTTCACCCCGCTGGAGCTCCGCGAGCTGAGCCACTCCAAGGACGTGGACATCATCCTCTACGCCGAGGACTTCGAGTTCGACGAGGAATCGGACCGCCAGATCCAGAGCAACAACCAGACCAAAACCATGGTTGGCACGCTCACCAACTGGATTGCCGAGCAGCCCGAGGACCCCTCCGAGCTGACCGCTTCCCGCCGCCTGCACCTGCACTTCCTGCACAGCCCGGTTGAAATTTACGACGACGCCGCGACGCCCGGCAACGTTGCCGGCATGAAGTTCGAGCGCACCGAGCTGGACGGCACAGGCAACGCCCGCGGCACCGGCGAGTTCGTGGACTACCCGGTCCAGGCCGTCTACCGCTCGATCGGCTACTTCGGCTCGGCGCTGCCGGAGATCGAGTTCGACCACAAGAAGGGCGTGGTACCGAACGACGGCGGCCGCGTCCTGGATGCCGCCGGCACCCACGTGCCGGGCGTCTACGCCACCGGCTGGATCAAGCGCGGACCGGTGGGCCTCATCGGCCACACCAAGGGCGACGCCCTGGAGACCGTGACGTACCTGCTGGAGGACCGCGAAAACCTTCCGGTCGCCGCTGTTCCCGAGGCGGACGCCGTAGTCGAACTCCTCGACGCCCGCGGCGTGAAGTTCACCAGCTGGGAAGGCTGGCTGGCGCTCGACGCCCACGAGCTCGCCCTCGGTGCCGCGGCCACGGAGGCCGGCGGATCCCACGGGGTTGAGGTCAAGCGTGAGCGCATCAAGGTAGTGCCGCGCGAGGACATGGTCAACATCTCCCGCGACGGTGTCATCGCCACGGTCTAGTACTGGCATCACAGCAAGCAACGCGGGACCATTCTATGGTCCCGCGTTGCTGCAATCCGGAAGTCGTTTCGGGGCCGGCGGGTCAGGAGCCCGCGGGCACCACGACTCCAAAGGAGCCCTCGTTGAGCGGGTCGGCCGTCGCGGAGGGGGCCACCACGCCGAAGTCGTAGCCCTTTGCCCGCAGCGCGTCGATGGTGCTGGCAAGGTAGTTCCACTGCGACGCGGGGCAGGACAGGACGTCGTTACCGTCGTGGAGCAGAATGATCGCGCCAGGCGCCGCCTCGTCCATTACATACTTCTGGACGCCGGCCGCACCGGGGCACTCAAAGTCGCCGGGTTGGCCGATGTGCCAGCGCCATTGAATCCCGCCGCTCATGCCGATGCTCTTGATGTAGTTCAGGGAGTAGGAGGTGCTGTTCCCGAACGGGAAACGCATCAGCTTTGGCGCCGTGCCGGTGATTGTCCCGATCGCGGCGTTGGTGCGGTCAATTTCCTGCCTCTGCCTTGTCTGGTTGAGGTCGGGGAAGTTGGCGTGATCCCACGAGTGGTTGCCGATTACGTGCCCCTCGGCCTTGATCCGGCGGACGAGATCGGGGTACTGCTGGGCGTGGGAGCCCTGGAGGAAGAACGTCGCCTTGACGCCCTTCTGTTTGAGGACGTCGAGGACGAATGCGGTGCGCTGGGCCGAGGGCCCGTCGTCGAAGGTTAGGCCGATCAGCGGCTTATCGGCGGCTTGGGCCGCCACCGTTGGGCCGCCGGCCAGCAAAGCCAGGACCAGGCTCGCGGCGGCCAGGGCCATGACGGCAATCTTGCTCTTTCTCATGGTGCTCATCTTCCCTTCCATAGGTTGACTTCAACCTTTGCTAGAGGAGCACCTTACGGCGGCGCTGAGGCACTGTAAACACCTAATCTCTAGGCATGGCTCCGCGGGGGGATGGCCGTGGCGTACGGCAACTGGACCACATGACGGCGTCGAGCCTCTGATCTGGACCTGCTTGTGTGGCCGGCCACAAGAGCAATGCCGCACCACATTCAAACCTACATTTTGCTTAGCCGTTCATTGGCCCCTCTGCGTGCAGTTTGCCGGCGCCCGGGCCCTCAACGTGGACGGTGCAACGGACTACCAGCTTGCCTGGAGCGTGATCCAGTTCCACCAGGCTGTCATTGGCACTCAATGAGGTGAAGACCTCGGAGCCGGCCACTACGGTGACGCCTCGCGCTTTTGCCGTCTCCGTCGCATTTCTCCGGGCTTCCTTTTCAAGGCCTGCCATGTATGCGCCGTCATTTTCACGGGCAGGGTCTCCGAATGCCCAGCCGAACAAAGTCCCTGTTTCCATGCCGACGATATTACGCGTACCCGCTGCTGAAGACCGGGTTTCGTAATATTAGTAAGTATGCTTACCAGCCTTCGCTCCTAGCGCCGCGACGGCATAAGCAGGAAACGCACGACGGCGGTTCGGCACCCAGGTGCCGGACCGCCGTCGTGCGCTGTGCTTGCGACGCGCAAATCTGCTCGCGACGGGCAAAAAAGCTGGCGCACCCGATATTCCAGGTGCGCCAGCGACTTTGAGCGTCAAAAGTGGCCAGCCGCGTCGAAATTCGCTAAACCCGTCGAAAGTGGCCAGCCGCGTTGAAATCGCCGGGCCGAGCCGGGGCCTACGCGCGCAGCCACTCCGCGCAGGTGTTCAGGTTCTGGTTGACACTGGCCACCGCGGCGCCGGCGTCGTTGGCCTCGATGGCGTCCACCACGGCACCATGGCCTTCGTTCGTGAGGCCGTCCAGCCGGCCCTTGCGCTGCTGCTTGAGCAGGTCCTGGTGGAACACGTCACCGAAACTGACGTAAAGCTCGTGCAGCAGCGGGTTCCCGGAGGCCTGGGCCACGCGCGCGTGGAAGTCCCAGTCGGCGCGGGCCCACCCCTCGAAGTCTGCGGCGTTCCAGGCGACCTCCCGGGCGGCGAGTATGGCACGCAGGGCGGCGACGTCGTCGGGCGTTGCATTCCGGGCGGCGAGGCGCGCCGCCTGCGTATCCAGGCCAAGCCTGACCTCGAGGATGTGTTCGTCCGTGTGGTCCTGGTACATGCGCCGGGCGGCGCCGGACATCTCGCTGGTGGCACGGACGTAAGTGCCGTCGCCGCGGCGGACCTCCAGCATCCCGCTGTGGGCCAGGGCCTTGATGGCTTCGCGCAACGTGCCGCGCGAGACGCCCAGGCGCTGCATCAGCTCCGGTTCGGAGGGGATGCGCTGGTCCAGGGGCCATTCGCCCGAATGGATCATCTGCCGGAGTTTGGCGGTGACTTCGTCGGCGAGGGGCTGGCGGTGTGAAGTGCTCAGGGTCATGGCGTCCTACTTCTTCAGGCCGGACAAGGGTGCATGTGAGATGAGGTGGGCCACCACCACCTGGACCAGGGCGAGGCCCAGCAGCAGTGCGAGCGGAAGCGTCCAGCCGCCAGTACCACTGAACAGCAGGCCGGCGCCGAAGGGACCGGCCGTGGCCAGCAGGTAGCCGGTGGACTGCGCCAGGGTGGACAGGGCAGTGGTCTCGGCGGTGCTCGTCCCGCTCCGGCTGATCATCACCATCACCAGCGGGAAAATGCCCAGGCCGAAGCCGAGCAGGACGGTGGGGATGACGGCCAGTCCCACCGGCAGGAGCATCAGTGATGCCAGCCCGGCCACCATGGTGGTGCTGACCAGATACAGCGCAGGCCGGAGCATCCGGGGCCGCGAGCCGATGGCGAGCAGCACCATGCCGGCCGGCACGGAGACCAGCTGCATCAGCCCGTACATCAGGCCGCTGTCGGCCGAGCTGATGCCCATGCTGATCAACATCGACGGGAACCAGCTGATGAGCGAGTAGGCGAGCAGCGCCTGGAGAGCGAAGATCGCCGTGAGCAGTTGGCCCTTCCGGGTGCGGAGCAGCGGCCACGGGGAGATACGGGCGGCAGTGTTCCGGACGCTGTGGCGGTGCGCATGCAGAACGACCGGCAGGAAGCCCAGGAAGGCGGCCACGGCCAGGAATCCGATCGTGCCGACCGCAGCGGACGGCGAGCCGAGCGCCAACGCCAGCGGGACGACGGCCACCGCGGTGACCGTGGCGCCGGTGGTCATGGTGACGGTATAGAGCGCCGTCATCGCTGAGGTGCGGTGGGCAAAATGCTCGCGGATGAACGACGGCATGGCCACATTGCAGACCGCCAGGCCGGACATCCCGATTACGGTGCCCGCCACCAGCATGCCGGTTGCCGGGATCCCCCGGAGCAGCAGCCCGCCGGCCAGGAATCCGAGCGCCAGCAGGATTGCCTTCTCAACGCCCAGCCGTCCGGTCAGCCACGAGGTCGCGGCCCCCGCCACCGCAAAACAGAGCGTGGGGATGGACGGGATGATCGCCGCCACCAGCGGCCCGTAGCCAAGGACCTGCTGAAAATCGTGGAGGAGGGCCGACGCCGCCGCAATCCCTGCGCGCAGGTTCAGCCCAATGAGCACCAGGGCAATGACACCGAAGACGACGGCGGTACGCGGCTTGGGCGGCGCGTCGGACAGTGTCGGGGCATCGGAAGGGGCAACAGTCATGTCTTAAGGTTAGACGTTAGACGTTTGATGTCTAGGGTTCTGTGGCGAACCTCTCCCGGCAATTAATGTTGCGGGCATAGACTCGGGCCACAAAGAGTTCAGCCCAGGGCTCGTAAGAACTCGTCCAGCTTGATCTGGCGCCCATCAATGTGGAAGGACGGCCGGTCATGGCTTCGCAGGCAGTTGAGGTCGAAAAGAAGTACGACGTCGGTCCGGACGCCGAGGTGCCGTCGCTCGCGGACATCCCCGGGGTGGCCCGTGTGGGGGAGCCTCACGTGGACACGCTGGAAGCGGTGTACTTCGACACAGCAGGTCATACGCTCGCCTCCCGCGATATCACCCTTCGCCGCCGCACCGGCGGAGTCGACGCCGGCTGGCACCTCAAGCTGACCGCGGAGGGCCCCCGGTCCGGTGGCGAGACGGTCGGACTTGGGTCCCCTGGCGGCGGCACCGGCACCGGCACCGGGACCGGGACAGAACCCCAGCGGCGCCGCGAGCTGCACGCCCCGCTGGGTCAGCCCGGCGTCGTTCCTGACAGCCTGTTGGCGTATGTGCTGGCTTACCTCCGAGGCGAGGATGCCGCCCCGGTGGTCCGGCTGGAAACCCGGCGCACCACCTATCCGTTGTACGGCGAGGACGGTGTGCACCTGGCGGACCTGGCCGATGACCGCGTGAGCGCAGAGCTGCTTGGTGCTGCGGGCGGCGCTGCAGACGTCACTGCCGACGCCACCGCGGGCGGCGCCCCAGAGGCCGCGGACGGCCGGGAGCCCCGGACCAGGCAGTGGCGTGAATGGGAACTCGAACTGGTGCACGGGAGTCCTGACCTGTTCCCGGCCGCGGCGGAAATCCTGGCCGCCGCCGGGGCAAGCCCGGCCAAGCATGGCTCCAAGCTGGCTAAAGTCCTGGCGCTGCCAGCCAGGGAACCAGGTGCAGGTGACGGGCCAAAAAGCCCTGGCAAGAAGGGACCGGTGTCGGACCTCCTGACCGCGTACTTGGCTGCGCAGATCAGCGAAATCCTGGCGCTTGATCCCGGCGTCCGCCTGGAGGAACCCGAGGCTGTGCACGATCTGCGCTCGGCCACCCGGCGGGCCCGTTCCGCGCTCGCAGCCTACCGCCGGCTCTACAGTCCCGTGGCCGGGCGGCGCCTTAGGGACGAACTGAAGTGGCTCGGCAGCGTGCTGGGTTCGCCGCGCGACGCCGAAGTGATGCTGACTCGCCTGCTTGGGCACGCGGCCGAACTTCACCCGGGGCTGGCCTCGGCGGTGAAGGGCCGGCTTGACGATGAACTCGGTACGACACTGAACACCGCATACCGGAAACTCCAGAAAGCGCTGCTTTCCGAACGGTACTTCCGGCTCCTGGATGACCTGGAAGCCTTCCGTGACCACCCGCCGGTCCGGCCCGAGGGGGCAGTCCCGGCCCGCAAGGCGGCGGGCAAACTGGTGGGCAAGGCCGCCAAACGCCTGCAGCGCGCAGCCCGGGCGGCCAAACGTGCACGCCGGGGAGCGGAGCACGAGACAGCCCTTCACGACGTGCGCAAGGACGCTAAACGGCTGAGGCACGTGGCGGAGTCCGCAGCGCCGGTGCACGGGAAGCGCGCTACGAAGATCGCTAAGGCCGCGCACCGCCAGCAGCAGGTCCTCGGAGACTTCCACGACAGCGTGGTGGCCCGGGACCTGCTGGCCAAGTTGGCGGTGGCGCCGGACCTGCCCGAGGCTGTCGCGTCGGCCTACGTCACGCTCCATACCCGGCAGGTGCAGCTCGCGGCTGATGCCGAAGCCGAGTACCGCCAGGAGCGGAAGAAGTCCCGCAAACGCCTCCAACGCGGGGTCATTTAGCGCCCATCCGGGGCCGTGGCATGGGCGCGATGTGACCCCGCGTTGCGGTTGTCAGGGGTGCCGCGCCCCGAGCCGCGACACGGCCAGTGCGAGCCACAGCTGCACACGGTCCGCCGTGACCGAAGGATCGTAGCCGGTCAGCTCGGTGATCTGCGCCAGCCGGTACCGCACGGTGTTCCGGTGCAGGGTCAGGGCTTCGGCGACGGCGGCCACGGAACCGTTGTTGTTCAGGTAGCTTTCCAGCGTGGTCACCAGTTCCGCACCGTGGGTGGCGTCGAACGCGCGCAGCGGGTTCAGCGACTCGTGGGCCATATCGGCCAGCGGAACGTCTTCGCTGGCCAGCAACAGGGACGTCAGGCTCAGGCGTTCCGGCTCGTTCACCGGCAGGCCGTGGCTCGCCGCATCGCGCGCCTCGAAGTAGCTCCAGCGCAGGCCGTTGGGCTTGGTGTACGCGCCGCCGATCCCGATCGTCGCGTGGATCCCGGCCTCAGCCAGGTGGTCGCTGAGGCGCCTGGCCAGCGCAGGTGCCGCGCCGCCGTCGTCGTTAATCACCACCACCAGGTCCTTCCCGACGACGGCGGCCACCGCGTTCTCCAGCGGCTGCGGTACTGAGGTGCTCACCAGGGCCTTGTGATGGGCGGCGGACACCGCCAGCAGCACCACGTTCTTGCGCGTGCTGTTCAGGCCCACGCCGGCCAGGCGCCGCTGGGCCTCGCTGGTTTCCAGGGAGCCGTGGATAACGTCCTCCAGCACCTGGCCGCACAGGGCGCGCTGGGCCTGGCGCTGCTTGACCATATTGTTCAGCTCCACGCTGATCAGGTTCTGGGCGTAGCCGATGATGCCTGAATCCTCGAAGGGCTGGCGGACCCACAGCGTGCAGGCATCGCGGCGGCCGGTGGGGATGGGGTAGGACGCCCAGGTGTCAGCGAAGGGGAGCTCGGCGCTGCTGTTGTACAGGTGGGCGGTGAACTGGGTGAGGGCAATCTCCGTCCTCAGCATGCCGCCCAGGTGCTTCAAAAGCTGGGCGAGGCCGCCGCCGGTGAGGAGGGCGCGGGCCAGGATCTGGTGGCCCGCGATCAGGCGCTCCAGCTTGGCGACGTGATCGGCGGCCTGCGCTTCCGCCACCAGTTTGCCGATGGCAATGAACGGGGTCTCGTAGGGCACCTGGACGATCGGTAGCCCCCAGCGGTTGGCCTCGGCAATCAGGGCCGGCGGGACGGCGTCGTGCGTCAGTCCTGTCCCGAACCCGATGCCCACGGCTCCGGCGCGCTGGACCTGCCGGACGAAGCGCCGCTGCTCAGGCGCGGACTTCAGGCGCATGCCGGTGGTGAGCACCAGTTCGCCGCCGCTGAGGAAGCGCTGCGGGTCTTCCAGTTCCGTGACGGCAACCCAGTTGATGTCCTCGTGCCAGGTGGTCTCGGCAAGGCCGGCGTTGGACAGGTGGAGGGAGTGCACGCCGAGCAACGTGGCGAGGGAAATGGCCATGGCTCAAGGATAGACGGGCGCTGGTCAACCGCACTAAACATTGCGCCCACGGGTGTGCAGGTGGCTATTCCCCGGGGTGAACGTGCTGGCATAGGCTCAAGGCAGTCGCAACCATCTGCTTCGCAGCTGATGTTCCCTTATGAAAGAGGTTGTACACCGTGGTTCAAACCTTGCAGAACTTCATCAATGGTGAGTTCGTCACGCCCGCGGGCGCTGACCTGCTGGACATCGTCAATCCCACCAACGGCGAGGTAGTGGCGCAGTCGCCCGTGTCCAACCAGGCGGACGTCGACGCTGCCATGACCGCGGCGAAGGATGCCTTCAAGACCTGGAAGCACGTCACCCCCGGGCAGCGGCAGCTGATGCTCCTTAAGCTCGCCGACGCCGTTGAGGCCAACAGCGATGAACTTGTGGAGGCCCAGCACCGCAACACCGGGCAGGTGCGCTCGCTGATCGCGTCCGAGGAAGTTGCCGCCGGCGCCGACCAGCTCCGCTTCTTCGCCGGTGCCGCGCGCATCCTGGAAGGCAAGTCCGCGGGAGAATACTTCGAAGGCCACACCTCCTACGTGCGCCGCGAACCCATCGGCGTGGTGGCCCAGGTTGCCCCATGGAACTACCCGTTCCTGATGGCCATCTGGAAGATCGGCCCCGCCCTCGCGGCCGGCAACACCGTGGTCCTCAAGCCGTCCGACACCACCCCCGAATCCACTCTGGTGCTGGCCCGCCTGGCCGGCGACATCCTGCCCGCCGGCGTCCTGAACGTTGTACTGGGAACGGGTGCAACCGGCGCCATGATGGTGGAGCACAAGGTCCCCGGCCTGGTCTCCATCACGGGTTCGGTCCGCGCCGGCATCGCCGTGGCTTCCGGAGCCGCCAAGGGCCTCAAGCGCGCCCACCTGGAACTCGGCGGCAAGGCGCCGGCCATCGTGTTCAAGGACGCGGACATCAAGAAGAGCGCCGCGGCCATCGCAGAGTTCGCCTTCTTCAACGCCGGCCAGGACTGCACCGCCATCACGCGCGTGCTGGTCGAGGATTCGGTCCACGACGACGTCGTGGCAGCCATGGTGGAGCACACCAGGACGCTGCACACCGGCTCGCAGAACGATGAAGACAACTACTTCGGTCCGCTGAACAACGTGAACCACTTCAATGCCGTGACCTCCGTGGTGGAGCACCTCCCGGAGAACTGCAAGATTGTCACGGGTGGCCACCGCGCCGGGGACAAGGGCTTCTTCTTCGAACCCACCATCGTCACCGGCGCCAAGCAGACGGACGACATCGTCCAGCAGGAAACCTTCGGCCCGGTCATCACCGTGCAGAAGTTCTCCTCCGAGGCGGAGGCTCTCGAACTGGCGAACGACGTCGAATACGCCCTCGCGTCCAGCGTCTGGACGTCCGACCACGGCACGGCCATGCGGATGAGCCGCGACCTGGACTTCGGCGCGGTCTGGATCAACACCCACATCCTCCTCACCGCCGAAATGCCCCACGGCGGCTTCAAGCAGTCCGGCTACGGCAAGGACCTCTCCATGTACGGCGTCGAGGACTACACCCGCATCAAGCACGTCATGAGCGCACTCGACGCTTAAGAATTCCGGTGGTCGAGCCTCCCCACCGGCGCCCTAACCTCGCTTCGCTTCGGCCAGGGAACCCTGCCGGAGTGGCCCCATTCAGTCAAGAAAGGCCCTCCCATGAGCACCACAGCAAGTGAAATCACCTTCCGCCTGGAACAGAAGCGCCGTGTCCAGGCCGACTTCCCGGGCCCCAAGTCCATCGCCCTGACCGAGCGCCGCAAGGCAGTTGTCGCCGCCGGTGTCGCGTCTGCCGTTCCCGTTTACGTTGCGGACGCCGACGGCGGCATCATCCACGACGTCGACGGCAACTCCTTCATCGACCTCGGCTCGGGCATCGCGGTGACCAGCGTCGGCGCGTCCGATCCCGCCGTCGTCGGGGCCGTGAAGGAAGCCGTGGAGCACTTCACCCACACCTGCTTTATGGTCACCCCGTACGAAAGCTACGTGGCCCTCGCCGAGCAGCTCAACCGCCTGACCCCGGGCGACCACGAGAAGCGGACGGTGCTGTTCAACTCCGGTGCCGAGGCTGTGGAGAACGCCGTCAAGGTGGCCCGCCTCGCCACCGGACGTGACGCCGTCGTCGCCTTTGACCACGCCTACCACGGCCGCACCAACCTGACCATGGCGCTGACCGCGAAGGCCATGCCGTACAAAACCAACTTCGGCCCGTTCGCGCCCGAGGTCTACCGCATGCCCATGAGCTACCCGTACCGCGAGGAGAACCCCTCGATCACCGGTGCCGAGGCCGCCAAGCGCGCCATCACCATGATCGAGAAGCAGATCGGCGGCGACCAGGTGGCCGCGATCATCATCGAACCCATCCAGGGCGAGGGCGGCTTCATTGTCCCCGCCGAGGGCTTCCTGCCCGCGCTGGCCGCCTGGGCCAAGGCCAACGGCGTGGTGTTCATCGCCGACGAGGTCCAGTCCGGTTTCTGCCGCACGGGCGAATGGTTCGCGGTAGACCACGAGGGCGTTATCCCGGACATCATCACCATGGCCAAGGGCATCGCCGGCGGCATGCCGCTGTCCGCCATCACCGGCCGTTCGGACCTGCTCGACGCCGTCCACCCGGGCGGACTGGGCGGCACCTACGGCGGCAACCCCGTGGCCTGCGCCGCCGCGCTGGCCGCGATCGGCTCCATGGAGGAATACAACCTCGCCGGACGTGCGCGCCACATTGAGCAGCTCGCTACGGGACGCCTGCAGGAGCTGCAGGCTGAGCTCGCCGGCGCCGGGACTGCCGTGATCGGCGACATCCGTGGCCGCGGCGCCATGCTGGCCATTGAACTGGTCCAGGCCGGTTCCAAGGAGCCGAACCCGGAGCTGACCAAGGCCGTGGCCGCTGCCTGCCTCAAGGAGGGTGTCATCATCCTCACCTGCGGCACCTACGGCAACGTCATCCGCCTCCTGCCCCCGCTGGTCATCACCGATGACCTGCTGAACGACGGCCTGGACGTCCTGGCAACGGCCATCAAGGCCAACGCCTAGGACGAGGGCACCACAGGCGCCCTACAAGCAATCGGCGACTCGCCATAACTGAGTAAAAAGGCAGCACCCGGCCACGGCCGGGTGCTGCCTTTTCTCGTTCTGTACTCACTATTCCGGTGGCTTCGCCGGGGGAAACTACCTAACCCACCGTTCGGTACCCACTTTCCCGGTGGCTGCGCTAGGGGAAACTACCTAACCCCCAGTACCGCGGAGCATCACTGTGTAAGTACCCCTAAGAATTTCTTTAGCGTACTGGTTACTCGTGTTCGCCGTTGAGAACGACCGTATGTTTATCGAAACGGAGGCGAAATATCGGCCCCCGACGAGACCCTCCTGTGAGGAGATGCACTTGCTGTCCCCCGATGCTGGCTCGTTAGCAACGACGTCAGCAGCGGGTAACAGGCACCTCCCGTGGAGCGCGCTGAACTCCCGAAGGCGTGGCGCGGTGCGACCCGGCAAAGGCGCCGTGGTCCGCAGGGTCTGGATAGTGGAATTCAGCCAACGAACGCATCGTTCAGGACAAAGGGAATCTCAATGACTCAGCTGTCAACGGAAACTGAGGATCCGAAGGCCCACACCGGAGCAACGAAGCCGCCCTCTGTCAACGAAGCCCGCTTCCCCGGTCGTCGCCTGTCCGCCCCAACGGCCTACACGCATTCAGCAGGGGAGGGTTTCCGATGATGCACATCGAGATCGTCGCCGTGACTGCACAGGCGACCTTCGGCCGGGACGTCGCGATGTTCGAGGGCCTGCTCGGCTTCGTGGCTCAGCTGAGCCTGGTGCTGTGGGGCCTGGTGATCCTCACCGTGGTCGTCCGCTTCGTCGGCATCTGGATCTATCGGCGCGGCGCCGCCCGCACGGCTCTCGTCGAGCCCGTGGCGAAGAGCGCCGCCGTGCCGACTACCGCTGGGTTGACCACTAAGGCCGAGATCGACCCGGTCCAGCCCGTCCTGGCTGAGCTCCTCGACGTCCTGACGACCGACGCCGTCACGAACGCCACGTTCGACGAGGTCCTGCAGCCGGCCGAGGCACCGGTCGCCGTCGCCGCGTCCGCGTGGATACAGCGCCGCGCGCCTGGCAACCAGCGCGCCGAGCACCAGTCCGCCGCCCAGGTGCCTGCGCTCGCCGCCAACTCGACGGAGGCGTGGGCATGGACATCCCGCTCGTAGTCTTCTGGCTGTTCGCCGGCGTGAGCATCCTCTACGTCGTGCACTTCGGCCTGTACCTGGTGGGCGCCAACCTCTATGACGTCTGGCAGCAGCGGCGGAAGGTCAGGAGGGGCATCCGGCTCCCCGTCGACTACGAGGCGGAGTGCGCGGCGACAGCCACCTGGACCCGCCGTGCCCTCCCCGAGGTGCCCGGGCTGGTCTCCATAGCCATCGCCGCCCATAACGAGGAGGCGGTGATCGTCCGGACGCTCGACTCCCTCCAGCGCAGCACCTACCGCTCCTTCGAGGTCCTCGTGGCGGACGACGCGTCCAACGATCTCACCGGTCGGCTGGTCCGCGACTACCAGGTGCGTCACCCCGAGATGGACCTGCGCATCGTGCGGATGCACAAGAACGTCGGCAAGGGCGCAGCGCTCAACTCGGCGCTTCGCCGGCACGCGCGCGGCCAGTTCGCGATGACGCTCGACGCCGACTCGATCATCGAGCCGGACGCCATCACGAACGCGCTGACCTACTTCGACGACCCGTACGTGGCCGGTGTCGCCGCCAACGTGCAGATCCTGGAGGAGACGACAGTGCTCGGCATCCTGCAGCGGTTCGAACACATGATCGGCTACCGCTCGAAAAAGCTCTACTCGCTGCTGAACTGCGAGTTCGTGGTGGGCGGAGTAGCCTCCACCTATCGGATGCGCGTGCTGCGCAAAGTCAACTTCTACGACACGGACACCCTGACCGAGGACATCGGCCTGAGCGCGAAGATCACCAGCCTGGGCAACCGGCGCTTCCGCATGATCTATGGCGCTGACGTGGTCGCGAAGACCGAGGGAGTGCTCACCCTCCGCGCCTTGGCGAAGCAGCGCTACCGCTGGAAGTACGGAAGCATCCAAAACCTCATCAAGTACCGCGGCATGACGCTCAACCCGAGCCACCGGTACACCGGCACGTTGACTTATTACCGGATGCCGATGGCGCTGCTCAGCGAGTTCACGCTGCTCGTCTCGCCCCTGGCCTGGACGTATGCGGTCTACTGGTCTCTGGTCACTGAGACACCCGCCCTGATACTCGGCGCGTACGCGACCGTCACCGCCTACACACTGCTGACCGTCTTGATGGATGAGAACCTGACCGCGCGTGAACGCGCTCGGCTGTGCATCTACGCGCCGACGGCGTACTTCCTGTTCTACATCATGGACCTGGTGCAGCTGACGGCGTCGTTTCGCTGCATCGCGCGCTCGCGCGGCCTGATCTGGCGTCCCGAGATCAACACCTGGAAGTCGCCGCAGCGGGCCGCCAGCGTGGCGGTGGAAGCTCGTGCCGCTTAGGCGCCGGTGGGTTCGCCGTGTGCTGCTGAATCCGCTCGTGGTCTTCTTGGTGGTGGTCGTCATGGTCACCACCGGGTGGCTGCTGTACACCGGGGGGACGAGCAGCATCGCTAGGGCGCGGCCGGGCGCGAACCTGCTTCCCGCTCTCGATTTGACTGCGGCGGGCGCTCCGGCGTCGTCCGGCCCGTCAGCGTCCGCTGGCCCTGTGGGCGGCTGGAACGTCAGCCACAGCGGGGATTCCCGGACATCCCTGGAGCTGGTCGGCGGGCAGGTGAGCGACCACGCGTTGGAGCTGGACATCACCGGGTACGCCTCGGGCGATGTCACGCTGACGAGCCCACGGGTGGATGTCCAGCCCGGCAAGTCCTACCTGTTCAAGGCGTTCGCCACCAGCGACGCGGACTTCTTGCTGCTCGCCCGCAAGCACCACGCCGACGGCAGCACGACTCTGGAGCAGCTAAGGAACCCTCTCGAGCGTCCGGGCAATTTCCCGTTCACGGTGAGTGACGCGTTCGACAGCGGCAACACGACGACCGCGGTGGAGTACGTCTTCCGGCTCGTATCGCAGGGCACCCTCCGGGTCGAGGGCGCGTACCTCGAGGCGGCCGACGACGTCCGGCTGCCGCCCGTGGCGAGGACGGCCCCCAACCTCGCCCCCAACCTCGGGCCCGCGCTCGGGCCCGCCGGTGCCCAGCCGGGCGCACCCGGCTCATGGTCCCCGTACGCCTCCGGGGCGTCGGCCGTGGAGTCCGGGCGCGGCGAGGATAAGGCCGGCAGCTTTCTCTGGACCCGCATCGCGAATTACCAGAACGGCGAGGCGAAGTGGCAGTACCCGCCGGTCCCGGTGACCGCAGACCGGTACTTCGAGTTCCGCGCGACCTACCAGTCCGAGCGCGAGGTGGACGTGGTGGCGGAGTTCGAGCTCGCGGACGGTGGGCGCGAGTTCCACAACCTGGAGACGGTCCTGCCGGCGGGAGAGTGGACCACGATCACGGAGGCGTTCCAGGTTCCCGACCGGGCGAAGACGGCGATGGTCACCCTGGTATCGCACGGGGACGGCACCACCAGCGTCCGCGACTGTTCGCTGACCGAGGTCACCAAGCCAGGACCCCTCCGCTGGGACCAGCCCATGGTCTCGATCACGTTCGACGACGGCTGGCAGTCGGTGCACGACCGCGCCCTGCCTCTGCTGAACAAGCACGGCTTCCGGTCCACGCAGTACTTCAATCCCAGCTCCATCGAGACGCCGAACTTCATGACGGCCGCCGAGGTGCAGCAGATGCACGAGGCCGGACATGAGATCGCCGCACACAGCTACGATCACGTCGATCTCACCTCGATCGGCACCGACCGGTTGGACGAGGAGTTGCGGAAGAGTAAGGAGGCGCTGGCGGCAGCCGGCATAGCCACCAACGACCTGGCCACGCCGTACGGCCGGTCCGACCCCCAGGTCGACTGGTATGCGAGCAAATACTTCGACATCGTGCGCGGGACGGATGATGGCATCAACACCCGGCAGAACCTCGACCCGCACGATCTGAAGGTCTTCTACGTGACCGACGAGACCACGCCGCACGACCTGGCCGAAGCGCTCGCCGAGACGTCCCGAGTGAACGGCTGGCTCATCCTTGTCTACCACCAGATCTCGACCCCTAAGTCGACCGGCACCCAGGAAAACACAGTCGCGGCGGACCGGAGCACGGTCACCAGCGACGTCCTCGCCGCCCAGTTGCAGCTCATCGACCAAAGCGGCATCAAAGTCCAGCCGGTCGCGCAGGCGTTCAAGCAGTTGCAGGGCCGGTGACCACAATTCGGCTGTGTCACCCGGCGCCGTCGGCCACCCGAAATGAACGGAGAAACTCATGACCAGAACCAGATCCAGCCTGGCGCGGGGGCGCGCCAAGCTCGCCGCGGTGGCGGGGGCGGTGCTGGCGTTGACCGCAGCAGTCCTGACACCGACGGCGGCGAACGCCGCCGTGGACAACCCCGCCCCAGCGGCGCTGGTGTCCTTCACCTTCGACGACGGCCAGGCCAGCGCGCTCACGCAGGCGGCGCCCACACTGCAGAAATACGGGCTGACCGGCACCAATTACGTGATCACGAACTGCGTCGGCATGACCACCGTGCCCAACACCTGCCGGGCCAACACTGATGTGCCCTACCTGACGTGGGCCCAGATCACGCAGCTGCAGAACACCTACGGCTGGGAAATCGGGTCGCACACCGTCGACCATCAGTGCCTCGTAAGTGTCGGCAACGACTGCCAGGCCACCAAGCTGACGGCCGCGCAGGTCGACGCCGAGCTGGCCAACAGCAAGGCCGCGCTGGTAGCCAACGGCTTCAACCCGACAGCGTTTGCCCCGCCGTACGGGGACTACGACATGTCGGCGGTGGCCCGGGTGGCCAAGTATTACAGCTCGATGCGCGGCTTCGCCGACACCGGCAACAACCCCTGGCCGCTCGGTGACTACCTGCTCCGCGACGTCCCCGTCCAGGAGGTCACCACCCCGGTGGCCAACCTGAAGGCCCAAGTCGACGCGGCGATCGCGAACAAGCAGTGGGTCATCTTTACGTTCCACGACATCCGGCCGACGCCGAGTCGGGTCCCGGACGACTACCAGTACGGTACCGCCGAGCTGGACCAGCTAGCCGCCTACGTGCAGACCAAGGTCACGGCCGGCCAGGTCAAGAACGTCAACGTCAGCAAGGGCCTCGTGACGGGGTCGCCGAACATGATGCCGAACCCCACGTTCAACAACGGCCTCGGGGACGGCTGGCGGACCGACGCCCCGGCGACGATCACGGCGGACGCCGCGAACAACGGCAGCTACCCCGACTTCGCCAAGTCGGTCAAGCTGGTCTCGGGCGCCACTACGGGTCACCTGTTCTCACCGACGGTTCCCGTGACGCCGACGACGAACTACGTGTTCAAGGCCTTCCTCAACGTGGCTGCGATCACCACCGGTGAGGTCGGGTTCTACGTTGACGAGTACAACGCGGCCGGAGCCTGGATCTCCGGGCAGTTCCGCAAGCGGGAGAACTCGCGGTGGGTGGAATCGATGAACTTCACCTACACGCCGAGCTCGACCAATGTGGCCTCGGCGAGCCTGCAGATCTGGGCAGCCGGCACCGGCATCACCGCCTACGTGGACAACGTGCAGATGCTGGCGCTCGGCGCTGAGGCGACCCCGCCGCCGGCGTCCAACCTCGTCGCCAACGGCACGTTCGATGCCGGCATCAGCTCGGGCTGGACGACCGACTCGGCTGCTACCATTGTGGCCGACGCCGCGAACCACGGGAGCCCGGCCAACCCGGTGAACTCGGTCAAGCTGACGGCGACCACGGCGAACAAGCACCTGTTCTCCCCGCAGGTCGCGGTGACGCCGGGTACCTACAAGCTCGCCGGGTACCTCAACGTCGCGGCGCGAACCAGCGGTGAGGTGGGCTTCTACATCGACGAGTACAACGCCGCCGGGCAGTGGATCTCCGGGCAGTACAAGCTCGGAGTAACGGTCGCCGGCGTGACCAACGTCGACCTGACATACTCGCCCAGCACCACTGCTGTCGCCAAGGCGAGCCTGCAGGTCATCGTGCAGGGCAACTCGGGAGTGCAGGCGTACTTCGACGACGTCCGCTGGACCAAGCCCTAACGACGAGGCAGAGGACGCAGGATGGGCAGAAGAGGACGCAGGATGGTTGGGCGCACGCACACACTGATGGTGGTGCTGGCGTCCGGCCTTCTTGTCGTCCTCGGCGGCTGCTCCTCACCCGAGCCGACACCGGAGCCCGATGTCACGGTTGACCTGCTGCATGAGAACTGGAAGGACGTCCCGGGCGTGACGGCCGGCGGCGACGGCCTGCAGATCACCGCCACCGCCAGGCGCATCGTCCAGCAGGATGGCGGGGGAGGCCAGCCGAACCCGCCGCTCAACCTGGCCGGCACACACCTCGTGGTCGGCGGGGATTTCACACTCAGCGCGACGTTCGCCGACGTGACCGCGGACGCGTCATGGGCTCTGTACGACCGGCCCCCGGTGATCGCCGACGAGTTCCGCGTCGAGCCGGCGGGCCTGCGGCTCACCCTCCAGGGCGACGACCTGAAGATTGCCGTCTTCGACGGCACGCAGCGGAGCGACATGACGCAGCCGGTCCCAGTGCACGACGAGCACGTGAGGGTGAGCGACCCGGGAGCGCCGCTCACGGTGCACCGGTCCGGCGACACGCTGAGGATCGCCAGCGGCGCGGACACGCTCTCCACACTGCCCCTCGGAAAGGTGTTCTCGTCCGGGAACCTGTGGCTCGGATTGTCGAGCGATTCCGGGGCCTTCGACGTCACCTCCCTCAAGGCGGCTGCGCCGGAGAGCGCCGGCTTGCGGACGTCGGGGGCCGCGGCGGCCGACGTCCAGCCGTCGGCCGACGGCCTGCAGGCTCTGGCCGCCAGAACCCGGCCGGACTTCCGGATCGGCGCGGCCGTGGCGCTCGGCCCGCTGACCGGCGACGCGGACTACGCGCGGGAGTTCGTCGGCAACTTCGGCGCCCTCACGCCGGAGAACGCGATGAAGCCGCAGTTCCTCTCCCCGCAGCAGGGCGTCTACACCTTCGAGGAAGCGGACGCGATCATCGCCATCGCGGAGAGCAAGGGCATGATCGTGCACGGCCACACCATCGCCTTCACTGAGGCGATGCCGCGCTGGATGCAGGAGTTGCCCAGCGGCACGGACGCGGAGCGCCGGTCCAGCGCCACAGCCCTGCGCGACTACGTCACCACCGTGGTGACGCACTTCAAGGGACGGCTCGACTCGCTCGACGTCGTCAACGAGCCGTTCGACGTCGACCAGGGGACCAGCTTCCAGCAGAACATCTGGTATCGCGTCCTCGGGCCCAACTACCCCGCGGTCGTCTCCCAGGTCGTCCATGATGCCGATCCGGACGTCAAGCAGTTCATCAACGAGAACGGGGCCGACGTGCCGGGGCACCGCCAGGACGCGCTGCTCAAGCTGGCACTCGACACCAACGCCCAGGGCGGCCACATCTACGGCGTTGGGCTTCAGGCGCACGTCTACGACCTCGAGACCGACGCCATTTCGTCGGGAGAGCTGTCCAGGACGCTCGCCACCTTCGAGGCGGCCGGCCTCCGTGTGCGCATCTCGGAGAACGACGTCACAGACGGTCAGGGGACGGACGCACAGGCGGAGCAGTACGCCACGGTGCTGGCCACCTGTCTGCGTTCGCGTGCCTGCGTCTCCTACACGACGTGGGGTGTGGACGACCGCTACGACTGGTTGACCGACAACCACGGCAGCGTGAAGCAGGGCCACGACTTCCTGTTCGACGACGGGCATCCGACGCCCGCGTACGACGCGATGAGGCGTGCGCTGGGCGGCTGACCGTCGGGTCGCCCATTTACCTCGCGCTATTCCAGGAAGGCGTCGCTGAGGAGCAGTTGGAGCCCCTCGGCCATGGTTGGATGGGTGATCACGGCGTCGCGCACCTGCTGGTAGCGCAGGCCGCCGAGCATCACCATCTGGACCACAGCGATCACCTCGCTGGCCTCGGCGCTGAGCAGGGCTGCGCCGAGGATCAGGTCGGTGTCACGGTCGACGACGGCTGTCCAGACGCCGTCGAGCTCGCCGATGGTGCGGGCCCGGGGAATGGCGGAAACGGGCATGCGGGCCACGCGGACGTTGTGTCCGGCCGCGCGTGCCTCGGTCTCGGTCAGGCCCACCCGGCCGAGCTCCGGGGTGATGAAGACTGCGTAGGGAACCAGCCGGTCCTTGGTGCTCAGTGATCCTCCGGCCAGGTTGGCTTTGAGGATGCGGAAATCGTTCCAGGACGCGTGGGTGAACTGCGGGGAGCCGGCAACGTCGCCGGCTGCCCAGACGCCGGAGGCCGTGGTGCGCAGGTGCTGGTCCACTGCCACAAACCCGCGCGGCGTGAGCTCGACGCCGGTCTTCTCCAGTCCCAGCCCGGCCGTGACCGGCTCGCGGCCCAGTGCCACCAGGATGTCCTCCGCTGAGACTGTGCCGCCGTCGGAAAGTTCCATGTGAACTGTACCGTCGGCGGCGCGGGTGACCCGGGTGGCCTCCACTCCGAGCCGGAGCTCGATGCCGTCACGGGTGAAGGCCTCGGCCACGGCGGCCGCGACGTCAGGGTCTTCGCGGCCCAGCAGGTGCGTACCACGTTGCACCACCGTGACGCGCACGCCCATCAAATTGAGCATCGACGCATATTCGGCGCCGATGTAGCCGCCGCCCAACACCACCATACTGGCCGGCAGTTCCTGGAGCCGGAGGATGCTTTCGCTGGTCTGGACATTGGCGCCCGCGAGCCCGTCGATGGGAGGCAGGGACGGGACCATGCCGGTGTTAATGACCACGTTGGTGCCGCTGATGGTGCGGGTGCCGCCGCCGTCGAGCGCCACCTCCACGGTGCGGTCCGCCACGAACTTGGCCTCCCCGATCACCAGGTCCATGCCCGAGGCAAGGAAGGACTTCCGCTGACCGGCCACCATGGTGCCCACAACGTCGTCCTTGCGGCGGCGGAGGAGGTCAATGTCGATGGCGGGGGACTCGGCGCCGGTGATGCCGAACTCGGCCGCGCGGCGCATGGTTTTGAGGAGCCGGGCGCTGTTGACGAGGGTTTTGGTGGGGATGCAGGCCACGTTAATACAGGTGCCGCCGATCATTCCGCGTTCCACCATGGCCACGCTTTGACCGGCCGCGGCCAGGTCCATGGCCAGCGACTTTCCTGCCTTGCCGCCGCCTACCACCAGAAGATCCACGTTACGAGGCTGCATTCTGCTTTGCCCGCTTCCTGTTCCTCGAGTTTTTGCGGGTGGCGCCGAGCATGTCGACGGTCAGCAGCAGCAGGGCGAGCCACACGACGCCGAAGCCGATCCAACGGCTGGCGGTCATGGCTTCCTGGAACACCACCAGCGCCACGATGAACTGCAGGAGCGGGGCGACGTACTGCAGCAGCCCGATGGTGGTCATGGGCAGCCGGCGGGCCGACGCGCCGAAGAACAGCAGCGGCACCGCAGTGATCACGCCTGAGGCCGCGAGGAGCCAGAAGTGCCCGGGCCCCTGGCTGGCCAGGGTGGCGGTACCGGTAACGCCCAGGAGCACCATGGTCACGGCGGCGAGCGGGGCCAGCACGATGGTCTCAACGCTGAGGCTGGTCACCGCATCCACCTTGGGGCCAACGCGTTTCTTTACAAACCCGTACATGCCGAAGCTGAAAGCCAGCGTCAGGGCGATCCAGGGCAGTTTGCCGTAGCTCACCGTGAGCACGCCTACTGCGACAAAACCGATTCCGACGGCGGCCCACTGGAGCGGGCGCAGCTTCTCCTTGAGGACAAACACCCCCAGGAGGACCGAGACCAGGGGGTTGATGAAGTAGCCCAGGGCGGCTTCGACGGCCTGGCCGGTGGTCACGCCGTACGTGTACGTCAGCCAGTTCACGGCAATGAGTGCCGCCGCGAGGGCCAGCGAACCGAACACCGAGCGGTCGCGGAAGGCCGCGGCGAGCGTGCGCCAGGACCGGGTTACGGTGATCAGGAAGACGCAGAACAGCAGCGACCAGACCACGCGGTTGGCCACGATCTCCACCGCTCCGGCGGGCATCAGCGCGAAGAAGTACAGGGGAAGCAGCCCCCACAACCCGTACGCGCCGAACCCGAACAGGACTCCCGCCGTCGTCTCCTTGTCCACAGCCTTAAGACCGGATGGAGCGGTGACAGCGGTCGTGGGCAAGGAGTTCGTTTCAGGGGGAGTAGGCACCTAACCAATAACACCAGTTGTTGGACCCGTATTCCAGTCAATACTCAGTACGCTTTCCTTCATGGAACCGATAAACCGGCAGGATGCCGTCCCGTGAGGCTCCGCCGCAGCAACGCGAACGGCCGAGGCTACCGGCGCGTGCCCGCCGGGACGGGCTTCAGCTACCGGGACCTGGACGGTTCCACGCTGCCGCCGGGGACCGTCCGGGACCGGCTGGAAAGCATCGGCATCCCACCGGCCTGGACGGACGTGTGGATTGCGCCGTTCGACAACGGGCACATCCAAGCCACGGGCCTGGACGCCGTGGGCCGGCGGCAGTACATCTACCATCCTGAATGGCGCGAGCGGACGGACCGGGTGAAGTTCGACCGCGCCCTGCAGCTGGCGGAGTCGCTGCCCACCGCCCGGCGGCTGGTCACCCTGGACCTGCGCAGCGACGGTCCCAGCCGGGAACGCGTGCTGGCGGCGGCGTTCCGGATGCTGGACAGCGGGTCACTCAGGGTGGGATCCGAGCGGTACACCAACGAGAACGGCAGCCGCGGCCTGGCAACGCTCCTGTGTGCGCATGTCCACGTCCGGAGGGAGTGCCTGGAGCTGAGCTTTCCGGCCAAGAGCGGCAAGGACTGGGAATCGGAGATCCACGACGCCGACCTCGCCGCCCTGGTGCGGACGCTCAAGCGCCGCGGCGGAAATGCCAGGTTGCTGGCGTTCAAGGACGGCCGGACCTGGCGGCCGGTCACAAGCGCAGACATTAACGCCTACGTTAAGGAGCGGACGGGCCTGGACTTCACCGCCAAGGACTTCCGCACCCTGCACGGCACCGTGGCGGCCGCCGTCAGCCTGGCGCGCAGCGGTCCGCAACCTACGGTGGCGGCTCGGAAGGGCGCCATCAGCGTGGCCATGCTGGAGGCTTCCGCGGTGCTGGGTAACACGCCGTCGATCGCCCGCACGAGCTATGTCGATCCCCGGCTCCTGGACCACTTTGCCGCCGGGGAGACCATCGACCCCAAACGCATGGACTCCGCGGAGGCCGAACTTCGGGCCCTGCTGTACCGCGAAAGCGACGTGGTGCCGCTGCAACACATTTAGAATGGGGACATTGTGCGCAACTGCACTGCGCACTGCACTAAGCGCCTCCGGCGCGAAATCCTCCTTCCAGAAGGGCTCCCGGTGTCCAACCCAGGCGAAACCACCTCCAAGCGTCCACTCCGCGTTGCCATTGTGGGCGCGGGACCGGCAGGTGTTTATGCGGCGGACATCCTGACAAAGTCCAACGGTGTCAAGGACGGCGATTTTGAGGTCAGCATCGACCTTTTTGAGGCCTACCCCGCCCCGTACGGCCTGATCCGCTACGGCGTGGCGCCTGACCACCCGCGCATCAAGGGGATCGTGAACGCCCTGCACAAGGTCCTGGACCGCGGCGACATCCGATTCCTGGGCAACGTCACCTACGGCCGCGACCTCACACTGCACGACTTCCGCGCCTTCTACGACGCCGTGATCTTCTCCACGGGCGCCATCAAGGACGCGGACCTGGACGTCCCGGGCATCGAGCTGTCCGGTTCGTTCGGCGGCGCCGACTTTGTGTCCTGGTACGACGGCCACCCGGACGTGCCCCGCGACTGGCCGCTCGACGCCAAGGAAATTGCCGTGATAGGCAACGGCAACGTGGCGCTGGATGTGGCCCGGATGCTGGTCAAGCACGCCGACGAGCTCCTCACCACCGAGATCCCGGACAACGTCTACCGGGGCCTGAAGAACTCGCCGGTCACCGACGTCCATGTTTTCGGCCGCCGTGGCCCCGCGCAGGTCAAGTTCACGCCGCTGGAACTGCGCGAGCTGAGCCACATGAAGGACGTGGACATCGTCCTGTATCCGGAGGACTTCGAGTTCGACGAAGCCTCCGACGACGCCATCCGCAGCAACAACCAGATCAAGACCATGGTGAACACGCTGACCAACTGGCTGGTGGAAGAGCACGCGGAATCGGAAGAACCGTCCTCCCGCCGCCTGCACCTGCACTTCCTGCACAGTCCCGTGGAGATCTACCAGGACCCCGACGACGGCGGGTCCGGCCAGGTGGCCGGCATCAAGTTCGAGCGGATGGAGCTGGACGGCACCGGCAACGTGAAGGGCACCGGCGAGTTTGTGGACTACCCGGTCCAGGCCGTGTACCGCGCCATCGGCTACCACGGCTCACCCCTGGACGAGCTGGAATACAACGCCAAGCGCGGAGTGATCCCCAACGAGGGCGGCCGCGTACTGGACGCCGACGGCAACCCTGTCCCCGGAATCTACGCCACCGGCTGGATCAAGCGCGGACCGGTCGGCCTGATCGGACATACCAAGGGCGACGCTCTGGAGACCATCGGCTTCCTGCTGGAGGACCGCCTGACGCTGCCTCCGGCGCAGAACCCGGATCCGCAGGCCATCATCGATCTCCTGACGGAGCGCGGCATCGAGTTCACCACGTGGCAGGGCTGGATCAAGCTGGACGCGCACGAAGCAGCCCTCGGAGCCGCGTGGACCGAAGGTGAGCCTGGCACCGACGGGACCGCCGCCGTCGTGCGTGAACGCATCAAAGTAGTCCCGCGCGAGGAAATGATCAGCATCTCCCGCGCCTGACCCCCGGCTCAAGCCGGTGCGCCCACCCTCCCTCGAGCCCTAGGGTCGTGTGCGGGGCGGCGTTAGACTGGGCTAAACCCAGGCTGGCCGATGTGCCGCGCCTGCAAGCCAATCGCAAGTGGGAGTTCGATGCGGAACCTGATCCTGCCGCCGGCATCCGGCGGCGAAGCGACAGCGCTGGCCCAGCGTTATGCCCTGACCGCCCACGAGCAGCTGGACGCCAATGTCTTTCCGGACGCGCCGGAAATCCCCGGGCTACGCAGGCTGATCCGGGAATCCTGGCAGCGCTCTGCCCGGTTGAAAGCCAACCCTGACAACCCCGAAGCGCCCCTTGCCATGGACAGTGACGAGCTGGAGGAATACCGGCGCCAGCACCCCCTGGCCAGCATCATGCCCGTGATCCACAAGCTCCTGGTCCAGCCCAGCCATGACAGCGGCCTGCTCGTTGCTGTCGGTGACGAAGTGGGCCGGCTGCTATGGGTGGAAGGGGATCCCGCCCTGCAGCGCCGTGCCGAAGGCATGATGTTCGTCCCGGGCGCCGACTGGTCAGAGGCCACAGTGGGGACCAGCGCGCCGGGAACTGCCCTGGCCCTGGGCCGCGGGATCCAGATTTCCGGGGCGGAGCATTACCAGCGGTCCGTACACGCGTGGAGCTGCACGGCGGTCCCGTTCCACGATCCGGATTCCGGCGCGCTGCTGGGCGTTGTGGACATCACGGGCAAGGCCAGTGCGGTGGCGGCCCACACCCTGTCACTCGTCGAGGCGACCGTCGCTGCCGCTCAGGCGCAGCTCCGTGTTGAGCGGCTGCAGCTCGCGGCGACCCTTGCCAGCCGGCCGGCCCGACGGCGGAACGCCAGTTCGGCGGCCAGGCCCGATTCGGCGCGGGCCGGGGGAGCCGGCGGTGCCAAGGAAGGCAGCCTGTACCGCAACAGCCTGCAGCTTCTGGGCCGCGACCAGGCGTTGCTCAGCATCGAAGGCAAAACGGTGGCGCTGTCCGCCCGGCACAGCGAAATCCTCGCCCTGCTCAGCACCCACCCGGGCGGGCTGAGCGCCGAGGAACTCAGTGTCCTCCTCTACCCGGGCGACGGCCCCACCATGACGCTCCGCGCGGAAATGGTCCGGCTGCGCAAGATCCTCCAGCAGCTCAACCCGGCCGCCGTCCCGGAATCCCGGCCGTACAAACTCACCATGGACCTGGTCCCGGACAGCGGGCAGGTGCTGAACTGCCTGCAGCGCGGCGCCCACCGGATTGCGCTGGAAATCTACCGCGGCGCCGTGCTGCCGCGCTCCGAAGCGCCGGGCATCATCGATCTCCGCGACAGGGTCTCCTCGCTTATGCGCGAAGCGGTCCTGACGGACGGCAGTGCCGAAACGCTGCTCAAGTACGCTGCCCTCCCGGAGGCGAGGGACGACGTCGACGTCCGGACTGCCGCCCTGAAGCTGCTGCCGCCGCGCTCGCCCAAGCGGGCCGCCGTCGTCGCGGACCTTGAGCGGCTGGAAGCTGAACTCAGCGCCTGACATCGGCGTCCGGGATTTCGCTCCCCATCTGCCCCCTGACCTCGCAAGCTCGGCCAGGGAACCCGGCAGGCGTGGGCCCAGGCTCAATCACCGGTCCGGACCCGGGGTGCGGCAGTCGGGCGACATACAGCTCTGGCCGATATCGTGGGGAACAGCCGATCGAAAGAAGCCGCCCCTGTGTTGAACAAACGCCTTGCCATCGCCCTGACCGTATCCGCACTCGTTGCCGGCACCACCGCGTGCGGGGCACCTGCCCAAACGGCGCCGTCCACAGCGTCACCGGCAGCGGTGCCCGCATCGGCAACGCCCGCCGGGGCTGCCGGCTGGGCCCTCGATCCTGCCGCGGGCGGTGCGCGGATCAAGGCCGCAGGCCTGGACATCCTTAACGCCGAGGGCACTGCCGATCACTATCACGCCCATCTGGACGTGTTTGTTGACGGCAAGCCCGTCACGGTCCCCGCTGAGATCGGTTTCAGTTTCAGCGCGGGCGGGCAGCCCAACGGAATCTCCGCACTGCACACCCACGACACCACCGGAATCATCCACATCGAAGCGCCCACGGCCGGCCTGAAATACACCCTCGGCCAGGTCCTTCGCGAATGGGGGGTCCTCGAGGGGACAGACACCACTGGTGCACCGCACGGCGGAACCGGCGGCTGGAGCGCGTACGTCAACGGCGCAAAGCAGGATGGTCCCGTGACCGACGTCGTCCTCAAAGCCCACGACGAGGTGGTGCTTTCCTTCGGTACGACGCCCTCGCCTCTGCCGGGCACTTATACGTTCCCCGCCGGTCTCTAGGCGTGGGCCCCGGCGCAATCACCGGGGCATCGTGAGCTGGCTCACACCGGCGCAACCTGACTGCAACCTTCACACTCCTACGCTGAAACCAACGGCGGACGCCATCATCAGGCACCACCTTTCATGCACAGCAAAGGAGCTAGCAATGACTGTTTACGCACAGCCCGGTACCGAGGGTTCGAAGGTCACGTTCAAGGACCGCTACGAGAACTGGATCGGCGGCGAGTGGGTTGCCCCCGTCAAGGGCCAGTACTTCGAGAACATCACACCCGTCACCGGCAAGGTCTTCTGCGAAGTGGCCCGCGGCACCGCGGAAGACATCGAGCTGGCATTGGACGCCGCCCACAAGATCGCTCCGTCCTGGGGCAAGACCTCCGTCGCCGAGCGCGCCGCGGTCCTGAACAAGATCGCCGACCGCATCGACGAGAACCTCGAGATGCTCGCCGTCGCCGAATCCTGGGACAACGGCAAGCCCATCCGCGAAACCCTCAACGCGGACATCCCGCTCGCCGCGGACCACTTCCGCTACTTCGCCTCCGCCGTCCGCGCCCAGGAAGGCCGGCTCTCCCAGCTCGACGACGACACCACGGCCTACCACTACCACGAGCCCCTCGGCGTCGTGGGCCAGATCATCCCGTGGAACTTCCCCATCCTGATGGCCGTCTGGAAGCTTGCCCCGGCCCTCGCCGCCGGCAACGCCGTGGTCCTCAAACCCGCCGAGCAGACGCCGTCGTCCATTCTTGTCCTGATGGAACTCATCGGTGACCTGCTGCCGGCCGGTGTGCTCAACGTGGTCAACGGCTTCGGCGTCGAGGCCGGCAAGCCGCTCGCGTCCAGCCCCCGGATCCGCAAGATCGCCTTCACCGGCGAGACGTCCACCGGGCGCCTCATCAGCCAGTACGCCAGCCAGAACCTGATCCCGGTCACCCTGGAGCTCGGCGGCAAGAGCCCGAACATCTTCTTCAACGATGTTGCCGAGTCAGACGATGCGTTCTATGACAAGGCGCAGGAGGGCTTCGCGCTCTTTGCCTTCAACCAGGGCGAGGTCTGCACCTGCCCGTCCCGCGCCCTGGTCCAGGAGGACATCTACGATTCCTTCATGGCTGACGCGGTGGCCCGGGTGGAGAAAATCATCCAGGGCAACCCGCTGGACACCGAAACCCAGCTCGGGGCCCAGGCCTCCAACGACCAGCTCGAAAAGATCCTCTCCTACATCGACATCGGCAAGCAGGAAGGCGCCAAGGTGCTCACCGGCGGCGCCCGCGCCGAAATGCCCGGAGACCTGGCCGGCGGCTACTACGTCCAGCCCACCGTCTTCGAAGGCCACAACAAGATGCGGATCTTCCAGGAGGAGATCTTCGGACCTGTTGTGTCTGTCGCCCGGTTCAGTGACTACACCGACGCGATGGAAATCGCCAACGACACCCTCTACGGCCTCGGCGCCGGCGTCTGGTCCCGCAATGGCAACGTGGCTTACCGCGCGGGCCGCGAGATCCAGGCCGGCCGCGTCTGGGTCAACAACTACCACGCCTACCCGGCCGGCGCCGCGTTCGGCGGGTACAAGTCCTCCGGCATCGGACGTGAAAACCACTCCATGATGCTGGATCACTACCAGCAGACCAAGAACCTCCTGGTCAGCTACAACGAGAACAAGCTCGGCTTCTTCTAGCCGCCCTTAGCCCGGGCGGGGACGGGTCAGCACTGATCCGTCCCTGCCTGCACCATCCTGGCCACCCCTCAGGAAGGCAGCACCACCTCCACCGCACCACCGCTTTACCTACGCAAGGATTTCGCCAATGACGACGACAATGCAAGCAGCAGTAGTAACCGAATTCGGCAAGGATCTCCAGATCCAGACCCTCCCCATTCCCACCCGGGCCGGGGCGAGGCGCTGGTCAAGGTCCTCACCACCGGCGTCTGCCACACAGACCTCCACGCGGCGGAGGGTGACTGGCCGGTCAAGCCGACACCGCCGTTCATCCCCGGCCACGAAGGAGTAGGCGAAGTGGTTGCCTTGGGCGAGGGTGTCACTGACCTGGCCGTCGGAGACCTCGTCGGCAACGCCTGGCTATGGTCAGCCTGCGGCGACTGCCAGTACTGCCGCACCGGCTGGGAGACGCTGTGCGAAGTACAGAAGAACGCCGGCTACAGCGTGGACGGTTCCTTTGGGGAATACATGCTCGTGGACACGCGCTTTGCCGCCCGCATCCCGGCGGGCTCGGACCCCGTTGAAATCGCCCCGGTGCTTTGCGCCGGCGTCACGGTCTACAAGGGCCTGAAAATGACCGAAGCCAGGCCCGGACAGTGGGTCACCATTTCCGGCATCGGCGGACTCGGGCACATTGCCGTCCAGTACGCCGTGGCGATGGGCCTGCGGGTAGCCGCCGTGGATATCGCGGACGACAAACTCGCCCTGGCCAAGAAGCACGGTGCGGAGCTCACCGTCAACGCGCTGCACGAAGATCCCGCCGAAGTTATCCAACGTGAAACCGGAGGTTGCCATGGAGTCCTGGTCACCGCAGTACACCCGTCTGCTTTTGGCCAGGCGATCGGCATGGCCCGTCGGGGCGGGACGATTGTGTTCAACGGCCTGCCGCCGGGCGACTTCCCGGCACCGATCTTCGAGATTGTGCTCAAGGGCCTGACCGTCCGGGGCTCGATCGTGGGGACCCGGCAGGACCTGGAGGAAGCACTCGAGTTCTACGCCGAGGGCAAGATCCATCCCACGGTGTCCACCCGGGAGCTCTCCGAAGTCAACGCCGTTCTTGACGAGATGAAACACGCCAAGATCGACGGCCGCGTCGTCATCAAGTACTGATGATGGAGGCGGGGCTTGACGCGGCAGTGACGCTGCCCGGGGAGGACATCTCCCGCGTGGCGCTCACGGCCGAGGCATTGGGACTGCTCAGGAAATTGTGGGGCCAGCAAGGACCCCTCATGTTCCACCAGTCCGGCGGCTGCTGCGACGGGTCCTCGCCTATGTGTTATCCGGCCGGGGAGTTCATCACCGCGGAAGCGGACGTCCTCCTGGGGCTGTTCGACATCGCCGACGGCCTGGAGCCGCAGCCCCTCGAGTTCTGGATGTCCAAGGAGCAGTTCAACTACTGGAGCCACACCCATCTGACCGTGGACGTTGTCCAGGGCCGGGGGAGCGGGTTCTCGGTTGAAGCGCCGGAAGGCAAGCGGTTCCTGATCCGGTCAAAGCTGATGGACTGGCCCGTCTAAGCCGTTCGATCGTAAAGCCCTTGAGGCCCTCAAAAAGAGGGCTTCAAGGGCATTTTCGCAATTATCTTCGGCGTTAAAGGCGTCTCACCATGTGGGACAGATGTGAACGTCCAGTGCGTGGACAAGTATCGTTGATGGGTCTGTTTCCAACACAAATCAGGATTGTGGAACTCCTTATGAACCTTCTCCGGACCAAATCCATCGAGCAGTCCATGGCCGACGCCGATGAACCCGGACGCAAGCTCAAGCGTTCACTCAGCAGCTGGGACCTGATGATCATGGGTGTCGCCGTCGCTGTCGGCGCCGGCATTTTCTCGGTGGGCGCCAAAGCCGCGGCCAACTTCTCCGGCCCCGCTGTGACGTTGTCCTTCGCCATTGCCGCCGTGACGTGCGCCCTGGCCATCATGTGCTACGCCGAATTTGCCACCGCCCTCCCGGTCGCCGGCTCGGCCTACGTCTTTACGTACGCCACCATGGGCGAACTGCTTGCGTGGATCATCGGCTGGAACCTGATCCTGGAACTGTTCACCGCCGCGGCAGTGATCGCCAAGTACTGGGGCATCTACCTCAGCAAGGTGTTTGCGCTGATGGGGGCCGACGTACCGCCGGCGCTGTCGCTCGGCGGCGTGGACCTCTACTGGGGCGCCTTCCTGATCGTTGCCGTCTTCACCGTGCTCCTGGTGCTGGGCACCAAGCTCTCCGCCCGCGTGGGCAACGTCTTCACCCTGATCAAGATCGCCGTTGTGCTGTTTGTGATCGTGGTGGGCTTCACTTACGTGAAATTCGAGAACTACGCGCCGTTCGTGCCCGCCGCGGAACCCACCTCCGGTGGCGCCGCGGACGTCCTGAAGCAGTCATTCTTCGGCTTCCTCACCGGCGCCGCGCCTGCACAGTACGGCACCCTGGGCATCTTCGCCGGTGCGGCACTGGTGTTCTTCGCCTTCATCGGCTTTGACGTGGTGGCCACGTCCGCGGAGGAAGTCAAAAACCCGCAGAAGACCCTACCGCGCGGCATCTTCGGCGGCCTGGCCGTGGTGACGCTGCTCTACATCCTGGTGTCCCTCGCGCTCACCGGCATGGTGTCCTACACGGACCTCGCGGCGGCAGAAACGCCCACCCTCACCACCGCGTTCGAGGCCGTTGGCAACACCACCGCGGCCAAGGTCATCGCCTTCGGTTCCCTGATCGGCCTCACCACGGTCATTATGGTGCTGCTGATGGGACTGTCCCGCGTGGTGCTGGCCATGAGCCGCGACGGTTTGCTGCCCCGCGCGCTGTCCAAGACCAGTGAAAAACGTTCGACGCCGGTCCGCCTCCAGATCATCTGCGGCGCCGCCGTGGCACTGGTGGCCGGCCTGACCAACGTTGACCTGCTGGAAGAAATGATCAACATCGGCACGCTGTCCGCGTTTGTGGTGGTGAGCCTGGGCATCCTGGTGCTGCGCAAGAAGCGCCCGGACCTGAAGCCGTCCTTCCGCGTCCCGTTCGGCAAGGTCCTCCCGGTGGTTTCCGCGGTCCTGTGCCTGTACCTGATGACGAACCTCGCCGTGGAGACGTGGATCTTCTTCGCCGGCTGGCTGGTCATCGGCGTTGTGATCTACTTCGCCTACGGTCAGCGGCACTCCCGCCTGAACGAAAAGTTCGCCGAGGCCAAGTCTGCCGTGAATGCTGCGGACTCCACGGATTCCAGCACGGATTCCAGCAAGGACGCCGGCCTCGCCGGCAGTGATGCCGCCGCCGACGACGAGGCACTCACCCGCCGGTAAGCCCGCAGCTGACAAGGCTGCAAAACACGGCAGAGGCACCCGTCCACCCCTTTGGTGGCAGGGTGCCTCTGCTGTTTAACCCGCCTTTTGTGATCTGGCCGATAAGACCTATATAGTCGTGCTTGAAGTTTTCGGGATGTCATCCCGATAATCGGAACGTGCTTCGGCACCAAAGAGAAATGGTGAACTGTGGCTGAGAACGATGTTGTTCGCAGTAAGTCGGCGGTCCTGGACCCCGAAGGCAATGAAGTGTCCCCCGGGACCACCGACAAAGCGCCGGTCCGCAGGGCCGCATGGGCCGGCCTGATCGGCACCGCACTCGAGCAGTACGACTTTGTGATCTACGGAACCGCGTCGGCGATCATCTTCAACAAGATCTTCTTCCCGAACATTGACCCCGCCATCGGCATCATCGCCGCGTTCGGTGCCTACGCCGTCGGATTCGGTGCACGCCCCCTCGGCGGCCTCTTCTTCTCCAAGTACGGTGACCGGCTGGGACGCAAGTGGGTGCTGGTGGCCACGCTCTTCCTGATGGGCATCGCCACGTTCGCCATCGGCCTGCTGCCCACCTACGAGCAGGCGGGCATCTGGGCCCCTACGCTGCTGGTTGCCTGCCGCTTCCTCCAGGGATTCGGCGCGGGCGCTGAACAGGCGGGCGGCGTGGTCCTGGTTGCCGAAACTGCGCCCAAGGGCAGCCGCGGACGCTATGCCTCGCTTGTCTTTGTGGGTGCCGCCGCCGGTACCGCGCTGGGCGCCGTCGTCTGGATCCTGGTGCAGATGATGCCCCGCGAAGCCCTGGAAGCCTACGGCTGGCGGCTCGTGTTCTTCTCGTCGATCTTCGTCACCATCGCCGCCTACGTGATCCGCCGCAAGCTGAAGGAATCACCCGTCTTCGACGAAAAAAAGGAAGAGATCGCCGGCGTCGTCCGAGCCACTCCCGTGGCCGACGTCGTCAAGAACGGCCGTGCGGGCCTGTTCCGGGTCTTCTTTATGAACGTGGGCGCCAACGCGCACTCGTACATCTTCCAGGTCTTCCTGGGCTCCTACCTGATCACGCAGCTCAAGATTGACGCGACGTTCATTCCCAAGGTCCTGCTGGTGGGCGCACTCTTCGCCTGCGTCTCGGCCTACGCCTTCGGCAGCCTGTCCGACCGCTACGGCCGCCGCCGGATGTACCTCATCATCACGGCGTTCCTGTTTGTCTTCCCCGTCCCGGCCTTCCTGTTGCTGAACACCGGAAACCTGTTCCTGATTTCGCTGGTGATTGTGCTCGGCTTCATCTTTGCCGCGCAGGGATCCGTCGGCGTCCAGGCAGCGTACTTCCCCGAGCTCTTCGGCTCCCGCTACCGCTACGCCGGCGTCGCCCTCGGCCGGGAGTTCTCCTCCGTCTTCGGCGGCGGCATCGCCCCGCTCATCTGCTCGGCCCTGGTCACCGCGTTCAGCGGCTCCTGGATCCCCGTCGCCATCTACATGATGGCCATGATGGGCATCAGCCTGGTCACCACCATCAAAGCCCCCGAAACCGTCGATCGTGACCTGCTCACAGAAGAGGACGCCAAGTAATGCCAGCCACGCCCACCCGCATCGTCATCACCGACTGCGACCACGACTCCATCGCCATCGAGGAGGCCGTCGCCGGCGCCGCCGGTGTGGAGCTGGTCCTTGCCCAGTGCCGGACTGAAGAGGACGTTATTGCGGCCGCTGCCGGCGCCGACGCCATCGTGGTCCAGTACGCCCCCATCACGGACCGCGTCCTCGCTGCCCTGCCGCAGCTGAAGGCGATCGGCCGGTACGGCGTGGGCGTGGACACCCTGGACGTCGAGGCGGCCACCGCCCGCGGCGTTGCCGTCTGCAACGTGCCGGACTACGGCACCGAGGATGTCAGCGACCACGCCATTGCCCTGGCCGTCAGCCTGGCCCGCGGAATCGCACGGCTGGACCGCGGCATGCGTCGCGGGGAACACTCGCTGCTCCCGGTCCAGCCCCTGCACCGGATGTCCACCAGGGTCTTCGGAGTGGTGGGCCTGGGCCTGATCGGCGCGGCCACCGCGCGCAAGGCCAAGGGCCTGGGCTATACGGTGATCGGGTCTGACCCGCTCGCCGAAATCGGGACGACGACGGCGGATGGAGTCGCCGTCGTCGGGTTTCAGGAAGTGATTTCCCGCGCAGACGTGGTCTCCCTCCACGTTCCGCTCAACTCCCACACGCATCACCTGATCAACGCCGGCGTGCTCGCGCAGATGAAACGCGGCGCTGTGCTGATCAACACGTGCCGCGGGGGAGTCGTGGACACCGCCGCGGTTGCCGACGCCCTGGCCAGCGGCCAGCTCTACGGCGCAGGCCTGGACGTCTTCGAAGAAGAACCCCTGCCCCTGACCAGTCCCCTCATCGGCTGCGAAAACGCCGTGCTCACACCGCACGCCGCCTGGTACAGCGAGGAATCCTATGCGGAACTGAAACGCCGCACCATCGAAAACGTCCTCGAGGTATGCGCCGGACGCATGCCGCGCAACGTGATGAACGCAGGAGTGCTGGTATGAGCGCCGCACTCCTGAACAGCACCATGCGCGCCGCCGTGTGGACGGCGCCGGACACCATTGAGCCGCGGCAGCTGCCCGTGCCGGAAATCCCCGCAGGCTGGGCCCTGGTCCGGACGGAAATGACCGGACTGTGCGGCTCCGATTTTTCCATCCTGCACGGAACGCACCCCCGCGCCGAAGCTCCCCTGGTCATGGGCCATGAGATCACCGGCATTGTGGAGGTCGCGGCGGAGACCGGCCCGGCAGCGGGCACCCGGGTCACCGTGGAGCCCCTCATCCACTGCGGTGAATGCCACCCGTGCAGCGGCGGAGACACCCATGTCTGCCGGGCGCTGAAACTGTACGGGATCGACGTCGCCGGCTCCCTCGCCGAATACGTGGCCCTGCCTGCCTCCACGCTCATCCCGGTCAGCAACTCGGTGCCCCTCCAGGAGGCGGCCCTCGCCGAACCCCTCGCCGTCGCCGTCCACGCCGTATCCCGGGCAGGCCTGACCGGCGGCGAACGGGTGGTGATCTTCGGCGCCGGCCCCATCGGCATCCTGACAGCCCTGGTGGCACGGCACCAGGGAGCCGGCAGCGTCCTCATCTCGGAACCCTCCGAGGCCCGCCGCCAGGTGGCCGAAGAACTCGGGTTCGCCACCGTGGCACCCGGGGAGGACCCCATCCAGGCCATCCTTGCCGCCACCGGCGGGGACGGCGCGGACATCGCCTTCGACTCCGCCGCCCACCCCTCGGTCGCCGCGATGCTGCCCCGGGCTGTCCGCGTACGCGGCACCATCGTCCTGGTGGGCGTCTACAAAAAACCCGTCGAACTCGACCTCCAAGCCCTGACGTTCGCCGAGAACACCGTGGTGGGCGTCCGGGTCTACACCCGGGCGGCCGTGGAACGCGCGGTGGAACTCATCGAAAGCCGTGAACTGGGGCTGGACCGCATTCCCACCCAGGTGTTCGCCCTCGAGGACACCCGCCAGGCCTTTGACCAGGCGATGGCGTCCGGACGCGTCCTCAAAGTCTTTGTCAGTCCAGCCGCGGCGCCCGCCGCGACAACCCAGGAAAGCTCATGAACCACACAGCAGAGAAATCGCCGTTTGACCTCAGCGGCAAAACCGCAGCCGTAACCGGTGCCTCCCGCGGGATCGGCCTGGGCATTGCCCTCGGGCTGGTCAACGCCGGCGCCGGCATTGTGGCACTCCAGCGCGGCCCCTTGGCCCCGGAACTGGCAGCCGCTGCGGAAAAGGCGCATGTCAGCGCCGCCGCCGTCCACGTGGACCTGGCCAGCGAAGAATCCGTGGCCGCGGCCACGGCGGAAACCCTCGCGGGACACCGGATCGACATCCTGGTCAACAACGCCGGAACCCAGATCCGGCACAACGCAACGGAGTTCCCGCTGTCCGACTTCGACCGCGTGATGGCCATCAACACCCGCGCGGTGTTCCAGCTGTGCCAGGGCTTCGGCGCCCCGATGGTGGAACGCGGTGGCGGGAAGATCATCAACATGGCCTCCCTCCTCACGTTCCAGGGCGGCCTGCGGGTTCCGGCCTACGCCGCGTCGAAGGGTGCCGTGGCACAGCTGACCAAGGCGATGTGCAACGAGTGGGCGCCGCGCGGCGTGAACGTCAATGCGGTTGCGCCGGGCTACATCGCCACTGACATGAACGAGGCGCTGCTGGCAGACGCCCAGCGCAGCGAACAGATTTCGGTGCGGATCCCGGCGGCACGCTGGGGCACCGGCGGCGACCTCGCCGGGGCCGTGGTGTTCCTGGCCTCCCCGGCCGCGGACTACATCCACGGCGTAGTACTGCCGGTCGACGGCGGGTGGCTGGCCCGATGAGCGGTCTCCAGAGCCCTCCCGTTTCCGCCATCCTGCAGGCCAACCCCGTGGTGGCCGTCCTCCGCGCCCGGCATGCCCGGGAATACGCGCCGGTCATCGACGCCCTCGTCAGGGGCGGCGTCCGGTCCATCGAACTGACCCTCAGCACCGACGGTGTGTTCGACCTCCTGCCCGACATCAAACGGCAGCTCGGCGCCGACGCCGAAATCGGCGTCGGCACCGTCACCTCCGGTGACCAGGCTGCGCAGGCGCTCGACGGCGGCGCGGACTACCTCGTGACGCCCGCCATGGTGACAGACGTGATCCGCCCTGCGGTCGCGGCCGGCGTTCCGGTGTTCCCCGGCGGGCTAACGCCCACCGAGCTGCTGACCGGCATGCAGGCGGGGGCAACGGCCGTGAAGCTGTTCCCCGCCTCCACCGTCGGCCCGGGCTACATTGGGCAATTGCGGGGGCCCTTCCCGGACATGCGGGTCATTCCGTCCGGCGGCATCGGCATCGATGACGCCGCTGACTGGATCGCGGCAGGGGCGCTTGCGGTCAGCCTGGGCGGACCGCTGCTCCGTGATGCGTTCTCCGGCGGCGACCTCGCCGCCCTCACCGCCCGCGCCCGGCAGCTCAGTTCCCTGGTGGCGGACGCCGTCCAGGCGAGGGGTGCACGGTGACCTTCACCGACGTCGTGACCCTCGGTGAAACAATGGGCCTGATGAAGGCCGAGACGCCCGGTCCGCTGGCCCAGGTGTCCTCGCTCAGCCTGGGCATGGGCGGCTCCGAGAGCAACTTTGCCATCGCGCTGCGGCGCCTGGGCACCTCGGTGACGTGGGTTGGACGCGTCGGCAACGACAGCCTCGGCGAACTCGTCCTGCGTGAGCTCGCCGCCGAGGGAATCGTGGTTGACCCCCTGCGGGACGAGTCGGCACCCACCGGCCTCATGATCAAAGAGCGTCGCACCATGGACCAGCTCAAGGTCTGGTACTACCGTGCCGGAAGCGCGGGCTCGCGGCTGTCACGGGAGGATATCCCTGCCGAACGGATTGCCAACGCCCGGCTGCTGCACCTCACAGGCATCACGCCCGCGCTTTCGCCGGAGGCAGCCCGGGCGGCGCAATATGCGCTGGACATTGCCCGTGAGGCCGGCGTCCTGGTCTCGTTCGACCTTAACTACCGCGCCGCGCTGTGGTCCGCCGACGAAGCCCGTGACGTTTTCCGGACCTTCATTGCCCAGACAGACATCGTGTTCGCCGGGGACGATGAAGCCGCCATCGCGGTAGGAAAGTCCGACGATTCACTGGAGCTTGCCCGCAGGGTCGCCGCCCTCGGGCCAAGCCAGACGGTCATCAAGCGGGGAGCGGCAGGCTGTGCCGCCGTGATCGACGGAGCGGAACACGTGCAGGACGCCGTCCGAGTCAACGCCATCGACACCGTGGGGGCGGGCGACGCCTTTGTGGCCGGCTATATCTCTGACCTGTTGGCCGGCGCCTCGGCGCAGGAGCGGCTGCTGACTGCGGTCCGGACGGGAGCCTTTGCCTGCCTGGTGCCTGGTGCCTGGTGCCCGGTGACTGGGAAGGCATGCCGCGCAGGCACGAGCTGGCCATGCTGGACGCCACGGAACCGGTGGCACGCTGAGCGGGGCTTGATTCCGTAGCGGAATTGTTTCCGAAAAAGAGCGGCAGGAGGGGCCTGGATCGGCGCGTGGGCGTTAGATCCAGGCCCTTTCAAATCCCGGCGGCAGGCAGCGGCTGAGCTCCGGCTGCACGTCCTGGAGGAGCGCCACGAGTGACTCGATCCGTTCCGGCGTCATGTAGACGCTGGGGGCTGCGACGGAGATGGCCGCCGCGATCTTTCCCAGCAGATCAGGGACAGCGATGGCAACACAGGTGATGCCAAGTTCATGCTCCTGGTCGTCCAGCGCATAGCCGTTGGCCCGGATCCGGTCCAGGATGGCCCGGAAAGAGCCGGCATCCTGGATGGAGCGCGGCGTGTCCATCGCTGCCGCGTCGAAAGCCTTGAGTGCCTCATCGTTGCTGAGCTGTGCCAGCAGCACCTTGCCCATGGCGGTGTTCTGGGCCCTATGCCGGGCCCCGGGACGGGATGCCATCTCAATGCCACGATGCCCGCGGGCCTTGGCCAGGTACAGGACATCGTCACCGCTGAGGATGCCCAGGTGCGTGGCGTCCAGCGTGGTCTTAGCAATGTCGGCGAGGATGGACTGCACGGCATCGGAGAGGCTGATCTTTGCCTCCGCCTTGGTACCCAGCTCCAGCAGTTTGATGCCCAGATGGTAGCTGTGGTCCGGCTGCTGGCTGAGATACCTGCCTGCCACCAGTGTGGTCAGCATGCGGTGGGTCGCCGAGCGGCTGAGGCCGGAGGCCAGGGTGATGTCTTCGAGCCGGTGCGCGCCCGCAGCCACGTGGTCTAGCAGGCTGAGTCCGCGCTCCAGCGTGCGGGCCCCTGCGGGATTAGCTTCCATGCCCCCAATTATCCCACGTATAGGGAGTCATCCCATCTACAGGAATTCCGGCGTCAGGGTGCCGCATGCCGGCCGACCCAGTCCACCAGGGGCCGCAGCTGGTCCCACAGCGCCGCGATTTCCTGCGCCGCGGCCGGTGAGTCCACCCACTCCGGCTGGCCCAGCTCGATGCCGGCGGACAGCGATTTGTGCTTCAGCAGCTCCGCCCGGGGATGGTCCTTGTCGAAACCCCGCGGCACGGTCTTGAGTTTTTCGCCCTCCACGGCAAAGCCTGCGGCAGCCACGGTCTCCACGATGTGCCGCAGCGATTCGCCGGTCCCGGACGCATCCACGGAGTTCCGGAAGCGGGCCAGCTGGGCCGGCGTACTGGTGTGGCAGCCGCCGCCCACCAGCAGCCCCTCGGCGCTCACCTGAACGTAATACCCCACGCCTTCCTGGCCCGATGCGAACGCTCCCTGCGCAGTCTTGTAAGGCGACTTGTCCTGGGAGAACCTGATGTCCCGGTTGGGTCGGAAGATCTTGCCCGGCCCGAACCGCGGCTCAAGTTCGGCCAGCAGCTCGGTGACCGGTTCCCGCACCAGGGTGTTGTAGCTGTCCTTGTGCTCCAGCCACCACTCCCGGTTGTTGTTGTGCTCAAGTTCGGCATAGAACGCGAATGCCCCTGCAGGGATGCCCTGGAATGTACTCATGCAGTGATCCTAGGGGCCGCCGGTAGCCCCGGCCAGAGTGGCAGGCGCCTATGTGGAAAGCGTGGACACCAGCCTCCTATGGCGCGGTACGCCCGTCCCTCCCCGATCCGGTACGCGCGTACCGGGAGGATAACAATGGCCAGATCCGGTTGACCACAGGCGTCCTCTGAACCAGACTTAATTCGAAAGTTTGTTCGGACACCGAACAAGCTGGGCGTGGGCGGCGTCACACTCCCATGCCACTTCACAAAGGAGTGAACATGAAGCGTCGTAGTGTTATCGCCGTGCTTGCCGCAGCATCGGTCCTCGGCTTGTCAGCCTGCGGGTCCGGTTCGCCGAGTTCTACCGGCACTGGATCCGCCCCGCCGGTGGAGCCGGGAGCGGAGAGCTGACCAAGGTAAGTGTGGGGGTCATCCCGATCGTGGACTGCGCACCGATCTACCTGGGCAGCAAGGTGGGGTTCTTCAAGGATGAGGGCCTCGAGTTGGACATCCAGACAGCCACCGGCGGCGCGGCAATTGTCCCGGGTGTGGTCAGCGGCAGCTTCGACTTCGCGTTCTCCAACCTGATTTCGGTCATGGTTGCCAAGGACAAGGGTCTCGACCTAAAGTTCGTCGCCAACGGAGTATCTACCACCGGTAAGAAGGGGAACGATGTCGGCGGTGTCGTCGTCCCGGCCGGGTCGAGTGTCCAGTCCGCGAGGGACCTCGCCGGCAAGACCGTCTCGGTGAACAACCTCTCCAATATCGGCGACACCACCATAAAGTCGGTCATCGAAAAGGACGGCGGCGATCCGAACAGCGTGAAGTTTGTTGAGGTGGCCTTCCCGGACGCCCCGGCGGCCCTAGCCAACAAGCAGGTGGACGCAGCGTGGATCCTGGAACCCTTCCTTTCCAAGGCTGTGGCCGAAGGTGGCACAATCGTCTCCTCGAACTTCGTCGAGATGAGCCCGGAGCTGGACATCGCCGGCTATTTCACCAAGGCGGACACCATCAAGGGCAAGGCCGAGCTGACGGCGAAGTTCACCCGCGCCATGAACAAGTCCCTTGAGTATGCCCAGGAGCACCCACAGGAGGTCCGCGACATCGTGGGCACCTACACCAAGATCGACGACGCCACCCGCGCCAAGATGATCCTGCCGCGCTACCGCGTCGAATTCAACAAGGACGCCTTCAAGACGCTCGGTGACGCCGCCGCCAAGTACGGCACGCTGACCAAGGCTCCGAACGCCGGCGACCTCCTCCCGTGAGTTCAGACGCAATAGCTTCCGGAGGTCCCGTCCCCAGTGTGGGGCGGGGCCGCCGGTCTGTCCGCAGGCTGCCGGTAAAACAGTTGCTCGGCCTGGCCGGAATCGTGGGTTTCCTTGCTACGTGGGAGCTCATTCCCCGCCTCGGCATCATCAATGAACGCTTCCTCCCGCCGGCCAGCGAGGTCATTGTGGCGCTGGCCCGGGACTTCGGCCTGACCGCATTCTGGATCTCTGTCGGCGAAACCATGACGGCCTGGTTCCTGGGACTCGTCATTGCCGTCGCCCTGGCCGTGCTGCTGGGTTTCGTCATCGGCTCCAGTGACTTCCTGCGGAAAGCGACCAACTCCACGGTGGAGTTCCTGCGGCCCATCCCTTCGGTGGCCCTGATCCCACTGGCGGTGCTGCTCTTCGGCGTGAAGATTGAGTCGTCCCTCATGCTGATCACCTACGCTGCCTTCTGGCAGGTCCTGATCCAAGTGCTCTATGGTGTGGCCGACGTCGACATGGTGGCCAACAATACCGCGAAGACATACGGCCTGGGCCGGATGGCTCGGATCCGCTACGTCGTTTTCCCCACCGCCCTGCCCTACCTGATGACCGGCGTCCGGCTGGCCGCCACCGTGGCACTGGTCCTGGCCATCACGGCGGAACTGGTGATCGGCTCGCCTGGCCTCGGCCGGGAAATCGCCCTTGCCCAGTCCGGCGGCGCCATCTCCGGCATGTATGCCCTCGTGCTGGCCACCGGCCTGATCGGCGTGCTGATCAACGCCCTGATGCGCTTCATCGAGAAGAAGACCCTGTCCTGGCATTCCTCCGTCCGTTCCGAGGTGATCGTATGAAAGCCCTGACAACCCTCGGCTACCTACTGGCACTGCCCGTCCTGCTGGTCCTACTCTGGTGGGCCTCGACCCTCGGGGCGGTCAACTTCTTTGTCCCCACCCCGGCCACCCTGGTCGGGAAATTCGGTGAGGTCTGGTTCGGTCCCCGCTTCTTCTCCGACGTGCTGCCCAGCATCGGCAGGCTGGTGGTGGGCGTCGCTGCGGCGATCGTGATCGGCGTCGTCGGCGGTGTCCTGATCGGCTCGGTCAGATGGCTCCGTGCCCTGCTGGAACCGGTGCTGGAGTTCTTCCGCGCCATCCCGCCGCCCGTCCTGGTCCCGGTCCTGATCCTGCTGATGGGCATCACGGACTCCATGAAGGTGGCGGTCATCATCTCTGGCTGCGTCTGGCCGGTGCTGCTGAACACCATCGAAGGGGTCCGCGCCGTGGACGGGGTCCTCTCGGACTCGGCCCACACCTACGGCATCGACGGCTGGGCCCGGATCAGGTATCTGGTGCTGCCTTCGGCCAGCCCGCAGATCATGGCCGGCGTGCGCCAGTCATTGTCCCTGGGGCTGATCCTGATGGTCATCTCCGAGATGTTCGCCTCGTCCTCGGGGCTTGGCTTCACCATCGTCCAGTTCCAGCGCTCCTTCGCCATTCCGGAAATGTGGTCCGGCATCGTGGTGCTCGGTCTGCTGGGCGTGGGCCTGTCGTTCATCTTCCAGTGGGCCGAGCGGAATATCCTGCGCTGGTACCACGGCCAGAAAGAGGTAGAAAATGCAGCCTGACACCACCCGCCCGGCCCAAGAAGCGATGCTCTCGGTCCGCGGCCTGAAGAAGGTGTACCAGACCGACGGCGGGGACATCGAAGCTGTGCGTAACCTCACCTTCGATCTTCGCGCCGGCGAGCTGGCCTGCCTCGTGGGTCCCTCCGGCTCGGGCAAGACGACACTCCTCAAGTGCATCTCCGGGTTGATGGCCCCACCGAGGGAGAGGTGCTCCTCGACGGCAAACGCGTGTCCGGACCGCCGAAGAAGATGGCCGTGGTGTTCCAGGAATACGGCCGGTCGCTGTTCCCCTGGATGCGGGTCCGGGAAAACGTTGATCTGCCGCTGAAGAACCAGGGCGTGCCGAAGGCTGAACGCGACAGGCTCGTGGACGAAGCCCTGGAGGCCGTGGGCCTGTCCCACGTTCCGCGCTCCTACCCCTGGCAGCTCTCCGGCGGCATGCAGCAGCGCGTGGCGATTGCCCGCGCCATCGCCTATCAGCCCGAGGTCCTGCTGATGGACGAACCCTTCGCGGCCGTGGACGCACAGACCCGGGCGGATCTGGAGGACTTGATCCGGGTGGTCTGGAAGAAGCTCGGCGTGACCGTGCTCTTCGTTACCCACGACATCGACGAATCCATCTACCTCGGCGAACGCGTCATCATCCTGTCGTCCTCTCCGACAGTCATCCAGGAGGACATCGTGATCGACCTCCCAGACGACCGGGACCAGCTCAACACCAGGTCTCTGCCGCGCTTCACCGAGCTCCGCCACCACGTGTACGAGCAGATCCAGCTTGCCAAGAAGGGTCATCGGCCCGCGGCGGCAGGATCGACTGCTGCGGCAGGCACCTCCGCGGCGGGCCCGACGACGGCGGCGCCCTCTGATGCCGACGTCGCCTAGCCACTTACAGCACAACAAAAAAGACCCCGCCACGGAATTCCATGGCGGGGTCTTCTTTTGTCTGGAGCTGGTTAGCCGATCTTGTTGGCAGCCTCGGCGTTGGAGTCAGTGGAGCCCGCACCCAGGTTGGCGCGCAGCTTGGCGCCGAGTTCGTCGTCCACGTTGGTCCAGTACTGGATGGCACGTTCCTTGATCTCGGCGTTCTTCACGCCGCCCACAGCACCGGTGATGGTGTCCAGCAGACGGGCCTTGGCGCCGTCGTCGAACACCTCGCGGTACAGCGTGCCGGCCTGGACGAAGTCGCCGTCCTCGGCGTGCAGCGAGTGTGCGGAGAGCGTGAGCTCGCCGTCGTTCTCCCAGCCGCCGGCCGGGGAAGCCGGCTCAACGGCAGCGGGGCCGTTGAAGGAGTTCGGGGCGTACACCGGGACGGACGGGGCGTTGAAGTGGTAGCGCCCGGCGCCGTCCTGGCTGTAGTTGTTGACCTGGTTCTTCGGCTGGTTCACCGGGATCTGCGCGTGGTTGGTGCCCACGCGGTAGCGGTGTGCGTCGGCGTAGGAGAAGATGCGGGCCTGCAGCATCTTGTCCGGCGAAGCTGCGATGCCCGGCACGAAGTTCGACGGCGCGAAGGTGGCCTGCTCGATCTGCGCGAAGTAGTTCTCCGGGTTCTTATTCAGCTCCATGGTGCCCACGTGGATCAGCGGGTAGTCCGAGTGCGCCCACACCTTGGTGAGGTCGAACGGGTTGAAGCGGTAGGTCTTGGCGTCTTCGTACGGCATGACCTGGACGTGCAGTTCCCAGGACGGGAAGTTGCCCTCGGCAATGTTGTCCTGCAGGTCGCGGATGTAGAAGTCCGCGTCCGAGCCGGCCAGCTCTTCAGCCTGGTCACCGGACATGGTCTTGACGCCCTGGTTGGACTGGAAGTGGTACTTGACCCAGAAGCGCTCGCCCTCGGCGTTGATCCACTGGTAGGTGTGCGAGCCGTAGCCCTGCATTTCACGCCAGGAGGCCGGCAGGCCGCGGTCGCCCATGAGCCAGGTGACCTGGTGTGCGGACTCGGGGGACAGGGTCCAGAAGTCCCACTGCATGTCGGCGTCGCGCAAGTGGGTGCCCGGGAGGCGCTTCTGGGAGTGGATGAAGTCCGGGAACTTGATGCCGTCGCGGATGAAGAAGACGGGGGTGTTGTTGCCCACGAGGTCGTAGTTGCCCTCGGAGGTGTAGAACTTGACGGCGAAACCGCGGGGGTCGCGCCAGGTGTCCGGGGAGCCTGCTTCACCGGCGACGGAGGAGAAGCGGATCAGCATCTCGGTCTCAGCGCCCGGCTGCAGGAACGCGGCCTTGGTGTACTTGGAGATGTCCGAGGTCGCCTTGAACGTACCGAACGCGCCGCCGCCCTTGGCGTGCACTACGCGCTCCGGCACGCGCTCGCGGTTGAACTGGGCGAGCTTTTCGATCAGGTAGTGGTCCGTGAGGATGATGGCGCCGTCGGCACCGACGGACTGTGCGTGCGCGTCGGAAGTGACGGGCGCGCCGGACTGGGTTGTTGAGATGTTCGCAGTCATTTTTCTCCTATTTCTCGATTACTTGTGAGGGACGTTCAGAAGGAAGTTTTTGGGACGCTTGGCAGTCCTGGCAGATGCCCTGGTACATCACGTCGGCGATCTGGATGGTCATCGGCTTGGAGCCCTCATCCCAGTGCGGGGTGAGGCACGGCGCGTGCCCGACGGCGCATTCGACGTCCTCCACGCGGCCACAGCTGATGCAGATGGCGTGGTGGTGGTTGTCACCGACGCGGGTCTCATACAAGGCCGGGGAATGCGGGGGCTCGAAGCGGCGCAGCATGTGCAGATCGGTCAGGTCGCCCAGGACCACATAGACCGATTGTGCCGTCAGTTCGGGAAGTTCGGCGCGCGCCGCGGCCAGGATGCTCTCCGCAGGGGAGTGGGGGTGATGTTCGACGGCGGTCAGCACGGCGAGCCGCTGCTTGGTCACCCGGCGGCCGTGGGCACGCAGGGCGGCAGCCCATGCGTCGTGGCCGTCAAAGTGTTCCATCATGCTTCTATTGAACCACTTATTATGAGTCGATCACAATAAGGCTTGGCTTACCTTCGGCAAATCCAGGAATTCCTGCATGGGGTTGACCGATTCTCCTGCCGAGCGGCCCATGGCGTGGACTTCGAGCCCGCCGGGTCCGGGCTCCGGCACTACACCGCTCAGTCCGGTCACGCCGGGGCGTTCGGTCAGGCCCTGGACGGCCCCGGCCAGCGCCAGCAGCTGGCCGGGTGTCAGGCCGGGTCCGCCCGGCGCCGGCGGCAACGCCGGGGAGAGTATGGTGTGGTGCGCGCCGGCCCTGACCTGCGGTGCCCTGGTAACGAGTTCGGGGAGGGTGGGGTCCACCCGCGGGGCCGGGTCCTCGAGATGGCACTTCGCGGCAGTCCCGCTCGCCGGCATTGCCGCGAACTGCCGTCTCGCGGCTCCCTGTTGCTCCACAGACAGCCGGCGCAGGGCGGCGCGGAGGCCGCCGTCGTAGTCTTTGAGCTCTTCCGCGCCGGCCGGCACCCGGCGTTGCGCGGGAAGGCGCAGCTGTTCGCCGGGCGTGACCGGCTCGGCGTCCCAGCGCCCGAACACATGGAACGTGGGGGTGGAGGACTCCACCTCCGGTTCGCCGATGGCCGCTCCGATGGGGTGCCACCGGTGCGCAAACACCACAGTGCAGCGGCTGGCACCCAGAACCTCGGCAAGGGCCTGCCGCGCAATGCTGTGGCAGTGCAGCCAGTCGGTGGCCGAGCGGAGATCGAACGCGATGGCCGGATTGGTGAGCCGGATCAGGAGATGGCCGGCGTTCAGGGCAGTCCGGGGCCGGGCACCCTCCCAGAAAGCCGAGGCAAAAAGCAGCCGCCTGGACACATTCATAAGCCGGTTCCTTTCCCCCGCCTGAGGATACCAAGCGTGTGACAGAACAGGACACTGCGGCGCCATTAGGGTTGCAAGGTGGGGAAACTGCTGGCCGATATCAGACCGCTCCGGGAGAGCCCGGCCTTCCGCCGGCTCTGGCTGGGCTCCGCCGTTTCGGCCGTGGGGAGCCAGCTCACGCTGGTGGCCGTGAGCCTGGAGGTGTACCGGCTCACGCAGGACAGTTTCTATGTGGGCCTGCTGGGTGTGTTTGCGCTGGTGCCACTGGTGTTCGGCGGCCTGCTGGGCGGGTCCATCGCCGATTCCCACAACCGCCGCACAGTGGTGCTCCTGGCAACCTCTGTCCTGTGGCTGACCACCGGCCTGATCGCGCTTCAGTCATGGCTGCAGCTGGGCAACGTCTGGGTCCTCTACCTCCTGGTGGCGCTGCAAAGCGGCGCCCTGGCCATCAACCAGCCGGCCCGCAGTGCCATCATCCCCACGCTGATCCGCAAGGAACTGCTGCCCGCAGCCAACGCGCTCAACATGATTTCGTTCGGGTTGGCCATGACAGTGGGACCCCTGCTGGCGGGATTGCTGGTGGCATGGGTGGGCTTCGGCTGGACCTACACCATCGACTTCATCAGCTTCGCGTTTGTGCTCTGGGCGGTCTACAGGCTGCCTTCCATGCCGCCTTCAGCGAGCGCCGGGCGGGCCGGCATGCGGTCTGTGATCGAAGGGTTCCGGTTCCTGGGCACCCGGCCCAACCTGCGGATGACCTTCATCATCGACCTCGTGGCCATGATCCTGGCCCAGCCGCGCGCGCTGATGCCCGCCATCGGTGCGCTGATGATCGGCGGCGGCGAAGCCACAGTGGGCATCCTGCTGGCCTCCACCGCGGTGGGCGCATTCCTGGCCGGTCTCTTTTCGGGGCCGCTCGGCCATGTCCGGTGGCAGGGGAGTGCCGTGGTGTGGTCGGTGATGGGCTGGGGCGCCTCCATTGCCGGCTTCGGCGTGGTGGTGCTCCTGGCAGGAAGGACGGACGACGCCGGGCCCACCCTTTGGCTGGTCCCGGCGGCTTTGTGCTGCGCCCTCGCCGGAATCGCAGACTCCATCAGTGCCGTCTTCCGCAACACCATCCTGCAGGCCGCCGCGCCGGACCACCTGCGGGGACGGCTCCAGGGCGTCTTCATTGTGGTGGTGGCCGGCGGTCCGCGCGTGGGTGACCTGCTGGCAGGCGTCGGGACTAAGATTTTGAGTGAGGGCTGGGTCCTGCTTCTGGGCGGGGTTTTGTGCATCGCGGTGGCCTGGCTGGTGGCACAGCTGCAGCCGGGCTTCCGGCAGTACGATGCCCGTGACCCGGTGCCTTAGGACCATGCCTTGTTGGCAACTTAGTCAGGGCGACGTGGAGGACCGGACGTGCACAAGCATTACAACGGCCTGAAAACTGCGGCGCTCTTCGGCGTCCTGTGGGCGGTGCTCCTGGGCCTGGGCGGCTTGATCGGGATCAATACCCGCAGTGCAGCGCCCATCTGGATCATGGCCCTGATCGGCGTGGCCACCACGGCGTACGGCTACTGGAACAGCGACAAGATTGCCATCCGCTCCATGCAGGCCTACCCCGTCACGGAGGCCCAGGCCCCGCAGCTCTACCAGATTGTCCGGGAACTCTCGGTCCGGGCCAACCAGCCGATGCCGCGCATCTACCTCTCACCCACCATGAACCCGAACGCGTTCGCCACCGGCCGGAACCCCAAAAACGCCGCCGTGTGCTGCACCGAGGGGATCCTGCAGCTGCTCGATGCCCGGGAGCTGCGCGGGGTCCTAGGGCACGAGCTGATGCACGTGTACAACCGGGACATCCTCACGTCCTCGGTGGCAGCCGCGGTGGCCGGCGTCATCACGTCCGTGGGCCAGATGCTGCTGTTCTTCGGCGGCGACCGGCGCAACTCCAACCCGCTGGCCATACTGGCGATGGCGCTTTTGGCGCCGTTTGCGGCGTCGCTGATCCAGCTGGCCATCTCCCGGACCAGGGAGTACGACGCCGACGAGGACGGTTCGGAGCTCACCGGCGATCCGCTGGCGCTCGCCTCAGCCCTGCGCAAGATTGAGCAGGGGGTGCGGATCGCGCCGCTGCCGCAGGAGCAGAAGCTGGTCAACACCTCGCACCTGATGATCGCCAACCCGTTCCGCGGCGGGACGATGACCAAGCTGTTCGCCACGCACCCGCCGATGAAGGAGCGGATCGCCCGGCTGGAACGGATCGCCGGCCGGCCGCTTAGCTGAGGACAAGCTGAACCGAGACGAACTGAACCGAGGAGACGCTGAACTGAGGCCAGCTGACATACCGGGGCGCCGCCGTCGTACTTCCGGCCCAGGACGCGGGTTCGGGCTTGGGACGCGCTTCCAGCCTACGGACGCGGGTCTTCAGTGGTCCCCAGGCCGATCGCGTGTCCTACGCCCGGAGGGGTGTTAGCTAGCGGAAGTTGACGAACTGCAGGTCTGCCTCGTCGAAGCCCTTCAGCAGTGCCATGGTGGCCTGCAGGTCATCGCGGGACTTTGACGAGACGCGGAGTTCGTCGCCCTGGATCTGGGACTTGACACCCTTGGGGCCTTCATCGCGGATCAGCTTGTTGATCTTCTTGGCCAGGTCCTGCTCGATGCCTTCCTTGATGGAGGCTTCCAGGCGGAATTCCTTGCCGGATGCGTACGGCTCGCCGGTGTCCAGGGACTTCAGCGAGATGCCGCGGCGGATCAGCTTGGACTGGAGCACGTCCAGCACGGCCAGGACGCGTTCCTCCGAGTTCGCCTTCATCAGGATCTTCTCGTCGCTGAAATCGACCTCGGCGCCGACACCCTTGAAGTCGTAGCGCTGGACCAGTTCCTTCTGTGCCTGGTTCAGAGCGTTGGCCACTTCCTGCTTGTCCACTTTGCTTACGACGTCGAACGTTGAATCGCCTGCCATGATTCTCCTTGTGTTGGTGGGTGCCCTGAATTGGCTCTGCAGGGCGCGGATCGCTGTATTCCAGCCTAATACGGATCGCCCGGCTGTGGCGCTGGAGCGGATTCGGCACTGGATCGGAATCGGCATGTTTCCGGATTCACAGTTCCCTCATAGCGGACGCACTGCGGGAACGAAGCCGGGTGATGGAGAGTTGAACGAGTTGGAAGTAGCTCGAAAGGGAACACCATGCCACGCACCGCCGTCCGTTACGTCACCCGAACCACCGCCGGAGCCGCCGGCGCCGTGGCCACTGCGGCAACCTCGGTTGCCGCAGCCGCCGTCGCCGCCTCCATCATCTTCAGCCCGGTCCCGGATGCCTCGGCCCGCATGGACGGTGTGAGCGAGGACCTGCTGCGGGCGGTCCAGCTGAACCAGATCACCGAGGAGCAGGCCGTGAAGTTCGAGGCAAGGCTGGCCGGACGGATTCTCGGCGACGCCTGAGTCCCGGGTTTTCCGCGGAATGGCGGGGCTTTTGGCGGCCTTTTTCGGGGTCTGCCCCCTCGATTCGATTCTTCGGCAGAAGTTCTGTAAAGTTGTCTTGCCCGCGGTTACTGGAAGCGGAACGGCCCGGAAACGGACGTTCTGAACACTGCAGCCGGGGGTGATCTTCTTTTGAAGTTCGGCAGATTACCCGAGCGGCCAAAGGGGGCTGACTGTAAATCAGCTGGCAACGCCTACGGGGGTTCGAATCCCTCATCTGCCACCCAAGGAAAAGCCTCCGGAACCACCAGGTTCCGGAGGCTTTTTTGTGCCCGCCGCCAGGGCGCCACTCCCATCCGAAGCCCGTTCGCAGCTCCTGGCGCGCTTCGGGTTTTCCCCGCCTTATGGTCTGTTCCCCGCAGCGTTACACAGGGATTTGACCAAGGAGCGGGGAAAAGCAAGCGTCGGAAGTCTGCCAAGAAACCGTCGTCGACATCAGTGTTGGCCCGGGCGTAGGCTGGCACCATCGGCGCACGTGCCCCCGATGCCCTGTGTCGATACATCAATCGATGAAGGAGAACCAATGAGTGTTGTACGTGAATTTATGACCACGGATGCACAGTGTGTTAAGGAGCATCAGTCCATCGCAGATGCTGCCCGGATGATGTTGGATCTGGACTGTGGATCGCTGCCGATCTGCGGCGACGACGGCAAGTTGAAGGGCATGATCACAGACCGCGACATCGTGCTCAGGTGCGTTGCTGCCGGCCGTGATCCGCGCGAGATGCTGGCCCGCGAGTTGGCCACCGGCAAGCCCTACTGGGTTGACGCCGATGCCAGTGTCGATGCAGCCATCGAAATCATGGAGCGGCACCAGGTCCGGCGGCTCCCGGTTATTGTCGACCACAAGATGGTCGGCATCATCAGCCAGGGCGACATTGCGCGCAACTACACCGAGGAGCGCGTGGGCGAACTGGTGGAGCACATTTCCGAACGCCACCCGATGCCTGCCTAGTCAGGCAAATTCCCGCATGGCCTTGTTCGCGGCTCCTTGCCTTGAAGGTTCGGAACCGCGAACAAGCTTTGGAAACTCCGGACCGCGAAACCCGGCCTGGTTCAGCGCGATCTAGTTGAGTGCGATCAGGAGCATCTGGTTTGTCCCCGGGATGCAGGTCTGCAGGACAGCCCGGGGGAACCCGCCGAATACCGCGACGACATCGTTGGTGGTTCCCGGATTGGGGACCTGGCCCCTGGCTGTCGCCGTGTACGTCCCGTAGCCCGGAATGCTGACGGTCTCGCCCACGCCGATGCCGGAGAAACGCGCCCACCCGCCGCAGAAGTCATGCTCCGTGATAAACAGCGAGTAGCCGTCGTTGGGTGTGAAGTGGATTGGCCCGATGCAGGCGTCCACCATGGCCTGTCCGCCAGCGCCCGCAACGTAAATCGTGCGGACAGCGGGCGCGGCCTGGACCGGCGCCGGTTCGGGGACGAAGGCCGGTGAATACGCAACGGGTGCCGGAGCCGGGGCCGGAGCGGAAACCTCGACGGCGGGGCCCGTCAGCTTCAGCGTTTGACCGGGGACGATGATGCTGTAAAGGCCCAGCCCGTTGGCGGCCAGCATCGCGTTTGTGTTGACACCATACCGGGCTGCGATTCCACCTACTGTGTCGCCGGGAACCACTGTGTAGACGTTGGAGTCGCCCGCCGGTGCCGGAGCAAGTTCCGGAGCTGGCGGCGGGGCAGCCTCGGCCGGAGCCGACGGCGGCACAGCAGCTGCGACTTCCGGCTGAGCGCCAGCTCCCGCACTGCCAAACTCAACGGACCCAACATAAGGCGCATCCAGGGGCACCGCGGCCAAAGGCCGGGCAACCCGCACAACTGGGGAGGCCGCCGTCGTAATGGCATCCGGTGGTGCCGACAACTCGGCTGTGGGGGCGGGGCCGGCCAGCGCGCCGACGCCGAAGGCGGAAATCACGGCGGCGGTGGCCATGCCTGCCCACAACTTGTTGCTGATCGGCCGGCGGCCCGGTATCAGTTCGACCCGCGGGACGTCAGTTTCGAAATTGCGGCGGGGTGGTTCGGAAGTCTTTGCGGTCAACTGGTACATGGGTGGCCCATCGCAGGTCGGCCCGGCAACAGGGCGGCAGTGGTGCCGCGGGTTCCAAGTGCAGGACGGATCGAGGTGTGATGCGCTGCGCGGTCCCGGCCTTTGACCGGAACCGCGCACGGAAGCGCATGATGGGAGCCCCGCGTACCCGAAAGATACGGATGCTCCGCTATGAAGCGGCATCATCCACCCCAGCTCGGAGGATGCGCCGGCAACGTTGTTTGGCCCTAGGAATTTCGAGTCTAGGAAGCTGCGACAGGCACGGCACCAGTAGGCATTACCTGAATTTTTCCGCTGAATACTTGGCCCTGCGACGGCATCTACTCACGGTTCCGGCGGCGAGTACCCGGTGGTCGGCTGCCCGTCCCTGCGGACTTGTCAGCAAGTTACTGCCGGGTAACATTGAGGGATGCACCTGCTTCTGCGCACCCTCCTGATGCTGTTCACGTCCGCCCGCCGGTCCACACTGACCATTTGGGACCCGTCGTCCCTGCCGTTGCGCGTCCTGCCCACCGACATCGACATCGCCATGCACGTCAACAACGGCATGTACTTTTCCCTCATGGACCTGGGCCGGTTCGATCTGATGGTCCGCAGCGGCGTGTGGAAGACCATGCGCCGGCGCGGCTGGAGCCCGGTGGCGGCGGGGGAGACCATCGCCTTCCGGAAGTCGCTGCAGCTGTGGCAGCAGTACACCATCGAAACAAAGATCATCGGCTTGGATGCCAAGGCCATCTACTTTGAGCAGCGCATGGTGTCCGACGGCGAGATTTACGCGCGTGCCTACATCGCCACCCGCCTGGTCAGCAAGGGCAGGCCGGTGAGCCAGGAGGAGATCCTGCGCGAGTTCGGTCAACCTCCGGCGGATCTGGTCCTGCCCGAATGGATCCACGAGTGGCGCGAGACCAACGCCCTGCCCGGCAGCCGGACTTCTGCGCCGCACCTTTGGGAAGCCCGCGCCTGACCGCCGGCCGCGCCTGACCGCCGGTGACTCCGAAAGCTACGCGCCGACGTCGCGCCTGTTCACCGCATAAGCCGCCACGGCCACCAGAACTGCCGAAATTCCCCAGAGCCACCCGGCCGCGGCCCAGTCCGCGCCGTTGGCCACCGGTGAATTTCCGTAAGCCCAGTGGTAGGGGCTCAGGTCCAGCAGCCACTCCACGTCCTTGCTCTGCCGGCCGACGGCGTTGAATACGTAGCCAAGAACGCCGACGGCGGCGCCCGCGGCCAGTCCGTACGTCCGCCTGCCGGACACGGCTCCGGCGCATAGAGCGGCCGTTCCGCTCAGCAGCGCCAGCCCGGCAAACAGTACGGCTGCGCCGAAGAGGTTCTCGGGCCGGATGGTTAGCTGGGCTGAATCATTGAGCAGCCGGACCAGCACAAAGACCAGGGCCGCGAGCAGCACCACCCGCAGCAAAAGGGACAGCGCACGTTCCAGGACCACCTGCACGCGGGTCACCCCGTGGGCAAGGGTCAGCTCCAGCTGGCCGGATTCCTCATCGCCGCCCACCGCGGCCGCACCCCATCCCACAGAAGCGATGGTCATCAGCAGGAAGCCGATCAGCCCGAACAGTGTGGCCTGCGTGTACCCGGGACCGGTGGCGATCTGGTCGTAGTTCAGCGCCTTGGTCATCTCGGCCGGGAGGGCGTCGATCATGTCCTGCATCTGCGCGCTCCCGCCGATGGACGGGTACAGCGGCAGGTAGAGGAACGTGGCACCAGCAAGCCCCGCGGCCCACGCCAGTGTGGAGCGCCAGGAATCAAAGAAGGCCCGGCGGAACAGAGGCAAGGTGGTGGTGCTCATCGCGCGGCCTTTGCCGGACCGGATACCGCGGGGTCCGCGTCGGCAGGACTTGAATACATCTTGAGTACCGCCTCCTCAAGATCCGGTTCCTCCAGCACGAGGTCCGTCAGTTCGAGGGTGCCGAGAGCCCTGACCAGGGGCTGGATGGCACCCTCCACGGTGGCCGAAAGGTTGATGCTGCCGCCGGACTCCAGCACCTCAACGTGCCCGACGCCGGGAACCCCACCCAGCAGCGCGCCGGCGTCGTGCGCTGTTAATCGGTTGGCGGTGAACCGGACCCGGCGCACCGCACCTTCACGAAGCCCGCTCACGGACTCGACGGCGATGATCCGGCCGTCCCGGAGGATGGCCACTGTGTCGGCGATCTGCTGGACCTCGCTGAGGACGTGGGAGCTGAGGAAGATGGTCTGGCCGTTGTGCTGGGCCTCGCGGACCATCGCATGGAATTCCTGCTGGACCAGCGGATCCAGCCCGCTCGTGGGCTCATCGAGGACCAAGAGCTCGGGGTTGTGCATAAACGCCTGGAGCAGGCCGAGCTTCTGCTTGTTGCCTTTGGACAGCTTGCGCGTGTGGCGGTCCAGTTCCAGCCCCAGCCGTTCGGCCAGGCCATCGATCCTGCCCGGGGGCACCGGACCGCTGATGGCCTGGTAGTGGGCCAGGAGTGTCCGGCCCGTGACCCGCCCCTCAAGGAACAGCTCGCCCGGAAGGTAGCCGATCCGGCGGCGGAGCTCCGGACCTCCCGCCCGGGGGTCCAGGCCCAGGACGCGGACTTCCCCTGAGGTGGGGCGGATGATGTCCAGCAGGCAGCGCATGGTGGTGGTCTTGCCGGCGCCGTTGGGGCCGATCACGCCGAAGACGGAGCCCGCCTCGACGGCAAAGTCCACCCCGTGGAGCACCTCGCGCCGGCCGAATTTCTTGGTCAGGGACCGGGTGGAAATCGCGGTGGCCATGAAACCTCCTGTGTGCGGCAGCCAGCGGCTGGTCACCCCAAGGGTAGGCCTCGCACTGCCCGGTGTACACGGACGCTTCCCGGATATTCCCGATGACGCGGGGAGCGAACAGGGCGCACCCGGCCGGGACATCGGCCTGCGCCTCGCGTACCGTTGAAGGCATGGCTACCGTAGATATCACAGGCGAACAGTTCGCATCGACCATCGAAGGCAACGACATTGTCCTGGTGGACTTCTGGGCTGAATGGTGCGGTCCCTGCAAGCAGTTCGGACCCACGTACAAGGCCGTGTCGGAGAAGCACTCCGACGTCCTGTTCACAAAGGTGGACACCGAGGCCCAGCAGCAGCTCGCCGCCGAGGCAGGCATTACGTCCATCCCCACGCTGATGGCCTTCCGCGAAAAGGTCCTGGTTTTCTCCCAGCCTGGTGCCCTGAACGCCCAGCAGCTGGAGCAGGTTGTTGACGCGGTCAAGGCCCTGGACATGGAGGAAGTCCACGCCCATGTGGCGCGCTCGCAGGCAGAAGCCGCCGCGGCCGCGGAAAGCAACCCGGCCACCGCCGGAAAGACGTCGGGCCCCCAGGACGGCACGCAGATCCCCGATCTCTAAGCCGCGCCTGGTTCCTCTGCAAAAAACATCGACTGCTCCGTAAGGGCCCTTTTGAACGTTCAAAACGGCACTTACGGAGCAGTCGACGGTTAAGCGAGGGTTACAGGCGTTCCAGCTGCACAGGCCCGGCCAGCAGCGCGCTCAGGGATTCGTTCAGGTCCTGGACGGCGGTGCCCTTGGAGTGCTTCGCCAGCAGTTCCTCGGATTCCCACTGTTCGGTCAGGATCAGCCTTTCCTCGGTTGCCTCGGTCAGCTCGTAGCGGATGCAGCCGGCTTCGTTGACCACCTCGTCGATGGCGATTTCCAGGGCGAGCTTCACACGGAAGAACTCGCCGTCGTTGGGGATGAACGTTGCCTGCAGGTCGATTGGTGCACTCATGGATTTCACAATACCGGGACTCGGCATGCAGGCCCGCCCTGTTTACGCGCGGACACCCTCCTGTTGCGCTTCTCTTGCGCTTTCATTGCCGGGGGCCAGTTGGTAGCGTGCCAGCATGCGCGCTTACACAGCCGGGGACACTGACGTCCCGCTCCTCGAGGAAACCATCGGCCGGAACTTTGAGCGGGTGGTGGCCCGGTTCCCCTTCCATGACGCGCTGATCGAGGCCGCGCCGGTGCCGGGCGCCGACGCCCGCCGCTGGAGCTACACCAAAATGAACGACGACATCGATCGCCTCGCGCGTGCGCTCCTCGCCTCGGGCGTGGCCAAGGGGGACCGGGTCGGCATCTGGAGCCCGAACTGCGCCGAGTGGACCCTTCTGCAATACGCCACGGCCAAGGCCGGCGGCATCCTGGTCAACGTGAACCCGGCCTACCGGAGCCACGAGCTGGAGTTTGTGGTGAAGCAGAACGGCATGCGGATGCTGGTGACGGCGCCGTCGGACCGGAACAGCGACTACGTCGGGATGGCGCGCCAGGCGCTCGCCGGCTGTCCTGACCTGCGGGAACTTGTATTCCTGCCGGACTGCGGCATGGACGGGCTCGACGCCGGTGACCCCCAAAGTGACGGAGAGCTGACGTACGCCGAGCTGCTCAAGCGGGCAGACGCCGTCGGGCATTCCGGCCTGAAGGCCCGCATGGCGGAGCTGGACGCGCACGATCCCATCAACCTGCAGTACACGTCCGGGACCACCGGCTTCCCCAAGGGTGCAACGCTGACGCACCACAACATCCTGAACAACGGCTTCTCCATCGGTGAACTGCTGGGCTACACCGAGCACGACCGGGTGGTGATTCCGGTGCCTTTCTACCACTGCTTCGGGATGGTGATCGGCAACCTGGCCGCCCTCAGCCACGGTGCGGCCGCCATCATCCCGGGCCGCGGTTTCACGCCGGCGGCGGCGCTGGAGGCGGTCCAGGATTTCGGCGGGACGTCACTGTACGGCGTGCCCACCATGTTCATCGCCGAGCTGGCGCTGCCGGACTTTGCCTCCTACGACCTGGCCACGTTGCGGACCGGCGTCATGGCGGGCTCGGTGTGCCCCATCGACGTGATGAACCGGGTGATCTCGGAGATGCACATGGTGGATGTGGCCATTTGCTACGGCATGACCGAGACCTCCCCGGTGTCCACCATGACCCGGAACGGTGACACCCTGCAGCAGCGCACCGAGACCGTGGGCCGCACCATGCCCAGGCTCGAAAGCCAGATCGTGGACCCTGGCACCGGCGAGGTGCTGGAGCGCGGCGCGATCGGCGAGCTGTGCACCCGGGGTTATGCGGTGATGGCCGGGTATTGGGACCAGCCGGACAAGACCGCGGAAGCCATCGACGCCGACCGCTGGATGCACACCGGCGACCTCGCCCGGATGGACAACGATGGCTACGTGGTGATCGAGGGCCGGATCAAGGACCTCGTGATCCGCGGCGGAGAAAACATCTACCCGCGTGAGATCGAGGAGTTCCTGTACAGCCACCCGTCCATCCAGGACGTGCAGGTGATCGGGGTGCCCGATGCCAGGTACGGCGAGGAACTGATGGCCTGCATCATCCTCAAGCCCGGCGCGGAACCGCTGGATGCCGCCGCCGTCGCCGACTTCTGCCGCGGGAAACTGGCACACTACAAGATCCCGCGCTACGTGGACGTCCGCGAAAGCTTCCCCATGACCGTTTCGGGGAAGATCCGCAAAGTGGAGATGCGCGAGGAAGCAGTGGCCCGGCTGGGGCTCTGACCCACCCCCATAGCAACGCGGGGTCACTTACGGCCCATGTTTGCATCCCGGATGGGCCGTAAGTGACCCCGCGTTGGGGTGGATGAAACTGGGCCTGTGGATAACTCAGTATCCTCTCAACGGTGCGGACAGAATGGTGCACATGGTCCGCATCACGCCCTTGCCGCAGACGCTCAACACCCAGCCGTTCACCATCTATGAGTCCCGGATGCTGGGGGTCGCGCCCAAGCGCCTTCGCGCCAGGGACGTGCTCGACGGCGGACGGCTGATCTACCTGCCTGCCGGCCGTGAGTTTGTCCTTGCCGAACGGTCCCGGGTCCTTGCCGCGGCCACGCCCGGAGCCTGGGTTTCCCATGAGAGCGCCGCAATACTGACCGGGCTGGGCCTGCCGCCGTGGCTGGGTAAGGAGGAAACGATCCACCTCAGCAAACCCCACGGACTTCCTCGGGTCCGCCGTGCCGGAGTGGCCGGCCATCGCGTGCATGCGCTGCCCGGCGAGGTCATGGAAATCGACGGAATCCCAGTCTCCGTCCCGCCCCGGACCTGGCTTGATCTGGCGCATCACTTACCGCTGGCATACGTGATCGCCATGGGAGACCAGCTGATCCGCATGCCTCGGCCCGGTCTTGAAGGAAGGACCGAACCATACGCCTTCAAGGAAGGACTGCGATTGCTCATCCGGCAGCATCCAAACATGAAGGGTGTGGAGAAGGCCCGGCTTGCCCTGGACGAGATGAGAGTCGGCGCGGACTCGTTTCCGGAGACATTCCTACGCCTGGCCATGCTGGACGCCCGACTTCCTGAGCCGGAACTGCAGCTCCGCCTGGATCCGGATGACCCGTGGTCGCCGTCCGCGGACCTGGGCTACCGGCGCTTCAGGACCGCAGTGCAGTACGACGGCGCCCCTCATCTCACCCGCGATCAGCAGTCGCGGGACAACCGACGGGACGAAGGCTTCACCAGTGACGGTTGGTCCTATTTCAAGGCCAACGCGGATGACCTTGCCGAAGGATTCACCAGCCTCATCGCCCGGATCAAGAAGGCCAAACTCCGCTCCCTCTAGTCCAACGCGGGGTCACTTAGCGCCCATGTTGGCGTCCCGCATGGGCGCTAAGTGACCCCGCGTTGCTCCGGCGCTCAGTGCCTGCGGTGGTCCTGGATGGTCATCCGCGGCCCGAAGGTGGGTTTACGGAAGCCGCTCAGCCCGATCATGCGGACCACCCGCTGCCGGTGCCCGGTCCACGGCTCAAGCAGGGCCAGCATGCCGGCGTCGTCCGTCCGGCGGCCGGTAAGGGCGGCGCCCACATAAGCGGCGAGGTGGTAGTCGCCCACCGCGATGGAGTCCGGGCAGCCGTGGGTCCGCTGCACCACTTCGGCCGCGGTCCACACCCCTATGCCGGGAATCACCTGCAGCTTTGCTGCCGCCTCCGAAGCCGGCAAGGCCGCCAGCCGTTCAAGCGCGACGGCGGATCGCAGGGCCCGCATGACGGTCGCCGAACGCTGGGGTCCCACTCCGGCCTGGTGCCATTCCCAGGAGGGGATGCGCAGCCACTGCTCAGGGGTGGGCTGGAGGCGCAGTCCTTCCGGCGCGGCGCTTCCGGCCGCCGGAGCCGGTGCGCCGAACCGGTACATCAGGTACCGGTAGCCGCGGCGGGCCTCAATGACGGTCACCCTCTGCTCGAGGATGGTGGGCACGAGGCAATCAACCACCCGCCCGGTGGAGGGCAGCCGGACAGCCAGGTTCCGGCGTCGGGCGTCACGGACCAGCCGGGGGAGCGTGGCCTGGAAGGCGGGCTCGTCAAACGCCGACCAGTCGTCCTCGGCGCCCAGGAGCCGGGGCACACCGGCGAGCCCGGCGGCGGAACCGGGACCCCAGGCCTGGGCATCAACAGCCCCATCCGCAGCAGCAGTGAGGCGCAGCGTGACCGGGCCGTCCGGCGCCGTAAACGCCGTCCAGAGCCCGTCCGGCCGGAACGAAAACGACGGATCTCCGGTACCGCGCAGGAGCGTTCCCAGCGTCTGGTGCAGGCTGTACGGGCCGTCCGGATGCCACCGCAGGGACGCATCGGCGGCGGCGGCAAGCCGGGCCGGGGCGTCAAGAATGGTCATGTATTCATGGTCCCACGGTGGGCTGACAACGAGGCTTCCGGAGGCCTTACAGTCCGAAGATGGCAGGACTAGACTCCATCGTGTGGCGCGGGGCGTCCGCGCCTTCCCCCGCATTCAAAGGAGCATGCCGTGGCTGGAGTAGTGCATTTCGAAATCCCCGCCGATGACAACCAACGCGCCAACACCTTCTACCAGAGCGCGTTTGGCTGGACCCTGACCCCCATGCAGGAGATGGATTACACCATAGCCATCACCACGCCGTCGGACGAACAGACAGGCATGCCCAGCGCGCCCGGGGCCATCAACGGGGCCCTGTTCCCCCGCACGGAGAACCTCAAGACCCCCATCATCACCATCGATGTGGAGGACGTGGACGCCGCGCTGGGGCAGATCGAATCCGCGGGAGGTTCCGTGGCCCAGGCCAAGGACGCCGTTCCCGGCATGGGCTATTACGCCTATTTCAAGGACACCGAAGGCAACATCATGGGCCTTTGGCAGACGGATTCCTCGGCGGGGAGCTGAGCCCCGGGCCGGACCTGTGGCGGCAGGCGGTAACTTTGTACCTATGAAGTACGCGCAGTCCGTCCTGGACCTCATCGGAAACACGCCGCTCATCAAGCTCAACCACGTGACGGAAGGCCTCAAAGCCACTGTCCTGGTCAAGCTGGAATACATCAATCCAGGCGGCTCCATCAAAGACCGCATCGCGGTGAAAATGATCGAAGAGGCCGAACGGACCGGCAAGCTCCTGCCCGGCGGAACCATCATTGAACCGACGTCGGGCAACACCGGCGTGGGTCTGGCGCTCGTGGCCCAGCAAAAGGGCTACAAATGCATCTTCGTGGTGCCGGACAAGGTGGGCGAGGACAAGCGCGCCGTGCTTCAGGCCTATGGCGCCGAAGTCGTGGTCACGCCCACGTCCGTGGCCCCGGACAGCCCCAGAGCTACTACAGCGTCTCGGACCGGCTCGTCACGGAAATTCCGGGTGCCTATAAGCCTGACCAGTTCTCCAACCCGGCCGCCCCCGGCAGCCACTACGAGACCACGGGACCGGAGATCTGGCAGGACACGGACGGCCTGGTGACGCACTGCGTGATCGGCGCCGGCACCGGCGGCACCATCACCGGCACCGGCCGATTCCTCAAGGAGATCTCGGCGGACCGTCCGGAGGCCGACGGCGGCCGGGTCAGGATCATCGGGGCGGACCCCGAAGGTTCGGTCTACTCCGGCGGCACCGGGCGCCCGTACTTCGTCGAGGGTGTGGGCGAGGACATGTGGCCGGCCAACTACGACAAATCCGTTCCGGACGACGTCATCGCCGTCACCGACGCCGATTCCTTCGCCATGACCCGGCGGCTGGCCCGCGAGGAAGGGCTGCTGGTGGGCGGCTCGTCCGGCATGGCGGTGGTGGCTGCGCTGCAGACCGCCCGCGACCTCCCCGAAAGCGCCGTGGTGGTGGTCATCCTCCCGGACTCCGGCCGCGGCTACCTGGCCAAGATCTTCAACGACCAGTGGATGCGTTCCTACGGCTTCCTCTCCGGCGGCGAAGAAGCGTCCGTGGGCGAGGTCATCAAGACCAAGAACGGCGAGCTGCCGGACCTGGTCCACATCCACCCCAACGAGACCGTCCGCGACGTCATCAACATCATGAACGAGTTCGGTGTCAGCCACATCCCGGTCCTCTCGCAGGAACCGCCCGTGGTGATGGGCGAGGTCCTCGGCGCCGTGGATGAGCGCAGCCTGACCTCCAAACTGTTCCGCGGCGAAGCCAAGCTGACGGACAAGATCTCCGAGCACATGGGGCCCCGCCTGCCGGTCATCGGCTCGCTGGAAACCATCTCCGCAGCCCGCGAGCTGCTCTCCGACGTGGACACCGTGATGGTGACGTTCGTCGGCGCCCCCGTGGGAATCCTCACCCGCCACGACCTCCTCGCCTACCTCAGCAACTAGCTAAAGGAACTCCATGTCTGTTTCTGAAAACCAGGGTTTCAACACGCGCGCCGTCCACGCCGGCCAGGCCTTCGAGCCCCGCACCGGCGCCGTGGTCCCGCCCGTGCACTTCAGCTCCACCTATGCCCAGGACGGCATCGGCGGGCTCCGTGACGGTTACGAATACGGCCGCGGCACCAACCCCACGCGTGATGCCCTGCAGGAGCAGCTCGCGGCCCTCGAAGGCGGGTCCCACGCCTTCTCCTTCAGCTCCGGCCTCGCGGCGGAGGACTCCCTGATCCGGGCGCTGACCCGGCCCGGGGACCACATCGTGCTCGGCAACGACGCCTACGGCGGCACGTACCGGCTGATCAACCGCGTGCTCGGCGACTGGGGGATCGGCAACACCCCCGTGGACATGGCGGACCTGGATGCGGTGCGCAAAGCCGTTGCCGCGAACAAGACCCGCTTCGTCTGGGTGGAGACCCCCTCCAACCCGCTGATGAAGATCACCGATATTGAGGCGCTCGCCGCGGTAGCGCACGACGCCGGGGCCCTCCTCGTGGTGGACAACACCTTCGCGTCGCCCTACCTGCAGAACCCGCTCGCCCTGGGTGCCGACGTCGTGGTTCACTCCACCACCAAGTACATCGGCGGGCACTCCGACGTGGTGGGCGGTGCCGTTGTGGTCAACGACGCGGAACTCGCGGAGAAGATCGGCTTTGTGCAGTTTGCCGTGGGTGCGGTGTCCGGCCCCATGGACGCGTTCCTCACTACCCGCGGCCTGAAGACGCTCGGCGTGCGCATGGACCGGCACAGCGACAATGGCCAGGCCGTGGCCGAATGGCTGTTGGAGCGTCCCGAGGTGGAGGCCGTCCTGTACCCGGGCCTGCCCTCCCACCCCGGCCACGCGCTGGCCAAGAAGCAGATGAAGAAGTTCGGCGGCATGGTGTCCGTCCAGTTCAAGGGCGGCGAGGCAGCGGCCCGCACGGTCGCGGAAAACACGTCCGTGTTCACGCTGGCGGAATCCCTGGGCGGCATCGAATCACTGATGAACTACCCGTCGGAGATGACCCACGCATCGGTCAAGGGCACGGAACTGGCTGTTCCCGTCAACCTGATCCGGCTCTCCTGCGGCATCGAGGACGTGGAAGACCTCATCGCCGACCTGGAGCGGGCCTTCACCTTCCTCAAGTAGCACCGCGCCTCAAGTAGCACCGTTCCAACCGCGGGCACCCTGGCTTTCTTCAAGAAAGTTAGCTAGGGTGCCTTTATGGTACTCCGCTCCGACTGGTCCCAGCGCAACTGCAGCATGGCACGAGGTCTCGACATTTTGGGTGACCCCTGGAGCATGCTTGTGCTCCGCGAGGTCTTTTTCGGCAACGGGCGCTTCGACGCCATGAAGTCCCGGCTCGCCGTCGCGGACTCGGTGCTCACCAGGCGCCTGGCGGGTCTGGTGGAGTCGGGACTGCTTGAGAAGAAGGCGTACGACGACGGCGGCCGTACCCGCCAGGAGTACGTCCTGACCCCGAAGGGTGAGGATGCCCTCCCCGTCCTGAACGCCGTGGTTATGTGGGCGGAAAAGCACCTCCCGGCACCCTCGGACCTGGCCCACATGTACGTCATCCACTCCGGCTGCGGCCAGCGGACCGGCTCCGCGGACACCTGCACCGGCTGCGGGGAGCGGCTGACGGCCGCCAACACGAGCTGGCACAGCCTCACCCGGACGGACGCGCCCGTGCAACTGGCCACCGCCGCATGAGCGCCACCGAAACAACCCGCCGGCGCCGACTGCACCCCGCGTGGACCGTCGCGGCCGTCGCCTTCCTGGCCTTGGTGGGAGCCGCCGGATTCCGTGCCGCTCCCGGTGTGCTGATGGTGCCCCTGCAGCAGGAGTTCGGCTGGTCCACTACCGTTCTGTCCGCAGCCGTCAGCATCAACCTGGTGCTGTTTGGCCTGACCGCCCCCTTCGCCGCGGCCCTGATGGAAAAGTTCGGGATCCGGGCCGTCACCGCCACCGCCCTCGTGCTGATCGGCGCCGGCAGCGCGCTCACGGTGCTGGTCAACCAGTCCTGGCAGATCCTCCTGACCTGGGGCCTGTTGATTGGGCTCGGCACAGGGTCCATGGCGCTAGTCTTCGCCGCCACCATCGCCAACACCTGGTTCTCCAAGAGCCGGGGCCTGGTGATCGGCATCCTCACCGCCGGCAGTGCCGCGGGCCAGCTGGTCTTCCTGCCGTTCATCGCCTTGCTGGCCCAGGATCCGGGCTGGCGGCAGGCCTCGCTGCTGATCGCCGCCGGCGCGCTGGCGGTGGTGCCGCTGGTGCTGAAGTTCCTCAAGAACTCACCGGCCGACGTCGGCGCCTTGCCTTACGGTGAAACGGCCCCTGAGGAGGGAACGGCTGCGTCCGCTGCCGCGGCAGCGGACGCCGTGGACAGCGGGCGGAGCAGCAACGCCGCGGTGCGCGCCCTCCAGGTGCTCAAGCGGGCCAGCAAAGTGCGGACGTTCTGGGCGCTGGTGGCAGGTTTTGCGATCTGCGGCGCAACCACGAACGGGCTGATCGGCACCCACTTCATCCCCTCCGCCCACGACCACGGCATGCCCGAAACCACCGCGGCCGGACTGCTCGCCGTCGTCGGGATCTTTGACATCGTGGGCACCATCGCCTCAGGCTGGCTGACCGACCGGTACAACCCCAAGATCCTGCTGGCCGTCTACTACCAGTTCCGGGGGATCGGCCTGCTGGTGCTGCCGCTGCTCCTGAGCGCCACCATCCAGCCGAGCATGATTGTTTTTGTGGTGATCTACGGCCTGGACTGGGTGGCGACTGTGCCGCCCACCGCCGCGATCTGCCGGAAGACGTTCGGCGCAGACGGCAGCGTGGTGTTCGGCTGGGTGTTCGCGGCCCACCAGCTGGGCGCGGCCGCTGCTGCCCTCGGCGCCGGCGTCATCCGGGACGCCACCGGCCAGTACACCTACGCCTGGTTCGGCGCGGCGGCCATGTGCACCATCGCCGCAGTGATCAGCGCGACCATCCGCAAGGACAAAACATCCAAGGAACCCGTCCCGGCAGCGGTGGCGTAACTACGTCCGGAACGCGTCGAGATGGCATTTCGCGGCAGTCGCGGAGACGAACACTGCCGCGAAATGCCATCTCGGCGGCTACCCGGCGGTCCCGATGCGCAGCGTCAGCGTGCGGGCCTCCGGACGAAGCGCGAAGTCCGGCCAGACGTCCGGGCCGCACGCCCGTGAACCCAAACCATGCTGGGCAGCGTCCAGGTAGAGGTAGCTGTGCTCACTCTGGGGCAACTCGTGGGGATGGGCCGCGGCGCTGATCTCCTGTGCGGTGTGACGGGCCAAGGTGAAACCGGGCCGGCGCCCGCGGGCATCCGCCAGTATGTCGATCTTCAGCCAGGGCGCCCCCGCATTGTTCAGGTCGAGTGAACGCACGGCACTGCGGTGCCCGCTCTCCTGGGGCTTCGCGTACGCAACTGTGAGGTCGTCGATTGCTGCCGAATACCGCCCGATCAGTGCCGCGTGCATGCTGTCCGGATACGATTCCCGCGGCCCCGCGCCAAACCAGGAGGCGCCGTCGACGGAGCCGGGCAGATCGAACCTGACCCCGATCCGCGGCCAGACCATGTCCCAGCCGGCGCTGGGAAGGATGTCCAGGCGCAGCCACAGCTCCCCATCCGCGAGCTCCCACTGCTCTTCGACCGTCACAGAGTCGGCGCTGTCCGCCGGCGCGTACCGTGTCCGGACCGCCACGCCTGAATCGTTCGCCGAGATCTTTTCCACCCGGGCAGTCAGGCGGTCCAGGCCTGCTGTCCGCCACACCGAGGCCGACGTCGGGGCCGGAACACCGTTTCCGTTGTTCAGCCAGGGGTCGCCGAGATCGTAACTGCCGCGGCCCGCTCCGCCGTCGTTGTCCGTCGGTGCGCGCCAGAGCTCCAAGCGGGGACCGGCTACCGACAGGCCGCCAAGCGACAGAAGGCGGCCCTCCTCGAAGACCGCGGGACCGAGGTTCACCGTTCCGGTTCCCGAGGAACCGGTCTTCGAGGAACCGGCACCCACGGAACCGGCACCTGAGGAACCGGTCCTGCCGGCGGAAGCCATAGGGCGCGGCGCCTGAACTGACGCCGCCGGCGCCGAGAGATCCAGCTGGGCCGCTGAAATAACGTGCCCGGCCGGGGCCCAGTCGGTGTCCTTGCCGAGAACGGCTTCGAGGGTGAGCCAGTGCTCGCCGTTGCCTGAGACGGCGAACTCCGGTAGCGCGAGGGTCACTGATTCGCCGGCCGCAAGGGCCCTGCCCGACGTTCCGGACACTGCCAGTTCGCCCGAGTCGCTACGGACCCCATCCGCCTCCGTCCGCCACTGGAACACGACGTCGGACGCGTCCGCCGAGTGCCGCAGGTTGGCGACTGTGATGAATCGCCGCGCACCGCCCTCGGACGCTGTTCCAACGGGCACCTCGGTGCCGAAGCCCAAACGGATCGGCGCCACGATCTGCTTGTATTCGAACAGTCCAGGGCTCGGCGTCGAATCGGAGAGGACCATTCCGTCCATGACGAAGTTGCCGTCGTGGATGACTTCGTTGAAATCGCCGCCATAGGCGAAGAACTCGGTTCCGTCCTCCGTGCGTGTACGGATGCCGTGGTCGCGCCATTCCCAGACGAAACCACCGTGCAGCCGTGGGTAGCGGTCAACGAGGTCCTCATACTGGTCGATGGCGCCGGGGCCGTTGCCCATCGCATGAACGTACTCGCACAGGATGAAGGGTTTGGTCCGCTGGCGTGCCGACTCGGCGGCGGAACAGCCGAGCAGCAGAGAGCCGGAGTCGTCCCGTCCGATCGCCTCAGTCTCGGGGACAGAGGAGTACATCCGCGAATAGACGTCCGTGTAGGCGCCGCTGTAATCGCCCTCATAGTGCACGGGGCGTCCGGTGTCGCGGGCATGGGCCCACGCGGCCATTGCGGCGAGGTTGGCGCCCGTACCGGCCTCGTTGCCCAGCGACCACATGACAATGGAGGGGTGGTTCTTGTCGCGCTCGATGGTGCGCTCGATGCGGTCCACAAAGGCTTCGCGCCAGGCGGGATCGTCACTGGGATTGCCGGCCCATTGCTGGGCATGGAATCCGTGCGTTTCGAGGTCGCACTCAAGCACCACCCAGAACCCCATTTCATCGGCAAGGTCCAGAAGCCGCGGATGCGGGGGATAGTGGCTGGTGCGGATCGCATTGACGTTGAACTGCTTCATAAGGGCCAGATCGGCGCGGGCAAACTCTTCGTCGAAGACGCGGCCCCGGTCGGGATGGGTCTCATGCCGGTTCATCCCGTGGAACACCACGCGCCGGCCGTTCACCAGAAAGCGGTCCCCGACGATTTCCACGGTGCGGAACCCTAGCCGGAGGGAGAGCGTTTCGGTTGCGCTGCTCACCGTTGCGTCATACAGCCGCGGGATCTCTGCAGACCACGGTTCGACGGCGTCGATCCCCACCGGGGCAACATCCGCCGCGGAGTTCCACGTGACGTCCACGCCCAGCTCCGGAACGGACAGCGTCACCGGGAAAGCGGCACCGTTTGCCGTGATTTCAGGGTCAATTGTGGCGGCGCCGGAATCACCGGAGCCGCTGAACGAGGTGCGCAGCCAGACGTCGTCGATGCCGCCTGCCGGCCGCGCCTGGAGCGTCACGTCGCGGAAGATGCCAGGCAGCCACCACTGGTCCTGGTCTTCGAGGTAGCTCGACGCCGACCACTGGTGCACGCGGACCGCCACCACATTCGTCCCCGGGCGCACGGCATCGGTTACGTCGAACTCCTGAGCCAGCCGGCTCCCGACGCCGACCCCGATCGGCACCCCATTGACCCATATCTTGTACCGCGATTCGACGCCGTCGAACCGCAGCAGGATCCGCTCGGCTTCGGTCCAGGCCTCCGGCAGTTCAAAGTTGCGCCGGTAGTCGCCGGTGGGATTCTCATCAGGGGCATTGGGTGTATCGGTGGGGAAGGGAAAACGCACATTCGTGTAGATCGGCCGCCCATAGCGCCCGTCGCCTTCCAGCACCCAGTGCGCCGGGACGGCGATCTCGTCCCATGACGAGTCATCGAAGGCCTCCTCGGCGACGCCCTCCACAGCCTCGCCGGCGGGCAGGACGCCCCGGCCCCGGGGGTTCCGGGCGCGCCGGCCAGGAGCCGGAAGCGCCAATTGCCGTTGAGTGACTGGGTGGGAGCATTGCTGTGCAGCCAGGAGCGGGCGGCTGTCCGCCGGCCCGAACCCGGACCGCGGTCGGTGACGTAGGAAACATCGGCGGTGCGCCCGGATGCTGTGGACTGGGACATTACTTGACTGCTCCTTCTGTAAGCCCGCCGCGCCAGAAGCGCTGCAGGATGACCATGGCGATGCTGAGCGGGATGATCGACAGCAAGACGCCGCCGGTTGTCAGTTCATAGAATTCGGGAAGGCGGTCAACCTGGCTCAGCCAGGTGTTCAGCCCGAGGGTAATCGGATACAGCCCGGTATCGGAAAGCATCACGAGCGGCAGGAAATAGTTGTTCCAGATTCCCACCAGCTGGAAGAGGAACACCGTGACGAGGGCCGGGGTCAGCACCCGCAGGCCGATCGTGTGGAAGATCCGCAGTTCGCTGGCGCCGTCGAGCCGTGCAGCCTCGATCAGTGAGGTGTCCACCGTGGCCTGCGAATAGATCCGGCACAGGAACAACCCGAACGGCGATACCAGGGACGGCAGGAGGACGCTCCAGTAGGTGTTTGCAATGCCCAGTTGGCTGAACAGCAGGAAGAGCGGCAGCGCCGTGGCAGTGCCGGGTACCAGCACGCCGCCCAAGATGGTTCCGAAGACCAGGTTCCGGCCACGGAATTCGTACTTCGCCAGCGCGTAGCCGCCCGCAGCAGCGAAGTACGTTGCCAGGAGGGCGCCGACGCCGGCGTACAGCACCGAGTTCAGGAACCACCGGACGAAGATGCCGTCGTCATAGCTGAGTACGCGGGCAATGTTGTCCCACAGGGAGAAGGTGGGAGCGAACCAGAATCCGTTGGTGGAAAACAGGTCCTCCGTGGATTTCGTCGCAGCGACAAGCACCCAGTACACGGGGGTGAGGAAGTACAAAGCCACCACCAGAAGCAGCCCGGTGACGATGATGGTGGACGAACGGCCTTTGCGGACCGAACGGACCGGCCCGGCGGGAGAATTGCTTGCGGCGGGGGCTGCTGATGTCGACGTCGGGGTCACGGTTGCAGTCATGATGACTTCCTGTTCGTGAATTTGAGGAAGGCGAAGGACAGGGTGAACGCTGCCAAGGCAATAAGTACTGCCTGCGCGGACGCAACGTTGTAGTCGTTGTAGGCGAAGGCGGTGGTGTAAGCGCTGAGGTTGGGTGTGTACTGGCTGTCGATGGCCGGTGCGACAGTTTTCAGGACCTGGGCTTCGGCGAACAGCTGCAGGGTGCCGATGATCGAAAAGACCGTGGTGAGGACAAGGGCGGGTTTGATCAGCGGCAGCTGGAGGCTTAGGGCGACGCGCAAGGTGGAGGCGCCGTCGACTTTCGCGGCCTCATACAGTTCCACCGGGATGGCCTTCAGCTGGGCCACAATGATGAGCATGTTGTAGCCCGTGTAGCTCCAGGTGACGATGTTCGCGATTGACCACAGGACGCTGTTTGCCCCGAGGAAATTGGGGGTCAGGCCGACAAGGCCGGCGATGTCGAACAGGGGGCTAAGCCCGGGGACGTAGAGGAATGACCACAGGATCGTCGCAATGACGCCCGGCACACCATAGGGGAGGAAGTACGCAGCACGGAAGAAACCGGGCCATTTGACCGACGCTGATTCGAGCATAAGCGCAAGCACCGTGCAGAGGGCGATCATGACAGGTACCTGAACTATGCCGAACAGAAGCATCCGCCCGATCGAGGCGACGAAGCTGCCATCGGCCAGGGCCTGCGCGTAGTTGCTGAACCCGGCAAATTCGCTTTTCACTCCCGTCTCGCCGAAGAGTCCGCTGCGGGTCACCTTGGTGAAGCTCGAGAGAACCGCGACGAAAATCGGGAGGACAAACGTGAGGATGAACAGGATGAGGAACGGCGCGAGGAGCATCCAGGGCGCACGCGATCCGGCGCCTGTTCTGTTTCGGCGGACCTTCCGGCCGGCTGGGAAGTTCCCGGCTGGGCGCTGTCCGGTCTGACCCTGCCCGGGCCGACGGTGCCCGGTTCGGGCGGGGCGGGAGGTCGTCGTCATGCCGTGTCCTTTCGAATGCTGAGGCCTTTGTTCTTGAATACCGCCATGATCTGTTGTTCCGCTGCGGCGACGGAATCGACCAGGCTCGTCCCGGACGCCTTCTTCCGGAAGCCGTCGCTGAGAATTTCGAATGATTGCTGGGTGACGGGCCACCATGACCAGTCCGGGTTCTGCTGCTGCGATGCAGGTAGGAAGATTTCTTCGTTATAGCGCTGGCCGCCGAAGAAGTCCGACGGCGCCTGGCGAGGTGTGCCCATGAAGTCCGGCGACGGCGACCACCCTATGCCGCTGTTGCTGATTTCGGCATCGATGCCTTCCTTCGACGTTGTCATCCACACCGCGAATTCGAGCGCTTCCTTGGGGTGCTTGCTATTGGCCAGCACCGCGGCAGTGGAGCCGCCCTGGTAGCTCGAGCCGAATCCCGAATCACCCCAGGTGGGCATGGGAGCCACCCGCCATTTGCCCTTGCCGCCGCTGACTCCTTGGATGAGGGCGTCGCCCCAGCTGGCGGTGACTACGGAGGCAATCGTCCCCTTGGCCGCGCCGGCGAACCACCCGGGTGAGTATGGCTGGAAAGAAGTCTCGACGAGATCGTCGTTGATGGCGTGATCGAAGAAACGTGCCACCTTCATCGTTGCGTCGTCGGTCATGTTGATGACCCAGCCGTCTTCCTCAGCTCGGAGCCAGCTGGCGCCGGCCTGTGATGCATACGACGAGAACGCAGAGGCGTCACTGAGGGCGAAACAGTCCAGGTAGACGTCCTTGCGGCGCAGTTCGCGGGCAAGAAGGGCCCATTCGTCCCAGGTTCCGGGGTTGGTGCCGCCAATCTGGTCAAGGACAGCCGGCTGGTAGAACATCGCCATCGGGCCGGAATCCTGGGGGAGGCCGTACACTCCACCCGTGAAGCTGACCTGGCCCCACAGTGTCTTGTCGTACAGGTGGGCGTAGTCGTCGGCGCCATACCGGGCCAGGTCAACGAGCCCGTTCACCAGCATGAATTCAGGAATGGACCGCATCTCGACCTGGCCGAGGTCCGGTCCGCCACCGGCAGCCAGGGCCGAATACAGTTTTTGATAGCCCCTGCATTGCCGCCGGGAATCCACACTGTCTCCACCTGGACGTTCGAATGGGAGGCGTTCCAGATGTCGGCCACCTTCTGGGCATCCTTGAGCCAGGACCAGTAGGTCAGGGTGATCGTCTCGCCGCCCGCTGGTGCGATGACCTGGGCGGCGTTGATGGAGCGTATGCCGGGAGTCGCGCAGCCACTGAGGAGCCCCATCGCCGCAGTGCCGAGGCCAGCGCCTAAGAGTTGTCTTCGCGTGAATCGGGCCATATTGCCTTCACCTCATTGTGTCGGGTTTGACGCGCCTGTGACTGTGAGGTCCGCCACGTCCGGAATCGATACGGGAAACGCTAACACAAAATTCGAGTGGGTACTCGAGTTTTGATTTATCGCACAAATCCGCCTGTACACTGGCTTGCCATGACCACAAACGAGGCGAGCAGGCCCTCCCGGCGGGGACCATATGCGAAGTCGACGGAACGCCGGCAAGCCATCCTTGTTGCCGCGCACGCCGTCTTTGCGGCCCACGGGTACCGCGGGGGCTCCTTGCAGGATGTTGCCGACCACGTCGGAATGAGCCAGACGAGCCTCCTGCATTACTTCCCGTCGAAAAGCGATCTGTTGCTTGCCGTGCTCAACTGGCGCGACTCGATTACCGGAGATGGCACAATACCTCCCGATCCCGAGGAAACGCTCGTTGACGCCGTCATCCGCCAGGCGCGCTTCAACGAAGAGATTCCCGGTGTCATTGAGTTGTACACCGTGCTGTGTGCCGAATCAGTCACGGACGCCCATCCGGGGCGCGAGTACTTCACCGAGCGTTTTGAACTGCTGCGGCGGAGCTACGCCCGTCGGTTTAGGCAGCTCGCCGAGGAAGGGCGGCTGCGCCCCGGCGTGAAGCCGGAAGCCGCCGCGGCATCATTGATTGCCCTCTGGGACGGCATCCAGACACAGTGGCTGCTGTCGCCCGAGAGCGTCGACATGGCAGGGTGCCTGCGTGGCTATCTTGAGCTGGTCGTCCTGCCCGAATAGTGCCATCTCGGCGGCGAGGGGATGGGGAGCGCCGGGCGAACAGGCAGGCAGGGCGGGAGAGCGGACTACCGGAAGGCGCCGAGGCCTGTGATGTGCTGGCCCAGCACCAGCAGGTGGACTTCATCGGTGCCCTCGTAGGTGCGGACTGACTCCAGGTTGGCAGCGTGCCGGAGCGGCGAATAGTCCAGCGTGATGCCGTTGCCGCCGAGGATGGAACGGGCTTCCCGGGCGATCTTGATGGCCTCACGCACATTGTTCAGCTTGCCCAGCGAGATCTGCTCGGGCCGCAGCTTCTTTTCGTCTTTGAGGCGCCCCAGGTAGTAGGCCAGCATGGTGCCCTTCTGGATCTCCAGCAGCATATTCACCAGCTTCTCCTGCGTGAGTTGGTACCCGGCCAGCGGCTTGCCGAACTGCAGCCGGTCCTGGGAATACGCCAGGGCAGCCTCGTAGGAATCACGCGCGGCGCCCATGGCACCCCAAACGATCCCGTAGCGGGCCTCGTTCAGGCACGTAAACGGCCCGCGCAGGCCCAGCGCACCCGGCAGCATCGCCTCCGGTCCCAGCCGGACGGCGTCGAACACCACATCGCACTGGATGGAAGCGCGCATGGAGAGCTTCTGCGCGATGGGCGTTGCCGTCACGCCAGGCGTCCCGGCAGGCACCAGGAAGCCGCGGACGCCGTCGTCGGTCTTGGCCCACACCACCATCACCCCCGCCACGGACGCGAGCCCGATCCAGCGCTTGGCTCCGTCCAGGACCCAGCCGGCGCTATCTCCGGTACCGTCCCGGCGGGCAAAAGTGGTCATCGAGGACGGATCGGAGCCTGCCGTGGGTTCGGTCAGGGCGAAGCAGCCGATCACTTCACCGGCGGCCATCCGGGGGAGCCACTCCTGCTTCTGGTCCTCCGAACCCCATTTGTGGATCGCCGTCATGGCCAGGGACCCCTGCACCGAGACGAAGGTCCGGACCCCGGAATCGCCGGCCTCAAGTTCCATCGCGGCCAGGCCGTATTCGACGGCGGAACGGCCGGGGCAGCCGTACCCGTCCAGGTGCATCCCCAGGACGCCCAGCTCGCCGAGTTCCGGGGCGAGCTCCAGCGGAAAGACGGCGTCGTCATACCAGCGGGCGATGTTTGGCTTGATCCGCTGGTCGGTGAAGTCGCGGATCCGCTGACGGAGTGCACGCTCGTCAGCGCTCAGCAGCGCATCCAGGGCCAGGATGTCCGAGGGGTCCGGTGCGGCGGGTACTTCGGCAGTGACGTCAGCGTCGCTCATCTGAGTATCTTAGGCCGACGCCGGCGCGGTGGCCGCCGCCGTCGGCTTCCCGGTGAAGTACTCCCGCGTTGACGGCAGGAACCGGCAGACAACGGCCAGGACAACGCCCAGCGCCAGGAGCACGACGCCGCTGACAAACGCCCCGCCGACGCCGAAGATCTGGGTGTCACCGTAGGCCGGATCCCACATCTGGACGGCGGAAATGAAGAACGCCGCCGTGAGGATCAGTGCACCGAGCAGCGGAAGGATGCCCCGGAACCAGAGGTTGCGGGCCGATTCCCGGAAAGTGCCGCGGAAATACCAGAAGCACGCGAAGCCGGTCAGCGCATAGTAGAACGCGATGAACAGGCTGATGGCGCTGATGGAATCGGAGAGCAGGTTTTCGCTGAGGAAGCTCATGGCCACGTAGTACACCACGGCCGCTGCGCCCATGACCTGGGTGGAGAATCCAGGGGTTTGGTTGCGGGCGTGGACTTCGCCGAACTTCGGCGGCAGCGCGCCGTGCACACCCATCGACAGGGTGCCGCGGGCCGTTGGCAGGATGGTGGTCTGCGTGGAAGACAGGACCGAGGCCAGCACGGCCACCACGATCAGCCAGCCCCACGGACCCAGGACCACGTCCTTCATAGCCAGGAAGACGTCGCTCTGGTTCGCTTCGTTGCCCAGGCCAATGCCCTCGGTACCCACGGTGGCGTACATCATCACGAGGAGGGCTACGGAGACGTAGATGGCCACCAGGACAAAGGCCGAAATAATGGCGCCGCGGCCGGGCGTGACGGACGGGTTTTCGGTTTCCTCGTTCACCGCCAGGCAGGTATCCCATCCCCAGTAGATGAACAGGGCAAGGAGGGTTCCATGCACGACGGCGAACGGGTCGGCGAAGGCGCCGCCCGGGTTGAACCACTCCAAATCGAAAGCCTGGCCCTCCGGAGCACCGCCCGCGATCCGCACAATGATCGCCAGCGCGAAGATGCCCAGCGATACGTACTGCACGTAGGTCAGGACCCGCTGGACATGCTCGCCCAGCCGGATGCCCCGGTAGTTCACCAGGGTCATAAAGACGATGAACAGCACGCCGGTGGCCGTGACCACCACCTTGTTTTCGGCCAGTGAACCGTCGCCGATCAGCAGCCACAGGTACTGCCCTGCCACCTGTGCCAGGTTGGCCAGGACCACGATGCCGGCCAGGGCAACACCCCAGCCGCCCAGCCAGCCCGCCCAGGGGCCGAACGCCCGGCGGGACCAGGTGAACGTGGTGCCGCAGTCCGGCATGGCGCTGTTCAGCTCACGGAACGCGTAGGCGATGAACAGGACAGGGATGAACGCGAGGATCAGGATCAGGGGAGTGTAGTTTCCATTGACGGCCACGATCAGGCCCAGGGTGGCGGCCAGCGAATACACGGGCGCCGTGGACGCGAGGCCCAGCATGACCGAGTCGCCGAGGTCCAGGATCCCGCACGGAGCCCCTTGGCGGGACGGCACCACCGGAGGGTCCGCCGGAAGCGCCGCCCGCCGTCGTCGTCTCCGCACTCATACGGTCACCGGGCTCGGGAGGTTCAGGGGGCTCATAGTGCGATACCTGCCTTGCTTGATTTGCTGGATGTGCTGGACAGGGCCTGCGCTGAAAGCGGCGCCGGGGCGTCGATGGTGTTGGGCACAAAACGGCAGAAGTAGTCGGTGATGGGGCCATCCGATTCCCGGATCCCGCAGCCCACGGACTCGCCGTCCACCACCCAGAGGCCAAGAACGGGGTGGTTGCCGTCGAAGTCGGGCAGCGGGTGGAACTGCTGGTAGCACCAGCCCTCACGGCCGTACCCGCCGGGCTGCTCCAGGCTGATGCCCGGAGCGTGGATTTTGATGTTGTCGCCTTCGCGCCCGTGCAGCGGCTTGGCCACCCATTCCTTCAGGAATCCGGGTTCGTTGAGGTAGGCGGGCAGCAGGTTGGGGTGCCCCGGGTAGAGATGCCACAGCGCGGCCAGCAAGGCCTTGTTGGAGAGCAGCATCTTCCAGGCAGGCTCCACCCAGCGGGGATTGTGTGCGCGCTGCAGCAGCCGGTGCCCGAACGGCTCCTTCATCATCAGCTCCCACGGGTACAGCTTGAACATGGTGCTGATCATGAAGTTGTCCAGGTCCACAAAGCGGTTCAGGTTGGGATCCCAGCCGATGTCGGACATGTTGATGCCGATGGTGGTCCAGCCCGCCTGGCTGGCCACGTCCCGCATGTATCCGGCCGTCATCCAGTCCTCGCCGGACTCCTCAGCCTCGGAATGGGCGATGTGGAGGGTGCTCATGCCGGTGCGGTACTGCATTTTCTTCCACTGCCGGATCAGGGCCTCGTGGATGCCGTTCCACTGGTCCTTTTCGGGGAACACGTCCTGCAGCCAGAACCACTGCGCGACGGCGGCCTCGATCAGGCCGGTGGGGGTGTCTGCGTTGTATTCGAGCATCTTGGCGGGCCCGCCCTGGCCGTCATAGATGAAGTCGAAGCGACCGTAGACATCCATGTCCGCCGCCTGCAGTGACTCAGCCGCGAGCTCCAGTGCCTGCGGACCGATGCCGATGTTCCCCATGGCACCGGTGGCCAGGAACTTGGCTGCTTCCAGGCACATCTTGTGCATGTCCTCGGCCGTGACCTCCAGGGTCTCCACCTCGTCCATGGTGAATTCGTAGTAGGCGGCCTCGTTCCAGTATTCGATCTTCTTGCCGTCGGGCATGGTGGTGGTGGAGAAGACCAGGCCCTGCTCTTCGATCTTCTGCTTCCAGTCAGGCCTGGGCTCCGATAACAACCGCTTCACGCCTAGCCCCCCGTGCTTCCGCCTTTGGAGCTGCTGCCAAAGCCGCCCCTGCTGACCGTTCCGCCCTTGGTGCTGTACCCGGTGGAAGCCTTGGCGCCGCTGGGGATGGTGCTGGTGTAGTTCGGGTACGAGGACCGGTTCTGGCCCACCCCGGGAACGCTGGCGCCGCGGGAGTAGAAGTACCACGCGTAGAGTGCGCCGCTGCGGCCGGCGGAGCTGTTGCACTGGGTATCGTCTACCCGCTCGCCGGTTTCGTCGTTGAAGCAGACCTGGGCGTAGTCGGCCTCGTCCTGGTTGCTGGCCACGACGGCGGTGATTGTGCCGGCGAGGAGGGCCGTGACCCCCAACCCCACCACAACAGTGCGCCGCTGGGAACGCTTCTTGCGGGCGGCGGCGTCATGGGCCTGGCGCTCGCGGTCCCGGGCGAAGGGATCAACCGTGGGAAGGGGTTCATTCAGGAGTTCAGGGCGCAGCTCCGGCTTGGGAACCTTCCAGGGCGGCGGCTTCGGCGCGCCTTGGTCCTTGGCCGGGTCTTTGTCCGGACCGTTGCCCTGGTCCTTTTCCGGGTCCATGACGTCCCCCTTGGTAGTCCATGCTGAATATGGGCTCAGCTGTGCGCCGGAAGCTCAATCCTGAGTTCAGCCTAGCCGCTGCCCCGGCCGGCTGCGAGCGGATACGGGGGAGAAGTCCCCACCCTGCCGCCCAGTCCCAATGCGGGCCCGGGAACCTACACTGGAGCCATGGAAACCGCATCTGTGCTGGCCATCTGCCGCGTCCACCAGCTCCTCGCCGATGAGGGGAACGTGGGGGTCACGGCCATCGACAAGCGGCCGGTGAAAGGTCCCGTTAAAGTCCACAAACTCGGCCTCCACGGTGACGTCCAGGCGAGCCGGGTCCACCATGGCGGGGAGGACCAGGCCATCTACGCCTACTCCCAGGATGATGCCGACTACTGGGCGAAGGAGCTTCAGCGCGACCTCCCGCCCGGGATCTTCGGGGAAAACCTTCGCGTGTCCGGCATCGAGACCACCGGGGCAGTGATCGGGGAACGCTGGAAGATCGGGCTCGACGTCGAAGTTGAAGTCACTTCGCCGCGCGTCCCGTGCGCCGCCTTCCAGCGTCGGATGGGGGAACAGCAATGGGTCAAGCGCTTCACGGAAGCGGGCCGGATTGGTACCTACCTGCGCGTGATCCGCACCGGCACCGTCCAGGCCGGCGACCACATCCACCGGCTTTTCGTGCCGACCCACGGCATCACCATCGGAAAGTGGTTCAGCGAGCCTGACCTTGAGTCTATGGAAGCGTTGCGGGATGCCGACGCCGACGGTGAGATACGCCTCCAGTCCGAGTACCACGACACCTTTGAGGCGCTGCTGCGGCGGCTGGGACGGTAGCGTCACGGCCTTAGCCGTATGGAAGCCGACGGCCATGTGCGCAAGCTCACCGCCGCCGTCGCACGTTCAATTAGCCGCAAAGCGGATCCGTACCCTACACTAGAAATATCCCCCACTCCGGAAATCCCTTATTCCTGCCCAATTTTTGAGGCAGGACTGGCAAGTGTTGGGGCCCGCTAATGTGATGCGGGCATTTTCATAGGGAGAGCCGGCTAAAGAAAACGCTGTACAGACTGCTGAGATAGCAGCCAAGAGATGCAGCGTGAAGTCCTGCCACGGGATTGCGAAAGCGCCGGACTTCTAAGTGACCGGCCGGTCAATGTATGCCCGGCACCCACGGCACACGTACTGCGGCTCCGCTCACCTCGGGTTGTGCCGCCTGGCCCCCTATGGATGAGGAAATTTCCCTATGCCCGAAAATCAAAATGACGCCACCGCCGAAGCAGTAACTGCCGAGACCGTCGCCGTCGAATTCACCGAGGCCGTTGCCCCCGCAGCAGAGCCCGCCGCCACCGAAGCTGAAGCCCCCGCCGCTCCCGCTGAAGAGGCCCCCGCCAAGGTCGAAGAAGCGCCTGCCGCTGAGACTGAGGCTCCTGCTGCTCCGACCGAGGCGCCTGCCAAGGTTGAAGAAGCTCCCGTAGCCAAGGCTGAGGAAGCTAAGACCGAAGAAGCACCCGCCAAGGCTGAGGAAGCCGAAGAAGAGGGCGTCAAGTTCGCCGATCTCGGCATCGATGCCCGCGTTCTCGCGGCCCTGCAGGATGTCGGCTACGAAAAGCCGTCCCCCATCCAGGCAGCAACCATCCCGCTGCTGCTCGAAGGCCGCGACGTTGTGGGCCTCGCCCAGACCGGTACCGGTAAGACTGCAGCATTCGCAGTACCGGCACTGTCCCGCCTGGCTGAACTCCACGACCTCAACGGCCCGTCCCGCAAGACCCAGGCCCTGGTCCTGGCTCCGACCCGCGAGCTCGCGCTCCAGGTTGCCGAGGCCTTCACCTCATACGCCAAGCACATTGATGACTTCACCGTCCTCCCCGTCTACGGCGGCTCCGCCTACGGCCCCAGCTCGCCGGCCTGCGCCGCGGTGCCCAGGTTGTTGTCGGTACTCCCGGCCGTGTGATCGACCACATCTCCAAGGGTTCCCTGGACCTGTCCGAGCTCCAGTACCTGGTGCTGGACGAGGCTGACGAAATGCTGCGCATGGGCTTCGCCGAAGACGTGGAGCAGATCTTCCAGCAGACCCCGTCGGACCGCCAGGTTGCACTGTTCTCGGCCACCATGCCGAGCCAGATCCGCCGGATGTCCAAGCAGTACCTGAACAACCCGGCCGAGATCTCGGTCAAGTCCAAGACCACCACCGGCGCCAACACCCGCCAGCGGTACCTGCAGGTTATGGGCCCGCACAAGCTCGACGCCCTGACCCGCATCCTCGAGGTTGAAGAGTTCGACGGGGTTATCGCCTTCGTGCGTACCAAGATGGCTACCGAGGACCTGGCTGACAAGCTGAAGTCCCGCGGCTTCCAGGCTGCCGCCATCAACGGCGACATCCCGCAGCAGCAGCGCGAACGCACTGTTGAGGCGCTGAAGGAAGGCCGCATCGATATCCTGGTGGCCACCGACGTCGCGGCCCGTGGCCTTGACGTTGAGCGCATCAGCCACGTGGTCAACTATGACATCCCGCACGACACCGAGTCCTACGTCCACCGCATCGGCCGCACCGGCCGTGCAGGCCGTTCCGGCGACGCCATCCTGTTCATGACGCCGCGGGAGAAGTACCTGCTGCGTTCCATCGAAAAGGCCACCCGCCAGCCGGTGGAGCAGATGCACCTGCCCACGGCCGAGACCGTCAACACGCTGCGCCTGGGCAAGTTCGCCGAGCGCATCACGGAGACCCTCGAGTCCGAGGACGTTGCCGCGTTCCGCGACCTCATCTCCTCCTACGAGGAAGAGCACAACGTGCCGGCCTCGGAGATCGCTGCCGCGCTGGCCGTAATGGCCCAGGGCGGACAGCCGCTCCTGGTCAAGGAACTGGCTGCAGCTCCCGATTTCCAGAAGCGCGAGCGCTCCAAGGACGGCTTCGGCTCACGTGGCCCCACCCGCACGCTCACTGAGGGCAACGCCACCTACCGGATCGCCGTCGGACGCCGCCAGCGCGTTATGCCGGGTTCCATCGTTGGCGCCATTGCCAACGAAGGCGGCATCTCCTCGGCCAACATCGGCGGCATCGACATCCGTGCGGACCACTCCCTCGTGGAGCTCCCGGCGGACCTCAGTGCCGACCAGCTGAAGGCTCTGTCCCGCACCCGGATCGGCGGCGAGCTGATCCACCTCGAGCTGGACAACGGCCGTTCACCAGCGAGCGACCGTGGCGGCGAGCGTGGCGGCTACCAGGGCAACCGTGGCGGCGGCGAGCGTGGCGGCTACCAGGGCAACCGTGGCGGCGAGCGTGGCGGCTACTCCGGCGGTGGCGACCGTGGTGGTTACTCCGGCGGTGGCGCCGGCGGCGGAGACCGTGGCGGCAACTTCAAGGGCAACGGCGGGTTCAAGAAGGAATTCCGCAAGACCGACGGCGAGCGTAGCTCCGCTGACCGTGGCGGCCGCTCCTTCAGCGACCGCAACGAGCGCACCGTGGGCACCGACGCGGCACGCAAGCCGCGCACCGAAGGCGGCTTCAAGCCCCGCAACAAGTGGTAACCACTGCTTCGTAGTGTGAACTGAGAACGGGCCGGCTTCCTGCCGGCCCGTTCTGCTTTAACTTTGCCGCTTATGTTCGCTTGGTCACATCCGCTCCGGGATCCGTCCCCGGACCGGTTCACGCTCCGTCCGCAGGCCTCAAAGAGCCCGTATTTCCGGCACTTTTGGCGCCTTTGACACCGTTCTGGAGCCGATTTGTTGGTGGCCAAATCTTCCGGTAGAGTATTTACTCGTTGCCCCCCTAGCTCAGTGGTAGAGCGCGTTCTTGGTAAGAACGAGGTCACCGGATCGATTCCGGTGGGGGGCTCTGGATGAGGGCCTGTGTCAAGGCGGTTTTTGACCGGCTTGGCGCAGGTTTTTCTCATTCGTGGCGGTGTAGCTCAGTTGGTTAGAGCGCACGACTCATAATCGTGAGGTCGGGAGATCGAGCCTCCCCACCGCTACAGGCTAAGCCCCCGGAATCCCCGAGATTCCGGGGCTTTTCTGTTTCCGCGCAAAACGGGGAGGCTACCGCGGCGCGAGGCCGTGACAAGCCCTCCTTTTCGCCGTAGCTTTGCTGCACGTGGCGATGGGGGATTGCGATGGACTTCTTCGGAACAATCATGGGTCCGTTCAAGTGGCTTGTGTCCGCCGTCATGGTCGGAATCCACGACGTCCTGAGCACCACGGGCATGCCTGCGGCGAGCGGCTGGACGTGGACTGTGTCCATCATCGGGCTCGTGCTGATCATCCGCGCCGCGCTGATTCCGGTGTTCCTGCGGCAGGTCAGCGCCCAGCGCCGGATGCGGCTCCTGCAGCCGGACCTGAAGAAGCTGCAGGACAAGTACAAGGGCAAGACCGATCAGCTGTCCCGGCAGGCCATGGCCCAGGAACAGATGGCCCTCTACAAGGAACACCGGACCAACCCGCTGTCCGCCTGCCTGCCGATGCTCATCCAGGTGCCGTTCTTCTTCGCGCTCTTCCAGGTCCTCTCCGGCATCCCGGCCGCAGCCAGGGAAGCCCGCGGCATCGGAGCGATGACCCACGAACAGGCGGTGCAGTTCGACGACTCAAGCATTTTCGGCGCCCCGCTGTCAGCGTCAGTACTGCACGGCGGTGGCGGCGACCAAGTGGCGGTCCTGGTACTGACTATCGTGATGATCCTGGCCATGACGGCCTCGCAGTTCATCACGCAACGACGCATCGTTGCCAGGACCGTGCCGGACGAGGCCGCAGACAATCCCCTCGCGCGCCAGCAGAGGGTGATCCTGTACATCCTGCCGCTCGTCTTCGGCGTGGGCGGAGTCCTCTTCCCGATCGGCGTCCTGATCTACTGGACCACCACCAACCTCTGGACCATGGCGCAACAGTTCACCATCAAATGAGGAGTGAGCTCTCGACGCTAAAGACGGGGCGAAGCGCCGAGATCCAACCCCTCACCGAAGGGCAGGCGCCGCGCGGCCGGTGCCGCCTACCCATCCGCCGCCGCCGAAGGCAGAATGGGGCGCATGGGCCAGCTCATATACTCAGGCATCGTGTCCCTGGACGGTTACGTCGCGGACCGCAACGGCAGCTTCAGCTGGAGCGAGCCGGACGAGGAAGTGCACACCTTCGTCAATGATCTCGAACGCGACGTGGGCACCTACCTCTACGGCCGCCGCATCTACCAGGTTATGTCCGCGTGGGAAACCATGGATACCCCCGATCAGCCGGACTACATCCGGGACTTCGCGCGGATCTGGCAAGGGGCAGACAAGGTTGTCTACTCCACCACTCTCACCGCCGTATCCACGGCCAAGACCAGGATCGAGCGGACCTTTGTTCCCGACGCCGTCCGGGACCTGAAGAACGCCGCCGAAGGAAACATCAGCATCAGCGGCCCCACCCTGGCCGCTGCCGCGCTCCAGGCCGGACTGGTGGAGGAATGCCGGGTGTTCCTCAACCCGGTGGCAGTGGGAGGTGGCCTGCGCTTCCTGCCGGACGGCCTGAACCTGCGGCTGGAACTCCTCGAAGAGCGCATTTTTGGAAACGGCGTGGTCTACCTCCGCTACCTCATCCGGGAATGAGGGGCAGAATGGGGGCATGACCAGCATCGTTATCATCGGCGGCCACGGCAAAGTGGCCCTCCACCTGTCCGCGCTTCTTACAACCGAAGGTCACAGCGTCACGTCGATCATCCGCAACCCGGACCATGCGGTGGACGTCGCTGCAACCGGAGCTACGCCGTCGGTCCTGGACGTTGAGAATTCGACGACGGCGGCAATCGCCGACGCTCTCAGGGGCCACAACGCCGTGGTCTGGTCGGCCGGGGCCGGGGGAGGAAGTCCGGAACGCACGTATGCGGTGGACCGGGACGCGGCCATCCGGTCGATGGACGCGGCGGCGGAGGCCGGCGTCGGGCGGTACATCATGGTGTCCTATCTGGGCGCGGGGCCGGACCACGGCGTCCCGGCGGAGCACAGCTTCTTTGCCTACGCGGACGCCAAAGCAGCGGCGGATGAGTACCTGCGCGGCACCGAACTGGCCTGGACCATCCTGGGTCCGGGGGCGCTGACGGACCAGCCGGGGACAGGGCTTATCGAAGTGGACCCCGGCCGGGACGGCAGCGGGGCAACCTCCCGCAGCAACACGGCCAGTGTGGCCGCCGCAGTGCTGGACCTGCCCGAAACGGCGGGGCGGACCATCGAATTCCGCGACGGCACACTCCCTATCGCGGCCGCTCTGGAGCCGCGGCCGTAGCTGTGGGACCGGCGCAGGGTGCTGCCCGATAAGCTGAAACAGGCGGCAGGCGCCTCCGGCCGGGCGGCGGGACAGGCCGCCCCGTTGGGGAAGCAGGCACATGGATCAGTTGGCACTCATCATCGGACTTCTGCTGGCCACGGTTGTGGCTGTCGGGCTGGGGGACCGGCTGCGCCTGCCGTATCCGGTCCTGATGCTCCTCCTGGCAGTAGGTCTCACGTTCATTCCGGGATTCCCTGACCTGGACATCGCCCCCGAGCTGATCCTGCCCATCTTCCTGCCGCCGTTGCTGTTCGCTACTGCCCAGCGCAGCTCGTGGGCAGTCTTCCGGGTCCGCTGGCGGACGCTGATCATGCTGGCGGTCGCGCTGGTGGTCATCACCACGGCCGTTGTGGCGGGCGCTGCCTGGCTCATGATTCCGGGGATCGGCATTCCCGCTGCCATAGCACTGGGGGCCATGGTGGCACCGCCGGATCCGGTTGCCGTGGAATCCGTCGCGGGCCGGGTCCATATGCCCCGCCGGCTCATCACAGTGCTGCAAAGCGAGGGCCTGTTCAACGACGCCGCCGCCATCGTCATCTTCCAGGCGGCGGTGGCCGCCGCAGTGGGAGGCACCAGGATAGGGCCCGACGTCGTCCTCAAGTTTGTCATCGGCGCTGCGGTGGCCGTGGTGGCGGGCATAGCCATGGGCTGGCTGACTGCCATCATCACCCGGCTGGTTGCCTCGATGGTTGCCCGCAGTGCGGTGACGCTCGTGGTGCCGTTCGCCGCCTACATCCTGGCCGAGGAGGTGCACGCCTCCGGCGTGATCGCCGTGGTGGTTACGGCCCTGGAGATGCAGCGCCATTCCCGGCCGCAGGACGCAGCAGAACGGGTCACCCGGACTGCCTTCTGGGATGTGGTGGAACTGCTGGTCACGGCCCTGGCCTTCGGGCTGGTGGGCCTGGAAATCCGGCACGTCATCCGGGACGAAGGTTCGGACATCTGGGGCATGCTGGGCGTGGCGGCGGTGGTGTGCGTGCTGGTCTTCGCGGTGCGGTTCCTGTGGCTTGCAGTCCTGGCGATGGGCGGCCGGAAGCGCCGGAACGCCCTGCAGCCCACATCCGCCAAGGAAGTCCTGATCCTGACCTGGTGCGGCATGCGCGGGCTGGCCACCCTGGCTCTTGCCCTGGCGCTTCCGCTCACCCTTGCCGATGGAACTCCGTTCCCGGCCCGCGACTACCTGCTGGTGATCGCCTGCGCCGTGCTCCTGGCCACGCTGGTCCTGCCGGGGCTGACGCTGCCCTGGCTTATGCGTGTCCTGAATGCCTCCAACGACGGGACCGAAGAGCGCGACGCCGCCCTCGTCCTGGCCCAGCGGGCCCAGGCCGCCGCCGTGGCAGCGCTGAAGGAGCACGACCTGATGAAGGACCTGCCGCCGGAAAAGGTGGCACTGGTGAAGGAGAAGATGGGCCGCCTGCACGCAGAGCTCCTGGACGGCAGCCTCCGGAACGAGAGCGTGGCTGATCTCCGGGTCCGGGGCCGCGGCCTGGCCATCGCGGTCCAGACCATCGCCCTGGATGCAGCACGGCAGGAAGTGGTGCTGGCCCGCAATGAACCCGACATGGACCCCGAAGTGGCGGATCGGGTGTTGCGCCAGCTGGACCTGCGGACCATGATCATGCCGGAATAACCTACGCCGGAACGGCGAGCTCCAGGTCCAGGGTGTTCTTTTCCACGTAGTCGAGGGCGCACCGTACGGCGCCGACCGTCACGATCGAATCGCCCAGGGGGGAAACCGCCACCCGCGCGGGAGTGACCGTGTAACCCTTCAGGCGTTCGGCGATCGGCCCAAGCAGCACGCCGGCGGACTTGGCCACGGCGCCGCCGATGACCACAAGTTCCGGGTTGATGATGGTGGACAAGGCCCCGATGACCCTGGCCATCCTGTCGGCCAGCCGATCGAGGATCGCGCGCGCCACGGCATCTCCGTCGGCAGCAGCCGCGAAGACCTGCTCCGCCTCGACGCCTTCGGCGGCAAACTCCCGGAGGGATGTTTTGGCCTTGCCGGCAAGGGCGTCGGCCGCCCACGCCCTTGCCAATGCGGCGATGCCGTAGGTATCTCCCACGCCTTCCACCATGTCGAGGAAGGCGAGTTCGCCTGCGCCTCCGCCCCGGCCGTGCAGCAGCCGCCCGCCGTCGATCACTCCCGAGCCGAGACGCTCGCTGGCAAGGATGACCACGACGTCGTCCACGCCGGCAGCGGCACCCCTCCAGCGGTCGCCGAGGGCGGCCAGGTTCGCGTCGTTCTCGAGCAGTACCGTCCAGCCCCGCCGGTCCCGCAGCGCAGCTTTCAGGCCGACGTCGAATAGTCCCCAGAAGTGCTGCGTCACCAGCACCTCGCCGTTACGGTCCACTGGCGCCGCGATGCCGGCGCAGACGGCCAGGACGGAATCCGGCGAGGCGCCCACGCTGTGCAGTGCCATCATGGCTGTGCGGTCAATCACAGCAATTCGCTCCTCAGCAGGGATTTCGGCTTCCGCGAACGGCTGGCTGGTCCTGCCGATTGCCTTCCCCCGGAGATCGGAAACCACGACGGTGGCCTTGGAGACACCCACGTCCATGCCCAGCACGTAGCCGGCGCGTTCGTTGAGCTCGAACCGCCGTGCCGGCCTGCCCTTCTGATAGCCACCAAATGCCCGCTGGTTCTCCAGCTCGCGGATCCAGCCCCGCTGCATGAGGTCCTCACATACCGCAATGGCCGTGGCCCGCGTGAGTCCGGTGGCCTCCATGACCTCGGTGACTGTCACCGCTTCTGAAGCGCGCATGAAGTCAAGGACGGCTCCGGCACTCACTCGGCGTAGTAATTGGGGCGTTGCCACGGATATTTCAGTCATGGGTGTTGACCTCTCTGTGCTCTGCACCACATAATACTTGAGGAACTAAATTTAGATTCCAAATAAACACTTCAAGCTATGTGGGCCGGACGGCCGCCGACCTACTGGCATCCCAGCCCTTCACCCAGCCTTTGCAAAGGAGCAACCGTGAACCGCATCCCGAAGCATTGCCCACTCCCGCCCAAGCCGCGGCCCCGTCGCACCCGTACGTCAGCCCCTGCCCTGTGAAAGCCGCTGTTCCGGCAATGCTGCCCAGCAGGCGCTCCCTCTTCCGGGTAGCCGGTCTGGCCGGGGCGGCAGCCCTCATTCCGCTCTCCGGCTGTGCCAGCAATGCAGGCCAGCCGAACGGTGTCACCACTCTCCGCTTCATGCAGAACAAGCCGGAGGTGGTGAACTACTTCGACCAGGTCATCAAGGGCTTCGAGGCGCTCAATCCTGATATCCGGGTGATCCAAGACTTCAACGAGGGCAACTTTGTCCCCGGCCTGGTCCGGAACGATCCGCCCGACGTCGTGACCCGAGGCTTCGCGCAGGCAACTGCCGACTTCGTGAAGAAGGGTATCTTTGCCGACCTCAGCGACCTCCCCGCAGCGTCCACCATTGATCCTCAGATGCAGGAGCTCATCAGCTCCTGGGGCCAGTACAACGGCAACGAGGTCAACGCCCTGCCGTTCTCCTTGGCTGCGGCCGGCGTCATCTACAACCGGGACATCTTCGACGCCAATGGCGTAGCCGTCCCCACCACCTGGGACGAATTCGTGGCAGCCTGTGAAACCTTCAAAACGGCCGGCATCACGCCGATTTACGGAACGTTCAAAGACCCCTGGACCCTGGCGCAGGGCATGTTCGACTACGTCTCCGGCGGCTTACTGGACACGGCGGAATTCTTCGCCAGGATCAAGGCCAAGGGTGCCGATATCAGCGCGAGTGCCGCCGAATCCTTCACCACCAACTTCGGGCCCTTGCTGCCCCAGATGCTCCAGCTCGTTTCCTTTTCCCAGAACGGCGCCGCCAGCAAGAACTACGCGGACGGAAATGCTGCCTTCGCCAAAGGACAGGCCGCCATGTACCTCCAGGGACCCTGGGCCCTGTCGCAGCTGGTTTCCGCCAACAAGGTCATCAGGGTTGGTACATTCCCGCTACCCGTTACGAACAACCCGGAGGAAACCAAGGCCCGGGTGAACGTGGACATGGCACTGTCCATCACCAGGAACACTCCCAACATGGCTGCGGCCCGGCGTTTCGTCGGTTACCTGCTGGAACCCTCGGTGGTGAACACGTACAACGAAAAGAACGCCGCCTTCTCGCCGCTCAAGGACGCCCCGCCGGTGACCAACCCGCAGATCAGCGGACTGGACGAATCGGTCAGGGAAGCCCGCTACTACCAGGGCGCCGGCACCTACTTCCCGCCGTCGGTGCCGCTGCATAACTACATCCAGTCCTTTGTGTACAGCAAGAACGGCGATCAGTTCCTCGCCGCCCTCGACGACGAATGGCGCCGCGTCGCCGAACGGACGGCGGTCTGATGCCCACCACGATTCCAGGAGTCCCCATGACAACGACGTCCACCGTGGCGAAGGCCGGCCCCAGCCTGGAACGCTCGGCCGAGACCAGCATGCGACGGTCCCCACGATGGATCGACCCCACGTATTACTGGATGGTGGTGCCGGTACTGGCGCTCTTCGCCTTCTTTATCACCCTGCCTGCACTGGTAGGCGTCTTTTTCAGCCTGACAAACTACGCCGGCTACGGAGACTGGAAGTTCATCGGCTACGCCAACTACGTCAACATCTTCAAGGATCCGGCAATCCTGCAGTCCTACATCTTCACGTTTGTCTTCGCGCTGACCACCACCGTGGTGGTCAATATCGTGGCCCTCGCGATCGCCCTGGGACTGAATGCGAAAATCAAGTGGCGCACCGGTATCCGCACCGTGTTCTTCATCCCCATGGTGCTCTCGGCCCTGGTAGTGTCGTTCGTCTTCAACTATTTGTTCTCCAACACCCTGCCGGTGCTAGCTGAGCGGCTCGGCTTTTCGCCTCTTGCCACCAGCATCCTGGCCAACGAAAACCTCGCCTGGCTGGCCATTGTCCTGGTCACGGTGTGGCAGGCGGCGCCCGGGGCGACCATCATTTACCTCGCGGGTCTCCAGAGCGTGCCCGCCGAAGTCTACGAAGCCGCTGACCTGGACGGCGCAGGCAGTTTCCGGCAATTCCTCAGCCTCACGCTGCCCCTCATCCTAGGTTATCTCGTCATCAATGTGATCCTCGGCTTCAAGGGATTCCTGGGGACTTACGAGATCATCGTGGGCCTCACCGGCGGCGGGCCTGGCATGGCAACCCAGTCGGTGGCCATGCGCATCTTCTCCGGCTTCACGGGCGGCGACTATTCCTACCAGATGGCAAATGCCGTCATCTACTTCCTGATCACCTTGCTGATCTCCGTCATCCAGCTGCGCCTCATCCAGCGCCGGGGGGTATCTCTCTAGTGACTACATCGCTACTTCCGCAGCGCAGGACCCGCATCCTCACAAAACGCCCGTCCGCCCGCGAGGGCTTCAAGATCAACTGGTGGCTCACCTCCCTCATGCTGGTGGCTTCCCTGACAGTCCTGCTGCCGCTGTACTTCACCGTGTCCATGGCACTGAAGTCCCCGGACCAGATCGGCACCGGGACGGGGCTTGCCTGGCCGAACCCGATGAACTGGGAGAACTTCGCGGCAGCGTACGTCGCTACGAACTTCCCGCGTGCGTTTATGTCCACGGCCTTTGTCACCGTCTTCAGCGTCCTGGGCTCGCTTGCCTGCAGCTCGCTGGTGGCGTACGCCATCGCACGGAACTGGAACCACCGGTTCTTCCGCGGTTCCTTTGTGTACCTGCTCTCGGCCATGTTCATCCCTTTTCCGGTGATCATCCTTCCCCTGATCAAGCAGACAGCACTCCTTGGCCTGGACAACCCGGCCGGCGTCGTTTTCCTGCACGTGCTGGGCGGAATCTCGTTCAACGCGCTGCTGTATATCGCCTTCGTCCGCTCCATTCCGGTGGAGCTGGAGGAATCGGCCCGGATGGACGGCGCCACCACCTGGCAGGTGTTCCGGAAGATCATCTTCCCGCTGCTCGCCCCGATGAACGCCACCGTGGGCATCTTCGCCTTCCTGGGTTCGTGGAACGACTTCCTGCTGCCGCAGATGATGATCGCAGACCCGGCCCTCCAGACCCTCCCCGTGGTCCAAATGCTGTTCCAGGGCGAGTTCAACACCAACTACAGCCTCGCGTTCGCGTCCTACCTGATGGCCATGGCCCCCACCTTGGTGGTTTACATCCTGGCCCAACGTTGGGTACTGTCCGGAGTCATGCGCGGGGCCGTTAAGTAGCCAACCAGTCCACCCAGCAACAACAACCCAAACAAGAGAAAAGGATCATCCTTTGTCCACCACTGCCACCCTGGCAACCCTGTCCGATTCTGACCGTCTGGCCGATCCCAACTGGTGGCGCCAGGCCGCGGTCTACCAGATCTATCCGCGCAGCTTCTCCGATTCAAACGGTGACGGCATGGGTGACATAAAGGGCATCACGGCCAAGGTCCCGTACCTGAAGGGACTGGGGATCGACGCCGTCTGGCTCAGCCCGTTCTACCCGTCAGCCCTGGCCGACGGCGGCTACGATGTGGACGACTACCGCGACGTGGACCCCAAGCTGGGTACGCTGGCGGACTTCGACGAGATGGCCAAGGCGCTGCACGCCGCCGGCATCAAGCTGATCGCCGACATCGTCCCCAACCATTCTTCGAACCGGCACGAATGGTTCAAGGAGGCGCTCGCCTCGCCGAAGGGTTCCGCCGCGCGTGAGCGCTACATTTTCCGTGACGGCAAGGGACCCAACGGCGAATTCCCGCCGTCGGACTGGGACTCCGTCTTCGGCGGACCGGCCTGGGAACGTGTCACCGAGCCGGACGGCACCCCCGGCCAGTGGTACATGCACATCTTCGCCAAGGAGCAGCCGGACCTGAACTGGTCGAGCCGCGAGGTCCGCGATGACTTCCTCAAGACCCTGCGCTTCTGGTCCGACCGCGGCGTGGACGGCTTCCGCGTGGACGTGGCCCACGCCCTCACCAAGGACCTCACCGAACCGCTCCTCTCCAAGCTGGAACTGACTGCGGCCAACACCGGTACCGACGGGTTCGACGACGGCTCGCACCCGTTCTGGGACCGCGACGACGTGCACGACATCTACGTCGAATGGCGCGAGGTGTTCAACGAATACAACCCGCCGCGGACCGCCGTGGCCGAAGCATGGGTCCACGCCACCCGCCGGGCCCGCTACGCCAGCCCGGAGGGCCTCGGCCAGGCCTTCAACTTCGACCTGCTCCAGGCCGACTTCAACGCCGAGGATTTCCGCGAAATCATCACCCGCAACCTCGCCGAAGCCGCCGCGACCGGCGCTTCCTCCACCTGGGTTTTCTCCAACCACGACGTCGTCCGTCACGCCACACGCTACGGCCTGCCGAAGACGTCCGCGCGCAAGAAGCACGCCAAGGGCCAGGACGGGAAGGACTGGCTGCTGGCCGGCGGCCCCAAGGAGGAATTGGACGTGGAGGTCGGCGAGCGCCGTGCCCGCGCCGCCACCCTGCTGATGCTCGCGGTTCCCGGTTCCGCCTACCTGTACCAGGGCGAGGAACTGGGGCTGCAGGAAGTGGCAGAGATTCCCGACGCCGAACGCCAGGACCCCGTCTTCTTCCGGAACAAGGGTGTTGAGGTGGGCCGTGACGGCTGCCGCGTGCCGCTGCCCTGGAAGGTTGAGGGGACCTCCTTCGGCTTTGGCGACGGCGGCGCGCACCTGCCGCAGCCGGACTGGTTCAGCAAGTACGCGGTGGAGGCGCAGGACGGCACCGCCAACTCCACCCTGGAGCTTTACCGCAAGGCTCTGAAGCTGCGCCGCGAGCTGCAGGCCAGCGAGGAGCTGGAGTGGGTGGAGACCGGCAACCCCGAGGTCCTGCACTTCCGCCGGCCCGGTAGCTGGCAGTCCGTCACCAACTTCGGGGACACCGCCGTCGACCTGCCGGCAGGTACCGTCCTGGTCACCAGCTCCCCGCTCGTGGACGGCAAGCTGGGCGCCCACAGCACCGTCTGGCTGCGCTGACATAACTCAAGATCAAGCACAGGTGGCGGGACCCGGCCGGGTCCCGCCACCTGTGCGTCTGCCGCGGCCCATGAAAGAGTGAAGAAATGACCGAACACAACGTTCCATCGTCCGCGCAGGAACTCATCTACGGCTGCATGGGCCTGGGCGGCACCTGGACCGACGAACCGCATGGCCTGGAACATGTGGACGAGGCCGCTGCCGCCGTCGAGGCCGCACTGAACGCCGGCATCACGCTGTTCGACCACGCGGACATCTACCGAAGCGGCAAGTCCGAGGCAGTGTTCGGTGAGGTGCTGGCGGCAACCCCCGGCCTGCGCGACCGGATCCGGCTGCAGACCAAGTGCGGGATCCGGCTCAACGAACGCGGGCTGGCCACGCACTATGACCTCAGCCGGGAATCCATCCTGGAACGGGTGGACGGCAGCCTGAAGAGGCTGCAGACGGACTACGTGGACGTCCTGCTGCTGCACCGCCCGGATCCCCTCACGGATCTGGCGGAGGTGGCAGCTGCCGTCGGGCAACTGCTGGCCGACGATAAAGTGCGGGCGCTTGGGGTGTCCAACATGTCCGGTGCGCAGATCGAGGCGTTGCAGGAGCGGCTGGAGGTGCCCGTGGTGGCCAACCAGCTGGAGATGAGCCTACTGAAGCGGGCCTGGCTGGAGAGCCAGGTCCTGGTGAACCATCCGGAGTCGGTGGATTACAGCTTCCCGCACGGGACCCTGGAATACTGCAGCAGCAACGGCGTCACCGTGCAGGCTTACGGTGCGCTTGCACAGGGGCTGTACACCGGGGCGGCTCCGGAAAACCCGACGGCGGCCGAGACTGCCGCGGCCGCGATGGTTGCGGAGCTTGCCGGTCAGTACGGCACCACAGGGGAGGCTGTCCTCCTGGGGTGGCTGATGAAGCATCCGGCCGGCATTGCACCTGTGATCGGCACCGTTAATCCGGCGAGAATCGCGGCCTGCGCGGACGCAGCCCGCGTGGCGAACGCCATGACCCGGGCCGACTGGTACGGGCTGTGGGTTGCGGCACGGGGCAGCAACCTCCCCTGAGGCGAAGTCTTAGGCGTTGCTCTTTCCCAGGGAGTGCGGTACAGCGACGTTGTCGGTGGGGCGAGCGTGCGACGCGACCCAGAGCCCGCATCTCCGGCAAATGCAGGCGGGTTCGGCACGGAGGGCATGGAGCTTCCCGCGCTGCATTGTCCCGCCGCAGCAGGAACACTGATGGTAAGCATCAGAGGCCATGGTTCGTCAGGGCTTCCATCACCTGATCGATTGTCGGAACGCCGGCAAGACCGTCTGGCGTGAGGTAGATCCTGCATGCTAGATCGCTGGCCGGCGCCCCGTCGGGGAAGATGTCGACCCCGTCAGCCGTGATCGTTGGAGAACCGGCAAAGCCGGTCCCGGCCGTATCTGCCGGAGTCTTGATGTGCCGCACATGGACGCGGATGTTCTGGCCGAAATCGACGCCGCACTGAGCGGAGTCGCGGAGCGCGACCCCGCCATGGTCAGCTGCCTTCCGATCGACTCGAGGGATGAACTGTCGCTGACCAAAATCGCGTCTCGTCCCAGACCTCAACTGGGACGAGACGTAGGCCTCTGGGTGGCACAACAGTTCAGAGGTCCGCCTGAATTGGCACAACGACGCCCGCACCGCCATCGACAGTGACGCGTTGTCCTGTGCGGAGGCGGAGGGTCGCGTCTCCCGTTCCCACGACTGCCGGGATGCCGAATTCTCTGGCAACCAGGGAGGCGTGAGCAGCCAAGGTTCCGCCGTCGGTCACGACAGCTGCGGCACGTGCGAAGAGGGGTGTCCATGCCGGCGCTGTCGATTTGGCTACCAGTACTTCGCCTTCGAGGAACGTGTCGAAGTCGTCCGTTCCGCTCATGACACGGACGATTCCTGTCACCCGTCCGGTGCTGGCGGGATGTCCAACGATGGCCCCGTCGGGAAGGCCTGGTGAACTTCTTACCGCTTCGACGGCTCGGGCAATCGGATCGCCAATGAACCTGGCGGGCTCGCCCAGGGTAAGGGGTGCGGCCAGTCGTCGCCGTTGTTGCCAAGCGTCGCGTCGGCTGGCCGCGGGCGGGCGCGTACCCGCCGACCGTCCAGTGACCTCGCTGAGCTTAAGGAAATGAAGGTCTGCTGCGTTCTCGATGACGCCCGTGTCGACTAGCTGTTCGCCGAGTCGACGGGCACAAATACGCAGGAGCGGCCATCCCAAGGTCAGGTCGCGGGATTGTTCTTCCCTCAGGACCGCGTAGTGTTGCGCGACCTCAAGGAGGGCGTTGAAGCGCGCGAGCACTCGTGGCTGATCCTTTAGCGCTTTGCGTGCGGCCGCTTCAGCGTCGGACCGTTGGGCGCTAAGAGCGGCGGCCTTCCCAGTTACCGGCAGTTGTCCGATTCTCCGGTGCCCAGGCGACGATTCGCCGGCCGTTGGGTGATACCAGTCCAGGGAGTAAACCGCGTGGGAAACCTGTGCCGGGGCGGTTCCGGGCAGGCCGCGAAGAAGGACCTGGTGGCCGGTTTCTCCCGACGCCGTCCCGTGCAGCGGGCCGGCCAGATGCTTTTGCCAGAACCGGGCCAGTGCGGATTCCATCTTCCAGGCAGATCCACCGACGATGGACAGGGACCAAAGGTAGATTCCTGCCTGGTTGCACACGGCATCCACGAGTTCGACAAGCCTGGCCGGGGATGCTGAATCGACCTCCTGTTCCGCCTTCCGCACGAGCTGGCGGTAATTGGGCAGCAGGTGGTTGCGCCATCGCAGTTCCAGACCATGGAGAACCGCGCGGTGCGCCGCCGCAGGATTGGTGGAGACACGGATGAGTGCGTTGAACAGAAGCCAGGGTGCCCGGCCACGACCGTCCAGGATCACCCGCGCGAGAAGTCTTGCGGAGGGCACCGGCGGAGCGTTGTAGTACCAACCATTGACGGAGGTATAGCGGAAGGGCACCCGCACGCGGACGTCGGCCTGCATGCCGTCGAGGTATCCTGCTTCGATCCGGGGAAGAAGCCAGTCCTCGAACAGCGGCGTCATCGGGTCCGGCAGCCATTCACCAAGGCGGAAGTTCCGGGACCAAAGTCCTCTGCCGGGGGCCATCCATTCAACAGCCTCCGGCAAGGCTGTCATGGGCCGCGCCTGCAGAAGGAACAGGACACCGTCTGTGTCGATAGCCCATTCAATATCCTGCGGGACCCCGGCATGGGCCGCGACTCGGCGGGCCAGCTCCGAGACTTCCAGCGCCTGGGCTGGAGTGAGGGTGCCGGTATTCTTGGTGCAGACTGCATCCTGATCCCGGACGATCCATTGTTCCCCGACGGCCTCACCGGCCACGAGCGATTCGCCGAGGCCTTGCATGGCCGTGATGATGGTTTCGTCACGGTCGCCCGTGAGCGGATTGGCGGTGAAAGCGACGCCGGCGGCCATGGGATGGACCATTTGCTGCACGAGTGCAGCCATGGCAGACGCTGCCGGTTGCGCCGGGCCTGACCGCCCGCGCGCTGACTCATACGCCGCCACCCGGTCGTGGGCAGCGGATGCCAGACAGCGCCTGATTGCATCTTCCAGGTCATCCCGTGGAACGTTGAGGAAGGTCTCGTAGAGCCCTGCATACGAGGATCCGGGCAGGTCCTCGGCGGCGGCAGAGGACCTGACGGCAAATGGCCCCGGGCCGATCCTGTCGGCGGCATCTTGCAAGGCATCGGCGAGGATCCGGCCGCGCCGGTCACAGGCCTCCGCGGTGACAACGAAGCCTGGCGGAACACGGAATCCGAGCGCTGAGAGGTCATTGAGCGCGGCCGCTTTGCTGCCCAGGGCTGCCTGTCCCTCACGAACGTCACCAAGCAGGGGAAACGTCTCGTTGGCGTCCGTCATCAGTTTTCTCCATGAGTCGGCAGGGCTATATGCAGTGACGCTACACCCGATCCCACTCCTGGCCTGGCTGGTTCTCCTTGCCGGGAATGAGGTGCTGCGCCTCAGATGACGGGGGACCGGCGCTCGATCAGGACGGTGTCGCGCCACTGGCCGGTCAAGGGGCCGTGGGTCATGCGGGCAATGCGTTGCCTTCGCCCGACGATGACGTAGCCGTTGGCGAGATGGAGTTTGAGGCTGGCTTCGTTTTCGGGGAAGACGCTGGCCTGGATAGTCCAGATCCCGCCGTTCTCTGTTGACTTAGCCAGGGCCTGAAGCAGCGCCGTTCCGAGGCCGAGGCCGCGGGCTTCGGCCGCGACGTAGACGGAATGTTCGACCACGCCGGAGTAGACGGGGCGTGCGGAGACGGGGGAGACGGCGGCCCAGCCAACGATCCGGCCTTCTAAGGTTTCGGCGACGAGCCGGTGGCGGGTCAGCCTCGAGGCGGTGAACCGTTCCCAGTCGGGCGCCTCCGATTCGAAGGTGGCGTGGCCGGTGGCGATTCCTTCAGCGTAGATCCGGTGGACTGCCGGCCAGTCGGTGTCGCGCATGGGACGGATCGTGGAAGCGGACAATTCCGGTGAGATCACAGAGTTGCCAGGAGCCCTGCGGTCTGTTCCAGGGCCCCGGGCACCAGGGAGTAGTACGCCCAGGTTCCGCGCTTTTCGCGGTGCAGCAGCCCGGCATCGACCAGGATCTTCAGGTGGTGGGACACGGTGGGCTGCCCTAGATCAAGTGGCTCCGTGAGGTCGCAAACGCAGGATTCACCGGAAGCCTCGGCCTTGACGATGGAGAGCAGCCGCAGCCGGTTCGGATCGGCCAGCGCCTTGAAGACCAGGGCTTTCTGCTTCGCCTCTTCAGCGCCTAGGGCAGGCGTTCCTGCCGGGGTGCAGCAGGTTTCGTCCGTGGCCGGTTCGAGTACGGGCAGCAAGTTCATGTACCCATTATGCCGCAACATTGATAATCATCAATGTATGAGCTGCGAGGTTTCGGGCCGGGGGTGACCGGCGCAGACCTATGGCCTTGGGCTGGGCGTTTCGGAACTGTGGGGGAGAATGACGTCGTCCGCGGTGCGGGCGGCGGCAGGGAACAGGATGAGGAGGAGGCCAAGGCCTACTGCAGCGCCGATCAGTTGAGCAACGACGAAGCCGGGAACGGAAGACGGTGCGATGCCGGCAAAGGTGTCACTGAAGATTCGGCCGACGGTCACGGCCGGGTTCGCGAACGACGTGGAGGACGTGAACCAGTACGCTGCTCCGATGTAGGCACCCACGGCAGGAGCTGCGAGGGCGCCCCGCTTGGTGGCTGCCAGGGCGAAGATCAGCAGGACGAGGCCTGCGGTGGCGACGACCTCGCCGAGGAGATGCCCTGTCGTTGCCCGCTCCTTGGCCGAGATGGAGGTGCCCACGTCAAACATGGCGTTCGCGGCCACGCTGCCGCTGATGGCGCCGACGGTCTGGGCGACCACGTAGGTGCCCAGCTCCGGCAGGGTCAGTCCGGCGCCGCTGCGCCGGCCCAGAACCCAGTCCACAAGCGAGACCACGGGGTTGAAGTGCGCGCCGCTGACGGGACCGAATACGAGGATCAGGACCGTCAGGCCCAGCACGGTCGCGGTGCTGTTCTGGAGCAGCTGCAGGCCGACGTCGTTGGGGGAGAGCTGCTGGGCTGCGATCCCGGAGCCGACGACGATCATGACGAGCAAACAGGATCCGAGCAGTTCGGCGACGGTGCGGCGCCACAGCGGCGGCTGTTGAGAAGTCATGCCAACAGCTTGACGCAAGAAATTAACTCAGTCAAAATTGAGCCAATGAATACTGAGTCAGTTGAAGCGTTGAAGGCGAGGGTGGCCAAGCATGCGGCCCTGGCGGATCCTGCGCGGCTGCGCATCGTGGACCTGCTGACCCTGGGAGACCTTTCTCCCACGGAATTGCAGGCTGAGCTTGGGATGCCGTCGAACCTGCTGTCCCATCATCTGCGCACGCTGGAAGGCGCGGGTCTGGCGACCCGGCACCGCTCCGAGGCGGACAGGCGGCGCAGCTACATCCGGCTCGCCGAAGGGGCGTTGGAAGGACTGGCTCCTGGTCGCGAGCATGGAGCCAGCCGTGTCCTCTTCGTCTGCACGCGCAACAGCGCCAGGTCCCAGCTGGCTGCCGCCCTCTGGAATCAGGTCAGCGGGATCCCCTCCGCCTCGGCGGGAACGCATCCCGCGGACCGCATCGCCCCAGGGGCCATCCATGTAGCCAACCGCCACGGCATCGCCCTGGCAGACCTCGCCCCGCGCCGGCTGGACGCGGTGGCGAGCGATGAAGACTTCGTCGTCACCGTGTGCGATAACGCCCACGAGGAAATCCCCAACCTGAGAGGGATCCACTGGTCCGTTCCGGATCCCCTGAGGCTGAACACGGAGGACGCCTTCGAAGGCGCCTTCACTGACATCGCCCGGCGCGTCAGCGACCTCGCGCCCCGCCTGCACGCCGCCTAAGCCACTCCATTCGAATATTGACAACCATCAATCTATGGCCAGATACTCACTGTATCGATAACTATCAATGTTATGACTTCAGGAGAACCACGTGAGCACCGAAACCGCCAAGAAGCCCTCCGTCCTGTTCGTCTGCGTCCACAATGCCGGGCGTTCGCAGATGGCAGCCGCTTTCCTCACGACGCTTTCCCAGGGCGGGATCGAGGTCCGCTCCGCCGGTTCCCAGCCTGCCGGCAACGTCAACCCGGCCGCCGTCGAGGCCATGGAAGAGCTCGGCATCGACATGTCCGCCGAGATCCCCAAGGTCCTCACCACCGAGGCCGTCAAGGAATCCGATGTCGTGATCACCATGGGTTGCGGCGACGAGTGCCCGTACTTCCCCGGTAAGCGCTACGAGGACTGGGTCCTGGAGGATCCGGCCGGCCAGGGCGTGGACGCCGTCCGCCCCATCCGCGACGAGATCAAGACCCGCATCGAAGGGCTCATCGAGTCCCTGATCCCGGCGAACAGCTGATGAACACGACAGGGTCAGGGGACAGCGTGGATCCGGTGAAGGACCTTCCCGTCGCAGTTATCGGCGCCGGCCCCGTCGGGCTCGCCACGGCGGCCCACCTGCTCGAAAGCGGCCTCGAGCCGCTGATCTTCGAAGCAGGCCCGACGGCGGGAGCCACCATTGAGCAGTGGCGCCACATCCGGCTGTTCTCGCCGTGGCGGTTCAACCTCGACGCCGCCGCCGTCCGCCTGCTCGAAGCCGACAGATGGGAGTCACCCCGGCCCACGGCCCTTCCATACGGCGGGGAACTGATCGATAACTACCTGGCCCCGCTGGCCGCACTCCCGGCTATCAGTACCCGGCTGCAGACAGGTTCCAGGGTCATCGCCGTGACCCGCGCCGGCATGGACAAGACCCACACCCGCAACCGCGCGACCACACCCTTCATCGTCCGGGTCGAACACGCCGGCGGCGAGGTCCGCGACCATACCGTGGCAGCCGTCATCGACGCGTCCGGCACCTGGTCCACCCGCAACCCGCTCGGAACCTCCGGCCTGCCCGCCATCGGCGAGAACACGGCTGCGGCGAGGATCTCCGCTCCGCTGCCGGACGTCACAGGACGGGACCGTGCCTCCTTCGCGGGCCGCCGCGTCCTGGTCGTGGGGGCCGGGCATTCGGCCGCGAATACCCTGATCAACCTGGCAGACCTCGCCAAGGAAGAACCCGGAACCACCATCCTGTGGGCCGTGCGCGGAGCATCCGCGGAAAAGGTTTACGGCGGCGGAGACTCGGACGGCCTGCCCGCCCGCGGCCAGCTCGGATCCCGGCTCCGCCGGCTCGTGGAGGCCGGAACCATCGAACTGCTCACCGGCTTCGGGATTTCCTCCCTGAAGACCCTGGACACTCACGTGAGCGTCGAAGCTGTCGACGGACGCACCCTGGACACCGACGTCATCATCCCCTGCACAGGCTTCCGCCCCGACCTGGACATCCTGCGCGAACTCCGGCTCAACCTTGACCCCGCGGTCGAAGCGCCTGTCGAGCTGGGCCCGCTGATCGACCCTGAATTCCACTCTTGCGGCACGGTCCAGCCGCACGGCGCCAGGCTGCTCGCCCACCCGGAGAAAGACTTCTACATCGTCGGCATGAAGTCCTATGGACGTGCCCCGACCTTCCTGCTGGCCACCGGCTACGAACAGGTCAGGTCCGTCGCCGCAGCCCTCGCCGGCGACCGCGAAGCCGCCGACACCGTCCACCTCGAACTGCCCGAAACCGGGGTCTGCTCCACCGACAGCGGCACCAGTTGCGACGTCCCCGCGGCCTCGACAGCAGATCTTGCCGGCTCGGCTGAGAGCGGCTGTTGCGCCGCACCGGAACCGGTCCTCATTGGATTCCCCACGGGGCTGGTCCACGGCCGCTCCGCAGAACAGAAAGAAGACACCAACTCATGACCGAAAGCACCACGACTCCCCGCATCCTGTTCGTTTGCAGCAAGAACGGCGGCAAGTCCCAACTGGCGGCCGGTCTCATGCGGGACCTCGCCGGGGACGCCGTCACCGTTTATTCGGCAGGCACCAAGCCGGGCAGCTCGCTGAACAACCAGGCCGTGGAATCCCTGAACGAGCTCGGCATCGACCTCGCAGGCGAGCACCCCAAACCGGTCACCGACGAGGTGCTCGACGCCGTCGATGTCGTTATCGTGCTGGGCACCGAAGCCAAACTGGAATCCCGCGAAGGCACCCGCTTCGAAACATGGGAAACCGACGAACCTTCCACCCGGGGCATCGAAGGCATGGAACGAATGCACCTCGTCCGCGACGACATCAACACACGCGTCCGGAAGCTTTACGCGGAGCTCACAGGCAACTGAGCACTTCCGTGATCCGGTCGTATCTGTATTGTTCGGCACGTCCGGCACAATGGCTTAGCGCTGGCGGTGCCCGGGCAGATACGGTAGTAGCATGACGTCACCCACCGCCACCGAGACCTTACGCGCAAAGCGCAACATCCCAGCAGAAATCGCCCGTTCGTGGCTCCTGGTCAACGCCATGAAAACCGAACTGTTTGACCAGTCGGCTGTTTCGCGCGCTGACTCGATCATCCTCGACATCGAGGACGCCGTGGACCCGTCGCAAAAGGACGAGGCGCGCGGACACGTGATTGACTGGCTCAGCGGCGGCGGCCAGGCCTGGGTCCGCGTCAACGATGCCACCAGCCCGTTCTGGGCCGATGACCTTGCAGGGCTGCGCGGTACCCCGGGACTGCTCGGCGTGATGCTCGCCAAGACCGAATCAGCTGACCAGGTGACCGAAAGCTTCCACCGGATGGACGGCAAGACGCCGGTCATTCCGCTCGTGGAATCTGCGCTCGGCATCGAGGAAGCCAACCACATCGCAAGGGCCCAGGGCGCTTTCCGCCTGGCCTTCGGCTCCGGCGACTTCCGCCGCGACACCGGCATGGCGGCCACCCCCGAGGCCATGGCCTACCCGCGCGCGAAACTGGTGGTTGCCAGCCGCGTTGGCAACCTGCCGGGCCCCATTGACGGCCCCACAGTGGGCACCAACCACCCCATCCTGCGCGAGCAGACCGGCATCACCGTGATGATGGGGATGACCGGCAAGCTGTGCCTGGCCATCGACCAGACCAACGTCATCAACGAAGTCATCAGCCCCACGCCGTCGGACGTCGCCTGGGCCACGGACTTTATGTCCGACTTCGAAGCCAACGGCCGCGTCATCCGCGACGGCTCGGACCTGCCCCGCCTGGGCCGTGCCGAAAAGATCATGAAGCTCGCGGTAGCGTTCGGCGTGCAGCCGGCGCTGTAGCGCCACCCGTACACCCAAAGCACAGGAGACCCCGTGACCGATACCCGCTATCTGGTTCACGGGGTCTTTTGGGATGGCGCCCCGGCGCAGTCGGTCGGGCACGACGGCGGCAGCCCGGCCGTGCAGGAATCGCTGTTCTGAACCTGCTCGGTAGACTGTCACGGTGCTCAAAGAATTCTGGGAGTCAGCGCCCACCTCGTACAAAGTCCTGGTATTCGGCGCCATGGGCCTCATCGGCGTCGGGATCATCCTGAACCTGGTGGGCAACACCACCAACAACCGTGACCTCGCCATGGCGTCCCTTGCCGTCATCGGACTGGGCCTGGTCTTGCACATCGTCGGGATTGTGGTGCGGGGCCAGACCATCCGGAAGAACCTCAAGCGTTAGCGGCAGCGTTCCGGAGAACGTGGCTGCGGGCGTGCTCCACAGCCTCGGGCAGGGACGTGAACAGGTGCTTGTGATGCCGCAGTGAGCGGATGACGCCGACGTTGGTCACGAGCTCGAGGTGCTGGGGCTGAACACCTTTCAGCAGGACTGTCACGCCGCGCAGCTCCAGCGCCGAGATGACCTCCACCAGCATGTGGGCTCCGGTGGCGTCGAGCATCCGGACCTGTGACAGTCGGATGATTGCCACCTGGATGTCCCGGACCTGGCTGATTTCCTGCAGGACGCGTTCCGCGGCGCCGAAGAACATGGCCCCGTCCAGCCTGAAGAGCGCGATGTGCTCGTCCCCCTCCTCGTGCGGTCCCGGAATCTCTTCACGCTTTACGCTGCTGAGCGTGGCGAACTTCCGCAGCGTAAAGAGGGCCGCGGCGACAAGCCCGATCTCGATGGCCACGATCAGGTCGAAGGCCACGGTAATAAGCGCCGTCAGGATGAACACGAAGGCGTCGGCTCGGGTGGAGCGCATGATGGCAGTGACCGTGTGCCGTGACACCATGCGGGTTGCCGTGACCATCAGGATTCCGGCCAGGACCGCCAGCGGGATCTTTCCTACCAGGCCGGCTGCCAGGTAGATGATGGCCAACAGCACGAGCGCGTGAACAATCGCAGCGAGCCGGGTCTTGGCTCCGGAGCGTACATTGACCGCGGTCCGGGCGATGGCGCCTGTGGCCGGCATGCCGCCGAAGAACCCCGCCGCAACGGAGGCCAGCCCTTGCCCCATGAGTTCCCGGTCCGGACTGTACGCCCCGGAGGGCCTCCCGTCAGGGCCAACCAGGCCGGCTGCTACCCGTGCGGACAGCAGGGACTCGATAGCGGCAAGTATCGCAATGGACACCGCGGGCATCAGCAGCCCGCCCAGCGCTGCCGGATCAAGGGACGGCATCGACGGTGCGGACAGGGAATGCGGGAGGGCGCCGATCCGTGGAATGTCCAGCTGCAGGAGCTCGGCCGCCACGGTGGCCAGCAGCACTGCGACCAGGCTCGCGGGCAGGGCCTTGTTCAGCTTCGGGAGCAGGAGCATCACGGCGGCCACACCCACCACGACGCCGAGCGTCTGAAGAACTGCGGGCAAGGTGGCCTGGGAGGCGCTCTCGACGGCGGCCAGCAGGGTGTTGTGGCCCGGTATCCCCGCGGTGCCGGTGGCCATGGGGACCTGCTGGAGGAAGATGATTGCGGCGATGCCGAGCGTGAAGCCCTCCACTACCGGCCACGGGATGAAGGCCACCGCCCGGCCCAGCCCGCTGATGCCCAGGATGGCCACCAGGAGCCCTGCGATCAGGGAGACCAATGCGATGCTGCCGACGCCGTGCGTGGCGACCACCGGGGCCAGCACCACGACCATCGCGCCGGTGGGGCCGGAGACCTGGACGTGCGAGCCGCCCATGACCGCAGCGACGAGGCCGGCCACGACGGCGGTGATGAGTCCGGCTTCGGCGCCGACGCCTGAACTCACTCCGAAGGCCAAAGCCAGCGGCAAGGCCACAATCCCCACGGTGATGCCGGCCAGCAGATCCGTTTTCCAGGACGAACGCAGCCCGTCATAGTCGCGGCGGGACGGCAGGAACCGGCTGAGATGCGCCATGGCAGCACTCATGAATTTGAACCCTTCAGATGCTCGCTGGGCAGTCCCTGCGCGAGTTTGAGCTGTTCGTTGGAATCGGTCAGGCTGTCGAGGAGGAAGGTCCGTGCGATGGCCAGCAATTCGGCGATCTTCGGGTGGGCCAATCGGTAGGTCACGGTGTTTGCGGAACGGACCGAGGTCACCACCCCGTTCCGGCGCAGGGTGGCGAGATGCTGGGAAAGGTGGGATGCCTCGAGGCCCGTCTCGGACAGCAGGTAGCTGACGGTGCCCGAGCTGTCCGGCGCCGCGGACAGCAGCTCGAGTACGCGGATCCGCGCCGGGTGGGCGAGGGCCTTGAACAGGTTTGCCTTGATCTCATATAAGGGGATTGCGCTGCCGAAATCATCGCTGCCTGTGCTTTCTCGTCACCGCCGAGCGGAGCTACGGCCGTGAATTGATGAATTGATGTTTTCATCATACCGTAGTGGTAATCCTGTGCTGCCCCATGTCATCAGCGCGGGCGCCCGGACGCGTGACGCTAGGCTTGATTCCATGACTATCAATCCGGACCTGCAGGGCCGCAGCTACCCTGCCGCAGAGGTTTACGACGTCGGCCGCGAGAAGATCCGCGAGTTCGCCCGCGCGGTCAAGGCCACGCACCCAGCCCACTTCGACGTCGAGGCCGCCAAGGCCCTGGGGCACAAAGACCTGGTGGCACCGCCCACGTTTGCCATCATCATCGCCCAGCGCGCCGATGCCCAGCTGATCGAGGATCCGGATGCCGGCATCGACTTCTCCCGAGTGGTCCACGCCGACCAGCGCTTCATCCACCACCGCCCCATCCTTGCCGGCGACCGCCTGGTTGCCGAACTGCACGTTGACGGTGTCCGTGCCATGGGCGGCGGCGCCATGATCACCACCCGCCAGGAGATTTTCGCCCTCGCAGCAGACGATTCGCGCGAGTCAGTCGCCACTACCACGTCATCCATCCTCGTCCGCGGAGAGGGACAGTAACCATGAGCCCCAGCATCCACGAACTCAGCGCCGGCCAGGACATCGGCAGCCGCACCGTCGAGGTCACCCGCACCGACCTGGTCAAGTACGCCGGCGCCTCCGGCGACTTCAACCCCATCCACTGGAACGAAGCCTTCGCCACCGGCGTGGAACTGCCCGGCGTCATTGCCCACGGTATGTTCACCATGGGTGCCGCCGTGCAGCTGGTGACCGACTGGGCAGGCGACCCCGCCGCCGTCGTCGACTTCCAGACCCGCTTCACCAAGCCGGTCCTGGTCACGGACACCACCGGAACCACGGAGGCCGGGGCCACCATTGACGTCAGCGGCGCCATCGGAAAGCTCGACGCAGAGGCGGGCACCGCCCGCATTGACCTCACCGTGGTTGCTGCCGGCCAGAAAGTGCTGATGAAGGCCCAGGCCGTCGTCAGGCTTTCATGATCCTTTGACCGCCAACACAACCGCCGCTGCCGAGGTCACTGCCTGGCGCAATGCCGTGGTGGTGGCCTATGCCGGCAGCGGACTGGCCTTCGCGTCCTGGGTTTCCAGGCTTCCGGCAATCCGCGACGGGCTGGATCTGACCCCCGGGACTGTCGGGCTGCTGTTGCTGTGCATGACCCTGGGATCGTTCGTTTCGGTGTCCGCGTCGGGGCTGATCGTGCTCCGCCTGGGTTCCAAACGGACCATCCGCGCCGGCGCCATCATGGTGGGCTGTGGCATGGCCATCGCCGGTTTTGGGACGTCGGTGCTGGCCACGCCGGTCGCGGTGGCCGTGGGTCTTGCCGTCATCGGGCTGGGATCTGCGAGCTGGAGTACAGCTTCCAATGTTGAGGGCGCCTCGGTGGAACGCGCGGTGGGCCGGCACATCATGCCCCGGCTCCACGGCGCGTTCAGCCTCGGCACCGTGGCAGGTGCGGGCCTTGGGGCGTGGGCCGCAGCCGCCTCCGTCCCGGTGTTTTGGCACCTGGCGGCGGCCGGCGTCGTGGTGGCCGTTTCGGTGACGACGGCGGCAGCTTGGTTCCGTGCGGATGTCACCCCGGTTGCGGGGGAGCGGAAGTATGTACCGGACAACTTCGAGGACCCGTTCACCGGGCCGATCCCGATTGTCACCGCGGGCGCGCCGGCTGACGTTTCCGGGGCCCCGCTGGACAACAAGCGCAAGATCGCGGAGGCCTGGCGCGACCGGCGCACCCTGCTGCTGGGTGTCATGGTCCTGGGGCTGGCCCTGGCCGAAGGTGCAGCAGGGGACTGGGTGGCCTTGGCCCTCGCCGACGGGCACGGCCAGACCGACGCTGCCGGAGCCGCCGGCTACGGGCTCTTCGTGACGTTTATGACCATCGGACGCTTCGCCGGAACGGTGGTCCTGGACCGTTATGGCCGCGTCCCGGTGATGCGCTGGTGCGCCGCACTGGCTGTGTTCGGGCTCGGACTGTTTGTGTTTGCCCCCGTTCCCTGGCTCGCGTTTGTGGCCCTGGCCATCTGGGGACTCGGCGCCTCGCTGGGCTTCCCGGTGGGCATGTCCGCCGCGGCGGATGATCCCGCGAAGGCCGCGGCCCGCGTCTCCGTCGTCTCCACCATCGGCTACGGTGCGTTCCTGTGCGGGCCGCCGCTGTTGGGGCTGCTGGCCGAACACGTGGGCATCCTGCACTCGCTGCTGGCCGTGATGGTGATGCTGGTGGCCACGTTCTTCCTGTCACCGGTGGCCCGGAAAGCTCCCTAGTGCTTGTCTAAGTTAGTCTAAGTTGGTGACTCAAACACTGCTCTCCCAGCTGACCACGGCCGCCGTCGGAGGCCCCGCCGGCAAGTATATTGAGGCCAAAACCGAGGCGGAGATCATCGACGCCGTCCGCACGGCGGACGCTGCGGGTGAGCAGGTCCTCATCATCGGCGGCGGCTCCAACCTCCTGATTTCCGACGACGGGTTCCCCGGCACCGTGGTCAGGATCGCCTCGCAAGGGTTCACCGTCAACGCCGAGGATTCCTGCGGCGGCGTGGCGGTAGTGGTCCAGGCCGGCCACAACTGGGATGCCCTGGTGGAACACGCCGTGCTGCATGCGTGGTCCGGCATCGAAGCCCTCGCCGGCATCCCGGGCGCCACAGGCGCCACACCCGTGCAGAACGTCGGGGCCTACGGATCTGACGTCTCCCAGACCATCGCGGCGGTTCGCACGTGGGACCGGACCCGGAACGCGGTCCAGACGTTCACCAACTCCGAGCTGAAGTTCGGCTACCGGGATTCCATCCTCAAACAGACCACGGTGGACGGCTCACCCCGCTACGTGGTGCTGACCGTGGAATTCCAGCTCCCGCTGGGCCGGATGAGCGCGCCTATCCGCTATGCCGAACTGGCCCGCTCCCTAGGCGTGGAGGCAGGCAAACGTGCGTACTCCAACGATGTCCGCCGGGAAGTCCTGCGGTTGCGTGCTTCCAAGGGTATGGTCCTGGACCCGGCCGACCGGGACACCTATTCCACCGGGTCCTTCTTCACCAACCCGATAGTCCCCGTGGACGTGGCGGCGACGCTGCCGGAGTCCGCACCGCAGTACCCCGCCGGTGAGGACGGTCTGGTGAAGCTGTCCGCCGCCTGGCTGATTGACCAGGCAGGTTTCGGCAAGGGCTACGGACTGGACGAAGGCAGCGCCTCCGGCGGGCGGGCGGCTCTTTCCACGAAACACACGCTGGCCATCACCAACCGCGGCTCAGCCAGCGCCACGGACATGCTGGCCATCGCACGCGAGGTGCGCGCCGGCGTCGTCGAACGCTTTGGCATTGAACTGCACCCGGAACCGCTGCTCATCGGCCTGACGCTGTAGCGTCAGCCTGCTCAAGTGGCCGACGCCATCCGCCCGTCAACAACGCCCAGCAGCCGGACGTTCGTGGCCATGCCCAGCAGGGCGGCGGCCCAGCCGGTCAGCGCCAAATATGGACCCATAAACAGCCAGACCATGAGTCCCGGAAGCGCCGGGTTCGTCGCGGCCGCGACGATGCAGGCCACCAAACCGATCACGGCAGTGGCCTGGGCGAGGACCCAGAGCAGCCGGACGCTGACGGGATAGAGCCTCCAGTCGCGCACAATATGGACCTTGCCGCGGCCCACCCGGATACCGGGAAAAAGGACGGCGTACCCCCGCCCAGCGACAGGAACAGGGAAGGCAACAAGAGTTCCAGGGGTGCCTCGCCGCCGCCTCCTCCGGGCTGGAAACCAATGGCCGGGGCCAGCCCGATGGCCACGCCGGCCAGGACCGAAACCGTCCCTGCCACCAGCCAGCATTGCGTTTCGCGCGCGAACAATTGCCACAAACTCCCCAAAGTCATGCTGCAAGCCTAACGCGCCAGGTTCTACGATGAGGACATGGCAGTGAACCGCATAAGCCCCAAGGTGATGGGCAGGCTCCGGCTGGCCTCTCAAGGATTGTTTGGCCCCGGACTTGGCTCCGTTGAGGACGCGGTCCGCTGGATGACGGCCACGCAGGCGCAGGACCTGCAGGCCGCGCTGTGGGCCATCGGCCTCCGCGTTCCGGGCGCAGGGTTGACGGACGTACGCGCCGCAGTGCACAGCGGCAGTGTGGTCCGGTCCTGGCCGATGCGCGGCACGCTGCACTTCGTGGCTCCGGAGGATCTGCGCTGGATGCTGGGCCTGACCACCGAGCGACTCACCCGCATCGTTGCCGGTCGGCACCGGGAACTGGACATCACGTGGGCGGACATCGAGAAATGCCGTGACGTGGCCCTGGAGCGGATTGCGGCCGGGGTCCCGTGAGCAGGGCTGAGGTCTTCGAGGTGTTTGAGGCGGCCGGGCAGCCCACTACCGGCCAGCGGGGGATCCATATCCTGGGGACACTGTGCCGGCACGCCTGGCTGGTTCAAGGCCCGCTGGCCGGGAACCAACAGCTGCTGGTGGCGTTCGATGACTGGATCCCGGTGTCGCGGGACCTTGAACGGCAGGAAGCGATCGCCGAGTTCATGCTGCGCTACTTCCGCAGCCACGGCCCTGCCACCGTCCGCGACTTCGCCTGGTGGACGCAGCTTCCCCTGACCGAGGTGCGGGCGGCGTTTGAGCTGGTCAGCGGGCAGCTAGTGGAGCTGGAATTCGGGGGTGCGAACTATTGGATGTCGCCTGAAACTGCCTCAATGCTCGACGACGGTGTGCCCGGCCAGCGGTCCGTCCTCCTCCTGCCGGGCTTCGACGAGTTTGTGCTGGGCTACATGGACAGGAGCCTGGTGCTGGCACCTGAGCACGCCAACAAGATCGTCCCGGGCGGCAACGGAGTGTTCAAGAAGACCGTCGTGGCAGGGGGAGAAGTGATTGGCACGTGGGCGCGGGCCGGCACCAGCCGCAGTGCCGCCGTCGTGCCTGAACTCTTTGACGACGTCCAACGGCTCGGACCCGCTGCGCAGGCGGCGTTCACCAAGGCCGCCGAACAGTACCTCGCATTCCTCAACACCTGACACTGATAGCAACGCGGGGTCACTTAAGGCCCATCCGACGGTGCGGAATGGGCCTTAAGTGACCCTGCGTTGCTGTTTAGAGTGACGCGGAGTTAGAGGTTCCCGGTGGCGATGTTGAGCATGCGGCGCAGCGGCTCGGCGGCGCCCCAGAGCAGCTGGTCGCCCACGGTGAAGGCGCTGATGTACTCCGGGCCCATTTCCATCTTGCGGATGCGGCCCACGGGGATATCCAGCGTGCCGGACGCGGCCACGGGGTCAGGCCTGCCATGGAGTCTTCTTTGGTGTTCGGGATGACCTTGGCCCACTCGTTGTCCTCGGCGAGGAGCTTCTCGATCTCGGCCACGGAGAGGTCCTCGCGGAGCTTCAGCGTCAGTGCCTGCGAGTGCGAACGCATGGCGCCGATCCGGATGCACAGGCCGTCCATGATGATCCGGTTCTCGTCCGAAGTGCCCAGGATCTTGTTGGTTTCAACCCCGGCCTTCCACTCTTCCTTGGACTGGCCGTTGCCCAGGTCCGCGTCGATCCACGGGATCAGGGAGCCGGCCAGCGGCACGCCGAACTGGGTGGCGTCGATGTCGGTGCGCTGGTGGGCGAGGACCTTGCGGTCGATTTCCAGGATGGCCGACGCCGGGTCGTCCAGTTCCGAGCTCACTTCGGCATTGAGCGTGCCGAACTGGCTGAGCAGTTCGCGCATGTGCCGGGCGCCGCCGCCGGAGGCAGCCTGGTAGGTCATGGACGTGCCCCATTCGACGAGGCCGTTCTTGAACAGCCCGCCGAGGCCCATAAGCATGCAGGAAACAGTGCAGTTGCCGCCGATGAAGTCCTTGGTGCCGTTGACCAGGCCCTTGTCGATGACGTCGCGGTTGATCGGGTCCAGCACGATGATCGAGTCGTCGTTCATCCGCAGCGTGGAGGCTGCGTCGATCCAAAGGCCGTCCCAGCCGCGGCCGCGCAGCTCGGCGTGCACGCGCTTGGTGTAGTCCCCGCCCTGGGCGGTGACAATAATGGGCAGCTTAGCCAGCGTGTCGACGTCGAACGCGTCCTCGAGCTTGCCGGCCGCGCCGGCGGCAGCACCGGCAACAGCCGGGGCGGCACCTCCCGCGTTTGACGTGGAGAAGAACACCGGGTTGATGTTGGCAAAGTCGCCTTCATCCTGCATGCGCTGCATCAGGACGGAGCCGACCATGCCGCGCCATCCGACCAGGCCGACGGAGGGGGTAGCTGCTGTAGTCATTCGTCCAGTTTAGACTTCGGAGCCGGCAGGGCGCAGTCGGTTACGTCACTGCCGTGGGGATGCGTACGACGGCGCGCGGCAGCTCCGAGCGTCAGGTGCGTTTGCCGTCCTCCAGCACCGCGGTTTTACGCAGGCGCAACGCGTAGAAGGCGCCGAAGGCGAACACCTGCGTCACCACCACCAGCACGATGGCCCCGGCGATCTTGTTGCCGCCCAGGATCATGGTCAGGCCAACGATCGCAGACAGCAGCGCGAGCAGTGGCAGCAGCATGTAGCCCAGCACAAACAGTGTTTCCGGTTTTTTCAACATCTCAGCCCTGCGTCCTAGTCCATTTGGTAAACCTGTAGCGCGTTCCGTTGGCTGCCGTCAGCCACCCGTCCGGCGGGACGGACGCGGCCGCCTCCCAGGTCTCATCGAGCTCGGGAGCGAACGTGTCGCCGTCGGTCTCCACGTCGATGGTGGTGACCACTGCAACGTTGGCGAGTTGGGTGGACTGGCGGAAGACTTCGCCGCCGCCCAGGATCCACACGGTCCCGCCGCCGTCGACGAACTGCGACTCGAGGAGGGCATCATCCAGGGAGGGGACCACGACGGCGCCCTCCGCCTCAGGCGAATCGCCCCAGTTTTTCTGCCGCGTGATCACAATGTTCGTCCGGCCAGGCAGGGGACGATACTTGTCCGGGAAGGACAGCCACGTTTTGCGGCCCATGATCACCGGGTGCCCCATGGTGAGGCGGTTGAAGTGCTTCAGGTCTTCGGGCAGGTGCCAGGGCATGTCGCCGTTTTTGCCGATCACGCCGCCGGACGTCTGCGCCCACACCAGGCCGACGCCGGTTACGGAACCGGCGAGCTCCTGCGAAAAGGACTGGGGGTCGGCTGCGTTCTCGGTGCTCATACGGCGATCGGGGCTTTGATGGTGGGGTGGTGTTTGTAGCCCACCACGTCGAAGTCCTCGAGCGTGTAGTCGAAGATCGAGGCCGGCTTCCGGGTGATCTTTAGCTGCGGGTATTCATACGGTTCCCGGTCCAGCTGCTTCAGCACCTGGTCCATGTGGTTCTCGTAGATGTGGACGTCGCCGCCTGTCCAGACAAACTCGCCGGGCTCGAGCCCTACCTGCTGCGCAATCATGCAGGTGAGCAGGGAGTAGGAGGCAATGTTGAAGGGCACGCCCAGGAACATGTCCGCCGAGCGCTGGTACAGCTGGCAGGACAGCTTGCCGTCAGCCACATAGAACTGGAAAAACGCGTGGCATGGGGGCAGCGCCATGTCCTTGAGCTCGGAGACGTTCCAGGCAGACACGATGTGCCGGCGCGAGTCCGGGTTGGTTTTGAGGTTCTCCACCAGCTCCGCGATCTGGTCAACATGGCCGCCGTCCGGGGTTGGCCAGCTGCGCCACTGGACGCCGTACACGGGACCCAGTTCGCCGTCCGCGTCAGCCCACTCGTTCCAGATGCTCACGCCCTGGTCCTGCATCCACTTGACGTTTGATTCGCCGCGGAGGAACCACAACAGCTCCACTGCCACGGACTTGAAATGCACGCGTTTGGTGGTGATCAGCGGAAAGCTCCGGCCAAGGTCAAAGCGCAGTTGACGGCCGAAAACGCTGGTGGTTCCGGTGCCCGTGCGGTCGGATTTGTGCGTGCCATGGGCCAGCACATCGCGGAGGAGGTCTTCATAAGGCGTCGGGATGCTCACGGCTAAAGTCTACCGGCGTGGTTCGGCGCTCTAGTCATCAAACGGCTTGAACTGCTCCACGGCCACGATCCGGTGCTTGTTGCCGACGGCCACGTGGCACACCACCATCTCGCCGGGGGACAGGTAAGGATCCGAGTCCGGCAGGAGCCCGCGCAGACGGCCCGGCATGTGTTTGCCCAGCTGGCCCAGGACCGTAGGCAAGGCAGGACGGTGCGTGCAGACGGCGACGGGCTGTTCCTTCTCCAGCAGCGACTCAATGGTGGCGGCGGTTTTCTTGGGCGTCCTGGCGTGCTTGTGTTCTGTCAGCGCATCCACCAGTTTGACCTTGGCTCCTGAAACCTTCAGGTACGGCGCCACGGTTGACACGCAGCGCTGCCAGGGACTCGTCACCACGCGCGGCGGCTTCCAGGCCTGCAGCAGCCGGCCGACGGCCTGCGCCTGCCTGGTTCCTGTTGCGGCCAGGGGCCGTTCGCCCTCGGCTTTGGACCAGGACGAGCGCGGCTTGGCCTTTGCATGCCGCACCACAATCAGCGGCCACGTGTTCAGTTCACCGCCGTTATGGGCGGCCTGCAGGTGCTCCAGGGGAACGACGTCGGACGGGTTGGTCAGCAGCCCCGCGGCCGTTTCAGGGGCGCACCACACCACGCGGTCCACTTCCTTGCCGTCGGGAACCAGGCGGGCACCGTTGACGTGGACCGCCCAGTAGTGGACCACCTTCAGTCCGGACGGCACGTGGTAGTGGATGGGCGGCAGCGGAATGCCCAGGGGCGCGGCAAGTCCGATCTCCTCCTGCACCTCACGGGCCGCGCATTCGGGCAGGGTCTCGCCGGCGTCGATCTTGCCCTTGGGCCAGGACCAGTCGTCATACCGCGGACGGTGGATCAGCAGGACTTCAAGACCGTCCGAGTCGATACGCCAGGGCAGCCCCCCGGCCGCGACGACGGCAACTGCTTCGCCGGGATGGTCTGTTTGGTCTGCTACGAGGATGTCGCTCGCCAACGCCGTAGCCCTACCGCCGGCTCAGGCTGCGCTGGCGGGTGCGCGACGCCAACAGCCAGGACTGGATGTCGTCGAGGTGACTGCCGTCGTCAGCAATGTGGTGCCGGTTCCACAGGCCCTGGTTATCCAGATGCCAGCTGGCTGTCTCCGGATCCATGTAGCGCCGCAGCAGGTTGAGGACGTAGCTGATGTCGTCGGCATTGGACAGCTGGACCAGCGCCTCGACCCTGCGGTCCAGGTTCCGGTGCATCATGTCGGCCGAGCCGATGTAAACTACGGGATCGCCGCCGTTCGCGAAGGCGAACACCCGGGAGTGTTCCAGGAAGCGGCCCAGCACCGAGCGCACGGTGATGTTCTCGCTGAGGCCCGGGACGCCTGGACGCAGCGAGCAGATGCCGCGCACAATGACGTCCACCATCACGCCGGCCTGGGAAGCGCGGTACAGGGAGTCGATGATGGCTTCATCCACTATGGAGTTGACCTTGATCTGCACCCTGGCGGCCAGCCCGGCCCGGGCGTTGCGGATCTCGGTCTCGATGCGGTCAATCAGCCCGGAGCGGACCGAGCGCGGCGCCACCAGGAGGCGCTTGAAAGTTGACTTAGGAGCATAGCCGGACAGCTGGTTGAACAGCTTGGACAGGTCCTCGCCCACCTGCTCGTTGGCGGTCAGCAGACCAAGGTCCTCGTAGTAGCGCGCAGTGCGGGGGTGGTAGTTGCCGGTGCCGATATGGCAGTAGCGGCGCAGCCCGTCCACTTCCTGGCGGACCACCAGCGACAGCTTGCAGTGGGTTTTCAGGCCCACGATGCCGTAGACCACGTGGACGCCCGCCTGTTCCAGCTTGCGTGCCCAGGAGATGTTGGCCTGCTCATCGAACCTGGCCTTGATCTCCACCAGAGCCAGCACTTGTTTGCCGGCCTCGGCGGCGTCGATCAGGGCGTCAACGATGGGGGAGTCGCCCGACGTCCGGTACAGGGTCTGCTTGATGGCCTGGACCTTGGGGTCCGCGGCTGCCTGTTCCAGGAACGCCTGCACCGAGGTGGAGAAGGAGTCGTACGGGTGGTGGAGCAGGATGTCGCGGCGGCGCATGGCCGAGAAAACGTTGGCGGCCTTGGACGTCTCGGACTCGTTAAGGAACCGGGACGTGTGCGGCATGTGCTTAGGGTAATGAAGGTCTGCACGGTCAATTCCGGCGATGACGGACAGCCCGCGGAGGTCCAACGGAGCCGGGAGCGAGTACACCTCGGACTCTTCCACTCCGAGCTCGCGGATGAGCAGGGCCCGGATGTTCGGGTTGATGTCATTGGTGACCTCGAGGCGGACGGGAGGGCCGAACCGGCGGCGCAGCAGTTCCTTCTCCAGCGCCTGCAGGAGGTTCTCGGCGTCGTCCTCTTCCACTTCGAGGTCCTCGTTACGGGTGACGCGGAAGATGTGGTGTTCCAGGACTTCCATGCCGGCGAAGAGCTTGTCCAAGTGGACGGCGATGACTTCCTCCAGCGCGATGAAACGCGCCACGCGTCCCGCGACGGCCCCGGCCCGCGGGCCGTCGATGGAGATCAGGCGGGGAAGCTGGTCCGGAACCTTGAGGCGGGCGAAGAGTTCCTTGTCGCTCACAGGGTTGCGCACCACTACGGCCAGGTTCAGGGAGAGCCCGGAAATGTAGGGGAACGGGTGTGCCGGGTCCACGGCCAGGGGCGTCAGGATCGGGAAGACCTTTTCGGCGAACATGGCGCTGAGCTGCTGCTTGGCGGCGTCGTCCAGTTCGTCCCAGTGCATCAGGTGGATGTGCTCATAGGCCAGGGCGGGGCGGATCTGTTCGGCGTAGACCTGGGCGTGGCGCTGCTGGAGGCGGTGGGCTTCGTTGCCGATCTTCTCCAGCACCTCCACAGGGCTGAGGCCTGCAGGGGAAGGCACGGCGAGGTTGGTGGCGATGCGCCGCTTCAGGCCGGCCACCCGGACCATGAAGAACTCGTCCAGGTTGGACGCGAAGATGGACAGGAAAGCCACGCGTTCCAGCAGGTGGAGAGTGGGATCTTCGGCGAGTTCCAGGACGCGGGAGTTGAAAGCCAGCCAGCTGAGCTCGCGGTCCAGGAAGCGGTCCGGCCGGATGTCCCCCTCGGGCACAAGGTTGGGCGCAAACTCGGGGATGTCGATCCGGTCCTGCGTTGCACGCGAGGCAGGGACTTCAGACGATCCGAAGCGCGCGCGCACCGGCACTGAAGCGCCCTCGGACGTGACTGTTCCGGCGGGTTCCGGTTTCATGGTCTCTCCTCTTACCTGGCGCTTGATGCTGGCCCTCTGCCGGCGCGGTTCTCTACCAACCTTACAATCAATCAGCGTCCACGAGCCCTAGATTTCGGCCCATCCGAAGCCGTTAGTCACACGAGTGGGGTAACTCACCCGGGCGCCATTAAACGGCGGCCAGCGGGCCGTACATCACATCCATGTCCCAGCGTGTAAAGCCCAGGCCCCGGTAGAGGGAAACGGCCGCAGTGTTGTCGGCATCCGTGTAGAGCATGACGGCGTGAAGCCCCAGACCCTGCAGATGCCTGATGCCGGCCACTGTGAGTGCTTTGCCCAGGCCCATACCCTGTGCGGCCGGTGTGACGCCCACCGCGTAGACCTCGCCGATCGCGGGATGGGCGCCGTGGCGCGGATGCACCTTGGTCCAGTGGAATCCCAGCAGCCGGTCCTCGGCGTCCACCGCCAGCAGGAAGCCGGCAGGATCAAACCAGTCTTCGGCCATCCTGGCATCCAGGTCCGCGCGGGACATGGAGCCCTGCTCGGGGTGGTGGGCAAAGGCGGCGCGGTTTGCGGCGAGCCAGCGGTCCTCGTCCTTGCCCGGCACAAAGGCGCGCAGCGTGACGCCGTCCGGGAGGCCGACGTCGGGCAGTTCCGCGGTGGCGGTGGTCAGCCTCATCTTCCAGAGTTCGCGCACCGGACCGTAGCCGTAGCGGGCTGCGAGGTCCGCTGCCGCCTCGTGGTTGCCGTGGGACCAGGCCTTCAGGCCGTCGAGGCCGCGCCCGGACTTGAGCGCGCCGACAAGACGGTCCGCCACACCTTGGTTGCGGTAGCTGGGATGGACGGCAATTTCCAGGACTCCGGTGCCGTCCGCGTCCTCCACAACAACCGCAACCCCGGCCAGGTCCTGGCCTGAGGACGGGTCGGAGTCCTCGTCCGGCGCGTAGAGGGCAAGGGTCAGGAGGGAGTGCTCTGCCGAGTCCCCGGCGCGGAGCGTCACCACTGTTTGCTCGGAAAGCGATGGGTTGCCGTCAGACTCTTCGGCAGCTGCCAGGAGCGCCACGGAGTCCTTCAGCAGCTGTTCTTCCACACCGCCATGGACTACAAGGACGGGCCATTTTTCCGGGTGCGCAGGACTCATGAGGCTAGGCTATACGCCCCGGCCGGAAGGCGCTCCGATTTGATGCCCCCCGGGGCAGCCACGTATAGTCGATATCTCACCCGCCGGTCACGGTGGGAACGAGGGGGATCCACCAGTGGGGTGGCCTCGATACGTTCGACCCGTATGTCCTCCACAAATAAAGCTTCACTAAGACAGCAACAGCCCCGGACCAGTGGTCCGGGGCTGTTGCTGCATTCAAATGCTGTTAGAACGGTGTCAGGCTTCCGTCAGTTCGTCTTCCTGCTGCCGCACCAGGGTCAGGCGGTAGCCGACGTTCCGGACGGTGCTGATCAGGTTTTCGTGGTCGGCGCCGAGTTTGGCGCGCAGCCGCCGGACGTGGACATCCACGGTGCGCGTGCCGCCGTAGTAGTCATAGCCCCACACCTCGGTGAGCAGCTGCTGACGGGTGAAGACGCGGCCGGGGTGCTGGGCCAGGTATTTGAGGAGTTCGAATTCCTTGAATGTCAGGTTCAGGGGCGCTCCGTTGACGCGGGCGGTGTAGCTGGCCTCATCGATGACCACACCCGCCGCGCGGATCTCCGTGGGGGCGTCATCCTTGTCCGGCACAGCCCGCGCTACGGAGAGCCTGATGCGGGCTTCCACTTCGGCGGGACCGGCTGAATCGAGCACGATGTCATCTACTGCCCAGGCCGACGAAACAGCGGCCATGCCGCCTTCGGTCAGGATCAGGACCAAGGGTGCGCTCAGGCCGGTGGCTTTCAGCAACTGGGTGAGGGAGCGGGCGCCCACCAGGTCCTTGCGGGCGTCCAGGAGCACAATATCGCAGGGGTCGGTCTCCAGCAGGGCTGTGGGTTCCGCGGCGAGGATGTGCACGCGGTGGTTCAGCAATTCCAGGGCAGGCAGAATGTCTACCGATGAACCGGTGCTGTTCGTCAATAGCAGGATGTGCGACATTGTTCCTCCAAGGGGCGTCCGCGCATCTTCGGGCGACTGAACCGGGTTTTCACCGGCCGGTACTATCTCATTTGCAGCGGTCTTGGCCGACTAAGGATCTATCCGGCCGGCAACCGTTGCAGGAAGCGTAGCTGAACTTTGAGTATACCCATCGGCCCGCGCGACGGCACTGATTCGGCCCCTCCAAACCTTCGTTTTGCGACATATCCGGGTCATATAAGGCAGGATTGAGCCGTGGGGCAGAACGCCCTGACGCGGTCGGCAGAGCCGCCGGGTCCACAGCCAGAATGGGATGCCACGAATTGAGTGCAGAGTCGAAGCCACCGCGAACCGGCCGGCCGGGTCCCCGATGACCGCCGAGGTGCAGGCCCCGGCAAAGTCACTGGGCTCCTGGGCCATCGGTGTCGTCGGAGTGGCGGGTCTCGTGGCGATCATCGCCGGCGTATACGTCTCACGCGAGGCACTTGTCGGCGTCGCCGCGGTGATTGCCGTGGCGGTAGGCATCGGCTGGCCTCACTTCCTCCGTATCCCCGCGAAGAAGACCCTGGCAGCGGTTATTGGACTGCCCGGCGTCGGATCGGCGCTCGCTGCCGGCTTTGTCCCCGCCCCGGGTTTCCTGGACTGGACGCCGGCCTTCATGGCGCTGGGCATGATGGCCGTGTTTGTAGTGCAGCTCATCCGGGGTACAGGCCAGGCCCAACGGCTTGAATCCACCCTGGGCTGCTGCGCCGGTGTGCTCCTCTCCTGCCTGGGAGCAGGCTGGATCGCCGGCGGGCGCTTCAACGGCGTCCGCGAGATGCTCCTGGTGGCAGCCGTCAGCGCTGCGGTGGCACTGTTGGCCGGCCTGATCCGATGGCCGGACAGCATCGTGGCCCCCCTCGGCATCGTGATGGCAGGACTTGCCGGGCCGCTCGCCGGCCTGGTCTTCTCCGACATTGCTGTCCTGCCCGCGGCGATCTTCGGCGTTGTGGTGGGCGCCGTACTGGTCAGCTTCCGCCGCCTCGTAACACTCCGCGGCGGTCCGCTGAATCTGTTGGCTGCGGTTAGCATGGGGCTTGCACCGGTTTCGGCCGTGGGCTCCCTGGCTTACTTCATAGACAAACTACTCATCTACTAACCGGTTAGGATGACATCATGTCCGTACTTGCATTTGAATTCTTCTTCCTCGTCCTGCTCGGCATCGCCAGCCTGTCCATGGCCTGGTTCGCCGGCTTTGTGGTTTACCGCCTTTTCAAAGGCCAGAAGTAAACCCGTTCAACGAGCTAGCATTTTCCTGAGGTAATTGCCGTGCCGATAGAAATTCCTACAGACCTGACACCGGAACTTGTTCCGCTTTCCTGGCTCATTGGTGAGTGGGAAGGCAGCGGCCGGCTCGGCAGCGGGGACGAGGACTCGGAGCACTTCCTCCAGCATGTGTCCTTCACGCACAACGGCCTGCCGTATCTTCAGTACCGCGCGGAGAGCTGGTTAACTGACGACGACGGCACACGCCTGCGGCCGCTGACAGTTGAGACCGGTTTTTGGGCGCTGGAGCGCAAACAGCTTGATGCCGACGGCGGACCGGGCCTGATTCCGGCCGATATTGTTCCCGCACTCAAGAGCGCCGACGAAGTCGAAGCGCTGCGCAATAAAGACGGCGGGTTCGATATCTCGGTGTCCATCTCACATCCCGGCGGGATCTCTGAGCTGTACTACGGGCAGATCAAGGGCCCGCAGGTCCAGCTCACTACGGACATGGTGATGCGCGGCAGCCATTCCAAGGACTACAGCGCGGCGACCCGGATCTTCGGCCTGGTGGACGGCAACCTGCTCTGGCGCTGGGATGTGGCAGCCGGCGGCACATCACAGCCCGGCAAGGGCCTCGAAGCGCACGCCTCGGCTTTCCTGAAAAAGGTTTCCTGAGGGCCCTGCCGCGCCACCGATCCTCAGTAGACTTGGCATCCTGGGCTTCACGCACGAGTGAATCAAAGGAGCGTCATGGCTGCACCGCAGGACTCCACGGATTACAGCGACCTCAGGGCTGTGTTCTTCAACGGGACCCTCAAACGGTCACCGGAGACCAGCAACACCGAGGGCCTGATCAACGTCAGCCGCTTCATCATGGAGAAGCAGGGCGTCAGCACCCGAGTGATCAGGACTGTCGATCACGACATTGCCAGCGGTGTTTACCCCGACATGACCGAGCACGGCTGGCCGTCCGATGAGTGGCCGGACCTCTACCCGGCTGTCGAAGAAGCCGACATTGTGGTGGTTGCCGGTCCCATCTGGCTGGGTGACAACTCCTCCCAGACCAAGAAGCTGATCGAACGGCTCTACGCCCATTCGGGGGAACTCAACCACAAGGGCCAGTGGGTCTTCTACCCCAAGGTTGGCGGCTGCCTGATCACCGGCAACGAGGACGGCATCAAGCACTGCTCCATGAACGTGCTGTACAGCCTGCAGCACGTCGGCTTCACCATCCCGCCGCAGGCCGACGCCGGCTGGATCGGCCCGGTTGGCCCCGGCCCAAGCTATCTCGACGAAGGCTCCGGCGGCCCCGAATCCGACTTCACCAACCGCAACACCACGTTTATGACCTGGAACCTGCTGCATTTCGCCCGGATGCTCAAGGACGCCGGCGGGATTCCCGCGTACGGCAATCTTCCTGAAGAATGGAAAGCCGGAACACGCTTCGACTTCGAGAACCCGGAATACCGCTGACCGGAATACCCACTGACCTAAGGACGTTCCCCACATATGACTACTCCCAGCCCCCTCCTGTCGCGCCCCGGCGCCGTCGAGGCCACCGGTGCGGACGCCGGCGTCGCATCCCACTACGGTGAGCCGCTGCGTGAGCAGCGCGCCCTCGCAGCCGGTACCGCCGTCGTCGACCTCTCCCACCGCGGCGTGGTGACGGTCAGCGGTCCGGACCGGCTGACCTGGCTGAACACCCTGTCTTCCCAGCAGGTCACCGGCCTGCAGCCGGGCGAGTCAAGCGAGTTGCTGCTGTTGAGTGTCCAGGGCCGGATCGAGTTTGACGCCCGCGTAGTGGACGACGGCGGGACCACCTGGCTCATTGTTGAGGCCGCCGAGGCTGCACCGCTGGCCGAGTGGCTGAACAAAATGAAGTTCATGCTTCGCGTCGAGGTCACCGACGTCTCCGCCGACTGGGCCGTGCTCGGGTCCACCAAGACTGTGGAGGAATGGTCCGGACTGCTGGCCTGGCGGGATCCTTGGCCGCACGTCGGCGCCGGGGGGTACTCCTACGCGGTGGTTCCCGAAGAAGGGCACCCCGGACTGGAGCGGCCGTGGATCGAGTACCTGGTGCCGGTCGCTGAACTCGAGGAAACCTTGGCGGACCGCCCACTCGCCGGTGTGATGGCCGCCGAAGCCCTCCGCATCGCTGCGTGGCGCCCCAGGCTGGGCGCGGAAACCGACGACAAAACCATTCCGCACGAACTGGACCTGCTCCGTACCGCCGTGCACCTGTCCAAGGGCTGCTACAAGGGCCAGGAGACCATCGCCCGTGTGCACAACCTGGGCCATCCGCCGCGGCGCCTGGTGTTCCTGCAGCTGGACGGGTCGCAGCACACCATGCCGGCGCCCGGCAGCCAGGTCATGCTCGGCGAGCGGAAGGTCGGGACCGTAACGTCCGTTGCCCAGCACTATGAAATGGGCCCGGTGGCGCTGGCTGTTATTAAGCGGTCCGTCGCACCGGATGAAATGCTGACCGTGCTGGACGGCGAGGAGCCTTACATTGCTGCCCAGGAAGTAATTGTCGCTCCCGACGCCGGCCAGGTAGTGGGGCGCCAGACTGGATTCCTGAGGGGGACCCGCTGATGACCGAGAACACTGCACCGGACGCCGCCAAACCCGACGCCACTTCACCCGACGACGAGGCCGTGGCTTTGGCCCACCGGCTCTTCCAGGCTGCCCGGGAGGGGGACGCCGGGCTCCTGCGCACCTATCTGGACGCCGGGGTCCCGGCCACCATGACCAACGCGGCCGGGGATTCCCTGCTGATGCTGGCCGCCTACCACGGACACGCGGAGACGGTGCAACTGATCCTTGAACGCGGCGGTGAGGCCAACACGGCCAACGACCGCGGCCAGACCCCCTTGGCGGGTGCAGCATTCAAGGGGTACACAGACGTGTCCCGGGTGCTGTTGGACGCCGGTGCGGATCCCGACGCCGGCAGTCCCTCCGCCCGGGCTGCCGCGCAGATGTTCGCCCGCACAGATATCCTCGATCTGCTGGGGTAGCCTTTCCACACTGAGCAACCACCGGCGCTCCACCATAGTCAGAGGATTCGCATGGAAACTGTAGCCAGGCCTTGGTTGGCTTTGTGGTCGCTGGTCGTGGGGTTCTTCATGATCCTGATCGACACCACCATCGTATTCGTGGCCAACCCCAGTATCGGAAAGGCGCTCGACGCCGACATCACGGCCGTCGTCTGGGTTACCAGCGCGTACCTGCTGTCCTACGCCGTGCTCCTGTTGATTGCCGGGCGTCTGGGGGACCGGTTCGGGCCGAAAAGGGTCTACATTGCGGGTCTGGCGGTATTTACACTCGCGTCCCTGTGGTGTGGGCTGTCCGGCGACATAGCGATCCTCATCCTGGCCCGGACCGTGCAAGGGGTGGGCGGTGCCCTGATGACGCCCCAGACCATGGCGGTGATTACCCGCATCTTCCCGCCGGACCGCCGCGGCGCGGCCATGGGGCTGTGGGGTGCCACAGCGGGCATGGCCATCCTGGTGGGGCCCATCCTCGGCGGTGTCCTGGTTGACTCCCTTGGCTGGGAGTGGATTTTCTTCATCAATGTGCCCATCGGCATCGTGGCGTTCCTGCTGGTGATGCGCAACGTTCCGGAACTGAAAACGCACAGCCACTCCTTCGATGTGCTGGGGGTGCTCCTGAGCGCCGTTGCCATGTTCCTGATCGTGTTCGGGATACAGGAAGGCCAGACGTACAAGTGGGGGACCATTGATGGCGGCCCGTTCACGGTTTGGGGCCTGATCATCGCCGGCGTTGTGGTGATGGCCGTGTTCATCGGCTGGCAGTGGTGGCTCGAGCGTAGAGGCGGCGAACCCTTGCTTCCGCTGGGCCTGTTCCGGGACCGGAACTTCGCGCTGGGAAACGCAGGAATAACCGTGGTGGGCTTCTCCATCACGGCCTACCCGTTGGCTTCCATGATTTTTTACCAGGTCGCATTGGGGCTGACTCCCACGCAGTCTGCCCTGTTGCTGATTCCGATGGCCGTCCTCACCGGTGCGTTGTCGCCCATCGTGGGCAAGCTTATTGACCGCGTCAATCCGCGCTGGTTTGCAGTGGCCGGGATGCTGCTTTTCACCCTGGCCATCTACTGGACTTCGGTGCTAATGACGCCCGATACCCCTGTCTGGATGTTCCTTCTGCCGAGTGCGGTTCAGGGCCTGGGCATGGCCTGCATCTTCGGGCCGATCGCCAATGCCACCACGCGAAATCTGGCGCCACGCCAGGCGGGTGCCGGCTCGGGTGTTTTCAATACCAGCCGACAGATCGGTTCGGTGCTGGGGGCGGCCGCCATGGCTGCACTGATCCAGGCCCGTATTGCGGCCGAATTCCCGCCCCTGCCGCCCGGACAGGCGGCGTCCACTGAAGGCTTTGGTGCGGCCCTGCCGCAGGTGCTGCACGCACCGTTCGCGACGGCGATGGGCCAGTCCGTCCTGTTGCCGGCGGCAGTGCTTCTCGTCGGTGCGCTGACAGTAGCGTTTTTCGCGAAGCCTCAGCCCATTCCCCAACCCGGGGACGATGCTGAGGCGGAGGTCCCCGCGGCCGGCTGACAGGCAGGTCATCTTTTCAGCACCTGTCCCTGGCGACCCTAACGGTGCGCCAGGTGCACGCTGGTCTGGATGCCGCCGGCGGACAGGCCCAGCTGCCTGGCCAGGGCCACCGCCCCGGTGTTGCTGACTTCGGCGCGCCACTGGACCGTAAGGCCCGCCGCCAGGGCCTCGTGGGCGGCGATCGATGCTGCCACGGATCCCAGTCCGCGGCGCCGCCATTCGGGGTCCACCAGGACTCCCATCTGCGCGAGAAGTCCTTCCCATTCCCCGTAGGCACCGCACGCCACCGGAAGACGCCGTCCGTCCACCTCGTGGAGGATTGTATACCGGTGCTCGAGGTCGGACAGGTGCACTTCGTTGACGTCGTCCGGCGGGCACAGGCCCTCGAGCTCGATGGCCTCAGGGTTTCCGTGGGACACGGTGAGCTCTTCGGAGGGCTGGCGCAGGGGCAGGTCGTCGGCGAAGAACAACGCCGCTGCGCCCAGGCCGTGGCCTCCGTAGGATCGGGTCAGGGTCAGGAGGGTTACATGCTGGGCCATCTCCTCGTCCGGAATTCCGGCGGCGGCGTCAATGACCCATTGAGGTCCCACCAGTGCCGAGCTGCCGAAGAGCCTGACGAACTCCACAGTCTCTGCGGTGTCGTCGGCCCTGACCATCCGCTCGCCGGAACTCAGCGACGCAGCGAAAGCGCCGTCGTCGAGCCCCAGGTGCCGGGCCCACGCGAGCTGGATGATGGCGGCGGAACCGGGGTCAAGAGTCATATCCCCAGCCTACCCAGCACAGCCAAGCTGCTCAGCCGAAGAGGACCGCAGCCTCGTCGTAGCGGTTCTGCGGAACCGTCTTCAGCTGGCCCAGGGCCTTGTCGAAGCTCACGTGTTCGATGTCGGTGCCCTTGAGTGCCACCATGGTGCCCCAGTAGCCCTCCACCACGGAGTCGATCGCCGCCATGCCCAGCCGGGTTGCGAGCACACGGTCGAACGCGGACGGGACGCCGCCGCGCTGGATGTGCCCCAGGGTCGTGGCACGGGTCTCGATGCCGGTGCGGGCTTCGATCTCGGGGGCGAGCTGGTCCGCGATGCCGCCGAGGCGTGGCCGGCCGAACGTGTCCAGGCCGCGCTCGGAGTGCGGGGACTCCATGTGGTCCGGAACGAAGCCCTCGGCCACAACAATCAGCGGTGCGCGGCCACGGTCGTGGGCTTCCTGGACCCATTCGGTGATCTGCTCGATGCTGACCTTCTGCTCGGGGATTAGGATGGCGTGGGCGCCGGCGGCCATGCCCGCGTGCAGGGCGATCCAGCCCACGTGGCGGCCCATGACCTCGGCGATCATGCAGCGGTGGTGGGACTCGCCGGTGGTTCGAAGCCGGTCGATGGCCTCGGTGGCGATCTGCACGGCCGTGTCGAAACCGAAGGTGTAGTCCGTGGCGTCGAGGTCGTTGTCCACGGTCTTGGGGACGCCCACAATCTTGAGGCCGGCGTCCGTGAGGCGTTTGGCCGCGGCCAAGGTTCCCTCGCCGCCGATCGCGATGATGGCGTCGATGCCGAGGCGGTCCATGTGGGCCTTGATGACCTCGGGGCCGCCGCCGTTTTCAAAGGGGTTGGTGCGGGAGGTGCCCAGGATGGTGCCGCCCTGTTTGGCGATGCCGCGGACCATGGTGCGGGGGATGTCGATGATGTCGCCTTCGACGACGCCGCGCCAGCCGTCAAGGAACCCCACGAATTCGTGGCCGTGGATGGCGATGCCCTTGAGGACGGCTCCGCGGATGACAGCGTTCAGTCCGGGGCAGTCGCCGCCGCTGGTAAGAATTCCAATTTTCATGTCTCGGCTCAAATCCTGGTGTGAAGGTGTAAACAGGCAGAGCGCCACGCTGAGCTCACCTAGATTGTAGTCGGCAGTGTGCGTTACGACACAAACCGGTTACAAAAGGCCCCGTTCCATGGCAAGGACCATGACAGCAGAAAGGCCCCCGCTCCGGGAACGATTCCGAGGGAGCGGGGGCCTTGAGGTTCTGGCAGGGTGTCAGTTGATGGAGCGGCGGTCCAGGAAGTTCTGCAACGGGATGGAGTCCCGCTGGTCAGGAAGGACCAGCCAGGCCGCGATGTACAGGACCACGGCGGGTCCGGGGAGGAGGCAGAAGACCAGGAAAGCGATCCGTACAAATGCCACATCCACGTTGAGCTTTGCTGCGATTCCGCCGCACACACCGCCCAGCCAGCTTTGGGGTCCACGTTTCAGGCCGAAGCCCCTGACGATGCTGAAGAACTTGTCCATGGTTCAAGACTTCCCTGTTGTGGGTCCGTTGTCACGTTTCCGGGCCGAGAGCAGCCCGCCGATCACCAGTGCGGCGCCGGCGCCGATCATCAGGCCGATCAAAACGTAGGTGCCGTTCAGGGTCACCAAGCCCAACCGGGCGATGATGATCAGGGCGGCCAGCGCCGTCACGATGAGGCCCCAGACCACGGTTCCTACGCGGGTGGCTGACTGTGGTGCGTCGGCTCCGGGGTGGCTGGCCGCCGTCGTGCTTTCCCGAGTGTATGGCTCGGGTGACGGATTGACGTTGCTCATGTCAGTTTCCTTCCTGGATGGTGACGTTGCTGAAGGTGCCGTCGATCTCCACGATCAGCCTGGCGCCGGGCTTGTCGGTGTTGTAGCTGCTCTCCCGTGTTGACATCCCGCCGCGGTTGTCGGCGCCTTCGTGGATGTTGCCCATGGTCATGTCGGCTTTGATGTCTACGGGGACGTTGTCCGGGATGACCACCGTGACGTTGCTGGCGGTGATGTCCAGGGGAATTACGACGTCGGACGTCAGCGGGGCGGTGACGTTCAGCTCCGTGAGGTCAACAGTCCCGCGGCCTGCGGTCACGTCGAAGCCGTCCCTTGCCTGTTCGATGTTGGCGGGTGCCCAGTCGACCTGGGTGAAGCGGACCCGGTCGCCGTTGCCCACAACATTGAAGATGCCGCCGATCAGCAAGGCCACAACGGCGAAGAATCCGAGGATTCCTGACGTCCTGCCGCGCAGGCCGGCGGCGAGGATGCCCAGGCCCAGGACGGCTGCGCCGCTGGCCCAGACGATCGCGTTGGCTGCGTCACCGAGGTTGATGACGTTGCCGGCGTCCAGGGCTTTGAGGCCGCCACCCACCAGAAGTGCTGTTCCGGCGGTGATGGCTACTGCCGGTGCGCCGGGACCGGATGGGCGGACCTTGGGTGCGCGGGCCGGGCCCTGCGGTGGCTGGTAGCCGCCGTCGCTGCCGCTGCCGCCGCCGTAGCTGCCGCCGCCGTAAGGCGGGTTAACGCTCGACGGCGGGACCGGAAGGTAAGGTGCGCTGCCGGACGTGCCGGACGTGCGGGTCGAGGCGGAATCCGTGGCCGCAAACGGCGAGGCGTACGGAGTGGTGGGATAGGAGGCCGGGTAACCGGAGTTTCCGCCGGGGCCGGCCGGTTGGGGTGTGGCGTTCATGGGAGCTACCTTCCGGGCCTTGTTGCGCTGGGTCAGGTAATAGATGAAGTAGATGGCGCCGCCCACCCAGAAGACGGTCCAGAGGAATCCGCCGAAGCCGTTGCGGCTCCAGCCCCAGAATCCGCCGCCGAGCCCGGTCAGCCCCACCACGGTGGTGATCAGCGAGCCAGTCATGCCGCTGGACCAGCGGCCGGCACCGGCTTCCTGGACGTGGATGCGCCCGTCCGGCTCGGGGAGGAATGCCCAGGCCAGGCCGTAGAGGAGGACGCCGATTCCGGCGAAGAGCGTGAGGACAATGAAGATGCCCCGGACAATCAGGGGGTCGACGCCCATCCGGTGAGCGATGCCGCTGGATACACCGCCGATCCACCGGTCGCGTCCGCGCTGGATGCCGTGGCTCCGGACCCAGGTGAAGAAGTCACTGGACTGGCCCGGTGCCTTGGCGCCGGCATAAGGGCCAGCGTATTGGCCTGCAGACGGGCTTGCGTAGGGGCCGGCATACGGGCCGGCATTCGGACCGTCGTATGGACCGGCGGCCGGGGGTGTGTCCTGCGGGGAAGCCGGGGGCGGCAGCAGGGGTTCGGTTGGCTGGTCCGGGTCGCGTGGGGGAGCGGTTCCGTGGGCTGGCCGTCATCGGGGGTAGGGGTGTGGGAGTTCATACTTCGATCCTGCCGTCCGGGGCGGCGCAGCTCTACTGGGGAACACCCTGACTCGCCCCTGAGTTACCCCCGGTTCAGGCCGGAATCGGGTCCGGGGAACCCTGATCCGTGTTTGGATTGACACATGACCACCGCCCTCAACCGCCCGCCGCTTGTCCGCAGCAGCGACCGCGTCATCGCGGGCGTCTGCGCCGGCCTCGCGGCGCATCTGGGCTGGCCGGTGAAAAATGTGAGGATCGGTATGGCCCTCGCAACCCTCGCCGGCGGCGCAGGGTTGGCCTTCTACGCATGGCTGTGGATCATGGTCCCCACAGCAGACGAAAGCGCCCGGCGCAACGCCAGGCGTCCGGCGTCGCCCATTGCCCCGGCCGTCAGCCTTGACCCTGCATTCAGCGCCGTGCCTCCGTCCGCGTCGCCCTCGCCCGGTCCGCCCACTGCCGCTCCATGGTGGGGAAATCCCGACGCCGATGCTTTCGCCCCGGGGAGTGTTTTTGGCGGCGGGCCCGCTGCGGGCTACGCGGCCGGCTACCCGGCCGCCGTTCGGCCGCCGTGGTTCCGGGTCCGCAGCATGCGCTATGGCAAGGAAATGCTGCTGGGCGCCGGCCTCCTGCTGGTGGCGGGCATCATGATTGCCCAGCTAATGGGCGTGGACGTGCCACTGGGGACCCTGATCCCCGCCGCCGCCGTGCTGGGAGGCGCAGCCATCGCCTGGATGCAGCTCGACGAAACCCGCCGTGCCGGGCTCGTGGACAAGACCAAAGCCGATCAGGCAGGCGGCTGGGCGCGCCTGGCCGCCGGGTTGGCGCTGGTGGTTGCCGGCGTGCTGGTGATGGTGTCCGGCTCCGGATCGTGGGAACAGACATGGCTGGCACTGCTGGCATCGGTGGCCGTGCTGGGCGGCGTGGTCCTGGTGCTGCTTCCGTGGGCACTCAAATTCTGGCGGGACCTGGAAACGGAGCGTGCGGGCCGGATCCGTGAAACGGAGCGCGCCGAGATCGCGGCACACCTGCACGACTCCGTCCTCCAGACCCTCGCCCTGATCCAGCGGCGGGCGGGAAACGAGCACGACGTCGTCCGGCTCGCCCGGGCCCAGGAACGCGAACTCAGGAGCTGGCTGTTCCAGGACCCGGGTAAGGAGGCTGGCCAGCTTTCGGACCGTATCAAGGCCGTGGGTGCCGAGGTGGAAGACGCCCTCGGCAACGCCGTGGAGGTGGTGAGCGTCGGGGATACAGCCATGACCGAATCCCACGAGGCGCTGGTCCAGGCCAGCCGTGAGGCGATGCTTAATGCCTCCCGGCACGGCGGCGGAACCGTCTCCGTCTACCTGGAAGTTTCCGACGGGCATACAGAAATCTTCATCAAGGACAGGGGGCCGGGCTTCGACCTGCAGGATGTTCCCGAAGACCGGCTCGGCGTCCGCGAATCGATCATCGGACGCATGAAACGCCACGGCGGGACCGCTTCCATCACCAGCACGCCGGACGGCACCGAGGTACGGCTGGGAATGCCGGCGCTCCAAACGGACAACGCGGAAGGGAAATCATGAACAACGTACAGGGGCCCGGGACCATCCGCCCCGCGCAGCCGGTCCGGGTGGTGATCGTGGACGACCACGCCATCTTCCGCTCGGGACTTAAGGCCGACCTGGATGAGAGCATCCAGGTAGTAGGTGAAGCGGCCACGGTTGAGCAGGCCATCGCCGTGATCGCGCAGGCGCGTCCGGAAGTGGTGCTCCTGGACGTGCACTTGCCGGGCGGCCTCGGCGGTGGCGGCCGGGAGGTCATTGCGGGTTCCGCGGCGCTCCTGGGCACCACCAAGTTCCTGGCCCTGAGCGTTTCCGACGCGGCCGAGGACGTGGTGTCGGTCATCCGCGCCGGTGCCCGTGGGTATGTCACCAAGACCATCTCCGGGGCCGAAATCACCGACGCCGTGTTCCGCGTGGCGGGTGGGGATGCCGTGTTCTCGCCCCGGCTGGCCGGCTTCGTGCTGGATGCGTTCGGCACCGCCCCGGCGGACATTGCCGACGACGAACTGGACAGGCTTTCCGCCCGCGAGCTCGAAGTGATGCGGCTGATCGCACGCGGCTACAGCTACAAGGAGGTGGCGAAGGACCTGTTCATCAGCATTAAAACCGTGGAAACCCACGTGTCAGCGGTGCTGCGAAAGCTCCAGCTCTCCAGCCGGCACGAGCTGACCAAATGGGCCGCCGAACGCCGCCTCCTGTAAAACGCTCTCTCACTTGATGCGCCTTTCCCCCGAACCCTCTCTCACTTGATGCGCCTTTCCCCCGAACCCTCTCTCACTTGATGCGGCTTAAACCGGAACGCTCTATCACTCTCCTAAAGAAAGTGATAGAGCGTTTGGTTTTTTCTTGCAGTAAGTGAGAGAGCGTGCCTACTTGGCCTGGCCCAGGAAGTCCTGGAGACGGGCGACGCCGGTGGCCAGGTCCTCGTCGCCGAGGGCGTAGGAGAGCCGCAGGTAGCCGGAGGGGCCGAACGCCTCGCCCGGCACCACTGCTACCTCAACCTCATCCAGGATCAAAGCAGCCAGCTCGGCGGAGGTCGACGGCGTTGCGGTGCCTGCCGCCGTCGGGAATTCCTTCCCCAGCAGTGCACGGACGTCCGCGTAGACGTAGAACGCACCCTTCGGCGTCGGGCATTCAACACCGTCGATCGCGTTCAGGCCTGCCACGATCGCCTTACGGCGGCGGTCAAACGCCACCTTCATCTCGTCCACGGCGGTCAGCGGTCCGGAGACCGCGGCGAGGGCTGCAATCTGCATGATGTTCGAAACGTTGGACGTGGCGTGTGACTGCAGGTTGGTGGCCGCCTTGATGACGTCGGCCGGGCCGATCATCCAGCCCACACGCCAGCCGGTCATCGCATAGGTCTTGGCCACGCCGTTGAGAATCACCACTTTGTCACCCAGTTCCGGGGCGGCGGTGGCGATCGAGGTGAACGGGACGCCGTCGTAGGTCAGGTGCTCGTAGATCTCGTCGGTGACCACCCAGAGCCCCTTGGCGGCGGCCCACTTGCCGATCTCAGCCACCTGCTCCGGGCTGTACACGGCGCCGGTGGGGTTGGACGGCGAGACGAACAGCAGGATCTTGCTCTTGTCCGTCACCGCGGCCTCAAGCTGCTCAACGGTGACCAGGTAGTCCTGCTCAGGTCCGGCGAACACCTCAACGGGGACACCGCCGGCGAGCCTGATGGCCTCCGGGTAGGTGGTCCAGAACGGCGTGGGAACAATCACTTCGTCGCCCGGATCCACCAGCGTGGCGAAGGTGTTGTACACGGCCTGCTTGCCGCCGTTCGTCACCAGGACCTGGGACGGATCCACGGCATAGCCGGAGTCGCGGAGAGTCTTCTCAGCGATGGCTTTCTTGAGCTCCGGCAGGCCGGCGGCGGGGGAGTAGCGGTGGTACTTGGGCTGGCTGGCGGCCTCGATGGATGCCTTGACGATGTAGTCCGGGGTGGGGAAGTCCGGTTCCCCTGCCCCGAAGCCAATAACCGGCCGGCCAGCTGCCTTCAGCGCCTTGGCCTTGGCATCAACAGCCAGGGTTGCGGATTCGGCAATAGCGGAAATGCGCTTGGAAACGCGGGCGGCAGACATGGCAGGGTCCGTTCTTCGCTTGCAGCCCGGAGGCTGAATGGTGGAATTCGACGTGATCTACTCTATGCTGTTCAGCGGATCGTTCGGGCTGCCGGCGTGGATATGACTGCAGGTCAAGTCACCCACCAGGGCGGATTGGACGGTCCGGAATGAGGCTGGTTCGACGTAGACGAAGTTGTTGCGTAGACTGGTTCTCCGGTGTTGAAAACACGGATGATGACGTGCGCCCCAGTGCAAACTGCGGAAGTTTTGTCAGGATGCTGTTTTCGATCCATAGGGTAGTGGCGCAATTGGTAGCGCAGCGGTCTCCAAAACCGCAGGTTGCAGGTTCGAGTCCTGTCTGCCCTGCGCAAGCTGTTCCGGCGGAATGCCGGAGCACGCGCAGCAACCATGGTTCTGATCAGGACCGGGTAATCCAACATTGCAAAGATGAGCGAGGACCAGGTGACCGAAACAGCTGCCAGCAGCTCCAAGGGCCGCCCAGCTAAGAAGGACGCCAAGGCAAACTTCTTCGCTCGAATTGCACTCTTCATTCGCCAGGTCATCGGCGAACTGAAGAAGGTTGTTGCACCAACCCGCAAGGAACTGATCAACTACACGCTCGTGGTGCTGGTGTTCGTGGCCATCATGATGGTGATCGTCAGCCTGCTGGACATCGGTTTTGGAACCGTGGTCAGCTGGGTCTTCGGCGGGATAGCTCCCGGGGACCGCTAAGGCATATCGTCCGCAGGCCGCGTGGCCTTGTCCGGGTAAACCGGAAGAATCCACGCGGTGTGCGGAATTGAGCCATTTAAATAGGCATGTTAGGCAATGAGGAAGCAGGAGACCAAGTGTCTGAGCAGGAGCTCGAGGTAACCGAGACTGAGCTGGAAGAGTCCACGGACAACACGGCGGCCCCCACGGCCGAAGCCGGTGAAGAGTCCGAGGTTGAGTCCGCTGCGCCCGAATCCGCCGACGCCGATTCCGCCGACGATTCAGACGATTCAGACGATGCAGATTCAGAGGGTGACGCCGTAGAAGGCGAACCTGCTGAGGGCGACTCAGAGGGTGACGACGCTGATGCAGACGCCCTGGCAGCCGCGGCTGCCAAGGCTGAGGTTGACCCCGCCGACGAATTCAAAGCCAAGCTGCGCCGCCAGGAGGGTGACTGGTATGTCATCCACTCCTACGCCGGCTACGAAAACCGCGTCAAGGCCAACCTTGAGACCCGCATCCAGACCCTGGACATGGAAGATTACATCTTCGAAATCCAGGTGCCCATGGAAGAGGTCGTTGAGATCAAGAATGCTCAGCGCAAGGTCATCAACCGCGTCCGGATCCCCGGCTACGTCCTGGTCCGCATGGACCTGACGGATGCCTCCTGGGGCGCCGTCCGCCACACTCCCGGTGTGACCGGCTTTGTGGGCAACGCCCACAACCCGGTACCGCTGCGCCTGGACGAAGTCTTCTCCATGCTCGCGCCGGTCTTCGAAGAAGAGCAGGCCGAAAAGGGCAAGCCCGTCAAGCACGCTGCCGCCCAGATTGACATCGACTTCGAGGTCGGCGAATCGGTCATCGTCAAGGAAGGTCCGTTCGAGACCCTCCCCGCCACGATCTCCGAGATCAAGGTGGAATCCCAGACCCTCGTGGTGCTCGTGTCGATCTTCGAACGCGAAACCCCGGTCACCCTGGCATTCAACCAGGTCAGCAAGATCTAACAACCCGCACAGAATTCGTTCCGGACTGCCCGCTTAGCAGCCCCGGAACGGCCGGTCGCCTCGCCATGGCGGCCAACAACCTGAGGCACGCTCCTGTGTCCCAGGAAGATATTGAGAGAAGGACCTTACATTGGCTCCCAAGAAGAAGGTCACCGGCCTCATCAAGCTGCAGATCCAGGCAGGCGCCGCTAACCCGGCCCCGCCGATCGGTCCTGCGCTTGGCCAGCACGGTGTCAACATCATGGAATTCTGCAAGGCGTACAACGCTGCAACAGAAGCCCAGCGCGGAAACGTTATCCCCGTGGAAATCACGGTCTACGAGGACCGTTCCTTCACGTTCATCACCAAGACCCCGCCGGCTGCAGAGCTCATCAAAAAGGCTGCAGGCGTTGCCAAGGGTTCACCCACCCCGCACACCGTCAAGGTTGCCAAGCTGACTCAGGCCCAGGTCAACGAGATCGCCACCACCAAGATGGAAGATCTCAACGCCACCAGCCTTGAAGGCGCAGCGAAGATCATCGCCGGTACCGCCCGCTCCATGGGTATCACCGTAGAAGGCTAATAGCCTTCACTGTCGGGAAACCGGCACCCCTGAAATATTGAAATGTCGCAGGATCCATGCAGGATCCTCGGCTGTGGCAGGGCCCAGCGCGGTCCGCAGACCACAACTGCACAAGGAGAAATAAGCAGCATGGCAAAGCGCAGCAAAGCATATGAGGCAGCAGCCGCCAAGATCGACGCGGAGAACTTCTACGCGCCGTTCGAGGCAGTAACGCTCGCCAAGGACACCAACCCGTCCAAGTTCGACGCCACCGTTGAGGTTGCCTTCCGCCTGGGCGTTGACCCTCGCAAGGCTGACCAGATGGTCCGTGGCACCGTTATCCTGCCCCACGGCACCGGTAAGGTCTCCCGCGTCCTGGTCTTCGCAACGGGCGACAAGGCTGAGGCAGCAATCGCTGCCGGCGCCGACTTCGTTGGTTCCGATGACCTGATCGAAAAGATCGCAGCCGGCTGGACCGACTTCGATGCAGCCGTTGCCACCCCTGACCTCATGGGCAAGGTTGGCCGTCTTGGTAAGGTCCTGGGTCCCCGTAACCTGATGCCGAACCCGAAGACCGGCACCGTGACCGCAGATGTGGCCAAGGCTGTCAACGACATCAAGGGCGGCAAGATCGACTTCCGCGTCGACAAGCACTCGAACCTGCACTTCATCATCGGCAAGGTTTCCTTCGACGCCCTCAAGCTGGCCGAGAACTACGCAGCAGCACTGGAAGAGGTGCTTCGTTTGAAGCCGTCCGCTTCCAAGGGCCGCTACATCCAGAAGGCCACCGTGGCCACCACGTTCGGTCCCGGCATCGCCGTCGACCCCAACGTCACGAAGGTCCTGACCGAGGTCTAGTCCTCAGCAGCACTTCGGGGCCGGATTCTTCCGGCCCGCCTAAGGACCGTCCGGCATTGCGCCGGGCGGTTCTTTGGTTTAACCCCACTGAACCGTGCGGCTGGTTAGGCTGGAGGGCATGACCGGCCAGCAGCTGAAGATCACCACAGTCGCCATTCCTTCAGCGCTCGACGCCGGGACTAACCACAGTGCCGGCGGCACCGGCGGCGTGATGGACTTCCGCGAGTGCCACGCCTTGCGCGAGAAACATGAACTGGAGAAATGGGGCGATCTGGACCGCTGCCCCACTCTCTTGGAGGGCTTGGAATACTGGCGCGGCAGTGAGTATGAGGAACGCCGGCTGTTCATAGCACGACTGGGTCAGCAAACCGTGGGAACCTGCTCCGTAACCCTGCCCTTCGTGAGAACACGTCCACGGCGGGGATCCTGGTGGACGTGTCCGCGGCCTTCCGGCGGCAGGGTTGGGGCCGCCGGCTGTTGGCGCACGCCGAGGCTGTGGCCGCCGACGCTGGCCGCACTTCCCTGGATGCCTACTGCGAGCTGCCCGCCGGGACGGTGGAAAATGCGGTCCGGCTGATCCCCGCCAAATCGGGAGCGGGCGGGCTCCCCGCAGATGACCCTGCCGTCGCCTTGGCGGCCCGTGCGGGTTACGAACTCGAGCAGGTGGAGAGGGCCAGCCGGCTCACGCTGCCGGTCCCGGCGAACCAACTCGACGGACTGGAGTTGGAGGCGTCTTCACGGGCAACCGGCTACGCTCTGGTGGGCTGGTCTGATCAGTGTCCCGACGAACTTGTGGCTGAATACGCAGTCCTCAAGAACCGGATGAGCACGGATGTCCCTGTTGCCGGCCTGGACTGGGACGCCGAGGACTGGGACGTTGCCAGGGTCCGGCAGGAGGAGCAGTCCAACAGCCGCGGCGGCGTGCAGATCCAGGTTGCAGTAGCACTGCACAGGCCTACCGGAAAACTCGTCGCCTACACGGTCCTTAACTGGCGGCCGGGCCTTCCTGCGGGCATTACCCAGCAGGACACGCTTGTCTCTTCCGGGCACCGCGGGAAGCGGCTGGGATTGCTGATCAAGGCGGCGAACCTCCGCGCCGCCCAGCATCGATGGCCGGCGGCGCGGTCGGTGCTGACATGGAACGCCTTGGAAAACCGGCATATGCTGGCGATAAATAATTTGCTCGGATTCATACCTGCTGGTTATGAGGGCGAATGGCAGAAACGGCTGGGATGACGCACCTGATGGCAGAAGACGTACGGATCGAGCAGCTGTGGATCCCGGACACCTTGGACGCAACTGACGCAGCGGACTTTCTGGCTGCCGTAGAGGTGGGCCGCAAAGTCCGGATGCAGACGTGGGGCAGCGATGACCTCGCCTACACGCCGCTGGAGAAGCTCCTGGAGCTGGCCGATCCCTATGAGCGCCAAGTCATCCTGGTGGCCAAAGCCGGAGACCAGATCATCGGTACGGTGGACATTGCCCTGCCGCTGACTGACAACCTGGACATGGCGGAGTTCACGCTCGACATCCTGCCGGAATTCCAGCGCCAGGGGGTGGGACGCAAGCTGTTACTCGCGGCCGAACATCTGGCGCGCAGCGAGGGCCGCACGCTGATCCTCGTTGACACCAACCATCCCGGTGCGTCGCTGCACGAGTTCGAGGCGGCCCAGCTGGTGCCGGGTTCAGGCCAGGGCTTTGTGCCGTTGGACAGCCGGGAGGTCGAATTCGCGCGCCGGACCGGCTACACGCTGCAGCACATCGAACAGTTCAGCGCCTGTGCGCTGCCGCTGGACAGCAAACTCGTAGCCGATCTCCAGGCCGAGGCGGATGAAGCCAACAACGGGCGGTACCGACTCCATCACTGGACGGACCGCTGCCCGGATGAGTGGCTGGAAGCCGTGGCCGTGCTCGAAAACCAGGCGGGCGCCGACGTCGACCCTTCCCTGGAGACTCCCGTTGAGCAGGATATGGTGTTCGACGGCGGCATCCTCCGCGAGGCGGAAGAGGTCACCATCGCGCAGGGGAGGCGGACGGTGGTCACCGCCGTCGAGCATCTGGCCACCGGGGCCCTGGTGGGCCTGACCACCATCAGCGTCCTTGCGCACCGGCCTGATGTGGTGTTCCAGGACGACACACTGGTCCTGCAGGAGCACCGCGGGAACAAGCTGGGGCTGCTGATCAAGGTGGCCAACATGGAGCGGCTCACCGAGCAGTTCCCCGATGCCCGGGTCATCTACACCTGGAACGCGCCGGAGAACAGGTACCTGCTGACGGTCAACCAGCAGCTCGGCTTCACCACGGCCGGCGTAACGGGCATCTGGCAGAAGGAACTACCGTTCCTGGGTACCAGCAAGAGCTGAGGCCGATTTGGTGCTCCGGCCGCCCGTCCCGTAAGCTTGAATTACCAAAGACCGTCGGTTGTTGGAAATCCATTCTCCTGAACGCAGCTCAACTCTGCAGTTGTGTGCGGGAGGCCAAATGTATTTCTGGACGAAGGACCCTGAACATAGGGCGGCCGGCGCAGGTGAACGAAGCAACGCTCCACAGCGACAGCCGTGTCGAGCCAAGCCCCGTGCATCTGCGCGGGGCGTTTTTTAGTTTTAGCTCATCTGAGCGGGGACCGTCGCATACCGGCACTATCCCCGGAAGGAGGGTTATGGCAACGCCTACAAAGGTTTCAGCAGTAGCTGAGATCACTAACGATTTCAAGGAATCGAACGCCGCTGTCCTGACCGAATACCGTGGGCTCACCGTTGCACAGCTCAAGCAGCTGCGTGTTTCTCTCGGCCAGGACACCAAGTTCTCGGTCGTCAAGAACACCCTGACCGCAATTGCAGCCAAGGAAGCTGGTGTCGAAGCATTCAACGACCAGCTCTCCGGCCCTACTGCAATCGCGTTCATCAAGGGTGACGCAGTTGCCGCTGCCAAGAGCCTGACGGATTTTGCCAAGGCCAACAAGCAGCTGGTTATCAAGACCGGTTACTTCGAGGGCAAGGCACTGAACGCGAGCGAAGTCGCTGCCCTGGCAGCACTCGAGTCCCGCGAGCTGCAGCTCGCAAAGGTTGCAGGCATCCTCAAGGCTCCTGCTGCCGCCGCTGCACGCACCATTGACGCACTGCGCCTCAAGCTCGAAGAAGCAAACGGTTCACCGGCAGCAGCCGAGGCTCCCGCCGCGGAAGAAGCTCCGGCCGCAGACGAAGCCCCCGAAGCAGCTGCAGAGGCTCCCGCCGAAGCACCCGCTGCCGAAGAGAACTAGTTTCTCTTCACCCACCAGACTCCGGTGTGAAGGCAATGGCCCAGGCCGCCAAGCACCACCTATAGGAAGGACGCCACACCATGGCGAAGCTCACCAACGAAGAGCTCATTGAAGCTTTCAAGGAACTGACCATCATCGAGCTCTCCGAGTTCGTCAAGCTCTTCGAAGAGACCTTCGAAGTTACTGCAGCTGCAGTTGCTGTTGCTGGCCCCGCCGGTGGCGGCGCCGCTGAAGAAGCTGAAGAGCAGACCGAATTCGACGTTATCCTCGAGCACGCTGGCGAGAAGAAGATCGCAGTGATCAAGGAAGTTCGCGCCATCACTTCCCTGGGCCTCAAGGAAGCTAAGGACGTTGTTGACAGCGCTCCGAAGGCTGTTCTCGAAGGCGTCACCAAGGAAGCTGCCGAGAAGGCAGTGGAGCAGCTCCAGGCTGCCGGCGCAACCGTTACCCTCAAGTAACTCACGCCGCTTCACGGAAAACCCCGTCCACTTCGGTGGGCGGGGTTTTCCTGCATTTAACCCCAACGATCTAACTCCAACGCGGGGTCACATATGGCCCATGTAGGTCGCACTGATGGGCCGTAAGTGACCCCGCGTTGCTAGTTCGGTTCGGAGATATCGGCGACGACGGCGCCCAGGGCTGCGGTAAGGGCGTCGGCGTCCACAAAGGCGCCGTAGCCGTGCTCGCCGGCGCCCATGGAGATGTGGCGGCCGGCGATGGTGGCGTCTGCGTACACCGGCCAGGCGGTGGTGCTGCCGAGCGGGGTGATGGTCCCGCGTTCGTAGCCGGTCGCGTCGAACGCTACGTCCGCGGACGGCAATGAGAGCTTGTTGACGCCCACCAGGGTCCGCAGTTTGGGCCAGGAGATCTGCCGGTCGCCAGGAATCAGCGCGAACAGGAACGTCCCGTCCTTGCGCTTGACCACCAGGGATTTCACGATGTCCGCCGGCGTGATGCCCAGGATCCCGGCAGCTTCTTCGAGGCTCCGCGCGGCCAGCCGCTCCACAAGTTGCACGTCGAGGCCGCGCTCTGCCGCATCGGCCAGGAAACGCTGACGTCCGACGGCGGCGCTCCCGTTGTCGACCTGCCCCACCATCAGTCCCTGCCCACCATCAGTCCCTGCCCGCCATCAGTCCCGGTACAGCAGGAGCGCTTCGCCCTGGCCGCCGCCGCCGCACAGGGAGACCGCGGCCCTGCCGCTGCCCCGCCGTCTGAGTTCATGGGCGGCGTGCAGCGCCAACCGCGCACCGGACGCCCCGATCGGATGGCCCAGGGCAATGGCGCCGCCGTGGATGTTGCACTTCTCCAGCGGGTAGTCCAGGTCCTTCAGCGACTGCACGGCCACGGAACCGAAGGCTTCGTTGATTTCGATGAAGTCCAGGTCAGCGGTGGTCCATTCCGCCCGCTGCAGGGCGTTCATGATGGCGTGGGACGGCTGCGAATGCAGGGAGTTGTCCGGGCCGGCAACCTGGCCGGGCTTCCCCACCACGGCCAGGTACTCCAGCCCGTTCTCCTCGGCAAACCGGCGCGACGCCAGCACCAGCGCGGAGGCGCCGTCGGACAGGGGAGAGGAATTGCCCGCAGTGATGGTTCCGTCGCTGACGAAGGCGGCCCGCAGCCCGGACAGGGACTCGACGGACGTGTTCGGCCGTACGCCTTCATCGGTGGAGACAATAATGGGATCGCCCTTGCGCTGCTTGACGCTGATGGGCGCGATCTCGTCGTCGAAGACGCCGTTCTTTGCCGCCAGCGCGGCACGTTGGTGCGAGAGGGCTGCCACGTTGTCCTGCGAAGTCCGGTCGATGCCCAGCGTCAGGTTCTTGGTTTCGGTGGACAGCCCCATGGACTGGCCGTCGAACGCATCCGTGAGGCCGTCATGCGCCGCGACATCCAACGCCTGGATGGAGCCGTAGGTCCAGCCCTGGCGCGAGCCGGGCAACAGGTGGGGAGCGCGGGTCATGGACTCCTGACCCCCGGCCACCACCACGGTGGCGTCGCCGCTGCGGATCATCCGGGCGGCGTCGATCACAGCGGTCAGCCCGGACAGGCACACCTTGTTGATGGTGACAGTGGGAACATTCCAGCCGATTCCCGCGCCAATTGCGCTCTGGCGTGCGGGGTTCTGCCCGGCACCGGCTTGCAGGACCTGTCCCATGATGACGGCGTCCACCTGGCTGGCCTCTACGCCGCTCGCGGCAATCGCGGACCTGATCGCGTGTGCTCCGAGTTCGACGGCGGTGAAGCTCGCCAGTTGCCCGTTGAGCCGGCCCTGCGGCGTGCGCGCACCGGCCAGGATAACAACGTCAGTATTGTCGTTGGAGTTGCCCATTGTGATCTCTTCCGCTCTGAATCGATGTACTTCCAAGGCTACCGTGAGGCATCTCACCCATTAATCCAAACGCCGAAGGGACGCCGGTGATTCCATTTCTGACGGTGACAGCCGACAGGGGAGAACTACCCATCCGCTGGATGTGCGCGTGGTCGCGGTGGTGCGTAGGGTGGACGGCGAAGACGACAAGCATCACAGCAACGCAAAAAACAGGGAGCACCATCTTGAAGAGAATCCTCGCCGCAGCAGCCATGGCCAGCCTTGCCGGACTCACGGCCTGCAGCGTTGCCACCCCTGCGCCGGACAGCACAACGTCAACAGCAGCCCCCGCTGTGTCCGCCCCCGCACCTTCCACGGCCTCGCCGTCGCGCTCTTCCGACGCATCAACGCCCCAGTCCGGAGGTGTTAAGGAAGCGTGCGAGACGTTCAACTCGCTTTACGCCGATTACAAGGCCATCAAGGATGATTCGAACGCCTACGAGGACATCTACCTTGCCGCACAGGACGCCAAGGACGCGGCGTCGGGGAACCTGATGGGACTGTTTACCTCGCTCAGCGTTCTCGCGCTTGACCACTCGACGGCCGCGAAAAGCGGCGGCGAGCCCGAGCAGGCTTCCAAGGACGGTGTGCGTGATGCGGTCTTCGCCAACGCCCAGGCCTGCACGGCTGAGGACGTCACGCTTCGCCTCTGACGTCGGCTCCAAGGGTTGCCCGTCCGGTGGTTGAACCCGGCGGTCGGGGAGCGAAACCCGGGCCGGACGCCAAAAAATCAGTGCTTGCAATAAGTCCGGTTGTGGGGTAGACACGTAATTGGTTTTGCCGTATCGTAGATATTTGCGTCTTCCCTGTTTACCTTCAGCCTTCATATAGCGGTGGGCTTTGCCTGGCAGCTGACCATCAACGTGCCGTCAACAACGTCATTGGATGGAAAGCCCCGGCCCGGGTCATATAGCGGAACCGGATGGTAGCACTGCGGAGTCATTCCGCAGGGTGCACAGCGGGGGAGATCTGAAAACGCCTGAAGGTCTGTGGAAGGATCCCTCTTGGTCGCCTCGAGCACCTCTAATAACGAAACCGCTAACACCGCCGACAGCACTGATGGTGCCACTCGCCGGCTCTCATTCGCAAAGATTCACGAACCGCTGGACGTTCCGAATCTCCTTGCCCTGCAGACGGACAGCTTCGACTGGCTGGTCGGAAACGAACGCTGGCAGGCGCGCGTAGCGAAGGCCGTCGAAGAAAACGATCTCAGCGTCGCCACCTCGTCCGGACTGTCGGACATCTTCGAAGAAATCTCCCCGATCGAGGACTTCCAGGGCACCATGTCCCTGAGCTTCTCCGATCCGGAGTTTGCTGACCCGAAGTACACCATGGCCGAATGCAAGGACCGGGACGCAACGTACTCGGCACCGCTGTACGTCAAGGCCGAGTTCATGAACAACAACACGGGCGAAATCAAGCAGCAGACCGTGTTCATGGGCGACTTCCCCCTCATGACGGAGAAGGGCACCTTCGTCGTCAACGGCACCGAGCGTGTCGTCGTCTCCCAGCTGGTCCGTTCACCGGGCGCCTACTTTGAGCGCACCGCCGACAAGACCAGTGACAAGGACATCTTCACTGCCAAGATCATCCCGTCCCGCGGTGCATGGTTCGAACTCGAGATCGACAAGCGCGACCAGGTCGGCGTTCGCCTCGACCGCAAGCGCAAGCAGTCCGTCACCGTTCTGCTGAAGGCTCTCGGCTGGACCGAAGGCCAGATCCTCGAAGAGTTCGGCCAGTACGACTCCATGCGTGCAACGCTGGAGAAGGACGCCACCGAGACCCGCGAAGACGCGTTGCTGGACATCTACCGGAAGCTGCGACCGGGCGAGCCGCCCACAGTCGAGGCTGCCCAGTCCCTCCTGGACAACCTGTACTTCAACTCCAAGCGCTACGATCTGGCCAAGGTTGGCCGTTACAAGATCAACCGCAAGCTTGGCATCGACCGCTCCCTTGGCGACAAGGAAGCTTCGGTCCTGCACGTTGAAGACATCGTGGCCATGATCAAGTTCCTGGTTGCCCTGCACGCCGGCGAGAAGACCCTCACGGGCAAGCGCGACGGCCAGGACCACGAGCTGCGCGTTGATATCGATGACATCGACCACTTCGGCAACCGTCGTATCCGCGCCGTCGGCGAACTCATCGAGAACCAGGTCCGCACCGGCCTGTCCCGTATGGAGCGCGTTGTCCGCGAGCGGATGACCACCCAGGACGTCGAGGCCATCACGCCGCAGACACTGATCAACATCCGCCCTGTTGTTGCAGCCATCAAGGAGTTCTTCGGAACTTCCCAGCTGTCACAGTTCATGGACCAGAACAACCCGCTCTCGGGTCTGACCCACAAGCGCCGTCTGTCCGCGCTTGGCCCGGGTGGTCTGTCCCGTGACCGCGCAGGCATGGAAGTTCGAGACGTTCACCCGTCCCACTACGGACGTATGTGCCCCATCGAAACCCCTGAAGGCCCGAACATTGGTCTGATCGGTTCGCTGGCATCCTACGGCCGCATCAACCCGTTCGGCTTCATAGAGACTCCTTACCGTCTCGTCGCTGAAGGCGTTGTCTCCGATGAGGTCCAGTACCTTACGGCCGACGACGAGGCAGAGGTCCTGATCGCCCAGGCCAACGCTCCGCTGGATGAGAACAAGAAGTTCGCCGAAGAGACCGTCCTGGTCCGCGCCCGTGGTGGTGGAGGCGAGCCTGTGCTCGTTCCCGCAGGCGAGGTCGAGTTCATGGACGTTTCCCCGCGCCAGATGGTGTCCGTGGCTACGGCCCTGATTCCGTTCCTCGAGCATGACGATGCTAACCGCGCACTCATGGGTGCCAACATGCAGCGCCAGGCCGTGCCGCTGGTCCGTTCCGAGGCCCCGTTCGTGGGCACCGGCATGGAGCGCGCCGCCGCCGTCGACGCCGGTGATGTCACCATCGCGAAGAAGGCCGGTGTGGTTACCGAGGTTTCTGCTGAGCTCGTCATCATGCTCAACGATGACGGTACGGAAACCAACTACCGCATCAACAAGTTCGCACGCTCCAACCAGGGCAACTGCTACAACAACCGTGTCCTGGTGAACGAAGGCCAGCGCCTCGAGGTCGGCGGCATCATCGCCGACGGTCCGGCAACGGACCAGGGCGAACTCGCACTTGGTAAGAACCTGCTTGTGGCATTCATGTCGTGGGAAGGCCACAACTTCGAGGACGCCATCATCCTCTCGCAGCGCATTGTTGCCGAGGACGTTCTTTCCTCCATCCACATCGAGGAGCACGAGATCGATGCCCGCGACACCAAGCTTGGTGCCGAGGAAATCACCCGTGACATCCCCAACGTGTCCGAGGAAGTCCTGGCAGGCCTGGACGAGCGCGGTATCATCCACATCGGTGCCGAGGTTGAAGCCGGCGACATCCTGGTCGGAAAGGTCACCCCGAAGGGCGAAACCGAACTGACCCCGGAAGAGCGCCTGCTGCGCGCCATCTTCGGTGAGAAGTCCCGCGAAGTGCGCGACACCTCCCTGAAGGTTCCGCACGGCGAGTCCGGCACCGTCATCGGCGTCCGCGTTTTCGACCGCGACAACGACGACGAACTGCCCCCGGGCGTGAACCAGCTGGTGCGCGTCTACGTGGCCGCCAAGCGCAAGATCACCGACGGCGACAAGCTCGCCGGCCGTCACGGCAACAAGGGCGTTATCTCCAAGATCCTTCCGATCGAGGACATGCCCTTCCTTGCCGACGGTACCCCCGTTGATATTGTCCTGAACCCGCTGGGTGTTCCGGGCCGTATGAACGTCGGCCAGGTGCTGGAAACGCACCTCGGCTGGGTTGCCAAGACCGGTTGGAAGATCGAAGGCGAGCCCGAGTGGATGAAGCAGCTGCCGAACCTGCCGCGCGAGAGTGGCCAGACCACTGTTGCAACGCCGGTGTTCGATGGCGCCCGTGAAGAGGAAATCACGGGTCTGCTGGACTCCACCAACCTCACCCGCGACGGCGAACGCCTGATCAACTCCTCAGGCAAGACCCGCCTCTTTGACGGCCGCTCCGGCGAGCCGTTCCCGGATCCGATCTCGGTCGGCTACATGTACATCCTGAAGCTCCACCACCTGGTGGACGACAAGATCCACGCCCGTTCCACTGGCCCGTACTCCATGATCACGCAGCAGCCGCTGGGTGGTAAGGCACAGTTCGGTGGCCAGCGCTTCGGTGAGATGGAAGTGTGGGCGCTGGAAGCTTATGGCGCGGCGTACACGCTCCAGGAACTCCTCACCATCAAGTCGGATGATATCCACGGTCGTGTGAAGGTCTACGAAGCAATCGTCAAGGGCGAGAACATCCCCGAGCCGGGCGTTCCTGAGTCCTTCAAGGTCTTGATCAAGGAAATGCAGTCGCTGTGCCTGAACGTGGAAGTACTTTCCACGGACGGAACCACAATTGAAATGCGTGACTCTGATGACGCAGTCTTCACGGCTGCGGAAGAACTGGGCATCGATCTGTCTCGTGCAGAGCCCAGTTCCGTAGAAGAGGTCTAGTAGAGCGCCCGACGGCGGTGATCGCCGTCGTCGGGCCTCTCCCTCTTCCCGTAACCAAGACTTCAGAATTTAGAGAACAAGAGAGAACAGGGACCATATGTCCAGCGAATCCTCCTTCGGCCTCATGCAGATCGGCCTCGCCACCGCGGATGACATCCGTGGCTGGTCTTACGGCGAGGTTAAGAAGCCGGAAACCATCAACTACCGCACGCTCAAGCCCGAGAAGGACGGCCTCTTCTGCGAGAAGATCTTCGGCCCTTCCCGCGACTGGGAATGCTACTGCGGTAAGTACAAGCGCGTGCGCTTCAAGGGCATCATCTGCGAGCGGTGTGGCGTCGAAGTCACCCGTGCGAAGGTCCGCCGTGAGCGCATGGGCCACATTGAGCTGGCCGCCCCGGTCACGCACATCTGGTACTTCAAGGGTGTTCCGTCCCGTTTGGGCTACCTCCTTGACCTGGCACCGAAGGACCTCGAAAAGGTCATCTACTTCGCTGCCTACATGATCACCAGCGTCGACGCCGACAGCCGCCACGAGGAACTGCCCAACCTGCAGGTTGAGCACGACATCGAGAAGAAGCAGCTGATCGACAACCGCGACTCCGACATCGCCACGATTGCCCGTGACCTCGAAAACGAGATCGCGCGCCTCGAAGGTGAAGGTGCCAAGGCTGCCGATAAGAAGAAGGCCCGCGACTCCGCGGACCGTCAGATGGCCAACGTGCGTAAGCGCGCCGACGCCGAGATCGATCGCCTCGAGCAGGTTTGGGAGCGCTTCAAAACCCTTAAGGTCGCTGACCTTGAAGGCGACGAAGGCCTTTACCGCGAGCTGCGCGACCGCTACGGCATCTACTTCGAAGGCTCCATGGGTGCCGAAGCCATCAAGAAGCGTCTTGAGAACTTCGACATGCAGGCCGAGTCTGACCTGCTGCGCGACATCATTGCCAACGGCAAGGGCCAGCGCAAGACCCGTGCCCTGAAGCGCCTGAAGGTGGTCAACGCGTTCCTGACCACCAACAACAGCCCGCTCGGCATGGTGCTGGACGCCGTCCCGGTGATCCCGCCGGAACTGCGCCCGATGGTCCAGCTGGACGGTGGCCGCTTCGCGACCTCCGACCTCAACGACCTCTACCGCCGTGTGATCAACCGCAACAACCGTCTCAAGCGCCTGCTTGACCTCGGAGCCCCGGAGATCATTGTCAACAACGAGAAGCGCATGCTTCAGGAAGCTGTTGACAGCCTCTTCGACAACGGCCGTCGCGGCCGTCCGGTCACCGGTCCTGGCAACCGTCCGCTGAAGTCCCTGAGCGACATGCTCAAGGGCAAGCAGGGCCGTTTCCGCCAGAACCTCCTCGGCAAGCGCGTTGACTACTCCGGCCGTTCGGTCATCGTCGTCGGCCCGCAGCTGAAGCTGCACCAGTGTGGCCTGCCCAAGCAGATGGCACTGGAGCTCTTCAAGCCGTTCGTGATGAAGCGCCTGGTTGACCTCAACCACGCACAGAACATCAAGTCGGCCAAGCGTATGGTCGAGCGTTACCGTCCGCAGGTCTGGGACGTGCTGGAAGAGATCATCACCGAACACCCGGTGCTGCTCAACCGTGCACCTACCCTGCACCGCCTTGGCATCCAGGCGTTCGAACCGCAGCTTGTTGAAGGTAAGGCAATCCAGCTCCACCCGCTGGTTTGTGGCGCCTTCAACGCTGACTTCGACGGCGACCAGATGGCAGTCCACCTGCCGCTGAGCCCCGAAGCCCAGGCTGAGGCACGCATCCTGATGCTGTCCTCGAACAACATCCTGAAGCCGTCCGACGGCCGCCCGGTCACCCTGCCTTCGCAGGATATGATCATCGGTCTTTACCACCTGACCACCAAGCGTGTCGGTTCAGCTGGCGAAGGACGTGTCTTCTCTTCGGTTGCCGAAGCCATCATGGCTTACGACCTCCGCGAGCTGCACTTGAACTCGCAGGTCAGGATCCGTCTCGAAGGCTTCGTTCCGTACGCGGGCTGGGAAGCTCCGGAAGGCTACGAGCCGGGTCAGACCGTGCTCGTCCAGACCTCCCTGGGCCAGGTCATCTTCAACCAGACGCTGCCGGCGGATTACCCGTGGGTTGAGAACGTTGCTGACAAGGGCGAACTGTCCACGATCGTCAACGATCTCGCCGAGCGTTACCCGAAGGTGGTCACGGCGGCAACGCTGGACAACCTGAAGGATGCCGGTTTCTACTGGGCCACCCGCTCGGGCGTTACCGTCGCCATCTCGGACATCGAGGTACCCAAGGACAAGCCGAAGATCCTGGCCGGTTACGAAATCATGGCTGCCAAGATCCAGGGCCAGTACGACAAGGGCCTGATCGACGACGACGAGCGTCGCCAGGAACTGATCGAGATCTGGAATAAGGCAACGAACGAGATCGCCCAGGTGATGCGTGACAACCTGTCGCCGATGAACACCATCAACCGTATGGTGTCCTCCGGTGCACGTGGTAACTGGATGCAGGTCCGTCAGATCGCGGGTATCCGCGGCCTGGTGGCCAACCCTAAGGGTGAAATCATCCCGCGTCCCATCAAGTCCTCCTACCGCGAGGGCCTGTCGGTGCTGGAATACTTCATCGCCACGCACGGTGCCCGTAAGGGTCTGGCTGACACCGCGCTGCGTACCGCCAACTCGGGTTACCTGACCCGTCGTCTGGTGGACGTGTCGCAGGACGTCATCGTCCGCGAAGAGGACTGCGGCACCGAGCGCGGCCTGGTCACGCCAATCGCCGTGCCGGACGCCAACGGCGAGCTGGTCCTGGACGAGAACGTCGAGAACAGCGCCTACGCCCGTACGCTCGCTGTTGACGTTCTGGACTCTAAGGGCAACGTCCTTGCAGCCGGCGGCACCGACTGCGGCGACGTCGTTATCGCTGAGCTGTTCGCAGCCGGCATCACCGAGGTAAAGGTCCGCTCTGTACTCACCTGTGAGTCCAGCGTCGGCACCTGCGCCCTGTGCTACGGCCGTTCCCTGGCCACCGGCAAGACCGTGGACATCGGCGAGGCTGTCGGCATCATCGCCGCACAGTCCATCGGTGAGCCCGGTACCCAGCTGACCATGCGTACGTTCCACACCGGTGGTGCTGTTTCAGCCACCGGTGGAGAAGACATCACCCAGGGTCTGCCGCGTATCCAGGAGCTCTTCGAAGCCCGTACTCCGAAGGGTGTCGCACCGATTGCTGAAGCAGCCGGCCGCATCGCCATCGAAGAGTCCGAGCGTCAGATGCGCCTGGTCATCACCCCGGATGACGGATCTGAAGAGATCGCCTACCCGGTACTGCGCCGTTCACGCCTCCTCATCGAGGATGGCGAGCACGTCACAGTAGGCCAGAAGCTCATCAACGGTCCGGTGGATCCCAAGCAGGTTCTGCGCATCATGGGTCCCCGTGCCGCGCAGAAGTTCCTGGTGGACGAAGTCCAGGGCGTGTACCGCAGCCAGGGCATCGGTATCCACGACAAGCACGTCGAGGTTATCGTCCGCCAGATGCTGCGCCGCGTCACGGTCATCGAGTCCGGCGAATCGGATCTGCTCCCCGGCGAGCTCGCCGAGCGCAGCCGCTTCGAGGAGGCCAACCGCCGCGTTGTGTCCGAGGGCAAGACTCCGGCTTCCGGACGTCCTGAGCTCATGGGCATCACCAAGGCGTCCCTGGCCACCGAGTCCTGGCTGTCCGCAGCTTCCTTCCAGGAGACCACCCGCGTCCTGACGCAGGCGGCCATGGAAGGCAAGAGCGACCCGCTGCTCGGCCTCAAGGAGAACGTCATCATCGGTAAGCTGATCCCGGCCGGCACGGGTCTCCCGCGCTACACCGAGGTCACCGTGGAGCCCACTGAGGAAGCGAAGGCCAACCTGTTCACCGGCCCCAGCGCATTCAGTGACTTCTCGTACGACTCCCTGGGCGGCGACGGAGCTCCTGAGTTCCACGCCATCCCGCTGGATGACTACGATCTCGGCAACGATTTCCGCTAGTCGATTGCGTTGAAAGGCCCCGTTTCCACTTGGTGGAGGCGGGGCCTTTCGTCTGCACCCGTTTAAAGGCCCCGGTCCAGCCGTGCTAAACTTTGTGTAATTGTTCTGTGTGGCAGTGGATGAAGGCCGCCGCAGCATCATTTTGGTTTTGTTCTCATGATGCTGGGTGGAGCTTGTTTCCGGGTTGCGGGTAAGGTGCGCAACGAATGCCACGCTTTTGCACGCCTACGCAAGTTTCCAGAGGCCGCAGCTGCAAGGAACAACGCCAAAACCATTGTGTTCAGGCTGGCGCCTGAGCGTGAAGGTAGAGATCAAACCAACGGAGAACACGAGAGTGCCTACGATTAACCAGCTGGTCCGCAAGGGCCGCACGCCTAAGGTCAAAAAGACCAAGGCTCCCGCGCTTAACGGCAGCCCGATGCGCCGCGGTGTCTGCACCCGCGTTTACACCACCACCCCCAAGAAGCCGAACTCGGCTCTTCGTAAGGTTGCACGTGTGCGCCTCAACGGTGGCGTTGAAGTTACCGCTTACATCCCCGGTGTCGGCCACAACCTGCAGGAGCACTCCATTGTGCTCGTTCGCGGCGGTCGCGTGAAGGACCTCCCCGGTGTCCGTTACAAGATCGTCCGTGGCGCCCTCGATACCCAGGGTGTGAAGAACCGTAAGCAGGCACGCAGCCGCTACGGCGCAAAGATGGAGAAGAAGTAATATGCCTCGCAAGGGTCCGGCCCCCAAGCGGCCGCTCGTACTAGATCCCGTTTACGGCTCCCCGCTGGTTACCCAGCTGATCAACAAGGTGCTGGTTGACGGTAAGAAGTCCACCGCAGAGCGCATTGTTTACGGTGCCCTCGAAGGCGCCCGCGCCAAGTCCGGCGGCGACCCCGTAGCAGCCCTCAAGAAGGCCATGGAGAACGTCAAGCCTTCCCTCGAGGTCCGCTCACGCCGCGTTGGTGGCGCTACCTACCAGGTTCCGGTTGAGGTCAAGCCGGGCCGCTCCACCGCCCTCGCCCTGCGTTGGCTGGTTGGCTACTCCAAGGCCCGCCGTGAAAAGACCATGACCGAGCGCCTCCAGAACGAAATCCTGGATGCCTCCAACGGTCTCGGTGCCGCTGTGAAGCGTCGCGAAGACACCCACAAGATGGCCGAGTCCAACAAGGCCTTCGCACACTACCGCTGGTAATACTTCCCGGACGCCGCCGGCTCGACTGAGCCGGCGGCGAACGCGTAGTCCATCCGAAAGGGAGACACCGTGGCACAGGACGTGCTTACAGACCTTAGTAAGGTCCGCAACATCGGCATCATGGCCCACATCGATGCTGGCAAGACCACCACCACCGAGCGCATTCTGTTCTACACAGGTGTGAACCACAAGATCGGCGAAACGCACGACGGCGCTTCGACGACTGACTGGATGGAACAGGAGAAGGAACGCGGCATCACCATCACGTCTGCCGCCGTGACCTGCTTCTGGGACAACAACCAGATCAACATCATTGACACTCCCGGCCACGTTGACTTCACCGTAGAGGTTGAGCGCTCCCTGCGCGTCCTCGACGGCGCCGTTGCCGTGTTCGATGGTAAAGAAGGTGTTGAGCCGCAGTCTGAGACCGTTTGGCGCCAGGCTGACAAGTACAACGTTCCGCGCATCTGCTTCGTCAACAAGATGGACAAGCTCGGCGCTGACTTCTACTTCACGGTAGACACCATCATCGGCCGCCTTGGTGCCAAGCCGCTGGTTATGCAGCTGCCGATCGGTGCCGAGAACGACTTCATTGGCGTTGTGGACATCCTGGAAATGCGTGCGCTGGTCTGGCCCGGTGACTCCAAGGGTGACGTCACCATGGGCGCCAAGTACGAGATCCAGGAGATCCCCGCGGATCTGCTGGAGAAGGCCAAGGAATACCGCGCTGCCCTCGTTGAGACGGTGGCTGACGCTACCGAAGAGCTCATGGAGAAGTACCTCGAAGGTGAAGAACTCACCATCGAGGAGCTCAAGGCCGGCATCCGCAAGATGACGATCAATTCCGAGCTCTACCCGGTCTTCTGTGGCTCCGCGTTCAAGAACCGCGGCGTTCAGCCGATGCTTGACGCCGTCGTTGACTACCTGCCGAACCCGCTCGACGTCCCGCCGATGATCGGTCACGATCCTCGCGACGAAGAGAAGGAACTGACCCGCGCGCCTTCCTCCGAAGAGCCGTTCTCGGCTCTGGCGTTCAAGATTGCGACCCACCCCTTCTTCGGCCAGCTCACCTTCATCCGCGTGTACTCCGGTCACGTCGAAGCCGGTGCTCAGGTGGTCAACTCCACCAAGGGCAAGAAGGAGCGCATCGGCAAGCTGTTCCAGATGCACGCCAACAAGGAAATGCCTGTCGAGGGCGCTACCGCCGGCCACATCTACGCAGCGATCGGGCTGAAGGACACCACCACGGGCGACACCCTGTGTGACTCCAGCAACCAGATCGTCCTTGAGTCCATGAGCTTCCCGGAGCCCGTGATCTCGGTTGCCATCGAACCGAACACCAAGGGTGACCAGGAGAAGCTCTCCCTGGCCATCCAGAAGCTCTCCGCTGAGGACCCGACCTTCCAGGTCTCCCTCAACGTGGACACCGGTCAGACCATCATCGCCGGCATGGGCGAGCTCCACCTGGACATCCTGGTGGACCGCATGCGCCGCGAATTCAAGGTCGAGGCCAACGTCGGCAAGCCGCAGGTCGCTTACCGCGAAACCATCAAGAATGTTGTTGCGCGTCACGACTACACGCACAAGAAGCAAACCGGTGGTTCCGGACAGTTCGCAAAGATCCAGATTGCCATCGCGCCGTTGGACACTTCCGACGGCGAGCTGTACGAGTTCGAGAACAAGGTGACCGGTGGCCGTATTCCCCGCGAATACATCCCGTCGGTTGACGCCGGCATCCAGGATGCACTGAACGACGGCGTCCTGGCCGGTTACCCGGTTGTTGGCATCAAGGCAACGCTGATTGACGGCGCCTACCACGATGTTGACTCTTCGGAAATGGCGTTCAAGATCGCGGGCCGTATGGCTTTCAAGGAAGCCGCACGCAAGGCGAACCCCATCCTGCTCGAACCGCTGATGGATGTAGAGGTCCGCACGCCTGAGGAATACATGGGTGAAGTAATCGGTGACCTCAACTCCCGCCGTGGCCAGATGCAGTCCATGGAAGATGCACAGGGTGTCAAGGTCATCCGTGCGCACGTCCCGCTGTCCGGCATGTTCGGCTACATCGGTGACCTGCGCTCGAAGACCCAGGGCCGCGCTGTGTACTCCATGACGTTCCACAGCTACGCGGAGGTCCCGAAGGCATTTGCCGACGAGATCATCCAGAAGAACCGCGGCGAGTAGTCTTCCGACTTTCGCAGCAAAAACTCGGGTGCGTTTCCGGTTCACGGAAGCTCACCTGGTGCAGGTGGCCGGGTCCCGGTCAGATGCAGTCCGGTCAAGCCGGGCTCCGGCCATCTGCACGAACAGGCTCGAGGGACTAGTATTAGTTCCTGAATCTGCAATTTCACCAATCCAAAGCCCCCCAAGTAGACTTGCCTGAGTTTCTGCCGCGATAAGCGCGGTTGAAGGGTAAGTCATTTGAAAACGTTCTAGGAGGAACCTGTGGCAAAGGCAAAGTTCGAGCGGACTAAGCCGCACGTCAACATCGGCACCATTGGTCACGTTGACCACGGTAAGACGACGCTGACTGCCGCCATTTCCAAGGTGCTGTACGACAAGTACCCGACTCTCAACGAGCAGCGCGACTTCGCGTCTATTGACTCTGCTCCCGAAGAGCGTCAGCGCGGCATTACCATCAACATCTCCCACGTTGAGTACCAGACCGAGAAGCGCCACTACGCACACGTAGATGCTCCGGGTCACGCTGACTACATCAAGAACATGATCACCGGTGCTGCACAGATGGACGGTGCAATCCTCGTGGTTGCCGCCACTGACGGCCCGATGGCTCAGACCCGCGAGCACGTTCTGCTTGCCCGCCAGGTTGGCGTTCCCTACCTGCTGGTTGCGCTGAACAAGTCGGACATGGTTGACGACGAAGAACTGCTGGACCTCGTTGAAATGGAAGTTCGTGAGCTGCTTTCTGCTCAGGGCTTCGATGGCGACGACGCTCCGGTTGTTCGCGTTTCCGGCCTGAAGGCCCTCGAAGGCGACCCGGTGTGGGTCAAGTCCATCGAGGACCTCATGGAAGCTGTCGACGAGAATGTCCCGGACCCGATCCGCGACAAGGACAAGCCCTTCCTGATGCCGATCGAAGACGTCTTCACCATCACCGGCCGTGGCACGGTTGTGACCGGCCGCGCCGAGCGCGGCACCCTCGGCATCAACTCCGAGGTCGAGATCGTCGGCATCCGTCCGGTCCAGAAGACCACGGTTACCGGTATCGAGATGTTCCACAAGCAGCTCGACGAAGCATGGGCCGGCGAGAACTGTGGCCTCCTGCTCCGCGGTCTGAAGCGTGATGACGTAGAGCGTGGCCAGGTTGTCGTCAAGCCGGGTTCCATCACCCCGCACACCGACTTCGAGGCCAACGTCTACATCCTCTCCAAGGACGAAGGCGGACGTCACAACCCGTTCTACTCGAACTACCGCCCGCAGTTCTACTTCCGCACCACGGACGTAACCGGCGTTATCACCCTGCCGGAAGGCACGGAAATGGTTATGCCTGGCGACAACACTGAGATGACCGTTGCGCTCATCCAGCCCATCGCCATGGAAGAGGGCCTCGGCTTCGCTATCCGCGAAGGCGGCCGCACCGTTGGTTCAGGACGCGTTACCAAGATCATCAAGTAATTACTTGTTGATTACGGAGCTGAAGGCCGCCTAACGGCCTGACGCAAAGTGTGGAACAGCCCCGCTGCTATTGCAGCGGGGCTGTTCTTTGCTACAGTTAATCCAATCAATGGATTAACTTTGCAGGCAGGCCTGCCCTTTGGAGAGGGACCGCCATGACGGACGAATCTTATGAAGCGGGTTACCGCGCCGGCCACCTTCAGGGGTGGCTTGACGCCACGGCCAAGCTTCAGGCATCAGGCCAGCCGGGGCCGGCGGTTACTGAATCGCTCAGTTCGGTCAGCGCGGACTCGCCGTTGTGGGAGGGCATTCCCCTGAGGGAGGGCACGACGGCGGCAGTCAGCAGTGTGCCCATGCAGGCGGCATCAGTGCCCGCCGACGTCAGCAAATCCCATGTGCCGGCGTCGCCTTTGGCGGAAGTTTCGCCGATGCCACCGGGGTCGTCGCCGGTAGCACCTGCACGAATGATAATCCCGGCGCCATCAGTTCCGACGTCAGTTTCGTCGCTGTCGCCCATCGCGCCGGTGCCGCCGGGGATACCGCCGCAGTTCCCGGCCGCCTCCTTCCAGACATACCCGGAGACACCCGCCGAGCGCCAGGCCCGGCGTGAAAAGCGGGACCGGCAGAACATCAACATCACGCTGTACGTGGCCAGCCTGCTGCTGGTGGCTGCCGCAGCGCTCTTCATCGGGACGAGCCTGCCGCCCATGTTGCGTTTCGCCGGTGTCTGCGCTGTCACGGCGCTGTTTTATGGCGCGGGGTTTGTACTGCACGCCCGGGTTCCGCGGCTGAAGCCGGCCGCGGTGGCCTTCACCGGCACCGGGCTCGCGCTTGTTCCTGTGACCGGCCTGGCCTTGTTCAATTTCGCCCTGCATCACGGCCCGGCCGCGTGGCTTATCACGTCCGTGATTGGTACTGCCGCCTACGTTGCGGCGGCGGTCCGGCTGGAGAGCAGGGTCCTGGTGTACCTTTCCCTCACGTTTGTGGCCTCCACGGCGTTCTCCGGCGTTTCAATCCTGGGTGGGGCGCTTGTTTGGTATTTCGCTGTGCTCATCGCCGTGGCCGTGTTGCTGTCGGGCCTTGCCCTCGCCCGGCCGGGCTGGTTGCCGCCGGTGTATGTCAGGCCGCTGATGGTCTTGCACCCGTTGGTGGTGCCCGCTGTGGCCGCCGCTGCGACCTGCGTTCCGTTGCTCTTGGACAAAGCTGAGTACGCACTGGTCATCGGGATGTGCGCTATCTATTTCGCTCTGATGGCCGCTGTTCCGGGGCGGTTCCGGCTGATCAACTTCTACGCGGCACGGGCCGCCGTCACTGTGGCTGCCATCGTCGAAATCTGGCATTTGACCGGCCGGGGGACCGACGCCCTGCTCGCCGCCGGCGTACTGCTCGCCACCCAGGCCATGGGCGTAGTGCTTCTGTCGGCCAGGCTGACCAGCTGGTTTCCCCAGCGGCAGGCAGACCCGTCGGCCGCCGGCAACAGTCAAAACGCCGCCGGACAACGTTGGCAGATTGATGCCCGGGTCACGTTTGCTCTCCAACTCGCGGCCACCACCGCGTTCAGCGTTCAGGAGATGGCCGTTGGCTTCTTCCGCGCTATTGAGGGGTACGGTTCGGTCGAAACGGGCGCAACGGTGCCGCTGTGGGTGCCGGTGGCCATATCTATGGGCGCGGGCATGGTGCTCGCCGCCAGGTGGGCCGGCCGGGCCGAATGGGCACCAGTTGCCGTACTGGTCTTGGCCGGCATCGTTTCTCCTTCGATGGGCGCGTGGCCGCTCGCCGTAATGCTGCTCCTGGCCTCCTGCTTCTGGGCGATCCGCGGGGTCTTCGCTACAGGTGATTTCCGTGGCCGGTTGGTTCTGGGATCCCGGTTGGCCCTCACTGGCACGGTTCCGGTAGCTGTCGCGGCCGTTCTGGATGACGGCCCGGGGCGGTCCGAGGCGTCCGTTTTCGCACTGTTAGTGGCGCTGGTGCTCCAGCAGCTCGTAACGGCGTTCCTGCAGCGCTTCGGGGTGCGGACGTCTGCGCCGGAGGCAACCTTGGCCGTCTTCGGTGCCGGGGGTGCGCTGGCCCTGGTCGGGCTGCCGTTCGTTGAGGCCTCGCCGGTCCACGGCCTGACAGCCGTCGGCCTGTTCATCCAGCTTGCAGCGGCATTGACCATAGGAGCCCTGCTGGTTCCTCGGCCGGCCACGGAACCGGACTGGTTTGCAACGGTGTGGGAGGCCTTGCCGCTGGGTATGTCCGTGGTGGCCGCGGCGGTCGCGTTCCAGGCCGTTTCACAAGGCTCCGGCAACGTGGCGCTGCTGCTGGTGGTGGCGTATCTGGTCATCACGGCGATGCGGTTGCGCCTGCGCCAACACCGCTGGGCGTACTGGTGGTTCGTCCGGGCGGCAGCCACGGTCCTCGCCTTGACAGCTTTTCACCAGCTCCAGGACGTCGGAGGGCCGGTGGTCATCGCGGACGAAGTGGTCCGTCCGGCGACGGTCCTGGTGACCGTGCTGGCACTTCAGCTGTGCCTTCCGCTGGTGGCTGCCATCCGCCGTCGTGCTCCCCGCGGGATTCTGGCTGACGCGGGCGCAGTGCTCCTTCTCCAGCTGGCGGGCAGCGCCAGCCTGGCGCAGGCCGGTTCCGCTGACTGGCAGGCAACCTCCGCTGCAGGACTCGTGGCTCTCGGCGCCGCGGCCGCCGGGTACTACCTCCGCAGGGAGGCAGGTGCCGTCTGGTTGGCCCCGCTGGCGTTCTCCGTGCTCCTGGTCCTCAGCGAGGGCGAATTCCTTCGCGTGGAACTGATCCTGGGCACCTTCGCTGTGTACTCCACGCTGATGGTGGTGGCCGAGCACCAGCGGGGAAGGAAGGGCTGGTATTTTGTGGCGGCCCGCGTCCTCACGTCAGGGCTCGCCCTGGTCCTCAGCTACGACATCACCGCCTCGCCCACTGTGGTTTCGGTGACCTTCGCCCTGGTGCTCGCGGTCCAGCACGCCGTCCGCTGGGTGATGCGCTCACGTCTGGCGGACATCCCCTTCCAGCAGGCTGCAGTCTGGATCACCCTGGCGGGGCAGGCGTTGCTGCCGCTCGCGTACGTGACGAGGCCGGGCGGCGTCGGGCTGCTAGCGCAGGACGACGACGGCGGCCGCTGGGTAGTGTTGCTGGAACTGCTGATGCTCCTGGTCACCGCAGTGCTGGCCAGGAGACTCTTCGGTGCCCGCGGAGCCCTTTACTTCTCCGTGTATGCGGTGCTGTTCGGAGTGCTCGCCCTGGGTCCGGTGTTGACGTTCGGCGGGACGTTCCTGGTTTTGCCGATCCTGAGCCACACCGGAACTGCGATGGCTCTGCTGGGTGTTGCGCTGCTCGCTGCCGCTGCCGGCATCCTGCGACGGCAACAAAACGTGGGCCGGCAGGATGGCCTCACGCAGAACGGGAGAAAGCAGAACGCTGGCGCCGCGGACGTCGAACACTGGCTCTGGCTGGTTACCGCCGGCTCGTTCGCCGGTGTTGGACTGTTGATTTCGCCGTTGGCGGCCGACTGGGTGACGGGAGCGGCTGTTCTGGTCCTGTCGGCCGTGTGTTTTGCCGCGTCGCACGTCGAGGATCTGCCGGTCCTGTATCCGCCGGCAGCCCTGGCCGTGCTCAGCGGGTCCGTGGCTCTGGCAGCGGCGGCCTATCAGGATGTCCCCGGCGGCTGGGGCGGATTCCTGCCGTGGCTGACCGGCGCGGGCGTGGCTTCGGCCGCCCTCTATGGCGTGCGGCTCATGCGCAGCGGCCCGTTGCAGGCTGAGCCGGTGAGGCGTTGGTCGCTGGCCGGCGCGGCCTTCCTCGGCCTCGTCCTGGTGGTCTTCGCTGGAATCCGGCACGATCCAACGTCCTGGGCGGCTGCGGCAGTACTGGCGGCCGCCGTCGGAATTTCCTACTTTGAGGTACCTCCACGGCTGCGACGGATCGCCCTGGAAGTGGGCGCGCTGCTCCTGACCGTTGCCGTCCAGCGTGCTGCCATCTTTGAACTGGACGCGCCGGGTGGCCGTACAGGCCGCATATTGGCCGGCCTCCCGAGTCCGTTCTGGGTGGTTCAGTGGTATGTGGTCCTGGCCGCTGTCCTCGGTGGCTTGCGGTACTTCTCCGGCAACCAAGCTGCCGGCCGGTTCCTGGTGGGGGCAGCGTCTGTGTTGCTTTCCCTGAGCGGCCTGGGCGTAGTGTTCGGCGGCGCCGGTGAACAGCAACTGTGGGTCCTGGTGCTTCTCGCCCTGCTGCTCGTGGCAGGCCTTGGCCTGGGCGAGCGGCTGTTTGTCTGGTGGGGTGCAGCGGGGGTGGCCGCCTGCATTCTGTTGGCGATGCGACAGTATACGTTCCTGCTGTTGGCGTTCATCGCCGTGGGGCTGATTATCTTCGCCATCTGGCGGCTGAACCGCGGAACCAGTGGTCAGGCGCCGGACGCGCGGCCAGAAATGGCGCCGGACCCCGGGGCCAACCCGCCGTCCCACGACGGCAATCAAGGTCTCACAGGCACTGATACTGTTGCTGACAGCGAGAGGAGTACATCATGGGATGGCTGATTTTTCTGATCATCGCGGTTGCCGTGGTCGCCGGAGTTTTCTGGGCCAAGAAGCATTTCCGCACCGAGATTGACCGCGCCAAGCGCATCAACCGGGCAAACAAGGACAAGTAGCGGGGCAGCAGGCTTCAGCCGGGTGTAAGGCGGGGTTCAGGCGGGCGGGCCTCCGCCGGCCAGTGACTTCCGGGCCCGGCTGAGCGCCCGGTACCAATAGAACGATTGCTTGGGTGTGCGCTCCAAGGAATCGAAATCCACGTGCACCAGGCCGAAACGCTGTGAGTACCCTGCAGCCCATTCGAAGTTGTCCATCAGGGTCCAGACGTAGTAGCCGCGGAGGTCCACGTCGTGGGCGATCCCGCCAGGAGCCGTCGCTTCCAGCGCGTGCCGCAGGTGGTCCGCGATGTAATTGATCCGCTGCCGGTCCTGGATGGGGCCGCTCACATGATCGGGCTCGGGGAAGCTGGCGCCGCTTTCGGTGATGTACAGCGGCGGCAGGTCCCCTCTGTACCGGTCCTTGAGTTCGCGCAGCAGGATACCCAGGTGCTCCGGTGCTACCGGCCAGCCGAATCCCGTCGTGTCGTATTCAGGAAACGGCTCCTGGTGGAACGGCACCCGAACCATGGCTTCGGCGGGACCCGTAGGGCTTTCGGCCGGACCCCTTCCAGCTGCCACCTTCGTCGGGTAGTAATAGTTCACGCCGTAGAAGTCCAGGGGCTGGTGGATGGTGCGGAGATCGGCGTCGGGGATTCTGCCGAACGACCGGAACCAGGGCTTGGCGATGAGCGGCGGGCGGGGGTACCGGCCCAGGAGGACCGGATCGGCATATATGCGGTTGAGCATCAGGTCGAAAACCACCGCGATGTACCTGTCCGTAAGTTTGCGCGTGGCCGGCCGGACGGGGGAGTGCAGGTTGGTCACGCCGATTCCGCCGCGGACCCCTGCTGCACGCAGCGCCTGCACGGCCATGCCATGGGCCAGCAGTTGGTTGTGGACGGCGGGAAAAGCGTCAAAGAGCAGGTCCCGTCCGGGGGCATGAACGCCAAGGGCATAACCGTTGAGCACCACCGAGGCTGGTTCATTGAGCGTGACCCACTGGTCCACGCGATCACCAAAGCGCCGGCCGGCCTCTGCTGCGTAGTCCGCGAAGCGTTCCGCCGTGGCTCTGTTCATCCAGCCGCCGCGGTGTTCCAAGGGCAGGGGCGTGTCCCAGTGGTAGAGGGTGGCCATGGGGGAGATGCCGGCTTCGAGCAGCTGGTCGATCAGGCGGTCGTAGAAGTCCAGGCCCTGCTTGTTGAAAGCGCCGCGGCCGTCCGGCTGGATCCGCGGCCAGGAGATGGAAAAGCGGTAGGAATCCACGCCGAGGTCCCGCAACAGAGCCACATCCTCGGGCGAGCGGTGGTAGTGGTCGCAGGCCACCGCGGGGGAGTGTCCGTCGATGATGGCGCCGGGTTTCTCCGCGAAGGCATCCCAGCCGGAGGGACCACGCCCGTCAGCGGACAGGGCGCCCTCGATCTGAAAGGCCGCTGAAGCAACTCCCAGCGTGAACGAACTGGGCAAGCGGCCGGCCAGATCCTGGACGGAAACGTCATTCTCGACGGTCATTCCCCCATCATCCATTCGGATGTTGCCGAAGGCAATGACCCCAGGCGGTGCAGGGCCCGAATGCGCAGTGTGCCGGCACGTCTGCTGTAAGGGGAGCCGTCAGCCTGCAGATTCGCTTCTGGGCATAATATCCGGCATACTAGATGAGTTGTTCAAGCGCTTCTTCGTGTCCCGATCCGGATAATGCCGGGTGTCAGGGTCCAAGTGGGAGCCCAAACATAACCCACTCCCCATGGAACTGCGGATTTGTATGCGTGCTAAGCGCGACACGCCCGACCGCGGGGGTCGGTTACGTCGGCAGGTTGAGGAACCCGGATTCATCCGGATTCAGCTTGTGCGGCGGGTGGTAGTTCAGACTTCAAATACTTCGGCAGCCACATGCAACAAGAAAGTGAACAGAGCAGCCCTCACCGGGAGCAGCACTAACTGAAAGAGAGTCAGGCGACATGGCGGGACAAAAAATCCGCATCCGGCTGAAGTCATATGACCACGAGGTCATTGACTCTTCAGCACGGAAGATCGTTGAGACGGTCACGCGCGCAGGCGCAACGGTAGTTGGCCCCGTGCCGCTGCCGACGGAGAAGAACATTTACTGTGTTATCCGCTCTCCGCACAAGTACAAGGACAGCCGCGAGCACTTTGAAATGCGCACGCACAAGCGTCTTATCGACATCATCGATCCCACGCCGAAGGCTGTTGATTCGCTTATGCGTCTCGACCTGCCGGCCGACGTGAACATCGAAATCAAGCTGTAGGGAGGTGCTGAGAGACTATGACCGCAACCCGTAACGTAAAGGGCCTGCTGGGCACGAAGCTCGGCATGACCCAGGTCTGGGACGAGAACAACAAGCTCATCCCCGTCACTGTGGTCCAGGCAGATTCGAACGTCATCACCCAGCTGCGCAACGCAGCCACTGATGGCTACGTAGCTGTTCAGATCGGCTACGGCCAGATCGATCCCCGCAAGGTCACCAAGCCGCTGGCTGGTCACTTTGAAAAGGCAGGCGTCACGCCTCGCCGCCACGTCGTCGAACTGCGCACTGCAGATGCTGACACTTACGAGCTGGGCCAGGAGCTTTCTGTTGAGCTCTTCGAAGCCGGCCAGAAGATCGACGTTATTGGCACCACCAAGGGTAAGGGCTTCGCCGGTGTTATGAAGCGTCACGGCTTCCACGGTGCTCCCGCCTCACACGGTGCTCACAAGAACCACCGTAAGCCCGGTTCAATCGGTGGCGCATCCACCCCGAGCCGCGTCTTCAAGGGCATGAAAATGGCCGGCCGCATGGGCGCCGTTCGTCACACCACGCTGAACCTCACGGTTCACGCAGTTGACGTCGAGAAGTCGCTGCTCCTCATCAAGGGTGCCGTTCCCGGCGCCCGCGGCCAGGTCGTACTCGTACGCACCGCCGTGAAGGGAGCCTAGTTCAATGACTAGCACTGTCAAGGTTGACCTGCCTGCAGAGATCTTCGACGTTCAGACCAACGTGCCGCTGCTGCACCAGGTCGTCGTAGCCCAGCTCGCTGCTGCTCGCCAGGGTACCCACAAAACCAAGACCCGCGCCGAGGTTTCCGGTGCAGGTCGCAAGCCGTTCAAGCAGAAGGGCACCGGCCGCGCCCGTCAGGGTTCAATCCGTGCTCCTCACATGACCGGTGGTGGCGTAGTCCACGGTCCCACACCGCGTGACTACAGCCAGCGCACCCCCAAGAAGATGATTGCTGCTGCACTGCGCGGCGCACTCTCTGACCGGGCACGCAACGGACGCATCCACGTTGTTGCCGAACTGGTGGACGGCACCAAGCCGTCCGTCAAGAACGCACTGGCAACGCTGCGCGGAGTTTCCGAGCGCAAGAACCTGCTGGTTGTCATCGAGCGCGCCAACGATGTTGCAGCACTTTCCGTGCGCAACCTCGCCGGTGTTCACGTTCTGTACGCAGACCAGCTGAACACCTACGACGTACTCGTCTCTGACGACGTTGTCTTCACCAAGGCTGCCTACGAAGCATTCGTTGCTGACCGGGCAGTAGCAAAGAACGAGGAGGATGCCAAGTGAGTGCAGCCACCATCAAAGACCCGCGCGACGTCGTGCTTGCACCCGTCGTATCGGAAAAAAGCTACGGCCTGATCGATGAGGGCAAGTACACCTTCCTGGTGGACCCCCGCTCGAACAAGACCGAGATCAAGCTGGCCGTGGAGAAGATTTTCTCCGTCAAGGTCGAATCGATCAACACCATCAACCGTGCCGGTAAGCGCAAGCGCACCAAATTCGGATGGGGCACCCGCAAGAACACCAAGCGTGCAATTGTGAGCCTCAAAGAAGGCACCATCGACATCTTCGGCGGTCCGCTCTCGTAGCGGAGACCACTTTAACGAGGAAATAAATTATGGGAATCCGTAAATACAAGCCGACTACCCCGGGCCGTCGTGGCTCGAGCGTAGCGGACTTCACCGAAATCACGCGGTCGACGCCGGAAAAGTCGTTGGTACGTCCGCTGCCCAAAAAGGGCGGCCGTAACAACTCCGGTAAGATCACGACCCGTCACAAGGGTGGTGGCCACAAGCGCCAGTACCGTCTGATCGACTTCCGTCGCCACGACAAAGACGGCGTCAACGCCCGCGTTGCCGAAATCGAGTACGATCCGAACCGCACGGCTCGCATCGCACTCCTGCACTACATTGATGGCACCAAGCGTTACATCGTTGCCCCGAACAAGCTCTCCCAGGGTGACATCGTTGAGGCAGGTTCCGGTGCTGACATCAAGCCCGGTAACAACCTGCCGCTGCTCAACATCCCGGTTGGTACCGTAATCCACGCAGTTGAACTGCGTCCGGGTGGCGGCGCCAAGATGGGCCGCTCCGCCGGCGCATCGATCCAGCTTGTAGCCAAGGAAGGCCGTTTCGCCCAGCTGCGTCTGCCTTCCGGCGAAATCCGCAACGTTGACGTGCGCTGCCGCGCAACTGTCGGCGAGGTCGGCAACGCCGAGCAGTCGAACATCAACTGGGGTAAGGCCGGCCGCATGCGCTGGAAGGGCGTTCGCCCGACCGTCCGTGGTGTCGCGATGAACCCGGTTGACCACCCGCACGGTGGTGGCGAGGGTAAGACGTCCGGTGGACGTCACCCCGTCAACCCGAACGGTAAGCGGGAAGGCCGCACCCGGCGTCCCAACAAAGAGAGCGACAAGCTTATTGTTCGTCGCCGTCGTACTGGCAAGAACAAGCGATAGGAGCCTGGACACATGCCACGCAGCCTGAAAAAAGGTCCTTTCGTTGACCAGCACCTCTTTGTAAAGGTAGCCAGGGAAAACGATAAGGGCACCAAGAACGTCATCAAGACCTGGTCCCGCCGTTCGATGATCATCCCCGACATGCTCGGGCACACGATCGCCGTACACGACGGACGCAAGCACATTCCGGTGTTTGTCACTGAGTCGATGGTCGGGCACAAGCTCGGCGAATTCGCTCCCACGCGGACATTCCGCGGCCATGTCAAGGACGACCGTAAGGGCAAGCGCCGCTAGGCGCCTGCACTTACGTCAAAGACGAGAGAAGGAAAGCAATGGAAGCCAAGGCAATTGCGCGTCACATCCGCGTAACGCCTATGAAGGCCCGGCGCGTCGTCAACCTTGTTCGTGGTAAGCAAGCGAATGAGGCTCTGGCAATTCTGAAGTTTGCCCCCCAGGCAGCTTCGGAGCCGGTATTCAAGGTAGTACAGTCGGCAATCGCAAACGCCCGGTCCCTCGCGGACCGCGACGGTGTTTCGTTTGACGAAAGCGACCTCATCATCAGCGAAATGTTCGTTGATGAAGGCCCGACCATGAAGCGGTTCCAGCCGCGTGCTCAGGGTCGTGCATTTCAGATCAAGAAGCGCACCAGCCACATCACTGTGGTAGTCGCTACACCTGAGAAAGAGGAGGCTCGCTAAGTGGGACAGAAAGTTAACCCGCACGGGTTCCGACTCGGCATCACCACCGATCACGTATCGCACTGGTTCGCTGACAGCACCAAGCCCGGACAGCGGTACAAGGACTTCGTTCGCGAAGACATCCGTATCCGCCAGCTTATGTCTGTCGGCATGGAGCGCGCCGGTATCGCCAAGGTTGAGATCGAGCGCACCCGTGACCGTGTCCGCGTGGATATCCACACGGCACGTCCCGGCATCGTTATCGGCCGCCGCGGCGCCGAAGCAGACCGCATCCGCGGCGAGCTTGAGAAGCTGACGGGCAAGCAGGTCCAGCTGAACATCCTCGAGGTCAAGAACCCCGAGATGGAAGCGCAGCTTGTTGCCCAGGGCGTTGCTGAGCAGCTGACTTCCCGTGTGGCTTTCCGCCGTGCGATGAAGAAGGCAATGCAGTCCGCTCAGCGTGCAGGTGCCAAGGGCATCCGTATCGCTTGCTCCGGTCGACTGGGTGGCGCAGAAATGTCCCGCTCGGAGTTCTACCGCGAAGGCCGTGTGCCCCTGCACACCCTGCGTGCGAACATCGACTACGGCTTCTACGAGGCCAAGACCACCTTCGGTCGCATCGGCGTGAAGGTCTGGATCTACAAGGGTGACGTCACCGCCAAGGAACTGGCTCAGCAGGCAGCTGCTGCTCCGTCCCGTGGCCGCGGCCCCAGCGACCGTCCGGGCCGCCCGGGTGGCGCCGGCGGCGCTGACCGCGGTGACCGTCGTCGTCGTACCGACCGTCCGGCAGCGGAGGCAGCTCCGGCCGCCGAAGCTCCGGCAGTTGAGGCTGCACCTGCTGCAGTAGAAGGAGGACAGGCTTAAATGCTTATCCCACGTCGAGTCAAGCACCGTAAGCAGCACCACCCGGGTCGTTCCGGCGCTGCTACGGGCGGCACCAAGGTCTCCTTCGGTGAGTGGGGTATCCAGGCCTTGAGCCCGGCATACGTCACGAACCGTCAGATCGAGTCTGCCCGTATTGCGATGACCCGCCACATCAAGCGTGGCGGTAAGGTCTGGATCAACATTTACCCGGACCGTCCGATCACCAAGAAGCCTGCCGAAACCCGTATGGGTTCCGGTAAGGGTTCACCGGAATGGTGGGTCTCAAACGTCAAGCCGGGACGGGTTCTCTTTGAGATCTCCGGCGTCGAGGAATCGGTAGCTCGCGAGGCACTCCGCCTTGCAATCCACAAGCTCCCGTTGAAGGCACGCATTTTGCGTCGCGAAGGTGGTGAATAGAAATGTCAGTAGGATCCAAGGAACTTGCATCCGCACAGCTGGACACGTTCGACAACGAGCGACTCGTTGAAGAACTCCGTAAGGCTAAGGAAGAGCTGTTCAACCTGCGTTTCCAGTCCGCCACTGGTCAGCTGGAGAACCACGGTCGTCTGCGCGCGGTAAAGAAGGACATCGCACGTATCTACACCGTTCTCCGTGAGCGCGAGCTGGGCATTCGTGCCGAGGTTGCCGCACCGGTTGTGGAAGCCAAGGAAGAGAAGAAGTCCAAAAAGGCTGCAACCAAGAAGGCCGAATCGGCTGAAACGGTTGAGGCCGAGGAGGATGCCAAGTGAGTGAAAAGGACGAGAACGTGACGGAAACTGTTTCCGCAGCAGCTACGGCTGGCGAACGCGGTGACCGTAAGACGAAGCGTGGCTACGTAGTCTCGGACAAGATGGAAAAGACCATCGTTGTCCAGGTAGAGGACCGCGTAAAGCACGCTTTGTACGGCAAAGTCATCCGCCGCAACACGAAGATCAAGGCTCACGACGAAGAGAACAGCGCCGGCATCGGCGACCTCGTTCTCCTCGCCGAGACCCGCCCGCTGTCCGCTACCAAGCGGTGGCGTCTGGTCGAGATCCTCGAAAAGGCCAAGTAACACCCCGCAGCCTGCTTGCAGGTTCTGCACCGGAAACCCCCGTTCCCTTTTGGGAGCGGGGGTTTTCTGCGTTTGGCTGCGGTTCGGCCGGCGGGCGGTGTCACGCGGAGCATCCTTTGGTGACCGTACGACGGCGGTGGGCCGGGTTTCCGGGGGAGCGGCACCGGCGGTGGGCCAAAGGCGTGCCCTGCGTGACGCCGTCGTCCGCGTTCCCAGGACGCTCTCTCACTTAATGCAGGAAAAGCACCAACGCTCTCTCACTTTCCTGAGGAGAGTTGAGTATTTGAGGCCCTGAGCGCCACCCATTCGTGCGGTTGAGCGCCGGGGATCGTGCCAGAGAGCGCCAGCAGTCGCGTGGCTTGGCGCCGCTGACGCTCTCTGGCGCAGGATTAGGCGCTCACGAGTGCTGCGTGTTCGCGCATGTTGTAGTTGCCGGTCTCGACCCAGATCGTGTTGTGGATGATCCGGTCCATGATCGCGTCCGCATGGACGCCGGAGCCGAGCCGCTGGTGCCAGTCCTTCTGCAAATACTGGGTGCAGAACACTGTTGAGGTCTCGCCGTAGCGGCGCTCCATCAGTTCCAGCAGCATGCCTCGCATCGGTTCCGTGGGTCGGTCCAGGAGCCACTCGTCGATGACCAGCAGCGTGAATGCCGCATACTTTCGCAGGAATTTACCGGAACCGCCGGGCCTGTCTTGCGCGGCGACCCATTCTTCCTCGAGGTCTGGCATACGGACGTAATGTGCGCGGATTCGGTGCTCGCAGGCGCGTTTGGCGACCGCGCATCCCAGATACGACTTCCCCGACCCGGTGAACCCCTGCAAGACGACGTTCTGCTGCCTGCCCACGAACGAGCAGGTGCCCAGCTGGGTCAGCAGCTGCCGGTCAAGACCGCGCTCGTCGAGAAGATCGATGCGGCGCAAATCCGCGTTCGGATAACGCAGTCCTGCCCGCCGGATCAAGCCGGTCACCTTGGAATGCGTAAACGACGAATAGGCGTCATCGACGACCAGCCGGACACGATCCTCGAACGGCAAGCTGATACTCAGCCTCTCGTCTTGGGTATCGATGGCCTCCAGCAACTCGCCCGCGTTCATCTCGCGCAGCTTGCGTTTGGTCTCCGCATCCAGGCGGCTCATCGAGCCCCTCCGGCGTAGTAGGCGCCGCCCCGCACGTATCCGCCATCGTCTCCCTCCGGCTCATCAGGGACGATCCCGGTTTTGTCCTGCCCGGTATCCAGGATCGGCCGCAGGTGGGCGTAGCGGGGCGATCGTATCGGCCCCCGCAGCGCGAGCTGGCTGGCCGCTTCCACCCGGGCCGGGGAGAACCGGCGGGACAGGCGCAGCACCGCCAGCGCGGGGTCGTAGCCGGCCTCCTCGACGGGCACGGACTCGAAGATCTTGCTGATCACCGTCACGGTTGCCGGGCCCATCCGTAACGCCCATTCATCGATCCGGGCCCGGTCCCACGCCTGCCAGCTGCGACCCTCCGGAAGGTCCGCCTCGTTCGTCTGATGCTGGTTCGCCGTCGTCGCTGGCAGCAGCAGGTGGCTGGTGAGGCGCTCATCGCTGCGATATATCTCCAGCATGGTCTCCGTGACACGAAGATCAACATTCGAGCCGATGTGGGCGAACGGCACGGAGTAAAAGTTCTTCGCCCAGACCACGTGGCCGTTGCGCCCAACTTTGCGCCCATAGGTCCAGGTGCTGATCTCGAACGCCACCGCCGGCAGCGGTTGCAACACCGGCTTCTCCTCGGCGGTGAACACGCTCAGCCGGGAGCCCTCCCGCTTCTGGAACGGCTGCCTGTTATAGGCATCGATCTGCTCCCGAATCCGTCTCCGCAACTGCGCCAGGCTCGTGAACACCTCTTTCCTCAACCCGGCGATCACCCAGGTCGCGACGTGCGAGACAGTGTTTTCCACGCTCGCCTTGTCCTTCGGGTGCCTCACTCGGCCCGGTAGTACCGCCGCTGAATAATGCGCCGCCATCTCCCGATACGCGTCGTTGAGCACGACCTCGCCCTCGCGCGGATGAGAGATCACCCCGGTCTTGAGATTGTCGGGCACGAGCCGCGGGACCGTGCCGCCGAAGAACGCGAACATCTCCGCATGCGCGCGCAGCCACGAATCCTGCCGCATATCCAGGCACGCCTCCACGAACGCATACCTGCTGAACGGCAGACACGCGACGAATAAATACACCTTCGAGACCTCTCCCGTTGCCGGATCGACCAGCTGCATCGTCGGCCCAGACCAGTCGACCTCGATGCTGCGGCCGGCCTTGTGGCCGACCCGGGACGAGGCGCCAGTGACCATCGCGTGATCGCCATAAAGCCTGCAGAACCGGTCATAACTCATCGCCGCTTGCACCGCCCGATCGGATCCGTCGACATACTCCTGGTGCAGCAGCTTCAACGTCACCCCAACCCGGGCCAGCTCCCCGTGCACCTGGCCCCAGTCCGGCTGCATAAACACGCTCTCGCGCACCCCGCGGCCGGGAAATAGCGCCAGATAAACCTCACCATCAGACAAATCAGCAACGTCATCCCAGCCGAGCCCTGCCCGATCAGCAGCCTCGATCACCGCCTGAACGCTGTGCCGAGACATGCCCTGAGCAGACGAGATAGCCCTGCCCGATAGGCCTTGATTGCGAAACTGCAAAACCAGTTTCGCCTTGATCTTCCGTACCATTGCCGGTAATCCTTCCACCACGTGGCCCTCACGTGGTGGAAGGAGCCTTACAGATGGCGCTCACCCACACCGACACTGGCGCTCACCCACGCCAATCGGGATTCCGACCACGGCGCTCACCCGCACTACCTCTGGACCCCCTGAAGGCCAATATTCAGAGAGTGAGAGAGCGTCGGTCAAGAACCCACATTAGGTGAGAGAGGGTCGGTAAAAAGCCCACATTAAGTGAGAGAGCGTCCGACGGCGGGAGGCCGGGTTTCCGGGGGAGCGGCACCACCGGCGGGCCGAAAGCGTGCCGGGCGTGACGCCGTCGTCCGCTGTGCACGGCACCTGCTGTGTGATATGGGAGATGGCCCCAACTGTGCTAGGATATTGAGTTTGTATGGCGCCCTCTGTGCGCCGTCATCAACCTCGTAAACAATCGTGCCACGGCATAGTGCCCCCTCGTGCTTCGGACCTGTCCGGATGCGCCTGGGAAGCAAATGTTTTTGGCACGGGAGTTTAGGCCTGGTCTGGCAAAATCCAGGCAGGTCAAGAGACACCCCGATCAACCGTTCCGCAAGGCTCATTCCGTAGGAAGATTTTCGGTCTGAGAACCGGCGCGACGCAAGGAGTAAATAGTGATTCAGCAGGAGTCGCGACTCAAGGTCGCCGACAACACGGGTGCTAAGGAAATCCTTACCATTCGCGTTCTCGGTGGATCTGGCCGTCGCTACGCAGGCATTGGCGACGTCATCGTCGCTACCGTCAAGGACGCAATTCCGGGCGGCAACGTAAAGAAGGGCGATGTTGTTAAGGCAGTCATCGTCCGTACCAAGAAGGAACGCCGCCGTGCGGATGGTTCCTACATCAAGTTTGACGAGAACGCAGCTGTGATCCTGAAGGCTGACGGTGACCCCCGCGGTACCCGCATCTTCGGACCGGTTGGTCGTGAACTTCGTGACAAGAAGTTCATGAAGATCGTTTCTCTGGCTCCGGAGGTGCTCTAGTCCATGGCTAAGATCAAAAAGGGTGACCTCGTTCAGGTCATCACTGGCGCCAAGGCTGAGCGCGGCGGCGACAAGGGTAAGCAGGGCAAGGTTCTGCGCGTATTCCCCGAGACCAACCGCGTGTTGGTTGAAGGCATTAACCGCGTAACCAAGCACACCAAGGCCGGTCAGTCGCAGCGCGGCACCAAGACTGGTGGCATCGAGGTCGTAGAAGCTTCGGTCCACATCTCCAACGTGGCTCTGGTTGACCCGTCCACCAAGAAGCCCACCCGCGTCGGTTTCCGCACCGAGACCGTTGAGCGCGATGGCGTGAAGCGCGACGTGCGTGTCCGCGTGGCTAAGAGCTCCGGGAAGGACATCTAATGACTGAGACTCTCGAGACTCCGGCAACGAAGATCGTTCCTCGTCTGAAGACCAAGTACGCCGATTCCATCAAGAGCACGCTCGTTGAGGAATTCAAGTACACCAACGTCAACCAGGTTCCCCGCCTGGTGAAGGTCGTTGTGAACATGGGTGTTGGAGATGCCGCTAAGGACTCCAAGCTGATCGACGGCGCTGTCCGCGATCTGACCCTGATCACCGGCCAGAAGCCGCAGGTAACCAAGGCCCGCAAGTCGATCGCACAGTTCAAGCTGCGCGAAGGCATGCCCATCGGCGCACACGCAACTCTGCGTGGAGACCGCATGTGGGAATTCCTGGATCGTCTGGTCACGCTGGCTCTGCCCCGTATCCGTGACTTCCGCGGCCTCAGTGGCAAGCAGTTCGACGGCAACGGCAACTACACCTTCGGTCTGACCGAGCAGGTTATGTTCCACGAAATCGACCAGGATTCCATCGACCGCGTACGCGGCATGGACATCACGGTTGTAACCACCGCCAAGACCAACGACGAAGGCCGCGCGCTGCTGAAGGCGCTTGGCTTCCCGTTCAAGGCCGAAGACTAATCTAACTACGTAACAGGTCCTTCGCTGATGCTTCAGGCAGCAGCGAGGAAACCGTTATGAGGAAGGGCAAGAGCCCAAATGACAATGACAGATCCTGTCGCAGACATGCTTACGCGTCTGCGCAATGCAAACTCGGCATACCACGATTCCGTGTCCATGCCGTACAGCAAGCTCAAGGCACGCGTTGCCGACATCCTGAAGGCTGAAGGTTACATCGCCTCCTGGAAAGAAGAAGAGGCTGAGGTTGGCAAGAAGCTGACCCTCGACCTTAAGTTCGGTCCGAACCGCGAGCGTTCAATCGCTGGCGTTCGTCGTATTTCCAAGCCGGGCCTGCGTGTTTACGCAAAGTCCACCAACCTCCCGCACGTGCTCGGTGGCCTGGGTGTCGCAATCCTGTCCACCTCTTCCGGCCTCTTGACTGATAAGCAAGCCGGCAAGAAGGGCGTGGGCGGCGAAGTCCTCGCCTACGTCTGGTAACGGGAAAGGAAGAGAATAATGTCACGTATTGGACGTCTCCCCATCACCGTTCCCGCCGGCGTTGAGGTCAAGGTTGACGGCTCTGTCGTCAGCGTCAAGGGTGCCAAAGGCGAGCTGAACCACACTGTGGCCAGCCCGATCGAGGTTTCCCTGGAAGCAGAGACCCTGACTGTCGCCCGCCCGAACGACGAGCGCGCCTCCCGTTCACTCCACGGCCTGACCCGCACCCTGATCTCTAACATGATCGAGGGCGTTACCAAGGGCTACGAGAAGAAGCTTGAAATCGTTGGTACTGGTTACCGCGTTCAGGCCAAGGGATCTGACCTTGAGTTCGCTCTCGGCTACAGCCACCCGGTAAATGTCACCGCACCGGACGGCATCACCTTTGCAGTTGAGACCCCGACCAAGCTCTCTGTTTCAGGTATCAACAAGCAGCAGGTCGGCGAGGTTGCTGCCAACATTCGCAAGCTGCGGAAGCCGGACCCCTACAAGGGCAAGGGCATCCGCTACGCAGGCGAAGTCATCCGCCGCAAGGTCGGAAAGGCTGGTAAGTAACCATGGCCATCTCAATTAACAAGAAGCGTACGAACAAGAGCAAGTCTGCTTCGCGCAGCCGCCGCCAGCTTCGTATCCGCAAGCGCATCTCCGGCACGGCTGTACGTCCTCGTCTGGTCGTCAACCGCTCCGCACGCCACGTATTCGTCCAGGTTGTCGATGACACCAAGGGCCTGACCGTAGCGAGCGCCTCCACACTGGAAGCCGACCTTCGTGTATTCGAAGGCGACAAGACTGCCAAGGCCAAGCGCGTTGGCGAGCTCGTTGCCGCTCGTGCCAAGGCTGCCGGTATCGAAGCTGTTGTCTTCGACCGCGGTGGTAACAAGTACCACGGCCGGATCGCCGCCGTCGCTGACGGTGCACGTGAAGGTGGGCTGTCACTGTGACGGAAGCAAACAAGGAAAAGGACACTGTGTCTGCAGATCAGAAGGCGACTGAAGCCGTAGCTGCTCCGGCCACTGAGACCACTGCGCCCGCAGCTGCTGCCGATGACCGCCGTGGTGGCGCTCGTCGTGGCGAGCGTGGCGACAAGGGCCAGGGCGGTCGCGAAGGCGGCCGTGGCGGCCGTGGCGGCCGTGACGGCGGCCGTGAAGCCGAGAAGAGCCAGTTCATTGAACGCGTTGTTACCATCAACCGCGTTTCCAAGGTGGTCAAGGGTGGTCGTCGCTTCAGCTTCACCGCTCTGGTCGTCGTTGGTGACGGTAACGGCATGGTCGGCGTGGGCTACGGCAAGGCTAAGGAAGTTCCTGCCGCTATCGCGAAGGGCGTTGAAGAGGCCAAGAAGTCCTTCTTCCGCGTTCCCCGCATCGGCAACACCATCCCGCACCGCGTTCAGGGTGAAGCCGCTGCAGGCGTCGTAATGCTGCGTCCGGCCTCCGCCGGTACCGGTGTTATTGCCGGTGGTCCGGTCCGCGCCATCTTGGAGTGCGTGGGCATCCACGACATCCTCTCCAAGTCGCTGGGTTCCTCCAACGCCATCAACATCGTTCACGCGACGGTTGCGGCGCTGAAGCAGCTCGAAGAGCCGGCAGCAGTGGCAGCACGCCGCGGCCTGCCGCTGGACGAGGTTGCTCCGCCGGCAATGGTGAAGGCAATCCTGAACCAGAAGGCGGGTGTCTAAGCCATGGCTAAGAACCTGATTCCCTCCGACCTTCAGTTGGAGATCACTCAGATCAAGTCCGCCATTGGCGGCAAGCAGAACCAGCGCGACACCCTTCGGTCCCTCGGCCTGAAGCGGATCGGACACACCGTTGTCCGCACCGCCGATGCCGTGACTGTTGGAATGCTCAACACGGTTCCGCACCTGGTAAAGGTAGAGGAGGCGAAGTAAATGGCAGAGAAAAAGATTGCCGCAGAGACTGCTGAGAAGCAGAACACACTGAAGGTTCACCACCTGCGTCCCGCCCGGGTGCCAAGACCGCCAAGACCCGAGTTGGTCGTGGTGAAGGTTCCAAGGGTAAGACCGCTGGTCGCGGTACCAAGGGTACGAAGGCCCGCTACCAGATCAAGGCTGGCTTTGCCGGCGGCCAGCTGCCGCTGCACATGCGCCTGCCGAAGCTGCGCGGCTTCAAGAACCCGTTCCGGGTTGAGTTCCAGGTTGTAAACCTGGACAAGCTCAACGAGCTGTTCCCGGAAGGTGGCGCAGTCACCGTGGAGAACCTGGTCGAGAAGGGTGCCGTTCGTAAGAACCAGCCCGTCAAGGTGCTTGGCACCGGCGACATCACCGTCAAGGTTGACGTCACCGTCCACGCATTCTCGGCCAGCGCCGCAGAAAAGATTGCAGCAGCAGGCGGAAGCACCACCGCTCTCTAGTAGACGGTGGGCGAATGCCCGTTGTGAACTCCCGGTGTGCAAGGCCCCAGGGCCATGCACGCCGGGAGTTTTTTCGCATCCGCCAGCCGAGTATTTCCGCCTGTTCGCCGCAAATGCGGCCTGGCGGATTATTCGCATGGCCAATCCACCCGTTAGACTCGGTTGTTGGGATTTATTGACCCCCATCACACCACGCTTATAACCACAACAGGAGGACGCTTGCTTAGCGCATTTGGCCGGGCCTTTCGCACGCCTGATCTGCGACGCAAGTTGTTGTTCACGCTGGCAATCATCACAATCTTCCGCTTGGGTGCATTCATCCCCTCGCCTGGTGTGAACTACCAGAATGTCCAGCAATGCTTGCAGAACGGTCAGACCGCAGGCGGGCTCTATCAGCTCGTCAACCTGTTCAGTGGCGGTGCCTTGCTTCAGGTGTCCATCTTCGCGCTGGGCATCATGCCGTATATCACGGCAAGCATCATTGTGCAGCTGCTCCGGGTGGTCATTCCCCGGTTCCAGGAGCTGTACGAGGAGGGCGCCTCCGGGCAGTCCAAGCTCACCCAGTACACGCGGTACCTCACGATTGCCCTGGGCCTGCTGAACGCAACGACGCTGGTGTCGCTGGCACGTTCAGGCCAGTTGCTTCCGGGCTGTGCACTGCCGATCATTCCTGACAGCAGCATCATCACCACTATCCTGCTGATCATCACGCTGACCGCCGGTACCGGGCTCATCATGTGGATGGGCGAGCTCGTCACCGAAAAGGGTGTGGGCAACGGCATGTCGCTGCTCATCTTCACGTCCATCGCGGCGCAGTTCCCCACCTCGCTCGGTGCCATCTGGAGCTCGCAGGGACCGGGAACCTTCTTCCTGGTCGTGATCATCGGACTGGTAACGGTTGCCCTGGTGGTCTTTGTGGAGCAGTCCCAGCGCCGTATCCCGGTGCAGTACGCCAAGCGGATGATCGGACGCCGGACCGTCGGCGGAACCAGCACCTACATCCCCATCAAGGTGAACATGGCAGGCGTGATCCCCGTGATCTTCGCATCGTCCATGCTCTACCTGCCGGGACTGATCTCACAGTTCAACCAGCCCAAAGCGGGTGAGGCGCTCGCGCCGTGGGTTGAGTGGATCAACAACAACCTGACCCGAGGAGACCACCCGATCTATATGGCGCTGTACTTCGCCATGATCGTGTTCTTCACCTACTTCTACGTCGCGATCACCTTCAACCCTGAAGAGGTCTCCGACAACATGAAGAAGTACGGCGGTTTCATCCCGGGTATCCGTGCCGGAAAACCGACCGCGGACTACCTGCAGTACGTGCTCTCCCGGATCACGCTGCCCGGAGCCATGTACCTGGGCTTCGTGGCGCTGATTCCGTTGGTGGCACTCGTACTGATCAACGCAAACCAGAACTTCCCGTTCGGTGGCACCTCGATCCTGATCATGGTGGGCGTTGGCCTTGAAACCGTCAAGCAAATAGATGCGCAGCTACAGCAACGTCACTACGAAGGGCTTTTGCGATGACGAAAATGTTGATTATTGGACCCCCCGGTTCCGGAAAAGGAACGCAAGCGGAACGCATTTCCGAGCGCCTCGGCGTCGTGGCGATTTCCACTGGTGATATCTTCCGCGCCAACGTGAAGGGCGAAACTCCTCTTGGCATCGAAGCCAAGAAGTACATGGACGCCGGGGATTTTGTTCCGGACAGCGTCACCAACAAGATGGTCCGCGACCGCCTTAGCGAGTCCGACGTCGAAAACGGCTTCCTCCTGGACGGCTACCCGCGCACCACGGCGCAGGTGGACTACCTGGACGGCATCCTCGCGACCAGCGAAGAAAAGCTCGACGTCGTCCTGCAGCTCACGGCCGACGACGAGGAACTCGTCTCCCGCCTGTTGGGCCGTGCCAAGGAAACCGGCCGGAGCGACGACAACGAAGCCGTTATCCGCCACCGCCTGGACCTGTACCACGAGCAGACCGAGGCCGTTGTGGCCAAGTATGCCGAACGCGGCATTTTGACCCAGGTTGACGGCATCGGCGGCATCGACGAGGTCACCGACCGCGTGATGCAGGCGATCAAGGCAGCCCAGGCCGCCTAAGCCAGGCACACCAGCTTTTCGAGGCTCCTCCCGGCATCCGGGAGGGGCCTCAGCCATTGAGAGGACACACCATGGCCTTCGGCCAGCCCCGTATCGAATACAAGACCAACGCCCAGATGCGCACCATGCACGACGCCGGGCTGGTGCTGAGCCGCGCGCTGGACGCCGCCGTGGCGGCCGCCGCTCCCGGCGTCACCACCAAGCAGCTCGACGACGTCTTCGCTGCTGTGCTGAACGAGGCCGGCGCCAAGTCGAACTTCCTCGGTTACCACGGCTTCCCCGCCACCATCTGCACCTCCGTGAACGAGGAAGTAGTGCACGGCATCCCCGGCGGGAAGGTCCTCAACGACGGCGACATCATCTCGATCGACGGCGGCGCGATTGTTGACGGCTGGCACTCCGACTCTGCACGGACCGTGATTGTGGGCAAGGCCGACCCCGAGGACCAGCGGCTCTCCGACGTCACTCATGCTGCAATGTGGCGCGGCATCGCCGCGCTGACGACGGGAACCCACGTGGGCGACATCGGCGCAGCCATCGACGACTACGTCTCCTCCGTGCCGGGCAAGCCGCTGGGCATCCTGGAAGACTACGTGGGCCACGGCATCGGCTCCGAGATGCATATGGCCCCGGACGTCCTGAACTACCGCACCAGCCACCGCGGCCCCAAGATCAAGCCCGGACTCTGCCTGGCCATCGAGCCCATGCTGGTCCGTGGCAGCATCGAAACCGCCGTGCTGGAGGACGACTGGACCATTGTGACCACCGACGGCAAGCGCTCCTGCCAGTGGGAGCACTCGGTTGCCGTCCACGAAAAGGGGATCTGGGTACTCTCAGCCCCCGACGGCGGAGCGGAGCACCTGGTGCCGCTCGGCGTCGTACCCGTCCCGATCCCGTAGGTCCGCCGCCGCGCAAAAACGCCGTCGACGCACAAAATCCCTGCCGACGCGCAAAAACGCCGTCGCCGCATAAAATCCCTGCCGACGCGCAAAATCCCTGTCGCTACCGAATACCGGTAGCGGCAGGGATTTTGCGTATCGCAGGGCGCTCAGCACATCGTCAGCGGACCGGGTCAGGCCTTGAGTTTCGGCTTGACATCCTTGGTGTAGATTCCCTCGAGCGTCGCCTTCAGCTCGGTCATGACGGCCTTCACGTCGCCCTCCTGGGTCAGGATCTTGGCGGCCGCCTTGGCCATCTCCTGGTCGGCGCCGGCCAGGAACGCGCGCGCGTTGTCCTGGACCTTGGTCACGGCCAGCTGGTCCATGGCGATCTTGATCTGCGGGGTCTTGCCCAGCACGGCGGTCATGTCGGCGGAGGTCCGCGTTGGCATATAGCCGGTCGCGGCCGAGAACGCCGCAGTGTTCTCCGGCTCGGTCATGAACTGCAGGAACATGGCGGCCGCGAGCTGTTCTTCCTTGGTGACACCGCTGGGGATGCCCAGGCCGGCGCCGCCGGTGGGGCACACGCCTGAGGTGACCTTGGAGCCGCCCGGCAGGAAGCCGACGCCCACGTTGAACGTGGCGGATTTCAGGATGCCGATCAGTGACCCCGTGGAAGACAGCGTGGCCGAGGCCAGGCCGGCGGCAAAGTCGTCGGCTGATTCCTTCGAGGAGACGCCGGCCCAGGCGTCCTTGTACACGGAATCCTGGGCCGCCTGCAGTGCAGCCACGGACTCGGATGAATCACAGGTGATGTCCCAGTCCTTGGACCAGCCGCCGCCTTCGCCCCACAGGTTGTTCTGCAGGGTCCAGCCCGCGTAGCCGGCCAGAGCGGGGTGCATAAAAGCGTACTGGGCGCCCGAAGCTGCCTTGAGCTTTGGAGCCCAGCCGGCGAATTCCTGCCACGTGGTGGGTGCCCGGTCCGGCAGGCCTGCCGCGGCGAAGTGGTCCTTGTTGTAGTAGAACAGGGGCGTGGACCGGCCGTAGGGGAGGGCCCACTGCTTGCCGTCGTACTTGTAGTCGTCCACCAGCGAGGTGCGGAAGTCGTCCAGCTTGACGTCCAGCTGCTTGACCAGGGAGTCGAGCGGGATGATGCTTTCGTTCAGGTAGTAGCGGAACCACCAGACGTCGGAGAGGACCACCAGCGAGGGAAGGCCTGACTTGGCAGCCTGGGCGGTCTGGAACTTCTGGGCGATTTCCTCATAGTTGGCGCCGGCCGTCACGAGGTTCACCGTGATGTCCGGGTACTTGGCGTGGAACCTCTCGATGATGCTCTTTTCCACGTCCTGCGACTTGCCCGGGTGGTTTGACCAGAAGTCGATGGAAGCCGCCGGCTTGACGCCGCTGAAGTCGATGTCGGCAACGGTTGTCACCGCGGCGCCGGGCGTTGTTGACGGGCCACCACAGGCGGACAGTGCTGCGGCGCCTGCCCCGGCGCCGGCCAGGGTGAGGAAGAACCGTCGATCAAGGGTAAAGGACATGGTGCTGCCTTTCGTTGGGTGCCTCGGTAGTGCTGGATGCGGTGGATGGATGGTTTGGATGCCCGACGGCGGTGCTCGACGGCGATGCCCGACGCCAATGGCTGACGCCAACGCCCGACGGCGGTTCTCGCCGGAGGTTAGCCCGTCACGCTGCCCTGGGTCAGGCCGGCGACGATGTAGCGCTGGAGCATGGCGAAGATGACCAGGATGGGGACGATCACGAGGACGGCGCCGGCCATCATGATTCCCCAGCCTGCGCCGTTGCCCTCGGAGTTCTGCAGCAGGGTCAGGCCCACTGGCAGGGTCATGCTCTCGGGTTTGTCCGTGATAATCAGCGGCCAGATGTACTCGTTCCATTCGCTGACCACGGTGACCAGGGCAACCGTGGCGATGGACGGGACTGACACCGGCACCACGATCTGCCAGAGCCGACGCCAGTGGCCGGCGCCGTCGATCTCTGCGGATTCCAGGATGGACCCGGGCAGGGTGAGGAAGTGCTGGCGCAGCAGGAACGTCCCGAAGGCAGTGCCGAGGCCGGGCAGGATGATGCCCCATAGGGTGTTCTTCCCGCCCATTCCGGCGATCAGGATGTAGTTCGGCAGGATGGATACCTGTGCGGGAACCATCAGGGCCACCAGGATCAGGACGAAGATGAGGTTCTTGAACGGAAAACGCACAAACACCAGGGCATAGGCGGTCAGCAGAGCAAGGATCACCTTGATGCCGCCTCCCACAATCGTGACGATGGTGCTGTTCAGGAAGAACTGCCCGAACGGGACCGTGGTCATGGCCACCCGGTAGTTCTCCGGGTCCAGGGCTGCCGGGAGTACGTGCAGGTCTAGCGTGACGATTTCGCCGGGCTGTTTGAACGAGCTCAGCACCATCCAGAGCAGCGGCAAGAAAACCACCAGGACAGCGACGGCCAGCGGCGCATATCCGGCAGCGACTGTCCTGACCAGGCTGGCACGGGAGAACGGCCGCTCGCGGGGAGGGCCGGCGTCGGGCGTTGAAGGGTCCGGCCGGAGGGCGGCGGGGGCGGGAGCGCTCACGAGTAGTGCACTTTCTTTTCGATGAACCGCAGCTGCAGCACTGTGATGACCAGCAGGATGACAAACAGGACCACCGAGATGGCGGCAGAGTAGCCGGCGCGGTTGTAAGCGCCGAAGGCTTGGAGGTACGCCTCGTAGATGAGGGTGCTGGTGCCGCTGCCCAGGGGCGTCATGATCCGGATGAGGTCAAAGGCCTGGAGCGAGCTGAGCATGGTGGTGATCAGCAGGAAGAACGTGGTGGGGGAAAGCAGTGGCAGCGACATGCTCACGAAACGGCGGAAACTGCTGGCGCCATCAAGCGACGCGGCCTCCATCACATCCTGCGGCAGGGACTGCAGCCCGGCGAGGAACACCACCGCGCAGTAGCCCAGGTTCTTCCAGACGTACACGATGATGACCATCACCAAGGAGAGCTCGGGATCGTTGATCCACTGCGGGCTCTGCTGTCCGAGGCCCCGCAGGATCCAGGCCAGCACACCGTAGCCGGGATCAAAGATGAACAGCCACACCAAGCCCACGCCAACCCCGGACAGTACATACGGCGCGAAGACGGCGGACCGGGCAAAGGTGGTGCCGCGGACCTTCGAGTTCAGGGCCAGCGCCACGAGCAGGCCCAGCACCATGGAGCCGCCCACGGTTGCGGCCGTAAATACGGCGGTGGTGCCAAGGACACGGCCGGCATCCGCGCTGGTGAAGAACGTAATGTAGTTGTCCAGCCCGACGACGGTGGCCGACGCGGAGCCGAGCGTCCAGTTCAACGTGGAGTAGTAGAGGTTGTTGAACAGCGGGACGTAGGTGAACACCGCGATGAGCAGCAGGTTCGGCAGGGCCAGCGCCAGGAACACGAAGAAGTCCGCGCGTTTCCGGCGCGACCAGCGGTTGCGGCGGCCGTCGGCGTGCGTGCCTCGCGCGTTGGCGACCGGGGTGAGGGCCTGCTGCTTGTCGGCAAGTTGTGAAGTCATGGATCTCAATCGGAAAGCCTGCCGTGGCAGGGGCTGGAAGGGATTTGAGATCACTCCATCACATCGTCGATGCCGGACCGGACCAGATGCGGCCTCCCAGCGGATTGTTGTCCAAGGCTTTGGAGCCCGTTCACGGAACGTTTGGTTTCCCCAGTGATCGAACCGCCGTCCGCCGGTGAACGCAGGGCAGAATGGTGCCATGGGAGCAATCACGGATGTGCCTGGGATCAGGGTTGGCCACGCGCAGAAGACCGGGGACGGATGGCTGACCGGCGTCACTGTGGTGCTGCCGCCGCCGGGCACTGTCGGGTCGGTGGACGTGCGAGGCGGAGGCCCGGGCACGCATGAGACTGACGCCCTGGATCCCACGACGCTGGTGTCCACGGTGGACGCGGTTGTCCTCACCGGCGGCAGCGCGTACGGCCTCGTCTCCGCCCACGGTGCGCAGCGCTGGTGCGAGGAAAACGGCCGGGGCTTCGCTGTCACCGGGGAGTGGTGCCGATCGTCCCCGCCGCCGCCATCTTCGATCTGGGCCGGGGAGGCGACTTCTCAGCGCGCCCGACGGCGGACATGGGCTACGCGGCGACCGTTGCCGCCGCTGCCGAGAAGGACGGGCACGACGTCGGACGCGGCAGCGTGGGCGCCGGCACCGGAGCGATGATCGGACGCGGACAGTTCAAAGGTGGAGTGGGGACGGCTTCGGTCACGCTCGAGAACGGCGTGGTTGTGGGGGCGCTGGCCGTGGTGAACGCCCTGGGTTTTCCGGTTGTCGACGGGCGGCAGGAGCCGCAGCCCTCCGCGCGCTCGGTCGTGCCGCCCCACGAGCCCCCCGCCTTGAATACGACTCTCGTTATTGTTGCGACGAACGCCGTGCTGGATGTGGCCGAGTGCTATCGGACTGCTTCTGCGGCGCATGCTGGTCTCGCCCGGGCGCTCAATCCGTCACACACGTTGGCTGATGGGGATACTGTGTTCTGCCTCGCCACGGGTGAGGTGGCCTTGGACCGGAGTACTGAAACTGCCCGGCAGGTGAGCCTCATTACCCTGCAGAGTGCGGCAGCCGACGTCGTGCGCCTGGCGATCCTGGACGGGATTTCGGCAAGCTCGATTTCCGGGTAGGGTGTGTGCTTTCACATTTAGTTTGGACTTTCTACACACTTACAGTAAAGTGGTTTGTTGGTTGTCTGCCCAGCTGTGCCCTGTTTGGGGCCGGAGGCGGTAACCGATCCAACAAAAACGTTCGTGGTCATGTCCGGTGCAATCCGGCAGGGCTGCGGCAACAACAGTTAGCGGAGGGTATGGCCAAGAAGGACGGGGTCATTGAGATCGAAGGCGTTGTGACTGAGGCGCTGCCTAACGCGATGTTTCGCGTTGAGCTGACCAACAAGCACATCGTACTCGCGCACATCTCAGGCAAGATGCGCCAGCACTACATCAGGATTCTCCCTGAGGACCGGGTAGTGGTGGAACTGAGCCCTTATGACCTCACTCGGGGTCGTATCGTCTACCGCTACAAGTAAATTCTGGGCGGCCTCAGCTGAGCTGACGGCTGCTCCAGTTGACCAACTGCCACACGCAAAGGAACGCCATGAAGGTCAAGCCGAGCGTCAAGCAGATCTGCGAAAAGTGCAAAGTGATCCGCCGTAATGGCCGGGTCATGGTGATCTGCGAGAACCCGCGCCACAAGCAGCGCCAGGGCTAATTTCCCTCCTGAGGGAAATCCTGGGTTGCTAACCCACGCAAGTAAATAAAAGGCAGCACAAGCTGAACTGGGACGTATGAGCCCGGACAGCTAACCCCCGGTCGGAGGCTGGGGCCGCACAGAACGTGCGGGTGTACTGCCTACGACCTCCGGTTTATTCAAGGAGCACTGCCACTATGGCTCGTCTCGCTGGCGTAGACATTCCCCGCGAAAAGCGGTTGGAAATTGCGCTTACTTACATCTACGGCGTGGGCAAGACCCGTGCACACGAAACCCTGGCTGCCACTGGCATCAGCGCTGACGTCCGCGTTAAGGACCTCACCGATGCCCAGCTGGTAGAACTTCGTGACTACATTGAAGGCAACTACAAGGTTGAGGGTGACCTTCGCCGCGAAGTAGCAGCTGATATCCGCCGCAAGGTTGAAATCGGCAGCTACGAAGGTATTCGCCACCGCAAGGGCCTGCCAGTGCGCGGACAGCGTACGAAGACGAACGCACGTACCCGCAAGGGTCCGAAGCGCACCGTTGCAGGCAAGAAGAAGGCTCGTTAAATCCCTCGGGATTGACTCGTCTTCCCCCAATAACTTTCTGTAGGAGAAAAAATGCCCCCGAAGACTCGTGGCGCGGTTCGCAAGCCGCGTAAGAAGGACAAAAAGAATATCGCGCTGGGCCAGGCGCACATCAAGAGCACTTTTAACAACACCATCGTGTCCATCACGGACCCGAACGGCGCTGTTATCTCTTGGGCTTCCTCAGGTGAGGTTGGCTTCAAGGGCTCACGCAAGTCCACCCCGTTCGCAGCCCAGATGGCTGCCGAAGCTGCTGCCAAGCGTGCGCAGGAGCACGGCATGCGCAAGGTTGACGTTTTCGTCAAGGGACCGGGTTCCGGACGCGAGACCGCAATCCGCTCGCTGCAGGCCGCTGGCCTGGAGGTTGGCTCCATCCAGGACGTCACCCCCGCAGCGCACAACGGCTGCCGTCCGCCGAAGCGCCGCCGCGTCTAAGGCTTTTCCAGCAGCTTGAGCTTGCCCGGACCGTCAATGGTCCGGGCAAGCCCAGCCGCGTTAAGTCTTCAGACCGAATTTCCACCACCTGTGTTGCGTCATATAGCGGATGCTCGCCGAAAGGAAACCTAAGTGCTCATTGCACAGCGCCCCACCCTCTCCGAAGAGGTCGTCTCCGATAACCGCTCGCGTTTCATCATCGAACCGCTGGAACCGGGCTTCGGCTACACCCTCGGAAACTCCCTCCGCCGTACCCTGCTCTCCTCCATCCCCGGTGCTGCTGTAACCAGCATCCGGATCGATGGCGTGCTGCACGAGTTCACCACGGTTCCGGGTGTCAAGGAAGATGTCACTGAGATCATCCTGAACATCAAGAGCCTGTCGGTTTCCTCCGAGCACGACGAGCCGGTTGTGGCTTACCTGCGCAAGCAGGGCCCCGGAGTCGTCACCGCCGCGGACATCGCTCCGCCGGCCGGCGTCGAATTCCACAACCCGGATCTGCACATTGCCACGCTGAACTCGAAGGGCAAGTTCGAACTCGAACTGACCATCGAGCGCGGCCGCGGCTACGTTTCGGCAGCTCAGAACAAGTCCGGCGACTCCGAGATCGGCCGTATCCCGGTCGACTCGATCTACTCGCCGGTCCTGAAGGTTACTTTCCGCGTGGAAGCAACCCGTGTTGAGCAGCGCACCGACTTCGACAAGCTCATTGTCGACGTCGAGACCAAGCAGGCCATCGCCCCGCGCGATGCTGTTGCTTCCGCAGGTACCACCTTGGTGGAACTCTTCGGTCTGGCCCGCGAGCTGAACACCGCAGCTGAAGGTATCGAGATTGGCCCGTCGCCGACGGATGCTGCCCTGGCAGCAGACATGGCACTGCCGATCGAGGATCTGGACCTCACCGTCCGTTCCTACAACTGCCTCAAGCGTGAGGGCATCCACACCGTGGGTGAACTTGTTGCACGCTCCGAGGCTGACCTCATGGACATCCGTAACTTCGGTGCGAAGTCCATTGACGAGGTCAAGGCAAAGCTGGTTGAACTGGGCCTGTCCCTCAAGGACTCGCCTCCCGGTTTTGACCTCGCAGCACGCGCCGCAGCAATTGAAGAGGACGACGCCGCTTTCGGCGACGACGAACTCTAAATAACAGATCTTGGCCGGCTGGCTGGATGCACCACGGTGTGCGCAGCCCACTGGCTTCCATATGAGGAGAAACTATTATGCCTACCCCGCTAAGGGTCCGCGCCTCGGAGGCGGAGCGGCTCACGAGCGTCTTATGCTCGCGAACCTGTCCGCCGCACTGTTCGAGCACAAGCGGATCACCACCACGGTGACCAAGGCCAAGCGACTGAAGCCCTACGCCGAGCGTCTGGTGACTTTCGCCAAGCGTGGCGACCTGGCTTCCCGCCGCCGTGTACTCGGCCTGATCAGCAACAAGGGCATCGTCCACGAGCTGTTCACCGACATTGCACAGGCAGTGGAGAACCGCAACGGCGGCTACACCCGCATCACCAAGATCGGCAACCGTAAGGGCGACAACGCTCCCATGGCTGTCATCGAACTGGTTCTCGAGCCGGTTTCCGCCAAGCAGGCCGTTGTGGCCGAGGCTACCCAGGCGGCCGCCAAGGCTGCTCCGGTTGCTGAAGAAGCTCCGGTTGTTGAAGCTGCCGAGACCGAAGCTGCTGAAGCCAAGTACGCCGGCTCCAAGCCTGCTACGGCTGACAACGTCGCCCCTGAGGGCTTCGAGGTCAAGGGCAACGAGGACTCCATGAAGTACCACGTTCCCGGCTCACGCTGGTACGACGCCACGGTTGCTGAAGTCTGGTTCGACTCTGCAGAGTCCGCCGCAGCCGCAGGCTTCGTGCCTGCCGGTGGCGAAGCTGCGCAGGCCGTCGAAGCTGAGTAATCAGGCTCTGACGCTCAAGTAGACTTATGTCTATGAACGACCAAAAACCCGCTGCCCCCGTTTTGGGGGCGGCGGGTTTTTGCGTGTCCGGTTTGATTTATCGTACGACGGCGGCCCCTTCAACGGGTGGGCAGTGCAGCCGGGATTGCGGACCGTCCAGGGCATCCTTGAAGAGGCGCTGGCGTTGTTGATCCGCCGGCCCATCCGGGTCTCCGTGGCGGGACGTACCGACGCCGGCGTGCACGCCCGGGGCCAGGTGGTCCACCTGGACCTGACCGAGGCCGAGTGGTTGAAGCTGCCGCGCGGGCACGAACTGGATCCCGCCGTCGCATTCTTACGGCGGATTCGTGGCGCCCTCAGCCGCGGGCTGGGGGACTTGTCCGGGTCTATCGAGGTCCACCTGGTGTCCCTGGCGCCCGTGGGGTTTGACGCCCGGTTCTCCGCGCTGTGGCGGCGCTACAGCTACCGCATCGCGGACGGCCCTGCCCTGTGGGATCCGCTCGAACGGTACTTCACGCTCTGGCACCAAAGCCCGCTTGACGTGGACCTGCTGAACGCGGGTGCCGTGCAGCTGCTGGGGCTGCAGAACTTCCTGTCCTACTGCAAGCCGCGGGAGGGTGCCACCACCGTCCGTGAGCTGCAGCGCTTCGAGTTCCACCGCGGTGAAGACGGCGTGATTGTGGCCACGGTCCAGGCCGACGCGTTCTGCCACAACATGGTGCGGTCACTGGTTGGCTCGGCCCTGTTCGTGGGCGAGGGCATTGAGGAGCCGGGCTGGCTGCATGAGCGGTTGCTGGCCAAGAAACGCGACGCCAAGTCCGTTCTGGCCGCCCCGCACCCGCTGGTCCTTGAAGAAGTGGCCTACCCCTCCGACGACGAGATGCTGGCGCGCGCCGAGCTGACCCGGGCACGGCGCAAGCACTGAACCGGGGACCCCATCGGTTGCTCCGTCAGCGCCCTTTTGGGCCTTGAAAAGGGCGCCTATGGAGCAATCGATGAGGCTACGGGGTTTCGACGGGCTCAACCATCGGGGGCGGGCTCAGCCACCGGATTCGACGGGCAGGGTCATGGTGAACGTGCTGCCGCCGCCCAGGGCACTGGCGCAGGCGATGGCACCGCCGTGGCGTTCCAGGATGGTCTTGGTGATGGACAGGCCCAGCCCGGCTCCGGGGATGGCTGCATCCCGGGCCGACTCGGCGCGGAAGAACCGGCTGAAGACCTTGGCCGCATCCTCCGGCGCCATGCCCATCCCCGTGTCCTGAACAACAAGCTTGACCCAGCCTTTGGTGCCGGCCGCGCTGATGGTCACGGTGCCGCCGTCGGGGAGTACTTGATGGCGTTCGACACCAGGTTGTCCAAGGCCTGGCCGATCCGCAGCGGGTCGGCATAGGCCCAGAGCGGGGAGGGCACGTCGGCAACCAGGGCTACGGCTGAGCGCTCCGCGTGCGCCCGGGCTGAGCCGATGCTGGTCTCGACGAGGCCGGAAATGTCGGTGCGCTTCGGGTGGACGTTCATGGCGGCGGACGACTCAAGCGTCAGGTCTGAGACCAGGGCAAGCAGCCGTTCGGAGTTGCGCTGGACCACGTCCAGGCGCTGGACCGTAACTTCGGGAAGTCGGTCGCTGTCCTCGAGTACCAGGTCGATGTTGCCCAGGATGGAATTGAGCGGTGACCGGAATTCGTGGGAGACGTTCGAGACGAGTTCCTCGTTCGCGGCCATGGCTTCAACCAGCCCCGTCACGTCGCTGTAGACGACCACCGCTCCGGTGAGGCGGCCGCCGTCGTCCATTAACGGCCTGGCGGCGCTGGATACGGCACGCTGCTGCGGGACATCGCCGATCCAGACGAGATAGTCCGCGAACGATTCACCCTCCATGGCGCGCCGGAGGGGACGCTTGTCCGGCGGCAGGAGAGTCACTTTGTCCTGGGCGAAGACCCGCTGTTCGCTGTGGACGGAGGGTACGACGCCGGCGGGTCCGGCGGTCTGCTGCCAACGCCGCATCATGTTGTTGGCCAGCAGCTGGTCACCGTTCGAGTCGACGGCAACAATGCCGACGTCGGTAGCGTCCAGGATGGTCATCAGCAGTTTCTCGCGTTCCCGGCTCGCGGCGAGCAGCTCCCGCAGTTCCTCGCTCATCGACTGCAACTGCCGCTGCTGGACCCGCATGTTGACGCTGGCGATGCGGATGGCAAGTGAAACAGCCAGCATAACGAGGGGGAAAAGAATGAGAGCAGTAATGTCCGACGCCGTGGGGTTGGGGAATTTTCCGGCAGTTGTGGGGAGCATTATCAGGAGCGGCCCCAGAGCGCTCAGCACGAGGCTTGTGCGGACCATGATCCCGGAAGCGGCCAGCCAGATGACCGGAAAGACCACCAGGATTGCCAGTCCAGGCAGCAGCGGTGCGGCGCCGTTGCGTAGGAGTCCCACCGCGAGTAGATCCAGCACCGGAATGATCAGATAGGCGCTGTGGCGCAAACGCTCCCAGGGAGTCAGGAAACATGCGAGGAAGAGGATGGCGTGCAGTGCCAGTCCGGCCAGGTAAAGGGGGCTGGACAGCAGCGATGGCCAGCCGAGGGGCGTCATCACGCCAATGACAGTGACAATCAAGGAAAGCGGGAGCTGGCACAAGGCCACCTGGGTGCGCGGGCCGAGCTTCCTGAAGTAGAGGGCAACTCCCCGGGGCGAGGGACGTCGAGCCATGCGGGGTCTCCAACTTTTCCTGACGGCCCCCATTCCGTCCCCAATGAATCGATGCAGCCGAATATCTGAACGCTGAGGTAATTAACCCTTCGAATCCTAATGTGCTGCGATGTCATGGTAATTGACTTTCCAAAACTAAACGCGGGAAGGCGTGTCATCCGACGTTCATACTTGTAGCGTATAGAGAGTTGGAGTGAACGAGGGATTAGCGCTGGGCTAATGGGGGCCTCTTTCACCTGGCAACAGGGATAGACATGGAAGATCTTGGGGTAGCAGTAGTAATTGAAGACGACGCCGATGTGCGGAACCTCCTGGAGGGGATTCTGCGTCAGGCGGGATTTGAGGTCCATACTGCCGCCGATGGGCGGGCGGGCGTCGAGGCAGTGCGGGACAACAAGGCCCAGGTGGTCACCTTGGACATCGGTCTTCCGGACATCGACGGTTTTGAGGTCCTGCGGCGGATCAGGAACTTCAGCGATGCCTATGTGGTCATGCTGACCGGCCGGACCGAAGAGCCCGATCTGCTCTCGGCGCTGAATGCCGGGGCGGATGACTACATCGCCAAGCCGTTCCGGCCGCGGGAACTCCGGGCCAGGGTGGCGGCCATGATGCGCAGGCCGCGCCATGAGGTCACCAGTTCACCCCAGGCTGTTTCATGGGCTTCACCTCCGGCCGCGCCGGCAACCTTCACCCACGCGGGCGTTATCCAGCACAACGGGCTCATTCTGAACTACCGGACCCGCACGGTGGTTATTGGTGAGGTCAACCTTGGGCTCACTCGCAGCGAGTTCGATCTGCTGCACACTTTGCTCCGCGGCGAGGGGGCGGTGTGTACGCGGTCGGATCTGGTGCGAGCGGTCCGGGGTGACCTTTATGAGGCCGATGCCTTTATCAGTGAGGCTGATGAGCGGGCCGTGGAAGTCCACGTGGGGAACCTTCGCCGCAAGCTTCGGGAGGATCCGCAGTCGCCGCGATGGCTTCAGACGGTGCGGGGAGTGGGCTACCGGCTCGCACCGAACAGGACCGAGCTGCAGGGCTGGCCGGGGGCGGATCACTAGTCGTTTTTGAGGATGTAGTTCGCTTGGAGCTCTGAGACTGTATGCAGACCGTGCTCGGCCACTATTGCCAGCAGTGCCTGGCCTTGGACGAAGTCGCTGCCGCGGATGGCATCCTCCAGCGCCTGGGCCAGGACGGACAACCGGATCCCGCCCACCATGGCTGAAGCGATCCGCAGGCTGATGACGGCGTCCAAGGCTACAGGCCGGTCCTCAGTGTGGACCGCCGCGGCCAGCCGGCTGAAGCGCTGGTCCCACAAAGACGCGTAATCACGCGCGAATCCAAGGGCAAGTTCCGGGCCGTCCAGTTCGGCTTCCAGTTCCGCCAGGATGTCCGGTTCGACCCAGCGCACGGTCATTTCGCCCGTCTTCCGCTGGCCAGAGCCCACGCCCGCAGCAGCCCCCGCGGCCGACGGCTTGGCAGGGACACCCCCGCTGCTGGAGGTGGGTGGTGGACTGTCCATGCTTCAAGGCTACTTCCTGTAGTAACGGGGGAGCCCATTTTCAGGAGATCCTGTGGAAACCTTGAGTCATCCTTGACTTCGCGAATCAAGCGGCTATTGGCCACTGAACGTGACAACCGTGTTGATAACCGCTGGCCCAGAATGGCAATGAAGAGCACGGGAAAGATAAAGAACAGCAGGGGAAAGAGGATCATCACGGGGAGTTTCATGGCCTTTTCCTCGGCGCGCTGGCGGCGTTTTACGCGCATGACCTTGGCCTGGATCCGCAGCACCCGGCTGATGGCGATGCCGTAGGCGTCTGCCTGGACCACGGCCTGGACAAAGCTTCGCAGCTCCTGGATGCTGGTCCGTTCGGCCAGCGCCTGGTATGACTCCCGCCGGCTGCGGCCCACCTGCATGTCCTGCAGCGTGCGGACCAGCTCGTCGGCCAGAGGCCCCTTGCCGTTTTCGCCGGCCCGGGCCATCGCCCCTTCGAAGCCCAGGCCCGCCTCTACCGAGATCAGCATCTGGTCCAGGGTGTTGGCCAGTTCCAGCTGCATGGCCTTCTGGCGCTCCAGGCCTTTGCTGTACAGCATCAGGTCCGGGATGAAATAGCCGAGGAACAGCAGGAAGATGCCTGCGAGCTTCATCATGGGCGTACTTCCGACGGCGGCCAGGTAGATTCCGAGGGACGCACCCGCCAGGCCGATGGCCAGTTTCGAGCCCAGGACTTTTCCCAGGGGCATGGAGGCCGGCCGGCCGGCGAGCGAAAGCAGTTTGTCCAGGAACGCGACGTAGGCAGGCGGGGTCAGACGGCGGCCGATGGATTCGAGCAGGCTGGTCCTGGGCGGAGCCACAACTCCGGAAAGGGCCGCGCCGCGGCTCAACAGCTCGGCGGTAGCCACCTGGCCCTTGTGATCAGCGGTCAAAAGAGACCAGGCCAATCCGGCCACGGGAACACAGACCAGAAACACGGAGAGGAGAATCAGGGGATTCATCCTGTCCTCAGAACTTCAGATCGATGATTTTGCGCATCCACAGCGAGCCGATGGTCATGAGGACAAACGAGCCGCCGATCATGGCCCAGCCCAGGGGATGGCTGAACATCGGGTTCATATAGTTTGGGCTGACCGAAAGCAGCATGGCCACAATTCCGAATGGCATGGCAATAAGGATGTAGGCCGAGAACTTGCCTTCCGCGGCCAGCGCCTTGATCTGGCCCTTGATCTCGCCGCGCTCGCGGATGGTCTCGTTCACCTGGTCCAGCACTTCAGCCAGATTTCCGCCCACTTCGCGGTTGATCTGGATAGCCTGCGAGACCCACACGAAGTCCTCGTTCTTCATCCGGAGGGCGGTGTCGTTGAGTGCTGCCAACAGGTCGCGGCCCAGGCTGGTCTCGGTGATCACCCGCCGCATTTCTTCCGAGGTGGGCTTCTGGGATTCCGCGGCAGCCGCGTCGATCGCTCGGAGGATACTGTGCCCGGCGCGCAGGCCTCCCGAGAGGAGCTGAAGGGTATCGCCGAGCTGGGTATCAAACTTCGCCCGCCGTTTTCCGGCCAGATAACCCAGCACCAGGTGCCCCACAAATGGAGAAAAGGATGCCAGCAGTAACCCCATCAGCGGCCCGATGGTGACAACACCCACCAGGAATCCCACACAAGATCCGGCCGCCACCAGGATGAAGAATTCGGACTGGCTCAGCCTGAGGCCGGCGTTTTCCAGCTGGGTGCGCGAAAAGAGCTGGACGTTGCGTCCTCCCAGCATCCGTTCGAAGGAGGTGACCGCGGATGCTGCAAAGCGCGTCAGCGTGGTGGGCGGGTTTGATTCGAACGGACGGCGGCGGTCCATCGGCACTTCGGGTGTCCCGGGGGCCAGTACCGCGATACCGAGGAGGCTGACGGCCGCCAGCAGGACGACGATCCCAATGTAGAGAGCTGTCATTTCATGACCGGGGAGAGGGAGCCGGCAAACACGGCGGGCGAAACATAGATGCCGAGGTCTTCGAACCGGTCGATGAACCGTGGCCGGATGCCGGTGGCCACGGGTTTGCCGAGGAAACGGCCGTGGGCGTCCACGCCGGCGGAGTAATCGAAAACGAACGCGTCCTGGAGGGTCACGATGTCGCCCTCCATGCCCTGGACTTCCGTGACATGGGTGATGCGGCGGGATCCGTCGCGTAAGCGCGAGATCTGGACAATCAGGTTCACTGCAGATGCGATCTGTTCGCGGATAGCCCGCAGCGGCAGGTCCATGCCGGCCATCAGCACCAGGGTCTCGAGGCGGGCAACGGCGTCGCGCGGCGAGTTGGAGTGCACGGTTGAGAGGGAGCCGTCGTGGCCGGTGTTCATGGCCTGCAGCATGTCCAGGGATTCGCCGCCGCGGACCTCACCCACCACGATGCGGTCCGGCCGCATTCGCAGGGAGTTGCGGAGCAGTTCGCGGATGGTCACCTCGCCCTTGCCTTCGGTGTTTGGGGGACGGCTTTCCAGCCGGACCACGTGCTGCTGCTGGATCTGCAGTTCCACGGCGTCCTCGATGGTGACGATCCGTTCGTCTGCCGGCAGGAAGGAGGACAGGACGTTAAGCAGGGTGGTCTTGCCGGTGCCGGTGCCTCCGGAGACGATGATGTTCAGCTTGGCCTTCACACAGGCGTCCAGTAGTTCGGCCATCTCCGGGGTCAGGGTGCCGAAGTCAATCAGGTTGCGGACCGTCAGGGGGACCTTGCTGAACTTTCGGATGGTCAGCGATGATCCGCCCACGGACAGGGGCGGGATCACCGCGTTGACGCGGGAACCGTCCTCGAGCCGGGCGTCCACCAGCGGCGAGGACTCGTCGATCCGGCGCCCCACCTTGGAAACAATGCGCTCAATGACTTTGCGGAGGTGCTCTTCGGAGCTGAACCGCGATTCGGTGAGGGTGAGCTTGCCTTTGCGCTCCACGTAGATCTGGTCCATCCGGTTGACCATGATTTCCGTGACGGCCGGATCGTCCAGCAATCGCTGCAGCGGGCCGTACCCCAGGACGTCGTCGGCGACATCGCGGACCAGCCGGATGCGCTCCTCCGCGGACAGGGGGACCTGTTCCGCGTCAATGATCAGGGTGAGCTCTTCCTTCGCCGTGCTCCGCAGCTCCTGCTCGGTCACCGACGCATCGTTGAACCGCGCGCCCATCCGTTCAAACAGGGCGCTCGCGGCACGGAGTTTCATCGCCGCAAAGACATCCACCGGCTGCGCCTTGGGTGTCTGGAAAGCCAGGTCCGGCGAATCGGCATGCGAAAGCACGACAGCGGGAGGTTGAGTGCCAGAGGATTCCTCAACTCGTACCGCGCTCGCGGTGCGCTGGGGCACAGTGGTGCGTACCGCCGTCGTACTTGCAACGGCAGGGTGCAGGGCGACCGCCGGGTGGGCGGCCTGGTTCCTGTCCTGGACGGTTTGGATCCGTTCGGAGAGTTTCATTAGATGACCACCCTTCGGTGCAGCTTGCGTTGGGCCTGGGTCCGCCAGACGGGGTTAAAGCGTTCAACCAGCTGTTTGAGGCTCTTGACGGCCGGATCCTTATTGGATTCCTGGAGGACAGGGATGCCCCGGTTGGTGGACAGTGCCACGGCGCGGGAACGCGGAATGCTGATATCCACGGGTGCGCCGATGGTGGACTCCACGTCCTGGACTGTGAGGCCGGCTTTGGCATCGGCCATGTTGAGGACAACGTGCCGTGACTCGGGCATGATCTCGAGCTGCCGGAGGACTTCCAGGCCGGACCGGAGCCCACGAAGGCTGGGGATGTCCATGGCGCTGACCCACACCACATCGGTGCACTGTTCCAGCGCCGCGATCCCGATCTCGGGGAGGCCGGGCGCGGTATCCAGGACCACGTACTGGAACTCCCGGGCCAGCTGCTCCAGCAGGTGCGTGACCTGTTCGGGCGTGACGTGGTCCGCGTCCACCGGGTTCGGCGGCGCACACAAGGCGTAAATACCGGCCGGGTGGACGGTCAGGAAGGCCTTCAGGACCAAGGAGTCCTGGGCTGCGGCTGGACTGACGGCATCGGTGACGGTGTGCTCGGGATTGAGGTAGAGGCCGGAGGCGACATCGCCGAACTGGAGGTCCAGGTCCACGATGACCACGCTCATGGGGGCGATCTGGCCGAGGCCGATGGCGATGTTGGTGGCGAGGGTGGTTTTGCCGACGCCGCCCTTGGGGGAGAAGACGCCGACCACGAGTCCCTTGCCGCTGTTTTCGGCTGGCGGTGCGTCGAAGGTCCGGTTCCGGGTGGCGAAGGACTGGCACGCACGTTCCAGAAGGACGCGGATCTCGGCGGCATCGGCGTTGGGGCTCAGGATGTCCCTGATCCCCGCCCGCATGGCGTGGAGTAGGGCGGCGGGATCGGCGTCGCTGACCAGGACGATGCTGAGGCCGGGCAGCTGGACGTCGAAGACCTTGGCGAATCGCAGCGCCTCTTCCGCTGCTACGTCCGGCCCGATGATAAGGACCTCGGGCTGTTCCTGGTTGAGGAGGGCGAACAGCTCCTGCGGCCCGGCGGGCAGGATGTCCGAGGCGATGGTCTGGACCGCGCCGCGGAGTCCGTTCGCTACGGCCTGACGGAGTTTGTGGTCAAAGTCGGCGTTGGGGGAGAGGAGGACGAAGCGGCTCATTTGTACACCACTTCCTTGCGCTCGATGCGGGGTCCGTTGTCCTGGGCATCGAGGGGTTCCTTGGTGAGCCAGATGCGGCCGAACTCGGAGGCGAAAACAATCTTCCCGGCGTCGACGTCGTTGACCGCGACTGTCAGCATCAGCGAGCCCTCGGGGAGGGTGGTGTCCTGGGGGTTGGGTTCGCCGTCCGCCGGCTTTTCGGTGGGCTTGGTCTGCGGTGCGCGTTGGACGGCAGTCACCAGAACCTTGCGGACGGTTAGCTGGCTGGTCTCGTCTTCGGGTTTGGCCTTAAAGGCTCCCTTCTCGAACGAGAGGAAGAAGCCGACGTGGTCGCCGACGTCGATCCGTCCACCGACAACCCTCTTGGGCTCCACTTCGAAGGAGACCTCCTGGAACCCGGCCGGTACTTTCACCGTCCCCTTGGCAGTGACGGTTTCCGGCGCGACGAGCCGTTGGTCCAGGAGCTGCTCGCCGGGGACGAGGTCCACGGCGCTGACAGTGCCAGCCTTGTTGTCGAGACTGCTCAGTGCGGTATTGGCGACGCCAGCGGCGGGCACCTTCTCGATGGCGAGGGACGCGGCCATCTCGTTGACGGGAGTGCCGGCGGGAATGGCGGTCTTGACGACTAGAACATCAACCGGCTTCGTGGTGGCCAGGGCACGCTGGTCGGCACCTTGAGCGTAGAAGATGATGAGAAGGGCGCCCACAATCGCCAATGCAATCGCAGCCGTTCCTGCCAGCAGGCGAGACTTCACTTTGTACTCCTGGTTCGGATTGGCGGGTGCGAATGGACTAGAGGGTCATGCGGACGATGGTGGCCCCGTACTCGTCGACCGGACCGAGGGTATAGCCGTCCGCGAGGGAGACGTACTTGACGAAGCTGCCGATGATCCCGCGGCAGTTGTTCGTGCATTCCGTTGCTGTCGTCACGCCGGTGGTCGTAGAGATGCCGCTGCGGAATTCGTTCGGTAGGCCGCTGTTTCCGCTAAATTTCCAGCCGGTGACCTTGAAGGCGGCGAAAGATACCAAGCCGTAGACGGCACCTGCGCCAGTGCCGACCACCTTGTTGAAAACGGGGAGCAGGACGATGATCTCCCTGCCCGCGGAGATTTCATTGGCCCAACGGTTGAGTTCCGTGGAACAGTTGGTGGGGGCGTTGTTGCCTGTATCGCTTCCGCCCTCGCTGAGGGCAAGGTCGATGGTGCCGCCGCACTTTCCGGTGTCAGGAGCCAGCCAGCCAAAGCCGCCGGCGACTGCTGCGCCGGACGGCCCGTAGTCGCAGTCGGCGTTGGCATTGTTGCCATGATCCTGGAGAAGTTGCAGCGAACCGTCGACTTTGTCCTTAACCTGGCAGATGGAGAAGGCGAGAGGAAAAGCGGTCCGTCCGGCCTTGGGACTGCCCCACACGGCCGAAGACCGGGCTCCGACCTCTTTGGTGGGGACACCGAGTATGTCCGCGAAGAACAGGGACACCGAGTTGTCGGTGCCGCCGGTTTCCTTCGCCGATGTCGTTACAGCCACCGTCCGGGCTGGTTTATCCAGTGCAATGGAGTGGACCTTGCTCATGCCGTCCAGGGCGTTCTGGTTCGCGAGACTGGTGGCGAGCGTCGACGTCGTCGAACATAACGGATCGCTGGCATCGCGGGCGCAATTCTGGGCGATGCCGATGGCGGCGGCGTCCGCGCCGCTCTGGAGCTGGGCACGCTCGGAGTAGATCGCTCCGACATCGACGGCGATGGCCACAGAGCCGAGGAGGACCACCATCAGGAGGGCCACGATGACGGTGATGGCGCCGCGATCCTTGGCTTTCGAGTCGCCGGTCATCCGCCGCACAGCATGACTCCTTTTCCTGTCATCGGAAACGGGCCGGCGATGCCGGTGATGGTGGACAGGGTGTACTTGATGGTGAGCGTCACCTGATTGCCGGTGCTGCATACATTAGTGCTGAGCGTGACGTCGGACGTCGGAATCGTCGTGCTGACCGAGGCCGCCGCATTCTTGGCAGCGGTCTTCGCCCCGTCGGGGTCATTGGCGATGGCCATGACGCGCACGCCGTCACGGGCAGCATTAGTGAGGGTTATCTGGGTGTTGTAGGCGCGGCCGAACTCTATGGTTCCCAAGACCAGCATCAGGAGCAGTGGAAGCAGGATGGCGAACTCGACGGCGGCTGCCCCGCGTTCCGATGGCTCGCGCATCTGCTGTGTCCCTCTCTCGTCCTGAAGTGAGCTGCATCGCCGGCGAGGCGTGGAAACAGGTGTGCGGCGCAGATTGAGGGCTGCACCGCACAACACTTGATGGTGGTTTCGTCGGCAGGCTCGGGGCACAGCTTGCTACAAGTGAGCAGGCGGCCTAGAGGTTGGCGTTGATCGATGTGAAGAAACCCTTAAGGGTGCCGCCCAAAGTGCTTACAGCGACGATGATAACGACGGCGATAAGGCCAACCATGATGCCGTACTCGACAGCCGTTGCGCCCTTTTCGTTGTTGAGGCGGTTCTTGAGGGTGAAGCCGAGGGTCTGAAGGGTGGCGATAAGAGAAAGCATTTGAACTCCTGAGCGAGTCGGATGGCTGGCCCTGCACCAGCTCTGATAATGAAGCTAGCAATCCTTGATGCGACGTTGATCGGATCTCGCAACATCCTGCGCAAAGGCTTCTACAGCTGCGTATTTCCTTCACTTACTCTGCGACTTTCCTGCGGTAAAGCTTGGAATCGACACCGTGAGGGCACACAAACGGACCCCCTCGGTTCTGGGTTCCGAGGGGGTCCGGTATTGGGGCGCCTAATGGCGCGAGGGTTGAGCCTTCGAAGAATTGATCAGAAAGCGCCGACGAAGTTTTTCATGACGTTGATCGCAGCCGGGCCGATGATCACGATAAACAACACCGGGAGGATGCAGAACATGAGCGGGAAGAGGACTTTGACCGGCAGTTTCATGGCCTTCTCCTCGGCGCGCTGACGCCGTTTGACGCGCATTTGCTTTGCTTGGGCGCGGAGAACATTGGCGATTGCGATGCCATAGACATCAGCCTGGACGACGGCTCGAACAAAACTCCTCAAGTCCGGCACATCTGTGCGAGCGGCCATGCCCAGATAGGCGTCTCGCCGACTGCGGCCGACCTGCATATCTTGCAGCGTTCTCATCAGCTCTGCAGCCAGAGGCCCTTTTCCATTCTGACCAGCACGTGCCATGGCCGTCTCGAAACCAAGTCCTGCCTCTACTGAGATCAACATCTGGTCCAGAGTGTTTGGTAGCTCAAGTTCTATAGCCTTCTGACGTTCAGCCCCACGTCCATGGATCAGGATATCGGGCACGAAGTATGCCAGTGCGGCGAGCAGTACGACGAAAAGCACGGACTGAGGGGAAGGGCTCTTGATTACAGTCACTATCCCGAGGACGCCTACAACCAAAGCCAGTGCTGGTTTGGCGACCAATACGCGCTCCAGCGGCAGCCGGGCAGGCCTGCCCGCACGAGCCAGTATTTTGTCGAGCCAACCGGTGTATCCCTTTGGGGTGAGGCGCATGCCCAACGGTATGGAAGGTTTGGCATCTGCCGATGAACTTGATCCGGTGCCGACGGGTACCCCGTCAGCCAATCGAAGTCCGCGCCCCAGATTGTTCCGAACAGCCGCGAAGCCCCTCCTGTCGACGGCCACCAGCGACCAAACAAGGAAGGCACACGGGAGTACGATTAGCCCGACGATAAGCCACGCCATTGTCGTCATGATTTCTCCTAGAACTTTATTTGGACTACGCGGCTGAGCCAGAATGTGCCGACAGCTAATAGAACGAGGGCGGCGGCCAACATAAACCAACCCAGCACATTTGTGTATAGCGTCGCAATGTAACTTCCATTCACGACGCTCATATAGAGGAACATTCCCACGGGCAGCGCCACCAGAATGTAGGCGGAAAGGCGGCCTTCGGCACTTAGGGCTTTGACCTGCCCCTTGATCTGCGTTCTCTCACGAATAGTCTCTCCGACGTGATCCAGTACTTCTGCCAGATCCCCGCCGACCTCACGATGGATTTCGATGGCCTGGCTTATCCAGTCGAAGTCTTCGCTGCGCAACCGCCGGGCGGCGTCAGCCATCGATTCCCGCAGATCCCGTCCAAGCCGTGACTCATTGATCAACCTGGCGAACTCCTCGGATGTGGGCGCCTCAGCCTCCTGCGACACTGCGTCTATCGAGCGCAGAAGACTATGGCCGGCCCGCAACCCCCCGGCAAGCATCTGCAGCGTGTCCCCGAGTTGTGAGTCGAACTTGCTTCGACGACGCCCAGAGAGAATGCCTAGAAATAATTTGGCGGCCAGCGGCGTCGCGCAAATGAAGAGTATGCAAGCGGCTATGCCTCCCAGGATAAAGCCAACGATTCCCGCCGTTACAGCGAGGCAAGCGATCAGTAGGATGAAGTCCACTTGACGCAGTTTGAGACCGGCTTGCTCCAGTGAGACTCGACTTCCAAATGCGGCATTCTTACTGACTTTTCGGTCTAGAAAGGACGTCGCCGAATTTGTAACCCTGGTTAGCATTGAGGGGCCGTCGACTACGCCTGGCCTTCGCCGGGACAGCGCAATTTCTCCACGTCCGCTCTTGAAAGTGATAGTTATCAACATAGTCAGAGCAACGAAACAAAGCACGATCCCAACGGCGAGAAAAATCGGATCTGTGACAGTCATCGAAATACGCCTCCGGCCGGCATGCTGCCAAATACGGTTGGAGATAGCGGAATTCCGAGTTCCGCGAAGTGATCCACGAATCGCGGACGGACTCCGGTCGGCATTGGCCGGCCAAGGAATTTCCCGTTGGCATCAACCCCGGCGCTGTAGTCAAAGACAAAGGCATCCTGCAAAGTCACTACGTCACCCTCCATGCCCTGAACTTCGGTCACGTGAGTCACCCGACGGCTTCCGTCGCGCAGTCGCGAAATGTGAACGATCAAGTTCACTGCGGACGCTATCTGTTCCCTAATGGCGCGAAGAGGTAGATCCATGCCTGCCATGAGAACCAGCGTCTCCAGGCGCGAGATCGCATCTCGGGGGGAGTTGGCGTGAACTGTTGAGATAGATCCATCGTGCCCTGTGTTCATGGCTTGAAGCATGTCGAGGGACTCGCCACCGCGGACCTCGCCGATAACAATTCGGTCCGGGCGCATACGCAGAGAATTTCGAACGAGGTCACGGATACTTATCTCGCCTTTGCCTTCGATGTTCCTCGGCCGGCTTTCGAGTCGAACAACATGCTCCTGCTGGAGCTGAAGTTCCACAGCGTCTTCGATTGTCACGATCCGCTCTTCTGCCGGAATGAAGGAAGACAACACATTTAGCAGGGTTGTTTTCCCGGTACCTGTTCCGCCAGACACAATGACGTTCAGCCGAGCCCTTACGCAAGCCTGCAGCAGCTCCGCGATTTCAGGTGACATGGAACCCAAGGAAATCAGGTTACTGACAGTCAGCGGCACTTGACCGAATTTTCGGATCGTTAGGCAGGAACCACTGACGGACAGAGGAGGAATGATTGCATTTACGCGGGAACCGTCGGCAAGGCGGGCGTCCACAAGGGGCGACGATTCGTCTATCCGTCTCCCCACCTTGGTGACAATCCGTTCGATAACCTTCCTCAGCTGCTCTTCGCCGCCGAATCTGGTGCCAGTGAGGGTCAGCTTGCCGTTACGTTCCACGTATACCTTGTCCGGGCCATTGACCATGATCTCCGTGACCTCGGCGTCGTTTAGGAATTTCTCGAGCGGTCCTAGCCCCAGGACGTCGTCGATGATCTCCTGGACTAGCCGCTGACGCTCCGCAACTGTGAGCGGAATTTCATCTTCTTCGATGATGCTCCGAAGCTCGTCCTTGACGTATTGCTGCAGCTCGGATTCCTCTATGGACGAATCCGTGATCCGGCTACCCATTCGCTCATACAGGGCGACCCCGGCACGTTCTTTGACGGCAGTCAGTGCCTCACTTGGTTCGCTGGCATAGTTCCGCGATTCGAAGGGGTTCGTTCCTTGGTCTGTACCAGGGGCGACCGAGGCCTTCCAAGGTACGGTAGCGGTTTCGGGCGTGGCTTGCTTGTCGCCATCGACGCCCCGGGCGACCTCTAATCTTCTTGCCAAGCTCATCAGACTATTACCCTTCTGTGAAGTTTCTTATGCGGCCGTTGTTCCCAGTTGGGCTTGAACCTATCCACCAGCTGCCCCAATCCACGTGCGGCAGAGTCCCTGCTGCCGTCCTGCAGGAGAGGTATGCCCTTATTCGTGGAGAACGGGACCGCACGGGACCGGGGGAGGACGACGTCGACCGGGCACCCAATGGTGGCTTCCACATCTTGCAATGTGAGGCCGCTTTTGCGGTCCGCGAAGTTCAGTACAACGTGACGATTCTGGGGTAGTAAGTCCAGTTCCGTGAGAATACTGAAGCCCGTTCTGAGGCCTCTGATGCTGGGGATGTCCATTCCGCAAATCCAGACGGCGTCGGTGGCTTGATCAAGTGTTGCCAGGACGTGCTCGCCAAGACCGGGCGCGGTATCCACAACGACGTATTGGAATTCGCTCGCGAGTTGACTGATGAGGTGACCTACTTGGTCGCCGCTAATTTGGTCCGCGTGGGCGGGATTGAGCGGTGCGCAAAGCGCGTAAATGCCGGACGGGTGCAGTGTCAGGTACGACTTCAGCACCATGCTGTCTTGGACTGCCGCTCCGGTGACGGCGTCTGCCAAGGTACGTTCTGGCTCAAGCATTAGCCCGGAGGCTACGTCGCCGAACTGAAGGTCCAAATCGAGGACGACGACGCTCATCGGGGCAATCCTTCCGAGCCCTACGGCCAGGTTGGTCGTTACCGTTGTTTTGCCCACACCCCCTTTTGGTGACATGACAGCGATGATTCGCCCTCCGGGGGCGCCTTCTTCAACGGATGCTCCTAAGCCACGCCGCCTGCCCGCTGCCGCCAAACTGGCTCGTTCGAGCATGCTGCGGATTTCGTCGCTGGTCGCTCCGGGACTAAGCAGATCGCGGATCCCAGCACGCATCGCAGGGAGTGCAACATCTGCTTCGCCTGCAGTCACCAGGACCAGGCTGATTTCCGGATACTGAAGGTCGAACAGGCTGGCCAATCGGATCGAGTCGTCGGTCGGCAGCCCGGGTCCAAGCAGGATCACCTCGGCCAGTTCGCCGCTAAGAACACGAAGTATGTCGTCCGGGCTAGGGGGCAGGTAGTCCGCCGCCAGCGTTTGCAAAGTGCCGTGCAGGCCGGCAACGGCCTGTTGTGCCCTCTGTGAGAAGTTGGCGTCGGCTGTGACGAGCACAAACCTGCTCATTGGAACAACTCTACTTTCTTGACGGTGTACGGCGCGCTCTCGGTTGCTGTGGCGGGTTCCTTGGTTAGCCACAATTTTCCGAATTCTGCAGCGAACGCGATCTTCGAAGCGTCGGTGTCGCTGCGCGCAAACGTGACAAGAAGCTGGCCTGTGGGTAGCTGCGTATTTGCCTGCTCCGAAGCTGTTTGGGCGGCGCCGGCGGATGCCTGAGCTGTCGAACGCTGGACGCTAGTGACCAATACCTTGTGGAAGATCTGCTTGGCTGTCTCGGCTCCAGCCCCTCCATCAGCAAATAGCGCAACGATGCCCACCGTGTCGCCAGCTACGATGCGCCCTCCAACGACTCGCTGAGCCTCCAGTTGGACTGATATCTCCTGCATTCCTGCCGGAACCGAAACGGAACCGGGGGCTGCCAAACTTGTGGGATCCACTAGCCTGACGCCGAGCAGGGGCTCGCCGGGTACCAACTCCGCCGAGGTCACCTTCCCGTCCAAGCCATCAAAGCTCTTGAGAGCCCCGTTCGGCACAGATGCTGCTGGGAGGGAAGCCAGTCGGACGGAGGCTTTAACCTGTTCCAGGTTTGAGCCCGGGGGATCTGTTTCTCAACCACCAGCACATCTGTGGGTTGAAGATCTTGTTGGGCTCTGGCTTCAGAACCTTGAACGTACGAGACCAGTAGCAGGGTGCCAACTATTGCCAGCACGAGTGCGACGATGCCTCCCAGTAGGCGGGTTTTCATGAGTGAATCTCCTTACTAATTTGATCCGAATGCTCTACTTAGAGAGCCCTGCGCCCGTGGCGCCATAGGTGGTGGGACCGTTCATGACGGCTGCCTCTGCAATCGAGACTTTCTTGATGAACTTCCCGAACAGTCCGGTGTCCTTATTCTTGAGGCCCAACGACGTGCTCAGCGCGGAAGCATCGGCAGTGTAATAGGTCGACCCGCCACCGATCAGGTGCCAGCCGCGGAGTGAGATTTGAGCAAAAGCCTCAATGTGGAAGGCCTTGCCGTTCGAGCCGTACGGAGATGATGAGCAGGGGTCCGTACCAGAACCGCCTTTGTCGGGACACGAGATGTCGAATATGGGGATGAGAATTTCCACCGTTTGGCCAGCGGCGAGTTTGGACTGCCAACCTGCGAACGTCGCCGTGCACGAATTATCGAAGTCGTTGCCGGGGCTGGACTGAACCCAGGGACTTGAAACGTCAACGAAGGCCGAGCAATTAGAGGAGGGGTCATTCAACCAACCAAAGCCGCCAGGCAACTCCCACCCTGACGCAGGCTTCTGCATACAGTCATAGCCCGAGGAATCAGCTAGCGCGCTGCCGTGCGTGGGAAAGAATTGAAGGTCCTTTGTGAAGCCTGGATCAGATTCACATTTGGAGAATGTAAGCGGCACAACATTTGCGGCCGAGAACCCTCCGAACGTCGCCTGCGCGTAGGCTTTGATGTCCGCGGTATTGATACCGAGGGCTCGGGCAAATACGAGTGAGAAGTGATTATTGCCGGCGGGGTCCTGGGCTTGAGTAGTCACATTGACGACTCCAGACGCCACTGTTGCGCTAACAAGATTGCTGTGGGCGTCCAGTGCATTATCGTTCGCCAACCCAGACGCCGTCGTAACCGGAGCGGCGCAAGCAGGTCCTGGCGGAGTCGCCGCGCATGCTTGCGCTATCGCCAGGGCGGACGAGTCTGCTCCGTTTTGCAGCTGAGCGTGCTCGGAGTACATGGTGGCTACGTCAACTGCGAAAGCAGCCATTCCCAGGAGGAAGACCATGATGAGGGCAGTCAGCGGGGCGACGACGCCGCGCTCCGATCCCTGTGCCTTTATCCGCCGCATCGCATGACACCTTTGCCTTGAATTGTGAGGGTGGCGGGCATTCCCGGAATCAAGTTCGGGAAGCCTGTCATCCATGGAGTTGTGTAACTAACAGTGACCACGGAGTTGTTGTTGGCTGAACATGTGCCTGTGCCTGAATAGCTGATGCTGATATTCGCCGTGCTGAGTCCGACGGACGGTGCAGCCGCGACTCCTGCATTCTGGGCGCTTAGCGCCGTGTAACCGACTTCCGCACAGTGAATTGCTGAGTAGCGGGCTGCTTCCCGGGCGGCTTCGGTAAGTGAAACCTGGATATTGAATGCCCTGCCGAACTCTGCGATGCCGAGGACAAGCGCCAAGAAGATGGGCAGTACGAGCGCAAATTCAACAGCAACGGCGCCGGCTTCTCTGGCACTTCGGGGACGCGGACGGCGTCTGCCAAGGTTCTGCATCATGACGTGACCGGTTTCTACGAAGCCCGGGCCACTATCTTGCCGGGCGAGCTATTGGGTGGAGACGAGTTCGGCCGCCGCGTTTGCGATGTGAGGACTTCCAGCGGTCGGAGTGACTTAAGGGGAATGCCCAGAGGCGGGAACGGAGCCGGTGAGCATCTTCTGCCACCGTCCGCCCCGCCCCTGGGCATCAGTATTCAAATGGGTTAGAGCGCGTTGCTCACCGTGGTGAATGCCGTGTTGATCTGGCCGCCGAGGGTAGCCACAACAACGATGATCACTGCGGCGATCAGAGCAACAAGGAGTCCATACTCAACTGCCGTTGCGCCCTTTTCGGAGCTAAAGCGGGTCTTGGCGCTAGCAACGAAGGCAAGCAATGAAATGAATACAGCTGACATTTTTTGTTCCCCCGGTTCTAGGTACGTGTAGGACGCTAGAGCTGGTTGGAGATCTTCGTGAAGGCCGTGTTGATCTGGGTGCCGAGAGTCGCAACGACTACCACGATGACGGCGGCAATCAGAGCCACGAGCAGACCGTATTCAACGGCGGTCGCACCCTTCTCAGAAGTGAAGCGATCCTTGACGCCGGCAACGAATGCGAGCATTGAGACCATGAGAGAAGTCATTTTAGGTTCCTTAATTCGATGAAATTGATTGGGATACTTTCAACGAATTTCCAGCGGCCCCCATAATTCCTTAGCGGCTGGACTTCGCTAAGAAAAGATTGTCATTGGCCTTTCGCAGCAACAATGCGTAGTTGTACTCGACTTTTTCAGGGGCCTTTTCAGTGCGTACTCGGAACCTATACACGAGTACTCAGATTTTTGATGAATTTCACATTCGGCTACTTGGATTACTGTTGCGCGGGCAGCCTGAGGATTGCGGTTTTGTCCGATCCCAGGCTAGAAAAAGAAGAGCCCGATGCCTATGGCGGCGCCGATCATCGATGGTCCGTGAGCCACTTCTGCGGTGCGTTCTTTGCGGTTACGTGCCACGACGAGCACGGTCAGCACGCCGTTCAGAATGAACCCGAGCAGGCCGCCGTAGAGGAGTTGGCTCCAACCTAGGTACCCCAAGTAGAGACCAACAGGAGCAGCAAGCTTGACGTCGCCCATTCCGAGGCCCGCTGGCGAAATTATCGCCAGAATCAGGTAGACAACGAAGAGAATTGCGGCGCCGGCCAGCGCGCGGACGAGGTCAGACCACGGTTGTCCACCAAACGTTGCCGCTAAAAGGCACAAAAGCCCCCTGCTAATAGGGAAAGAACCAATGGGTTCGGCAGCAAATGCAGCGAGACATCAATTCTGGCCAGCTGAACGCCAAGCGCGGCGAGGAGGATGAATGCCGGCAGCGCCGCGTCGGCGCCGAACCGGAATGCGAAGGCTGCGCAAAGATAGGCGGTGACCGCCGCCGTCGTAATCCTCGCTCGCATCCCAGGCATCGGACCGGTGCGGGGGAGGAGCCTGGCAATAAGCAGTTCAGCCATCGGTGAGAGAATGAGACCTAAGAGACCGATGAGGGCCATGAACAGCGGTCCGGCTGAGTCGGTGTCGCCCCAAGAAGTCACTGCATCCCCTGCTTACGTCGGGCCGGCAGATTGATGGATGAGCGGCCGACTACCCCATTTTGACCCTGGGGCCCGGTTCAAGCTAACATTGGTAGTCGTTGTGCGTGTCCTTTCTCGATGATGCGTGCCCGCTTGAGAATCCGGTTGCAGGATAACTACTCAAAGGGCACATTCGGGACTTCAGGATGACTGGTTACATGGAGCCCTCACCTCTGTTCCGGTAGCGCATAGATAGTAGGTGCACACGCTTGAGTGACACCTAAACAAGAACGCCAGAACAAGAACGAGGCAAAAACCGTGCGTACGTACACCCCGAAGCCCGGCGATATCAACCGCCAGTGGCACGTCATTGACGCCACAGACGTTGTCCTTGGTCGTCTCGCGAGCCAGACCGCAATCCTGCTGCGCGGCAAGCATAAGGCCACCTTTGCGTCCCACATGGACATGGGCGATTTCGTCATCATCATCAACGCTGAGAAGGTAGCCCTGACCGGCGCCAAGCTGGAGCAGAAGCGCGCATACCGCCACTCCGGCTACCCGGGCGGCCTGACCTCCGTCAACTACGCGGAACTCCTGGAATCCAACCCGGTCCGCGCCGTTGAGAAAGCCATCAAGGGCATGCTCCCCAAGAACTCCCTCGCTGCACAGCAGCTGGGCAAGCTGAAGGTGTACCGCGGTGCAGAGCACCCCCACGCCGCTCAGCAGCCCAAGACGTTCGAAATTTCCCAGGTCGCCCAGTAGTCCTGGCCACCAAACAACTTATCTATACAAGGAGAATCGTGGCTCAGAACGAAGAGACCACCGAGGCCGTTGTGGCTGAGGAAAACCCGACCAGCTACACCTCGGAGAGCGGTCCTGCAGAAGCAGAAGCGCCGAAGAAGGAACGCCCGGCACTGACCGTCGCTGGCGCAGCAGTTGGCCGCCGCAAGGAAGCTGTTGCCCGCGTGCGCATCGTCCCCGGCACCGGCAAGTGGACCATCAACGGCCGCGCGCTGGATAACTACTTCCCGAACAAACTGCACCAGCAGGACGTCAACGAGCCCTTCAAGATCCTCGATCTTGACGGCGCATACGACGTCATTGCCCGCATCCACGGTGGCGGCATCTCCGGCCAGGCCGGTGCGCTGCGCCTCGGTATCGCCCGTTCACTGAACGAGATCGACACCGAGAACAACCGCGCCACCCTGAAGAAGGCCGGTTACCTGCGCCGTGACGCACGCGTCATCGAGCGTAAGAAGGCCGGTCTCAAGAAGGCCCGTAAGGCTCAGCAGTACTCCAAGCGCTAAACCCGCTTACACAGAAGCCCGTCCCGCCATTGGCGGGGCGGGCTTCTGCCGTTCGAGGCCCTTTGAGGCCCGTCAGGAATTTGGAAGCCGCTGGCGAAGGTCAAATACGTCCATGTCACCTATCCGCACGCATGCAAAATGTGCTCGAACCCAGTCAGTGACTTCATCAGCAAACTCGGCCTCCGCATCGATGTCTTGAGCGTCATGCCGTACAAGGTAGTACCGGATGTCGCCCGATTCGACGTAATTGCTGAACTGAGAAACGCTGGGGTACGGTGTGCCGCCGTTGAAACCTCCGACAGGCATCACCGGTAGTTCCAGGCTGAGCTGATACTGTGCGGCGTTCAGGGCGCCGGGGGACGCTGCAGCCCAGCGTGACGCTGGATTGTCTGCTTGCCTGAGGAAAGCTACTACTTGTGCATCGGCCGGGTGACCTAAGGCTGATCCCCTGATACCTTGGCTGTTGCCGTCCGGCCAAAGTGATGGGTCGGGCGAATCGAGAACTGTGTGGCTCCCGAGCATGGATGCGGCGGGAGAGACTCCAGTGTGCGCGCTGGCTATGGCGGAGGCCGAGAACAACAGAGGTCCTAAGCCGCAGGTAGCCGCAAGAAAGACAAGGGATAGGCGGCGTGCCCCACGATTCCGGAGGCGAAAAACCGCTAATTCGCAGCCGACAAGGCAGAAGGCCAAGACAACCAAGGCAAGAACAGGACCCAAGGGTGATGAGTTAGAGAGATATCCAAATGCGACCACCCCGCACATTAATACTGCTGAAGCCAAAACGAGCCGATACGGAAGCCATCTCTGGGCTGGCCTGAGAACCTCCCAAGTTGCCCCGATGAGCATTGCAATTGGCGGGGCGATAGCTATCAGGTAATAGGGATGGATGACGCCGCCCATGAAACTGAAAATGGCACAGTAGCTCAGAATCCACGCCCCCGAAAACAGCAAAGTCGCGCGCCTTAGGTCTGCCCTCGGCTGGCGTCTCAGAAGGATCAATGCGGCGACAAGAAGGAGACCCGCTGCCGGCAATAACCAGGCCCCTTGGCTGCCGAAGGACGAAAACTGTATGAGCCTAAAAGGCCCAGGGGGCGCGGCTTCCTGCCCCGGCGTCCCACCCCCTGCGGCCCCTAGGATCCGCCCGAGGCCGTTCTGTCTGAGGAGTACTTCAACAAAGCTGTTGCTGAACGAGCCGCCTGCATAGGGTCTCGCGTCCGGACGTGTAGCTTCAGCGATGACTAACCACCACCCAGCCGTGGCCGCGATGGCGGCGAGACCAGTCACCAGCTGCAAGAATCGCGGCCCGGCCCGGCCCGGGCCGGAGTACATATACACTCCAGCCAGAGCGGGAAGCAGGAGCAGCGCCTGCGCGGACTTTGTCAGGAATGCAGCTCCAATAACGGCCCCTGTGCCCAGAATCCAGCGCCAGCGCCCATCTTCGGACGCCCTCATCATAAGGTACATCGCGAGGGTCAGAAGAAAGGTGAGCAGTGCATCTGGATTGTTATAGCGAAACATCATGGCAGCGGCCGGACTAAGCAGCAAAACAGTGCCGGCTATCATGGCGGAACTGTGACGAAAGTGCCGGCGGACGGTGAAATAGGTAAGTACTACAGTCCCAACACCGAGAAGAGCCTGCGGTCCCAGGAGACTCCATGAAGTAAGGCCAAACAGCCTTACTGACAGGGACGACAACCAGATGCTGGCTGGCAGCTTATCCACCGTGATGCTGTTGCCGCTGTCCGAGGAACCGAAGAAGAATGCCTGCCAGTCTGCAGCACCAGCCTGAGCGGCTGCAGCGTAGTACCCGTTGCCCCAGCCATTGGAATCCAGCCTCCAGAAATACATGACCGCAGCAGCAGTGACGAGCGCCGCAAGTCCGACCGCATCTGCACGTTTCAAAGGCGTGCCCCCCAATGCTTGAACGTTGGTGGCCATCCGGGGAACCCCGAAGGCTATGTAGGCGAAGATACATGAGGCCGTTGCGGCGGACCACACGCACCACACGAAAAGGCACAAGCAATGTAGAGGACGAGACGGCAGCCGGTAATCCTTCTACTTCGCCCCACCGGAGCCGGCCGTGGAAAGCCGGGGGATCGCCACCAACAGTGTAAGAGTTGGCAAAGCGAATACGGGTGACGCAATGACCATGGCGGGGGCAATGAGCCACGGCCAGTTTTTCTTGGCTCCCCAAGCGACCACACACGCCGCCAACATGCAGCGGAGAACAAAGCTGAAAAGGCCGTCCTGAGTCCCGCCACTCTGAGTGGCGAGAAAATTTATCCAAGAGTGCCACTCGGTTGGCGTCAAAATGTAGGACACGGCAACCACCGTTATGGTGAAGCCCAATGCTTGAAGCACACGCCGCCACTCGCCACGGACAGCGAACCACACCAGGCCGACTCCGCTGGTGATCTTCGTGAGGAGAGGAAACGCCCAATAGCCAGGACGACCGATTCCCATAACGGCGCAAGCCGCCAGGAGGATAAAGATGTTCGCGTTGACAAGCTCGGGAACGCACAGAAGGAAGAGAGGGATGGACCACCTAAGCTGCAACGGCTTCAGAAGCCAAACCAAAAGTACGGCTTCTATGATCACCCACGTCGCGAGGAAGAAAGGCCAGTCAAGGACGGTTAGCGGCCGGATAACGAACGCGAACGCAGGCGAATAGAGGAACGCGTCAGTCTGTCCAGCCGCGCGGCTATATACAAGGTCCCCCTGTCCGGCGAGCCAGTAGGCATGCGCGTCGAATCCGGGGTTCCTGTTTAAAACAGCAAACACAATTGCGTGTGCCGCAAAGTAAGGCCCTAGCAGCCAGGTCAAAACATGGGCCACCCGAGTGAACAGGGGTATTTCTTTTTGAAGAAAGCCAGCCCGCCAATCGTAGAGCTGTCGTGAGTACCTTCCGAACGAACAAATGTATCCCCCATGATGCCAATGATTGCAGAGTCGGGACTAAATGACCACAAAAAATATGCTAATTGGTTCGATCCTGCCGGGTCTTGCACGTAAGGTGCGATCTGCGGGGACAGCGCGAAAGGAAGTCTTGGGGCACCTAGCTCAGAGATCGACGCAGTAGGGGGAACGCTCAGGCTCGGCAATGGGATTTCGCGCTGCCGGTGCTGCCATTTTGATGATCAGAGCTGAGAACGTGGATTGGGCGTCAGTGCCGAGTCCGCCCGCCAAGGTAAGGACTGTCATGTCGTCCAATTGCATGGCCTCCACGGCCCCCAAGAGGCTGCACGGCGGATGAACTTGGTCGGCCGTCCTGCCAGTTCACAGTTCGCAGAAAGTCACGACCGGACAGGTGCCTTCCATACAGCCCCAGATGGGCCCGGGCCAGTGCAGACACCTGGATGCCGAAGGACTGAATGCCCTGCAGGACATGCAATGCACTGCCATGACCAGACGCCACTCCGATCATGGTTGGTTCGCAAGGGTCAGCAAACTGTTGCCTTCGGCCCATCCTCTAGACTTGACCCGATGTCTAGATTATTTGGAACAGATGGTGTCCGAGGCCTGGCTAACGGCCTGTTGACTGCCGAGCTTGCGATGAGTCTGGCCCAGGCGGCCGCCGTCGTGCTCGGTCATGACCGCAATACAAACGGCACCCGGCCTCGCGCCGTGGTGGCGCGCGACCCCCGCGCCAGCGGGGAATTCATCGCCGCCGCCGTTGAGGCAGGGCTCTCCAGCTCCGGTATTGACGTCTACGACGCCGGTGTACTCCCGACGCCCGCCGCGGCATACCTCGTCGCTGACCTCGATGCCGACTTCGGCGTGATGATCTCGGCATCCCACAACCCTGCTCCGGACAACGGGATCAAGTTCTTCGCCCGCGGCGGCCAGAAGCTCCCCGACAACGTCGAGAATGCCATCGAAGAACAGATGAGCAAGGAGCCGGTGCGGCCCGTCGGCAGTGACGTGGGCAGGATCCAGCGCTTCTCCGACGCCGAGGACCGCTACATCGTCCACCTCCTGCAGACGCTCCCGCACCGCCTTGACGGGCTGAAGGTAGTGCTGGACTGCGCCCACGGGGCTGCCAGCGGCTGCTCACCCCAGGTCTTCAAGGACGCCGGCGCGGAGATCGTGGTCATAGGCGCTGAGCCCGACGGTCTGAATATCAACGACGGGGTTGGCTCAACCCACCTCGGGGCCCTCCAGCGTGCAGTGGTGGAACACGGTGCAGACTTGGGTATCGCCCATGATGGCGACGCCGACCGGTGCCTTGCCATCGACCACGAAGGCGCTGAAGTGGACGGCGACCAGATCATGGCGATCCTCGCCATGGCGCTGAAGGCATCTGGCAAGCTGACCGACAACACCCTGGTGGCCACCGTCATGAGCAACCTTGGCCTGAAGATCGCCCTCCGAGCGGCTGGCATCACCGTCCGTGAGACCGCCGTGGGGGACCGGTACGTTCTTGAGGAAATGCGGGACGGCGGCTTCAACCTAGGCGGTGAACAGTCCGGTCACGTGATCTTTGCCGACCATGCCACCACGGGCGACGGCCTTCTCACCGGCCTGCAACTGGCAGCCCAGGTGGCTCTCACTGGTCGATCGTTGAAGGAGCTTGCCACTGTCATGACCAAGCTTCCGCAGCTCATGATCAACGTCAAGAACGTGGACAAGTCCCGAGCCGGCACCGATGAAGGTGTGCTGGCTGCTGTGGCTCAAGCGTCCGCGGAGCTCGGCGAGACAGGCCGAGTGCTCCTTCGGCCATCAGGAACGGAAGCACTGGTCCGTGTCATGGTGGAGGCAGCCGACATGCCCACCGCCGAACGCGTCTGCAAGCAACTTGCCGCTGTGGTGGAGGAACGTTTGTCCGACGCGTCGCCCGAAACCTAACAGGGGGAGAATCCAGTTGCTATCGCGGGGGCCCGATACACAGAAGTTGCGAGATACACGGAAGACTCAGTTCATCGTAGGCTCATTTGCGTCAATGGTTGCATCAGCTGTTGGCTACTGGTGTTTCCATGTCCTTCCATTGGCCACCAGTAGGGACTTCGGTTGGACCAACTTCCGGAACTATTTCGACCATGACCAGTATTCCTACCTAGCAATTGCGGTCAATGTTAGTAACGGGAACCTGAACAATGTGGAACCCTTCACGGAGACAGGGACCAGTCATTACCCGCGCCTCTATTACGTGGCTCTTGGACTCATTGCCAGAGTCCTCAACGCAGACATAATTGCAACGTGGCAGGTCGTCGGTATCGTATTCCAACTGGCCATGGCTTTGACCATTAGCTGGCTTCTTATCCGGCTGACGAATCGGGCCCTGTTGGGGATTTTCGGCTTCGTCCCCAGTCTGGTTGGTGTGCTCGCGGCGCCGATCAGCGGTAGTTGGTTTCATCCGCTGGACAATCACGGAGTGCTGTGGGGACCATTCGGAACGATGTTCACCTTGAACGGTGAAGCTGCAGGAATGGCCATAGCCATCATGGCGGCGTGCTTAATCATCGGGGTGACTTTTCCGCGACGGGGTGTCGGCCGAAGCGAACGGCAATATCCCAAGGCTGCCATCGTGGTTGGAGCCTGTGTTGCAGTTGGAATGCTCGCGAATGTTCAAACTTATTCGTTCCTCACGGCAGTCTACTTCTTGGCCTATACCGCAGCGGCATTCGGTCTGACCACGTTCGGCAACCGTAAGCACGCCCTCATCAGCGGGGCATTGCTAGTTGCAGTTCTCCTTGGAGGAACGTCCATCTCAGGGGCGGTCGGTCCACTGGCCGCTCTTGTTACCGGATTGGCTGGAGCCGTTCCTGGGGTCTTCCTTCTTCTGAAGCCATATCCCGGCGTTGTATGGACTTCGGCAGTGGGGATGTCGGTCGCTGCCGCACCAACAATCCTGGCCACGCTTTCAGGCATAGCTCAGCATGACGACTTCCTCGAATATCGGGCGCTTTCTTCGGAGAATTTAGGGGTCCCGTTTCCGTTGGGCATAGTTGGGGCTGCCGTGCCGGCGTTATTCTTAGGGGCGATATTCTGGGCCGGGATCAAACACAAGAACAAGGCTTGGCAGTCGCTGTCAATCGGAATAGCCGTCGCCTGGCCCGTTATCGCCACAAATGACCTGTGGGGCGCAAACCAGGAGCCATACAGGTTTTGGCTTGACAGTTTCATCTTGGCGACGGCGCTATCGTTTCCCGTGCTGGCCCAAGTTCTCCTAAGTGTCGCCAATGGTGCAAGGTCGCAGCCACCCGCAGAGGCGCCTGTTCCGGCACGCCAACCCGAGGTGTCAATAGGGGATGGGAGCGACACGATGAAAGGATGCCAGCCTTATCATATGACGAGGCCGCGGTTGCTGGAGAAGATGGGCGGACATTTGTTGTGGGCTGTCCTGGCTTGTAGTCTCCTGGACTATGTTGGGTTCGCAATCTTCGTACACAACCAAGGGACGGCGACTTTCGACGACGCCCAGGCTCTCGCAATTTCGAAGACCGTCGAGTCTATGCCGGACAGCGGCGCTGGCCTTGTCCTATCAGATCCGTGTATTGACCCGTTCCGGCTAAAAACATTGAGTGGCGTGCCAACGGCGTACTACAACCTGGGGTTGGCCTGGCCGACCAACGAACCGACGTTCAGGGCCCTACTCGAAGAGCGGGATAGCGGATCATTGGATCAGCGGCTCGCTGAGCGAGCAGGAGTCGATTACGTGATGATCGATAGTGGCTGCGAGGCAAACTGGCAGGATCAAGTATCGGGTTCCAAAGTTGCTGAGAGTGTCTACGACAATGGGGTTGGCACGGCCGCTATTACAGTCTGGAAAATTGACCGGTAGCCATTCCGAGTTCACGAGCCCCACCCTCGTTGAAATAAAAAGTGTGGCCCGCCTCCGTCAGGAAGCGGGCCACAGTTGGTTGCCGTGAAGTTACGGGGTGCGCTGCTGCAGCGAGTCGCGGATTTCGGTCAGGAGCGCGATCTGCGGATCTTCCGCAGCCTCTTCCTTGACAGCCGGGTCGATGCCGAGCCGGCGGTTGCGGCGTTCGATCATGTGGTTCATCGGCAAGATGACCACGAAGTAGATGGCGGCGGCCACCAGTACGAATGAAATGATCGAGGAGATAACGGATCCATACATGAATCCCTCCCACTGCATTTCTGCAATGCCCTTGGCACTGAACAGACGGCCGATCAGCGGTGTGAGAAGGCCCTCGACGATTGAGGTCACGACGGCGCCGAAAGCGGCACCCATCACAACGGCGACGGCAAGGTCTACGACGTTGCCCTTCATGATGAAATTCTTGAATCCTGTCAGCATGAGTACCAAGCTAACGCATCGCCGTTAACAGCGGATGACACCCCTGCAACACATCAGCACCCTGCTCAGGCGTACGCCGGCGCCGCGTCCACGCCGAAGTACTCCTCCACGGTGTTGATGCCCCGGGTCGCCATGTCGGTGGCGGCCTCCAGTCCGATGTACCGCAGGTGCCACGGCTCGTAGTAGTAGCCGGTGATCGGGTGGAGCATCAGCGGGTACCGCACCACAAAACCGAAGCGGTGGCCGTTCGCCTTCGCCCACACCGCCGCCGGCTGATCGGCGAAGCAGGGTTGGAAGCCGCAGGCTCCGCCGCCGTCGCCGATGTCGAACGACCAGCCGGTCTGGTGCTCGGAGTAGCCGGGGCGGGCGCTGGCGGTGTCGGCATCGGCCTGGCCGCGGGCCGCCACATAGCCGTTGTATGTGGCCACCTGGGTGCCGTAGGAACGGTAACCGCTCGCCAGCGTCATGCTCACGCCGTCCTGCGCGGCCGCGGCGAACATCGCTTCCGCGGCAGCCGCCGTCGTGCTGTTCAGCAGGGCCGCCTCGCCGGAAACGGCCAGTTGGACGTTGGGCTGGACCAGATCAGCCGGAACGTAGTCCGCAGGCGCCAGCGGACGGTGCTTATTGACCACCAGCCACGGGCTGGCCGGATCCGTCAGGGAGAACTGATGGGGCAGCGCTGCCGACGGCGGTGCGGGAGCCTGCGGCGGCGGCTCAGCTGCCGCCGTCGTGCTTTCCACCGAGGGGACCGCTTCGGGGGAGGGGGACGCGGAGGTCACCGCTGAGGCGGAGGACGACGACGACGGTGCCTCCCCGGCCGGTGCCTTCGGCGTGCAGGCTGCCAGGACCGTCAGCCCGGCTCCGGCGGCGAGGAAGCGGGCGAAGGACCGGCGGCTGGCCCCCGGGAGAAGGCCGCCTGCCGGGCAGTTGTGGCACATGTGGGTTAAACCTTCCGGAGGAGCATACGGCGGATGGAATGGTCCGCGTCCTTGGTCAGCACCAGCTGGGCGCGGCCACGGGTGGGGAGGACGTTTTCCTCCAGGTTGGGCTCGTTGATGCGCTTCCAGATGTCCCGGGCGGTGCGCTCGGCTTCCTCGTCGGACAGCGTCGCATACCTGTGGAAGTAGGACTCCGGCTGCGCGAACGCGGTGCTCTGGAGCCTGCGGAACCGCTCCACGTACCACTCCTCAATGAAGGAAGTCTTAGCGTCCACGTAGATGGAGAAGTCGAAGAAATCGCTTAGCGCCAGCCCTTGCTTGCCGTCATGCCGCGGGCGGGCCGGCGCCAGCACGTTCAGGCCCTCCACAATCAGCACGTCCGGGCGGCGGACCACCACTTCCTTGTCCGGCACGATGTCATAGGTGACGTGGGAGTACCAGGGGGCCCGGACTTCCTCCGCACCGCCCTTTATCTCGCTCACAAAACGCAGCAGCGCACGGCGGTCGTAGGACTCGGGGAAGCCCTTGCGTTCCAGCAGCTGGCGGCGCTTGAGCTCGGCCAGGGGATACAGGAAGCCGTCGGTGGTGATCAGCTCAACGTTGGGTGTGCCGGGCCAGCGCCGCAGCATCTCCCGGAGTACACGGGCGATGGTGGACTTTCCCACGGCCACGGATCCCGCCACGCCGATCACAAACGGGGTGCGCTGGGTCTGCTCACCCAGGAAGGTGGTGGTGGCCGAATGAAGCTGGCCGGCGGCCTCCACATAAAGGTGCAGGAGCCGGGACAGGGGCAGGTAGACCTCGCGGATCTCCTTCATGTCCAGGGGATCGCCGAGGCCACGCAGACGGACAATGTCCTCTTCGTTAAGGGGCTGCTCCATCTGGGCGGCGAGCCGGGACCAGGTCTGGCGGTCCAGCTCAACGAACGGGGAGGCACCCTCACCATTCGCTTCATTGCGTTGCAAAGTCACTTTAGAGATTCTGCCCCGCGCGCGGCTGAGAGCGAAATGGAGCACCCTGTTGTAACGACTTACCGTCAGGATGATCGCAATCGTGTCGTGCTGGCCTCAGGTATTTTTGCTCGCGCGGAGGGTGCTGCTTTGTGCCGAATAATCCACAATTATCTTGTTTTCTAAATAATTGCAGATAGGGTTGGATTCATGATTCTGAATACCCCTAACCCTTTCCGGCCCGGCGCGGGCAGGGTACCTCCTGAACTGGCTGGTCGCTCTGCAGTGCTGGCTGATTTCATGGGCATGCTCGAAGCCGTAGCCGCCGACGGTGAGGGGGAGCGGCCATGGATCATCTCCGGCCTTCGGGGTGTTGGCAAGACCGTGCTGCTGAACCAATGCGCTCGAAACGCCGTTGATGCAGGCTGGGTTGTCGTCAAGCTTGAAGCATCCGGCAGCCAGCCGCTGGCGGTTCAGCTGGCCAAAGAAATCTACGTCGCCCTACGCAAAGCGGCCACGGCCTCCGAGAAGGTCAAGCGGTCATTCCGCGAGGCCTTCGCCGTCTTCCGCTCCTTTCAGCTCAAAGTCGACCCGGCCGGCACGTACGGTTTCGGGTTCGACATCCAGGCCGCGGCAGGAAAGGCTGACAGCGGCCAGCTCTCCACAGACCTTGCCGAAATGCTGGAATCGCTGGGCCTCGCCGCTCGTGCCGCCGGAACGGGAGTTCTGCTGGCTGTCGATGAGCTGCAGGAAGCACCAAAGGAGGACCTGGAGGCGCTCAACGTCGCCTTGCACCAGCTCGGCCAAGATCCGCGTCCCGCGCCGCTCATGTTCCTCGGCACGGGCCTCCCGTCACTGCCTTCCGTCCTTGCAAAAGCTTCCACCTACGCAGAGCGCATGTATCTTTACCGAACTGTGGGGCTCCTAAGCGACGAGGACACCAAAGACGCCCTCGTAACACCATCGCAGCGGGAGCGCGTGACCTGGAGCGAAAATGCCTTGGTTGTTGTCCTGAAAGCATCCGGCGGCTACCCATATTTCGTCCAGGCCTGCGGCAAGCACATCTGGGATGTTGCCGCTTCCCGGACAATCGACGCAGATGACGCACGCATAGGGATCGACAGGGCCCGTGACGAAGTGGACGCCGGACTCTACAACTCACGCTGGGAAAGGGCGACCACTGCCCAGCAGGAGTTTATGGCGGCCATGGCCCAGGACAACGACGCCCCTTCACTGGTCAGCGTTATCGCTACACGGCTGGGCAGGGTTCAAACTGCGGTGTCCGCAGCGAGGCAGTCACTAATCCACGCGGGTCTCATCTACGCCCCCCGCCGTGGCTATCTCGCCTTCACGGTTCCTGGAATGGCGGATTACATCACCAGGTTTGGGCGGGAGTCTCGTCACGCGGTTTAGATCTTCGGCGCAGCTGCCGATAAGCTGGAGCCCATGTGTGGAATCGTTGGATATGTGGGCCATTCTGACCGTGGGAATTCCGGTCACAGCGCGTTGGACGTAGTCCTTGAGGGATTGCGCCGCCTTGAGTACCGGGGTTACGACTCTGCAGGGGTGGCGGTGGTCTCTGACGGGTCCATCGAGTCCCGGAAGAAGTCTGGCAAGCTGAGCAATCTCCTGGCCGAGCTGGAGGAACATCCGCTGCCGGAGACGTTCACCGGTATCGGCCACACCCGTTGGGCCACGCATGGCGGGCCCACGGACCAGAACGCGCACCCGCACCTGGCCGACGGCGGCAAGCTGGCTCTGATCCACAACGGCATCATTGAAAACTTTGCCGAGCTCAAGCTGGAGCTCGTGAACAAGGGCTACGCCTTCGAGTCCGAGACGGACACCGAGGTTGCAGCCGTGCTGCTGGGCGATATCTTCCGCACCCGACTCGGTGGTGGGGCGTCCGACGGCGGCCTGACCACCGCGATGCAGCTCGCCTGCCAGCGCCTCGAGGGTGCGTTCACCCTCCTCGCCGTGCACGCTGACCAGCCCGACGTTGTGGTCGCTGCCCGCCGCAACTCACCCCTGGTGGTTGGCCTGGGCGAGGGCGAGAACTTCCTGGGTTCGGATGTTTCCGGATTCATTGACTACACCCGCCGCGCCGTGGAACTGGGTCAGGACCAGATCGTCACCATCACCGCCGACACGGTGGAAATCACGGACTTCTTCGGCGCCCCGGCCGAGGGCAAGGAATACAAGGTGGACTGGGATCCCGAATCTGCTGAGAAGGGCGGGTTCCCGTCCTTTATGGAGAAGGAAATCCATGACCAGCCCGACGCCGTGGCCAAGACCCTGCTGGGCCGCTCGGACATCGACGGGAAACTGACCCTCGATGAGCTGCGGATCGACCCGGAACTGCTCAAGCATGTCGACAAGATCATTGTGCTGGCGTGCGGGACGTCCGCGTACGCCGGGCAGGTGGCCAAGTACGCGATCGAGCGCTGGTGCCGGATCGCCACGGAGGTGGAGCTCTCCCACGAGTTCCGTTACCGCGACCCGATCGTGGACGCGAACACGCTGATCGTTTCGATCTCCCAGTCCGGGGAGACCATGGACACCCTGATGGCTGTCCGCTATGCCAAGGAACAGGGCGCCAAGACGGTCTCGATCTGCAACACCAACGGTTCCACCATCCCGCGTGAATCCGACGCCGTGCTCTACACGCACGCCGGCCCGGAGATCGCGGTTGCCTCCACCAAGGCATTCCTGGCGCAGATCACCGCCGCATACCTGCTGGGCCTGTACCTGGCGCAGCTGCGCGGGAACAAGTTCCAGGGCGAGATCAAGGACATCCTGGCGGACCTGAACAAGATCCCCGCCAAGATCCAGCGGATCCTGGACAACGAGGACCAGATCAAGGAACTCGGCGTCTCCATGAAGGATGCGAAGTCCGTGCTGTTCCTGGGCCGCCACGTCGGCTTCCCGGTGGCCATGGAAGGCGCGCTGAAGCTCAAGGAGCTCGCCTACATCCACGCCGAAGGCTTCGCCGCCGGTGAGCTCAAGCACGGCCCCATCGCGCTGATCGAGGAAGGCCAGCCGGTGTTTGTGGTAGTCCCGTCCCCGCGCGGCCGCGACTCCCTGCACGCCAAGGTCGTCTCGAACATCCAGGAAGTCCGGGCCCGCGGCGCCAAGACCATCGTGATCGCCGAAGAGGGCGACGAAGCCGTGAAGGCCTACGCCGAGCACGTCTTCTACATCCCGGAAACCGACACACTGCTGGCCCCGCTGCTCAGCACAGTCCCGCTGCAGATCTTCGCCCTGGCCCTCGCCTCGGCCAAGGGCTACGACGTGGACCAGCCCCGCAACCTCGCCAAGAGCGTCACCGTAGAGTAACCGCAGCCTGACCGGCCCTGCGCCGGTTGTCCTCTGCGAAACGGAAGCCCCGAGCCTTAGGTTCGGGGCTTCCGTTCTTGGTTTGAATATTCGACGGTCAGCTGCGCGCCGACGGGCCTGGAACCGGACCCAGTGCGGCCAGGGACGGGTGCGCGCCGCCGATCCCTGCTTCCTTGCCGTCCAGAAGATTCCTCGTCCCGTGGCCGATGTACCGTGCCACTTTTTCCCCCACGGCGGATGCGTCCGCTTGTTCGAGGGCGTGGGCCAGCTCCTCGAGCGTTCCGGTGACAGCGAGCCGTGCATGACGTTCGTCGATTCCCCAGGAGACGCCTTCGGTGATCAGGTCATCTACCGTCAGCGACGGCTGGTAGGCGCGGGAGTTGATCCGAAGGGACATGTTCAGCTGGCCGTTGGGCGCCAGGGCGTGTGTGGACATGTCGTAGAGCGGCGCCAGTGTTACGGCGCCGTTGGGGCTCCGGAGGGTGGAAAAGTTCTTGGCGTGGGCGTCGGTGTTGCCGACGGCGGTGTTGAACGCCGCGTGCGCGAGTAGCGTCTCGCGGTCGTCGGGCCCGGCACCAAGGATGCTCCGGCGTCGTCGCAGCAGTCCGGCGAGGTTCTTCAGGTTTGCGGCGGGATTGACGCCTTCGAACTTGCTGTCCGTGTCCCACGGCAGGCCGAGGGCCTGGGCGCCGTCCTCCTGGTGGATACGTTCTACGCTCCGACCGGCGACGCGACGGTCGTAGCGTTCGAGGACGAGGACGGTCCGGCCGGCAAAGATGCGTACGTCGCTGGCGAACGTGGTCAGCCCGATAAGGCGGGAAAGCTCCAGGCAAAACGCCTCGGTGTGCAGGGCGTGCTCGTTCCCAGCGGCCACCGGCTTGAGGATGTGGGTGGAGGCTGCGCCGTCGACGCCCGCGTGCCAGGCCCCGTCCAGCAGGGCAACGGTGGTCTTAGGCTGGTAACCGGCCAAAGATCCGCCGCCGCGGACGGCGCCAAGCGCGTAGTCGTTGATGAGGGTCAACCGCTCCGCGATCTGTTCATCCGTCAGCGACTCATAGGATTCCGCCGGTTCCCCGGGGGCGCCGGCGACACGGATGGCACCGGCGACGTCGCGGCCGGCATAGGAGACCAGTGCGAACACGTCGTTGCGGCCGGCCTGCGCCTGTTTGGCGAGGTTGGTCCGGCCGGAGCCTTCAGGCAGTAGTCCACCAAAGAATGCGGTGGCCGCCTTCGGGGTCGAGGGGCGGGGCCCGAGGGGGAGGTTGGCGGACAGGATTCTGGAGCCGATCCCGAACCGGGCCATCCCGGCCTCGGAGGATTCGAACGTGACTGTGGCCGCACTGTTGCGGACCATGCGGCCGATGACGGTGCCGTAGAGGTGGACATCCTGAGCTTCAGCCACGGTCGGCACCTTCCCGGAACGTCAGTTCGATGCCCAGTTTTTCCAGGACGGCGAAGAACTGGTCGTTGAGGACCTTGGGCTTGCCCGTCTCCAGCTCGGAGAGGTACCGCTGGCTGACGCCGAGTCGGCTGGCAAGCTCGCGCTGGGAGAGGCCGCTGCGCTGGCGGATGCCGTAGACCATCAGGCCCAGGTCCGCTACTGACTTCATGACGCCGTGCACACGGGCTCCTTGATGAGCTATTGGTAATAGGAGAGCGTCGACTACCTTTTCGTAATCATACCAGCGTGATTACGAAAACGTAATGGCGCGCGCTGTGCACTGCAAGCGCGGAGCGCCCACGTAGAATAGCGCCATGATTGTTGGCATTGGCGTAGACGTTGTAGACATCGAGCGGTTCGGCCGCCAGCTTGAGCGCACCCCGGGGCTCCGGGACCGGCTGTTCGTGCCCGCGGAACGTGAACTGAACACCCGCTCGCTGGCCGCTAGGTTCGCCGCCAAGGAGGCCGTGGCCAAGGTGCTCGGCGCGCCGGCCGGCATGAACTGGCAGGATTGCTGGATCGGCCTGGACCAGCACGGACCCACCATCCAGGTCAAAGGCACGGTCCTGGCCGTGGCCGAGTCCAAGGGCGTCAAGCGGTGGCACGTCTCCATGAGCCACGACGGCGGGATCGCCACCGCCACGGTGCTGGCCGAAGGCTGAGCCACCCACTGCCCAACCCGCCAACGGACACGACCCCATGATCAGCGCCTATACCGGAACCCAGATCAGGGTGGCCGAACAGCCGTTCCTGACTGCCGGGATGGGCGCTGTTCTGATGCAGCGAGCCTCCCACGGGCTCGCCAACGCGGTGGTCCGCGAGCTTCAGGCCCGCGGCCGGCGTATCTATGGCGCCAGCGTGGCCGTGCTGGCGGGCAAAGGCAACAACGGGGGAGACGGCCTCTTCGCCGCCTCGTTCCTGGCAGGCCGGGGAATGCGTACGACGGCGGTGCTCACCGCCGGAACGGGCCACCCCGAGGCACTGGCTGCTTTTGAGCGCGCCGGCGGCCGAGTGCACCTCCTCACCGACTCCAACGCCAGCCAGCTCGCGGCACACGTGGCGAGTGCCGACGTCGTGATTGACGCAATCCTGGGCACGGGCGCCCGCGGCGGCCTTCGCGGAGCGGAAGCCGGCCTGGTGAGCGTCCTTTCGGATTTGCGGCTGTCGTCCGGGGAACCGGGCATTGTGGTGGCCTGCGATATCCCCAGCGGCGTGGACGCCGATACCGGGGAAGCCCCTGTGCCGGTGCTGTCCGCGGACCTGACCGTAACGTTCGCCGCAGCCAAAGTGGGGTTGCTGGCGGATCCCGGCGCCGATCACGCCGGCCGCATTCACATGGTGGCCATCGGCATCGAAGAGGAACTGCCGTGGCCTGCCCTGCGGAGGTTGGAGCCGGTGGATCTGGCCCGGCTCCTGCCGCAGCCCGGGAGGCGCTCGCACAAGTATTCCCGCGGCGTCCTGGGCGTGGTCGCCGGATCTGCAGATTATCCGGGCGCCGCCGTGCTGGCCTGCCGGGGTGCGCTGGCTGCCGGCGCGGGGATGGTCCGCTACCTCGGCCCGCCCGAGGTGGCCGACCTGGTGCGGCAGTCCTGCCCGGAGGTGGTCTTCAGTACGGGCTCCGTGGCGGACACGCACGTCCAGGCGTGGCTGGTCGGCTCGGGCATGGGTCCCGGCGACACCGAGCAACTCCAGCGCGCCCGTGACGCCGTGGAATCCGGCCTGCCCGTGGTCGCCGACGCCGGGGCGCTGCCTGCCCTGCCCGCGGTCCTGGGGCCGCAGGTGGTACTCACCCCGCACGCCGGCGAACTGGCGGCCCTGCTCCAGCGGCTCGCCTCGTCCCCGGACAGCGCGGACTTTGATCCTGCCCCCGACCGCACCGCTGTCGAGTCCTCCACTCTCGGTGCTGCCCGGCGTGCTGCCGTGTTGACCGAGGCCACTGTCCTGCTGAAAGGCGCCACGACGCTGGCGGCCTCGCCCTTCCAGGATTTCTACAGCCAGGCGGACGGCACGGCGTGGCTCGCCACTGCCGGAAGCGGCGACGTCCTGGCTGGAATCATCGGTGCGCTGCTCGCCCAGCTGGGGTCCGACGTTGGGCGCTTCCGTGACGCTGGCATAGATCCGGACGAGCGCTGGGCGGCTATTGCTGCCCTGGGGGCCAGCCTCCACGGCTTCGCAGGAGCGGCCGCTTCCGGTGGTGGACCGCTGACGGCAGGCCGGATTGCGGACGCCATACCAGACGTTTGGCATAAGATCAGCCTGCTTAGTAAACCAGCGGGCCAGAAACGTAATAGTCACACCCACCCGCTACCGTAGGCATAGGTTCTGCACCGGCAGGGGCGGTTTTGTGTCCACGCTCCCGCTGTCGACCAACGATGAGGAGCACGCATGGAAATCTGGCCCGGAACGGCATATCCGCTTGGCGCCACTTTTGATGGGACCGGCACGAACTTCGCTTTGTTCAGCGAACGTGCCGAAAAGGTTGAGCTGTGCCTCTTCGATGACGACGGCGTGGAAACACGGTTCAGGCTCGATGAAGTGGACGGCTACGTGTGGCACTGCTACATCCCGCAGGTCCAGCCGGGCCAGAAATACGGCTACCGCGTCCACGGGTCCTACGACCCCGACTCCGGCAACCGCTTCAACGCAAACAAACTGCTCCTGGACCCTTACGCGAAGGCTGTTCACGGCCAGATCGACTGGGATCCCGCGCTTTTCTCGTACAACATGGGCGACCCGGACTCCCAGAACAACGCCGATTCGGCCCCTCACATGATGATGGGCGTCGTCATTAACCCGTTCTTCGACTGGGACGGCGACCACAACCTTCGCATTCCGTACCACAAGTCGGTCATCTACGAGGCCCACGTCAAGGGACTCACCCAGCTCCACCCCGAGATCCCCGTGGAACAACGCGGCACCTACGCCGGCGTGGCACACCCGGCCGTCATTTCGCACCTTCAGAAACTCGGCGTCACGGCCATCGAACTTATGCCGGTGCACCAGTTCACGAACGACGGCATCCTGCAGGACAAGGGCCTGAACAACTACTGGGGCTACAACACCATCGGCTTCTTCGCCCCGCACAACACCTACAGCTCCACCGGAGACACGGGACAGCAGGTCCAGGATTTCAAGGCCATGGTCCGGTCGCTGCATCGGGCTGGCATCGAGGTCATCCTGGACGTCGTTTACAACCACACCGCAGAGGGAAACCATCTCGGCCCCACCCTGTCGTTCAAGGGCATCGACAACGCCGCCTACTACCGGCTGATGGAGGGCGACGAGAAGCACTACATGGACTACACGGGCACCGGCAACTCCCTCAACGTCCGCCAGCCGCATTCACTGCAGCTGCTCATGGATTCCCTGCGGTACTGGGTCACCGAAATGCATGTGGACGGCTTCCGCTTCGACCTTGCGTCCACGCTGGCCCGCGAGTTCTATGACGTGGACAAGCTCTCCACCTTCTTCGAACTCATCCAGCAGGACCCGGTGGTGTCCCAGGTCAAGCTGATCGCAGAGCCCTGGGACGTCGGTCCCGGCGGCTACCAGGTGGGCAACTTTCCGCCGCAGTGGACGGAGTGGAACGGCCAGTACCGAGACACGGTCCGGGACTTTTGGCGCGGCGAACCGTCCACGCTCGGCGAATTTGCGTCCCGCCTGACCGGTTCGGCGGATCTGTATGAGCACTCTGGCCGGCGCCCCGTGGCCTCGATCAACTTCGTCACCGCACATGACGGCTTCACACTCGCCGACCTAGTGTCCTACAACGAGAAGCACAACAACGCCAACGGCGAGGGCAACAACGACGGCGAATCCCACAACCGGTCCTGGAACTGCGGTGCGGAAGGCCCCACCGATGATCCTGCTGTCCTGGGGCTGCGCGCCAGGCAGCAGCGGAACTTCATCGGGTCATTGCTCCTCTCCCAGGGTGTCCCGATGCTGCTCCACGGCGATGAACTGGGGCGCACTCAGCAGGGCAACAACAACGGCTACTGCCAGGACTCCGAACTGACCTGGATCAACTGGGACAGCGTGGACCAGCCGCTGGTGGAGTTCACCGCCGCCGTCAATGCGCTCAGGCACAAGCACCCCACCTTCCGTCGCAGCAAATTCTTCGACGGCAGGCCTGTTCGCCGAGGCGAAGGCGAGCGGCTTCCGGACATCGTATGGCTGGACGTGGACGGATCCACCATGCAGCCCGAAGACTGGGACAGCGGGCTGGGCCGCTCTTTCGGCGTGTTCCTGAACGGCGACGGTATCCGAGGCAGTGACGGGCGGGGACGGCGCATCACCGACGTAAATTTCCTGCTCTACTTCAATGCCCACGTTGAGGAAGTGAAGTTCAAGGTGCCCGCCGACGAATATGCGCCCGCCTGGGACATCATCATCGACACCGCCGGGCACGGCGCCGATTCCAAGCCCGTGCCGGCCGGCAGCACTTTGAAGGTGGACTCCAAGTCGCTCGTGGTGCTCCGCGCCCACAGCGCCCCGGAAACGGATCCTGACCACTCCGTGGCCGCCTCGCTTGCCGCCCTCTCGCAGACGGCGGCAACCGAAACCACTGCACCCACCGCGCCCACAGTGCCTGAGCCCCGGAAGACAAGGAAGCCTCGGCCGCGGAAGAATGCAGGCTCATGAAGTTCCCGGCGTCCACTTACCGGCTCCAGATCCGCAGCAGCTTCACGCTCGCTGATGCTGCCGAAACGGTTCCGTACCTGAATGCACTTGGCGTTGATTGGGTCTACCTCTCGCCGATCCTGACAGCGGAACGCGGGTCCGATCACGGCTACGACGTCACCGATCCGTCGTCGGTGGACCCGGACCGGGGCGGTCTTGAAGGACTGCGAGCGCTCTCTGTGGCCGCGCGGGAGCACAGCATGGGCGTGCTGGTGGACATCGTCCCGAACCATGTGGGCGTGGCCTCGCCAGCGCAGAACCCGTGGTGGTGGTCGCTGCTGCAGGAAGGCCGCGGCTCGCCTTACGCGGAAGCGTTCGACGTCGACTGGGACTTTGGTGCCGGCCGGATCCGGATCCCCGTCCTGGGCAGCGATGACGACCTCGGGCTCCTGGGGGTTGCAGATGGCGAGCTCCATTATTACGGCCATCGTTTTCCGTTGGCCGCAGGTTCATACTCCGACGGCGACTCTCCGCGTGCTGTGCATGACAGGCAGCACTACGAACTCGTCTCCTGGCGCCGGGCGGACAGCGAGCTGAACTACCGGCGGTTCTTTGCCGTCAACACCCTGGCCGGCATCCGGGTGGAGGATCCTTGGGTTTTCGACCAGGCACATGCCGAGGTGAGGCGCTGGTTCCACGACGGCCTGGTTGACGGGCTGCGTGTGGACCACCCGGACGGCCTGGCGGATCCTGCCGGGTATCTTCGCTGGCTCAAGGACCTCAGCGGGGGCGCCTATGTCCTGGTGGAGAAGATCCTGGAGCCGGGGGAGGAGCTCCCGGCGGAATTCACCTGCGAGGGAACCACCGGCTACGATGCCCTGGCTGACCTGGACCGCCTGCTGGTGGACCCGGACGGCGAGGCTGCATTGGACGCGTTGGATGCACAGCTGCGCTCGGGTGAGCCTGCGGACTATGAGGCCATGATCCTGGGGACCAAGCGCGCCGTGGCGGACGGCATGCTCCGGTCCGAGATCCTGCGGCTGGCACGCCTGGTCCCTGCTTCTGCGGACCAGCCCATGGGCGTGTCCGAGGACGTCGCTGCGGATGCCCTGGCCCAGGTCATCGCGGCCTTCCCCGTGTACCGCACCTACCTGCCCACGGGTGAGGACGTGCTGCGCGAGTCGTGCGCGGCCGCGGCTCGCCAGCGCCCTGACCTTGCCGATGTGTTGGACGTGCTGCTGCCCCTGCTGCTGAAGCCCGAGACTGAACTGGGCCGGCGGTTCCAGCAGACGTCCGGCATGGTGATGGCCAAGGGCGTGGAGGACACGGCCTTCTACCGCTACACCCGGCTGGGGACGCTGACGGAAGTGGGAGCGGACCCCTCGCACTTCTCCCTCGCCCCGGACGAATTCCACCGGCGGATGGCCGAGCGCCAGGAATCCCTGCCGCTGTCTATGACCACGCTGACCACGCACGACACCAAACGCAGCGAGGACACCCGGGCACGGATCTCCGTGATCGCCGAGCTGCCGGACGAGTGGGCAGCAACGCTAAGCACCCTTCGCCAGCTTGCCCCGGTGCCCGACGGCCCGTTCCAGGCCCTTCTGTGGCAGGCGGTCATCGGTGCGTGGCCGGCATCGCGGGAACGGCTGCAGGCTTATGCGGAGAAGGCGGCCCGGGAGGCAGCCAACTCCACCACGTGGACGGATCCGGACGAGAAGTTCGAATCACGGGTCACGGCAGCTGTGAATGCGGCGTTCGACGACGGCGGGGTCACCAAGGTGATCGAGGACTTCGTCGCCAGGACGGATGCCTTTGCCGCCTCCAACTCGCTGTCCCTGAAGATGCTCCAGCTGACCATGCCGGGGGTACCGGACGTGTACCAGGGCACCGAATTCCACGACCGCTCGCTGGCGGACCCGGACAACCGCCGGGCTGTTGACTTTGACCGCCGGGCGGCAGCTTTGGCCGCGCTGGATGCCGGCACGATTCCGGCGGACTTCCGGGACGAGGCCACCAAACTGCTGGTGACCTCGCGGGCGCTCCGGCTTCGTCGGGACCGGCCCGAACTGTTCAGGGGCTACCGGCCGGTTCTTGCTTCCGGCCCGGCCGCTGATCACCTGGTGGCGTTCGACCGCGGCGCTCCAGGCCTATCCGGCGCCGTGACCCTGGCCAGTCGGCTCCCCTGCGGACTGGAACGCGCGGGCGGGTGGCGGGACACCGCCGTCGAACTTTCCACTGCCTTTCGGGACGAACTCACGGGACGGACGCACGGCCCCGGCCCGGTGCCGGTGGCCGACATCCTGCAGCCTTACCCTGTGGCGCTGCTCGCGCCCGTGAACGGAGACAACGCATGAGCCTGACGCACCACGGTTCCGGCCGGTTCGATGTCTGGGTCCCGGACGCCTCGGCCGTCTCGCTGCTCGCCAACGGTCAGCAGTACCCAATGCAGCAGGTGGCAGGAGCCCCCGGCGCTGGTGGCTGGTGGTCCACGCCGGACGCGCCGGCGGACGCCGACGTGGACTACGGCTACCTGCTCGACGGCGATACACACCCGCTGCCGGACCCGCGGTCCCGCCGCCTCCCGGACGGCGTCCATGCCCTCTCCCGAACGCATGATCCCGGCTCCCACGCCTGGCAGGACGCCGGCTGGTCCGGGAAGGAACTGCGCGGCTCGGTCATCTATGAACTCCACGTGGGAACATTCACCCCAGAAGGAACCCTGGACGCCGCCGCCGACAAACTCGGCTACCTCGCTGACCTTGGCATCGACTTCGTTGAGCTGCTGCCTGTCAACGGATTCAACGGCACCCACAACTGGGGCTACGACGGCGTGCAGTGGTTCGCAGTCCACGAAGGCTACGGCGGGCCCGCGGCCTACCAGCGCTTTGTGGACGCCGCCCACGCCGCCGGGCTGGGCGTCATCCAGGACGTGGTCTACAACCACCTGGGGCCCAGCGGCAACTACCTGCCAAGATTCGGCCCCTACCTCAAGCAGGGCGACGCCAACACGTGGGGCGATTCGGTCAACCTCGATGGCCCGGGGTCCGACGTCGTCCGTGAATACATCCTGGACAACGCGGCACTGTGGCTGCGCGACTATCACGTGGACGGCCTGCGCCTGGATGCCGTCCACGCGCTCCGCGACGAGCGGGCCGTGCATCTACTGGAGGAGCTCGGCGCGCTGGGCGATGCGATCTCCGCGGAGACCGGGCTTCCCAAGACGCTCATCGCCGAATCGGACTTGAACAATCCGCGGCTGATCTACCCCCGAGACGCCAACGGCTACGGCCTGGCCGGGCAGTGGAGCGACGACTTCCACCACGCCGTGCACGTCAACGTCAGCGGCGAGACAGCAGGATATTACGGCGACTTCGCGTCGCTCGGCGTGCTGGCCAAAGTCCTGACGGACGGATTCCTGCACGACGGCAGCTACTCCAGCTTCCGCGGGCGCCATCACGGCCGGCCCATCAACACCTCGCTGGTCCACCCCGCGGCCCTGGTGGTGTGCAGCCAGAACCACGACCAGATCGGCAACCGTGCCATCGGGGACCGGCTGTCCCAGTCCCTGCCGTACGGCCCGCTGGCCGTGACCGCGGTGCTGACGCTGACCTCGCCGTTTACGCCCATGCTGTTTATGGGCGAGGAATTCGGGGCCTCCACCCCGTGGCAGTTCTTCACCTCGCACACCGAACCGGAGCTGGGCAAGGCGACGGCGGAGGGCAGGATCCGCGAGTTCGAACGCATGGGGTGGGATCCCGCCGTCGTCCCCGATCCTCAGGATCCCGAAACGTTTAGGCGCTCCAAGCTCAACTGGGCCGAAGCCGCGGACGGTGACCACGCGCGGCTCCTCTCGCTCTATGGCTCGCTGACTTCATTGCGGCGCGCCTACCCCGAGCTGGCTGGCCTCGGTTTCGCGGAAACGCACGTGACGTTCGACGACGACGCAGGCTGGCTGCGCTTCCGGCGCGGGTCGGTGGAGGTGCTGCTGAACTTCTCGGCGTCGCCTGTTCGGCTTCCGGCTTCGCGGGGCAGGGTGCTGCTTTCGACGGACGAGGCCATTCTGTTCGACGGCGATTCGGTCGCGCTGGCGGCGCACAGTGGGGCGGTACTGACTGCTGGGGCGGAAGTAGCCTCGAGTTAACGTAGACACTGGAGTGACCCCGGCGTACTATTCGCGTACTGACCAGCCGTGATGGGCGGCTCGGTGGTGTACGGGCGATGGAGGCCGTCATGGGTGACCCCGCGAATAGCGCGCCGAAGGTTCCTGCCACGCTTGAACTCCGGATCCATGGCATCCGCAATACCCCGCCCCATGAGCTCCTGCAGTGCGACGTGGCCGATGTCAGCCGGGTTCAGGGCGACGAGCTCGGCGGTTTCTTCACTACGAAGGCACTCTCTTCGGGGCCCACCTACGTGGAGGCCTACAGCTGGGGGAAATTGGCCCGTACGTCGCCGGTTGCCAGTATTTTTGGCAAGGTTGGGGCTGTCGCAAGCAATCTGGCCTGGTTTTTGCTGCTGCCATTTGGTCTTGCAAATGCGGCCTACTGGGCGCGCAGGCTGCAAAAGGACGGGCCGAAGGGAGGCAGCCAACTCGCGGCGGGCAACGGCGCGGGAACAGTGCGACTGTTTGCCTTGCTTCTGAGTGTTTTCTACACCACAGCCCTGTGCACGGTGGCCTTCGACCTGCTGGCGGTGCAATGCTTCCGCCACCTCGAGGGGGTGTCAGGTGTGTCGGTCTGCAGCCAGCTTTCTGGTGCTGCTGACATGCTTCGGGACCTGACCCGGGGGCAGCGCCTTACCATTTTGGCGTCGATGCCGCTGCTGGGCATGGGTCTGCTGTTTGCAATTTCCCTTTTGTCCAACGCCAAATACCGAAGGCGTACACTGCGGCTCGAAGCCCGCAGCTTAGAGGGAACTGAGGCTGGCGCCGTCAAGCCGCCGATTCTTGCCGCTTCCGGATTCTGGGATCGAAGGTTTGTTTCATCGTCCACAGGAGTCCTTCACATTGCGGCGTGTTTTTCATTCGTAGCGCTGTTGATCAACGTGGACTCAGTCGCAGCCCTGCAGTCCGCCGGCTGCAGCGAATCAGGCCAAAGGTTCGATCTCGGGTGCCTCACTGAACCGCTGCGCCGCGCCAGCGAACGTACGGTCGAGATGGCGCTCCTCGTGTCAGGCGGCCTGCTGCTGCTAATGGTCGCCTTTCTTGTCGTGGCGTGGTCAGCGGAGGTCCGCGCGCCAGTCTCAACTGCCCTCCGGCGCAAGCGAGCCGCGGGCTTAGTCATGGTGGCCGTGGTTTTGCATTTGGCCGGAACACTCAGCGTTGCTTACTTCGCGACTCCGGACGATTCCGTCAGCAGGGGATTCTCAGGCACACGCGTCGCGCCCCTTGTGTTGCTGGCACTGTTGACGATCCTGAGTTTGTCGGCTGCCGTTACCCGCTCAGGGGTGCCGGCGATCAGGGCGTTCGTGTTGATCTCGATTTCCACCGCATCCTTGCTGGTCTGGTCTGTCATGCCCGCAAGCGACCTCATACTTCTGGTTCCGCTGGTCGCAGGGCTCGTTCTGGCCATAGATATTCTCCGAGTGCGCCGGCGTCGCCACGCTGTTTTCGAGCACGAAGGATGGTTCGGCTTTGGGCCCGGGGTATTCATGTTCCTGGCCGTCATGTTTGCGTCCTTCCTCAGCGGCAGTCTTGTGGTGGGCGTGGCCGAATTTCTGCGGAGTCCGCGAATAATCAGCCACGTTCTGGAGCAGAATCCGGTGTGGCGATCGGTGACCGAGAGCGCCGCACTGGGAGTAATAAATGTGCCGCCTTCCTATCGCGTGTTTGCCGGTGTCCTGTTGGCAGCCATCGTGGTTGCCTCCGCAGCGGTTCTCACCTTGGCCGGGGTGAATCTGGTCAGGCGCCGGATCATCGCCTACCCTCCCGCCTATGATTCCGGCGTTGGCATGCCTGCCGGCATCCCTGGTGAGTTCAGGGCCCGACGCTTGCCCGCCGACCTTGGGCCGCACCTGCAAAGGGTCGCTGATCAGCAGAGGTGGTCATCCTTGGCCCAGCGCGGTGAACCTGCCACCTGGATAGTGGTTCTCCTTGTGTGGCTGGCCGTGACGGTAAGTCTGGCCGCCACTGCGGCCCGAAACAGCTCACTTGGCGACTCCACCATGCATGGATGGCTGCATGACCTTGCCGAATTTGTGGACCTGAACCTCGCAGGCTGGGGAGTTGTGGCAGGTGCTGTCCTTGTGCTGGGCCTGGCCATCGGAAACGCCGCTTCGTCCAAGGACCGTCCGCTGTCGCTCATTTGGGACATAATCTGCTTTCTTCCCCGGGCGGCGCATCCATTTGCTCCGCCCTGCTATGGCGAGCGGGTAGTACCGGAACTCAGCGACAGGATGGCTGAATGGTTACGGCCGGCTGAGCCGACGGGCGCCCGGATTGTGCTTTCGGCACACAGCCTCGGTGCTGTACTGGCCATCGCTGCCTTGTTTCACTTGAAGGCGACATCGCCTGAAACGGACTTTACGCGGATCCGCCTGCTCACATACGGAGTTCAGCTCCGGTCCTACTTCGGGCGGTTCTTTCCCGAACTGCTGGGACCTGCAGCGCTCAGTACGGCGCCATCGGTAGGGCCCGCACTGCGTCCAGCAGATCCGTGGAGTAAGCAAGTCGCACGGGATTTCGCCCTGGCAAACGATGAGCAAAGCACCGTGCATGAGAAATACTCACTCGCGTCCCTGCTCAACGGGGACTGGGGTAATGAGCAACCCAGCCTACCCAGAAATCACTGGATCAATATCTGGCGTCGCACCGACTATTTGGGCTTTCCCATCGACTCCTTTTGCACTGGCCCAGGTCAGCGGGACCGCATAGCTGAGGAGATCGAGCCCAGTGGTTACATGGAGGAAGTCGCGACCCACTCCAACTACCCTTCGACTGCTGCCTACACGACGGCCAGGAACGCCCTGATTTCCACCTAAGCTGGCGGTCCTGCGTTCTGTAGCGCGCGTCACAGATGGCAGGATGGTATGTATGACTTATTCAGCTGCGGAAAACCGCTATGAATCCATGCCCTACCGCCGCGTCGGACGCAGCGGACTGAAGCTGCCCGCCATTTCCCTGGGCCTCTGGCACAACTTCGGCGACGACAAGCCCTTCGAAGTGCAACGCGCCATCCTGCGCCGCGCCTTCGATCTGGGCGTCACCCACTTCGACCTCGCGAACAACTACGGTCCGCCCTACGGCGCCGCCGAGACCAACTTCGGCCGCCACTTCAAGGACGACTTCAAGCCGTACCGCGACGAACTCATCATCTCCAGCAAGGCCGGCTACGACATGTGGCCGGGCCCCTACGGCAACTTTGGCTCGCGCAAGTACTTGCTGGCTAGCCTGGACCAGTCCCTGGAGCGCATGGGCCTGGACTACGTGGACATCTTCTACAGCCACCGTCCGGACCCGGAAACGCCGATGGAAGAGACCATGGGCGCGCTGGACCACGCAGTCCGCTCGGGCAAGGCCCTGTACGCCGGCATCTCGTCCTACACCCCGCAGCAGACCCTCGAGGCGGCCCGGATCCTGAAGGAACTGGGCACGCCGCTGCTGATCCACCAGCCGAGCTACTCCATGCTGAACCGCTGGACCGAGAACGGCAGCCCCAACCTCTACGAGGCCCTCGAGCAGGTGGGCGCGGGCTGCATCGCCTTCTCGCCGCTGGCCCAGGGGATGCTCACAGGCCGCTACCTCAACGGTGTGCCCGCAGATTCCCGGGCCGCGCAGCACAAGTCCCTGGACGAAGCCATGATCACTCCCGAGAACCTGGACCGCGTGCGCGGGCTCAACCGGATCGCCGAGGGCCGGGGCCAGACCCTGGCGCAAATGGCGATCGGCTGGATCCTCCGCGAGCAGGGCAGGGGCTCCTCCGTGACCTCCGCGCTGGTGGGCGCGTCCAGCGTCCGGCAGCTGGAAGACACCCTCTCAGCCATCAACAACCTGGACTTCACCGCCGACGAGGTTAATGCCATCGACGAGTTCGCCGTGGAATCGGACATCAACCTGTGGAAGCAGAAGTAACCACGTAACGCTTCAACTGACGGGGGCCGGGAACAATCCCGGCCCCCGCTTGGTTGGGTAAGATGAAAAGGCGCCGAATGGCGCACTGCCAGCGTGCCGCCGTCGTACTTTCCGGTACTGACCGTCCCTGCGGCTGAAGTTGTCTTCAAAGGAGTTCCGTGTCTGCAAATCCGATTCGTGTTGCCATCGTTGGTGTGGGTAACTGCGCCGCCTCGCTCGTTCAGGGTGTGCACTACTACCGCGACGCCGATCCCCACGCCACGATCCCGGGTCTGATGCATGTGGAGTTCGGCAAGTACCACGTCAACGATGTCCAGTTTGTTGCCGCGTTTGATGTGGACGGCAAGAAGGTGGGCGTGGACCTCGCCGACGCCATCCTGGCCAGCGAGAACAACACCATCAAGATCGCCGATGTGCCCCCCACCGGTGTGACCGTCCAGCGCGGCCACACCCTGGACGGCCTCGGCAAGTACTACCTCGAGACCATCGAACAGTCCCCCGAAGAGCCCGTTGACATCGTCGCCGCGCTCCGCGAATCCAAGGCAGACGTTATGGTCTGCTACCTCCCGGTTGGTTCCGAGGATGCTGCCCACTTCTACGCGCAGGCTGCCATCGACGCCGGCGTGGCGTTCGTCAACGCACTGCCCGTGTTCATCGCCGGCACCAAGGAATGGGCCGACAAGTTCACCGCCGCCGGTGTCCCGATCGTCGGTGACGACATCAAGAGCCAGATCGGTGCCACCATCACGCACCGGGTTATGGCCAAGCTCTTTGAAGACCGCGGCGTCACCCTGGACCGCACGTACCAGCTGAACGTCGGCGGCAACATGGACTTCAAGAACATGCTGGAGCGGGACCGCCTCGAGTCCAAGAAGATCTCCAAGACCCAGGCCGTGACGTCCAACGTTGAAGCCGACATTGCACCGCGCAACGTCCACATCGGCCCGTCCGACTACGTCCAGTGGCTCGACGACCGCAAGTGGGCCTTCGTCCGCCTCGAGGGCCGGAACTTCGGTGACGCCCCCGTGTCCCTGGAATACAAGCTCGAAGTCTGGGATTCACCCAACTCCGCAGGCGTGATCATCGACGCCATCCGCGCCGCCAAGATCGGCCTGGACCGCGGCATCGGCGGCCCGCTGCTCTCTGCCTCGAGCTACTTCATGAAGTCCCCGCCCGAGCAGTTCAACGACGACCTCGCCCGTGAAAAGGTCGAGGCCTTCATCCGCGGAGACCTCGAGCGCTAAGCACTTTCCTCCCCGGTTGCTCTATCACTTTTGGTCCCCAAACCTTGGGTTTGGCGACCAAAAGTGATAGGGCAACTGGCTTCTAACGGGACTGGAGCGCAATCCGGACCTGGACGACGGCACGGCGGAAGTCGTGCGCCAAGTCGTCCGCGTTGAATTTGAAGTACCTCCAGCCGGCGCCATTGAAGGTTTCGTCGCGGCGATTGTCACGCGACTGCTGCTCGCGCGTGAGGTGATGGCCGCCGTCGTACTGGATGGCGATCTGTTGTGCGCGGTATCCCATGTCGGCCGCCGGCGAGTACGGGTCTGCCTCCACAATCCGCAGTTGCAGTTCCGGCTCCGGCAAGCCCGCGGCAGTCAAGGCGAGGCGCAGGAAGGTCTCAGGTGCGGAATCTGCACCCGGGCGGATGAGCTCTGCGGCCTCCCTGGCCTTCACAATACCCTTGAGTTTCGGGTGCCTCGTCAGCATTTCGTGCAGCTCCGGAAGCGTCGACCAAGGTTCCATGCGGCCTTCGAGGCCGGGGCGGGGCTGACGAACCAACTGGTCACCCACTGCCACCAAGTCCTCCAAGGGAAGGATGCCGGCAAGGTCAAGCCAGGTCCGCGCTGGGGTGGAGATGCGAATTCCGTCCAGCTCCATGACCTCCTGCTCAAAGGCCAGGACTGTGTGGCCCACAACGCCCCTGCGCCGTACGGGCGGTAATTTCCTGGGCTTGCTCAGATGTAGTTCGCGGCAGTCGCGGAACCAGGTAGGAAGCCAGAGTCCGAGCAAAACTGCGGCGGTCAGGTGCGAGATCCACGCACCCGGGGTAGCTGCCGACAGCGCTCTGGCCAACGCCCGAATCTCAAAGTCCCAGCCAGCCGGCAGGTAGAGCAACCGTCCCTCCGAGGCAAGGTCTGACGAGCGGAGTCGGCCGTCGCTCAGGCCGGCGGCCCGCGCCTCATGGACAGTGAACGGGGCGGAAGAAAGATGAGCCGGCAGGGGTGAGGATGGGCGCATGTGCACCATTGTTGCCGAAGCCGCTGCCGCCCGCAGAAGTTATCCACACCCCCGGTTGCACTATCAGTTCCGGTCGCTAAACCGCCGGAATGAGAGCTCCAAGTGATAGAGCAAACCGGGGGAGAGAGTTGGGTCAGGAGAGGCCTACCGGGTTGCCGGCGTCGTCCACGTCCATGCGCATGGCGGCGGGGGCGGCGGGGAGGCCGGGCATGGTCATGACGGCGCCGGTCAGTGCCACGATGAAACCCGCGCCGGTCTTGGGGATGAGGTCGCGCACGTGGATGGTGAAGCCCTTCGGCGCGCCGATCCGGGAGGCCTCATCCGTAAAGGAGTACTGGGTCTTGGCCATGCAGACGGGCAGCCCGGACCAGCCGTTCTTTTCGATGTCGGCCAGGCGCTTCAGGGCGGGGACGGAGAAGTCCACGCCGTCGGCCCCGTAGATCTCCTGCGCAATGGTCCGGATCTTCTCCTCCACAGGCAGGTCCAAGGGGTACAGGTGGTGGAAGCTGTTCGGCGCAGCAACCGCGGCCGCGACCTTCGCGGCCAGTTCGTCGCCGCCATCGCCGCCGCCGCCCCGGCCCCACACGTCAGCCACCGCGGCCTGGACCCCCTCAGCCGCACACCATTCCAGCAGCCAGTCCAGCTCCTCTGCGGTGTCGGATGAAAACCTGTTGATGGCCACCACCGGCGCCACCCCGAACTTCTCCACGTTGTGCACGTGCCGGCGGAGATTCTCGACGCCGGCCTGCAGCGCCTCGAGGTCAGGTTCCGTCAGCCGGTCCTTGGGCACGCCGCCGTGCATCTTGAGTGCGCGGACGGTGGCCACAACCACGACGGCGGACGGCGCCACGTCAGCGATCCGGGCCTTGATGTCCATGTACTTCTCCGCGCCCAGGTCGGCGCCGAAGCCGGCCTCGGTGACCACGATCTCCGCGAGCCGCCGCGCCGTCTGGGTGGCGATCAGAGAGTTGCAGCCGTGCGCGATGTTGGCGAACGGCCCGCCGTGCACGAGCGCTGGAGTACCGGCGATGGTCTGCACCAGGTTGGGTTTGATGGCTTCCTTCAGGAGCAGGGTCAGGGCACCCTGGACGCCGAGGTCCGCAACGGTGACCGGAACTCGGGAGTACGTGTAGCCGAAGGTGATCCGGCCCAGGCGCTCACGGAGGTCTGCCAGGCTGGTAGCCAGGCAGAAAACCGCCATGATCTCGGAGGCCACCGTGATGTCGAAGCCGTCCTGACGGGGGACACCCTGCGTGGGCCCGCCCAGTCCGATGATTACCTCGCGGAGTGACCTGTCATTCATGTCCAGGACCCGCTTGAACGTCATTCGCCGGGGGTCGATGTTCAGCTCGTTGCCCTGGTAGATGTGGTTGTCCACGAGCGCCATCAGGGCGTTGTTCGCAGACGTCACGGCATGAAAATCGCCGGTGAAGTGCAGGTTGATCTCGTCCATGGGCAGTACCTGGGAGTAGCCGCCCCGGTGGCGCCGCCCTTCATGCCCAGGACGGGACCCAGCGAGGGCTCCCGCAGCGCGATCATCACCTTGTGGCCGGCCCGGGCCAGCGAATCGGCGAGCCCCACCGTGGTAGTCGACTTCCCCTCACCAGCGGGCGTGGGCGACATCGCGGACACCAACACAACCTTCCCGAAGGGCGCCGGAGCGGTCAGCAGTGCCGGATCAACCTTCGCCTTGTACCGCCCGTAGTGTTCCAGCGCGGCCGCGTTGATGCCCGCGGCGGCTGCAATCTCCTCGATGGGCCTCATAGTGGCCTGCCGTGCGATCTCGAGGTCGCTGAGGGTATTCCGTTCAGACATCCTTGTCCTTTGGTTGGGGGCCGGGTACTGAAGGCCGACGGCGGTGGGCCGCCGCTTACGTTGCCGGCACAGCCGGGACCAGCTGGCTGGCCAGCTGCTGTTCGACGGCGGCGTGGTAGGTCTCCAGCGTGATGGCGGCAGTGCGGTTCCAGCCCAGGTTCTCCGCCCGGATGGCCGCGGCCCGCCCCATATCGGCGCGGGTGTCCGGATCGTCGTACATGGCTTCGAGCGCGTCCGCCCAGTCCGAGGCGTGGTGCCCGTCCACCAGCAGTCCGGTCCGGCCATGGCAGATGGCGCGGGACAGCCCGCCCACCCGGGTGCCCACCACGGGCGTCCCGCAGGCCTGCGCCTCGATGGCCACCAGCCCGAACGATTCGCTGTAGGAAGGCATCACCACAACGTCGGCCGCCCGGAACCAGGACGCCAGGTCAGCCGCGCTGACCGGGGGAAGGTGCGTGACGACGTCGTCCATTCCGGACTCCGCGATCAGGTGCCGGAGGTTGAAGTCCTTGTTGCCGCTGAGGGCGCCCAGGATGGTGAGCCGGAGATCGATCTCGGGCCGCCGGGCGCGCAGCAGGGCCGCGGCCTTGAGCAGGACCTGCGGGCCCTTCAATCGCTGGATCCGGCCGGCGAACACCAGATGGAACGTCTCCGGCGAAACTCCCCGCTCTGCCCGGGACCGCGCGCGGAACGCGGGTGTAAAGGTGCTGAGGTCCACGCCCGGCGGTGCCACATCGATGCGGTCGTAATCGGCGCCGTAGTGGGACACCAGCTCTTCGGCTTCGGCGCTGGTGTTGGCGATCAGGCGGGCGGCGCCGTCGACGATCCGGTGCTCGCCTTCCTCGCGCCGCCGCGGCTCGGGCTGTTCGCCGGACTCCAGCAGGAGGTTTTTGACCTTGGCCATGGTGTGCATGGTGTGGACCAGCGGCACACCCCAGAGCTCCGAGAGCTCCAGGCCGGCGATCCCGGACACCCAGTAGTGCGAGTGGATGACGTCGTAGCGGCCGTGCGGCTGGCGCTGGCGGATCTGCTCGATCTCGGCCACCATGCTGTGGAGCAGCGCCGGCAATTCTTCCTTGGGGATCTTCCGGGGCGGCCCGGCCAGCACGTTGTGGACGCACACACCGGGGTCCGGATGCTCGACGGCGGCCTGCTTGGCGGACGTGGAGCGCGTGAAAATCTCCACTTCCACGCCGGTCTCGGCGAGCGCGGAGGCCAGCTCCCGGATGTAGACGTTCATCCCGCCGGCGTCGCCGGAGCCTGGCTGCTCCATGGGGGAGGTGTGGAGGGAGAGTAACGCGACCCTGCGGATCAATGTCATGGCTTCTCCTTCCCACCGCTGGTGCGGCGCGGGCCCCGCTGTTGCCCACTCGGTAAAACACTACTCCAGCCGCTCGCGGGCGGCCTCCCGGCAGGTGGCCTGCTGCTAACGTGACGCGTGTGAATGCAGCCACAACTCCGTCCAGTTCCGCAGAATTCTCGATCCGCCCCGCCACGGACGCCGACTGGCCCGGCATGTGGGCGGTGCTGGAGCCCGTCATCAGGTCCGGCGAGACGTTTACCTGGGACCAGGACACCACCGAGGCGGACGCCCGCACTCGCTGGTTCAAGGACGCCCCCGGCCAGGCCTTTGTGGCCGTGACGGCCGACGGCGGCGTGATCGGCACCGGCGAGCTGCACTCCAACCAAGGCGGCGGCGGCAGCCACGTGGCCAATGCCGGCTACATGGTCCACAGCGGCCACGGCGGCAAGGGCGTGGCACGGGCCCTGTGCGCCTACTCCCTGGACACGGCACGGGAGGCGGGCTTCCGGGCCATGCAGTTCAACGCCGTGGTGGAGAGCAATGTCCGCGCGGTGGCTGCCTGGCAGGGCATGGGCTTCGAAATCCTTGCCACCATTCCCGAGGCGTTCAACCATCCCACGCTCGGATACGTGGGCCTGCACGTGATGTACCGGAAGCTTTAGCCGCGCCAAAGCCCGCGCAGCTCAGGGAAGGCAAGCTCGTATCCGGCCAGGAGCTTGGCCCCGAGCGCTGGGGAGTCCACCAGGGGATGCCGGCTGAAGGCGTCGACGGCGGCCGCCCGGTCTCCGTGCGTCGCTGCCCGGACAGTGAGCCGCTCCACCTCCTTGACCCGCCGGAGCAGGGTGAGTTGCTCCGGTCCGGGAGCTGACTGCGGCAGCGGCACCGCGCCGTCGGGCGTTACTGTGCAGGGGACCTCGACGACGGCGTCCGCCGGCAGTCCCGGAATGGCCGGTTCGGGAGGGATGCCCCCGGGGGCGGCACCCCCGCCGGGACCGGACGGAAGCGTGTTGGGGGTGTTGAGGATGAGCTGGGCATCCCCGGCCCCCGCCAACGCGCGCATCACGGCCAGGGCGACGCGTTCGTAGCCACCGCCGGCGAGATCGGCCTCGTCGCGCTGCTCGCCGTGGGTCCGTGCCTCGGCGAGGTAGCCTTCCTCCCGCGAGCGGCGGGCCGCATCCCACAAGCTGTAGGCGTCCGCCCCGGCAGAGGCGAGCCGCGGGTACAGCTGGGCCTGCTGGTGGTGGATGGACTCGCCGCGGGTCTGGGCCATGGCGCGTATGGCCGCGGCGGCGCTGTCCCGTTGGTAGTAGTAATAGAGGTACTCGTTGGGCAGGGCGCCAAGGTCCTTGAGGAACGGCTGCGGGAACAGACGGCCTTCCTCAAACGTGCCGAGGGCGGCCGGGTCCGACAGCAGGCCCGGCAGCAGATCCCGGCCGCCGGACTCCAGCCGGTAGAGCCAGCCCAGGTGGTTCAGGCCGAAGTAGCCCACGCCGTCGAGCCTTCCGTCCGGCAGCGGCATGCCGGCCGCGCGGGCCGCCCGGTGCACCAGCCCGCCCGCGGAATCGCAGATCCCGATGACCTTCCGGCCGAGGACGGGCAGCAGGGCCTCGGTGACCATGCCGGCCGGGTTGGTGAAGTTGATCAGCCAGGCGTCCGGGCAGTGCTCCCGCATCTGTCCTGCAAGGTGCAGCATCTCGGGGATGGTGCGCAGGGCGTAGGAGATGCCGCCCGCGCCGGTGGTTTCCTGGCCGAGAAGGCCGAGGTCCTGCGCCACGCGTTCGTCGTTAATCCGGCCGGCCGTGCCGCCGGGGCGGATGGCCGCGAACACCAGGTCTGTACCCGCCAGGGCCTCCGGCAGGGCCGTGGTGGTGCGCACGGCGGGAGGCTGGGCACCTGCGTTCGGGCCGCCGTCGGCAGCACCGCCGTCGGACTCGGGCATGGCGCGCAGAACCGCAGCGATGGCGCTGAGGCGGGCGGGGTCGACGTCGAACAGCACCAGTTCGCTGACCAGCCCCGCAAACGCGCCGGACGCCAGCGCCCGGTAGACAAGCGGTACGCGGAATCCGCCGCCGCCGGCAATCATAAGCCGCATAGTCAGCAGTCTAGGGGGCCGCCGGGCGCGCCCCTACCGTGGGGCCGCGGCAGGGCGTAGTCTGCCGGACATGGACGCCATCCCGGACCGCCGCTTCGATCCGCTCTCGACCGTCCGCACACCGTCCGACGGCGGGTTCGACCTGCTGCTGGCCGGCACGGTTTTCCAGGACATCATCTTCACAGGGCTGCCACACGCGCCCGAGCCCGGCACGGAAATCTGGAGCGAGGGCATGGGCAGCTGCCCCGGCGGCGTGGCGAACCAGGCCATTGCGGCAGCGAGGCTGGGACTGCGCACGGGACTGGCAGCCGCCTTCGGGGACGACGGCTACGGGGACTACAACTGGAAAATCCTGGCCGGGCAGGAACACGTGGACCTTAGCCTGTCGCGCCGCATCCCGGGGTGGCATTCCCCGGTCACCGTCTCTCTCAGCGTCCACAACGACCGTTCGCTGGTGACGCATGGCCACCCGGCCCCGGTGACGTCGTCGGAACTGATCGGTTCGCCGCCCACTGCGCTCGCCGGCATTGCGGCGCTCGACGAGGAGATTGAACCGTGGGCCGTGGCCGCCCACCAGGCCGGCGTCAAGCTGTTCGGGGACGTGGGCTGGGACCCCAGCGGGAAGTGGTCACCGGTCCGGCTGGAAAACCTGCAGTACTTCCACGCTTTCCTGCCCAACCAGCGGGAGGCGATGGCCTTCACGGGAAAGGACAACCCGTGGTCCGCGCTCTACGCGCTGGCGGACCGCGTGCCCGTGGCCGTGGTGACACTCGGCGCGCAGGGTGCCATGGCCGTTGACTCGGAAACGGGGAGGAGGAGTGGGTGCCGTCGCTTCCGGTGGCTGCCTACGATCCCACCGGTGCCGGCGATTGCTTTGACGCGGCCTTCATCGTGGGCAGCCTGGCCGGCTGGCCGCTGGGCAACCGGCTCCGTTTCGCCAACCTCTGCGCCTCCTTGGCAGTGCAGGAGGTGGGCGGTTCGCTGGCAGCGCCCGGCTGGGGCGACATCGCCGACTGGTGGAAGCGGGCCAACTCCCGGCCGGAACGCCAGAGCAGCCAGTGGCTCCGCCGCTTCGGTTTCCTGGCGGACATTATCAGCGACGTCCCGCTGGCGGCGCAGCGCCGGGCCACTGCCACCATCGCGCACCTGTCCGACGCGTAGGCGTGGGCGCCGGATGCCCCACGCGCGGCGCCGGAACGCAGCGCGATTATCCCGCCCTGAGCGCCCGCACTAGAATCACTAGGGTGACTTATCCCGTAACAACTGGTGACTTCAGCGCGGCCTCAGGACCTGATCCTCTGTACGAGCGGTCCGCCGTCATCGACCTGGACGCCATCCGCCACAACGTGCGGCGGCTGGCGGACGCGGCCTCACCTGCCAAGGTCATGGCTGTGGTCAAGGCTGACGCGTACGGACACGGCGCGGTTCCGGTGGCCCGGGCCGCCCTCGAAGCCGGCGCATCCTGGCTGGGCGTCGCGCACGTCTCCGAGGCGCTGGCACTGCGGGCGGCGGGCATCGACGCCCCCCTGCTGGCCTGGCTGCACACGGCGGAAAGCAACTTCGCCGCCGCGGTGGCTGCCGGCGTCGACATCGGCTGCTCCGGCTGGGAACTGGACCGCATTGTGGCCGCCGCGCGTGACCAGGAGCGTCCCGCACGCATCCACCTGAAAGTGGACACGGGCCTGGGCCGGAACGGCGCAACGCTCGATGCCTGGGACCAGCTGCTGGGCGAAGCCATGGAGTACCAGGACCAGGGCCTCCTGCGGGTCGTGGGTATCTTCTCCCACCTGTCCGTGGCGGATGAACCCGAACGGCCGGAAACCGATGAACAGCTGGCGGCCTTCCGCGAGGTGCTGGCCGTGGCCGAGGACGCCGGCGTGGACCCCGAAGTCCGCCACCTGGCCAACACCCCGGCCACGCTGTCCCGCCCCGATACTCACTTTGACATGGTCCGCGTGGGCCTGGGCATCTACGGCCTCTCGCCCTTCGAAGGCCAGACGTCCGCCGAACTGGGCCTCCGCCCCGCGATGACGCTGCGGACCCTGGTGTCCCAGTGCAAGCAGGTCCCCGACGGGCAGGGCGTCTCCTACGGCCTGCGCTACCGCACCAGCGGCCCCAGCACCTTGGCGCTGATCCCGCTTGGCTACGCCGACGGCGTGCCCCGCATTGCCACCGGCGGTCCCGTCCGGGTGGCCGGCCGGACCTATCCCGTGGTGGGCCGGATCGCCATGGATCAGATGGTCATCGACCTCGGCAACATCGGTCCCGCCGGCGCGGACCTCTTCGGCGCCGAAGCGGTGCTGTTCGGCAGCGGGGACGACGGCGGACCTACGGCGGATGACTGGGCGGTTGCCGCCGGCACCAACAACTACGAGATCGTGACCCGGATCAGCCCGCGGGTGCCCCGCCGGGTCATTAACGAGAGTCCCGCCGTCGGCCCTGGCAGCCCTGCGGGCGATGCTCCCGGCGTGCGGATTCCCGCCGCCGGGCAGGCAACGCCGTGAGTATGTCTCCGGCAGAGATGCCCCACTGGGAAGAGACGCTGAGGGTCACGACGGCGGACCAGACTCACGCGCTCGCTGCCGGTTTGGGGGCGGAGCTGCTGGCGGGGGACCTGCTGGTGCTGACCGGCGAGCTGGGTGCCGGAAAAACCACCTTCACGCAGGGCCTCGGCGAAGGCCTGGGCGTGCGCGCGGGCATCATCTCGCCCACCTTTGTTCTGGTGCGCATCCATCCCAACATGCCCGACGGCCCGCGGCCCGGTGGCCCGGATCTGGTGCACGTGGACGCGTACCGGCTGGGATCGGCGTCGGAAATTGACGACATTGACCTGGAAAACACGCTGGACTCGTCCGTGACCGTGGTGGAGTGGGGACGCGGCCGGGTGGAGCACCTGAGCGAGAGCCGGCTGGAGGTCGACCTGCACCGCGCGATCGGGCTGGAGCCGATCGGGCTGGACGGAGCGCCGGACGCGGTGGCACGGGAACCCAACCTCGCCCACACCGAAATCCTGGACTTTGACACCGAGGACCTCGACGAACCCCGCACCATCGTGCTGCGCGGGTTCGGTCCCCGCTGGAGCACCAAGCCTGCCCTGGGCGGCGCCATCGAAGGGACACCCTGATGCTCATTCTCGCCATCGACACCTCCGCCGTGGCCAGCGCGGCCCTGGTCTCGGACGACGCCCTCGAAGGCGTGGTGGCCAGCTTCTCCACCGAGGACACCCGCAGCCATGCCGAAGTACTGGCCCCGGGCATCGAGGACCTGCTTGCCTCTGCCGGAGTCACCGGCCGGGACATCGACGCCATCGTGACGGGCGTGGGCCCTGGCCCGTTTACCGGCCTCCGCTCGGGGATCGCAACCGCCCGGACGCTCGCCTTCGTCTGGGACAAACCGCTGTACGGGCTGATGAGCCTGGACGCCGTGGCGCTGGAAGTCGCGGAATCCACCGACGCCGCGGCCGACTTCCTGGTGGTCACGGACGCCCGGCGCAAAGAGGTCTACTGGGCACGGTACAGCCTCGCCGACGGCCAATTGCCGCAGCTCGAGGACGGCCCGCACGTCAGCTTCGCCGCCGACCTGCCGGACCTCCCGGCCTACGGCGCCGGCGCCGGACTCTACAGTGACGTGCTGCGCGCAGACCCCGGCTTCAGCAACGAGCAGCCCGACGCCCTCTACCTCGGACAGTTCGCCTTGGCCCGGCTCGCAGCCGGCGGGCAGCTGCTCGACTCCACACCCCTGTACCTCCGGGAATCCGACGCCCAGGTCCCCGGCCCACGGAAGCGGGCCCTGTGAGCATGCCCACCAGCAGTGACGGAGTGGTCTTCCGGGACATGACCCTGGAGGACGTGCCCGCCGTGGATGCCCTCGAACAGCGGCTGTTCCCGGCGGATGCTTGGCCGCTGCACATGTTCCTGTCCGAACTTTCCCAGCACGAAACGCGCCGGTACCTTGTGGCGGAACGCGGCGGGGACATTGTGGGCTACGCCGGCCTGATGTGTATCGAGCCCATCGCGGATGTCCAGACCATCGCAGTCGTGCCTGAATTCGAAGGCAGGGGGATCGGCTCAACGCTTCTGACCCGGCTGATTGAGGAAGCCCGGCTCCGTGGGGCCGCGGACGTTCTCCTGGAGGTCCGCGCGGACAATCCCCGGGCGCAGCAGCTGTACGTGCGGTTCGGCTTCGAGCAGATCCACGTCCGCCGCGGGTACTACCGCGACGGGGTTGACGCCCTGATCATGCGGCTCCAGCTGGGCCCCGAAGGCGCACTAGACGACGGCGCGCCAGCCCACGCGCCAGCCCCCCATCCCACCACAGAAGCAGGCCAGGCATGAACCGATCGCAGCCCCTGGTGCTGGGCATCGAATCCTCCTGCGACGAAACCGGCGTCGGCATCGTCCGCGGCACCACGCTGCTCACCAACACGGTGTCCTCCTCGATGGACGAGCACGTCCGCTTCGGCGGCGTGATCCCCGAAATCGCCTCCCGCGCACACCTTGATGCCTTTGTGCCCACCCTGCGGCAGGCCCTGGCAGACGCTAACGTGACGCTGGCGGATGTGGACGCCATCGCCGTCACCTCCGGCCCGGGGCTCGCGGGCGCGCTGATGGTGGGGGTCTGCGCCGCGAAGGCGCTGGCCGTTGCCACCGGAAAGCCGCTGTATGCCATCAACCACCTCGTGGCGCATGTCGGTGTCGGACTGCTGGACGGAAACCCCGACGGCGGTGCTGCCGCCGGGCTCGGCCTCGCCGGGCGCCTCCCGGAGAACCTCGGCGCGTTGCTGGTCTCCGGCGGGCATACTGAGATCCTGAAAATCAACAGCATCACCAGCGATGTCCAGCTCCTCGGCTCCACCATCGACGACGCCGCCGGCGAAGCCTACGACAAAGTGGCCCGCATACTGGGCCTTGGCTACCCGGGCGGCCCGGCCATCGACAAGCTGGCCCGCACCGGCAATCCCAAAGCCATCCGGTTCCCGCGCGGCCTCAGCCAGCCCAAGTACATGGGCACTGCCGAGGAGCCTGGAAAACACCGCTACGACTGGTCCTTCAGCGGCCTGAAGACAGCGGTGGCGCGGTGCGTCGAGCGGTTCGAGGCCCGCGGCGAGGACGTGCCCGTGGCCGACATCGCCGCAGCCTTCCAGGAAGCCGTGGTGGACGTGATCACATCCAAGGCAGTCCTGGCCTGCCGCGAGCACGGCATCAAAGACGTTCTTTTGGGCGGGGGAGTGGCGGCCAACTCCAGGCTGCGGGAACTCACCGGGCAGCGCTGCGCGTCAGCCGGAATCAAACTCCACGTGCCGCCGCTGGACCTGTGTACGGACAACGGCGCCATGGTGGCAGCCCTCGGCGCCCAGTTGGTGATGGCAGGGATAGGGCCCAGCGGCATCCGCTTCGCCCCGGACTCCTCGATGCCGGTCACCGCGGTCTCACTCCCCGCCTGACTCCCCGCTTTGATCCAACTTGCCCTATCACGTTTGGTCCCTAAAACCCCCGGTTTAGGGACCAAAACTGATAGAGCAACGGGGGAGGGGAGACAGGGAGCTAGCCCGTCGGGCCGTTCCGCATCTGCTTCACCAGGTCCAGCACCACGGCCTGCAGGTCGCCGCCGTGTTCGGCGGCGACGCGGCGCTGCCGCTGGTACCCGGCGCCGCGGCGGATGATCTTTTCGACGTCGGCCAGTTCGTCGGGGCAGCCAAGCTTCGCGGCCACCGGTTCCAGCCGGTTCAACGTCTCCAGCAGGTGGTCGGTGACCAGCCGCTCGTTGCCGGCGGCGTCGAGGATGATGATGGCCTCCATGCCGTAGCGGGCGGCACGCCACTTGTTCTCCTGGATGTGCCACGGCGGCATGGTGGGGATGGTGCCGCCGTTGTCCAGGGTGGTGGAGAATTCATCCACCAGGCACTGGGTGAGGGCCGCAATCGCGCCCACTTCTTCGAGAGTGGCCAGGCCGTCGCAGATGCGCATTTCGATGGTGCCGAGGTTGGGAACGGGCCGGATGTCCCAGCGGATTTCGGACAGGGTGTCGATCACGCCGGTGGTGAACATGTCCTGGACGTAGGATTCGTACTCTGACCAGGACGTGAACTGGAAGGGCAGGCCCGCCGTCGGCAACTGCTGGAACATCAGGGCGCGGTGCGACGCGTAACCGGTATCCTCGCCGCCCCAGAACGGGCTCGACGCCGAGAGTGCCTGGAAGTGCGGGAAGTAGTTGACCAGCCCATCCAGCACGGGAAGTGCCTTTTCGCGCCGGTCCAGGCCCACATGGACGTGCACGCCGTAGATGACCATCTGCCGGCCCCACCACTGGGTGCGGTCGATCAGCTTGGCATACCGGGCCTTGTCCGTCACGGGCTGCAGCTGGGGCGGGCTGAACGGGTGGCTGCCGGCGCAGAAAACCTCCACGCCCATGGGGTCGGTGATTTCGCGGACGGCGGCCAGCGACCGGCTGAGGTCTTCCTTGGCTTCGGCGGCAGTCTCGCAGATGCCGGTGACGAGCTCCACGGTGTTGAGCAGGAGTTCCTGCTTGATGTGCGGGTGTTCGTCGTCTTCGTTGAGTTCGGGGTGCTTGGCAACCACGCCGCTGAGCACTTCGTTGGCCACGGATGCCAGTTCGCCGGTCTGGCCGTCCACCAGGGCCAGCTCCCATTCCACACCAAGAGTTGATTGCTTCGATGAAGCGAAATCAATCTTCATGCGTTCCCCTAACTGTTCGGATATCCCTGGGCACGCGCCGCGTTCAAGTCTAATGCAGGGGTACCATCGTCTTGATGGCCTTGTTCCTGTTGACCCGTGACAGTTTTCACAAAACCACCCTCTTTTTTGCGGCCGCCGCCGTAGCCGCCATGACTGCTTGCACGGCGGTTCCCGCCACCGCCCCGGAGACCACTGCCCCGGAGACCTCCGCCCCGGTGCCAGCCTCAACGCCGGAATCAGAGCGTCCGACGACGGCACCTCCGTCCGCTCCTCCCTCACCTGACCCTGGGCTGCGGCCGCTGGGCTGGGGCCCCGAACAGCGGGACCAGGATGCTGCCGCAGCCGCCGTGGCGGCGATGTCGGTCCAGGAGAAAGCCGGTCAGGTGCTGATGCCGGTGTACGCCGGTACCGACGCCGAAGCCCAGACCGAAACTATTGAACGCCTCCATCTGGCCGGGTCCATCATCATGGGCGACAACGTCCCGCTCGACGCCCGCGGTCAAGCGGATCCGGCTGCCATGGCGGCGGTCAACGCCCGGCTGGCCCAGGCCACCAAGGCGGATGGCAGGCCCTGGCCCGGGCTCATCGGCGTGGACCAGGAGGGCGGGATCGTGGCGCGGCTCGGGGCGCCCCTGACCGAATGGCCAACGGCCCTGAGCTACGGAGCTGCCGGCAATGTGCCGCTCACCAAGGACTCAGGCCGGGGCCTGGCGGCGGAGATCGCGTCGCTGGGCTTCACCGTGGACTTCGCGCCCGTTGCTGACGTAACCATCGGCCCCGCTGATCCGACCATCGGTGCCCGGTCCATGTCCGGCAACCCGGACGCAGCCGGAGCGCATGCCGTGGCGTTCTCCCAGGGGATGCAGGAGGCCGGCGTCCTGCCCGCCCTGAAACATTTCCCGGGCCATGGCTCCGTCACCGTTGACTCGCACCAGGACCTCCCGGTGCAGCCGGCAGGCATCGCGGAGCTCGAGGCCCGGGACTGGAAGCCGTTCCGGGCAGCCATCGCCGCCGGTGTGCCCATGGTCATGACCGGGCACATCGCCGTACCGGCCCTCGAACCCGGCGTCCCGGCGTCGTTGTCCGGCCCCACCTATGCTGCGCTGCGCGGCATGGGCTTCAAAGGGGTGGCCGTGACCGATGCCCTCAACATGGGTGCCGTCCAGAAGCAATACCCGGGCGGCTCCGCAGCAACGGCGGCGCTCGCCGCGGGCGCGGACCTGCTCCTGATGCCCACGGACGTGGGGCACGCCCACGCAGCCATCGTGAGTGCCGTGGCCGCCGGAACCCTGCCCGCGGCACGCCTGGACGAAGCGGCCAACCGGGTGGCCACCATGCTGACCTGGCGCGGCCGCGTCGCCCCGCCGCCGGGAGCTGCGCCCGCGGGAACCGCCCCCGGCAGCGGCGCTGACATCTCGGCGCGGGTTTCCGCGGCCGCAGTCACTGTGCTGTCCGGCCACTGCGGCGCGCCAATCATCCAGGGAAGCCTCCGGATTGCCGGCGGATCACCGCAGGACAGGGCACGGTTCGAGGCGGCCGCAGCGAAGGCCGGGCTCGGCACCGGGGCGGGCCCACTGGTCAGCCTCATCGGCTACGCCGGGCGGCCGGTGGGCGGTGATGTCGCCGTCGCACTGGATGCGCCCTGGCCGCTGCAGGATTCCAGCGCGCCGGTGAAAATCGCTCTGTACGGCCGGACGCCGGGTGCCTTTGACGCCCTGGTTGCCGTGCTGGCAGGCAAGGCAACTGCCCCGGGGAAGCTGCCCGCCGCCGTCGGAAGCTATCCGGCCGGAACGGGCTGCCCGTAACTTGGCCCGCAACACATCGCCGAATCGGTCAACGGCGGTTTAATGGACACGTGCCCATTCTGAATAAAGACATGACCTTGTGTATTTCGCTGTCGGCCCGGCCCAGCAACAACGGGACCCGGTTCCACAACCACCTCTACGAGCAGCTGGGCCTGAACTGGATCTACAAGGCCTTTGCCCCCACCGACCTCGCCCAGGCGATCGCCGGCGTCAGGGGCCTGGGCATCCGCGGTTGTGCGGTGTCCATGCCGTACAAGGAGGACGTGATGGCCCTCGTGGATGAGCTGGATCCCTCCGCCAAAGCCATCGATTCGGTCAACACCATCGTGAATACCGACGGGCGTCTACTGGCTTACAACACCGACTACACCGCCATCGAGCAGCTCCTCGCCGGCAATGCCGTGCCCACGGACTACTCGGTGCTGGTCCAGGGTGCCGGCGGCATGGCCAAGGCCACCGTCGCGGCCCTGCGCGACGCCGGCTTCACGGACGTCACGGTCATCGCCCGGAACGAAGATACCGGCCGGGCGCTCGCTGAGCAGTACGGGTTCCAGTGGAAGGCAACGCTCGACGGCGGCACGGCGGACCTGATCATCAACGTCACACCCATTGGTATGGCGGGCGGTCCGGAAGTGGACTCCCTGTCCTTCCCGGAAGATGCGATCGCCGCAGCCAAAGTGGTGTTCGACGTTGTGGCGCTGCCGGCCGAGACGCCACTGATCAAGGCGGCCCGCGCCGCCGGGAAACAGGTGATCACGGGCGCCGAGGTGGCCACCATCCAAGCGCTCGAGCAGTTTGTGCTCTACACGGGCGTCCGGCCCACCGACGAGCAGGTCCGGGCCGCCGAGGACTTTATGCGCGCCCGGTAAGGCCCGGCCTCAGAAAGGTTCGCTGACTCAGGCCGGTTCCACCGAGATGGCCACCCGGTCCTCCCCGATGCGGGTCAGGACCAGGGTGGCTGTTTTCTGTCCGGCCTTCTTGCCGGCGTTCTTGCTCCCGGCGAACAGCTGCTTGCGCAGTTCCTCCGGGGTTACCGAGGTGCCGCGCTTTTTGATGTCCAGCACCGTGATGCCGTTCGACTTCACCCATGCCTTGAGGGCTTTGACGTTGTACGGCATCACTTCCAGGACCTTGTAGGCCCGCGCGAACGGTGTGTCTACGAGTTCCGGGGCGCAGATGTACGCGATGTGCTCGTCCAGCAGGTGACCGCCCAGTTGAAGCGCGACGTCGGCCACCAGGCCGGCGCGGATCACCGCACCATCGGGCTCATACAGGTAGCCCGCCGCCGGTCCCACCGGCGCGGCCGGACCGCCGTCGAAGTCTTCGGCGCTGGTCAGCTCGGCGGCACCCTGCGGACCGAGCAGCAGCGCCGCCCGGCGGACTCCGGGCCGGCGCACGGAGTTGAACCACAGTGCCACCTCGGTGACATCGCCGCCCACCGACACCCACTGCGCCTCGCAGCCGGCGGGCACTGATTCGTGCGGCATGCCGGGGCCCATTTTGACTCCCACGGCGCGCCCGGTGGCAGCAAGCGATTCCACAAAGGACAGCGGCGGCGAAAAGGCCTCAGGATCCCAGATCCTTTTGGTACCCGAGGTGGAGGTGACCCGGCGGGCGGGATCCAGCCAGACGCCGTCGACCCCGTCCAGGGGAACCGTGGTGGCGTCCGAATGCACCACTGTGGCGTTGGGGAAGGGGATCAGGTTGACCGTGGCGCAGGCGGCCGTGGTCTCGTCCATTTCCACTGCCGTGACGGTGATGTCCATGGACGCCAGAGCCAGGGAGTCGGCGGCGAGGCCGCACCCGAGGTCGGCCACATGGCGGACGCCTGCCTGCGCAAAGCGCTCGGCATGCCTGGCCGCGACTGTGAGACGCGTGGCCTGTTCCAGCCCCGCCTGGGTAAAGAGCATGCTCCGGGCGAACTCCCCGAACTTCAGCTCGGCCCTGGTGCGCAGCCGGGACTGGGTGAGGACGGCGGAGACCAGTGCGGGGGAGTGCCCGGCCTTGCGGAGGGCCGCGTTGAGCTCGAAGGCCTTGTCCTCGCGGTACGGGCCCAGGGAGGCCAGCAGCTCCCAGCCTTCGCTCGTGAGCAGTGGGGCGATCTGGTCCTGCGGTGCTTGAGCCATGCGTTCAAGCCTAGTGGAGGTGGTCCCCGGCCAGTTCCCGCTAGGGTTGAAGGCATGGAAGACAGCGCAGGCACCCAGCCGTCCGGACTACCCCAAGCAAGTAAGCCGGACCTGGTGAAGTTCGCCCGCCCCGCGCTGATTGCAGGATCCGCAGTGGCCGTGGTCTGCGTCGCGCTGCTCGTGATCATCTTCTTCCTCGACACGTTCAACGCCACTGTCTACTCCGTGGGCGGCAAGGACATCCAGGACGCCACGGACGAGGCAAGGGAGATCCGCGGCCTCTACGCCGGGGCGCGCGTAGGCGGCATCATCCTGCTGGTGGTCTCGCTGCTGGCTGCCGTGGGCGGCGCCGTGGTGCTGTACCTGCGGCGGGGCACCGTCGATGAAGGGGACGACGGCGACGAGGACGTCGATCTCGAGGACCTCACCGGCCGGTAAAGACTGTTCGCCGGAGACATAATTCTGGCACTCGCCTTGACCGAGTGCTAACCAATACATAGAGTCATCATTAGCACTCTCCCTAGGAGGGTGCTAATACACGAAGAGCTGCCAGCCAGGCTGCTGCCGGCACCGCGACGACGGTTTGCCAGCCACGGTGAAGCAGCTCAACTGTCCATGAATTTGCTGACGTAGAAGGAGAGGTCCGAGTGTCGGTCTCTATTAAGCCTCTTGAGGATCGTATTGTTGTCCGCCCGCTCGAAGCCGAGCAGACCACGGCTTCCGGCCTGGTTATCCCGGACTCCGCACAGGAAAAGCCGCAGGAAGGCGAAGTTGTTGCAGTAGGCCCCGGCCGCTTTGACGACAACGGCAACCGCGTTCCGATCGACGTAGCCGTTGGCGACGTTGTTATCTACTCCAAGTACGGCGGAACTGAAGTCAAGACCGGTGGCACCGAGTACCTCGTGCTGTCCGCCCGCGACGTTCTGGCGATCGTCGTAAAGTAACTCTTTGGATCCCCGTGCCGCTGTTCCGTCCCTGACTGAACAGCTGCGCGGGGTTCTGTCTTTGAAAGGACAAAACCATGGCAAAGCAGCTTGCGTTTAACGACGCTGCACGCCGGTCGCTTGAAGCCGGCATCGATAAGCTCGCCAACACTGTCAAAGTGACGCTCGGCCCCGCGGCCGCAACGTTGTCCTCGACAAAAAGTGGGGGGCACCCACCATCACCAACGACGGCGTCACCATTGCCCGCGAAATCGAGCTGGATGACCCGTACGAAAACCTTGGCGCGCAGCTGGCCAAGGAAGTAGCCACCAAGACCAACGATGTTGCCGGCGACGGCACCACCACGGCCACCGTGCTCGCCCAGGCCCTGGTCAAGGAAGGCCTGCGCAACGTTGCGGCTGGCGCCGCTCCGGGCCAGATCAAGCGCGGCATCGAGGTTTCCGTTGAAGCCGTGGCAGCCCGCCTGCTCGAGAACGCACGCCCGGTTGAAGGCACACAGGTTGCCAGCGTGGCAGCAATCTCGGCCCAGAGCGACGAAATCGGCGAGCTCCTCGCCGAGGCATTCGGCAAGGTCGGCAAGGATGGTGTGATCACCATCGAGGAGTCCTCCACCACGCAGACCGAACTGGTCCTCACCGAAGGCATGCAGTTCGACAAGGGCTACCTGTCGCCGTACTTCGTGACCGACTCCGAACGCCAGGAAGCCGTCCTCGAAGACGCCCTGATCCTGATCAACCAGGGCAAGATCTCCTCCGTGCAGGACTTCCTGCCGCTGCTGGAGAAGGCGCTGCAGAGCTCCAAGCCGCTGTTCATCATTGCTGAAGACGTTGAGGGCGAGGCACTGTCCACGCTGATCGTCAACCGCATCCGCGGCACCCTGAACGTGGTTGCCGTCAAGGCTCCGGGCTTCGGCGACCGCCGCAAGGCCATGCTGCAGGACATCGCCACCCTCACCGGTGCGCAGGTTGTCTCCGCCGAACTGGGCCTCAGCCTGGATTCGGTTGGCCTTGAGGTGCTGGGTACCGCCCGCCGCATCACGGTCACCAAGGACAACACCACCATTGTTGACGGCGCCGGTTCCGCAGAAGACGTCGCAGCCCGGGTTTCCCAGCTGCGCGCCGAGCTGACCCGCACCGATTCAGACTGGGACCGCGAAAAGCTCCAGGAGCGCCTGGCCAAGCTGGCCGGCGGCATCGGTGTCATCAAGGTTGGCGCAGCCACCGAAGTTGAGCTGAAGGAAAAGAAGCACCGCATCGAAGATGCAGTGTCCTCCACCCGCGCCGCCCTCGAAGAGGGCATCGTGGCCGGTGGCGGTTCCGCACTGATCCACGCACTGAAGGCCCTCGACGAGGATCCTGCAGTCAAGGCCCTCGAAGGCGACGCCGCCGCTGCTGTGGGCATCGTCCGCCGCGCGCTGGTCCAGCCGCTTCGCTGGATCGCCCAGAACGCCGGTTTCGACGGTTACGTTGTCACTGCCAAGGTTGCCGAGCTCGAAACCAACAACGGCTTCAACGCCAAGTCGGGCGAGTACGAGGACCTGATCGCCGCCGGTGTCATCGACCCGGTCAAGGTCACCCGTGCAGCCCTGCGGAACGCGGCTTCCATTGCTGCGCTGGTTCTCACCACCGAGACCCTCGTTGTGGAGAAGCCCGCGAACGACGACGAGCACGCAGGCCACAGCCACTAGTCCCCACCGGCTCCCAAGTCTCGCTTCGCTCGACTTGGGTCCCTCGCCGGTGTGGGCCCACCCACCGGCTCCCAAGTCTCGCTTCGCTCGACTTGGGTCCCTCGCCGGTGTGGGCCCACCCACCGGCTCCGCACAAAGAACCGGTCCAGCCTCCGCTGGGCCGGTTTTTTGCGCCGCAAATCCTGCGGCGCTTTCCTGCCCTACGTGCCCGGCATGTCCTGCGTTTCGACGGCGCCCGCACGCTCGTAGACCAGCGACACCGCCCCCTTCGGGAAGGTGCGTGCGGGCTCGGCGAGGCGGAAGGAGGCGGGGATGGTCCCGGCGTCGAAAAGGCGTTTGCCCTGCCCAAGGGTGATTGGATAGAGCCAGAGGTGGAGGCGGTCGAGCACGTCTGCCGCGAGCAGTGAACGGATAAGGACGCCGCTGCCGAACATGTGCACCTGGTTGTACTCCTCGCGGAGCCGACCCGCAGCAGCGGCATCCGGCAGCACCGTAGTGCCCGCCCAGCCCGGAGCGGTCAGGGTGCTGGAGACAACGAATTTGGGCACCCGATTGAGCGTGCCGCCGATGGCATCGGACTGGTGCGGCCAGTAGGCCGCGAAGATGTCGTAGGTCTTCCGGCCGAGCAGCAGGGCATCGATGCGGCCGATCTCGTCGGCGATGGCTGCGCCGGCCTCGTCATCGGACACCGGCGCCTGCCAGCCGCCGAAGGCGAAGCCGCCTGCATTGTCCTCTTCGCGACCGCCGGGCGCCTGGTAGACGCCGTCGAGGGTGAGGAACAGGTTCGCAACGATGATACCCACGCGTCCATTCTGAAACAGCATTCCGGCGCTGTCCAGCGTCCGGGGGCCGCTCCCCGGCCCGGTGCCGGCTGGCGTGGCAGACTGGTGCCATGCTGCTCGCCGAGCTCGTAAAAACTACAGATGACGTCGCGTCGACCCGCTCCCGGCTTGCGAAAGTTGATGCACTGGCCGACCTGCTGCGCCGGCTCGAGCCCGGGGACATCGCCACGGCCGTCGGCTTGCTCATCGCCCAGCCTCGGCAGGGCCGCGTAGGGATCGGCTGGCGCGGCATGACAGCAGCAATGGGGGAGCCGGCCGCCGAGCCGAGTCTGACTGTGGCCGACCTCGACGCTGCGCTGGATCGGCTGCACGCCACCGCAGGCGCTGGATCAGCCGCGGAGCGCGTCGCGATCCTCCGGCTGCTCACGGCGGCAGCCACCGAGCGCGAGCAGGCCTTCATCGCCGGCGTGCTGCTCGGTGAACTGCGTACCGGTGCGCTTGAGGGGGTGCTGACCGATGCCGTTGCCCGCGCCGCCGATCGGCCCGTCGACGCCGTGCGCCGTGCGGCGATGCTCTCCGGCGATCTCGGCGGGACCGCCCTGCTGGCAATCACGGGCTCGGCGGCCCAACTGGACGCCGTCGGCCTCGTCGTCGGCCGTCCCGTGCAGCCCATGCTCGCCGCAACCGCGGCCAGCGCCAGTGCGGCGCTGGAGGCCACGGGGGAGGCATCAGTGGAATACAAGCTCGACGGCGCGCGCATCCAGGTGCATCGTCTCGGCGACGTTGTGCGCATCTACACACGCACCCTGGCCGAGGTGACCCACCGGCTGCCCGAGGTGGTGGAGGTGGTGCGCGGACTGCCGGTGCGCGATGTGATCCTCGACGGCGAGACCCTCGCCCTCGACGAGGACGGCGGTCCGCGACCGTTCCAGGAGACCATGGCGCGGTTCGGGGCGGATGCGGCGCGCGCTGCGGTGCTGCATCCGTGGTTCTTCGACGTGCTGCACATCGACGGGCGCAACCTGCTCGACGAGCCGCTGGTGACGCGCATTGGCGTGCTCGAACGCATCGCCCCCGAATACCGGATCCCTGGGGAGATCACGGCGGATGCGGCCGTCGCTGAGAGGGTGTCGCGCGATGCGCTCGCCGCGGGCCATGAGGGTGTGGTTGTGAAGGCCGTCGGATCGGCATATGCGGCCGGCCGGCGTGGTTCCAACTGGATCAAGGTGAAGCCGGTGCTCACCTACGACGTTGTAGTGCTCGCCTGCGAGTGGGGGTCCGGACGGCGCACCGGGCTTCTGTCGAATCTGCACCTGGGAGCCCTCGACCCCGCCGGCGAGTTCGGCGAACCCGGCGGCTACGTGATGGTGGGCAAGACATTCAAGGGCCTCACCGACGCCCTGCTGCGCTGGCAGACCGAGAGGTTCCAAGAGCTGGAGGTCCGGCGCACGGCTGGTACCGTCTGGGTCGAGCCCGTCACCGTGGTCGAGATCGCGATTGACGGCGTACAGCGTTCCTCGCGCTATCCGGGCGGAATCGCGCTGCGGTTTGCACGCGTCAAGCGCTACCGCGACGACAAGGCCGCGGCGGAGGCCGACACCATTCAGACGCTGCGCGCACTGCTGCGTTCGTAGCCGAATGAAGAGGAATCCTTCAGGGCCGGCCGCATTCGATGCGTCGCAGATGACACCGGGATCAGGGCCATGAGGGTACGCGGCGGCGTCGGCGACACTGCCGGGTGCCAGCAGTGACGCCCGGTACCTGGCCGGGAGGATCCCGGTTCCTGTCACCCGCGAGTCCGCGTCAGCTGCCACCTGAGGCGCCGGGCGGCGGCTTCGGGCAAGCGCCGGGAAACCAGCCGGTAGTAGACCAGCACCAGAACTGCCGCCGCCACGATGCCCATCAGGTTGAGCGCCAGCTGCAGGGCCGACCCCGTTGCTTTCTCAAATTCGCCCAGCACGAGTGCCACGGCCACAAACCCGGCAGCAGGAACTGTGGTCACGGAGATGAAAACACCGATGAGTGCAGCCGATCGCCGGCTGATGACCGACAGCATGCCCGCCGTGCCGGCCAGCACGGCCACGATCAGGGAATACGGTCCCGGGTGGTAGATGAACTCCACCGCAGACCCGGTGTCCAGGGTGTTGTCCGCGAAGAGGCCCAGTGCCGCGGAGACCCACGTTGTTAAGGCCGCCAGCAGCATGGCCAGCGGGAATCCCACACCAAGCGCCAGGGCAGCACGCCGCCCGAGTGCCCACTGGCGCCGGGCCAAGGCCACTGCCAGCGCCGCCAGGGGGCCGAACTCCGGCCCCACGGCCATCGCCCCCACGATCGCAATGGTGGAGTTCGTCACGATGCCGATGGCAGCGAGCTGCGTGGCCAGTATCAGGAAGGCAAGGTAGCTCCAGGTGAGCCGGGAGTCCTCGCCTGTCTGGCGGGTGACCTCGTCCCAGATCAAGGCGTCTGCGCCGTCTCCAGGGGCAGACGCCTCGGCTTTGTCCGCGCGCCGGGACAGGACGAGTTCCGGCGTGGAGATGACAGTGGATCCCACCTCCTGCGCCTTCAGGACGTGGAGTTTCTCGAGCAGTTCCTCCACCGCTTCCCTGGCAACCTGGACGTCGATGACATCACCCTGCGGCGACACGGATGCTCCCGGAAAGAGCGCTACCTCGGCGGTTCCGGTGTGTTCCTTGCAAGCATCAAGCGTCACTGCTGACAGCTCACTGGGCACACAGATCCGCAGCTGGACTATCACTTGGGCTCCCTTCGCTGGCCTGTGGCCAGCATAGATTGTGGCATGCTCCGACGCGGCTCGAAGGCCGCCGTTGATTGGCCATCGGCCGCGCGGCTCCGTAGGGTTGATGCTTTGCTTACCCGCTCGGAGAGGTCTTCTGTGTCCAGTGCACCAGCCGAGGCTGCCCCGCGCACTCCGCTGGACGCAAAGACGGGCACTCGGAAGCCTGCCCGGAAACCCACGTTCCGTCCCGAAGTCCAAGGCCTCCGCGCGCTCGCCGTACTGATGGTGGTCACCTACCATGTGTGGCTTGGCCGGGTGTCCGGCGGGGTGGATATCTTCCTCCTGATTTCGGCCTTCCTGCTGACGCTGTCCTTTGTCCGGAAGGTGGAAGCCGGCACCTCCCTCAATCTGCTCCGGCACTGGCTGCACCTCTTCAAACGGCTGCTGCCGGCCGCCGTCGTGGTGATCCTCGGGGTCCTGGCCGGCACCTGGCTGATCCTCCCGCAAAGCCGCTGGCCCGTCATCCTGGACCAGGCCTGGGCGTCGCTGCTGTACCGGCAGAATTGGCTGCTGGCGGACACCGCCGTGGACTACTACGCACAGGACCACGCCGCGGCCAGCCCCTGCAGCACTTCTGGTCCCTGTCCATCCAAGGACAGGTCTTCATCCTGTGGCCGCTCGTCTTCGCCGCCGCCGCCATCGTGTGGCGGCTCCTCCGGCACCGGTACAATGCCAGCTATCGGGCCGTGGTTGCGGCCGCGTTCGCCGGCATCCTCGTTACCTCGCTCGCGTTCTCGATTGACCAGACGGCCACGAACCAGGCCTACGCCTACTTCGACACCCGGACGCGGCTCTGGGAATTCGCACTGGGCTCGCTCCTGGCACTTAGCCTCCCGCACCTGAAACCGGGGAAACTCCTGCGTGTGGTGCTCGGCTGGGCCGGCCTCGTGGCCATGGTCTCCTGCGGTCTGTTGCTGACCGTGGACCGGGCGTTCCCCGGATTCGTGGCACTGTGGCCAACCCTGGCGGCCGCGGCGATCATTGTGGCCGGGCAGAGCGGTAGCCGGTTTGGTGTGGACCGCCTCCTGAGCTGGAAGCCGCTCGTCTCCCTGGGGGACAACTCCTACGCCCTGTATTTGTGGCACTGGCCCGTCCTGGTGCTGGCACTGGCAGCTACCAGCGTCGAGGCACCCACCCTCATCCAGGGCGCGGCGATCATTGCCGCCTCGGTGGTCCTGGCCGTCCTCACCACCCGCTTTGTCGAAAAACCGCTCCGGGAGTGGCGCTGGCCGCAGGTGCGCTCCTGGCGTACCGCCGTCGTCGTGGTTGCCTGCTGTGCCCTGCTGGCCGGACCGGTGGCGGTCTGGCAGACGAGCCTCACCGCGGAGGAAGCTGCCACTGCCGCCCAGCCCCGCGAGCTGACGCCGGGAGCGGCCCTGCTGACCCCGGGCAACGCCGGAGCGCCGGCGCCGCAGGGGAGGATCATTCCCGGGCCCACCGCCCTGGACAACGACTGGGCCGGAATATACCAGGCCTGCACGGGGCCGAATGCCACCGAGGACCCCATCCTTGAAGGGTGCCGGCAGGCCCTCCCCGACGGCGAAGCCACCAAACGGATTGTTGTCCTCGGCGACTCCCACGCCCAGCAGTACCTGGCCGCCCTGGCTCCCATCGCGGAAGGCCGCGGCTGGGAGCTGGTCACCCTGCTGATGCCGGCCTGCCGTTTCGGGGCCGAATCCGAGACCCGGAATGCCGAGTGCAACGCCTACAACCGGGCCAGTGCAGCCTATGTGCTGGAACACCGGCCGGATGCTGTCTTCACCGTGGCCACCCTGACCCACGAGGAAGCTCCGTTCGAGACCGAGGTGCCGGCCTACGTCGAAGGCATCCAGCCCATCGCGGACGCCGGCATCGAGATCGTGGGCATCCGGGACAACCCGCGCTTCACCATCAACATGCCCGAGTGCGTCCAGCGCCACGGCCCGGACGCCCCGGCCTGCAACCCGCCGCTGAACGAATCGCTGGTGGAGCCGTCACCGCTGGAGAGTTACCGCGGGAAGGTGGACGGACTGCACCTGATGGACCTGAGCGACTTCATCTGCGCCGGCGGTATCTGCCCGGCCGTGGTGGGCAACGTCTACGTATACAAGGACGACAACCATCTCAGCCGGACCTATGTGGAAAGCATGATTCCCATGTTTGAGGAGCGCGTGCTGGCGGCGACGGGCTGGAACTGACACGCGGGTGGGGATGCGTGCCCTTGCTCACAATGGACTCCCGGAATAGGGGGATCGGCGTGGAGGTTCTAATATTTATTCAAAGCTTTCTGCACGGTGACCGCGCATGAGGCACCCGAATGTACTAAGGCCCTGCACGGACCAGTCCCGTAATGACGGGCTGGTCATTAGCTGCAACCCCTACCCGTGAACCCATAACCAAGGTAAGAGGCGCACTCATGACCCAGCCCGAGCACAATCCTTTCGGCTTCATCGGCCTGACCTACGACGACGTCCTGCTCCTTCCGGGCCACACGGACGTCATTCCGTCCGAGGCTGACACGTCATCGCGGATTTCCAAGCGGATCACCGTCCACACACCGCTGCTGTCCGCCGCCATGGACACGGTCACCGAATCCCGGATGGCGATTGCCATGGCACGCCAGGGCGGCCTGGGTGTCATCCACCGCAACCTCTCCATCCAGGACCAGGCCGAGCAGGTGGACCGCGTGAAGCGCAGCGAGTCCGGGATGATCACCAACCCGCTGACCATTGGCCCCGAGGCGACGCTGGCGGAACTGGACGAGATCTGCTCGCAGTACCGGGTTTCCGGCCTCCCCGTTGTGGACGAGGGGATGCGCCTCCTCGGTATTGTCACCAACCGCGACACCCGTTTTGTGCCCGAAGCCGACTTCCCGCTGCGGCTGGTCAGCGACGTGATGACCAAGATGCCGCTGATCACCGGGCATGTTGGCATCAGCCGTGAGGAAGCCTCCCACAAGCTGGCCACAAACAAGATCGAGAAGCTTCCGCTTGTTGACGAGCAGGGCCGGCTCAAGGGCCTCATCACCACCAAGGATTTCACCAAAGCCGAGCAGTACCCGCTGGCCACCAAGGATGACGAGGGCAGGCTCCGCGTAGGTGCAGCCATCGGCTTCTTCGGTGACGGTTGGGAACGCGCCATGGCCCTGGTGGACGCCGGCGTGGACGCACTCTTCGTAGACACGGCCAACGGCCACTCCCAGGGTGTGCTGGACATGATCCGCCGCCTGAAGTCCGATCCCGTAACAGCTCACGTGGATATCATCGGCGGCCAGGCCGCCACCCGCGAAGGTGCCCAGGCACTGATCGACGCCGGTGCCGACGGCATCAAGGTGGGCGTAGGCCCGGGCTCCATCTGCACCACCCGCGTGGTGGCCGGCGTGGGCGTCCCGCAGATCACCGCCATTTACGAGTCCGCCAAGGCAGCCATCCCTGCTGGCGTGCCGTTGATTGCCGACGGCGGCCTGCAGTACTCGGGCGACATCGGCAAGGCGCTGGTTGCCGGCGCCGACACCGTCATGCTGGGTTCCCTCCTCGCCGGTTGCGATGAGTCCCCGGGCGAGCTCATCTTCGTCAACGGCAAGCAGTTCAAGAGCTACCGCGGCATGGGCTCCCTGGGTGCCATGCAGTCCCGCGGCAAGAACACGTCCTACTCCAAGGACCGCTACTTCCAGGCGGACGTCTCCGGTGATGACAAGCTCATCCCCGAGGGCATCGAAGGCCGCGTCGCCTACCGCGGCCCGCTCGCCTCAGTGGCGTACCAGCTGGTCGGCGGCCTCCGCCAGACCATGTTCTACACCGGTGCCCCCACCATCCCTGAGCTCAAGGTCCGCGGAAAGTTCGTCCGTATCACCCCGGCCGGCCTCAAGGAATCGCACCCCCACGACATCCAGATGACGGTGGAGGCCCCGAACTACGGTTCGCGCTAGGCGAAGATGTCCGAACTGCGGCCGGCGCGGGCGCCCAGCCGGAAACTGGCCCTGAGGCCCTACTCCCGGGCTGTCGCTCAGGTGCTGCGGGTCAGCTTCCGGGCCTCGCCGGCCGCCGTCGTGATGAAAATAGTCGGTTCGCTTATATCGGCGACGCTGCCTTTGGTGACCACCTACTTCGCAGCGCTGACCACCACGGCGCTGGCGGCAGCCTACGCCGGCGATTCCGCGGCAGGCCAACAGGCCATTGTTTATGTCATCATCACGGCCGCCCTGGGGCTCTTCTGGGGCGGCTTCAGCAGCGTGGACCGCTACATCCAGCAGCTCATGAGCTTCAAGGTGGGCGCCATCGTGGGCGACCAGATGTACGAGCGCTTCCTGGCACTTGAGTTCTGGCGGTACGACGACAAAGAAACCGTGGACCTCTACGACCGGGCCAAACGGTTCTCTGATTCCTATGCACGCGTGCTGGACCGGATCGCGGCCATCTTCACCCAGCTGGTCTCGGTGATCCTGGCCGTGGGAGCCCTGCTGCTGGTCAGCTGGTGGATCGCCGTGATTGTCCTGGTGGCGATCGTGCCCAGCGTCTACCTGCAGTTCAAGCTCTCCCGTGAACAGATCGCGCACTGGAACACCCAGGTGGACTCCCGCCGCCAGCGCCGGATGATCGAAACCAACCTGCTCCGCCCGCAGCACATCGCCGAGATGCGTCTCTACGGGATCGTGGGCTACCTGATGGACCTCCGCTCCCGGCTGCGGGATGCTGACGAGCGGCGCCGCCTGGACTTCCAGAAGCGCTACATTCCCAAGCAGCTCGCCGCTGACGCCTTGCAGTACGGCGCCGAGATAGTCTCCTTGATCTGGGTGGTGGGCCAGATCATCGCCCGCGCCTTGCCGGTTGGCCAGTTCCTCTATGTCCAGCAGATCGTCAGCCGCGCCCTGTCCACCGCAAACAGCCTGGTGTCCTCCCTCAGTTCGATTGACGAGGACCTCGCCAACCTCACAGACTACGAGCTGTTCATGGCAATGCCGGTGCATGCGGATCATTCGCCGCCGCTGCTTCAGGCACCCAAAACCGTGGAACTGCGTGACATCCGCTTCACCTACACCGGCGGCGACACCGAGGTGATCCGAGGCATCAGCATGACGATCCGCGAAGGCCAGCACATCGCCATCGTGGGGGAGAACGGGGCGGGAAAATCCACCCTGATCCGGATCCTCGCCGGACTCTACCGGCCGGACTCAGGGCAGGTAATGCTCGACGGCGTTGACCTCGCCGCCGTCGACGTGAAGTCCTGGCACCGCCACCTGGCGGTCCTGAGCCAGGAGTTCCTGAAGTACGAGTTCGCCACGGCCGCCGACAACATCCGCTTTGGCGACGTCGAGTCGCCCCGTGACGATGAACGGATCCGCAGGGCGGCCGGCGACGCCGAAGCCTTGGAGTTCATCAACAAGCTGCCCAACGGCCTGGACAACTACGTCAGCAACTGGATGGAGGATCCGCGCGGCCGGAAGGGGAGCGGGCTCTCCGGCGGCCAATGGCAGCGGCTCGCGATGGCCCGGAATTTCTACCGCAACGCCACCTTCATGGTGATGGACGAGCCGACGTCGGCTATTGACGCGCTGGCCGAGCACCGGATCTTCACCCGGCTGTTCGCGGAACGCAGCAGCACCATCATTGCCATCAGCCACCGGCTCGCAACGATTGAGAAGGCCGACATTGTCTACATGCTCGAGGACGGGCAGATTGTGGAACAGGGTACACACAAGGAACTGGTGGCACTGCGCGGCCGCTACTTCAGGATGTTCGAATCGCAGTTGACACCGTTGGAGGATAACCTAGAGCAGTGACTTACGAGATCGAGATCGGCCGTGGCAAGCGTGGGCGTCGTGCCTACTCCCTGGATGACATTGCGATTATCCCCAACCGTCGTACCCGCGACCCCAAGGACGTTTCCGTTTCCTGGCAGATCGATGCCTACAAGTTCGAGATGCCCGTGATTGCGGCCCCGATGGATTCGGCCATGTCCCCGGAGACGGCCATCGCTTTGGGCCGGCTGGGCGGCCTCGGCGTGCTGGACCTTGAGGGCCTCTGGACCCGCTACGAAGACCCGCAGCCCATCCTTGACGAGATCGGTGCGCTCCAGGACGAGGTCAACAGCCCCGCGGTGACCGGCCGGATGCAGGAGCTGTACCGCGCCCCCATCCAGCCGGAACTGATCACCTCCCGCCTCGCCGAGATCCGCGCCGCCGGCGTGACGGTGGCTGGCTCGCTGACCCCGCAGCGCACCCAGGAACACTACAAAACCGTGGTGGCTGCCGGCGTCGACATTTTTGTGATCCGCGGGACCACCGTGTCAGCCGAGCACGTCTCGAAAGACCACGAACCCCTGAACCTCAAGCAGTTCATCTACGAACTGGACGTCCCCGTGATTGTGGGCGGCGCGGCCGGCTACACGCCCGCCCTGCACCTGATGCGCACCGGCGCCGCCGGCGTCCTGGTCGGCTTCGGCGGGGGAGCCACCGCCACCACGCGGCGCGCCCTCGGGATCCACTCGCCCATGGCCTCCGCCATCTCAGACGTCGCGGCCGCCCGCCGTGACTACATGGATGAATCCGGCGGACGCTACGTCCATGTCATTGCCGACGGCGGCATGGGCACCTCCGGTGACATCGTCAAGGCAATCGCCATGGGCGCCGACGCCGTGATGCTGGGCAGCGCCCTCGCCCGCGCCGAAGAGGCACCCGGCAAGGGCTGGCACTGGGGCCAGGAGGCCCACCACCTGGAGCTTCCCCGCGGTGACCGCGCCAACGTCGGAACCGTCGGACCGCTCGAAGAAGTACTGTTCGGGCCCGGCCACCACACCAACGGCACATCCAACCTGATCGGCGCACTCCGCCGTTCGATGGCTACCACCGGCTATTCGGACCTGAAGGAATTCCAGCGCGTCGACGTCGTAGTTTCTCCGTACACCGGTAACTAACACCTTATGGAGACAAGCGGCCGCCGCCGCTGACGTCATCCGGGGCGCCTCCCTCACTGAACCTGCCCTGCCCAACCGTGCGGCAAAGAAGTAGTGTGGATCTACTACCGGCAGCAGCGGCAAGGGAGGCGTTCAGTGAACACTGTTCCAAACGAAGGCGGGGTCCTTGGTCCCGCGGCCAGGGAAGCATCGATCGCCAGGCTGAGGGCCACCTCGGAACCTGGCAACGAACTGGACATCCTGATCGTCGGCGGCGGCATCGTGGGCACCGGTGCGGCGCTGGATGCCGTGACCCGAGGCCTCAGCGTGGGGATCGTGGAGGCCAGCGACTGGGCGGCCGGCACTTCGTCCCGGTCCTCCAAGCTGATCCACGGCGGCCTGCGCTACCTGGAGATGCTGGATTTCGGGCTGGTCAAGGAAGCACTGCACGAGCGTGGCTTGATACTTTCCGTCCTCGCCCCGCACCTGGCCCGGCCGGTGCCGTTCCTGTATCCGCTGACCAAACCATTCCTGGAGCGGCCTTATGTGGGCGCCGGGATCGCCCTCTACGACGCCATGTCCATCACCGGCGGGCACAGCCGCGGCGTGCCGTTCCACAAACACCTCACCAGGCGGGGCACCCTCAGGGCGGCCCCCAGCCTGAAAAAAGACGCCTTTGTGGGCTCCATCCGCTATTACGACGGCCAGGTGGATGACGCCAAATACGTGGCAAACCTCGTACGGACGGCAGCGCACTACGGCGCCCATGCGGTGAACCAGATGGCCGTGGTGGACTTCCTGCGTGAAGGTGAACGCGTGGTGGGGGCCAAGGTGGTCAACCACGAAGACGGTTCGCAATTCAACATCAAGGCCAAACAGGTCATCAACGCCACCGGGGTGTGGACCGATGAAACCCAGGCCATGGTCACCGACCGCGGGCAGCTGAAGGTCCGGGCGTCCAAGGGCATCCACCTTGTGGTGCCCCGCGACCGGTTCCAGTCCACGGTGGGGCTGATCCTGCGCACCGAAAAATCCGTGCTGTTCGTCATTCCGTGGGGCAGGCACTGGATCATCGGGACCACCGACACCGACTGGAACCTCGACAAGGCCCACCCGGCGGCCTCCAGCAAGGACATCGACTACATCCTCGAGCACGTCAACCGGGTCCTGAAACGCCCGCTGACCAGGGAGGACGTTGAAGGCGTGTACGCCGGGCTGCGCCCGCTCCTGGCAGGGGAGAACGATTCCACGGCGAAACTGTCCCGTGAACACATCGTGGCCCATCCGGTACCGGGCCTGGTGGTGGTGGCCGGCGGCAAATGGACCACCTACCGGGTCATGGCCAAGGACGCCGTGGACGAGGCCACCCGCACCATGGATGAGCGGGTCCCGGCGAGCTGCACCGAAACCATTCCGCTGCTGGGTGCCAGCGGCTTCAAGGCGGCCTGGAACCGCAGGAGCCGGACCGCTGAAGAATCCGGGGTGCACGTGGCCCGCGTGGAGCATCTGCTCAACCGCTACGGGTCCATGACTCCGGAGGTGCTGGATATCATCGCCCGGAATCCTGAATTGGCGGAGCCGTTGCCCGGCGCCGACGACTACCTGCAGGCCGAAGCCGTGTACGCCGCCACCCACGAGGGCGCCCGGCATGTCCACGACGTCCTGACCCGCCGGACGCGCATCTCCATCGAGGCCTGGGACCGTGGCGTGTCCGCGGTGCCGGTTGTCGCTAAACTGATGGGCGAAGTCCTCGGCTGGAGCGATGTACAGCGCGAAAGCGAAATAAAGCACTATATTGCACGCGTTGAAGCTGAACGGCTGAGCCAGCAACAGCCGGACGACGAATCCGCGGACGCCGCACGGCTGGGCGTGGAGGACATTGTCCCTTTACGCTGAGGCGGCACCGCACACCAGCAATTCTCCTGACTGAAGGGACACTCCTTGGCGGAACCACTTGACCGGTACGATGCCGATCTCACAACCTCCGATTTGGTGATTCTGGAGTTGGAGGCAACGGACAAGTCGGACGCCGCGGCGCAACTCGCGGAACGTCTCTTCGCCGCCGGGCGGGTCACGGACCTGCCGCGGTTCCTGGCGCACGTCAATGCCCGCGAACACCAGCTCGCCACCGGGCTGCCGGGCGGGATCGGCCTCCCGCACGCCCGCAGCGAATTCGTTTCGCGGACGTCCATCGCCGTGGGAATCACCAAATACGGCCACTCCCTGGACTTCGGTGCCGCCGACGGTCCGGCCACCGTCATCCTGCTGATCGCCACCCCTGCAAGTTCGTTTTCAGATCACCTCGAAGTGCTGGCCACGCTGGCCCGCTCCCTGTCCAAGGAGTCCTTCCGGGAGTCGCTACGGCGGGCCTACGATCCCGAAGTCATCGCCGAGCTCATCAACTCCAGCCTGGTGTTCTTCGACCACTAGAGATTGGGGCAGGCCCTTTCGTGTCGACTCCGTCGCCACGTAGGGACCCGGCTGCTCCAATCCAGGGCAAGACCTTGGTCGTTTAGTTGTTCTACAGAGGAACGAAGTACGGTTAAGACGTGTGGAAAACAGCCCTTAAGCCCCGATGGATCGCAGGCCTGATCTTCGCGATCGCCGTCTCCGGGGTGTTTGTCCTGCTCAGCCAGTGGCAGTTCGGGCGCTCCACGCAGCCCGAAGTTGCGGTGAATCCCGCCACCGAGGATGTCAGGGTGCTGACGGAGACACTTAAGCCCGGAACTTTCTTCCCCGGGTCTGTGTCAGACCAGATGGTCTCCGCCGAAGGAACGTACGACCCCGCCAACCAGGTCCTGGTGCCCGGGCGCCTGAAGAACGGTGACACCGGATACTGGGTGGTTTCCGCCTTCGCCGTGACCGGAGCGCCCGCGGTCACCGGCGTCGCTGCTTCCCCCCGGACCTGGATTCCGGTAGCCCGCGGCTGGGTGGCAGATCCCGACGACGCCGGCGCACCGCCGTCGGGCATTGTGAACCTGACCGGACGGCTGCTGCCGTCCGAAGCGCCGCTGCCGGCCACCGCACCGGAACCCGGACGCGCCTCCGCCGTATCGGTTGCCGAACTCATCAACGACTGGGACATCACCATGTACCCGGGTTTCGTTGCCGCAACCTCCGAACTGGCGGCCGGGTCCGACATGTCCGCGGCGGCCGTTGGCGGAGACATGAAACCCCTGGAAATCGGTCCCCAGCCGCCCGCGCAGCAGGTCAACTGGCTCAATCTCTTCTACTCGCTCGAATGGGTGGTGTTCGCCGGCTTCGCCCTGTTTGTCTGGTGGCGCCTGGTGAAGGACGATTACCGGCGGGACCTCGAAGAGGAACTGGACGACGACTACCACCATGACCCGTCGCCCACTCCGCCCACCCAAGCAACTTCTGAAAAGCTCCAACAAAAGGTAAACCCATGATCGAACCGAAACCGGCCGTCCAGCAGGATCCTGCACAGGGCAAGGGCAAGAAGCGCCGCTTCGGCGGTACCGAGCGGCAGATCCGTTCCGCCCTGAAGTTCTACAAGGTGCTGGCATACCTCACCGGCGCCATGCTGCTGCTGCTCTGCGCCGAACTCATCGCACGTTACGCCTTTGGCCAGTACCTGTTTGCCGGCGGCACCAACGCCGTCACGGGCCAGCCTTTCGGCCTGGGTTTCGCCGACGCCGAGCCCCAGGGCGTGGTGGGCGGCGCGAACATCTCCATCGCCGTGCTGATCGTCCACGGCTGGATGTACGTGGTGTACCTGATCTCCAACTTCCGCCTGTGGACGCTGATGCGGTGGCCTTTCATGAAGCTGATCCTCCTCGCACTGGGCGGCGTGGTGCCTTTCCTGTCCTTCATCGTGGAGAAGAAATTCCACGCCGAGGTGGAAGCCGAACTGGCCGCGAATCCGCACGCCGCACAGCGGTACTGAGGAAGCGTAGGCGGGAGCGGCACCGAGGCGGGGAAAGTCTGCTCCGTCACAGCGGGGCACGCCAAGGTGCGGCAGGGCGATGCCGCAAAGTAGGCTAGTACGGTGACTACTCCCACTGCATCCCAGACTTCCCAGAAGCCGGTGCTGGTTGTTGACTACGGTGCCCAGTACGCGCAGCTGATTGCCCGCCGCGTCCGGGAAGCGAATGTGTATTCGGAAGTAGTTCCGCATACCTTCACCACCGAGCAGCTCCTGGCCAAGGACCCCGCCGCCATCATCCTTTCCGGTGGCCCCTCCAGCGTTTACGCGGACGGGGCACCCTCCGTCGGCGCCGACCTCTTTGAGGCCGGAATCCCGGTCTTCGGCATCTGCTACGGCTTCCAGGCCATGGCCAACGCCTTGGGCGGGAAGGTCGACAAGACCGGCCTGCGCGAGTATGGCTCCACCGAAACCACCATCCTCGGTGAGGGCCGCTCCGTCCTCGAAGGGATGCCACAGCACCAGAACACCTGGATGAGCCACGGCGACTCCGTGCACGAGGCCCCCGAAGGCTTCGAAGTGCTGGCGACGACCGCCGGCGCTGAAGTGGCTGCCTTCGCCAACGAAGAGAAGGCCCTCTACGGCGTGCAGTGGCACCCCGAGGTCAAGCATTCGGCTTATGGCCAGCAGGTGCTGGAAAACTTCCTGTTCAAGGGCGCAAAGCTGGAGCCCAACTGGACCACGGGGAACATCCTCGAGGAGCAGGTGGACCGGATCCGGAAGCAGATCGGCGACGCCCGGGTTATCTGCGGGCTCTCCGGCGGCGTTGACTCTGCCGTCGCAGCAGCGCTGGTCCAGCGGGCCGTCGGCGACCAGCTGACGTGTGTGTTCGTTGACCATGGCCTGCTGCGTGAAGGCGAAGCTGAGCAGGTGGAACGCGACTTCGTTGCTGCCACCGGCGTCAAGCTGTATGTGGCCAACGAGCAGGAGCGCTTCCTGTCGGCCCTGGCCGGCGTCAGCGATCCGGAAACCAAGCGCAAGATCATCGGCCGTGAGTTCATCCGCGCGTTCGAAGAGGCTGAGCTGGCCATCATCGCCGAGGCCGCGGCCGACGGCGAGAAGATCAAGTTCCTGGTCCAGGGCACGCTGTACCCGGACGTCGTCGAATCCGGCGGCGGCGAAGGTGCTGCGAACATCAAGAGCCACCACAACGTCGGTGGCCTCCCCGAGGACCTGCAGTTCGAACTCGTGGAACCCCTGCGGGCACTGTTCAAGGACGAGGTCCGCGCCGTGGGCGCCCAGCTCGGCCTGCCGCAGGAAATCGTCGGACGCCAACCGTTCCCCGGGCCCGGACTGGGCATCCGCATCGTCGGCGACATCACCCGGGAGCGACTGGACCTGCTCCGCAAGGCGGACGCCATTGCGCGTGCCGAGCTGACCGAAGCCGGGCTGGACTACGAGGTGTGGCAGATGCCTGTGGTCCTGCTGGCCGACGTACGGAGTGTGGGCGTTATGGGTGACGGCCGCACCTATGGCCACCCGATCGTGCTCCGTCCCGTTTCGTCCGAGGACGCCATGACAGCGGACTGGTCCCGCCTGCCGTACGATCTCCTGGCCCGGATTTCGAACCGGATCACCAACGAGGTGGAAGGCGTCAACCGCGTGGTTCTGGACGTGACCAGCAAGCCGCCGGGAACCATCGAGTGGGAATAGCAGCGTGAATGGCCGGTCTCCGTCAGCGGAGGCCGGCCATTACTGTCATCCGTTGAAATCCACCGCAATTTGGCGTGATCCAGTGTTGCGGTCTCTCATCCCGGCTTCTTTGCGGCTACGCTCGAAAGTATGCCGGTATAGTCCAGGGCGTCACGTGCAAACGCAGAAAAGAAGGCAGTAGTGTCAGTTGGTCAAGGCCACCCGGAGGGTTCCGAGGAGCTCGGGAAATGGCTGTCCGGGCTTAAGCCCGTCACCGGGGCAGACACCATGCTGCGCTTCACCAAGACCCCCGAAGGTTCCATTGACCTGACCCATGCGCACCCGTCCGGTCTGGCCCAGCTGATGGCCGGCCGCCGCACACGGTTGTCCACACTCATCCGTGACCACCAGCAGTACGTCGTCGCGGCCCGGGCATCGCGGAACATCCGCTCGAAAATCTTCGAACTCGGAAATGACCGTGGCATTGATGCCGGTTACCTTTCCGCAGGCACCGTCGTGTGGACCTCCGCCGTTGGGGGCAAACCCCAACGGGTTTCCGCGCCGGTGATGCTCACCGCAATCTCGCTCACGGTCCGCCCGGGTGAGGACGACTATGAACTGCAGCTCACCGAGCAGGCCAATATCAATCCCGCCCTCGTCCGGCACCTGAAGACCATCCACGGCATTGTTTTTGACGTTAACGCCGTGACACGCCTCGCGTACAGCACCGCACGCTTCGATCCCCAGCCTGTCCTGGACAGGCTCTCAACTCTCATCCGGCCCATCCACGGCGCCGAAGCCCAGCACAATCTGCTGGTGTCCACTTTCGCGGACCTCTCAGGCAACCTGGACGATCCGTGGATCAATGAGGGCAACCCCTTGGTCGCTGCCCTGGCCACGGCCGCAGGCGGTGAGGTCATTGACGTTCCCGTGCCGGACCCCTTCCGCTTCCCGAGTGTGGACACGCGCCACCCCGACGACGAACTCCTCCTCCTCGATGCCGATCCGGACCAGCAGTACGTCATTGATGCCGCCCGTGCAGGAGACTCCCTGGTGGTCAGCAGCCCGCCGGGAACGGGCCAGTCGCAGACGGCCATCAACACCATCGGTGCCCTGGTGGACGCCGGGAAGTCAGTGCTGGTGGTGGGTGACCGCCGGGCCAGCCTGAACGAAGTATCGGCGCAACTGGAATCGCTTGGACTTGAATCCATCCTGTTCCAGCTCTCCGGCACAGCCACACCACAGCAGCTCAAGGCACAGCTGGTGCGGGCCATCGTGCGGAACGAAAAATCACTCGAACCGCAGCTGGGGAACCTCCACCGGACCCTCACCGAGCACCGGCACGCTTTGATGGACCACGTGGCGTCCCTGCATAACGTACGCCAGCGCTGGGGCTGCTCGCCGTATCAGGCCATGCAGTCACTGGCCGAGCTGACCTCCATCCACCCCGCCCCCGCCACCACCGTGCGGCTCAAGCGCAGTGTGCTGGACAGCATCCGCGACCGCAACGAGCTCGCCGGCAGGCTTCGCCGGGCCGCCGAGCTTGGCAGCTTCAGCCGCGCGTCCACCACCAGCCCGTGGCACGGCGCCCGGCTGCTCACCCGGAAGGAGACCGAGGAAGCCCAGGAGCTTGCCCGGACAGTGGCGAAGAACCTGCCGGTCCTGCGGGACCGGATGAACAGCGTGGCCGAGCATGCCGAGATACGGCTTGGCACCTCCTTCCTGGAGTGGGGGGAGCAGCTCGAACTCCTCATGGCTGTCCGCGAAAGCCTCGATAAGTTCACACCGGACATCTTCGATAGGCCGGTCAACGATCTCATCTCCGCTACGGCGTCCTCCGCCTGGCGCCGGGAACGCAACGTGGATATGGCCTCCATGCAGCGTTCCCGCCTGCGCCGCGTCGCGAAAGAGTACGTCCGTCCGGGCGTCCACATCACCGATCTCCACAGCTCGCTGGTGCTGGTGCAGGATCAGCGTGCCCTCTGGTCCGGATACGCTACCTCGCAGCGCCATCCGGCGGTCCCGTCGGGACTCGCCGAAATGAACGTGATGTACCGGTCGCTGGACCGGGAGCTGACCCATCTGGGGGAGGCCTTGCGGCACACACAGGCCGGCGGCTCGCTCGCAACGGCCCGCTACGAGGAACTCATGGAGCGGCTGGAGCGCCTCGTGGCCGACACTCAAACGCTGAAAACCCTGCCCGAGCGCACGCTGCTCGTGGAAAACATGCGCGAGCACGGGCTGGGGGAACTCCTCGCCGATCTCGCGGACAGGGAGGTTCCCGCGGAGTCCGTCGCCGCCGAGCTTGAGCTGGCCTGGTGGCAGTCCGCGCTGGAAGCGATGATCAGCGGCGACGATTACCTGGCCATGTCTGACGGGGACGCACTCCGGCAGCTTGAGGCCGAATTCCGGCTCGCGGACAACGCCCATATTGCCAGCGGGGCGGCGCGCCTGCGCTGGGACCTGTCTGAACGGTGGCGGGCCGCGATTGCGCAGCACCCGCGCCAGGCTCAGCTGCTCAGGAGCCTGCTCAAGGACGGCCGGGTTACCCTCGCCGCGCTGACGGCCCAGGCCGCCGAGCTGGTCCCCATGCTGGTGCCGGTATGGTCGGTCAGCCCCTACCTCATGACCGGGCTCCTGCCGGCCGAACAGCGCTTCGACGCCGTTGTCATCCTGGACGCCGAAGCCACGTCGCTGCAGGCCGTCCTTCCCGCCATCGCCCGCGCCCGGCAGGTCATAGCTTTCGGTGATGCCAAGATCGCCAGCCCCCGGACTTTCACCGTGGGCGTCGAGCGGCTGGCCGCCGGTGAAGCGGCCCACCAGCGCGTCGAAAGCGCCTACTCGGCCCTGTCTGGCGTCCTGCCTGTCTGGCGGTTGAATTTTGTGTACCGCGCGGTTGACGAGGACCTGGTCCTGCAGCTGAGCAAGAACTCCTACGACGGCGCCCTCCGCAGGCTCCCGGAAGGACAGTCGGCCACAGGGCTGGACAGGGCGCTCCTGGTTGAGTACCTGCCCGACGGCACGGGGCTGCCCAGCGCCGACCACGAAGGCGTCGAATCCGTGGTGGCTGAGGTTAACCGGGTGGTGCAGCTGGTCTTTGAGCACGCACGGACGCGGCCACGCACGTCGCTGGCAGTTGTTACCGCCAGCCTTCGCCATGCTGCCCGGATCGGTGAGTCCATTCGCCTTCAGCTCCCGAACCACCCGGGGCTGGCCAGCTTCTTCAGCGCAGGATCCGAGTCGTTCCGGGTGGTTGACCTTGAACGGGCGCAGGGGCTGGTCCGTGACCACGTGATCTTCTCGCCCGGGTTCGGCCGTACTCCGCATGGCCGGGCGCTGCACAACTTCGGTCCGCTGTCCGCTGAGGGCGGGCGGGAGAAATTTGCTTTGGCCATGACACGTGCCCGGCGTTCGCTCCACGTCCTGACGTGTTTCCAGCCCGAAGACCTCGATCACACCCGGCTGTCCTACGGCGCGGTGGACTTCTACGAACTCCTGAACCGTGAGATTGCGGGAAAGACCGATCTCGGCACCCCGGCGTCCCGGGCCGCTGCCAGTGAGCAGGCGCTTGGAGCCGATCCCCTCGTCGCCGATCTTGGCGACCGGCTGCGTGCCCGCGGCGCGCGCGTCTGGCACCAGTATGACGGCGTCATTGACGTGGTGGCTGCGGCAGACCCACTCAGCACCATGGGCCAGGACGACGCCGACATTCCGCGGCCTGTGGCTATCGAATCCGACGGCACGGAACAGTACCGGACCATGAGCGTCCGTGAACGGAGCCGGCTCCGCCCACAGCTGCTGGAACGGATGGGCTGGCGGTATATGCCGCTGTGGACCATCGAAGTCTTTACGGACCCGTCCGCCTGCGCGGACCGGATCGCCGGCTATCTGGGTCTTGAGAATGTTCTGCCGCCCGGACGGGGACGGCCTCGGGCGGATTCTTCGACGAGGACATGGACTCCCTCGCGCTGGGGAACGTACAAAACGACAGGAACGAAGACCAGGCCGGACGCCTGGCCAGTGAGGAGGCGGTTGTTGTGAGCCCACGGAACGCCGATCAGGCGGAGACATCCGGTAGCGACCAGGCGGACCCTACAGGCACCGGGAACGCGGCGGTACCGGACCGCCAGCAGGCAGGCACCGCGGGTATCCTGCCCAACAAGGCCGCTGAGGATGACCCGAAAGGCTGGGGCGATAGCCCCGACAACGATCACGACGCATGGCTGAAGGAAAACAAGCCGCCCCACTGGGGCTGAGCGCCAGGCTGCCGCGGCGTCACCCGGCCCCGCCCTAGGACACCGCTGAACAAAGGGCGATCTGGCCGGTAGTGCTCGCTGGTGCCGGGTTGTTGGCGGTTCGGGCGTCCGGCTGGTGGGGTTACCGGTTTATCTTGGCGGAGCCGGGAGGGTTTGCGGAACGGTTTTTTGGGGCTGCGGTGGCGGAGGTGTGCTGCGGACGCCAATGCCGGGCCGGCTCTCCGGGGCTCTAGGTGATGGCCCAGGTCCCGTTGATGTTGGCAAGTCCGAGATTGACCATCCGGCGCAGGTTCAGTCCTGCCGTGCGCAGGGTGAGCCAGGTGTTGTTCCTGGCGACGCCGAGGTAGGGAACGCGCCGGTTACCGCGGGTGAGCCAGGCGATGGAGCGTTCGACCATGGGACGGTGGCGGCGGTAGGTTTCGGCGAAGTCGGGGTCCTGGGCTCGGGCCCGGTGTTCGCGCTGGAGCGCGTCATGGGGATGCAGAGTCAGGGATTTGCCGTCCCGGGCGGTGGTGCACCGGTCCCTGAAAGGGCAGCCGAGGCAGGCGGCACCGAAGGTGACGTTGCGTTTGGGGCTGATCTTCCGGGTGACGTTGTTTGGGCAGGTCACGGTGCCAGCGGCCTCGTCGACGCTGAAGTCATCGAGGGTGAACCCGCCGATCACGGCCGGGCGCAGCGGCCAGGGCTTGATCACCGGGGTGTGTCCGGCCGCGGCGACGGCAGCGAGCATCTCTCCGGTGCCGTAGGCGGAATCGGCGAGCACTTCCACCGGCGCCGGCCCGATGGTGGTGTCCTTGCCCAGCAGTTCCGCGCCGACGGCCGCGTCGCCGTTGCCCGGTCCGGAGGCCTTGGTCAGGGCGGACGCGGTGATGATCCCGGTATCGGGCTCGATCACGATATGGGCCTTGAACCCGTCCTGGCGTCTGGCCTGGGTCTTGTGGGCGTGCCGGGCCTCCGGGTCAACGGTGGAGATCACCCGGTCATAGGCGGTTTTCCGGGCGATCCGCCATCGTCCGTCGGTACCGTCAGAGCCTTCGGCGGGCTCGACGTCCTGGCCGGAAACCAGCGCCAGCAGGGCCACGGCATCCGCGGCTTTGCCTTCCAGATCGGCGGTATCGATGGCGGCCAGCAGCGCCAGAGCGTCCGTGACCAGGGCGGAGACCAGCTCGTCCCGGGCCGCGGGATCATCCCAGGCGATCCGGGGTTTGCCCGGCTGCGTGTAGTCGTAGCCGGTGCAGACCGCGGGGACCAGCATATCCGCGCCGGGCACCTCCCGGCCGACCCGGCGGATCGCGGCGACCAGCTGCGTGACGGTGTCCTGACGGGCCACCGCATCATCGAGGACGGTCGAATCCAGCGCCCGCCGCGTCCTGGATTTCAGCACGCCGGTCTCGGCGACCACGGCGGCGATGGCCTGGAAAATCCGGTCCGGGCGGCCGCTGGCGGCCAGGCGCTTGCGCCAGTACGTCAACGTCGTCGGATGAAACGCCTTCGTGGTCACGGCGAACCCGCAGGCCGCTTTCCAGCGCAGATCAAAAGTCACCGCTTCCGCGGCCTCGCGGTCCGAGAGCCCGTTCAACGCTTGCAGGACCAACACCGTGGCCACGACCTCGGCCGGAATCGAGGGCCGGCCCCTGCCCGACGGGAACAGGTCCTCAAACATCGACGACGGGAACAACCTCCCCCGGTTCCCAGCCAGAAACGCGAAGACGCTGCCTGGGTCCAAAAGGTCCCCGGCCAGCGCCTCAACATCCAAGATTTCCCGCTGCCCATCATCACGACCCTGCATAAATCAAGTCTTAACGATCCGCAGCCAGAGTCCCGCAGGCGCGCCTTAATGCGCAGGATTAAATCAGCAGTGTCCTAGGGTCCCACCAGGACAAAAAACAGCTTGCCCTGGGTGGAGGCGCCCGCCAGCCGGGCAGCCTGCTCCGGAGCTGCTGCCACGACGATCAGTCCGTCGGTCTCACCGGTGCCCAGCCACTGACCCGTCTTGCCGCCCTGTCCTGACGTCCAGAGAACCGGAACGGATGAAGCCAGCACTTCTGAGCGGGATTGCTGGTCGTAGCCGTTCGCCCCGGTCAGCACAACGTTGACCAGCTGCCCGGGCGATACCAGCTGGATGGAGGAAGGATCGGCCATCCTCAAGGGCACGGCTGCGGAACCGGGAGGCGTGCCGGTCAACAGGCCGGGTCCCAGCAGCAGGGAGTCCGTCACCAGTTGGCCCTTCCGCAAAGGGGCTGCCAGTTGTTTTCCCGCGGCCTCACTGGTGTCGGACAGGGACCCGGCGGTCAGCAATCCCGGCGGGATTTTCATTGCGGTCAGGTCCGTGGCTGACAGGGCCGTGCCTGCGGGGAGATCCCGTGCCGCCGCCAAGACCGAGATGGTATCGGCGGGCGGGGGAGTGAGCTGATGGACCGTGATCCCGGCAGCAACGCTGAGCAGGAGGGCTATCGCAAGACGCCGGTTCCGGCCCAGCCAGGACAACAGCCTGTGGCCGCGCGCGCCCCGGGGGCGTGCTGACGGGAGCGGGCGGCGGACCTGGCGTCCCGGCGGGGCGGATCCGCGGCCGGAACGAAAGAGGGTAGCGGGCATGGGAACCACGCTACGTAGCGGCAACCAAACCCGACAGCAGCCAAGGTGCCTATGTGGACAACGGTGCTGCCGGCGTCGTACGTCTTTTTAGACCGGAGGTCAGCTGGCGGCAGCGGCCGTGGCAGGTGCGGGCGCCGGTGCGGCTGCGGGGGCGGAAGGGGCAGCTGAAACGGTGCTTCCCTTGGCATCCCGGGAGTCGGTCCGGTAGAAACCGGAACCCTTGAAGACCACACCAACGCTGTTGAACTTCTTGCGCAAGGCGCCCTTGCACTCCGGGCATGAAGTCAGTGTACTGTCCGTAAACGACTGGAAAACGTCGAAGGCGTGGCCGCAATCCTTGCAGGCGTAGGCATAAGTGGGCACTGGTGATCCTCCTCTGGGGCAAACGAGAGGTCCTGTGCTGCGCTGAACGGAAACCGTCCATTAGCAGTCCCAGGGCCTGAGTGCTAATTCTATCACCCCGCGAAACCAGCCTTTCGTCAGGCGGGGTCGGGCAGCCGGATCAAACCTGAGGGGGTCAGGGCAGCCGGAACCCGCCGGTCAAAGTCTTCGGCGGGAATGCTTCCGGCCGGGAGCAGTTCGGAATCGAAGACTATTGCCGCAAACGGGATCTCCAGGCCGGCTCCCGTCAGGGAGCCCAGCAGCACGTCGTAGTAGCCGCCGCCCTGGCCTATGCGGTTGCCGTCCCTGTCCACGGCCGTGGCGGGGATGAAGAGCGCGGCAACGGAGGCCATGATGCCGAGGTCAAGGCGTGGTCCGGCAGGTTCGAGCACCGGGGCATAGCGGCTGCGGACAAATTCGACGCCGGGGTCCAGTGCGTCCAGCTCAGCCGGCGGCCGGGCTCACAGACAGGGAGCAGGATGGTGTGGCCATGCCGGTGGAGTTCACTGATCAGAGGCAGCGTGGGCGGCTCGGGGACTACTCCCAGGTAGGCGCAAAAGGTCGACGGCGTCCCACCGGTCAGCTGTTCGGCCCATAAGGCGCCGTGGACGGCAAGGGAGGCGCCGGCCGCGTCGCGTTGGCTGGCGTCCGTCGCGGCGCGGCGCGCACGGTGGCGTGCGCGGATGTCCGCCTTGGCTTGGCTGCTGCCTTCGGACATGCTGCTCCTTCTTTGCCGTTCAGTATGGCCGTTGCGGCGTCTGCGGCGCGCTGGCCCGGGAGCCCACCAATAATTACTGAATGATCAGTCCCTCCGTTAGATTAGTCCAGTGACTACCACTCAGCAGACAGTACGCAAGGCCGTTATTCCCGCTGCCGGACTCGGTACCAGGTTCCTGCCGGCCACAAAAGCCATGCCCAAGGAAATGCTCCCGGTGGTGGACAAGCCGGCCATCCAGTACGTGGTTGAAGAGGCTGTCAATGTCGGACTAAACGACATCCTGATGATCACGGGACGCAACAAGCGTGCCCTGGAGGACCACTTCGACAGGGTTCCGTCGTTGGAGGACACCTTGGAAGCCAAGGGCGACCTGGCCAAACTTGAGTCCATCCAGGCAGCCAGCAACCTCGGTGACATCCACTACGTCCGCCAGGGTGACCCCAACGGCCTGGGTCACGCAGTCCTGCGTGCAAAGCAGCATGTCGGCAACGAACCGTTTGCCGTCCTCCTGGGCGATGACCTGATCGATGCGCGGGACGAACTCCTCAGCACCATGATCGAAGTCCAGGCCAAGACCGGCGGATCCGTGGTGGCCCTCATCGAGGTGGAACCCTCCCAGATCAGTGCCTACGGCTGTGCCGATGTGCAGGCCATCGACGGTGAAGATTACGTCAGGATCAACAAGCTCGTCGAAAAGCCCGACGTCGACGATGCGCCCTCAAACCTGGCCGTCATCGGCCGGTACGTCCTCCACCCGGCAGTTTTTGACGTGCTGGAGCACACCGGCCCGGGCCGGGGCGGGGAGATCCAGTTGACCGACGCCCTGCAGGAACTGGCAGCCGGCGAAGGCGAAGGGTACGGAGTTTACGGCGTCGTCTTCCGGGGCCGCCGTTACGACACCGGCGATAAGCTCAGCTACCTCAAGGCCTGCGTCCAGCTCGCCATTGACAGCGACGACCTCGGCCCTGGCCTGAGGGAGTGGCTGCCCGTGTTCACAGCCGGTCTCGCTAAATAGCTGCCGTGCGCCCCGGACCCATCTGGCCCGTGACACTCGAATGCGGCGACCTGATCCTGCGCCCCATCCGGTACCGGGACAAAAAGGAATGGACCCAGGTCCGGGGGCGCAACAGCGAGTGGCTGGCGCCTTGGGAAGCCTCCAACCCGGCACCTGGCGGTGCGCTGCCTGACTACCGGCAGATGGTGCGGTCCTTGAAAATCCAAGCCGCCCAGGGGACGGCCTTGCCATTCCTGATCACTGAGCGCACGCCCAGATTGGCCGCCCTGTCATCGTTGGCCAGCTCACTGTGTCATCGATTGTGTGGGGTTCGGCCATGATGGCCACACTGGGGTACTGGGTTGACCAGGCGCGCGCCGGTCAGGGCATCGCCCCCACGGCCGTGGCTATGGCAACGGACCACTGCTTCAAGGCCCTCGGCCTGCACCGGATGGAGATCAACATCCGGCCCGAGAACGGCCCCAGCCTGCGCGTGGTTGAGAAACTGGGCTTCCGCGACGAAGGCCACCGTCCGCGGTTCCTTCACATCAACGGCGAGTGGGCGGACCACCGGTCCTTCGCCCTGACCGCTGATGAGGTCCCGGAGGGGCTGCTCGCCCGGTGGCTCGCGTCCCGGTCCTGACCCGCCGGACCTGACCCGGCCCTGGGTACTTCCGCCGTAGGCACTTCCAAGGTCATAAATCCAATCAATTGCCACGTTGCCGGCGACACACCGTGGCTAATGCGGGGCGGCTGCCGTAATACTCATACGGTTTTGATTGTGGACTTCCCCCTAAGCAGCTCAGTGATCCTTGTGGTTGCCGTTGTGCTCTGGATCGTCTGGGTTGCGCCCTACGTTCTGCGGAACCGCCGGCACCAGGCCCAGGCCGTTGGCGACTTCCTTGCGGAAGTACCAGCCATTGAATCGTCGGAACCGAGAGCCGGGACGGTACTGAACATCACCGCCCAGCAGGAGAAAACCATGGAGATCAGGAAGAGCCCCAGACCGCAAGGGAAACGACCGGCAGCGCCACGGCGGGCGGCGCGTTCCGGATCCGCTATGGCAGGTCAGGGATCGCCCTTGTTGGTGTCCTGGCGTTGTTGACTGCGTTTGTTTCGGGTGTTCTTCTGCCGTTCGGAATCGGGAGCGCGCTGCTGCCGGTGGCCGGACTTGCCGTCGCCGTCGCAGCTGTGGCTGTGCTCCGCTTCCTGGCCGTGCGGGACCACAAAGCTAAAGTGAACGCCGCTTTCCGCTCCGCGATGAGTGCGCCGGTGCGGCGTCACGGACCTGTCGCCACGGACACCGCAGCTCGTCCCGCAGCCCGGCCGGAAAGCCGGCTCTTTGACGCCGAGGCCCACCAGCCCAAGCCGAAGCCTAAGCCCCTGACGGCGATGGAGCTCCGCGAAGCCGCACTGGCCGTCGCTGTTGCCGCCGGAGATGCCAGCGCCGCCGCCGCGTCGCTGATGCCAGCTGACACAACTTGGGAACCGGTGGACGTGCCCAAGCCGGTGTACGTTGAGGCCGCCAAGGCCGAGCGCCCGGCCCCCAGCCGCTTGATCTCCCCGAGGCGCCCAAAGCCGTCGGTAAGCCTTCCCTGAAGCAGGGCGTTCCCGTAGCCACGCCTGCCGCACCTGCCGCCAAGCCCCTCACCAAGGCGCAGAGCGCCCTGAGCAACCTCGACGACGTCCTGCAGCGCCGCCGCGCCTGATACCTCACTGGAGCTGCCAGAAGCAGCCCAGGCCGGCAGTCGAGGCGGGCGCGGAGTGTCAATTCGCAATGCGGGACGAAAATTTGTAGCCTAAGGTCACCGGTACTGTCGTTCCTCCCGGGGGCGCGGACTGTTCCGGGGCTATAGCTCAGTTGGTAGAGCGCTTCGTTCGCATCGAAGAGGTCAGGAGTTCGAATCTCCTTAGCTCCACCATAGATGTCTTAGTCGAACCATCGACCGAAAAAAGACTAACCATTTGAATACCATCTGACGCCTCCGAAATCCGGGGGCGTCTTTTGATTGGCGCCCCTGTCGCTTCGTCGCCCAGATCGGCGCGTGTGGCCGCCCAGGCGGTTTCAGCGGTGTAGATTCCGGCGAACGGTTCGGCCAGATCCGTGGTCACGTCACCGATCTCATCGACGTAGATTTTCTCGAAGAAGGACTGATTCATCAGGCGTCGGACAGCGTCGGTAGCCGAGCAGTAAAGCCCGGCTGGATCTTCGATGAGCTTGAGTGCTTTTTTCAGTACCGCCCCGCCGACGGTTAGTTCTGCCGATATGTTGGCCATCGAATCTTGTGCTTTTCTCTTCTGGGTGTGGATCTCGTGAAGTTTCATGCGAATCTTGTGCTGCGGGAGCATGCCGTCGGCAGCGAGATCGATCAAGCGTTCTTCTTTTACCTCAAGCTCCTTGAGCTGTCTGGTGACCTTTGCGTGGATGTCACGGACACCGCCCTGTTCGTCGGCGAGTGCCTGATCGATCCGATCGAGGATATCTGCCAGGAAGGTGTTGGGCAGATTGAGTGACGTGTAATGAATTTCGAGGGCCTCTTCAACGCGATACACGGGTAGGTATGGGAGATCGCACGTGCCCTCTTTTCGCTGTCGACAGACGTAGTACTGATACGTTCCACCTTGCCCGATGGCTTCCGTGTAGATCATGCGGCTCGTCTGGCCCCGGTCGCGACACCGTCGGCAAAACAGCATGCCTTTGGCGAAATGGTGATGAATACGGTCGCGTTGGCCGCGGCGGCTTCGGAGGTCCATGACTTCCTGCACTTGCTCAAAGAGTTCTTGGCCGATGATCGGTTCGTGTCTTCCTGGATATATGTCGCCCTTATAGGTGACGTAGCCGCAGTAGTACGGGTCTTTGAGCATCTGATGGAGCTTGCTGGGTGCAATTGGCTTTTCTGGGGCACGTGCCGAAGCCCGTGAAGTGAGGCCCATGTCGCCCATCACGGCTTCGAGCCGTTCGAGAGTGTAGTCGCCCGTAGCGTAGAGCTCCCACGCTTTGAGAATAAGGGGAGCACGCTTCTGGTCGAGCTCAACCGTGTTGATTTGTCGCCCGTCGATGTCCTTTCGAACGTTGAGGTAGCCCAGTTTGGCTCGGCCGATCGTCCCGCCGTTAACGGCCTTGTTTCGCATCTTGATCCTGATGTCTTCGCCGCTGAGCTGGTTCTGCACCTGGTTCATGATGTCCGTGACGGCTTCCATGGCTTCGGCATAGGTGCCTTCGCCGAAGTCTTCCCGCGCAGATAGGAGCCGGACGCCGAGCTTGTCGAGATGCCGTTTGGTAATAGCAGCGTCAACGAAATTACGGAAAGCGCGGGATCGGGCATAGACGATGACGTAGTCGACATCGCGGTTGTCCTGCAGGTAGCTGAGCATGGACTGGAAGACGGGACGTTTCTCAATAGTCTGAGCCGAGACACCCGGCTCAACAAACTCCTGGACAATCTGTGCGCCAAGAGCTCCGGCTTTCTGTTCACAGATATCGCGCTGGGTGGCGATGGAGTTCCCGTCTTTGTCGATGTCGATGGCGGTCTCGGTCTGTTTCTTGCTGGAGACACGCAGGTAGAGAACGGCTTTTCGTGGGCGCATGGCCTCGATGTCGTCGATCGTCATGATCAAACTCCTTGTGGCTGGGTGCGGCTGTTCATGCGGTACTGCCATGAACGCGAGAATGGGGTGCTGGCTTGTTGGCAGCGTGGCGATGGTTCCGCGATGCCCGTCTGCCGCAGCCGGACAACAATGGCAACTTCAGATACCTGAAAATGGTTTGCCAGGTCGGATGGCTTCTGCATGCCTCCGTAGTAGGCGCGCTTGAGCAGCATCTTTGGAACGAGCAGACATCCGGCGAAATAGTCGGCCGCGTGCTCAGCTTGCTCTGCAGCCGAGAGGTCTTTCGAACCCAGGTAGAGCCCGTCGGCACGATTGTGGTCGATGATGTGCTTGTATTCGTGTGCGAGGGTGAATCGCTGGCGGCGGTAGTTTTCGTGCCTGTTGAGCTGGATGATCCAGGCGTTGCCGTTCCAGAAGCTGGCTCCGGAAACAGGCGCTTCCACGAGCTCAATCTCGATCTTGGGCAGTTCGGCGATGAACTCGATCGGGACAGGGCCATCACCAATACTGTGGAGCTGCAGCAATCGGATGGCTTGGTGCTCGGCGATTTGTTTTGCCTCGGCAAGAGAGTGAACCTCGCGGTTCGGGATGAGAGATCGGAGAGTGGACAGGACGCTTCGATCAAATGGGGTTGGGTTGATTTCGTTGGTCATGGCTTTCTCCTTTCTCTGAGAAATGGGTGGGTTACTCGTCCTCGCCTGGCGCGGGGCCGGTATTGATGTTGATGCCGTGCCGGGCGGCGACGTCGCGGAAGTGTGCTTCGATTTCACGGACGGCGCCTTCTGGCATCTCTTTGAATTTGGTGCGCAGGTATGGCTGCAAGGTGGGAAGGTCTGATCCGCGCAGGACGCGGGATTCGGCGAGGAGATTGGTCAACGGGATCTGAAGCACATCGGCGATTGAACGGAGGTTGTCCATGCGGGGGCTGGTGATTTGCCCGAGTTCCAACCTGGTGATGGTTCCCTTGGCAACGTCTGCCCGCCGAGCGACTTCGCTGGCAGACAGGCCGAGTTCCTGCCGTCGTTCCCGGATGGCACCCGCCAGTTGTTGTATGTCGTGGTCTTGCATTTCGTTGGTCTCCAATTTCTGTTTGTAGTATGGGCCGATCGTTCATTTCGTTCAACGATTTAAGCGAATTCCACAACAGAAATTTCGTCAAGAAAGGAAGTGCTGCCTTATTCTTCGGATATTGTCAGATGTGGCTGTTGAATACATAGATGCCGGAGTCTGATTCGACACTGTAAATCTCGCCATTGAGGCGCATGTCTTCTGCCATGGCCTCGGCGTCGATCCTGACGTATGGCTGGAGTGATTCCGGTAAGTATTTTTCGATCTCGTCACGCAATCCGAGATCGTCCATGATCTGCTCGGCGTAAGTAGCGAGGCTGTCGTATTCGCCCAAATAGGCGTCTTCGAAGTGGTGCCAGTCTTCGGGATCAAGGCCGGTGTAGTCGACCCACGCGGCAAAGGCTTCGCCGTGCTGCTTGATGCCTTCGGCCAAGGCGGCGACGTCTTCGATGCGTTCATACTCACTGAGTCGTTTGTTGCCGAAGCCCTCATAGTCGTGAATGGCCCATTCTTCCGGTGCCGGCTCTTTGGATCCGGCAAGTATGGCCGTGATCTTCTCGTAGATGGCATCGGCTCCGATAGTGGCGTCGATCCAATCGCCGAGCAGCCGGCCGTTGTTGTAGTCGGCCAGCGACGCGACGTAGATCGCCGGTGTGGTGCGTCGATTCTCGCGTTCCGGGTCCGCCCCGGGTATGTGTTCGTGGTTCATGAGTTGTCTCCTTTCGCTTATGTAGTGTGATGTCCAGCAGGAGCAGCGGAGGGAGCTCGATTGAACTCCGCTCACGCTGGCTCCTGCCGGGGTAGCTCGAACTAGCGCCCACGAGTCGTGCGGGGCTTCGCCGTTGCCTGGTCGTTGCCGAACAGGCTGGCGATGGCCTCGCGACGGGCAGCTGCCTCACGTTCGATCTCTGCCATGGCAGACTCGGCCTGAGAGACCAGATCGGTGTTTTCCTTGACGAGCGCGATGTGCGCCGCCAAAGCCTTCCGGATCTCCTCGGTGATGGTGCTGCCGCGCAGCTGAGCAATGAGCGTCAGCTGGATGTGGATGTCCGGTTCGAGCCGGACGGCCAGCGTCTTCACGCTGCCCTGGTTGTGACGGTCGATGCCGTCAACCGGTGGTGTCGTCATGACAACTCCTCGGTGCTTGCGGACGGCGAGGTTTCGGGATGAAACCTGACTCACCGATCCGCATAACACCGACGAGCGTCACGGTTCAGGCTGCGGGAGAGGCCCTGGCTGAGCTGATCCGGTCGAAAGCTTCCTGAGCGAAGTCGCTATTGAGCTCGACGCCAATCCACTGCCGGTGCAAGCGTTCGGCAACAACGGCTGTCGTGCCCGATCCCATGAATGGGTCCAGGACAATGCCAGGCTCCGTCCCGTTCCGATGCTCGCAGCTTGGTTTGAGGGCGAGTCGGGTCGCCGTTTCCCCAAGCCGGTGAACGGCACGGATCAGTGGTTTGCGGCACGCCACGCAGCGGGCCTCGGGGGTTCCGGCTTGGAGGCAGCGGCTAGCTAAGGATTCAGGGAATGTGGCGTGGTGGCTTCCCTTTCCTGCTGACGTCGAGATTGTCCAGACGTCCCCCGGGTTTTTGCCGAGAGGGTGCCCGACAACGCCCCGCGCCTTCATCTTCACCAGGCCGGTGATGGAGTCAGCATTGGGACCACGCCAGCGCTCGGCCGTTGGTCGCCGAGACCGGTTCCCTGGCGGTGATCCTGGTTTGGAGACGTGGGCAACACGGATGCTGTCCAGATCAAAGAAGTAGCGTGGCTGCTTGGCAAAAACGTAGATCACCTCGTGGGTTGCTGTCAGCCGGTCACGGACGCTGGTTGGCATTGGGTTTGGCTTGGCCCAGATGATCTTGTTACGCAGAATCCAGCCGTCCTCTTGCAATAACCGCGCGAGGCGCTCCGGGGCGAGTGCCAGGCTTTTAGGAGGGGCGCCCTGGCGCGCATGGGTGGTGTACGTGTCGCCCAGATTGAGCCAGAACGTGCCAGTTGGCACGAGGACGCGGTGGACTTCACGGCACACCTCCCGGAGAGTGGCCGCCCAAATATCGACTGACTCTTCCAGCCCGAGCTGGCCCGGAGCGTCGTAGTCGCGCAGCCGGAAATATGGTGGACTGGTCAGGCACATGTCGACGGATTCAGTCGGGAATCTTCGGAGTGTTATCAGGGCATCGCCGACGTGGAGTCTGTTGGTCGCACTAGTCATGGCGCAGCCCCTGTACCACGGCCGCGGCGGTGTCCTTCAGTGCCTGTATCCGGTACAGGCCGGCGCTGAGACGGCTGTTCCGTTCGAGGGAGTCTTGAAGCGACTTTCGGCGTCTTTGGGCGGTGGTTTCACGGTAGGCGTCCATGGCCCAAATGACCCGTGGGAAACCGCCGTATTGGTGTTGCTCAATACCGGTACTTCGATAGTCCTCGTAAGCCATGCACTTCCCGAGCAGCGTTGGCAGACTCTCGTGCCCTAGGTCGACTTCGATGAAGAATGCGCTGACCTCTTCGTCGCCGGCGGCGGCTGCCAGCTCGACGTAGAGGTCGGGTCGCAGCACTTGGGCGACCCCATAGCTGTCTGCGTAGGTGCGGGTGGCAGTGTGTTCGGGGTCGAGTTTGACCACCTCGGCTCCGTAGGTCGTGGCGTTCTCGAAGATGCCTATGGCCATGTCCGCTATCGCCAACGTGTGGTCGAGGAATCGGGCTGATGGCTCATCGAACCGCTTGCGGGCCCGGGACGATGTCACGTCTCGTTGGAGGCGGTCTCCCGCCGTGTCCATGTAGTAGACCAGGCCTTCAGAGCCTGCCCGGATGCCGCCGATGCGGCGGTCCAAGATGCCAAGGACTCGGAGTGTGCGCAGCCGGGCCAGGACCCGGCGGCAGGTTCGAGAAGCAGACGTCGCCGACGCATGCTGCGTGAAGTGCAGCGCCTGGAGGTGCCTGGCGGTCAGGAATCGGTAGCGGTCTACAGATGCCAGGATGGCCAGATCGCGTGCGCTGAGATGAGTTTGAATCTCTCGCAGTCGTCGGCTGCTGATGCGTGGTCCGGCGTGTGCTCCGGTGCCCGAAGTAGCACCGGTATTCGTCGCCCCTGTTGCCCCCTTCTCGCCGTTGACCTGCATAGATGCCGGTAGTTGACTCGACGCGGTCGGGTAGCCGGTCGGAAGGGTCATTTTGTCGTTCATGACGTGCTCCTGCGACGGCGCTCGCCCGACTCCGGTCGATCCTGCGGGAGCTCGAATATGTCCAGGAGTCCTTGGTCGATGGCATCGGTAGCCTGGCCGTACTGGCCGCGGCTGCGTGCCTGAATGTCAGACATGTTGGCCGACTTCTTTGGAGTGGTGATCGTTTTGCCCGATGCCCAGTCGGTGACGGTTCCCTGGTTGACGAGTTGTGCATAGACGTTGCGAGCCGGCAATGAGGTGAAGTCCTCGGGGTCGAGTCCTGGAGCCATGGCGGCGGCGGCGCGGGCGTCCTTGGCCGCCAGCTGGAAGAAGATGCGGGAGCGGCAGTTCGCTTCGAAGGCCGAGCGCATAGCGATCGGCAGCTGATCCATGTACTGGTGAGCGACGTGGAAGGCGGCACCCAGGCTTCGCGAGGTGGCCAGAACGTCAGCCAGGTCAGACGTTGGGATCCTGAGGTAATCCTGCACTTCATCGAGGTAGACCATGACCGTGTCACGGTCCTTGGGATCGATGCCGGCCCGTTCCTGAATCGCTTGCCAAAGTTCACCGACGACGAGCGCGCCGAGCAGTTCTGCAGCTTCCGGTCCGAGCACGCCTTTTTGAAGCGGCACAAGCAGAATCTTCCGTTGGGTCAGAACCTGCCGGATGTTGAACCGGGGGTTGCGCTGGGCCAGGACGTGCCGCAGGTGCGGGTCCAATAACGGGCGGAGCTTGTTCATCAGTGGAGCCGTCACCTGGGCACTGGCCTCCGGCGTCAGCTGGTCGAACCAGCGCCAGAATGGCCCCGCCGAAAACGGGTCGCTGCGGGCAATACGCTGTGTGACCGAGCGTCGAAAGCCGGGGTTGGTCAGTAGCACCGGCAGCATGGCCAGACTGGCGTCACCGCGGCTGGTCAAAGCCAACAGGCAGTGTCGCAGGATGTCCGACGAGCGTGGCCCCAACCCGTCCGCCCCATAGAGCGCTTTGAAGGTGCCGAAGAGCTGGTCGGCGACCAGTGCCGGTGATCGCCCGTGGAGATCGAGTGGATTGATGCCAACCGGTTCGCTGTCGAGCGGATCGAGCAGCACGATGTCATCCCTTCGCGATGCCGGTACGACGGCCAGGACATCGCGAATCAGGTCCTTGGGCTCGACCACGACCAAGCCTCGTCCGGCCAGCATGTCGTCGTGAATCATGCTCAGCAGCAGTGAACTTTTGCCGACGCCGGTTGGCCCCATCAGCCAGATGTGGCGCCGGCTGTCGTCAGCGGTGATCCCAAGCATCGTGTCGGTGGCGCCCGGCGCCGTGGCCTGAGCGACCACCCGGTGCTTGTCTCCGGTTGTGAATGACGGGCGTATCGGGCGGGGATGGATCGGAGGCATTCCAGGGTATGGGACATCGATAGCGCCAACCGGCCAGCCGCTGAGCAAGCCAACTTCTGCGACAGAAAGCCGCTGCGCCGGAGTGAAGTATGCCCACTCCGAGACCGGAGTGTTCAGTTTCTGTACCTTTTCCCGGTGTTCGCGCAGCCTCAGACCAGGTGTAAGTAGTGTCCTGAGTGAGCTGACGACTCGTTTGATCAGGGTCGCACGACGGGCTTCGTCGGTGGCGTGGACGCCGACACGGATCACAGCAGCGAAACCATGGTCGGACTGTTTGAGCTGGATTTCCTTGGCGACGTGCGGTCGGCGTTCTTCCTGAATGCCCGTCAATGCCAACGAGGAAAGACCTTGGTCTGTCCGTGGCAGCCGTTCAGGTAGTAACTGGGGTGCGAGCCGTGGGCCAAGAACGATTTGCATGACCAGCAACTCGTTGCCGCGTAGACCAGCCAGACTGGCCAGAATTGACCGGGTGCTGCCCTCGTTGTCGTGTGACTCGAGCGGGCGGATCGGGTGGTTGATCATGATGCGGCGGGAGACGCTTGCGTGGCTACGTCCGGTAATCTCGGCAGCCACGATGGCACCAGGCACCATCTGTTCGATGTCCCGACGGAGGGCTGCTTCGTGTCGGCGCTGGGAGCCAACCAAAAAACGGATGCCGTTCTTGGTGGCCCGGGCTTCCAGAATGATCTGGGGAGCATGGACCTGAGCAGCCCATTGGCGGAGGAGGTTCAGGGTGCGTATCGCGTCCAAGGGGTGTGGCCAGTGGATCTCCTGCCAGACGATCTGGCCTAAGAGGGACTCCTGGCTAATCATTTCGATCTCCCCTCGGGCGCCGGTTCGTCTGGTGCTGAGCCTGGGCTTCGCGTTCGGCTTCGGCCTGTGCCATGGCGATGACAGCGCGGCTGAGCTTGCGCAAATCTGGTCTGTCGCGTTGCACTCCGTAGACCAGGATGTGGCGCTCCTGGCGTGGACGGGCGGCGCGGCTGCGCCGTGGTTGCTTGGGTGTGGGCATGGTGTTTTCCCTCCTTTCAGTCGGTGTTGTGGTGGCGATGCAGACGATCGTTCAACGTATTGAACGTGGTCTGTGGGCTAGTATGCGTTCAATTAGTTGAACGATCAACAACTTTGGCGCAAACCACAACACCGGCTGGAAGACCTGTAGTTGCCGCGCTGCGGCGATGGATTTAGTACCTATTGCGGCGATGTTGGACGACTACCCATACCACCCAGATGATGGCTACGACTCCAACGCAGACGATCAGAAACGGCAGGATTGATTGCAGCACCTGAGTCGCGCAGTAAAGTGCGACAACAGCCAATAGAACTGACATGCAGGCGCCGATCGCTCGGTCAAACCAAGACCTTGGACTCGGATCGACACTCATCGCTGACGCTCCAACTCCAGATAAATGCCAGTGTTTAAACCGTGGCGCACGCAGTCGAGTGCGAACTGCAACTGGTCACCCACGTACTGCCTCGTGACGGCATAGAACATGACTTGGCCTACCGCGTCAGCTTCGAAGAGATGCCATTCGAGGTCATTTCGACTGAAGCCTGCGCGTTCGAATCGCCGCATCAGCCAGCGCGCCAGCTCGAACTCATCGGGCGACGAAAAGCTCAAACCCTGCTCAACGTGGGCAACATCGTGAACGTAGCGGTAGGCCATGTTGACGTCTGGTGAACCGAAGACCACGCTGCTGCTGTTCTCGTTGGAGACAGGTAGCGGGTGTCCATCCTTCTGCGAGGCGGCAAAGGCTTCGCACAGATCCTTGTACTTTTCCGGGGCGTCACCGGCCGGCTCCCACCCGAAGTACAGGCGGCGCTCAATATTGTGGGCCTGGTCGAGGACATAATCAGCGAGTCGCTTCTGGGCTACGGCAAGTTCGCTTGATGTAAAGGATTCGGGCATGACAAGTAACCCCTTTCTGGAGGCATGTAAAAAAGTGGGGGCGGCCGAGTGATCGGACTTAGGGGCCAGCCGTTACTGGCGGCGGCGCATGTCCCGCAGGGCTTGTTGATACGCCGCATCGAGGCGGCCAGCCGTTTCGTGAGCATTCTCGGTGATGTCGACAATCTGATCCCGAGAGCGACCCGTCCGATCGCGCCAATAGTCAGCAACGACGAGGTATGCGGCAGCAATGGAAGCTGCGCACGTGATCATGATGGCAATCCAGAAGATGGCAGTCATTACCGCTGCGGCCCCTTCGGCCAGGTTTCTAGGGCCGTCAAAGCCATGGCCGACATCTGCTGCGAAACCAGGCGCAGATGTCGCGCTGTCGCTGGGGAGTCAGCATTAACTGTCCTCGCTACGGAGTCCAGCTCATCCACCAGCGTCGCGACCCTCCCGATAAAGAGACGAACAGCGGCCTCGTGTTGCAGCACTTCGGGCTCCATGTAGCCAATGGGCTTCAGCGGATTTACAAATTCGTGCTTCATGGCTGGCCCCCGCTACCGCTGGAACCGGCGTACTTCCCACGCCGCGTACTCGGCGAAGGAATCTGCGATGTAGTTGAGCCGCTCCGATGTGCGCGAGTCACCGTCGGACTGGAACTGCGCCTCTCGGCTCAACATGCCAGTCAGGTGCATACCTGTTGCGGCGACATAGCCGGCGGCCTGGACGCGCGCCGCTGTGATGAGCCCGTTGGCTACCTCGGTATTCTGTCGGCGCTGGAGCGCCTTGCCTTCCGATCGCGAGAAGCCTTCGGGAGCGTTGAAGGGCGTGATCTTGCCACTTGGGCGAGGAATAAGTTCAGACATCGGTATACCTTCCAGCTTAGAAATTCGGTTCGCCCTCTTGAGCGAAAGCCGTACATCCAGCATGGAGGGGCATAGTGGCGGCGTCACTGACACTAAACTGACACCCTACTGGGGCTGTCCACAAACAGCCGGCAAGGACGAATCGCAGGAAACGACTGATGGCAGATGACCCGATACGAGAGGAGCTCCACAAGGAGCTACGGACGTTTCGGCGCGGCCTCGGTCCGCTCACACAGCAGCGATTGTCGGGACACGATCAGCTGACAGACTTCGTCGGGCACGGGAGCGAGGAGCAGGCGTTCGATGTACTGATGCACCTTGCGGCTATACACGACGACGGCGAGGACGGCACGATCCGCGCGTTCTTCGAGACGAGTGGGCTGGATACCGCAGGAGACAACCTTGACCAGCGACTTAAGGAATGTGCCCGGAAGCGCTTCGTGACGGAGCGTACAATTCTTCGCCGCAGTGACAGAGGTGCCATTCAGCTCAGCGAAATCATCCGCGACGGGTATTTATATGACCGTCCGCTCGGTAATGTATATGCAGCTCAAGTTGAGAACCAGAGCGAGAGCATATTTTCGGTTGGCATCAGCATAGAGGTACCGGAGGGCATGGCATATCGCCGGCCGAAGGTGTTTATCGAGGGAGTGGAGCAAGATCTTCCCTTCGCGCTTGGGGAATCGCACTTATCCCACATGCTAAGAGCATTCGAGTCGATCAGCGTCCCTCTCGACCTTTTGTTAGCTGCAACTTTAAACTGACCAGAGACGGCAATTTGGATTGACCGTTCGCGGCAGTGGTTTTGACCAGTGGCTGCAAGTACTTTTGACCAGTTCTTGGCCGTGTGTGTGGCCGGGGCTTTGCTGGGATTCCCTTGTCCGTCCCCCGTGTCATTACGGGGAGAGCCCCTTCCTTCCGCGGTGAAATAGCGATGCCAATCGTTTTTATTTCACCCATCGTGGGGAAGGAAGGGGCTTGATGTGAAGTCTCCAGGAGAGTTCATGGAAATTTTAGCTGCTTATGATTTGACCCGTTCGTACCGGGATGCCGCGAAGATCTGCGGCGTTTCGCACAACACTGTCCGTTCGTATGTGAAGGCCCGGCAGGAAGGCGTCCAAGCGCCGGTCGCCCGCCAGCGGGGACGGATCACTGACCCGTTCCTGCCGCAGATGAAGTCGCTGGTCGAGCAGTCCCGCGGGAAGATCCGCGGGGACGTTGTGCACGGAAAACTCGTTGATCTGGGCTATCCCGGATCGATCCGCACGACCCGCTACGTGCTGGCCGGGCTGAAGTCGAAATACCGGGCCCAAAACACCCGTGTTCACCGGCCCTGGACTGTGGAGCCAGGCCTGTGGCTCCAATGGGACTACGGAGACGGGCCCGTCGTTGACGGCGCCAAAACGGTGTTGTTCGTGGCCTGGCTGGCGTATTCACGCTTCCGGATCGTGATCCCTTTGCGGGATAAGACCATGCCGAGCGTCTTCGCCGCCCTCGACCGCTCCTTCCGGCTCATCGGCGGGGTCCCGACGTACATTTTGACCGACAACGAGAAGACCGTCACGGTCGAGCACGTTGCCGGGGTGCCGGTCCGTAACCCGCAGATCGTCGCGTTCGCCCGGCACTACTCCACCGCCGTGCACACCTGCATGCCGGCGGACCCGGCCTCGAAGGGCGGGGTGGAGAACGCGGTCAAGATCGCCAAAGCCGACATCGTGCCCAAAGACACGAACCTGCGCCCGGACTACGCCTCCTTCGCCGAGCTGGAAGCGGCGTGCGAGGCGTTTATGGAGGATGTGAATTCCAAGGTCCACCGGGCCACCCTGGAGATCCCCCAGGACATGCTGAGACTGATCGAGCAGCCCAAGCTGCACCCGGTCCCTGCAGTGCCGGTGACGGCCAGTTTCGGGCAGGTCCGGCAGGTCCCGCCGAACACTCCCATGGTCACCTACGAGCACGCCCGCTACTCCGTCCCGCACACCCTGATGGGGCAAAGGCTCTGGGTGCGCGGCACCGACACCGAGGTCATCATCGTCCATGTCGGCGAGGCCGGGCCGGTGGAAGTCGCACGCCATCCACTCACCCGTCCCGGCGTGCCGGCGATCATTGACGCCCACTTCCCGCCCGCCAATGCCGGGGCCCTGGAACGGGTGATCCGCCCCACGAACACCGCCGAAGAGGAGTTCCTGGCACTCGGCGCCGGGGCAGCGCTCTGGCTCAAAGAAGCCGCCGCAGCCGGGACGAACAAGATCCGCCACAAGATGGAACGCGCCGCCACCATGGCCAAGGTCATGGGCGCCGACGTCGTTGACCAGGGTCTCGGCGCCGCCGCCGTGCACCACCGCTTCAGCCACGAGGACCTGGTCTCCATCATCACCAACACCGCCACCGGCCAGCCGCAAAGAACCATCAGCACTACCCGGCACGCCGTCACCGACCAAGGCCAGTGGCTGAGCCAGGGCACCAGCGCATGGGCCAACTTCGGTACCACCAACACCCCTACCACCAGCGATGCCAGCGACGTTGCCGATCTTGAAGGAGCCACCGAATGAGCGCGACAGCCCTGGCCCCCAGCCCGCTGGCGGATGCGGCCGTGGAGCACGTCATCGCGTTGATGCGCACCACCCGGATGCCGCACGCCCGCGCCGTTGTCGCCGAGGTGTTGGCGACCGCGAAGGCCCAGCGCTGGGACCCCACAGAAGTCATTCGCGTCTTGCTCGAGGCCGAAGCAACGGGCCGGAACCGGTCGATGCTCGCCACCCGGCGCAAACGCGCGGGGTTCCCCACCGGGAAAACGTTCGATGTCTGGGACGAGTCCCTCTCCACCCTGCCGGCTGCGACGACCTCGTTCCTGCGGACCCTGGAGTGGGTGCGGCGGAGGGAGAACCTGATCGCGTGCGGGCCCTCCGGGACCGGGAAAACCCTGCTGCTGGAATCCCTGGGCCAGCAGGCCATCGACGAAGGCATGTCCGTGTCGTGGCTGAGTCTGGAGGACCTCGGCGCCCTCGTGCGCCGGCACCGCATCGATGACAGCGTCAACAAGGCCATCACCCGCGTTACCGGCGTGGATTTGATTTGCATTGATGACGTAGGACTTTTGCCGGTTTCCGGCGATGCCGCCGAGGGTTTCTACCGCGTCGTGGAGGCCTCCTACGAGAAACGCTCCCTGGCGATCAGCTCGAATATCCACCCCTCCGGCTTTGATGAGTTGATGCCCAAAACCATCGCCACCGCGACCGTGGACCGGCTCATGCACCACGCACACCTATGCCAAACCAGCGGCGAGTCCGTCCGGCTCATGCAAGCCCAAAACGGGAAAGGAACCCGCCCGATGAACTAACCCGCAACGCGGTCAGGCGCCCCAACCCCGGCATGCCCCCGGCGCCTGACCAGTGTTCAAAACTACTTGCCGCCACCGGTCAGTCCATTGCAGCCACCGGTCAACGCAAACTGCAGCCACCGGTCAGTTCAAAGTTGCAGTTGACAACCTTTCTAACCCGGACGTCGATGAGCCGGTTTCGACTATAGAGATTCATTGGATTATGCCCGTTTGGGTGAGTTGGATGCTTGGTGCTCACTTCACGAACCCTGGCCTCTTTGCGACCGTGAGCGTAGAGCGTAAAAGCTCGGCACGAATAGATGTCCGTCGCGTGGAATTTAAGACCAAAAATAATGAGCCGGGGCGCGAAGTGATATAGAAGCGAATTAGTGACCTCCGCCTCACTCAATGATTTACGAAAAAGGCAATTCAGGTTAAAATCAGGGCAGATGTCGTGCCTTGTGAGAGCAAAGCTCTCGGGTATCGACGCTCCCACCTGAACTGCACACAGTGCACTGCTGCACAGATCTGTCGGTGCTCGCTGCTAAGTTGAGTACGCAACCTCAGGGGATCACGTAAGCGCGCACGCGCAAGGAGTATAGACACAACCATGGCCGGAGTCACCAAGGAAGCGCAACGCGCAGAGCTACACAAGACGATCTGGCGGATCGCGAATGACCTGCGTGGAAGCGTCGACGGTTGGGACTTCAAGAGCTACGTACTCGGAATCCTCTTCTATCGCTATATCTCAGAGAACCTTACGGCCTACATCAACGAAGGCGAGTGGCAGGCAGGTCACTCGGACTTCGACTACACAACGCTAGCGGACCCCGAAGCCGAGTTTGGACGCAAAGAGACAGTCGCAGAGAAGGGCTTCTATGTCCTACCCTCTGAGCTCTTCGCCAACGTGTGCAAGAGCGCTGATGAGGACGAGAACCTCAACGAGACGCTCCAGAATATATTCAAGAACATCGAGCGCTCTGCCGTTGGCACTGATTCCGAGGACGATCTCAAAGGCCTATTCGATGACCTCGATGTCAACTCGGGCAAACTGGGCCAAACTGTGGCCAAGCGTAACGAGAAGCTCGTCAAGCTCCTGGATGCTATCGGCGAACTGAAGCTAGGCACTTTTTCCGACCACACCATTGACGCATTCGGAGATGCCTACGAATACCTCATGCAGATGTACGCCTCTTCTGCGGGCAAGTCTGGCGGTGAGTACTACACTCCTCAAGAGGTGTCCGAGCTGCTCGCCCGAATTACCGTGGTCGGTAAGACGGCCGTGAACAAAGTCTATGATCCGGCATGCGGATCAGGCTCCCTGCTGCTCAAATTTGCCAAGGTCCTGGGCAAGGACAATGTCCGGCAGGGCTTTTACGGCCAGGAAATCAACCTGACCACCTACAACCTCGCGCGAATCAACATGTTTCTACACGACATTAACTACGAGAAATTCGACTTCGCCCACGGCGACACACTTACCGACCCGGCCCACTGGGATGACGAGCCGTTCGAGGCAATCGTTTCTAATCCGCCCTACTCCATCAAATGGGACGGCGATTCGAACCCTCTACTCATTAACGACCCACGCTTCGCTCCTGCTGGTGTTCTGGCACCTAAGTCAAAGGCTGACTTAGCATTTACACTGCACATTCTTTCGTGGCTCGCCGTGAATGGCACAGCTGCCATTGTTGAATTCCCTGGCGTGCTATATCGCAGCGGTGCCGAGCAGAAGATTCGCAAGTACTTGATCGACAACAACTACGTCGATGCCGTTATCCAGCTACCGCCTGACTTATTCTTCGGCACGACGATCGCAACCTGCATCCTCGTTCTGAAAAAGTCCAAAAAGGACAATGCGGTCCTCTTTATCGATGCATCAGCCGAGTTCGTACGAATTGGCAATAAAAACAAACTGACCGAACTCAACCTTCAGAAAATTGTCGACGCGTACACTGACCGTGGGGATGCGGACTATTTCGCTCAGCTGGTATCTAACTCGGACATAGCGGAGAACGGTTACAATATCGCTGTCTCGTCCTACGTCCTGGAGGAGGTCACCGCGCAGGCTGTTGACATTACGGCAGTAAATTCCGAGGTCGCAAGCATTGTGGCACGCCAACAGCATCTCCGCACAGAGATCGATGCCATCATCGCAGACCTGGAGAGGGCTTCGTGAGCAGAGTCGACGACCTGATAGCGGAGCTGTGTCCCAACGGAGTCGATTTTAAGGCACTAGGTGAAATGGGCCTTATTTTCGGTGGGTTAAGTGGGAAATCGAAAGCGCACTTCACGGATGGGAATGCTCGCTTTATTTCCTACGTCAACATCTTCAATAATGCTGCAGTTGATGTCGGCGCCACCGACTTCGTTCATATCGAGCCGGGTGAGCGACAGCGAACTCTTCAGCGAGGAGACATCCTCTTCACTGCTTCCTCTGAAACAGCCGCTGAAGTTGGAATGTCCTCGGTTATTACCACTGAGCTGGACGATCCGCTTTATCTCAATAGCTTCAGCATCGGATATCGACTCAACGAGCCTGACCTGCTGGAGCCTGACTTCGCAAAGCACCTGTTTCGCTCCACTGGACTACGCAAGCAACTGATTCGCACCGCTAGCGGGGTAACACGTTTCAATATCTCCAAGCCTCGTCTGGCTGCCGTCAGAATTCCAGTTCCACCTCTCCCAGTTCAAAGGGAGATCGTCAAAATTTTGGACTTGTTCAATGGCCTGGAGACTGAATTAGAGGCAGAGCTCAATGCTCGCCGGCTTCAGTACGCTCATTATCGAGAGTCTCTCTACGATTTCCGCACCGATAGTACAGTCCGAAGGGTTCCGATGGGGGAACTTGGACAGTTTATAAGGGGTCGCAGATTCACTAAGACAGACCGTGTTGACGTTGGCATCCCGAGTATTCATTACGGTGAGATTTATACCCATTACGGAGTATCTGCCGTATCGGCAGTATCTCATATACGCAGTGACATGCACTCTCAACTCCGCTACGCCCAGCCGGGTGATGTCGTGATTGCATCCGTCGGAGAGACAGTGAAGGACGTCGGCAAGGCCGTGGCCTGGCTTGGTCAGGGAGATGCCGCAATTCACGATGATTCGTTCTTGTTCCGGCACAAGATGGACCCTAAATTCGTTTCATATTTCTTGCAGACGGAGGCTTTCCACACACAGAAGGGCCGGTACGTTTCGCGAGCAAAGGTCAAGCGCCTCTCAGGAGACAGCCTTGCAAAGATTTACATGCCTGTTGTACCGATTGACGAGCAGGAGCGCATCGTCTCGATCCTCGATAAGTTCGAGATTCTGGTGAACGATCAAAATGCAGGTATTCCGGCGGAGCAGCATGCGCGTCGAAAGCAGTACGAGCACTACCGTGATCACCTTCTCACCTTCTCGGAGTTAGCATCATGAGTGAGCAAACTCTGAAACATTATGATCCGATAGTCGTGAGTTCGGAGAGCACCGTTGTTGCCGAATTCATACCCGACGTCGCCAATGAAATTGCTTATCAATCAGAGGCGGCTCTGGAGCGAGAATTCATCAATCTCCTCCAATCTCAGGCGTATGAGTACTTCACCATCACTAACGAGGCTCAGCTCATCACAAACCTCCGCACGCAACTTGAATTACTCAACGGCATTACATTCAGCGACGGCGAGTGGGACCGTTTCTTTAACGAGCGGATCGTGGGTGCCAATGACGGCATCGCAGAGAAGACCCTGCGCATTCAGGAAGACCACGTTCAGCTGCTGCCACGCGATGACGGCTCAACTAAGAACATCCTGCTCGTCGACAAGGCGAATATTCACAACAACCGGCTACAGGTCATCAACCAGTACGAGATCGGCCAGGGCGAAGGCGGTGCTGCGCGTTCCACACGCTACGATGCGACCGTGCTCGTCAACGGTCTTCCAATGGTCCACATCGAGCTAAAGCGTCGTGGTGTCGATATCCGCGAAGCGTTCAACCAGATCGACCGCTATCAGCGCGACAGCTTTTGGGCTGGGTCTGGCCTATTCGAGTACGTGCAGCTGTTCGTCATCAGCAACGGGACGCTGACGAAGTATTACTCCAACACGACTCGTCGTCAGCACCTGGCGGACGCAGCGGGCTTGAAGAAAGCGCGTAAGACATCGAACTCATTTGAATTCACTTCGTGGTGGGCCGACGCTCAGAATAAGCCGATCCAGGATCTGACGGCGTTTGCAAAAACGTTCCTTGCGAAGCACACTCTCTTGAACATCCTCACGAAATACTGCGTCCTAACAGCTGACCGGATGCTGCTGGTCATGCGGCCATACCAGATCGTGGCCACGGAGCGGATCCTGCAGAAGATCGACATCTCGACAAACTACAAGCAGCTGGGTTCCGTTGCTGCTGGCGGCTATGTCTGGCACACGACGGGGTCGGGCAAGACACTGACGAGCTTCAAGACCGCGCAGCTTGCCTCAAAACTTCCGACCGTGAACAAAGTGCTGTTCGTCGTGGACCGCAAGGACCTCGACTATCAGACGATGCGCGAGTACGACCGGTTCGAGAAGGGCGCCGCCAACTCGAACACGTCAACGTCAGTGCTCAAGAAGCAGCTCGAGAACCCGCAGGCTACGATCATCATCACAACCATCCAGAAGCTTGCGACGTTCATCAAGGCGAACACGGGCCACGAGATCTACTCGGGCCATGTCGTGATCATCTTCGACGAATGCCACCGTTCACAGTTCGGTGACATGCATACCGCGATTACTAAGGCGTTCAAGCGGTACAACCTCTTCGGCTTCACTGGCACGCCAATCTTCGCCGCAAATGCTGGCAGCGGCGGTAACCCGCAGCTGAAGACTACCGAGCAGGCATTTGGCGACAAGTTGCACACCTATACGATCGTCGATGCGATCACCGATAAGAATGTTCTGCCGTTCCGTATTGACTACGTCAACACCATCAAGCTCCCGGACGGTCTCACGGACAAACAGGTGTCCGCCATCGACACGGAGCAGGCCCTACTTGCACCGGAGCGGCTGCGGCAGGTCACCGCCTACATACTTGAGCACTTCGACCAGAAAACTAAGCGCGCTCAGCACTACTCGCTCGCTGGCAAGCGCGTGCATGGTTTCAATGCGCTATTTGCGACCGCCTCTATTGAGGCCGCCAAGCGCTACTACAATCAGTTCTTCATACAGCAACGTGACCTCCCGCCGGCACGTCAGCTAAAGGTTGGTCTGATCTACTCATACGCAGCGAACGAAGCAGTGGAGGACGGCGCACTCGACGAGGAGGGCTTCGAAACAACCGCACTCGATGCCTCGTCGCGCGACTTCCTGGAGGATGCAATCCAGGACTACAACGACATGTTCGGCACCAGCTTTGACACGTCCGCTGACAAGTTCCAGAACTACTACAAGGACCTCTCGCTGCGCCTCAAGCAGCGCGAGATCGACGTCGTCATCGTCGTAAACATGTTCCTCACCGGTTTCGACGCCACGACGCTAAACACATTGTTCGTCGACAAGAATCTGCGGGCGCATGGTCTCATCCAGGCCTATTCGCGAACAAACCGCATCCTCAACTCGGTCAAGACCTATGGCAACATCATCACCTTCCGCGATCTCGAGGAAGAGACCAACGACGCCATCGCACTCTTTGGTAACAAAAATGCCCAGGGCATCGTGATCCTCAAGCCCTACGGCGAGTACTACGACGAGTACGCCGACAAAGTCACTGACCTATTGGAAAACTTCCCGCTCGGGACGCCGATCGTTGGCGAGGCGGCACAGAAGGCGTTTATCGCCCTCTTCGGCACCATCCTTCGGCTCCAGAACATCCTGACGTCCTTTGACGACTTTGCCGGCCAAAAGATTCTGACGGATCGACAAGGCCAGGACTACCGCAGCGTCTACCTCGACCTTTACGCAGAGTTCCGCCGTGGCAAGGACTCGGACAAGGAGTCGATAAATGATGATGTCGTCTTTGAGATCGAGCTCATCAAGCAGGTCGAAATCAACGTCGACTACATCCTCATGCTCGTTCAGAAATTCCGCGACCAGCGTGGTGACGGTGATGACAAGGAGATCCGGGCCGAGATTACGCGCGCCATCGATGCCAGCCCAAGCCTGCGTAACAAAAAGGATCTCATCGAAGCGTTCGTCGACTCTGTCTCGATTACCGGAGAAGTTGACGAGGAATGGCGCGCGTTCATTGCCGGACGCAGAGAGACCGAGCTCGATGCGATCATCGAGTCTGAGGGACTGCGCCCAGACGAGACCCGCCTGTTCATCGATTCGTCATTCCGAGACGGCAGCATCCAGACCACTGGCACCGCGATCACCAAGGTGCTCCCGCCGGTTTCCCGGTTCTCAGCCAAGGGCGGCCATGGCGAGAAGAAGCAACGTGTGCTTGAAAAACTAGGGGCCTTCTTCGAGCGGTTCTTCGGGCTGAGTAGTGGAGGTCGTGACTAGTGGCGAATGGAGCCGAGTCGGAGGATCGACAAACACGTGTGGCTGAGGCGCTCCAGAAGCGGAGCCCGAAACTGGCAGGTGTATATAGAACCGCATTGGAGTTGCTCGCCTCGGATGCCGCTCCACGGTGCGAGGCTGCGAGAATTTCGATCATCTGCCATTGCGTGCGCGAGTTGATGATGGGGCTTCCGGCCGTCTTGTCAGAATTTTCGATCCCGCGCCCTGTACCTCCGTCCGGTTCCCTGTTGAAGCAACTTCCCAGGCTACTGGCGAAGCACCCCGACGCCGACCTGGGACTCGATCAAGACCTTGTGCCGGTCCCCCGGATAGTTGCGCAAGCGCTTGCTTCGCTGATCAGCACAGCCGCCCAGGAGGAAGGGCGTAACCGCGCCAACACGGCAGCGCTAGTCACAGGAGGGACGCACACCACTCATCCAGTAATCGACCAATGGTTGAAAACGTACAATTTTTTTGTGGACTGGGCACATCTCGACCGTAATCACGAGCGACAGAGAACGCTGCCGAGTGACGAAACCCTGCTGGCGAACATTAGGGTTGTAGAGGATGTCATCGAGGTGCGGAGTGCTCGCTTCTTCGAGAACCTCCACGCGCTGGAAGACCTCCTCGCTGAGATCAACGGTGTCGACGAGGAGAACGCGTGATGCCAAACTTAAAATCGCCCACCTCCGCCCAGGTCAATGAGGCATTGCGCCGGATCCCCACGCCTCCACTGCGTCGTGCGTTCTTTGAAGGCCTGAAGAATCCGATGTGGGTGGAGCCTCTGGCGAAAGCTGGGATGTTTGACAACCCACCTGAGCCGGAGGCGACGGATGACGGTCTTATCCGAGACTTCTACTGGCCTGAGATCGATTACCTGATTCGGGTAGCACCATCGGCACCAAGTGCCGTGGTGAATGTTTTGCTCAAGCTTGCTCACAGCCGCAACGCTTGGGTACGCAGAGCTGTGTTCACGATTGGCGCCTCCATCCCAGCTAATGAGGCTGAAAGACTACAGCCACTACTCAAGTCTTGGAGCGCGAGCGGCTTCGGGTGGCGAAGTGATCCTCGCGAAATGGTTGCATTCGCCGTTAACCTGCTGAAGGGCGGCCAGTACAAATCCGGCAAGTGGATGGCCAATCTCTTGTTCCGCCCTATCGGGTCTAAGAATTCACATAAGCCAGACCTGGCCCTCGATGACTACTGGTATCAAGATGGCTTGCCACGCATAGTGGAGGCGCTCGGCGATGACGGTCTTAAGACAGTGCTGCCCTGGCTGGAAGAGTACGAGCGTCACTCAGGGCATTTGACTGAAGCATTCGATCTCTCAGACATGTCGCGCGAGTCGATCCGCCACAAGGGTGATCAGCACCCCTCTACTGAGCAGTCGCTTATCGACGCAGTACGAGATCTAGCGGCAAAGGCGATGGCTGCTGATCCTGAAACGGCGAAGACTACCCTGATCAAGAGTCGTATGGCCTTGGCGCGTAAGATCACGCTCTACGCGGCAACCGAGGCACTCCGAAATGACGGCGATCTGAACCAGGGTGAAGTCGATGGTTTGCTAACCGTCGTACCGGAATTCATGGCCGATAGCGAGTTTCGCGATGACTCCTGTCGGATTGAGTTCGGCGAACTTGCAAGGGAGGTGGCAAGAATCTCCCCATCGTCACTGGAGCCACTCGTCAACTTCATCTCCGCTGGGCCTCGAATTGAAATGGACCAGTTGCGGGAACGTGTGCGCAGGGACGAAGACGACACTCCAGAAGAGCTGCAGGAACGTATCGTGGCAGTGCTTGAAACATGGAAGCATCGATGGCTTTCTGCAATCGGCAGTGAGGCGCTGCCGCCGGCACTGAAACCTGTCCTAACGGAGTTCGACGCGAGGCTCGGTGCCATCGAGTCGCCGCTTTCACCCGCCAACCGGCTGACGAGTTGGAGCGGGCCGAACAGCCCAGTCTCCGGGGACGAAATGTCCATCATGAGTTCCGCAGAGCTCGTGGCGTATCTTGAGAGCTGGCATGACACCGGCGACGGCTGGGGGCCAGAGCCATCCCACGAAGGCCAGGGTCGGGAGTTGTCGACACTGATTGCGACAAATCCGAGTGCGATTGATGGCATCGATGACCTAGTTGACAGATTGCGGCCCACCTATCTGCGCGCGATTATGCAGGGATGGGAGGCGGCAGTAAAGACCGGCATTGGACTCGACTGGCATCAGGCGGCCAAACAGATCGGCGGTGTACTTGCTCACAGCGATACCTCCCCATTCCCTGTTGAGGGCGGCGACTGGGACGATGACGTTGACTTTCGCGGAGCAAAGAAAGCCGCCGTAAGTCTGCTCGAAGAACTCGTCAAGAAGCGAGAGACCCCTCCAATCTCGCCTGATGCTGCGCCACTCTTTGCTGACCTTCTGATTCGCGCGGCTGACGACGAAACCGCCTGGACTGAGTATGACGCGGACGATCACGGGAGCGGGATGGATCCCCTTACGCTCTCCATCAACTGGCAATGGCCGATCCGACTCCATGGCCTGCTGAATCTCATGGCGCACGGCACGGGCACGCCTTGGTATGGAGCCGCTAGAACAGCTTTCGAGCGGGAGATCGAGAGGCCGGATAAGCGGGGTGCGTCGCGAGCCGTCATTGGCGAAGGGCTCGGACGATTGCTCAGCGTTGATCCAGATTGGCTCAAGCCTCGACTCGGGGCACTGTTTGGCTCAGCCGATGGCATCTCACGAGACCAGCAAGTTGCGCTGACGACTGCGATGGCAAGTCACTATTACCACCGGGCGCTCTATGATCTTCTGACGCCGTCGATGATCGCCGCCATTCAGTCAACGGAGCCTCTCGTCGCAGGATGGCATGGCCAGTCCGATCCGCTGCAGCGCATCGGTGAGTGGGTAGTCAGTGCGCTCATTTTTGGCCACAAGACCCTGAGCGATTCGGTGGCTGAAGCGTTCTTCACTACCGCAGAACCGAAGGTCCGAGGAGAAGCCGTCGGCCGCATTGCTTGGTCGTTCATTCATGCGGAATCGGTTGGTGACGTGGTTCGTGATCGTCTTGCTGATCTCTGGGATGCGCGAGTGGAACACGTCCGCTCACGCCCTGAGGACAAACAGGAGCTGAACGAGTTCTACTGGTTCGTTAGGAGCGGCAGATTCGACGCCTCCTGGTGGCTCCCTCGATTGAAGGAATCAGTGGAGCTAGATCCGGAACTCGCGGGCCAGCGCTTCATGATCGGCAAGCAAATCGCAAGCTCCTCCGATGTTGATCCACGTGGTGCGTTGGAGGCGACCCGAGTGCTTCTCGCGAACCGTGAGGAAGCGGGCATGCCAGTGTGGGACCTCACCCAGAACGCGGTGCCAATGGTCATCGCCAGAGCGATCAACTCAGGCGATGAACAGCTCAAGCAGGATGCAATTCAATTCATGGACGACCTTGGGGAGAACGGCAACCCTGGGCTCGAGAAGGAAGTCAACGAAGTGCTGAGCGGCAGGATCACCCAGGATGACGTGGGCGAGTAGTTCTTGATCCCAATGTGATTGGACACGTCCGCCGTTATAGCATTAGTAGAAGGAGTGCATCAAACCTTGAACCCAAAGCAAACACCGATTCCTTCTAGCATTCAAAAGCTCTTGCGCGCGAAACGGCTCCATGAAGAGCTGGAGGGGTTATATTACACCTACCTCCAGTCGAAGCCTTATGATCTCGTAGCCACCGCCGACCCAAGCGTTCCAGGCTATCGAGTCACAACGAATCACACCCCTCCTCCCATGGAAATGGCTCTGATTTTCGGTGATTTCGTGCACAATCTGCGGTCTGCACTGGATCATCACGCCCGCGCTCTTGTTATCGATGGCGGTGGCATTCCGAACGACGGACCGGGCGGAACAATGTTTCCAGCAGCGGAGACAAAACCGCCAAAGCCCCTCGCGCTGAAGGCTAAAAGTGGAGGAGCGTTACCGAGTGACTTGAGTCTTATCGAGTCAGTGCAACCTTATAGCTCCATTACACCCAAACAACATCCACTTTCGCGACTCAGCTTGCTGGACAATATCGATAAGCATCGGCACATTAACGTCATCGCTATGGCGGGAAGTGCAAATGTCGCGTTCTTTCCCGCTGATCAGCAGGATATTGTCCTTAGCGAAGAAACGCCTAAATACCTGGTTTCGTCAGGGGCAAGTGACGACCAGATTGTCCGGGTCGCCGAGCCACTGATAGATGGGCCTGTTGTTGCTCGCGGCATGCACGTCTCGCACCTGGTCCTGGATGAGCCCAGTGTGTATCCCACTCCCACCAACATCATGCAGGTATGCGGAGAACTTCATGACTACGTGGCGCCAAAGGTGTTCGGACTCTGGTTCAGCTAGCGGAGCCGGGATGCGGGTGATCCCACGGATTTCGCAGCTTGATCCCTTGCGCGAGGAGGAGCTTGCGAACGGTATCTGCCGACACCTGATGCGCCTTGCCGATAGCCGCCAATGAGGCGCCTGCTGCATAGTGTTCGATGACGCCTTCTACCTGGAAATCGCCGAGGCCCTGACGCCGAATCGGTATGTCGGCTTCTCGAAGCAAAATGACAATGCTGGTCTTGGAGACCCCGTAGACTTCAGCCAGCCGGCGTGACGACCAACCCTGCTGATAGCGATCGGTCATCTCTGTAACCGGCTCTTCAAGGTTCCCGGGGAAATAGGTTCGTGTTGTAGCTAGCAGAGGACTCGTGGTCCTGCTGGGATGAGTGTTATCTACGCATTCAACCTGAACAGGAACCACGAGCCTTGTTAGAGCCTACTTTGGCGGCCGATGATGCTGCCAGCTTGATCTTCAACCTGCCTGATTACCGTGTCACGGCCGCCGTGCTGCTTCCTGACGGGGCACGCCACATTACGGTGGAGACGACATTTCCGCCGGGCTGCCCGAGTTGCGGCGTCGTCGCCTTCCGGGTGAAGGAGCGCCGTTGCCAGCGGCTGCGTGACATTCCGGTCGCTGGCCGGGTGGTGCTGCTCTGGGACAAGCGGCGCTGGTTCTGTGACGAGTATTTGTGCGAGCGGAAATCGTTCTGCGAAGCGACGCCGCAGGTCCCGCGCCGGGCCCGGTCGACGCGGCGGCTACGGCAGTCGGTGCTGGAGGCGGTCATCACCTCGGGGCGGGCAGTGTCCGAGACCGCCGTGGCGTTCGGGATCTCGTGGTGGCTGGTCCAGCAGATCATCGGCGACGCCGCCCTGCGCCTGCCGGACGTGGACCTGCTGGCACCCAGGATGCTGGGCATCGATGAGCACCGGTACCGGTCCGTGCGGTTCTTCCAGGACCCCGGCACCAAGGCATGGATCCGGTACGAGCCCTGGATGACAACGATCGTGGATCTGGACACCGGCCAGGTCCTGGGCATCGTGGACGGACGTGACCACAAGGGCGTCGGGAACTGGCTCTTCGCCCGGCCACTGGACTGGCGGCTTGGGGTGCAGGTCGTCGCGATCGACCCGTCCGCGGCCTTCCGGAAAGCACTACGGATGTGGTTGCCGCGCACGGCGGTCTCGGTGGATCTTTTCCACGTGACGATGCTGGCCAACGACATGCTCACCACCGTCCGTCAGGGCCTGTCCCAGCAGGTTCGGGGCCGGCGGGGCAGGACCACGGACCCGGCGTGGGCGAACCGGATGCTGCTGCTGAAGGCCAACGAGAACCTCTCAGAACGTGGACATCACCGGTTGGCGGGCGTGTTCGCTGCCGACGATCCGACCGGCAGCCTCCAGGCCGCCTGGCAGGTCAAGGAACAACTCCGCACCCTGCTCTCCACCGGGTCCCTCGAGGACGCAGCCGCCGCGAAGACTGCCCTCGCCGACCTGGTGGAACGGGCCGCGATGCCGGAGACGAACAGGCTCTACCGGACCGTGTGCCGCTGGTGGGCCGAGATCGAAGTCCTCATCGTCACCGGCGCTACAACAGCCAAAGTAGAAGCCAACAACACCGCGATAAAACACATCAAACGAACCGCCCGCGGCTACCGCAACCCAATCAATTACAAATCGCGTATTCTCTTGAGAAGTGCAGCCCGGATGGCAGCATGAGCAATCATCTCAGCAGACCATTCCCCGGGAACCTTGAAGAGCCCTGTAACCTGCTCGAAGGTGAGTCGATGAACAAGCTTGGCGGAGGACTTTTCCCTGCGCTGGCGCGGTTTTCGGGAAGGAGGCGTTTTTTGGTTTGCGGCCAGGATCTTGTCGAAGCGACCTTCATAGTGGCGAACCCTGCTGGAGTACGCCTGCAGAACCTCCACCAGGACCATACCTTAGAGTGCTTATTCGAACCTGTTACGACAGGTTCTTTTGTTGCCAAATGGATACGGGTAAGGTGATTTGTTACAACAGTTACATCCTACAGCCGAATAGTGGCCGAGAAGCTGTTTTAATTAATTAGCTTGAGTCGCCTTTTTTCTTGACATGATACCGCTTATGCCACATAATTCAGCCTAGAAATGTGGGCACAAACAAAAAATCTACCAACTGAACGAAATAGTCGACGAGGCTTTACAATCGTTGAGCTGCTGATTGTGATTGTCGTTATTGGGATTTTGGCGGCGATTACTATTGTGGCGTATAACGGCGTACAAGATAGAGCAAAAACAAGCAACGCACAGGCGACCTCAACCGGTCTCATAAAGAAGATAGAGTTGTACAGTGTCGACAAGGGCACTTATCCAACGACGCTTACGCAAATGACAGGTGCGGGCGCTGCATCTCAGCCCTATTACGTGACAAACATTACGTTTATACCTCCATTCCCTGTCGCGACATCTACGCCGAACACGCTTACTTATGTCACCTGTGAGTCGGGAACTGGCTACCAGATATTCTACTGGAATTATCAAACAAAGGCGCTGGGATTCTATACTGGCGGTGCGCAAACTAACTGTGCAGCTGCTCCGTAGACGACAGAACCGTCGGATGGTCCCACGGATTCCGCAGCGTAATTCCATGCTTGAGGAGAAGCTTGCGGACCGTGTCGGCCGAGACGCCATATGCGTTGCCAATGGCAGCCAGTGAAGCGCCAGCTGCGTAGTGCTTGGTAATCTCCTGCACATAGGAGTCGCTGAGACCTTGCCGCCGAATCGGGACGCCAGCTTCTCGAAGCAGGGCGACGATGCTGGTCTTGGAGACGCTGTAGACTTCGGCGAGCTGGCGGGACGACCAGCCTTGTTGGTAGCGAGCGGCGATGTCGGCTTGATCTATAGCGGTCAGTCGGTGGACAATCTTGGCAGATGACTTTGCCTGGGGCTTTCGCGGCTTTCGGACTGTCGTTGATTTATTAGTGGCTTCCAGGAGCTTGTCGAAGCGAGTTGCGTAGTGGCGACCCCTGCTGGAGTACGCCTGCAGAACCTCCACAAAGAAGGCCCTTTTGACCTGCGGAAACGTTGGGTTAGGGGGCTTTTCTCTTGCCTGTTTTCGGGAAGCCCGACGTTTCATAACCAACGGCCATGGCATTGCGTCCGTACGGGACTGCCTATCAGCCGATGATGGGGCGTTCCTCAGGCAGGCTGTAGAGGCGTGGTCGTGAGGACAATGCCAGAGCGGACGCGACCGTCACGGTGCCGATTCTGCCGATGAACATCAGGGCCATAAGCACCCATTCGGCCGACGGTGGGAGGTTGTAGGTGATGCCGGTGCTCATCCCCACGGTTCCGAACGCGGAGATGGCTTCGAACAGTACTTTTTCCAGGCTGTAGTCGGTCAGCATCAACAGCGCCAGGGTGCCGCCCACCACTGCGGCCACACCCAGCAGCGCCACGGACAGGGCCTGACGCTGGGAGGAGGCGCTGATGGAGCGGTGGGCGATGGTCACCTCGTCGCGGCCGCGGACCTCGTTCCAGATGGAGAAACCCAGTACCAGGAACGTGGTGATCTTGATGCCGCCGGCGGTGCCGGCGCTGCCGCCGCCGATGAACATCAGGATGTTGGTCACCATGAGCGTTTCAGGTGACGCTACGCCGTAGTCGATGCTGTTGAAGCCGGCGGTGCGGGGGAAAACACCTCCGGCGAGGGAACCCAGCAGCTTGCCGGTCAGGGACAGGCCGCCGAGTGTTTCGTCCCTGTTCCATTCGAATGCCGCGAAAAGCGTGATGCCCAGGGTCAGGAGCAGCAGAGTGCCGTAGATGGTGAGGCGGAGGTGGACACTCCAGTTGCTGGCTTTGAGGTTTCCCCGGAGCAGTTGGATGATGACCGGGAACCCGAGGCCGCCTCCGATGATCGCCAGGCAGATGGGGACGATGATCCAAGGGTCCTCCGCGAAGCCGATGAGGTTGTCGCTGTACAGCGCGAAGCCGGCATTGTTAAACGACGAGACGGCGTGGAACACGCCGTGCCACAGCGCCGTGCCCGGATTCTGGTCGTAGGCCAGCCAGAAACGCCCGGTCAGGACCGCGGCAGTGGCTGCCTCTACGCCGACCATGACCTTGGCCACGCGGAGCAGCACGGCGCTGACATCGCCCAGGTTGAGCGTATGCGTTTCGGATTGCGCCACCAGCTGCCCGCGCAGGCCGATGCTTTTGCGGACCAGCAGGGCCAGGAGCGTGGCCAGCGTCATGATGCCGAACCCGCCCACCTGGATCAGTCCCAGGATCACGGTCTGCCCGAACGGCGTCCAGTACGTGGCCGTGTCGACGGTGATCAGCCCCGTGACGCAGACGGCCGAGACGGAGGTAAAGAGCGCGGCCATCAGGGGGTCGGCTCCGGGGTCGCTGCCGGTCCGGGCGGCGGGCAGCATCAGCAGGGATGCTCCCAGGATGATGACTGCCAGGAACGCCAGGGGTACCGAACGGACCGGGTGCGAGAGGGCCCGCCGGACGGCGTTCTCCTTGCCGCCTTTGACGGCTTTGACCCGCCACCGCCCAGGGCCGGGGCCTCTGCCCTTGGTCCGGGGGACAGGTCCCTTCACACCGGGGATGGCACCACGTGCGGTCATCGGACTGCCCGTCAGCCCACGTGGATGCCGGGTCGGCGGGTGGGATCGGGCTCGTTTTCCCTGATGATCTCGCGGACCACGGGAGCGGTGTCGCCGCGGCCCAGCAGCAGGTAGCGCATGAGATGGACCAGCGGATTGCCTTCTGCCCATTCAAAGTAGGCGTGGGGCCGGACGCCGGTGGCGTCGCGGAGGGCCAGCAGGATGGCGGCGATGGCGTTGGGAGCGGCCGGGCTTTCGGCGCGGAGGACGCGGTGTCCGTCCACTTCGATGCCGTGCACCTCGAGGACGTCGCTGAAGCCGGAGGGGTCGGTGACTTCGATCTCCAGGAAGATCACGTCGGCGGTTCCGGGCACAGGGTTGTTCGCCCGCTGCTCGGCTTCCTTCTCGCGGTATTCGGCAGCGTCGCGGGCCTGGGGACGGTTGGCGATCAGGTTGATCCGCCCGTCAAAGTCGAGCGTGTCGGTGATGAAGCGGCGGGCTTCGTCGTCGAACTCGATCTTGTGGACCCGGAGTTCGGTGGTGCGGCTGACCCGGGAGACCAGGGACACCACGATGATGCCCAGGATGAAGAAGCCGGAGATTGCGATTCCGTCCGGCTTTTCGATCACGTTGGCGCCCAGTGCATAGAGCAGGATCAGGGTCAGGATAGAGAATCCGACGGCGGCGCCCCGCCTTTTGCTGCGGGCCGCTGAGATACTGACGGCTACGGCTCCCGAGACCATCATGGCCAGGATGCCCGTGGCGTAGGCGCCGGCCTGGGCGTTGACGTCGGCGTTGAAACCGATGGTGATCAGGATGCTGATGGCGGTGTACACCAGCACCACCGGACGAACGGCCCGGGACCAGTCCGGGGCCATGCCGTAGGACGGAAGGTAGCGGGGAACGATGTTAATCAGTCCGGCCATGGCGGAGGCGCCGGCGAACCAGAGGATCAGGATGCTGCTGACGTCGTAGACGGAACCGAAGCCGTTGCCCAGCAGTTCGTGGGCCAGGTAGGCCAATGCGCGGCCGTTGGCCTCGCCGCCTTCCTGGAACGCTTCGGCGGGGATCAGCACCGTGGTCACGAAGCTGCTGCCCAGGAGGTACACGCTCATGATCAGGGCTGCGGTGGTGAGGAGCTTGCGGGTGTTCCGGACACGGGCGGCCAGGCGTTCCTCGGCGGTGGTGCCGCTGGCTGCGACCAGTGGCATCATGCTGACGCCGGTCTCGAAGCCGGACAGGCCCAGGACCAGCAGCGGGAAGGCGAGCAGGGCTGGTCCTGCGATGTCGCTGAATCCGGTTCCGGAGGACGTGAGCGCCGCGGTCCAGTCAGCCATGGCACCCGGCCGGGTGACGGCGTCGTAAATGCCGGCCCCGATGATCACGGCGTTCAGCAGCAGGAAGATGGCCACCAGCGGGATGGCGACGGCGACCGCCTCGGAGAAGCCGAGCAGGAACACCCCGCCGAGAATGAGCAGGAGCACCACGGTGATGGCGACGGCCTGGCCGTCCAGGAAGGGCGGCAAATAGGGGTTCTCGAGCATGTGGACGGTGGCGTCCGCGGCGGACAGGGTGATGGTGATTATCCAGGACGTGGCGACGAATCCGAGCAGGATGAGCACAAAGATTTTCCCGCGCCAGAAGGGGAGCAACTTCTCCAGCATGGCCACCGATCCCTGTCCGTGGGGCTTTCGTGGGCGACCCGCCGGTACATCGGCAGCATGCCCAGCAGGGTGAGGCCGACTATCAGCAAGGTGGCCAGCGGGGAGAGCGCCCCGGCGGCAAGGGCGGCGATGCCGGGCAAGTACGAGAGGGTGGAAAAATAGTCCACCCCGGTGAGGCACATGACCTTCCACCAGCTCTGGGTGGGTGCATGGTCCTCCGCAGTTTCCGGGCCCACCGGCTGGTGGACCGTGTGTTCCAGCAGCCACCGGGTCAGCCGATTTCCGGGTTCGCCGTCGCGCTCCGGATTCGGAACGCTGGCCGGAATGGAGAAGCGGGTGGGTGCAGTCAACGGGTTACTTTCTTTACCCCGCGCAGGCGGGTTGCTGTGAATAACCAACGGAGCGTAGCACCGCATCAGGGGCCCTCAGCGGGCAAACCCGGGATCTTAACGCATCCTTAACGCCGCCAGCGCCGGTGTTACCCGGCGGACCTCATCAGGGCTGGAATCTGTAGCCGATGCCTGCTTCGGTGAGGAGATGGCGGGGGTTTCCGGTGTCGGGTTCGAGTTTGCGTCGCAGCTGGGCCATGTAGACGCGGAGGTAGTTTGCGTCTTTAGCGTACGCGGGTCCCCAGACCTCGGTCAGGAGTTGGCGTTGCGTGATGAGTTTTTCGGGGTTTCTGACCAGGATCTCAAGGATGTTCCACACTCGATGGGTGTCAGGCGGACATCGGTGCCATCGCGGGTGACACGATGCTTGGCAAGGTCGACGGTGAAGTTGTCGGTGGTGATGACCGCTTCGGGTGTTTTGTGATCCGCGGTCCGGCGGAGCAGGGCGCGGAGACGGGCGAGGAGTTCGTCCGGGCCGAATGGCTTGGTGATGTAGTCGTCGGCGCCGGCGTCCAAGGCTTCGACTTTGTCATCGGAGGTGTGGCGGGCTGACAGGACGAGGATCGGGACTTCGTTCCAGGTCCGCAGTTGTTTGATGACTGCTATGCCGTCGATGTCGGGCAGGCCGAGATCCACGATGATGAGGGCAAACGCATGCTGTGTAGCGGAGAGAAGGGCCGATTGGCCGTCTGTGGCGGTAATGACGGCGTAACCGTTGGCCTGCAGGGCGATGTTGAGGACCTTGAGCAGGTGCGGGTCATCGTCGACTACGAGGACGGAAGTCATGGTTTTTCCTGGGTGGAGGGCTGATGGCGCGATGTCCATCCGGGCAATAGGGACTGGGGCTTCACGGGAGCTTGGGCTGTTGTGTAGCGGACGGGTACGCCTGTGGACAGTGGCAGCCTGATGACCATGGTGAGTCCTCCTCCAGGGGTTTGTTCTGCTGTCAGTGTGCCACCCATTGCCTCGGTGAACCCTTTCGCGACGGCCAGGCCCAAGCCGACGCCTGTGGTCTGGGGAACATCGGTGAGCCGTTGGAAGGGCCGGAACATTTCAACGACGTTTTCCGCGGGGACGCCCCGGCCGTGATCGATGATGCGGAGTTCACCTGCGGGTTGGCCTGCCAGTGTTTCGGTGCTGAGTCCGCCGGCAGTGCCGACCAGGACCAGATCGGATCCGGGCGCGTACTTGACGGCGTTTTCGACGATATTGGCGATGACGCGCTCGAGCATCCCCGGGTCCGCCTCGATTTCGGGCATGTTCGGTGGCAGTTCCAGGCGCGCGCTCCCGGCGGGGATGCCGTGGAGGGCGGCCGGGATGACATCGTGCCAGCGCACCGGTTTCAGCAGCGGGTTGGCCGCGTCGGTGGTGATCCGGGACATGTCGAGCAGGTTCCCCACGAGCAGGTCCAGCCGGTCCGAGGATTCATCGATGGCCAGGAGCAGTTCGTGGGCAAGTTCGGGGCCGTACTGAACGTCTTTTTGGAGGAGGCTCCCGACGGCGAGTTTGATGCTGGCCAGGGGTGTTCGGAGGTCGTGGGACACAGCACGCAGGATGGAAGTGCGCATGGTGTTGCCTTCAGCGAGGCGGAGCACCTCGCGGCGGCTGGCGGCTAATTGCTGTCTCTCCAGCTGGGCGGCGAGGTGCACCCCGAACGCCCCGAGCAGCCGCCGGTCGCTGGCCGGAAGTGCCCGTCCGAAAAGTACCAGCCGGGTGGCCGCGTCGATCTGTTCGGTATTTTCGGTTCGGAAGTCCGGCTGGTCCGGGGCCGACTCGTGGGCTGGGCCGGCGCCGGGGAGCTCGCCGGCACTGGTAATCGGTGCCCAGGTCGCCCTTTGGCCGCCTTCGCCGGGTTCGGACAGGCCGTAGAGGGCCGCGCCGCGGACGTTGAAGACGGCAAGTGCCTGTTGAAGCAGGTCCTGGACCGTGTCCTCGGAGCTGGCGGCGCCGCGGGTGAGGTCCGAGAGGGTGGTCGCTTCCGCGCGGGCCCGCGCGGCCTCCTTGGAGCGGCGGGCAGAGACGTCAACCACCACGGCAACGGCGGCAGACACCCCGACAAATACCAGGAGCGCAAGCACATTTTGGGGATCGTTGATGGTCAGGGTGCCAACTGGCGGCGTGGAGTAATAGTTGACCAGGAGGCTGCTCCAGAGCGAAGCGAGAATGGCTGGCCAGAACCCGCCGACCAGCGCCACTGTGACTGACCCGGTGAGCTGGACCAGCACTGCTGTGGCGACATTCTGGTCCGGGTTCAGGGCCAGCAGAAACTGGAGGAAGACGGGCAGCAGGATCGCGAGGACAAAGCCGGCGGCAACACGGATCCGTCCGAGATCCCGTTGCCGGCGAGGTCCGGGCCCGCCTCCTCCGAGGGGGTGGGAGACCATGTGGACGTCGATGTCGCCCGAGTCCCGGACCACCCTGGTGCCGATGCCGCCGCCGAGCAGCGCACCTAGGAGTCCGGCGAGCTTTCCGCGGCGCGAGATGCCGACGACGATCTGGGTGGCGTTGACGCTCCGGGCAAAGTCCAGCAGCGCCGTTGCCGGGTCTTCGCCTGCAACGATGTGGTAGCCGCCGCCGAGGTCCTGGATCAGTCGGCGCTGGGCTTCCAGGGCCTGCGGTGATTCGGAAGCTACACCGTCCGTGGCGCGGACGTGGACGGCCAGTAGGTCGCCGCCGCTGACACGGTTCAGGATCCTCGCACCGCGCCGGATCAGGATTTCCCCTTCAGGGCCGCCGGTCAGTCCGATAACGATGCGTTCGCGGGCCGGCCACGTGGCCTGGATGTCGTTCTCTGCGCGGTACTTGGCCAAGCCTTCATCCACGCGGTCCGCGAGCCAGAGCAGCGCCAGTTCACGCAGCGCCGTGAGGTTGCCCAGACGGAAGTAGTTCGAGAGTGCGGCGTCGATCTTGTCCCGGGCGTAGATCTTGCCGTCGCTCAGGCGCTGGCGCAGCAGTTCAGGGGAAATGTCGACCAAGTGGATCTGGTCTGCCCGGCGTACGACGTCGTCCGGCACCGTTTCGGCCTGCCGCACCTCGGTGACGGCGCTGACTACGTCACCCAGGGACGCCAGGTGCTGGATGTTGACAGTGGAGAGGACATTGATGCCGGCGTCGAGCAGTTCATCGATGTCCTCCCAGCGTTTGGCGTGCCGGCTGCCGGGGATGTTTGAGTGTGCGTATTCGTCGACGACGGCGGTCGCCGGTGCGCGGTGGAGTACGGCGTCGAGGTCCATCTCGTCGAACTCGGTGCCCCGGTACTCGAGGCGCCGGGGCGGGATGATTTCGAGACCGGCCAGGAGAGCCCGCGTCTCGGCGCGGCCGTGGTCCAGGGCGAACGCGACGACGACGTCCTCGCCGCGGGTGCCGAGGCGGTGGGCTTCTTCGAGCATTTCGTATGTTTTGCCTACTCCGGGTGCGGCCCCGAGGAAGATGCGCAGCGTTCCACGTGCCATGCCGTCATTCTTTCACTGGGAGAGGTCCGGTCATTGCTGCGCCCGCTGTCCGGGCGCGGCGGCAGCTATATCCAGGTTCAGGGCGGTGACATTGACGGAAGGCTGGCCCAGGAATGCTTCGATTCCGCCGGTTGTGTGCCGGTCCACGAGGTCCTGGACCGTGCCGGGGCTGAGCCCGTGGGCTGCCGCCACCCTGGCCACCTGGAGCCGGGCGTAGGCGGGGGAGATGTCCGGGTCCAGCCCGGACCCGGAAGCGGTCACGGCGTCGGGAGGCACGTCGGCTTCGCTGACCCCCTCGGTGGCCGCGACGGCACTCCGGGCGGCAGTCACAGCGTCGAGGAGTTTGGCGTCGTTGGGGCCGAGGTTGCTGGCCGACGACGACGCCGGGTCCCAGCTGACCGTCGAGGGCCGTGCGTGGAACCACCGCGGATCCTGGACGCCGTCGTCGTTGGCTGCTGCCTGGGCGATCAGCGCCGACGCCGCGGGAGCGCCGCCGTCGACCTTAATGATGGAACCGTTGGCCTGGTAGGGGGCGGCCAGCTGTCCGATGCCGAAGACGGCAAGCGGGTAGGCCAGTCCGAGGACCACGGTTGCAAGGAGCAGGAACCTGGCGGCGGTTCCCGCCTGGCGGAGGTAACCGGTGAGCGTATTCATGGAATGTTCCTAGCCGATGCCGGGGATCACGGAAATGATCAGGTCAATGAGTTTGATGCCGATGAACGGTGCGATGAGCCCGCCGAGACCGTAGACGAGCAGATTCCGGCCCAGCGCCCGATTGGCTGACACGGCCCGGTACTTCACGCCGCGCAGCGCCAGGGGAATGAGGGCGATGATGATCAGGGCGTTGAAGATGACGGCGGACAGGATGGCGGAGGCGGAGCTGGTGAGCCCCATGACGTTCAGCAGTCCGAGGCCGGGATAGGTTGCGGTGAACAGGGCAGGGACAATAGCGAAATACTTTGCGACGTCGTTGGCAATGGAGAAAGTCGTCAGAGCGCCGCGGGTGATCAGCAGCTGCTTTCCGATGCCCACGATGTTGATGAGCTTCGTCGGGTCGGAGTCGAGGTCCACCATGTTGGCGGCCTCTTTGGCGGCCGGGGTGCCGGAGTTCATCGCGACGCCGACGTCCGCAGCGGCCAGCGCAGGGGCGTCGTTGGTACCGTCCCCGGTCATGGCCACGAGGCGCCCGGCGGCCTGCTCCTTTTTGATGACGGCGAGCTTGTCCTCGGGGGTGGCTTCGGCGAGGAAGTCATCGACGCCGGCCTCGGCAGCGATTGCCTTCGCGGTCACGGGGTTGTCGCCGGTGACCATCACCGTGCGGATGCCCATTTTCCGCAGCTCGGCGAAGCGGGCCTGCATGCCTGGTTTGACGACGTCGGCGAGGTGGATGGTGCCCAGTATCCGGGCGCCGTCCTTGGTGGCCGTGGCAACCAGCAGCGGGGTGCCGCCTTGGGCGGAGATTTCCTGCACCCGGCGGGTCACCTCGTCCGGGGTGCGGCCGCCCAGGTCGGCAACAAACGCCGCCACGGCGGCTGCCGCGCCCTTGCGGACCCGACGGCTGTCCAGGTCCAGGCCGCTCATGCGTGTGCTGGCGCTGAATTCGACCACGTTGAGCTGTTCCGGGCCGCGGCCGAGCTCCGCCAGCTCAGGCCCGCTGACGCCCTTTTCGGCCGCGAGGTCCACCACTGACCGCCCTTCCGGGGTTTCGTCGGCGAGGCTGGAGAGTCTGGCCGCTTCAATGAGTTCGGTCATGCCGACGGTGTTGGCGGGGAAGAAGTTGACGGCGCGGCGGTTGCCGTAGGTGATGGTTCCGGTCTTGTCGAGAAGCAGTGTGGTGATATCACCGGCGGTTTCGACGGCCCGGCCGGAGGTGGCCAGGACGTTGTGCTGGACGAGGCGGTCCATCCCGGCGATGCCGATCGCCGGGACGAGGGCCCCGATGGTGGTGGGGATCAGGCAGACGAGCAGCGCCACGAGCACGATGGGTGAGGGTGTTGCCCCCGCGAGGGACGCGAACGGTGCCAGGGACATCGTGACAACCAGGAACACGATGGTCAGGGAGACGAGCAGGACGTGCAGGGCAATCTCGTTAGGGGTCTTCTGCCTCACGGCGCCTTCGACGAGTCTGATCATCCGGTCGATGAAGGTCTGCCCGGGTTCGGCGGTGATGCGGACGACGATGCGGTCTGAGAGGACCTTGGTGCCGCCGGTGACCGAGGACCGGTCCCCGCCGGATTCGCGGATGACCGGTGCCGATTCGCCGGTGATGGTTGACTCGTCAACGCTGGCCAGGCCCTCGATGATCTCGCCGTCGGACGGAATCACGTCCCCGGCCTCACAGACGACGACGTCGTTGAGGCGCAGTTCCGTGCCGGAGACCTGTTTGGTGCCGCCGTCCGGCAGCCGGAGCCTCGCCTGGACGCCCTGCCGGCTGGCCCTGAGGCTGTCGGCCTGGGCTTTGCCCCGGCCCTCGGCGATGGCTTCGGAAAGAGTGCCGAACAGGACGGTCAGCCACAGCCAGGCCGTCACTGCGATGCTGAACACGGACGGACGGACCAGACAGATGGCCGTACACAGACCTGCCCCGACAAGCACGGTAAACATGACCGGTGAATGAATCATCTGGCGCGGTGCGAGTTTGCCGACGGCCACGGGAAGAGCGGCCGTCACGCTGGACAGCGTCAGTTTCGCCGGGGCCTTGGTGTGGTGTTTGTGTTCTCCGGGGGTGCCGAGCCGGTTGCCGTCGGCCAGGGTTTGGGGGACGGTGGCGAGGCCCGTCGGGGTGCGGGTCATTGGAGGAGTCCTTCTGCGAGGGGGCCCAGGGCAAGGGCGGGGAAATAGCTAAGTGCTGTCAGGATGACGGTCACGCCCAACAGCAGCGCGCCGAACAGGGGACCGTGGGTAGGTACTGTCCCGGCGGAGGCGGGGATTTTGCCCTGCCGGGCGAGCGATCCAGCCAAGGCCAGAACCAGGACGATCGGGAGGAACCGCCCCAGCAGCATGGCGATGCCGAGCATGGCCGAGAGGTACGGGCCCGAGCTCGTGATCCCGCCGAAAGCGGAGCCATTGTTGTTCGCCCCGGAGGTGAAGGCGTAGAGCAGTTCGCTGAACTGATGCGGCCCGGAGGCGGGCACGCTGGCCATAACGTCCGGCAGCAGGACGGTGATGCCGGCAAGGGTCAGCACCAGGATCGGGGTGACCAGGATGTACAACGCGGAGAGTTTCATCTGGCGTGGGCCGATTTTCTTGCCCAGGTACTCGGGTGTCCGGCCGACCATAAGCCCGGCGATGAACACGGAGATGATGGACAGGATCAGCATCCCGTACAGCCCGGATCCGGTTCCGCCGGGGGCCACTTCACCGAGCATCATGTTCACCATGGTCGCCCCGCCGGCCAGCGGCGGCAGCGAATCGTGGGCGACGTTGACGGCGCCCGTTGAGGTCAGCGTTGTGGAGGCGGCGAAGACGGCGCTCGCAGCCGCACCGAAGCGCTGCTCGAACCCTTCGCCCAGTCCGCCGGCGGACGCGGTGGCTGTTCCCTGCCCGGTTGCGACGGCCCACCCTGTCAGGGAAACGGAGGTCAGCCAGAGTGTTCCCATGACGGCGGCTACCGTGTAGCCCTGTTTCCGGTCACCCACCATCCTGCCGGACGCGTACGGGAGGGCAGAGGGAATCAGCAGCAGCAGAAACACCTCAAACAAGCTGATGAAGACGTTGGGATTCTCAAACGGGTGGGCGGAGGTGGCGTTGAAATAGCCACCTCCGTTTGTGCCCAGGATCTTGATCGCTTCCTGGGAGGCCACCGGACCGCCCGGAATGCTCTGAGTGGTGCCGGTTGCCTGGTTGGTGACATCGGTGGGCGAGAAGTTCTGCACGACTCCGCCAATGACCATCACAACAGCCGCGACCAAGGCCATCGGCAACAGGACGCGGAACGTTGTCCGGGCCAGGTCCACCCAGAAGTTTCCCAGCCTGTCGGTCTTCGTGCGGGCGATGCCCCGGATCAGGGCTACCGCGACGACGATGCCGACCGCCGCGGACAGAAAATTCTGTACCGCGAGCAGGGCCATCTGCACGAAGATGCCGACAGTGGTTTCCGGCACGTAGGTCTGCCAGTTGGTGTTGGTGACAAACGAGATGGCCGTGTTCATGGCCACCCAGGGGTCCACGCCCGTCAGTGCCCCGCTGCCCGGAAGTACGCTCTGGAGCCGCTGCAGCAGGAAGACCGCGAGGATGGACACCGCCGAGAACGCCAGGACGCTGCGCAGGTAGACGGCCCAGGTCTGTTCGGTGCCGGCGTCGATGCCGGCGAGCCGGTAGAACAGCCGCTCCGGCCTGGTCGAGGTGTTGCCTTCAAACACGCGGGCAAGGTAGACACCGAGCGGCTTATGCAACGCGGCCAGGGCCAGCAGCAGCGCCGAGACCTGGATCAGGAATGATGCGGTGTTGAATGTCATGGCCGGCTCACCACTTCCCGGGGTGAATCAGGGCCGCCAGCAAGTACCCGGACAGGCACAGTCCGGCAACGGCCAGCGCCAGCCAAATGATCGAATCCAGACTCATTGGCCGTCTTCACCGCCATCACGTGCACCGCTGACCACTCCGGCCAGAAGGTGGCCGATCCATATCACGAATCCCATGGACACCATGAGGATTCCAACTACAGCCGCGTCGGCCATTGCAAGTTCCTTTCGAACGCACCCCGTGCGGGGCTGATCCCAGTCAACTCCCGGGAAACTGATAGCAACGCGTTCCTGACGATTCCTTAATGCGCTGGCACGGAATATTGACGCGGTCTTAACGGCAACGCGGGCAGCCAGCCGCGTGTGCGGGGCAGAGTCCTACGGCCATCGGCGCCCTCACACCTAACGTAAACTTGTCCATCGGGGATCGGAAGTTACTAACACTGGATTGGACACCATCAATGAGTTTGATCCGGCTGAACGACGTCAACGTGAGCTTTGACAAGACCCAGATTCTCCGCGAGGCCTTTTTCAAGCTTGAAGCAGGAGACAGGGTCGGCCTGATCGGCAAGAACGGTTCGGGCAAGTCCACCATCCTGAAGCTGATCCAGGGCCAGGTGGCTCCCGACTCCGGGACGGTCGCCGTCGAGCTCGGAACCAAGGCCGCCTACTTCTCGCAGTTCTCAGAGTTGAACGGCGAAGCCACCATCACAGATGTCCTGGACGGGCTGTTCGCCCACGTGAAAGAGATCGAAGCCGAGCTCGCCGGCATTGACGCGGCCATCGCCGCCGACTCCTCGGACGCAGCGCGGCTGGATGAGCTGATCCACCGCCAGTCCGAACTCTTTGAGGCGATGGACCGGCTGGATGGCTGGGACTATCAGCGCAGCATCGACAAAGTACTGACCACCCTCGGCTTCAGCGACCACCACCGCACCTGCGCCATCGACGAGCTCTCCGGCGGCTGGCGGAACCGGGCAGCACTGGCAAAGATCCTGCTGGAAGCCCCGGACGTCCTCCTGCTTGATGAACCCACAAATTACCTTGACGTAGCCGGCGTCGAATGGCTCGAAGGCTGGTTCCGGACCTTCAAAGGCGCTGCGATCATCGTCTCGCACGACCGGAAGTTCCTGGATTCCGTTGTTACCCGGATCATCGAGGTGGAGAATTTCCACCTGCACGAATACCCGGGCAACTTTGCCGAGTACGTGGTGGCGAAGCAGTTCAAGCTCAAGAGCCTGGAGAGCCAGTTCGTTCATGAGTCCGAGCTGCTCGCCTTCGAAGCCGAGGGCATCTCGGACCGCCGGGAAGCGGCCAAGGCGGCAGGCAAGGGACTGGCAAACCAGCTTGCCAGGATCAAGAAGTCCCGGGCGCCCCGGCCAGTGGACCAGATCATCACGGAGATCTACGGCGGCCTGTACGTCAAGGACGTCCTGTGCCGGGTGGAATCCCTGAGCAAGGCCTACGGCGGCAGGACACTGTTCAGCGGCCTCAGTTTCGAGATCGGGCGCGGTAACCGGATCGCCGTCATCGGGTCCAACGGCAGCGGAAAGACCACGTTGCTCCGGGCACTCACCGGCGAAGAGCCTGCCGATTCCGGCAGCGTGGCCTGGGCCAAGGGCGCCGGAATGGTCTCCTACAACCAGGTTCTGGAAGAACTGGACGACGACGACACCGTCACCCATGCGGTCAACGCGATGCCTGACAGCCTGGCACTGACTGCGACGAAGAAGTCGGTAAACAGGTTCCTGGCCATGTTCCAGTTCTCCGAAGCTGATCTCAAGCAAAGGATCGGCAACCTCTCAGGCGGCCAGCGCGCCCGCGTGGCCATGGCCCAATGCCTGCTCTCCGGCGCTTCGGTCCTGCTGCTGGATGAGCCCACCAACCACCTGGACCTCTCCAGCACCCAAGTGATGGAGCGCGCACTGCTGCATTTCCCGGGCGCAGTGGTGGTGGTCAGCCACGACCGTTTCTTCACTGACAAGATCGCCAACCGCCGTCTGGTGTTCAGTGCTGAAGCTTCGGGCCACGGGAGTGTGGACCTGCAGGTCGCCTGAGGCCGCCCCACCTGAATCCCCGCATCGGATCCAGCCTTACAGCCAGCCTTTCCGTTTGAAGATGGCATACATCAGGGTTGCGGTGGCTGCCATCAGTGCAATGGCCATCGGGTAGCCGACGGTCCAGTGGAGTTCGGGCATGTGCTCGAAGTTCATCCCGTAGACCCCGGCCACGAAGGAAGGTGCAAAGAAGATCGCCGCCCAGGAGGAGATCTTCTTGACCTGTTCGTTCTGTTCGGCGCTGGCCTGGTTCTGCCGGTTGGCGGTCAGCGTTCCGTCCAGCGTGAGGGCGTTCTGCAACAGGTCACGGAATGAATCCGCGCGCGAGATGACCCGTTCCACATGGTCCTCGACGTCCCGCAGGCTGTGCTGCAGTTCAGAATCGACGCCGTACTTTTCAAAGCCCCGCTTGAGCTGCTGCATCATGTCCGGCAGGGGATGGATGGCGCGCTGGAACTGGATGACTTCGCGGGCCAGTTCATAGATGCGGCGGGAGACGTTGCTGTCCCCGCTGAAGAGCTGGTCCTCGATCTCGTCAATGTCGTTTTCCAGCCCGGCCACCACGGGTGCGTAGTCGTCCACCACCAGGTCCAGCAGCGCGTACAGAATCGATTCCGGGCCGTGCCGGAGCAGGTCGGGGCGGCCCTCCAGGCGCCGCCTCACCCGGGCAACGCCGGCCATTTCGGCATGGCGGATGGTGACCACAAAATTCCGGCCGGTGAAGATGTGCAGCTCGCCGAACTCCACTGTCTCGGTGGCATCCAGGTACCGCGCCGGGCGCAGCACCGTAAAAAGGCTGTCCTCGTACCGTTCCAGCTTGGGACGCTGGTGCGCCGAAATGGCGTCCTCCACCGCCAGCGGATGCAGCCCGAATTCGGTGGCCACAGCGGTCATTTCCGCCGCCGTGGGCCGGTACAGCCCGATCCAGGCCATGCCCCCGTGCTCCGAGAGGGTTTCGAAAGTCTGCTCCAGGCTCTCCGGCTCCGCGCTGCGGACGCCGTCCACGTAAACGGCATTGTCGATGATGGTCACGTCAGGCCATGGCCCCGATGATCGCGCCGGCCACCGTTATGGCGAGCAGGTCGTGTCCGGAATCGATCAGGGTGACAGCCGTGGGGCGGCCTGCGAACCCGTTATGGATGACATGCCCGCCAGCGCGGAACACGAGCGCGAGTACCAGGGCGAACCAGCCGCCCGCCAGTGCACTGTCCAGGCCCAGCTTGCTGATCAGGACCGCGAGCAGGACGGCGGTCAGGGCGGCGGCAACCATCATGGGAACCCAGATCCCCGCGCCGCCGCCAATGTTCTTGAGGTCCTCTTCAGTCTTTCCGATGGCGGCCATCCACCGCTTGCCCAGCACGGCCGGCATGTACCAGACAAAGCCGATGGCCATGCTCGAGATGAAGGCCAGCGCTACGGCGAACCAGTTGATCTGTGAAATATGCGAAAGCCAATCCATGCTCGAATCCTAACTGCCTTGAGGGGACCCGCCGCCGCGCCCGGACAATTCCCTGGGCCGTGTTGGGGTGCCGGGAACGGCCTGTGCGAGGCGGCTGATCAGGGGTTCGGTCCGGTACGGAATGTGGGTGTGAAGCGCCAGGACTGTTTCGGTCCGGATGACGCCCTTGATGCGGAGGATCTGGCGGAGGGCGGACTGCAGATTGTGCGTATCAGTGGCCACCACCCGGCACCAGACATCACCCCGCCCGGAAATCTCGTGGACCTCCAGGACCTGGGGGAGCAGCCGGAGGGCGCCCACAACTCCGTCCAGTTCCCGGTGGGTCACTTCAATCGTGACGAAAGCGACGACGTCGTACCCCACCGCCTCGAGGTCGATCTCGCGGCCGCCGTCGTGGAGTACCCCGGCACGCAGCAGGCGCCGCACGCGCGTCTGCGCCGTGTTGCGTGCAATCCCCAGCATCTCGGCCAGCTCGCCGATCTGGACGCGGGGATCGCGGATGAGTTCCAGCAGGATCTTCAGGTCAGTGGGATCAAGGGTAGGCAAACTGTCACTTTCAGTTATTGGAGGCACAAGAAATTGGGTATTTTGCTCAATTATTCAACTTGCAAGGACCCAATCAGTCAACAGTGAAGCATTCTTTAGGTATCAATTCCACCCCGGGGCGGCTTCCCACAAGGACCTCCCGCCCCGGTCGACGCCAAGGCAGCAGCACCAATGACAGTCTTCAATGAACTCCGCATGCGTCCGGCCACCGCCGGGCGTCAGGGCTGGGATGCATCCACCACCGCACGGCTGGTGATGGCCGGTGCTGTCATCTTCACCTTGCTGGTCGGAGCGAACCTCGCCACGCCCCTGTACCCGCTGCTCCAGGCCAGCCTCGGCCTCTCGGCGCTCGGGGTCACAGCGGCCTTTGCCAGCTATGTCCTGGCGCTGGTGGCAACCCTGATGCTGGCCGGCCACTGGTCGGACCACATCGGCCGGCGGGCGGCGCTCATCCTGGCTGTACTCGCCGGGCTGGCGGGCAGTTGGGTCTTCGCGCAGGCAGAAAACCTGGTGGCGCTCTCTGCCGGACGGGCCCTTCAAGGCGTGGCCGTTGCCCTCGCCACGGGTGCCAGTGCCGCCGCGCTGCGGGAGCTGCTTCCGAGCCGGCCGGAGTGGGCCACGCGCTTCACCCTCCTGGCGACGGCGGGAGGGGTGGCGGCCGGTCCGGTCATCGGCGGCCTGCTGTCGCTGCTGCCGGGGCCCACCACCGCCCCGTATTACGTTCACTCACTTGTCCTGGCGGGAATGCTGGTGCCGCTGTACCTGCTTCAGGCCCGGCCAGCCATCAAGCTTCCGGCCGGCCGGCGCCCCGTCCTGGTCCTGGCTCCCCGCCGGCCATCGGTGTCCACCGAGGCGAGGGGCGCGTTCTGGCTGGCGGCCGCCGTCGGATTCCTCAGCTTTTCCGTCTTTGGATTTTGTCTGTCGCTTGCACCGGCCTATTTCGCCCCGATCGTTCACACGGATTCGCGCCCGTTGATCGGCGTCCTGGCCGGGGTGACGCTCGCCGCCTCAGCCCTGAGCCAGGTGCTGTCCGTGCGGGGCCGCTTTGTGGTGCCCGCCGGACTGGCGGTCCTGGGAGCCTCGGTGCTGCTCCTGGCCGCAGCGGCCGCCTGGAGCAGTCCGCTGCTGCTGGCTGCTGCCAGCGTCTGCGCGGGGCTGGGGCAGGGTGTCGCCTTCCGCACGGTCTTCAATGATGTAGCCGCCAAAGTGGAATCGTCACAGCATGCCCAGGTCATCAGCACCGTTTACGTCATCACGTACCTGGGCAGCGCTGTGCCGGTCATCGGGCTGGGCTGGGCCACCGCGGTGTTCGGGCTGCCGGCGGCGGTCACGGGCTTTGTGGTGGTGTGCAGCGCCGCGGCACTGGCGTTGTCCGCCCTCACGCTTCGGACAGCGCTGCAGCGGGGAGCCTAGTCCGGCAGCGGACCGTGGTTCCCCTGGATGTGTTCAAAGACGAGGGTGGTCTCGGTGTGGCCCACCACGGGATCGGTCGCGAGATTGTCCAGGACCCAGTCCCGCAGATCCTCGGTGCTGGCAACGGCGATGTGCAACAGGTAGTCCACGGAGCCTGACGTGTGAAATGTGGAGAGGACCGCGGGCAGGTGCGGAACGCGGGCGGTAAAGCGGTCGATCTGGTCCCGGTCGTGGGCCCTCAACCGGACGGCTACCAGTGCCTGGACGGACCTGCCGATGGCCGAGAGGCTGAGTTTCGCCTCAAACCCCTGGACGATGCCACGTTCGGATAATGCGCGGGTCCGCATGAGCGCGGTGGACGGGGCGATGCCCACGAGTTCTGCCAACTGCTTGTTGGAGATCCGTGCATCGTCCACCAAAGCCGCGAGAAGCCGTTCATCGATGGCATCCAGCGGCTCAAAGTGGCTGGCCGGCCGGATATTTTTTGGGTTGCTGCTCATGGAATCTCCTTGAATGTCCGTCAGTTCATCCTAGACGCCGGATTCCTGCTGATCACCCCGGAACATCCCTTCTCTCCGAACAATCGCCAGACAGACGCGCCATTTGTTGGCCGATAGTTCTACGGCCGCACGGTTTCCGCGCGCCTTGGTGCGGCGGGCGGTGCCGTTTCGCGGGTTCGCCGGGGATGTACGACGGCGACTGTCACCGCCGTGATGCACGCCAGGACCATGATTGCCACGGCAAGCGCCGTCCAGCCCAGGGACTGGAACACCAGTCCGCCCGCCCAGCCGATCACGCTCGAGCCCAGGTAATAGGCCAGGTTGTAGAGCGATGACGCCTGGGCTCGGCCGGTGGTGGCGATGCTTCCGGTCCAGCCGGCGCCGATGCTGTGGGCCGCGAAGAAGCCGCCGGTGAAGACCACCAGGCCGGCAAGGATCAGGGCGAGAACCGGTGTCAGCGTCAGAGCCAGCCCGGCCACCATCAGGACGATGCCCACGAGCAGCACATTCCTGCGGCCGAACCTGGCCGTCAGCCCGCCGGCCCACCGGGACGAGAACGTTCCCGAAAGGTAGGCCAGGAAGATGAGGCTGATGACGGTGGCAGGCAGCGTGAAGGGCTCGGCGGACAGACGGAAGCCAACGTAGTTGTAGACGGCCACAAACCCGCCCATCATCAGGAAGGCCTGGATGTAAAGCGCCAGCAGCCGGGGATTGCGCACATGCCCGCCCAGCGTCGTCATGGCACCGCGCAGCCCGGCGGCCTTGGCGGCGGTGAACCCTTTCGCCTTCGGAACCAGGACCAGGAAGAGCACTGCGGCCACCGTTGCCAGCAGGGACACGGTCAAAGCGGCTGTGCGCCAGCCCCATAACTCACCTGCCGGCCCGGCCACCAGCCGGCCGGCCAGCCCGCCCAGCGTTGTGCCGGCAACGTAGCTGCCTGCGGCCATGGCCGCGTGGGCCCTGTTCACTTCCTCGTTCAGGTAGGCGATGGCGATGGCCGGGATCCCGCCCAGTGCCATGCCTTCGAGGAGCCGCAAGGCAAGCAGTGCGCCGAAGGTGGGGGCGAGCGGTACCAGGAGGCCCAGGACGGTAGCAGCGGAGATGCCCCATGCCATGGCCTTGACCCGGCCGATCCTGTCCGCAAGGAAGGACCAGGGAATGACGGTGATGGCCAGGCCCACGGTGGCCAGCGAAATAGTCAACGCGGCCTCTGCGGCGGTCACCTTCAGGTCTGCGGCCAGGAGCGGCAAGACCGCCTGGGTGGAGTAGAGCTGGGCGAACGTTGCCACGCCCGCGAAGGCCAGGCCGGTCAGGACCTTGTTGTAGGCAGCGGAGCCTTTGGAATGTCCCGCCCAGTCACCCTGCGGTGGAGCGAAGGTTCCTGGAGCTGCGGCATTTTGTGGCATGGCTCAAGGGTAGGCGTCCGCCATGTATGCTTCCAATGCATCTTTTAGGCGCAATTCATGTCTAAAATGGATCAGTTGGAAGGATGGAGCCAATGCACGCCGACCACAAACAGCTGGTGAAGCTCCTGCCGCTGCTCCCCATCCTGGTCGAACTGGGCCGGACCCAGCACGTCACGGAAACAGCTGAGCTCCTTGGAGTACCCCAGTCCACAGTGAGCCGGGCACTCTCCCGGGCCAGCGCCGTCGTCGGAACCGAACTGCTGATCCGTGACGGACGGGGGATCCGCCTCACGGCCGCCGCCCGGACGTTGCTGCCGTACATCGAGTCGGCCCTGACCGAATTCCAGGCCGGGCTGGACCTGGTCCGGCTCGAGTCGGACGTGGTGCGGGGGAAGGTGTCCCTGTCCTTTCAGCACACGTTCGGCGAGGCCACCCTGCCCCTGCTCATCAGCGCCTTCCGCAGCCGCCACCCGGAGGCCGGCTTCACTCTCAGCCAGGGCGCCCGGGACACCTGCCTCGCGGAGCTTGCTTCGGGCCAGGCGGACCTGTCCCTGACAGCCCCCGTTCCCGTGGCAAGCAGCACCATCTCCGCGGCTTCGCTCTACCGTGAGCCCCTCCGCCTGGTGGTTCACCACGGCCATCCGCTGGCCGGCCGGGGCAGCGTCAGCGTGCAGGACGTCCGCCGGGACCCCTTCGTGGCGCTGGAGTCGGGGTACGGCATGCGGTCATTGACCGATGCGCTGTTCCGCGAGGCAGGATTCCGGCCGCGGATCGCGTTCGAAAGCCAGGACACCCACACGGCCCGTGGCCTTGTCGCGGCGGGACTTGGTGTCAGCATCCTGCCGCCCGGAGGCAATGCGCCGGGGCGCCATGTCAGTCCCGAAACGGGCAATCTGGGCTGGGTCGAGCTTGCCTTGGAATCCGAGCTTGCGTACCGGGAAATCGGGCTGGGCTGGCGCCGGCGAAAGCCTGGCCCCGATGCCGAGCCCGATCCGGTCCGGTTCTTCCGGGAGATGGTCCTGCAGGAGGGGCCCCACTTGCTGGCGGGCCTGGTGGCCGCCCGCTCAGGGAGGGGATAAGCGCGGGATGTTGAGGCAAGACGTGTTGAGACACGACGGCGGCCCGCGGCCCGGCAGCGATTCGCCGGCAGCGTTTCAGTAGGCTGGGTGCGTGACTGACAGCGAACACCCCCAGACCACAACGTCCCGAAACCAGCCGGTGGGCGGCGCCGCGCCTGCGGCCGCCCCGGGTCCCCTAGCAGGGGTCATCATCGGCCTGGACATCGGCGGTACAAAGACCCGCGGTGTCCGGTTTGAGGACGGAGTTGTCGTGGCCGACGAGTCCGCCGGCAGCTCCAACGTCCAGAACGTCAGCCGCGAACAGGCGGCACTGAACCTCGCGGATCTCTTCTCCCGGATCGGCGGCGGTCAGGTGGCCCAGGTGTATGCGGGGGCCGGGGGCATTGATACCGACGACGACGCCGCCGCCCTCGCCGCCCTGATCGAACCCCATGTTCCAGGAGCCAAAGTCACGGTGGTCCACGATTCGCGGCTGCTGCTCGCTGCGGGCGGTGCCAGCACCGGAGTGGCCGTCATTGCCGGAACGGGCTCCGCCGCCTGGGGACGGAACGCTGCCGGCGACGAGGCCCGGGCCGGTGGCTGGGGCTACCTGCTCGGTGACGAAGGCAGCGGCTACTGGCTGGGCCGCGAGGCAGTCCGGCATAGTCTGCGCCGGATGAACCAGGGGCTTCCGGAAGACCAGCTGACCGATGCGTTGCTCGCCGCCTGCGGAGTGGACCACCCCAACAGGCTGATTGCGCTCTTTCATTCCCCGGATACCGGTCGCCGGTTCTGGGCCCAGCAGGCACGCCTGGTGGTGGACGCGGCCGCGGCTGGCCACCCGGTCAGCCAGGAGCTGCTGGACCAGGCCGGCAAGGACCTTGCCGGCCTGGCCGCCCAGGCATTGCGGAAGCTTGGCATCGGCGGACCGGTCATTCTCGGCAGCGGACTGGGCATGAACGTGGTCCCGCTGCAGGTCGCCTTCCGGAGCCACCTGGCGGCTGCCGGCGTCACCGATGTCAGTGTCCTGGACCAGGACCCCGTGTTTGGCGTCCTGAAGCTGGTGTCGGAAGAGTCAGGGGCCCACTGACCGCTTCCGCGGCGTCAACCTGACCGCCGGCATGACGGGAGCGGGGATGCGGCCGGCTTCTGTGCCTGCATCGGGGCCGTGCCCTTCAACCAGCCCGTAGCGGGCCCCGCGGGCGGCGTCATCGGCCAGGACCACCTGCGCTTCCCAGTCCTCGCGGGCCTGCTCCACTTCGTCGTGCGTGCGGCCCACGAAGTTCCACCACATGAGCAGTTCCTCCTGGAACGGTTCCCCGCCGATCAGGAGGAACCGTGTGCCCGGCAGGGCCTGGAGCTCCAGTGACGGGCGTCCCGCGCCCAAGTAGCCCAGCGGCCCCGGCGGGACCTCCTGCCCGTCCAGCGTCAGTCCGCCGTCGAGCACCAGCACGGCATGCTCAAAGTGAGCGTTCAACGGCAGGACGGCCGGGCCCTCGCAGGAGATGTCTGCTCCGACGATGGGGGAGTACATCGTGGCCGGTGACACCGCCCCGGCGAATTCGCCCACCATCACCGTCGCAGTGAAACCCGGCCCCGTCACCGAGGGCAGTTCCCGGTGCTGCTCGAACGCGGGTTCGCGGTCGCGTTCAGCGTCCGGCAACGCTACCCAGAGCTGCAGGCCGCGCTGCACGGGCAGCGGTGCGCCGGCGTCGGAATCCGGCAGGACGGCAAACTCGGAGTGGGACACCCCGTGCCCGGCGGTCATGATGTTCAGCTCGCCCGGCCGGACCACCACGTCGCTGCCCACGCTGTCCCTGTGCCGGATGTTCCCCGCAAGCGGCCACGTCACCGTCTGCAGCCCGGTGTGCGGGTGGGGGAGCACGGACATGGCAATGCGGTCGGGACCGAAACTGTCCAGGAAACACCAGGCGCCGATGGTGGGCAGGCCGCGCTGCGGGAGCGTGCGGCGGACGTTCATGGCCCGCACGCCGCCCAGCGGAACCTCCCGTTCCGGCCACAACTGCAGGCAGGGGCCGGACGTACCTTCGGGGCCGGCGGGCGGACAAAGTTCCTGCTGGGGAGCCACTTCCAAGTTGGTCACTGTCCAACTCTAGGCCGGGGCAGAGTCAGGCGTAAGCGCAGCACGGCACGCGGTGATCGAGGACCCATCCGCAGGCGGTTGTCCTACGAATGATTACAGTAGGGATTCGCTTGCCCGGATTGCCTGCTGATCCGGTTACGCTGATCACGGATTGCGTTACCGTAAATATCAGTGAGCCTATGACCCAACACTGTCCGATGCCGTCCAACAGAACAGGTAAGTCCGGGAATGGACCAAGCCATGATTGAGTTCCAGAGCGTCACCAAGCAGTATCAGGGCGGGCAGCCTGCCGTGGACCAGCTCACCATGTCCATCGACAAGGGCTCCATCACCGTTTTTGTAGGGCCGTCCGGCTGCGGCAAGACCACCTCGCTGCGGATGATCAACCGCATGGTGGAACCGACGTCCGGCGTGATCACCGTGGACGGGCGGGATGTGACCTCGGTGCCTGCCGCGGAGCTGAGAAGGTCCATGGGCTACGTCATGCAGTCCTCCGGGCTGATGCCCCACCGTTCCGTGCTGGACAACATCGCCACCGTGCCCCGGCTCAACGGCGTTTCCAAGGCCGAGGCCCGCAAGCGCGCCACGGAACTGCTCGACGTCGTCGGGCTGGCTTCCGCGCTCGGGAAACGGTACCCGTCCCAGCTCTCCGGCGGCCAGCAGCAGCGCGTCGGTGTAGCCCGGGCGCTCGCCGCCGATCCGCCCGTCCTGCTGATGGACGAACCGTTCAGTGCCGTTGACCCCGTGGTGCGCGATGAACTGCAGCACGAACTCCTGAGGCTGCAGAAAGACCTCGCAAAAACCATTGTTTTCGTCACGCACGATATCGACGAGGCAACCATTCTCGGCGACAAAGTGGCCGTCTTCGCCGTCGGTGGCAAGCTGGCCCAGTACGCCACCCCTGAGGAAATCCTCCGGGCACCGGCCAATGACTTCGTGGCCTCGTTCGTGGGACGGGACCGTGGCTTCCGCCACCTGGGGTTCACCACGTCCGACGCCGTGACCATCCATCCGGTGCCTACGCTTGTGATGAGCGCCGGCCAGTTCGCCGGTGACCCCGCTTCGGCAACCGGCTGGCAGCTCGTGGTGGATCCGGACAGGCGCCCTCTGGGCTGGGCAAGGCCGGGGACCGACTCTGAGCTCATCCCCGGCGGCTCACTCTTCCGCCCCGGCGAGACCCTGCGGCGGGCACTGGACTCGGCCCTTTCGTCCCCGTCCGGCCAAGGAGTGGCGGTGGACGGCGACGGCAGGGTCCTAGGAACCGTCAGGGCACAGGAAGTCCTGGCTGTCATTGAAGAAGCCCGCCAGGAACGGCAGGCGGCGCTCTGATGGAGTGGTTCCTGGCAAACAGCGGCATGGTCATGGGACTGGCAGGCCAGCACCTGGTCCTTGCCCTCATTCCGATGGTCCTGGGGCTGGTTATTTCCATTCCGCTGGCCCAGCTTGCGCGGACCCACAGGGCCCTGCGGTCGGTAGTGGTGACCGCCAGTTCATTGCTGTACACCATCCCGTCGCTGGCACTGTTCATCATCCTCCCGTCGATTCTTGGAACCCGGATCCTGGACCCGCTCAACGTCATCGTCGCGCTGACCATCTACGCGGTGGCGCTGCTTGTCCGGGCCGCCCTGGATGCTTTTGACTCCGTGGAGGAGGATCTCCGCCAGGCTGCCATCGCCATGGGGTACAGGCCCTGGCTCCGCTTTGTCCAGATCGACCTGCCGCTCTCCCTTCCAGTCCTGTTTGCCGGGCTTCGCGTGGTCTCCGTCAGCAACATCTCCCTGGTGAGCGTCGCAGCTTTGCTGGGGGTGGGGAACCTGGGCATGCTGTTTACCGACGGCCTGCAACGGAACTTCGTCACCGAAGTGGTGGTGGGAATCGTCGCCATCCTGGTACTCGCCCTGCTCATGGATGCCATGCTGGTCCTCCTCGAACGGCTGCTGACACCGTGGACCCGAGCCGCTAAAGCGTCCGGCCCCTCTGGTCCTGTTGGCTCCGGCTACCTGGCCGATGCCAACGTCCACACGGGGGCCGCGCCGTGAGCAACATTTTTGTAGACACCCTGGCCTGGATAGCCGATCCCCTGCACTGGACCGGCAGTTCCGGCATCCCCGTCCGGTTGCTGGAGCACCTTCAGTACAGCGGTCTGGTCCTGGTGATTGCCGCTGCCATCGCGGTTCCCGCAGGGCTCTACATCGGGCACACGGGCCGCGGACGCGTGGTGGCCGTAGCGGTGGCAGGCGCGCTGCGGGCCCTGCCTACCCTGGGCCTGCTGGTCCTCTTCGCCCTCCTGGCGGGAAGCAGCCTGATGCCGCCGGTGTGGGCGCTGGTCATACTGACCGTGCCGCCGCTCCTTGCCGGAACGTACGCCGGTATTTCGAGTGTGGACGGGGCGGTGGTGGACGCCGCCCGGGCCGTGGGCATGACCGAGCTGCAGATCCTGTTCCGGGTTGAGCTGCCCAACGGGCTGCAGGTTATGTTCGGTGGCGTGCGAACGGCCGTCCTGCAGGTCATCGCGACGGTTTCTGTGGTTGCGTACCTGCCCTTGGGCGGGCTGGGCCGCTACCTTTTTGATGGCCTGGCGCTGCAGGACTTCCCGCGGATGCTTGCCGGGTCCTTGCTGATTGCAGGGCTGGCCATCGTTGTTGACCTGATCCTGGCCGCGGTGCAAAGAGTCCTTCTTTCGCCCGGCTTATCCACTGATACCCGCGGTGGCCAGAAGGCCACTGCTGATCTCCCAGCTGCCGCACCTGCGTCAGCTGCTCTTCAAGGAGGTACCTCATGAAAGAAAACACCAGGACAATCCTTACCCGTCGGGGACTGGCTGGCGTGGCTGCCGGCGTCGGCCTGGCCGTCGCGTTGACAGCCTGCGGCGGGAGTGACCCGTTGGCCACCCCCAGCACCAGCGCCGGAAGCGCCGGCGGCGGATCGTTGGTGGTCGGCTCGGCTGACTTCCCGGAAAGCCAGATCATCGCCGAGATCTATGCCGGCGCTCTGAACGCGGCAGGGGTCACGGCAACCACCAAGCCCAACATCGGTTCCCGCGAAATCTACTTCAAGGCCGTTCAGGATGGCTCCGTGGACCTGGTGCCGGACTACTCCGGGAACCTGCTTTCATACGTCGATACGTCGGCGGCGGAGGTCTCAGCGGACGACATCGTCAAGGCCCTGCCCGGGAAGCTTCCCGACGGACTGGCCATCCTGGACGCAGCCAAGGCAGAGGATAAGGATGCCATGGTGGTCACAAAGGCCACCCAAGAGAAGTACCAGCTGAAGTCCATCGAGGATCTGGCCAAGGTCTGCAAGGACCTCACCATCGGTGCGCCGGCGACGTTCGAGACCCGCCAATACGGCCTTCCGGGACTTAAGGCCAAGTACGGCTGTGAACTCAAGGCGCTCAAACCGTTCAGCGACGGCGGCGGCAACCTGACCCTGCAGGCACTGCTGACCGACGACGTCCAGGTCGCTGACATCTACACCACCACGCCGTCCATCGCGGACAACGACCTGGTGGTGCTGGCGGATCCCAAGAACAACTTCAAGGCCCAGCAGGTCCTGCCGCTCTACAACAAGGCAAAGATGACCGACAAGGCCAAGGACGCGCTCAACGCCGTATCGAAGATCCTGACCACCGACGACCTGGTCAACCTCAACCGCGCAGTCAGCGGCAGCCAGAAGCAAAACGCGAAAGACGCAGCGGCCACCTGGCTCAAGGACAAGGGCATCGTCAAGTAACACCTGACTCCACAACGCAAAGCACGACGGCGGCTGCCGGACCCACACGGGCCGGCAGCCGCCGTCGTGCGCTCTCTACACTTCTGTGTCTGAGGTCTCAACAGAAGTACATCCGTCATATGGCATATTTGATGAATGGCAGAATTCAAGCAGTCCACCAAGCTTCACAACGTCCTATACGACATCCGTGGACCGATCCTTCAGGCCGCCCAGCAGATGGAGGCGGAGGGTCACCGGATCCTCAAACTGAACATCGGAAACCCGGCGCCGTTTGGATTTGAAGCCCCGGACGCCATTCTGGTGGACATGATCCGCCACCTGCCCCATGCCCAGGGTTACAGCGACTCCCGGGGCATCTTCTCGGCCCGGACCGCCGTCTCCCAGTACTACCAGACCCGCGGAATCCAGAACATCCATGTGGACGACATCTACCTGGGCAACGGCGTGAGCGAACTCATCACCATGTCCCTCATGGCGCTGCTCAACGACGGCGATGAGGTGCTGATCCCCACACCGGACTACCCGCTGTGGACCGCTTCGGTGGCCCTGGCCAGCGGCAAGCCCGTGCACTACCTCTGCGATGAGGAATCAGGCTGGCAGCCGGACCTTGAGGATCTTGAAGCCAAGATCACGCCCCGCACCAAGGGCATTGTGGTGATCAACCCCAACAACCCCACGGGCGCGGTCTATCCGGAAGAGACGCTGACGAAGATCGTGGCCCTGGCCGAAAAGCACGGCCTGATCCTTTTCGCGGATGAAATCTACGAAAAGATCCTGTACGAAGACGCCGTGCACATCAACATGGCCGCGCTTACGGGCGACGACGTCCTTTGCCTCACCTTCAGTGGGCTGTCCAAGGCCTACCGCGTCTGCGGCTACCGGGCGGGTTGGATGGCCATTTCCGGGCCGAAAAAGGACGCAGCGGACTACCTTGAGGGCATCAGCCTGCTCGCCAATATGCGCCTGTGCGCCAACGTCCCTGCCCAACATGCCATCCAGACGGCTCTCGGCGGCTACCAGAGCATCAACGACCTGATCCTGCCCGGCGGACGGCTGTTGGAACAGCGGAACAAAGCCTACGACATGCTCAACGCCATTCCCGGCGTCAGCACGCAGCAGGCGCGGGGCGCTATGTACCTCTTCCCGAAGCTCGATCCCGAGGTATTCCACATCCGCGACGACGAGAAATTCGTTTTGGACCTGCTGCGCGAGCAGAAAATCCTGGTCTCCCACGGCCGGGCCTTCAACTGGGTCCGCCCCGACCACTTCCGGATGGTCACCCTGCCGCTGGTGAAGGACCTCGAGGAGGCCATCAACCGCATGGGGGACTTCCTGAGCAGGTACAAAGGGAACTAGCCTGTTGTGACGCGTCTTTCGGCGCGGTAACTGCGGACAAAGGAACGCCATGGCCGGCCTGGTTGAGTTCAAGCAGCACCCGTCCCAAACGCTGAAGGTGGGGGACGGCTTCGCCCTGGCGGATGTTGACCCGGATGCCACCCCCGGCTACGCCGGCAACAAGGCCGACGGCCAGGCCCTGTTGGCGGACCTGGACGGGAAACTGGCCGAGCTGCAGGAGAGGCTCTTCGCGGAGTCCCGTTTCGGCGGGAAGAAGCGGATCCTCCTGGTCCTGCAGGCCATGGACACGGCAGGCAAGGGTGGGATCGTCAACCATGTCATGGCCACCATGGATCCGCAGGGTGTCCAGTTCAAGGCCTTCAAGGCCCCCACTGACGAGGAAAAATCCTACGACTTCCTCTGGCGGATCGAGAAGGCTGTCCCGGCGGCGGGCATGGTGGGGATCTTCGACCGCTCGCACTATGAGGACGTCCTGATCCACAGAGTCCACAACTGGGCGACGCCCGACGAACTCAAGCGCCGCTACCGGGCCATCAATGAGTTCGAGGCGCGTCAGACCGATGCCGGAACCAAAATCATTAAAGTGATGCTCAACATCAGCAAGGATGAACAGAAGTCACGGCTCCTGGCCAGGCTGGACAACCCGGCCAAACACTGGAAGTACAGCAGCGCCGACCTGAAGGAACGGGCCTTCTGGGGCGATTACATGGATGCCTACCAGGCTGCCTTCGAGAACACCAACAGTGAGCTGGCCCCCTGGCACGTAGTCCCGGCCAACAAGAAGTGGTTTGCCAGGATCGCCGTCCAGCAACTGGTGTTGGCGGCCCTGTCAGACATGAAACTGGAATGGCCCAAAGCGGAGTTCGATGTGGCTACTGAACGCGAACTGACAGAGCGGTCCTGACACCATCAGCTGAGTCGGCCCGTTGTCCCGCGATGCAGGGCTGGTCAGAGCGGCTGGTCGCGGGCGGCGGCGAGCCGCTTGCGGGCGCCCTCCAGCCACTCCTCGCAGCGCTTTGCCAGGGCCTCGCCGCGTTCCCACAGTGCCAGGGATTCCTCAAGGCTGGCGCCGCCCGCCTCGAGTTTCCCCACCACCTGGACCAGCTGTTCGCGGGCTTCCTCGTAGCTCAGGGCTTGGATTTCCGGGTCAGGCTTTGTCTCGGGCATGTGTTTCTCCTTGTTGAAGTTCCCCAGTGGATGTGGCGCCGAACAGGCCCTGGGCCACGCGTACGGACAATGCAGTTCCTGACGGCGCCTCCGAAGGTGCGCGGACCACAGCGTGGCCGGCAGGTTCTGTGCCACGTGCCGGCCGGCCGTTGGCCAGTTCCACCACGGCGTACCCGCGGTCCAGCGTCTTTTGCGGTGACAGGGCGCGGACCTGGGCCTGCAGATGAACCAGTTGGTCAGCCGCCCGCACCACCGTTGAACTGACGGCGGCCGATGATCTCCGCAGCAGGCGTTCGACTTCCTCCGCGCGTCCGGTGACCATTACCTCGGGGGTGGCCAGTACCGGCCGGGAATGGAGTGCAGACAACCGGTCCGATTCCCTGTCCACGAGCCTGCCGATGCTCCGGCGCAGGTGCTCCCGCGCCTGGCGCACGCCGGCCAGTTCCTCGGCAACGTCAGGCACGATCCGCTTGGCAGCATCGGTGGGTGTGGACGCGCGGAGGTCCGCCACGTCGTCGAGAAGGGGGCGGTCTGCCTCATGTCCGATGGCGCTGACCACAGGGGTGGCCGCGGCCGCCACGGCACGGATCAGTTCCTCGCTGTTGAAAGGCAGCAGGTCCTCCAAGGCTCCGCCGCCGCGGGCGATGACAATGACGTCCACGTCGGGGCGTCCGTCCAGCTCCTGAAGGGCGCGGATGATCTGCGCGACGGCGGTGTTGCCCTGGACCGCCACCTCCCGGATCTCGAATTCGACGGCGGGCCAGCGCAGTGCGGCGTTCTGGACGACGTCTTTTTTGGCGTCGGAGTCCCGTCCGGTGATCAGGCCGATACGGTGGGGGAGCAGCGGCAGCGGTTTCTTCCGGGAATCGGCGAACAGCCCCTCTGCGGAGAGGGCCTGGCGCAACCGTTCGATCCGCGCCAGCAGATCGCCAAGCCCTACAGGCCTGATGTCCCTGACCTGCATATTGAGCCGGCCGGTCTTCAGCCAGAACTCCGGCTTGAGCAAGGCCACCACGCGGGAGCCACGCTCCAGGGGCATGTTCTGGCGGTCCAGGACCTTGGTCCAGACCGACGCCGGCAGTGAAACTTCCGCGTCCACGTCCCGGAGGGTGAGGTACGCGTTGCCGCCGCGGCGGTTCAGTTCAATGACCTGGCCCTCCACCCACGCCGACGGCGTGCGGTCGATGTGGGCTTTGAGTTTCTGGGACAGCAACTGCAGCGGCCATGGATTGTCCGGGCTGGTCTCAGCGGCTGTGGCAGGCAGCGTGGTGGCAGCAGTGCCTGGCAGGGCGGCCTGTTCAGACATGTCCGCTGCCCCGGGAAGCTGTGGGTGGCGGCATTGCTGTCCTTTGTTCGGCAGGTGGCGGTTCGTGTTTCAATGGCGGCTGTCAGTCACATGGCTGCTGGTGAGCTGGGTTGCCGGTGAGCTGGCGGTTGCCATCCAACCTTATCCATAAGCTGTATCACCCGAGACTGACATTCTTTGTCCAGACACCAGCCTTATGATGGCTGTGCCGCCGCCAACCTTTGAGGATCTGTTCTTGCGTACCTTCGTTTCAGCCGTCGCCGTCGTCCTGTGCTTCTTACTGTCTGCCCTCGCCGTTCCCGCCATCTGGCTTGACCGCAATGTGGTCCAGGAGGATGGCTTCGTGGCGCTTGCTGCTCCGCTGGGGCAGGACGCAGAATTCCAGCAGCGGCTCGCCGCGGCCGCTGTGGGTACCATCGATACACGGGCCATTCCGGATGCCCTGGCTGGTCTGGTCAAGCCAGTGCTGGAGGCAGCAGCCGGTTCCCTCACAGGATTGCCCGGCTACCCTGCGGCCTGGGAAGAGACACTTCGGAAAAGCCACCGGCTCAGTTTCGCAGGCTCCGCAGCTGTTCCTGCCGAACCCGACTCCCCGTCGTCGCTCACCTTGGACGTGGCACCCCTGGTAGGCCTGGCGACGGAGGAGCTCGCGCGCACCACGGGACTGCCGCTGACTGCGCCGGAGCAGACCCTGGTCAACGTTGGAGAGCCGGAACAGCGCCAGCTGGTCGAGAAGGTGACCGCCTACGCGCCGCTCGGCTACTCGCTTGCCATCGGGGCGGGCATCGCCTTTGCGCTTGCCCTGGTTTCCGCCCGCCGTCGCTGGTCAGTGGTTTTCGCGGTGGGCCTTGCGGCGCTGGCACTGGCCGGCCTGTGGTCTGCCGGCTCGCAACTCGCCAGGGACGCTGTAGTGGGGGCGGCGAGCGGCAATGGGCTTTCGGACATGTTCAAGGATGCGTTTGTGGCGGCTGCTTCCACCAGCTTCCAATCGTGGGTCGGTGGTGCCGCGATAACCGGCGCTGTGCTGGTCGCGGCGGCACTTGTGATCCGGATCGCCTCGCCGGGGCGGCGGCCCTCAACCCGGTAGCATGGAGAGATGACTTCCTCAGCTGTGTCCCTCTCGATGCCAACTGTCCCGCGCAGGCGGCGCTCGCCTGAGGAGGTAGCCGCCGCGGCTCCGGTGACCGGTCCCAAGAAGGTGCTCTTGGCTGCGCCCCGCGGCTATTGCGCCGGCGTGGACAGGGCCGTGATCGCCGTCGAGAAGGCCTTGGAGCACTACGGTCCGCCGGTGTATGTCCGGAAGCAGATCGTGCACAACGTCCACGTGGTGAGCTCGCTGGAAGCACAGGGTGCCATCTTCGTCGATGAGACGGATGAGGTCCCGGAAGGCGCCCTGGTGATCTTTTCCGCCCACGGGGTATCACCCGCCGTCGTCCAGTCCGCAGAGGACCGCGGGCTGCGCACCATTGACGCCACCTGCCCGCTCGTCACGAAGGTTCATAAGGAAGCCGTGAGGTTCGCCAAGGACGACTTCGACATCCTGCTGATCGGCCACGACGGTCACGAGGAAGTGGAAGGCACCGCAGGCGAGGCCCCGGAACATATTCAGATCATCAACGGTCCGCACGAAGTGGACAAGGTAACCGTTAGGGATCCCGAAAAGGTCATCTGGCTGTCCCAGACCACCCTCAGCGTGGACGAGACCATGGAAACGGTCCGCCTGCTGAAGGCCCGGTTCCCCACCCTGCAGGATCCGCCCAGCGACGACATCTGCTACGCCACCACCAACCGTCAGGTGGCCATCAAGAAGATCTCCCCCCAGGCTGACCTGGTCATTGTGGTGGGATCGGCCAACTCCTCGAACTCGGTCCGCCTGGTGGAAGTCGCACTGGAGTACGGTGCCAAGGCCTCCTACCGCGTGGACTTCGCCAACGAAGTGGACGAAGCGTGGTTTGAAGGCGTGGCAACCGTCGGAGTCACGTCAGGGGCTTCTGTGCCGGAAATCCTGGTCACTGACGTCCTGCGACTGTTGGCCGACTACGGGTATGGCTCCGTGGAAGAAGTTGTCACGGCCGAAGAAGACCTCCTTTTCTCGTTGCCCAAGGAGCTCCGTGCAACCCTGAAGGAAGCCGGAGACGTCAGCCGGGCGCTCGGCGGACGCCGGTCCCGCGACTGACCGGCCCCCGCCAGCCAAGCGTCAGGCGGCTGCCTCGTCCTGCTGAAACTCCGGGGCCGCCAGCGAACGCGGCGTGACCTCAAGCGCTGGCGGAGTAAGCAGCCCGGATTCATCCATGGCATTGAGCTTCCGTGCGGTGGGCAGGATCCGCGCTTCCAGGGTGCCGATCAGGGAGTTGTAGCGGTCCACCGAAGACTTCAGGGACGAGCCCAGCTTGCCCACGTTGTCCCCGAGCGTTCCCATGCGTTCGTACAGCTGACGGGCGAGGTCAAACAATTCGCGCGCACTGTCCGTCAGCACATCCTGGCGCCACGTGAAGGCCACCGATTTGAGCACTGCGAGCAGCGTACTTGGCGAGGCGAGAACCACATTCCTCGAGAGCGCGTGGTCCAACAGCGTCGCATCGGCCGTCAAGGCGGCAGCCAGGATGGATTCGGCCGGCAGGAAGCAGATCACCAGCTCGGGGGAGTTCCCGGGGATGTCCCAATACTTCTTGTTACTCAGCGAGTCCACGTGTGCCCGCAGCGCCTTGGCGTGGGCGGCCAGCAGGGATTGCTGGTTGCCGGGATTCCCAGCTGTGCCCGAATCCTGACGCGCACCCAGCTCCTGGGCCTCCAGATACGAGGACAACGGCACCTTGGCGTCCACCACCAGCTGCTTCTGGCCGGGAAGCTGGACTACCAGGTCGGGGCGGACCGCTGAATCGGTCCCGGCGCTGTGGACCTGCTCCAGAAAATCGACGTGCTTGAGCATGCCCGATGCTTCAACCACGCGGCGCAATTGAACTTCGCCCCACTGTCCCCGCGCACTGTTGGAACGCAGGGCTGACTCGAGGGCGTGCGTGGAGCGGATCAGCTGGGCATCGGAAAGCCGGGCTTCCTGCAGTTGCTGGGCCAGCTGGCCGTACTGTTCGAGACGGTCGCGTTCCAACAGGGCCACCTGCTGCTGCACCGCGGTCAGCTTTTCCGCCACCGGGGCGAGTGCGCGGAGCACGCTCCCGTCCTGGTTGCGGGACTCGCCCAGCTCCCGGTTCTGCAGGGAAAGGAGGCGGCGTTCCGCGTCTGCGGCGGCGAACTGGGCGCTGACCTCGGAAAGACGCGACGAGACGGCGTCGAAGTCTTCCTCCAGGGCACGACTGTGCCGGCGCAAGAAAAAGTAGGCGGTGGCGGCGCCGGCGACGGCACCCACCAGCAGCATCAACAGGGCAAGAATCAGGGCTAAAGCATCCATATCCTCACTGTTGCATGACCCTGTGACAATTTACGGAAGCGACATATTCGAGCACCCGTTCCACCAACGTGCGGCACTGCAGTGGACCGCCTGGGGCCCAGGTGTCCGGCAACCGGTAGAATCAATGCTCGTGGCTCTTACTATTGGCATCGTCGGACTGCCCAACGTCGGCAAATCAACTCTTTTCAACGCACTGACCCGGAATCAGGTGCTGGCTGCGAACTATCCGTTCGCTACCATCGAACCCAATGTCGGCGTCGTGAACCTGCCGGATCCCCGGCTCCAGCAGCTGGCGGACATCTTTGGCTCGCAGCGGCTCCTGCCCGCCCCGGTGTCCTTCGTGGACATCGCCGGAATCGTGAAGGGCGCATCGGAGGGCGAAGGCCTGGGCAACAAGTTCCTTGCCAACATCCGTGAGGCCGAGGCTATCGTCCAGGTGGTCCGGGTGTTTGATGATCCCGACGTCATCCACGTGGACGGCAAGGTGGATCCCCGTTCGGATATGGAAACCATCAATACCGAGCTGATCCTGGCTGACCTTCAGACCATCGAAAATGCGATTCCCCGGATCGAAAAAGAAGTCAAGATCAAGAAGCGGGAAGCCGCCGAGCTGGCAGCCATCAAGGCCGCGCAGTCGGTCCTGGAACGCGGCGACACCATCTTCGCCTCGATCAAGAGCGACAAGCTGGAGATGGAGCACCTCAAGGAGCTCAGCCTCCTGACCGCCAAGCCGTTCATCTATGTCTTCAACGCCGACGAAGGCATCCTGGGCAGCCCGGAGAAGCAGGACGAGCTGCGGGCCCTGGTGGCCCCCGCGGACGCCATCTTCCTCGACGCGAAGCTCGAATCCGACCTTGTGGAGCTGGACGAGGAGGAGGCGCGCGAAATGCTGGAAATGAACGGCCAGGACGAGTCCGGCCTCGACCAGTTGGCGCGCGTCGGCTTCCACACCCTGGGGCTCCAGACCTACCTCACGGCCGGTCCGAAGGAAACACGCGCCTGGACCATCCACCAGGGCGACACCGCGCCGCAGGCCGCCGGCGTCATCCACAGCGACTTCCAGCGCGGCTTCATCAAGGCCGAAGTGGTTTCCTTCAATGACCTCATCGAGGCCGGGTCGATGGCTGAAGCCAAGTCCCGCGGCAAGGTCCGGATTGAAGGCAAAGAATACGTGATGGCTGACGGCGATGTAGTGGAGTTCCGTCACGGAATAACGTCTGCGAGCCAAGGCAAGAAGTAGTCTCATGACCGCTGACTCTTGACCAAGAGGTCTCAGACTTTCCGGACCGTCACTCTTTGACGAACTCACTAATAGTGGGTGCATACCTCCGTTTTGTGGCAGAGGGTCATGGACAGCTGGCAGACGCATGGCTCGACTCCGCAGTTGCGTTTGAACCGGCGACGATGCAGTTGCGTTCCCGAGGTCCATACTCGCGGGCCCCGAAGCTGCGCCAGGGATAGCTCTTCCCCGCGCTGCTCGAGCGACCGCGTCCACCAGGCCCTCTATGCGGTGGTGGTGGAGACGTATCTCCACGGCGTTTCGACCCGCCAAGTCGTCTTGGCTGACGATCTTAACTCATGAATTGACGGCCCGGCTGACATGCTCGCTTGGACCAAGGGTGCGGCGCGCGTACCCTTCGCCGCGCTTAGCATCCCCCGTTTGGGGTACCCGCGTGCGTTCCCGAAGGGCAGGTAGTCTTGACAGAGTGGGACACGTACTACATAGAGCTTTGGGGGAGCATTAGTTGGCGATAGACGATAATGCACGGATTCAGCATGCAGGAGCGCGGAACGCGGGCGGTTCGCCGAGCCAAACCGCGACCCGGCTACTGATCATCCTTGACGTCCTAGGTGACCCCATCACCGCGCCGCCTCAGGGACTGGATGCGGTGTCCAAAGTGGCATCGTTAACGCGACTTGAGAAGCTCGACTTCTGGCTGCGGAACCCCGACTACCTTGCCGGCGACCTGATGACCGACTACGAGGACGGTCTTCTGACTTTCGACGAGGTGCAGCCGCACCTTCAGAGGATGCTGTCCGGCGGTGCCCCGTCATTGCATCGCTATCCGATGTCGAGGTACCTGTACGGTGCGTACGATCGGGTAGACAACGCCCTGTCGATCCTGAAAACGTACGGGCAGATCGCCCATCGCCGAAACGGGGAGTCCGGCGGAAAGACGCGCCGAGACTACTTCCTCCTTCGGTCGGGCCGCGAGACGCTTCAGAAGATGCGTGCGGGGATCCCGGAATTGCGGTGGTATGACGAGCAAGCCGCCGCGATCATGCTGCTCGCGGATGCCGCCCAGGGCGCCCGCGCGCGCCGCCGCCAGTACATGCATCCCGAGTACAAGGACGCTGACCACGGATCTCTTATCCCACCAATCCTCGACCGCGTGCTCGTTCGCGCGGATGAGCTCGGATTCGCTCTTCTCGACGACACGAACAAGGTTGCCACGGCATGACATCGCCATCTGACACTCATGACTGGGAAGACGAAATCGCCGTCGAGGCGGCCGTCGACATTGAACTTGTCCGCGACGTGCTCGCCGACGGCAGGATTCCCGGCGTCAGGATGCTTCCAGCCCCACGACATCTCCGCGTTGAGGCACTCCATTTCGCGGGGGTAAAGAACACCTCGCCCTCCAATGACGACACGGTCAGGGTTTTTACGCCCTACTCGTTCACCCACGAGCTCTCCCCAGAGATCACTGCGTACGTGTCGGCTGGGAAGAACGATGCGGGCAAGTCGAGCATCATCAACTATCTGCTGTGGGCGTTGCGTGGGCAAACGGAGCTGCAGGGCGACGTGCGCTCGTGGACCCACCAGGTCGCGGCGCTCTTCACGATCGACGGCCAGAGAATCCTGGTCGCCTGGGCTGTCCATGAGGGAGTGCCGTCGGGACGCATCCTGCGCCTCGCCACCGGGCAGACTGTTAATTGGGCCGACGTCGACTTGGGAGCCCTCGCCGCGACCACCGCGGCCGCATCATTGTTTCGCGACTATGAGATGCTGGACGACGGTGACGCCTCAGTGACCGGTCAGCGGGGCGAAGCTATCGAGAATCTTGTTGCCACCCTGCTGGACGCCGGTGCCGTGTCGCTGGGCCAGTTCGGAGATGACCGCAGCTTCACCGCTGTCGTCTCGGATGTGATGATGACGTCCCTCGGCTTCGAAGCGATCGAAGCATGGCAGAGGAACCCTAAGGGCCTGGATGCTGAGGATGGCAAGGTCATCAAGCACGCGTGGCCGTTGTGGTCCCAAGCCCTCGTCATCACAAATCCGAGCATCAAGTCCGTCCTCGGCGAGACGCCCCAGCTGGCCACCGCCATCCTGCAGACCTATCTCGGCGCCAGCTGGGGGCCTGCAACCCTTGCCGCGCGGACCCGGAAGCAGGAAATCGAGGGGCTACTTGCGGGGCTCCGCCGGAGGCGGTCGAAGGACGAACAGGCTCGTGTCTCGGGCGTCGACGCGCTCCGCGAGGAGGAAGCCCGAATCGAAACTGAACTCGCAGCATTCCCGGCTGCATCCACGGCCGAGTACATAGACGCAGTACTAACCCACGCGTTGAACACCGCCGATGCTCTCGCCCGGTCCGAGCAGTCTGTCTTAAACTACGCCCGCGAATACGGGCGCCTCGAACGCGAGCTCCAAGACGCCGAAGCGGACGAGCTTGCGCTCGTCGAGGCGGCCGTCACCAAACGCTTCTGGCACTCCCTCAAACCGTCGTGCTGCCCACGCTGTGACGGAGCAGTAGACGAGGCACGGTGGAAACGCGAACAAGAGGGAAGCTGCTCCATCTGCGACTCACCGATCGCGGAGCCGACGCCGACCAAGCAGCAGGCGGCCCCCGTCGGCCAAACGGTCGGTTCCGAGGGCGCCGATAGCGGTGGCGACGTCGTCACCATGGACGACGACGACGACGACGAGCTCGACGATGTCGAGGAGGCGCGAGCGCGAACCGCGGTGCTGGCGCGCCTGGTCACTAAGGCAGACCAGAATCACGACAAAGTGGTCCTCGAACGGGACCTTGCCCGCTCCCTCCATGATGAGGCGGTTGCGGCAATTTCGGCCAATGGAGGCGACCCCGCCCGCAGGCGCGATCTGGAACGCGACCTCGCCACCGTTCGGGGCCGCCTCATGGAACGCGCAGAGCCGACCACCCCTGGCGATGGCTTCCCCGACCAGGAGGAGCGGGTGCGAATCGTCGGCATCGCCGAGAAAGTGGCGACGAAACGACGTGACTTGGAACAGCAGGCCCTGCTTGACCTCGTCAGCGAGCGTGTCACGGCGCTCGGACGGCATCTCGGTATCGATCAGTTGGAGCGGGCGACGCTCAAGGGCAACGCTCACCTGCCCGTGGTCAAGGGCGGGAAAAAGGAGAACTTCGGGAAGCTGACCGAGGGGGAACGGCTCCGCCTGAAAATCGCTGTTGTGATCGGGCTATTGCAGGTCGGGTCGCTCGCCGGCGTCGGCCGCCACCCGGGGCTGCTCATTATTGACTCCCTCGCGCGGGAGGAGGTCAACCCGTCCAACGTCGAAACGTTACTGAGGGAGCTGCGAGACGTGGGAGCGGAGCACGGCCTGCAGGTGATCACGAGCTCCGCGCACGGCAACATCGTCCAGGGCGTCCTTTCCGGCGCTGCTATCCGGCATGCCCGCGACGACGGATACATGTGGTGAAAGGCGCCGCGGCGGACGGCAGGGAAGGCCGATCCGCGAGGATCGCGGCGCCGTGACCGGCAGTGGCGTACTTCGATGCGACACTTTCCTAATGGACGACATGACCACCCTCCTGAACGGTCTCGATCTTCGTTACGCCGTAAGCGTCGCGGAGCTCGGGGGCGAAGAAGCCATCTACCAACAGGGTCAGCTGCTGGCCGGACAGGGATGGTTGATTCCGGCCGTCGACGCTTTGTGTCGCGAGTGGCCCACCCTGATCAATCACGAAAACGCGCGTGACTTCCTGGTCGAGGCGCTGCAGGAAGCGGACCTGTTCACATTCGACGGGCTCGCAGACGTGATCTCTCTGTCTCCGGCCGCGTTACGCGAGGCCGCGACCCACGTCGTCGAACTGCTGCGGGCTTTCAACCAGTCCGCGGATCTTCGCCAGGACATGGCGCTCGAACTATGGACCCGACTCGCGATCGGCGGCTGGTGCAGCGCCCTCGAAGTCCGTGCCGCGCTGGCCACTCGCGCAAGGCACGCCGCCTCCGCCGGCGAAGACGCATCGCCCTACCTCGTCCGCTCCCTTGGCGCCGCTTTCGACCGGTGGAACGATAACGAGCTCGAGGAAGGACTTCGCCTTTTCGCCGACGCTGAGGACAGTAACTCGGACTCCTTGATGGAACTCGGCTTCCACTCGATCGGGCGTGCCGCGGCGGCCGGAACCCTCACTGCCGCCCTCGACGAGATGCATATGGCGACAGTTTGGTTCACCCGAGCGGAGCAAGATGACGACCGCAGTGACGCGCACACGTTCGCCCTAATCACCGGCCGGATCCACCACTTCGGGTCCGGTAACCCCATCACGCCAGAAGATGTCACTGAGGTCGAAGACTCCGTATACACGTACCTAAGCGGATTCGTCGGCGAAGAACCTCATTGGAGGCAACCGCGCGCTGACACCAGCGCGTCCTGGGCCCGCTTGATCTCGTCCCTAGCGGGCGTTGCCGACTTGCATCAGCAGGAGTGGATGGATGCTGCCAATCTCATCGCCGCGGCCGCCGACGTGTACGTCGCCCACCGCAGCCTGACGCTAGTCATTGACCCCTCACAAGTCAACGAACGCACGCTCGGCGCACCGCTAGCACAACGGGGATCGCGACCATCCTCCAGCCGCAGATAGAAAACGGTCTGGCCGCCGCGTCCGCCCCGATCGCCTTCCTGGACCGGTGGCTTGCGAGGGAGAAGGGCCATCACGTTACCGAGAGCGAATCACCCCAGTTCGACACCGTCGCGGAGCTTCGCCAACGACTGGTCGAGATGGGGCCAGACAGCCAAAAAGCTGGCGGCGGATCGAATACCGGCGACACGTCGACCCGCCTCGGTGAAACCCCACAACTCGTCGCCATGAAAGCCGCCGCCGCAGAGTCGCCCGAGGCGGCCAAGCTCCTCGACGAGTGGCAGCGTCACATCACGCCGCTCAACTTTGCCCAAGAAGAGCTGCTCGAACGGCTCATCAAAGGCATCCACGACTACGCGGAAGGCAACTCGGTCGCCTATGACGGGCAAATGCGAGCCCTGGTGTGCGCCCTGATCCGCTTCACGGCGCGCTACCTCGATCAACTGCAATCCGGCCAACGCAAAGTCCCGTGGCTGCGCCCGGAAAAGACTGACCTCCCCGGCGAGGACGTTCTCGCCGACAGCCTCGACGACGCCCTCTACTTCGCCGGCCTGAACAGCAAAGCCGAGATCGCCAACGTCGGTGGTGGCCGCGTCGATGTGCTCGTCGAATTCCAACGGTGCCGCTTTGCCATTGAAGTAAAACGTGAACTTACCCACCACACCGATGATCAGCTTGTTTCGAAATATGGCACGCAGGCCGTCCAGTACGCCGCCACGGATGTCACGGCCGTGTTCCTGGCGGTCCTCGACTACTTCGAACGGCAGGAGCGCCTGGATATCGACGCCGTTTTCTGGACCCGGCAGCTGCAGCTCGACTCGCTGTCGCGGAACTATGCACTCACAGCGCTGAGAGTCCAGGCGCATGTTGACTCGCCCTCCGCGTCCTCGCGCCGTTCAGGGTATGGGCGGGTTAGCAAGCCCATTAAACGTGTCTGACGTGGCTTAGCCGAGGAGCTGGGAAACCACCGGTCCCATGGCTCCTGTGCTCCGCCTTGTCGCTTCGGCCAAGATGCTTCTCTATTGTCCGATCCGAAGAAGCATCGCTACGCTCTCCAATTTCTTCTAGTTGGGTTGCCGGCACAGACAACAGACTCAATGTTCACGGCTAGGTCACTCCGGCGCCGACTACGCGCTCGCCAAATGCGCGCACGGTCTCCGGGTGCAAGCGGCGACTCGCCTTGGCCGAACGCGGCGCACGAATCAAATCCCTAGGCCCCGGCATCATCTCCGCTCCGCTCGCCCAAGACTGGATCGCCTGCCTCACTGGTGACCTTCCGGGGTATGATCATCGCGTCCGCTGCGGGTCGGATAGGAACCCAAGCGAGATTGAAGACATTGCAGCTTGGCTGCTCGGACCCAACGGCGCCTTCGTCACCGCATCCGACCTACTCATCGGCGGCGTCAAGCTGGTCCCCACGACAGTTGCAGTGAAGTTCGTCCCCGAGGGAACCTGGAAGACCGACGGCACCCCGGATGGCGAGACGACTACTCTGTTTGGTCGCTTGGCAACGGGCAGGCGTTGCGTGCGCTGCGATATGAAGATCTTGAGTCGCTGGTCAAGAGCTTCATTCCGGGTGCTGAAGATGAGGAAGACGAGGCTGATCGCCTTAGTTTGACTCAACGCGGCAACTTGACTGAGATGCAAGAGGTAAATATGATCTTAGCAAGCGAACACATTGCGTTCTTCGCCCAAAACAAAATACAGATCGTCGGCCCGTGAGGGCTTGATACACCTCAGGCGAGTCGCCCTGATTGGAAGCGAATCCAGTCGGTGTCCTCTCGCCGGGAGTGGATGTAACCCAAAGTACTAGGTGAATCTACTTCCGCAAACCTACGGGGATCTTTCGGAGCTTGCGACGAAGGATGGGGTCAATGACGCTATTCGCAGACGATCCCGCTAAATTTTGGAATAGCCTCCGCGCTTAAGCGGAGGCTATTGCCATTTCATCCGTGGAGATCCTTTGACGACTGACCCTACTTCAACGCCCACACTGGACGATATCTTCGATGCACTGCAAGAGGCTGCAGAGGCCGCCGCCGCAAATGGTGGGACGCTTTACGGCGCCCAGGCGAAGAAACAGCTCACACACCAGTTTCCGGATTTCACGGAACGGCTGTTCGGCTTCAAAAAGTTCATCGAATTGCTCCGCGCAGGTAACGATGCCGGACGGTTTCGGCTAGAGATTATCGACGGACACCCTCGCATCACGATCCCGAGCGAGAGCCCGGTAGCAGCGCAAAGTGGCGCAGACCAGGGCCGCCTAAGGGCAGACGTTTGGAGTACCTTTATCGGCTCTTGAAGGTTCCCGGGGAATGGTCTGCTGAGATGATTGCTCATGCTGCCATCCGGGCTGCACTTCTCAAGAGGATACGGGATTTGTAGTTGTCCGGGTTGCGGTAGCCCCGCGCCGTTCGTTTGATGTGTTTTATCGCGGTGTTATTGGCTTCGACCTTGGCTGTCGTTGCACCGGTGACGATGAGGACTTCGATCTCGGCCCACCACCGGCAGACGGTCTTGTAGAGCCTGTTTGTTTCCGGCATCGCCGCCCGTTCGACCAGGTCAGCCAGGGCAATCTTCGCCGCGGCGGCGGCTTCGAGGGAGCCGGTGTTCAGCAGCGTGCGGAGTTGTTCCTTGACCTGCCAGGCGACTTGAAGGCAGCCAGTCGGATCGTCAGCGGCGAACACGCCGGCAAGGCGATGCCGGGCACGTTCTGAGAGATTCTCATCGGCTTTCAGCAGCAGCATCCGGTTCGCCCAGGCCGGGTCCGTGGTCCTGCCCCGCCGGCCCCGAACCTGTTGTGATAGGCCCTGACGGACCGTGGTCAGCATGTCGTTGGCGAGCATCGTCACGTGGAAGAGATCCACCGAGACTGCCGTGCGCGGCAACCACATCCGCAACGCCTTCCTGAACGCCGCGGACGGGTCGATCGCGACGACCTGCACCCCGAGCCGCCACTGAAGCGGCCGGGCGAAGAGCCAGTCTCCGACGCCCTTGTGGTCGCGTCCGTCCACGATGCCCAGGACCTGGCCGGTGTCCAGGTCCACGATCGTTGTCATCCAGGGCTCGTACCGGGTCCAGGCCTTCGTGCAGGGGTCCTGGAAGAACCGCACAGAACGGTAGCGGTGCTCATTGCGCCCGTATGGTGATTTGAGACAGGGTTTAGGAGAATCTGTTTCATGTCTAGTCGTCGTAAATACAGCTCGGAGTTCAAGGCTGAGGCCATTGAGTTGGTGATTTCCTCGGGTCGTCCTGTTATTCAGGTCGCGGCCGATATTGGGGTCAATGAAGGGACATTGGGGAATTGGGTGCGGGTCTGGAAGGAAGAGCATCCCGACGTGGGCGCCGATGAGCCGGGCCCTGTGGAGTGGGCGAAGTACAAGGCGCTGCAGGCCGAGAACGCCGAGCTGAAACGGGAAATCGAGTTCCTGGGAAAAGTCAGCGCCTTCTTCGCCGCGAAGCAACGATAGACGACTACTACGCGTTTATCTGGCAGGAGAAGGCCTACTACAAGATCGACTGGATGTGCCAGCAGTTGAAGGTCCCCAGGTCCTCGTATTACCGATGGACGTTGCCGAAGGGCCCGACCCCGACACAGGTCCGCCACAACAAGCTGACCGTGGAGGTGGAGCGCGTGTTTGGGCGCGAGAAGGGCATGGCCGGGCGGGACCAGATCACCACGATCCTGGGCCATGAGGGCGTCGCGGTGGCGCCGGGCACGGTGGGTTCCATCATGAAGAAGCAGGGGCTGCGGGCGGTGCGGATGCGTGCGTGGAAGAAGACCACGGTCGTTGACCCGGCGGCCAGGACCGGGCATATCCGCAACCATATGCAGGACGGTGAGGGCAACCGTGATTTCACCGCCACCGTGCCGGGAACCCGGATGGTCGGGGACATTACCTACCTGCAAACGGGTTCCGGATGGCTGTACCTGGCCACCGTGATCGATCTGGCGACCCGGATGGTTGTGGGCTGGTCGATGGCCTCCCATATGCGTACGTCGTTGATCATTGACGCGCTGACCATGGCACGTGACCATGGCCGGCTTCACTCCGGCGGGGCGGTCTTTCACAGCGACCGTGGCTCGCAGTACACCTCTGCCGGGTTCCAGGGCTGGTGCGCGGCGAACAGCGTTACCCAGTCCATGGGCGTGGTCGGTGTGTGCTGGGACAACGCGGTGGCCGAGTCGTTCTTCTCGCACCTGAAGACCGAGATGTACCACCACCACGATTTCCCCAATCACATGGCAGCCAGGACCGCTGTGATGGAATACATCGAATCCTGGTACAACCGGCGCCGGCCCCATGCAAACAACCTGGGCCTGCCCCCGGCACGCGCCCTGGCCGAATACCAAAACAAGATCCACCAGATAGCAGCGTAAGAAGAAAATCAATCAAACTGTCTCAAAAACTTGACGGGCGCACATCGATGCCCAGCATCCTGGGTGCGAGGAAGTCCACATCAGGCAGGCGGAGAGCGGCGTCGCCGATGACCTGCTGGACCAACCACCACGAGATCCCGAATGCCACGGCGGTCTCGGACACGGCCCGGCCCGAGGTGATGACCGCGTCCAGTACCGTCTCCCGTAGCCGCCGTGTCGACCGTGCCCGGCGCGGGACCTGCGGCGTCGCCTCGCAGAACGATTTCCGCTCGCAAAGATACTCGTCACAGAACCAGCGCCGCTTGTCCCACAGGAGCACCACCGCGCCGGCAACCGGGATATCCCGCAGCCGCTGGCACCGGCGTTCCTTCACCCGCGAAGCGATCACCCCGCAGCTCGGGCACCCCGGCGGGAACGTGGACTCCACCGTGACATGGCGTGCCCCGTCCGGGAGCAGGACGGTGGCGGTGACACGGTAATCGGGCAGGTTGAAGATCAGGCTGGCAGCATCTTCGGCCGCCACAGTAGGCTCTAACAAGGCTCGTGGTTCCTGTTCAGGTTGAATGCGTAGTAACACTCATCCCAGCAGGACCACGAGTCCTCTGCTAGCTACAACACGAACCTATTTCCCCGGGAACCTTGAAGAGCCGCTTTGCAGGACAGCATGGGCCACCCTGATTTGCGGACGACCAGGCGATACGACAGAGCCCGGAACAACCTGCTTAAATCCGCCGGCTACGACGTGGCACGAGCGCTGGCGTAAATTCCACTCTTCTCGCGGGGCTTGGGGAGGAGTTGGCCTGCTGGTTTTCATGAATCGACGGGCGCTGGTGTTTTTCGGACCTCGCCCTTGACCTTAGGGATGGCGAACGCGGTGCGCCCCGACGAGCGAATGCTCGTCGGGGCGTTCTCTCGTGCGGGTGTCAGTTCTTCTTGAGGTTTACCGTTGTTGTGGTTCCAAGCGCGCTGGCCTTGTAGCTGATCGTGCCATTTTCGTACTTGAACTCCTTGGTGGCATCACCGGATGCCAGGAGCGCGGATTTGGTCGCCTCAACATCCTTCTGCGAGGTCCACGTGTACGGTTCGCTGGCGGTGGTCGGCGCTGCGAACGTTCCAACCCAATAGATCGAGGTCGTATTACCACCATCGGCAACCCACTCGATTGTCATTTTGTCGGCGGCGATGGTGGCCTGCTGGTACGACTTCTCACTGTTGGGGTTGCTTTGCTTCCATCCACCGGTCAGGTCAGGAATCTTGGGCGCCTCCTCGGCGGCTTTGGAATCGGCGGCACCCGTAGTGGTCGTGCCTGCTCCGCCGCACCCCGTCAAAACAAGGACGGCAGCGAGAGCAATGGATGCGATGGATTTTTTCATGAATATTTCCCCCATAGGAAAAAGTGAATGATGCATCGTGAATCATATGCTGGTGCAGGCGCCCCGCCCGCCTCGATCGCCGGATTCGGGCTTCCGGGAAGTCGGCAGTTGACCATATAGCCTGTCATCTGCACCAACACTTCTTTGGGGGACCCTTGAAACGCATCCTGACCGCAGTCTTGCCTGCGCTTCTTGCCGCACTCCTGTTGAGCGGATGTGGCGGGGCGCCGTCCGCCGCGCCCAGCTCATCGAGTTCTCCGGCGAATGCGTCACCAACTCCGAGCCGGACACTTATCCCCACTCCCACTCCTACGCCTACTCCCACGCCGTCACCCGTAGGTCTGAAGTATTCGCTCTCCTGCACTGTGAACCTCGGCTCCCGGACCACGATCACCGACTACAGGGCAGCCTGGGCGACTCCGTACGACCTGTGCACAGTCGGCGCCGCATCCGGCGCCCAGGGTGCAGCAGAGAAGGCCGCCGGCGCCGCCTCCGGGGGAACGTCGCCGGACTCGGCCAAGTACCTTTACGCACTGTGCGCCACCACCGCTGGGCACTACTTCGAGGGCGGAGTCAGCCCGGCACAAGCCAAAGAAATTGCGGCAGCACTGACCCTCTGCCCGGATCACCCGAAGCGAGCTGTTCTGGAGGCAAGCGCTGGTGCCGGCGGTGCCCTGGACGCGGACCGCGCCAACGGCAAGCTTGTCTACACGGGCAAATACCTCGTCGGCAAAGACGTCGTGCCTGGCACCTGGCAGTCCCAGGGCGACAAGGTGGAGAACTGCTACTGGGAAATCTCAGACGCCCAGGGCAACATCCTCGCCAACAACTTCATCAATGTGGCCCCACAGTTCACCATCGTGATCCCCGCCAGCGCCGCAGGATTCACAGTCGAGGGCTGCGGATTCCGTTGGATCAGCGGATAGCGGAGGCCACTTCGGCGGTCTTCGTTCCGCTTAGTCAGGCACAGAAGAGCTTCTGATGTGGCAAAGGGGAGTGGTTCGGATTCGAAGGGTACGGGGCCGCTCTGCTGGGATGACCGAAATTTAGGGAATTCATCCCGTGTCCGGTACGTTGCAGTCGCCGACAAACCCGCAACAGAGAAGAGATGCACCTTCGTGGCCACTGATTACGACGAACTGCGCACCGACGTCAAAGAATCCCAGGAAAACTCACTGGAGGCCCTGAAGTCCGCCAAAGCACCGGATGCAAAGTCCGTGGTTCAGGAGCTCGACGAGGCCGACACCTCTGACGGGCTGACCCCTGGTGGCGAGTTCATTGCCGAAGAGCTCATCGTCCAGGTCATCCCGCAGGCGGACGATGAGTTCACCTGTTATTCCTGCTTCCTGGTCCGCCACCATTCGCAGAAGGCGCGCGAGAAGGACGGCCATGCCTACTGCGTTGAGTGTGTTGGCTGAACCCCACTACTGGCCGGCTGTTCCGGAGCGCATCTGGGACAGCATCCGCGAGGAGTTCACGCTGCCCACGGCCGCGGATCTGGAAAGCCACTTCCAGGCACTGGGTGACCCGGAAGCGATGCGCCGGGCGGTCCGGGTGTTCTTATCCGGACTAAGGGGGATGGAGCTGGGACTTTGAGTGTCTTGGACGTCGGGCCCTTGGCGGCGCTGGTTCGGTGGATTAGCCAAGCCGTGGTGACCCGGTGTTATCGGTCTTGGAGTGGCTCCCGGTTGATTAGGTCGAGGGCGTGGTCATAGTTCATCACCAAAGTCGGTACTCCCACGGTTAGCATTCTTTGAGCAACGTGGACTACGGAGACGCTGGTCTTTTTCAGGATGCTGACCTCGGGTAAGTCTTCCTTGATTACTTTCCAGTGAGCACCCGGAAGTGTGTGCGTCAGAACATCCCCGTAGAACATTCCTATCGGCCGGATGAGCGTTGCCATGGACGTTCTGTCTGTTGCCTGTTCAATCAGAGAGTCGATTACTGCGAGTCCTTGCCGGTTTCGGGGAAGGACCAGGCCCTTTTCCTGGCAGAACTCAAGGAGCTTCTCGTAGCCGCCGACATTCGTAACTGGCAGTGACTTGCTCACTCATGTTTGCGGGTGTGTATTCTGCGTATCTTCTGGCCATTGGGGGAGGCAGCTGTTGGAGGAACTCCCCAGACTCATCCTGTTCAGACATGCCGCAAATGCTACTCCGTGCAATGACGCTGGCAGCCGGTCTCATTTGGGTTGCACCTTGAGTGATTGAGTAGTGCCTCCTCTTGGCTCGGCGTAGTGAGAATGGCAACCCAAGTTGGGCCCACTTTGGGGTGAAATCGCAGCTTGTGAATATTGGCCTTCAGGGGGTCCAGAGGTAGTGCGGGTGAGCGCCGTGGTCGGAATCCCGATTGGCGTGGGTGAGCGCCAGTGTCGGTGTGGGTGAGCGCCAGTGTCGGTGTGGGTGAGCGCCATCTGTAAGGCTCCTTCCACCACGTGAGGGCCACGTGGTGGAAGGATTACCGGCAATGGTACGGAAGATCAAGGCGAAACTGGTTTTGCAGTTTCGCAATCAAGGCCTATCGGGCAGGGCTATCTCGTCTGCTCAGGGCATGTCTCGGCACAGCGTTCAGGCGGTGATCGCGGCTGCTGATCGGGCAGGGCTCGGCTGGGATGACGTTGCTGATTTGTCTGATGGTGAGGTTTATCTGGCGCTATTTCCCGGCCGCGGGGTGCGCGAGAGCGTGTTTATGCAGCCGGACTGGGGCCAGGTGCACGGGGAGCTGGCCAGGGTTGGGGTGACGTTGAAGCTGCTGCACCAGGAGTATGTCGACGGATCCGGTCGGGCGGGGCAAGCGGCGATGAGTTATGACCGGTTCTGCAGGCTTTATGGCGATCACGCGATGGTCACTGGCGCCTCGTCCCGGGTCGGCCACAAGGCCGGCCGCAGCATCGAGGTCGACTGGTCTGGGCCGACGATGCAGCTGGTCGATCCGGCAACGGGAGAGGTCTCGAAGGTGTATTTGTTCGTCGCGTGTCTGCCGTTCAGCAGGTATGCGTTCGTGGAGGCGTGCCTGGATATGCGGCAGGATTCGTGGCTGCGCGCGCATGCGGAGATGTTCGCGTTCTTCGGCGGCACGGTCCCGCGGCTCGTGCCCGACAATCTCAAGACCGGGGTGATCTCTCATCCGCGCGAGGGCGAGGTCGTGCTCAACGACGCGTATCGGGAGATGGCGACGCATTATTCAGCGGCGGTACTACCGGGCCGAGTGAGGCACCCGAAGGACAAGGCGAGCGTGGAAAACACTGTCTCGCACGTCGCAACCTGGGTGATCGCCGGGTTGAGGAAAGAGGTGTTCACGAGCCTGGCGCAGTTGCGGAGACGGATTCGGGAGCAGATCGATGCCTATAACAGGCAGCCGTTCCAGAAGCGGGAGGGCTCCCGGCTGAGCGTGTTCACCGCCGAGGAGAAGCCGGTGTTGCAACCGCTGCCGGCGGTGGCGTTCGAGATCAGCACCTGGACCTATGGGCGCAAAGTTGGGCGCAACGGCCACGTGGTCTGGGCGAAGAACTTTTACTCCGTGCCGTTCGCCCACATCGGCTCGAATGTTGATCTTCGTGTCACGGAGACCATGCTGGAGATATATCGCAGCGATGAGCGCCTCACCAGCCACCTGCTGCTGCCAGCGACGACGGCGAACCAGCATCAGACGAACGAGGCGGACCTTCCGGAGGGTCGCAGCTGGCAGGCGTGGGACCGGGCCCGGATCGATGAATGGGCGTTACGGATGGGCCCGGCAACCGTGACGGTGATCAGCAAGATCTTCGAGTCCGTGCCCGTCGAGGAGGCCGGCTACGACCCCGCGCTGGCGGTGCTGCGCCTGTCCCGCCGGTTCTCCCCGGCCCGGGTGGAAGCGGCCAGCCAGCTCGCGCTGCGGGGGCCGATACGATCGCCCCGCTACGCCCACCTGCGGCCGATCCTGGATACCGGGCAGGACAAAACCGGGATCGTCCCTGATGAGCCGGAGGGAGACGATGGCGGATACGTGCGGGGCGGCGCCTACTACGCCGGAGGGGCTCGATGAGCCGCCTGGATGCGGAGACCAAACGCAAGCTGCGCGAGATGAACGCGGGCGAGTTGCTGGAGGCCATCGATACCCAAGACGAGAGGCTGAGTATCAGCTTGCCGTTCGAGGATCGTGTCCGGCTGGTCGTCGATGACGCCTATTCGTCGTTTACGCATTCCAAGGTGACCGGCTTGATCCGGCGGGCAGGACTGCGTTATCCGAACGCGGATTTGCGCCGCATCGATCTTCTCGACGAGCGCGGTCTTGACCGGCAGCTGCTGACCCAGCTGGGCACCTGCTCGTTCGTGGGCAGGCAGCAGAACGTCGTCTTGCAGGGGTTCACCGGGTCGGGGAAGTCGTATCTAGGATGCGCGGTCGCCAAACGCGCCTGCGAGCACCGAATCCGCGCACATTACGTCCGTATGCCAGACCTCGAGGAAGAATGGGTCGCCGCGCAAGACAGGCCCGGCGGTTCCGGTAAATTCCTGCGAAAGTATGCGGCATTCACGCTGCTGGTCATCGACGAGTGGCTCCTGGACCGACCCACGGAACCGATGCGAGGCATGCTGCTGGAACTGATGGAGCGCCGCTACGGCGAGACCTCAACAGTCTTCTGCACCCAGTATTTGCAGAAGGACTGGCACCAGCGGCTCGGCTCCGGCGTCCATGCGGACGCGATCATGGACCGGATCATCCACAACACGATCTGGGTCGAGACCGGCAACTACAACATGCGCGAACACGCAGCACTCGTGAGCGCCTAATCCTGCGCCAGAGAGCGTCAGCGGCGCCAAGCCACGCGACTGCTGGCGCTCTCTGGCACGATCCCCGGCGCTCAACCGCACGAATGGGTGGCGCTCAGGGCCTCAAATACTCAGCTTGATCGGGGCCCCACCATTAATGACGTCGACGGGGTGTTGGCAGCTTGATGTGGGGTACTTACGGAGTCTTTTATCGGCTCAGTCAGCGCAGCCCTCTTGGTCTTTTCTTGACGGTCTCAAAGACCCCCTGGCTCGAAAGGGCAAGGATGAAGAACAAGAGCGTGGTGCTGGATAGGGGGTCGAGGACCATCTCGCGGAAAAGTAGCGCTATCAAAATGACCAAGTTGGAGCGGCTTTCCCTTACCGCGATGGGAAGTTCACCTTGTTCAGCATGAGCGGTCACCCAAATGTCCGTAGGCGTTGCATTGGCCCGGACACGGCATATTTTACAGCTCTGACCTGCGGAGACGTTTCAAGTGCGGAAGTGTATGGCGAACGATCGTTACCGAACATGTGAGAGACCTAGTCGATGAGGTCCCATCAGCCTGTGGTGTCCGCCGGCGTCAGTCCCTGGCTCCGACCGAATCTGCGGGCGATGACGACGTCGGTGGAGGAGTGGGACAGGATGGAAAGGACGATGACGAGGGCGACCATGTGGTAGATCTGGTCGGCCAGGGCGATGCCTGATTCGAGGATGATCAGGCCATAGACGACCGAAGCGAAGCCTTTCGGGCCGAACCACATCGCGGTGACCTGTTCTCCGAAACTGAGTTTGGCTCCGATAAAGGACACCAGAAGAGCGAGAGGTCTGGCGATGAGGAGGGCGAGTATGGCGAAGACCCAGCCGGCGAAGGGAATCTCGCCGAAGAGGAAGGTCGGGGTGATCAGGGCGCCGAAAACCATGATGGCGGCCAGTTTGAGCAGTTCGGTGACGAGTTCGCCGAACTGCTCGAATTCGTGGCGGAGTTCCGTGCCAAAGGTGGCCACTGTGATGCCGGCGGCGAAGGCGCCCAGGAAGAGATTGGCATGGGTTGCCTGGCAGATGGCCAGGACCAGGAGTCCGATGGAGACGGCAAGCAAGGGCTGCAGGGATCGTATCGCCTGCAGGAAGGGGAGGCGTTCGAGCCCGAGTACGATCACCGGGACGATGATGCCCACTGCGATGCCGAGGACGATTTCGAAGAGGAGTTCTTCGCCCTGGGTATTGCCGCCGCCGGCCGCGGCGAGCAGGATCAGCACGATGGGCAGTGCCAAGCCGTCGTTGACGCCGGATTCGACGTTGAGCAGGTGCCGCAGCCGGCCTGGGACTTCTTCCCTGCCCACGATGGCGGCGGCAAAGACAGGGTCCGTGGGGGCGAGGATGGCGCCGAGGAGGAAGGATTCCAGCCAGGGCAGCCCGGCGATGTAGTGGGCGAAGACAGCGGTCAGAGCGAGAGTGAGGGGCAGGCCAAGCAGCAGGGCCCTGCCGGGGAGCCGCCACGCCGCGCGGAGATCGCGGAACCCGACGCGCATCCCGTCGGTGAAAAGCACTGAGAACAACGCCAGTTCGGCGAGCCCTCCCACGATCGGGTCGCTGGACGTGATCGTGATTACCCCGAGGGCTCCGGGTCCCAGGAGAAAACCTCCGACGAGGAAGAGCACGGCAGTGGAGAGCACTGTCCGGTGGGCACGTTCGGAGATCAGTACCCCGATCAGCAGCAGGACAGCGAAGGACAGCAGTAATGCAGTAGCCATAGGCACCTCCTCATTCTTTCCAAGCCTAAGCTGAGCTGGGCCCGGGCTGTCCTAGTCACCGGATGGGGATCAGCTATCCGATGACGGGTCATTCTTCGGAGAGTCGGTACAGGCGGGGCCGCGAGGACAGCTGGCGGGTCTGGGACATTATGCCCAGCCGGATTTCGGTCCCTGTGGTGGCGGTAATGAACGTGAACCGGCACCTCACCATCCAGCAACCGCGTGGGGCACCTACGTCGCTTTCAAAAACAGGAGTTGGGGAAAGAGGGATGGATACTCGCGGTACAGCGCTTTGTTCCCCTTGCGGGGAACTGGTTCTATCTCTGCCGGGTTTCTATGGAGTCGGCCGTGTCCAGCAGGTTTTTTCGTTCGGGGTCTGAGTGGTCCGCGGCGCCGATGGCGTTGCGCATGCGGCCCAGGTGGTCCTGGATCTCCGTCCGGTACTGGCCCTTCCGGTCGCACCAGGCAAGTTCGTGAAGGAGCCCCAGGAGACGGCCGGCGACGGCCGCGTCCGCGGCGCCGTATTGCCGGGGCTGGTTCATCGCCATGTCGAGCAGATCGTTGAGCCCAGGAAGTGAGAGCACCACCCTGATGCGCCCGTCCTCGTCGATGAGGTGTTCCGGGCCCGGGTTTCTCCCGACTAGCCGGCACAGCAGGGCAGAGAGGTGCCCGATGACGTGCACTGCCGTGGTGGGGTCGTTGATGCCGGGCGAGAGTGCGCGCGTCGCGACGTCAACCAGCTGCCGGAACCCGTACCCGACGTCCTGGACGTTGGTGCGTTCATACCCTGTTGCGACAGCGGCATTGACAGCTTTGGCCAACTTCCCGCGGGTTTCGGTTCCGAATATTGCTCCTGGTTCGGCCGGCCAGGCGGTGGCGAAGGGAACGCCCTCCACCAGGGAGCTGCCCGGTTGCCTGTCTATCCGTACCATGGCGCCGGAATCTTCCGCGGCCTTCAGGAGTGCGCATTGATCCAACGATGTCAGGAAGCCTGAGGAGCGGGATTCGATGAGGAATGCACCGGAGCCCGGGACGGGTCCGGGCCCGGGTGTGGGCCGGTCCGTAGGGAAGACCCGGTCTATGGTTTCGAGGGTTTCGGCGTTGACGTTGCGCATCATGGTTTCCACACGGATTTCCCGGGTGAGGTGGGCCAGGAAAAGCACCAGCGCAACGACGCTGGCGATGACAAGGGCGAACGCGAGGGTGACCGAAAGTTCCGGTACGAAGGCGGTGTTTCCGTTGCTTTCGTCACGGACGCTGCGCAGGACTGTCAGCGCGAATGCGAAGGATGCCAGAAAGAGGGCCAGCGTTCCGTGGACGAACCGGTCCGAGGTGAAAGTCCGCAACAGACGCGGCGAAAACTGGCTGCTGGCCAGCTGCAGCGTGACGACGGTGAGGGAGAAGGTCAGGGACGTCACCGTGATCAGGGACCCCGAGACGGCCTGCAGGACTGACCTTGCTGCTTCGGGGCCGCCGCTGAAGAGAAAGACGCTGACACTGCCGGGCAACTTGCCGTCGACAGCGGAATCCAATGCAGTCAGCACCACGCCCAGCACTACAGCCAGGGCAACTGCCAACGCCGGCAGAGGCCATAGCCGGGTCTGCAGCGCATCCAGCCAGTGCGCGGCACGCCCTTTCACCAGCAGCGGCCCGTGTGAAGTGACGGTGCCTCATTCATAAGCTCCTGCTCCTCCTGTGCAAAGACCAGCTTCCCGGGGCCGGTTCAGCTTTCCCAACCTACCGTCCTCACGCTTGCAGCTAACCGAACTGGCCGAACCGGAAATACCCAGCGTACGTCAACGGCGTTCCCTGTCTTTAGTATCGGTCCGGCTTCCATATCCAAAGACCACGAAACGGATGTGGTGTGATTCCCGGAGGGACCCCGGCTGTGTCCTGACTATCGCTGTGTTGCCGTTGGGGCCGCCTCAGGGGTGGGACTGCTGGCCCTCGTGTGTCTCGGCGTTCTGATCGCGTCGTCGGACGGCCCACCACTGTCCAAGAAAAATGGTCAGGGAGAGGGCCGCGGCTACGGTCAACGTCAGTACATCCTGTCCGGCCTTGACCACGATGAAAGCTGTCAGGACGAGGACGTCGAGGATGATCGCGACCGCGGGTACCCACCGTCTGGCTCCGATGTCCTGGTGCAGATGACGGATGACACCCAGATGGCTCCCCGATCCTGCAGCGGGCCACTCAGGTTGCTGGCCGGCGCTGCGGTGGACCTGGATCAAGCCGTCATAGTGGACCTGAATGAGATTGACATAGTCACCAGGGTATTGCCGGGCTCCGAACGCGTTCAGTAATCTGCACTACACAACGGAACGCTTCCGTCCCGGCCGGCAGGGGTCACCGTGCTTGTTCGGGCGCGGACCTTGAGTCCAGCAGCAGCGGGATGAAGGTTCGTTGTTCTTGCTGTTTCTCCAGCGGTACAAGAACTACACCGACTCATTGGTGGATTTGATGCTGGTGCCCAGCGGCGGCATCACACCGTCCCGCTGCGGGAGGCCCTATGACGGGTCAGGCGGACCGCGCCGTATCCCTCCAAGGCCGAAGTGCAACCCAGAGGCCGCAGCGCCGGCAAATATAGGTGTGTCCGGCTCCGAGTGCATGCAGCTTTTTGCGCTGCATCGTCCTGCCGCAGCAGGAGCACGTGTAGTCGCAGTCAGAATCCATGGTTTTTGAGGGCTTCTTTGAGTTGATCGACCGTTGGCAGAACCGCGAAGCCGCTTGAAGCCCGGTAGATCCGACAGGCGAGGTCGCTGGCCGGGGCCCCACCGGGAAAAATGTCGGCCCTGTCAACTGTGATCGTCGGAGAACCGGCAAAGGCGGTGCCCACTGTGTCCGCTGCAGACTCCAGCAGCCGCATGTGTACTGCGGTGTCCCCATGGCCCAAAGCGGCCAGGGCAGTTTCCACGCGCTGGGCTGCTTCAGCCGAGTTGGGGCACTCATCGATGTGCAGCAGTTCTACCCTCATGCAGATATTCTCCATCGCCAACCCACTGACATGCGAGGACGGCAGCAGCTGAAGAACCTATCGGGCTGGAATGCCGTCAGGTCTGTGCCGGGGCTTGGCGGTGCCGATCCCAGGGTCAGTCATGATCTGCGTGCTCGGATCGGCAAGGATCGGCGCCATTGATTTGGGACCGTGGGACCGTGGCGCCCTTAGCCCGGGCCTGGTCGCAGATGGCTCAAACAGGCCCCATGCATACCCGGTCTGAGGGGCTGCTTGGTGGGATCGCTCTCCGGACGCGAAACGGTATTCACTTCCTCCATCGTGCCGCCGGGCAGGCGTCGGTGCGCTCATGTGGCCGGTTATCGTCGGATCAGCCGGGTGTCCAGGTCGGCCCGCCACCGGCGCAGCAACAGCAGTATTTTGATAACGGCGGCCGTGGCGGGTGCGCGCAGGCGGGCCCGGACGTCGGCGATCGCGGCGTTCCATACCCCGTCCGAGTACGTGGGGTACGGGTGTGTCGCTGCGGCGATGTCGGAGGTCTTCAGCCGGTGTTCGATGGCCAGGACGACCTCGGCCACGGATTCCCCTGCCCGCGGCCCGACGATGGTGGCTCCCAGGATGTGCCCGCGCTGGTCCGCGATCAGCCGGGTGAAGCCGTCCGTGGTGTTGTCGGTGACCGCCCGGTCCACGTGGGTGTGGTGGATGGTCCGGACCATGGCGCGTGTCCCGGGAGGGTGTGTGGCGCCGACGGCGGCGAGTTCGGGGGATGTGTAGGTGACCCGTGGCACGACCGGGCTGATTTTGAGGTTCAGGCCAAGCACGGCGTTGCGGGCGGCGATGCTGGCATGTACTCCGGCGACGTGAGTGAAGCGGGGATGGGCGGTGACATCCCCCGCGGCCCAGACGGACGGGTTCGTGGTCCGCATCCTGGGATCGGTGATGATCTGGCCGTGGGCGTCGGTGGAGATGTCCAGATGTTCGAGTCCGAGCCCGGCTGTGCGCGCCGTGCGGCCGGCCGCCAGCAGCACGGTGTCGGCGGTGAGGACCGTGCCATCTCTCAGTTCCAGGCGGGAACCGGGTTTAGTTGGGCTGATCCGTTCCACACGGGTGTGTTCCAGGACCCGGATGCCGTCGGCTTCCAGGCTGGTCTTGACCAGCGCGGCTGCATCGCGGTCTTCTCTGGGCAGGATCGTTGACCGGATGATCAGCGTGACCTCGGATCCGAGCCGGGCGAAGGCCTGGCCCAGTTCGCAGCCAAGGGGGCCGCCGCCGATGACGGCCAGGCGGGCCGGGATCGCGGGGAGGTCCCAGACGGTTTCGGACGTCACCACCGAAGGGCCCGCGAGCCCGGGAACCTCGGGGACATGCGGGGCCGCGCCCGTGGCGATGAGAGCCTGCCGGAATCTGATTGTCCGGCCGTCAACGGTGGCTACGCCGGGAGCCTCGAATCTGGCAGCGCCCCTGATGAACCGCACCCCGGCAGCCTCCAGGGTCTGCGGGGAATCCGCCGGCTCGATGGCGGCGATGGCATCCCGGATCATGGTGCGGACGAGGGAAAAGTCCGGGTCCTGCCCGGTGAGCATTGCCCTGGTGCGGGCCGTGGCGGCGGCGGCCAGGAGTGTCTTGGACGGGACACAGCCGGTCCACAGGCAATCACCTCCGGTCCGGTCGCGTTCAACCAGAACCGTCCGGGCGCCGACGCCGGCGGCCGTCATCGCGCCGACCAGCCCGGCGGCGCCGCCTCCGAGGACCAGCAAATCAACAATCCCGTCCCTGTCCGCCATGTCCGTGCCCTCCGTCGTCGGGTAAGTTTGGCACCCAGGCCCCGGTCACTACCATCGGCCGAGTGTGGCCAACTGGAACGGGAGGGCACCGTCAAGGACAAGTACAACATCTATGCACCGGTCTACGACGTGCTCTCCGGCGAGCGAGCCGTATACCGGGCAGGACGGATCCAGGGCATCGACGCACTCGACCCCCGGCCCGGGGACCAGATCCTGGACATCGGCTGCGGGACCGGCCTGAACTTCCCGCTCCTGCAGGACAGGATCGGCCCCACGGGGACAATCATCGGTATCGACCGCAGCCCCGGAATGCTCCGCCAAGCACAGCGCCGTGCCCGGCTGCACCGCTGGGACAACATCATTCTGGTGCAGGCGGACCTCATCAGCCTCGATGCGTCGGCGGTCATGGAGCAGGTTAGCGGCCAAGGAGGCACCCCGGCCTCGGACGGCATCATTGCCACATATTCGCTGTCGCTGATGCCGGCCTGGCGGACCGCATGGGCGAACATCCAGAACCTGTTGGGCGCGGATCCACGGGTCAGTATTGTCGACATGCAAGAACCGTACGGAAGCGCACGCTGGCTTGCCCCGCTTGCCCGTTTCGCCTGCAGGATTGGCGGTGCAGACATCTTCGCCCACCCCTGGCAGTTCGTGGAGGAAGACTGCGTCGGAGTCGATAGCCGGTCCGCACGGGGCGGGCACCTCCAGATCCGGGCAGGGACCCTGCAACACCGCCACGAGTAAGCTGGTCGACTCAAAGTTTCAGGGAGCTCCGTCCAGGACGCCAGCCGTTCCCTTTTTCGGTATCTGCGGACGCCCCCAATGTCTCTGATCCGCGGAATGCCGGAACCAGTCTTCGTCCATCCAGTGCCGGAGGAGAGCGAATGCGCTCCGTGGTCGCCAGCCGTCGGTGACTTCGTCGCTGATTCTGACCAGGAACGCGTCCGGTCGATGTGAGTGTGCGATTCCAGCCAGAACGGTGAAGCGATGGCATCGCCAGCGAGACGACGGACGCGGAATTTTTCAAGCTAAATGGTACCAACGGGAGTTAGTACTACAGTCGCGTTTATGGGGTGTGTCCGCGGGCCTTGTAATGACAGTATCGAGCGCGGTGTTGGTGTTTTCGTCGCCAGGTTGAGTATTCCAGGACGTGTTTCGGGCTGGTGGTGCGGTGCCAGACGAGCCGGACGAGCAGCCGCCTGATTTCGGGCAGCGAGAGCCGGATCAGTTCCCCGCCTCCGGCGGCAGCGCCCCTTTTTTGGAGCGGATCACGGTCAGGAAGGCCTGGGCGAACATGGAGAGGGTGATGTGCCGGTACCAGCCGGTGTATTGGCGGACCTGGTAGTGGTCCAGTCCGGTTTCGCCCTTGGAGGTTTGGAAGGTTTCCTCGATCGCCCAGCGGGCGCCGGCGATCCGGACCAGTTCGGCGAGGGAGACCCGGTTGGGGCCGTGGCAGATGTAGTAGGCCAGGTCGGTGGGGTCTTTCAGGGAGCGGCGGGCCAGCAGCCAGTGTTCTCCGGTTTCGGCGGGTCCGTTGATGCGGGTCCGTGCCCAGGAGTAGAGGCGGTCGCCCTTGGTTCCGGCCCCGGCGGTGCGGGTCCGCCAGGCATTGGCGCGCAGGGAAGCGATGAGTTTATCGGCACGCCATTGCTCGCCCGGCCAGGCGGTGGGGGCGATGATGTTTTGGTTCATGGGCACGGCCAGCACGTAATGCAATCCTCTGGCTTCCAGGCGGCGGCGCAGCCCTGTGTGCTGGCCGTAGACCGCGTCCCCGGTGGCCCAGCGGGCCGGGATCCCGGCATCCAGGGCGCGGTCGATCATGTCCGCGGCCAGTACCGGCTTCGTGGCGAATTCCCTGGTTTTGGGGATCCCGGCCCCGGCGCATCTCTCCCGATCATCGGCCCAGGCTTTGGGCAGGTAGAGTTCCCGGTCCAGCAGGGTGCGCCCGGCCGGGGCGGAATATGTCAGGAACACCCCGATCTGGCAGTTCTCCACCCGCCCTGCCGTGCCCGAATACTGGCGTGCGACCCCGGCTGAGGCGGCGCCCTTCTTGAGGAATCCGGTCTCGTCAATGATCAGGATCCCGTCAGGATCGCCCAGATGGCGGTTGACGTAGGTGAACAGGTCATCCCGCACAGCATCCGGGTCCCAGTCGGTGGTCGAGAGCAGGCGCTGCATGCCATCCGGGGTACCGTGCCCGGCGCGTTCAGACAGGGTCCAGGAATTCTTACGTTCCTCATCCGAAAGGAGCCCGCGCACATACCCCACAGCGTTCCGGCGTGGTTCGGACCGGACAAACCGCTGCCCAATCAGATCACCGATTTCTTCCAGACCTTCGGCCCACTCTTCTACGTCCGCCACACAAATATCATCACTCACCACCAACGATTAACAGGTTCCCTGCCGAAAGTCCGATTAAACCGCCGACGCAGCCCATAATAAACGCGACTGTAGTATTAGGCGGCTGGCTGTTGGGACTGTTTGCTTGACTCCTTGACCTGCCCCAGGGACCGGGCAGAATCCGCGTCTGGTCCTCGCGGGTGTCCTGCACTCTTGACGAGCCTCCAGGAGGGTCCAAGAATGAGGCAACAGCTGCCGTCGGGGTGCTCGTCACTGCGCCGGCGGCTTCTCTGGGGCCGAGCCGATGGAGGGGGTAGGACGTGAAGGCCATAGTCGCCGGGGCGGGAATTGCCGGGCTCGTCGCGGCCCGCCAGTTGGGCCTGGCGGGGTGGGAGGTCGAGGTCCTGGAGAAATCCCCTGCTCCCCGTCCTGACGGGTACATGATGGATTTCTTCGGTCCCGGGGTCGAGGCATCGGAGAGGATCGGCCTCTACCCGCGTCTGGCGGCGGTCGCGTACCACGTCGAAGCGGTCGAGTACGTCGACGCCGGGCTGCGCCCGACCGCGCGCCTGGACTACGACCAGTTCGCCCGGCTCGCCGGGGAGAAAGTCCTGAGCCTGCTGCGCCCGGACATGGAGCGTGCTGCCCTCGCCGCGCTCGAGGACGTTCCCTCCGGCCGGGTCCGCGTCCGCTACGGGGTGCGGGTCTGCGGCGCCTGGGCTGACGAGCACGGCGCGGGAGTGGCCGTCGACGCCTCAGCGGTGCCGCCGCCCGGCGCCGATCTGCTCATCGGCGCCGACGGCGTGCATTCCGAGGTGCGCGCCCACGTGTTCGGCCGCGAAAAGGACTACCTGCGCCCCTTGGGCATGCGCGCCGCCGCGTTCATCGTGGCCGATCCCGGGCTGAACGCCCGCTTCGCGAACCGCTTCCTGCTCACCGACACCCTCGACCGGATGGCCGGGCTCTACAGCCTGCGCACTGACGAGGTGGCTGCCTTCCTCGTCTACCGTGACGCCAACAGAGCACAGGGGGACGGGCAGCCCCAGAGTACCCGGGAACGGCTCCGCCGGGAGTTCGCCGGCCTGGGCGACGCCGTCGACAGGCTGCTCGAGCTGTGCCCCGAGCACCCATACGATGACGTCGTCGCCCAAATCGTCATGCCCGCCTGGCATAAAGGCAGAGCCATTCTGATCGGGGACGCCTGCGGGGCAGTCTCGCTCCTGGCCGGCCAAGGGGGCTCCCTCGCCATAGCCGGGGCGGCCCTTCTGGGGGACCTCCTGGGGCCCGTGGACTCTCCGTCCGGGATCGCCCCGGCCATGGCCGAGTTCGAACGGCGCTGGCGGCCGGTCGTGGAGGAAGCACAGGCCGCGGGAAGGCGCGCGGCGGCCTCGTTCCTTCCCACGAACAGGACCCAGCGACTCCTGCGCCGCTGGATCATACGGGGGACGCACCTGCCCGGCATCGATCGGCTCGTGGCCCGCCAGATCGTGGGCAGGATCGCAAAGTAAACACCAACCTCCGCTCTGACCGACACGGGCCTTATCGGTACGGTCATAGTCACCTCTGGCCCTGCCCTATCGAGACCGGTAAGATCGCATTTTCCCCTCAAGGAAGGGAACGCACGCGCCTGAGAGTCATTCCGGACAGGCAAGCGACAAAGCCACGTCCAGGGCCGTGCCTGCAGAATAACGGGTTCGACAGGTGGCTTGATCGCTGAACACGAAGACAACCCCTGCCAAGCGCAGGGAATCGGTGGTTGGATGGGCCTACGTTCTGTCTTCGGAGGCATGAGGAGCCGCTGTGCGCGCAGCCGACCTGCAAGTTGCTCTACCCGTTGTGCGCCGCGAGACCAATGCGGTGGAAGCCGGGCGCCTGATCGCGGACAGCGGTTTGGTGGGGCTGGTTATTGCAAACAAGCTGGGAGTTCCCACTGCCATAGTCTCGGCCGTGGACGTGCTGCGGCTCATGGTGCCCGGCTACCTTCTCGATGATGTGTCGCTGGCGGCCGTGTTCGACGAGGCAGGGGCAGGCGAGTTGTGGGAATACCTCGCAGAACGGACTGTCGGGGAGATGCTTGACGATGAGGGCGTCGCCGTCCGCAAGATCCTTTCCCTCGAGTCCGATGCGACCCTGGTCGAGATCGCGGCGCGCATGGTGGATGCCCGGACTCAGATTGCCCTGGTCCGCGACTCACCCCGGACACCCCGATGTTCGTCACGCTTCCCGCCGTCATCAAGGCCATCCTGGCCGGTGCCGGCGATCCTGACCCGCGAAGCGGACAACAGTGACGGTCCAGGTCATTCTTGCGCTCGGTGTCTTTCTCACAGCGTATGTTCTGATCGCTACCGAAAAGCTGCCGCGGATGACCACCGCGCTGGGCGGCGCAGCTGCAATGGTTTTGATCGGTGCCACGAATGACGCGGGAATGTTTTTTTCGGCCGAGAGCGGGATCGACTGGAATGTCATCTTCCTGCTGCTGGCCATGATGATTATCGTCGGCATCCTCCGGCAGACCGGCCTGTTCGAGTTCCTCGCGATCTGGGCGGCGAAGAAAGCCCGGGGCTATCCGTTCCGGATCATGGTGATCCTGGTGGTCATCACGGCCGTGCTCTCGGCACTTCTGGACAACGTCACCACGGTGCTGCTCACCGCGCCCGTGACGCTCCTGGTGTGTGAACGGCTCGCCGCGCCACCGGTTCCCTTCCTGATTGCGGAGGTGATGGCCAGCAACATCGGAGGCACGGCCACTCTGATTGGCGACCCGCCAAACATCATCATCGCCAGCCGGGGGGGCCTGACCTTCAACGACTTCATCATCAACCTTGCGCCGATAATCGCGGTGCTCCTCGTCGTCTTCATCGGACTGTGCCGCTGGATGTTCCGCTCCGCCTTCCGTTTCCATCCGGACCGTGCCGCGCGCGTCATGGCCTTGAACGAGAAGGAGGCGCTGGGGGAGAAGTCATTGTTGATCAAATCGCTCGTGGTGGTGGGCCTGGTGCTGATCGGTTTTGTTGCCCGCCCTGTGCTGGGGTTCGCACCGTCCGTTGTCGCGATGCTCGGTGCAGGGCTCCTGGTGCTGCTGGCCCGGCTTGAACCGCGAAAAGTGTTCGGGGACGTCGAATGGGAGACGCTGCTGTTCTTTGCGGGCCTGTTCATCATGATCGGTTCCCTGGTCAACCTTGGAGTCATCGACGCGGTGGGAGCGGCTGTGGCTTCCCTGATCGGGGACAACTACGACGCCGCCGCCGTCGCAATGCTCGCAGGCTCGGCTTTCGCGTCCGGCATCATTGACAACATCCCCTATGTGGCCACACTCGCTCCGATTACGCATGACCTTGTGGAGGCAGGAGGCGCCGCAGCCAAGCCCCTCTGGTGGGCGCTGGCTCTCGGTGCGGACCTCGGCGGCAACGCCACCGCTGTGGGAGCCAGTGCAAACGTCGTCGTCATCGGGATAGCGAAGCGCTACGATCACCCCATCTCGTTCTGGACGTTCACAAAATACGGGCTGGTGGTCACCGCCGTCACCATCGGTCTCTGCGTGCCCTACCTGCTCCTGCGGTACTACCTGCTCTGAACCGGTCCGCCAAGAGCCTGTTCCTAAACCTGCTTGGCCAGTGGTTTGCTGGTGATTCTGACAATGGTCCAGCGGATCATGGCTTCGTGGTGGGCGGTAACCGTTCGTAGTCGCGCACGCATCGCCGGTGCCGGGCAATCCAGGCCAAGGTCCGTTCAACGACCCAGCGCCGCGGCAGGCCAGTGGATCAACGGCGCGCAATCGGCCGAATAGTGTCCGATCCACGGAATCCCGGGAGCCAGTCTCCGGTCATCCAGTGGCGGAGCGGGTCGACTCCCGCGGGGGCCAGCCTTCGGTGACTTCTTGAATGACTCTGTCCAGGAAAGCGTCGGGGCGGGTGAGTGGGCGATGGCGGCCCAGTATGGCGAGGCGACGGCAGCGGTCAGGGCCGCGATGGACGGGTAGAGAGACGCCGCGACGATGGCCAGGCCTTGGCCGTGGCGGGGCTGGTCGCATGCGAGGGCGTCATAGATTTCCACGGTGTGGGTGGTGCTGGAATTGGTGTACCAGGTCCGGTTGATGGTGCTGGCGATGTGGAAGGCTTTGCGTACTCCGGAGCGTCCGTGTCGGGTGATGAGGTTCTTGTGGTGGTGCCAGGCTGGTGGACGATCCGTCCCGGCGAAGCCGCACATTAGGGCCATTAGCAGCCGAGGTTTGGATTGAGCTGACTGGACTGGCTGAATCAAGCGTACAAATCCGTCCGCGCACTGCAGGATAAACGCAAACCAGTCAGGTCCTATTCGGCTTCTGGCCTCGGACCCCGGGTGGGCTGAGTCCCAGCAGTGGCAGCACCACTTCGTCGACAACCTGCACGAGATAGTTGTCGTCGATGGGCAAGGACGAGAAGATGAACCTCTGCCGCAGTAACGCGGGGCCGGCTTCGACGGTGCGGTCCGTGGCCAGGGCCGGGTCACATTCGCCGCGCGCCACGGCCTGCTTGATGATGGTCAGCATGACCTTGCCGGCATTCCCGCGTGCGTACTCACGGATTTCGGCGGCCACGGCCGGATTCTGGAGTGCCTCGCCCAGCAGCCCCCGGATGGCCAGCCCGACGGTCCCGTCCAGCTGACGCGCGGCGTGCCGCATGACCGCGAGGGCATCCTCGCGGAGACTCCCGGTGTCGGGGGCTGACGCCGGACCGGGCATCGCGTCGTAGGCTGCGTCAAGTACCAGAGCCGCGCGCCCGGGCCACCGCCGGTAGAGCGAGGCCTTGCTGGCCCGGGCGCGCTCGGCCACGCTGTCCATGGTCAGCCCGGCATATCCGGATTCTGCAATCTCCGCCCGGACCGCTTCAAAGATCGCACTGTTCAGGGCGGGTCCGCGGCGGCGCGGCAGTTTGCGGTGGTCCTGGGACTCCGCCATTTCAGGCCCCCGCCCCGGAGGGGGAAGGCATGACCACCCCGGTGTTCCCGTCCACGACGACATGCTGCCCGTCGGCCAGAATGCTGGTGCCAGTGCCGGTCCCCATGACGGCCGGTATTCCGTACTCCCTCGCCACGATCGCCGCGTGGGAGCCGAGGCCGCCGGTGTCCACGACGACGGCCGCGGCACGCTGGAACAGGGGTGTCCAGGACGGGTTGGTGTACGGGCAGACCAGGATCTCTCCGCTGCGCAGTCGCCCGAACTCGGCCGGTCCGCGGATCACCCTCACCGGCCCTTCTGCGCGTCCACGGCTTGCCGGCGTGCCGGAGACGAGGGTCCCCGCCACACGGCGGATGTGCCCAAAGAGCAAGGCCGTGTCCAACAGTGGGATCCCCTCCAGTTCGCGCCGCTTGGCCGCACGCGCCAGCACCAGGGGCCGGAAGTGCTCCCGGACGGAAGCCGGCAGCACGCCGTCGTCGGTGTCCGTGATCGATGCCAGCTCCTCGAACCGCAGGTGGTAGACGTCATGGGCATCATCGATCACGCCGGCCGCCGTGAGCCGCCGGCCGAGCTCGCGGTAGGCGCGGCGCAGCGGCGGTATGACCTTGGTGGCGTAAAAGTGGGTGTCCTCCCGGAACGCCATTCCGGCCTGGGCAGCGGCGACGGCGGCGAGCATCCGCCGGCGCAGCGGCTTGAACCGGAGCACCGGGTGCCCCTTCAGCTCGCTCATCGCCGTGCCGGTCTGGTCGGTCCTCGGCGGCCGGGCGCCCAGCATGGCCTTCACGAGTCCCAGGACCACCTCCGGGGCGTCGAACCAGGTGGGGGTACTGCTCAGCACCACGCTGACTGTTTCGCGGTTGCCGTATTCGAGCAGGAACGCCGTAAATGCCTCGCGGAAGGCCGCGTGGGCGGGATCCTTTTCGACGAGGTCCAGGACATTGACTGGGTCCTCTTCGGACAGGGCACGCGCCAACTCGGCATCAGCGCCAGCTGTTTCGGCCAGTTGCTCCAGTGCACGGTTGGCCTGGCTCGTCCGGGTTTCCGCCCCCGCGATCAGCGCAGAGGCCAGTTCCGTCTTCCCAAGGAGCAGGAGCATCGCGCGCATTTTCAGCATGGGCAGGAAGATGCCGGGCAGGTAGGAGATCCGCAGGTCGGTGATACCGCCCATTGCCGCGAAGGATCCCTCTGCCATGGCAACGACCCCGGCCCAGCGCAGTGCGCCCGGGTCCTTCGCGGTCAGCCGCTCAATTCGGTCAAGGAAGGCCGGAAATCTCGGATCCTGCGTCCACCGGGCTGTTTTGTATTGCCGTGCACGGCGGGCTAGCGACACCGGCGCGGCCAGGCTCCGGAGCGTGGGATGCGGAACCGGCGGCACGAGCTGCACCACCACGCCGTCTTCTTCGGGGAGCACCTGCTCAGCTGTGGGGAAGACCACGCCCACGCTCCCGGCCATCCGGTGCAGCATGGCCAGGATCCCGTGGTTCATCCAGCCGGACACGTCCAGCGGGTAGGGCCGTTCCTGGAACATTTCCACGAAGAACGGCCCCACCCTCCGCTGGAAAGGGTTGAGCCCTTGCGGCTGCGGCGGCAACGCCGTCATGGGCCGCGACTGCAGGACAAACAGTCGGCCCCCGGCCACCGCCCATTCCATGTCCTGCGGCCGGCCGAAGTGTTCCTGGGACCTCAGAGCCAGGCGGGCCAGCTCTGCCAGCTGTTCGGTGCCCAGCCCCGGACCGGCACCCGGGGTCCCGGGGACTTCCTGCGTGCCCCCGCCTACGGCGGCGCTGATCACGACCTCGCGGCCACCTGGGGCGAAACTGCGGGACTTTCCCGAGAGGTCCAGGACGTAGTGCTCCCGCGTCACCCGCCCCGAGACGACCGCCTCCCCCAGCCCGGGGCTCGCCTCCACGACGATTTCGCTGCGCACACCCGTGACGGGGTTGGCCGTGAACATGACACCGGCGATGTCGGCCGGCACCATTTTCTGCACCACGACGGCGATGGCCACCTCGCGGGGATCGATCCCCTGCCGCCGGCGGTAGGCGATGGCCCTGTCGGTCCAGAGCGAGGCCCAGCAGTCGGCGACCGCCCGGACCACCGCGTCCTCGCCCACCACGTTCAAAAACGTGTCCTGCTGGCCGGCGAACGCTGCCCCCGGCAGGTCTTCCGCCGTGGCACTGGAACGTACTGCCACCGCTCCGCGCCCCAGCCTTGCATAGGCAACACCGATCTCCGTCCGCAAGTCGTGAGGCATGTCCGTTCCGGCGAACAGCACGCGGATCGCGGCGCCGTCGGGATCTCTTTCCGCGGTGGCGGCGCGGAGCAGTCCGCCCAGGGCCGCCCCCAGCGACGTGTCGGCAAGGAGGGACCGGTACGCGCGGGTCGTAATGATGAAGCCCGGCGGCACCGGAAATCCCTGGCGTATCAGCTCGCCGAGGGCTGCACCTTTTCCACCGGCGGCGTCGATGTCCGCCGAACCGAAATCGGCCAGCGGGGCGGTGGTCTTCTCAGTCATCGGAGGCTCCTCGTGCGCGGTCGGCGGGGTCATTGGGATTGGTCGGCCCCGCGTCCGCGGCCAGACCGTCGGACGCCTCGGCGTCAACGCGCGCGGCGTCGGCGTCGGCGTGCGCCGTTGTCCGCAGCTCCCGCTCAGGCAGGAAAAGCGTCAGAACGAAGGCGACCGCCAACACGAGGGCTGCGTAGCCGAAGACCGGTGGAAGCGCATGGCCGAAGGCCTCGGCCACCGCGCTGCGGTCCGCTGCAGGCAGCTGCTCAAGAGTCTTCGGCGTCAACGATTTGATGCGGTCGCCAAGCGCCGCTGCCAGCGGCGCGGGCACGGCGGCCGTGAAGCGCACCGTGATGAGGGACCCCAGGACCGCCACGCCTACGGAACTGCCCACTTGGCGAAGAAACGTCACGGTGGAGGTGGCTGCCCCGAGATCGCGGCGCTCCACGGAATTCTGCACCACGAGCACCATGACCTGCATGACCAGCCCGATACCCAGCCCGAGTAGGAGCATCGAGGCGAGCACCAGCCACGGGCTGCTGTGCGCATCCAGGGTGCTAAACAGCCAGATTCCGGGAACGGCCAGGAGCGTCCCGGCCACCGGGTAGATCTTGTAGCGCCCAGTGAGCGTGATCAGCGCGCCGGAGGCCGCCGTTGTGAGCAGAATTCCGGCCATGAGGGCGATCAGCATGCCGCCGGAAGCGGTGGCCGACATCCCCATGCCCACCTGCAGGAACGCCGGCAGGAAGCTGAGCGTGGCGAACATCGCGAAGCCGATGAGGAAACTGACCGCCGTCGGGATGGCGAACGCGGCGTCACGGAACAGGAACAACGGAACGATCGGATCCGCACTGCGGCGGGAGGTGACCAACCACCCGGCCAGTGCCGCCGCCGCCACCGCCGCCAGAACGGGAGCGAGCCAGCCCGGGGCGCCGTAGCTGCCAAGGCTGCACACCATGATCACCAATACGATCCCAAGGCACAGCAGGGCGGCCCCGCCGTAGTCGATGCGCCGCCCCCGCGGAGGGTCCGGAAGCCGCAGTGTCAGTGTCACAACTGCAAGGGCCGTAAGCCCCAGCGGCACGTAGAAATAGAAGATCCAGCGCCAGGACAGATGGTCCACCACGGCCCCGCCGGCCAGCGGACCGGCGACCGCCGCCACGATGAACGCGGCCCCGATGATGCCAAGAAACCTGCCCCGGTCCCGCGGGCTGACAAGTTCGCCGATGATCGCCTGGGCCCCGATCATGAGGCCCCCGCCGCCGATGCCTTGAACCGCCCGGTACGCGATGAGCTCCGGAACGGAATGTGCAACAGAGCACAGCACCGCACCGCCGGTGAAGACGATCAATGAGGCCTGGAGAACACGCTTGCGGCCGTAGGCGTCACCCAGCTTCCCGGTCAGGGGCATAGCGGCCGTGGCGGCGACAAGGTAGCCGGTAATGATGGTGGACATCTGGTCCAGGCCATTCAGGTCACCGGCCACCGCCGGCAACGCCGAGGCCATCACAGTCTGATCCAGGGCCCCGAGGAACATGACAAGCAGGATGCCCGGAAGCGCCGTCCGGATGGCGGAGGGGACCCGCGGCGTGTGCTGCTGGACATCGCCCATGACCCGGTTCCAGACGTTAGAGAACTAGTAGTTCCCTATATATGTACGCCAGTCGCGTTACCCGTACAAGGGCTTCAGGATGGTTCGCCTTCTCCACTTCGATGAACTCGTAGAAATAGCGCCGATAACCATGCAGACCAGGCGGGGGATCGGCTGGCCCGAGGAAAATATAGCGGTGCCACCAAGGGCCGATAACAGCGCAAGTGGGTAGACGGTTAGTTAGGTAATCCGGGTGAATGCCGGGACCGGACTTTCCGCGGATGATCCTGGAGTTTCAGGCAAGGTTCGGCAACGAGCAGGCTTGTCTGGACTACCTGTTTGAGTGCCGCCGGCCGGAGGACTGAGCTAACCGTCTACCAGAACGCGGCAACGGAACCCAGGATTGCGGCGGCGAAGACGACGGCGATGCCCCCCGGCGAAGCCAAAGACTAGCCCCCGCGGCCGACTGAGAGGACATTTTTCGGCGCCGGCGCCGGTGCCGGCGTCAGCGCGGCATAGCCGAGGATGAAGGCCGCCGGTCCCCACCAGCCGGTGGTGCCGAAATAGTTCCGGAGCTCCTCGACCGGCGGGAGCGGAAACACCAGTGCCGCGACGGCTGCGGCGGCCACGAGAACCACCAGAATTCCCAGCCGAATCACCGCCCGGCGCCGTCTGCCCGGAACAGGACCCGTCACGGGATGTCCCCTTCGCCGGCAGTAGGGAGCCGGTTTTCGTCCTCGGCGGTGCGGATGGCCCAGGCGGCGTTGACGAGGCCGATATGGCTGAAGGCCTGCGGGAAATTTCCGAGCAGTTCGCTGCTGTCCGGGGCGACCTCCTCGGCCAGCAGGCCCAGATCGGTGGCGAAGGCCGCGGCCCGTTCGAAGACGGCCCGGGCGCGCCGGGTCTGTCCGGCCAGGGCCAGGGCATGGGCCAGCCAGAACGTGCACAGCAGGAACGTTCCTTCCTCTCCGGAGAGGCCGTCATCGGCCTGGTATCGGTACACCAGGCCCCGGCTGTCGGTGAGCCGGTGCTCGATGGCGTCGATCGTTGCCAGCATCCGGGGATCGCCGGCGGGCACGAAACCCACGATGGAGAGCATCAAGGCCGACGCGTCCAGGTCCTCGGAGCCGTAGGCCTGGGTATAGGCACCGGCTGTCTCGTTCCAGCCGTTCATGTGGATCGAGTCGGCGAGCTGGGCCCGGGTCTGCATCCAGTGTGGAACCCGCTCTTCCGCGTTCAGGATCCCGGCGAGGCCGATGGCCCGGTCCACGGCCACCCAGCACATCAGCTTTGAATGAAGGTAGTGCCGGGGTGCGCCGCGGACCTCCCAGATGCCCTGATCCGTGGACTGCCAGCGCGATGCTGCAGCGTCGGCCGCATCGGCAAGGAACTGCCGCGTCCCGGGCTCCAGGTCGTTGAGATATTCCGGGAGGGTGGCGGCTGCGTCGAGGAGTTCGCCATAGACGTCGAGCTGGCGCTGGTCCCAGGCGCCGTTGCCCACCCGCACCGGGGCGCTTCCGCGCCAGCCCGGAAGGTGGGCCAGTTCGCGTTCGGTCAGGTCCCGTTCCCCGCCGATGCCGTACATGATCTGCAACTCGTCGCCGCTGCTCAGCCGGCTGGCGGCTGCCGTCGCGAGGAACTGGAAAAACTTCCCGGCCTCGTCCGGACACGCGGCCACCCACAGCGCCTGCAGCGTCATGCTGGCGTCCCGGATCCAGGTGTAGCGGTAGTCCCAGTTCCGGGTGCCGCCGGCGACCTCGGGCAAGGAGGTCGTCGGAGCGGCGACGATCGCACCGGTCGGATAGAACGTCAGTGCCTGCAGGACCCTGCCGCTGGAAGCGACCAGGTCCTGCCAGGGTCCGTCGTAGCTCTGATGCAGCTGCGACCAGCTGTCCCAGCCCTCCAGCGTGTCCTCCAGCCGGCGGGCGATGTCCTCCTGGCTCCAGAACGCCGGCGGTACCGGCCCGGCGTTCTGGTGGTGAAGCGCGAATCCCAGGGCGTCTCCGGCCCGAAGGACCGGCTTCGCCCGCGCTTCACCACCATCCAGTTCGAAGGGGACCGGGGTGGAGAAGGCCAGCACGTCTGCCCCGCCGTGGACCAGAAGGCCGCCGGGGGTTCCGTGGAGAAGAGGCCGGATCAGCCCGTATTCCGGCCGGGGCGCGAACGTCACCTCCATCTCGACTTCTCCTTCGGTGCAGGCCACCTGCCGCAGCAACGTTCCGGGCGCGCCGGCGCCGAGTTCGTGGCCCCGGTTCCCGTCTCCCAGGGCCAGGGAGTCGGTGACTGTCACGGTCCCGCCGGCTGTGGTGTGGACCGTTTCGAGGACCATCGTCGGGCCGAGGTACCGCCGGGTAGAGGAGTGTGGGGCCGCAGGCCGGATCGACCAGTAGCCTGCGTCCTCGCCCAGGATCCGTCCGAAAACCGAGGGGCTGTCAAAACGGGGGAAACACAGCCAGTCCACGGAACCCGCGGCGCTCACGAGCGCGGCCGAGCGGCAGTCAGAGAGCATGGCGTAGCTGGCGATGGGTTCACTGGTCATCGGTACACCCTTACCTGATTCACACGTAGATCATCCGCCTCAGCATGCTGACCGGAATCCGCGCATGGACGGCAAGAGCCAGGGCCGAGAGGACCAAGCCTCCTTGGAGGGCGCTGCGGGGGCGCGGTGCTTCCGGCATCCCCGACCCGGGGATGCCAGCGCCGGGTAACCCGGCGCGCGGCTGGTGTGCTCAGGCGCAGGGAAACCATTGGGTAGCGGCGTTGGCGCGTGCGCGGTAGTCGCTAAATCGGCGGCGGACCTCGGCGATGGCCTCGGCCAGCGGGAAGATCTCGGCGGTGACGAGCTGGTCGGTGTCGTCGGCGCTGACGGGGTGCCAGTAGACGCCGTCGGCGGTGACGGTGACTTCGGGGATGAGCGATTCGATGGTCAGTTCCAGGCCGGCGTCGGCGTTGCCGCGGTGGGCGAGGGCGCGGATCACCTGGTCCTCGGGTGCGATGCCGAGCGAGTCGAGGAAGGTGTGGAACGGCTGGAGTTCGTGGCTCTGCCCGGCGGGCAGTGTCGCGGCGACCCTGACCCGGAATCCTTCGTCCTGCGCTATCCGAATGCCGGCCACTGCCCGGGCCCACGATCCGGTGCCGCGGTGGCTGTCGTGGGTGTCCGGGGTGGCGGAATCGAGGCTGATCTGCAGCGCGAGCCGGTCGCGGTCCATCCGGCGCAGGCGTTCGAGCCTGTTCCCGCGGAAGAGCATCCCGTTGGTCAGCAGCGTGGTCGGCAGCGCGTCCGTGCAGGCCGCCACGAGGTCATCGAGGTCCGGCAGCAGGAACGGTTCGCCGCCGGTGAGCAGCAGCTCGCTGACCCCGGCCTGAACGGCCTCGCCAGCCAGCCGGCGTACCCGGTCGATGCCCAGCGCCCGGCGGGCGGTCTGCGGTGAGGACCGGGCGCAGCAGTAGTCGCAGGCCAGATTGCAGTCGAAATTGGTGTACATCCAGAGCCGGGTTCCGGGCATCTGCCCGGACGCGAGCCCGGCGAGCGGGTCGGGGGGGTGGCCGCGGCGGATGATGGCGGCCCCGTCGCGGACTTCGAGGAGTTCGTTGCCCGTCCGGGCACACCATGCGGCCACAGTCTGCGTTACTGGGCCCTGGTCGCCCGGTCCCAGCGGCACGGCCGCGGTGGCTCCGTCGGCCACGGCGGCGAGGCGCTCCACCAGATCCAGGACGATACCGTGGTTTACCATCGGGGCCCGATGCCTTGTTCGTGTACGGCCTCGAACAGCGACTCGTATCCTTCCAGCCGGGGGGCCACCCAGCGGCGCAGGCCTTCCATTTCCAGGATGGGCCGGTGTGAGGGGTTGTCCCAGTCCATCGCGAACAGGTGCTCGACCCAGGGTGCGGAGCGCTCCTCGGAGAGTGCGGGCAGGGCGGTGAAGTTGCAGTGGCTGTAGACCGGGGATTCCCAGAACACCTCCATCGCCCCGGGCATCAGCTCATCACGCCCGATTGCCTCCCAGGTGTTGATGCCGATCGCGGCGGCATCGGCCTTGTCATCGAGGACCGCGCGCAGGGCATCGAGTTCGCTGCGGCCGGTGTCGCCGTGTTTGCCGACGTCGCTGTCGATTCGCAGGAGGTCCACCTCGCCCTCGGCGAGCCCGGCCCGGGTCAGGAAATGGACGGGCAGGATCGCGGCCTGCGCCGAATCCCGGGACCCCAGCGCCAGGCGGCGGCCCTTCAGGTCCTCCAGGCCGCCCAGCCCGGTTCCGGCACGGGCCACGAACATTGTCCGGAACATGGTGTCGGTGTCCCGCATGGCCAGCGCCCGGCAGGCGCCGTTGGTCTGCGCGACCGTGCGTACCCAGGCCAGGTTGGTGTTCCAGGCCAGGTCGATCGTGCCCTGAAGCAGCGAATCCACCTGGCGCCCGTAGTTGGAGAAGAGCACGAAATCCATCTCGGCGGGGGTGCCGGCGAAGTAGTCGCGGATACCCTCCCAGATGGTGACCACGTTGGGGGTGTAGGCGACTGAGCCCACGATCAGCGGGGCGCTCACGCCGGGACCTGCGCGGTGGCGGACGGCTGGCTTTCAAACAGGGGCTGTCCGGTGATGGCCCTGCCGTAGAAGTCGTAGAGCACGTCGGCGGTGGGGGCCATGACGTGGCCGGCCCGGGCGTCGCGGAAGTATCGGTCGATCTGCAGGTGTTCTGAGAACGCCGCGCCGCCGCAGACGCGCATCGCGGAGTCGGTGATGCGCAGGGCCGCGTCATTGGCTGCCGCCTTGACCCCCAGCACGTGCAGCATGGTGTCCTCGCGCGGTTCGACAAGCCGGCCGGCGGCCTGTGTGAGGTAGGCGGCGGTGGAGGCCAGCTCGATCGACATCCGGGCCAGCTGGGCACGGATAGTTGGCAGCGCCGAAAGGCTTTCGTCCAGATGTTCCAGCCGGGCGGCGCTCGTGTGCCGGATGGCGGCGTCCACCGCGGCCCGGGACAACCCGACCGACACGGCAGCGTTCCCCAGGTTGAACCACGGCAACACCGTCTGGAGCATCAGGTCCAACCCGGCGCCCGCCGCACCGAGGCGGTAGCTCTCAGGCACCTCGGCGTCGAAGGTCATCGGGGTCGAGGCGTTGCCGCGCAGCCCCATGCCGCGCCATCTGCCGGCCACCTCGACGCCGGGTGTGGCCGCCGGGACCGCGAACAGGTCCACGGTGTCGGCATCGGCGGTCAGCGTCGAGACGATATAGACGTCGGCATGACCGGCAGAGGTCACCCAGCTCTTGACGGCGTTCAGCCGCACCCCCGCACCGTTGAGCCGTGCCCGGGAAACGGGCGCCCAGAAGTGCGACCTGGATCCGGCCTCCGAGAACGCCAGCGAACCCAAGGCCCTGCCACCGGCCAGATCGGCCACCAAGTCCGGCAGGCCCGGCGGTGGTGCGGCCGCCACCGGCATCGCGACACTGACATGCATCAGATAGATCATCGCGGTCGACCCGCAAACACCGGCCAGGGAACCCAGGACGTCGACCAGTTCGTGCGGGCCGCCACCGAGACCACCCGCCTCGACCGGCAGCGTCAGCCCGAGCAACCCGGACTCCCGCAGGGCTGCGACGGCTTCCTCAGGGAACCGGGCATCGGCGTCGACCTCGCGGGCATGGCCCCCGGCAATGGCGAGTACCGGATCAAGCCGTGCGTTCAGATTCATCATGTCTTCCTGTCTGTGGCCGTGGAGAGGGGACGCGGTGTCAGTCCGACGGCGAGCAGCCCGAACCCCAGACCACCCATCAGCGCCAGGGTGGAACCATTCCCGCCGAGCCAGTTGACCTCCTGGCCGGCCTGCAGCAACTGAATCACGGCGGCCGCCACGAAAGCCGTACCGGCCACGATCACCAGAACACGGAGGCCCAGCACCCCGCCGAGCACCGCGATCACCCCCAAAGCCACGATCACGATCAGGCCCGCACCGCGGACATGGATGAGGTCCAACGGTGCCGGTCCGCCGGTTGATAAGGCGAACAGGGAGCCCAGCAGTGCGGCAGCGCCCAGGACAACCGCGGCCCGGTCGAAGCGCCGCCCGGTCATGACAGCCTGGCCAAGAGCGCCCCAAGGCGTCCGGTGGATTTCTGCCAGCCGGGGCGCAGGACACCGTCGACCCCGAAGCTGCGCCCGGCGGCGGTGGCGAACACCGCGACGTGCGTCAGGATCATCAGATAGTAGGACCAGTGCCATTCGTTGGGTGCGTTCAGGACGGACAGCATGATCGCCAGCGACTGGGCCAACCCGACCACCGCCCAGAACCGGGTGGCAAGCCCGATCAGCAGGAACGCACCGAGACCGGCCTCGATGAGCAGCGTCATCCACCCGAAAAAGGGGAAATTCGGCAGCACCACTTGTTCAACGAACCATGCATAAGGGGGGAAGACCGGGCGGTCAACCGCGAAACGGGTGAAAAAATACAATCCCGTGTTCGCGTGCTCACCGAAGTCCGGTGGCACCTTCCACCCCACGTTCTGGATCCACAGCAGCGCCACACCGATCCGCAACGCGGCGACACCCCCACGGGCAAGCCGGGAGTCCCCGCCCGCCTCAACGGGGAGGGCCGCTGAGGTAGCCATGACCGGCGCCTTTCCCATGGCTCCTATTAGGGACCCGCGGCCGGGGACGCGCAACATCAAAGTCCTTACATATCCCGAACGGACTCCATTTACATACGGCAGTCGGGGCGTATGGGCGTAGGGCGGCCGGATCGACCAGGGGTCGGGGACCAAGGCGCGAAAAACTGGGCGCTAAAGCCGTTTGGGAGTGTCGGGTAACGATCGTTCGCGTACTTCGAGCTGAGAACGGTCGCCATCCTGCAGTCCGCCGTCATGGAGGACTTCGACATGGACGGCTACTTTGAGGCCGTGGACCGGGTCACCCGTCTCGACACCGGAAGCAGCCCCGCCTGAACGTGGCGGATCCTGCTGCCTGGGGCCGCTTCAGAAAGCGGAAAAAGTCGTATGGTAAGGGCGTGCTGAGGCAGGTATCCGCAGGTTCAGCTCAAGAAATGGACAACTCCCTGTTTGCCAAGGCAAACGCGTCACTGAGCGTCCGGAAGGGGAACCTCCATCGGGACGCCTCACCATTCCGAAAGCGGATGGTAGCGCGCGGCTCGTTTCCCACACCGGGACCGGCCCCGCATCGACCTATGCTGACGCTTCCGTAGCTCAGGCCCGCCGCGGAGGCCTGGTGAGGAGGAGCAGGATCGCCGAAGTCACGGCAACGGCCGCAAAGACGGCGGCCAAGTGAATCCAGAGTGCCGCGCCGTTGTACATGGTCATACCGACTGTCAGCAGCGCGGCCGCCAGGAGGGCGGTGACCGCCTTGTTTTCTCGCCGAAGGCCGGCAAGAAGCAGCAGTGATGGAACGGCGTACCAGGTCACGCTTGCCGGGCCCATCGCATTGATCTGGGTGATCACGGCCTCGCTTCCTGGAATCACGCTAACCAGCGGCTCGAAGAACATCGAAGCGCAATGGAGAATCAGACCCGCCAGACCTGCCGCTGTCAGGCCCAGGTCCACGGTGGTGAGCTGGGTTGCCAGCCTTTTCGGGGGCAGTCCCGGTACCAGAAGCCGCGAGAGTAACAACGACAAGACAACGACGGCGAGCCCCACGACATACACAGTCGACATGTGCACAGACTACAGAGTCCGGCGTGAGGGAATGCGGTCTGCCCTCCATGATCCAACGGCGGCCAGGCCCGATGGGATGAACATTCCTCCACCTTGCATCCACGAACACGCGGCGCCCACGCCCAATACCTCTGCGATGCACAAATCTCTTCAACGAGCTGGCTGGTTTGTAGCGGAAACGACCGTTTTGGGTCCCAAGAAGATGAAACTTCAGCCCAGTGGACCAGCCTGGGAACGGTTCGATCACTTACGGCGCCTGATGTTGATGCTGGTGTTGGTTCGTGTCGCCTGCCTTCTGAAGGCCGGCAGTCTTCGCGAGGTAGCTCCAGGCCGGGGTGTTCAGGGTGTGCCAGGCAGCGTGGGCTTCCCTTGCGGGGTGTGCGGCAGCTTTGGCGTCGCCCGCACTGAGCGCCGCGGCCAGCCGTCCGGCGGCGTCACTGAACGATTTCGCCTGCGGCTGGAGTTCCTCTGGCCAGGAAATGGAGGCGGCCGCGATCTGGGCGGCCCGTGCGCGGCTGGACCAAAACTCGTCGATGATGGGCGATTCTCCCCGGAGCTCCGTGTCGATGCCGTGGAAGCCAGCGCTGTCGATGTGGGAGAGTGCGGCGATCATGCCGACAACTTGGGTGGCGGTTTCGCCTGGACTGCTGTTGAGGGTCATTGGTTTCTCCTTTTGGGGTTGGGGTGCTTCTGCATTGCCTGGTCGGCATCGGTTGCGAGCTGGAGCACACTATGCTGCTTTCGTTGCCCGTACCGGGTCATGCCACGCGGTTTGTACATCGACAGCGCCGTGGCCACGAGCAAAACCACCAGGGCGGCACCGGCCTGGACCGCGACCTGGATTCTCAGCCCGCGGAGATCGGCACCGGACATTGTCGTTTCTGCCGCGGCGTCTGCAAGACCGCTAATTGGGCCCATGTGCACCAGCAAAACGACGGTGGCCAGGACGGTTATCAGGAGTTTAATCAGGACCCAGTAGTACCGGACCAAGCCCCAGGTGGTACCCAGCGATGAGACAACCCCGGTGAACAACGATGCGAGTGCCAACGGGACAAGGACAAACCAGCCCGTCAACCCCATCGCGAGATAGGCGGCCCGCACGACCTGAGCATCCGGGCTGGTCAGGCCGGCGACGGCGAGAGACAGGAAGGCAGCGACCCCGCCGAACCAGCCGACTGAGGAAAGGACATGCGCGGTGAGCGCGACCTTGCGGAGGCGGGGTGTCATGTTCATCACGGCGTGTGGCCGCCCATGCCGCCGCCGGCCAGGTGACTGATGACAAACAACAGAACCAGGACGACGGCGATGATTCCAAACACCTTCACCCAGCGTGGTGCGCCGGCGACCGGTCCGCGATGGCGCCTCACTCCGGTGTCGGGGTTGGAGTCATCACTGGTGTTGCGGTCAGGGGGCAAGTCAGTCATGGAGGTGTCCTCTTCTGCCATGCGCGGTCTTTACTGCGCTGGCACTACTTTATCGTGACACTCTGTCTTAATCAAGACAGAGTGTCACGCCGTCGCCGTCTCGTATACTGGGGTGGTGCCGAAGCTGTGGAACGAGACGATCGAGGCGCACCGCGGTGCGGTGCGGGAGGCGATCCTGGACGCCGCGGCGGCCCTGGTGTCCGAGCATGGGCTGCTGTCGGTGACCATGTCGCAGGTCGCCCAGGAGGCCGGTATCGGGCGCGCGACCCTCTACAAGTACTTCCCGAATGTCGAAGCAATACTTCTCGCCCGGCACGACAGCCAGGTTGCCGGCCACCTCGAACACCTCGCAGCGGTCACGCAGGCGGGAGGCGATGCGGGCCACCAGTTGGAGGCAGTGCTCCACATTCACGCCCTGATGACCTACGAGCACCATAATTCGGCCATGGCCGCGATCATGCACCACGACGGTGTCCGGCAACGACAAGATATATTCATGCAGGACGTACTGCGTCGCGCCGCCGAATCCGGGGCTATCCGCGACGATATGGCACCACAGGAACTCGCAAGCTACTGTCTCCACGCCCTCACAGCGGCCGCAGAGTCGCCGTCGAGGGCAGCCGTGAATCGACTCGTCCAACTGACGCTCGACAGCCTGCGACCGAGGTCCTGAGCCGCCGGCCAAGGCGATAGAACACCGCCACTCAGAGACGAAAGCCGCAGGATCGTTTGAGACGATCCGCAAGCCCCCAAAGCGATTCCCGTATGACACGTGTGGGACGACGCCGGCGGGACCACAGAATCTGGCATTCTCCGTTGCCAAAAAAGCCGCCAGTTCTTACTGAGAGTCAAACCCAGGAAGAACTGCATTTCGTCATGGAGGGCCGGTGGCACAAACTCGGACAGACCCTGGACCCGGAAGACCAAAGGCAAAGAAAAATGCTTGTGCCGCCCGAGCGCAGCGAGGCCGTTATCCCGGCGCGACGTTGCTCCTTGGTCCGGGGCAGCGTCATTCATAGCCTCGGGGCACGCCTTCGGACAGCGCGTCGAAGGCGGCGTTGTGCTCGGCAACGAACTCGTTCCGCGTCGAGCTCGCCCCGCCGGCAACCCACGTCATCGGTGTGCACGTCGGGTACATCGACACGCCGAAGACGGCCGACCCCGATGCCCCCAAGGTCTCCGCCGAGCACGTGGTCCGGGCCTCGTCCGACGGACTCGAGGCCAACGAGTACGAGGTCCTCGTCGATGAAGTCAGTGCCAACGTCAACAGGGACTCGCCGGCCCCATCGCGGCGCACTACCCGGCCCTCGCAGGTGGCCAGGTCCGGATCAACTGATTCCTCGGGGCGTTCTTGTTCGTGCAATCGACCGTTCACTAGACACTTGGAATTGTTTGTTGGATGTGACTGTTGGTTGGGAATTGCGGTTAATTCACAGTTGGGAATGGCGGCTGCGCCGAGAAGAAGCTTGAACAGCATCAGCAGGAGGCCCCGCACAAAACGGCGGACGGGAAAGACCTGACCCGGACCCCGAATAGATGCCTGGAACTTTCCGGTCCCGAACCGCATCGAGGGGACGCTTCCGTACGGGCACCAAGGTCGGCCGTGGGTCCCACAGCGCGGGCTGCCGTGACCTCACACACCAGCGCCGTAGAGGCGCCGCCCAGCAATGCAACGCCGGACGGAGCCGTCTTGGCAACGGTGTCCGCAGTTGAAACCAAGGTGGCTTTCAAATGGTTGCGGAGCAGACGCCGATGGACGCTGACGGGCAGGAGGATCAGCGCCGTGAGTGAGCGCTGCGACTCTTACGGACGGGCTTCAGCCCGCGATGATCTGCCGGACGGAGGCCAATGTGCGGGAAACCGAGGTGTGAAAAAGCCGCCATTCCGAACTAACAGTCACACTCAGGGATGCGCTGTTTTCCGGCGCCGGGATTATCACATCGGTTGGATGTTCTCCGCTTGCGGGCCTTTCGGTCCTTGGGTGATGTCGAACTGGACTTTCTGGTTCTCCTCCAGGGATCGGTAGCCGCTGCTGGCGATTGCGGAGTAGTGGGCGAAAACATCTGCTGACCCGTCATCGGGGGCGATGAAGCCGAAACCCTTCTCGGCGTTGAACCATTTAACCGTGCCTGTTGCCATCGCTGTGTCCTTTGGTGACGCTGTTTCTCCGCCGGCTCAAGGGCTGGCGCCGCGGAAGGGGCCTTTCGCTGCCCCAAAGCTACGGGCCGGGAACCTGGCCGCGCAAGGGCCAGGACTGCGGGACACCCCTGACCAACCATCGTCCCGGCATGTCCTGGCGATGGCCGCAACGCATGAGCAGAGGCCCTTCGAATTCGGCACCTCACGGCGCTTTGGGAGAGGCAGGCTGCAGAAGAGCGGTACGGCGCTTCAGCCCCGACGCCAGCCGCGCCTTCAACGGCGACGCGGTCGCCCGTCACGCCGAATCCGACGGCCGGGAAATCCTGAAACAACCCTGAATCCGCCGGGGACCGATTCCGGACGCAAATTTTCCACTGGCCTGGACCGCATTTTCCGCGTAGCTTTAGGGGCGGACGTGTGGCCTGCTTCACACCATTTCAGCCATCCGGAGTCCGCGCTTTTACCCAGAACGTCGGGACGGCAGCCCAGCGTCGTGTTTCCGCCCCGATAAAATATCGAAGCCAAGGCGGGCGGTCACCGCCGGGAGGAGACCAATGGCAGGCATGTTCGAACTCTTCAACGCCGAAGGCTCGGGCTTCAGGTTCAGAATCACCGCTCCCGACGGGACGGTGATGGCAGTTTCCCGCTGTTTTCCCGACAAGCAGTCCGCCGTCGACGGAATCCGGGCCGTCCGCGAATATGCCGGAATGGGCCATATCACGGACCTGTGCCCGGCACCTTCCGCCGGCGCAGTCACCGGACCCGTACCGCCGCCGGATCACAGGACCGGGGCCACTCCCGGCCGTCCCGGTACACGGCGCGCGCAAGCCCTGACCCGACCCCGCACCCGCATCATCACAGCCGCCTGAACGGCCGGCCGGGACCGGCCCGGACGCCAGCTATCCCAGGAGATCCACACACTCCCGCAGTCACGGGGTGCACGGCCCGGCGGGCCTACCATGATGACGTGGCAGACTCCGGCGGAAACGCACCCTTGGCCCTGCTTCTGGACCTCCTGACCGGTGCCGAGACCATCGAGGGCTTCCTGACGGATCTTTCCAGGGCCACCGCGGCCACCATTTCCCACGCCGCCGGAACAAACATCGAATGCGCGGTGACCCTCCGGCGCTCCCGCCGCATGGACACAACCGGCGGCAGCAGCGACCGGGCCCTAGAACTGGCCCGGATGGAGCACGCCCTGGCGGACGGCCCCTGCACTGACATCGGTCAGGACGCCAGAGCGTTCCTGAACTTCTACGCCCCGCGGGCACGCGCGTTCAGCGGGGACATTCTTGAGCAGACAATCAGCATCGCCGAGGCCACGCGGTGGACGCTGCTGCTGGCGGTCCGGATCGCCATGATCCAAAACCGCGCTGAGGACCTTGAGTCCGCCCTGCACGGCCGGACCTCCATCGACCTGGCGGGTAATCATGGCGCAAAACCGGTGCTCCCAGCAGGACGCCCACGCCATCCTCACCCGGACCTCCAACCACCGCAACCAGAAGCTGCGCGACGTAGCTTCCGAATTGCTCGAAAACCTGACCGCAGCCCCGATCCACACACATTTCGACTAATCCGACCCGCTCAAGGACCCGGACAACTGCCACCCCGCCTCCTTCGGGTTCCGGTCTGCCTTTTACGGCCGGTCGGTCCCTACACTTAACTGTCGGCCTCTCGGCATTCACGTCGACGGGGCGGCCATAATAAGGAGAAACACCATGGGCTTGGGCGACAAGATTCACAACGCTGCCGACAAACTCCACGGCAAGGGCAAAGAAGCAGCAGGCGACGCCACCGAAAACGACCGGCTGAAGGCTGAAGGCAAGGGCCACCAAATCAAAGCCGATCTGAAGCAGGCCGGCGAAAAGGTCAAAGACGCCTTCAAGAAACACTGATCCAAGACCCGCAAAATGGGGGCGCGTGGTCCCTACGGGCCACACGCCCGGGCTGTCACGCCGTGAATCTCGGCGAACCGGGCGACGGGCGCGGCGATGTGGATTATGAGCGAAAACGAGGAAGCGGGCCTGCTGCGGCCGTCACCCCGCGAGGTGGCTGAGCCCCGACCGCACGCGGTGACGCCGACAGCGCGACAGCCGCGCACAGCGGGTCAGAGGCGCCGTGACGCTGAGTCGAGGCTGGGAAAGCGTGCAGGGAGGCCCGGCACAAAATTGAACCAGGACGGGCACGGTGAGCCTGCCTCTGCCGGCTAAGACGCGCGCATCCCCTGCCGCAGCCTTCAGGACCTGTGCGTGGGGTCTTCGGTTGGCGGTCCTGGATCCGGGACAACCGGCCCCGGGCCCGGTAACACCGGAGACGTCGGGTCAGGTGAACCATGACCAGGGTCCGGAACCGGTTCCGGCGCTGAGGGCGATGTCGGGTCCGGGGACCCTGGCGCAGGAACCGGGTCTGGTGGAAACGGTGCGGGTTCGCGTTGCGGCGGAATGCTCATAATGCTCCCTCAGCTTCTGCGGCCTCCGGATGGTCGCCTAAGCCTACGTCCCTCTCTATTCGAAGAACAGAGCCTACGAAATCTCTGCACACATTCAGACCCATAGCTCTTCGAAAACCGTGCCTGGCACATCGGACAAGAGCCGCTAGCAGGATAAATTCACTTTCCCTCATCCTTGGTTGCGGAGCGGTCAGCCGGCCGGCCATGGGCTGTTTCCGGTGCCGGTGCGGCGTGCCGGTCGTGCGATGGGGTTACCGGCCGGTAGTGTAGGTCGGGCGCCAGCGGTGCAGCCGTTCGGGCCCGGATACCGGGCCGATCATTCTTGGACGGCGCAGGTTAGACCGCCGTGAGCGGATATTCGTGAACCATCACCGGATGTCTGTGCGCCATGGACAGGCCGGGGGACCACGTCGCAAGGGTGCCCTGGTGGGGTCCTTCCGTCTTAGTCCGACTGTTGAAAGAAGCTGCCATGAACGATTCCGTTATGCCCGCCAAGAAGAACCGCCGCGTCGCCCCGCTGGCGCTGATTGCCGCGGCCGCCGGCGCGGGGCTGCTGGCCCTGACAATGACCGGGACCCTGTCAGGGTTCGCCGCCAGCATCACCAACAGCGCCAACACCGCAGGTTCCGGGACCCTGGTGATGCAGGAACAGTCCACCGGCACGGCCCCCGTCACGTGCACGTCCAACTCCGGCGCCGGCGGGGTCGGGACGAACACGGCAACGTGCGCGACGATCAACAAGTTCGGCGGGAGCACGGTTCTGGTGCCGGGCAACATGGTCAGCACCGACATCACGATTAAAAACATCGGCACGGCCAACGCCGGCACCTTTGCCCTGACCCCGGGCGCGGCCTGCACCCAGTCCAACAACGGCGCGGTCAACGGCACCGCGACGGACCTGTGCGCGAAGCTCAAGGTCGTCATCACCGCCGGCGGCACCTCCATCTTCAATGGCACCGCCGCGACTCTCGCCGGGGCCCCCGCGATCAGTATCACCCCGGCCCCGGCCGCCGGTGTGAGCGTCCCGGTCAACATCAAGGTCACCCTCGATGCGGCGGCGGACAACACCTATCAGGGCCTTGCCGCATCGCTGCCGCTCACCTGGGCGTTCGCCAGCTAAGAAACATCCTGCGGTGCCTGTGCCGGAAGACCTGATGCCGGCACAGGCACCGCTCCCTCGCCCCGCACGGAAGGAAGGCAGTGGTGACCCCTGTAAGTGACCGGTCCCGCAGCGTGGCCCTGGCTATCTGTGCCCTGCTGGCGGCGGGGCTCGTGCTCGCCGCCGTACTGTTCTTTCTGGCCGGGTGGCGCTGGTTCGTTGTCTCGACCCCCTCCATGGGCCAGAGCGCTCCCGTCGGGTCCCTGGTCCTATCCGAACCCGTCACCGCGTCCGGGCTGCACCCCGGGGACGTCATGACCTTCACCCCGCCCGGGCGGCCCGGAACGGTCTATACCCACCGCATCGCAGGGATCGATGATGCCGGGGGAATCACCACCCGCGGGGACATCAACGAAACGAACGACCCCTGGGTCCTCACACCGCAGAACATCCTCGGCCGGGCAACGCTCCTGCCCGGCTGGGGCTGGCTGGTCAAGGCCGTGCCCCTGCTCCTGGCTGGAGGACTGATCCTGTGGGCGGTGACCAGGTACTGGATCCGCGGCCGGTGGCAACAGCCCGTCCGGCTCTTCGGGGCCTGCGCCGTCCTTTCCCTGACCGTTATCGTGCTCCGTCCCTTCATCGGTCTGACCTTGCTGGAGGTCGTCACGGACGAATCGGGGACCCGGGCCAGTGTCGCGTCCACCGGTCTGCTGCCCATCACCGTCCGGGCCGAGCACGGGAGCACCGCGGAGCTGTCCAGCGGCCAGGTCAGCGAACTCACCGCCAAGACAGGCGAGGGCTATTACTACCTCTCCTCCTCCGCCGCCCTTCCCTGGTGGGGGTGGATCATCACCGTGATGGTGTGTCTGATTCCCGTCTTCTGGGTCCTCGGCCGGGGCCTGCGCTCCGGCGGTCCCCAGCAAACACCGCGCCCGGTGTCCGGATGACCACGGAACGGGGCGGGCCCCGGCCCCGCCGGCCCCTTCCCGCCGCCGCCCTCGCCCTGGCCCTGGTGACCGGTCTGGCCGCGCTGGTCGTCCCTCCTACCTCCGGCGGGTATCTGGCACGGGTCACGAACAGCACGAACACCTCGGGCACGGCCCCCTACTTCACCTGTCAGGGCGCCATGGCAGCGGACAAGGCCTCCGCTATTTTCGCCTACCGGCTCGCCGAAACCTCCGGATCCACCGTCGCGGCGGACTTCTCCGGCAAAAACAACCCCGGCACCTACCGCGGCACCATGACCTCCGACACCACCTCAGCGAACCGGCCTTGCACACCCCGGGACTCCGGCGGATCCTACGCCCTGGCCGGCACATCAATGTATGTTACGGCGGGAGGTTCCACGGCCCGGGCCTCCACGAACACCTTTACCCTGGAGGTCTGGTTCAAGACCACCACCCCGGGGGCCGGCTGATCGGCTGGGGCAACACCGCCACCGGAACCTCCACCGTCTATGACCGGCACATCTTCATGAACGACGCCGGGCAGCTGGTCTTCGGCGTCTACCCCGGCACCGTGAAAGTCATCACCAGCCCCGGCAGCTACCACGACGGGAAACCCCACCACGTCGCCGCCACCCTGTCTCCGGCGGGAATGAAACTCTATGTCGATGGCCAGCTCGCAGCGCAGGACCCGTCCGTGACAACAGCAGAGACGGGAAGCGGGTTCTGGCGCACCGGTTACGACAACCTTGCCGGCTGGGGCCCCAACGAACCTTCCACCTATGCCTTCACCGGGACCATGAGGTTCGCCGCCGCCTACTCCACCGCGCTCACCCCGCCCAGATAGCCACCCACTACACCGCCGGGCGGTGACCAGGTGCCGGTTCAACGGTCTCACCCACTGAGTGCGGGTTAAGCAGCCCAGGTGTCCCATTTTGGGTTTGGGACTGTGGTGAACTGCCGAGGCGACTGCCGTACAGTCAGCACTTTGTTGTGCAGCGTCGGCTGCGCCTCATGGGCGCCACGCTGCATTCGATCTACGATTGCGGCGTGAACTCACCGATAGAGGAGCCGAGCCATGAACGAGCCCGCCGGATCTGACGTCTTTGTGCCGCGGCGGGTCACCGGACCGGTTCTGGCAGCTGTCGTCCCGGGGCAACCGCTGGCGGTCGTGCACCGCGCCGCGGAACTTGCGTACACCCTGAACGTCAAACTGATCTGCGCGTACGTGGACATTACGAGCTACCTCACCGACGAGCCGGACAACGGACCCATTGACGACGCTGAAGACACTAGTGCCGGCATCCGGGACAGTCTTGGAAACACCCTGGACGGCACCGGAGTCCGCTGGTCCTTCCTGACGCTCTCGGGCGACCCGGCCGGGGCGCTGGACCAATTTTCCGAATCCGCCAACGCATCGGTCATCGTCGTGGGCACCCGCGAACTTGGCCTGGGAATCCGGCTGGAGCAGCTGCTTGTCGGTTCCGTCGCGGTCGAGCTCACACACCGCCAGCACCGGCCGGTTCTTGTCATCCCGCTCCCACGACAGACCACTTCAGGTGACCTCACTGACTGAAAACTAACAACGGCCGGTTCCACATCAAGGGTTTCGCCGCGTTCCAGCTGCAGCGCTTCAACTTCCCGGGACATAGCTGGAACAACACCGGCAGCCCCTCCTGCACCGGCAGCTGCAAGGGCCTGATCGGCAAATTCGTCCGTTATGTCGCCCTGGACGAGTCCTTCACCTCCGAGTATCTGTGTTCGCCGGATCGTACTCAGGGACGGTCTGCCCATGGACGGGGGGAGAGTGCCTCCTACAATTGGGGCTACCTGTCGGCCCGTTGGGCCCGCAGTCCCTGATCAAGGAGAAGGCAATGGCGCCAGCTTCCCGGTTTCCGTCCCGCCAAAATGCACCCCCGGCAGCAGCACCCGTCCGTGGTGCAGCGCGTGCGGGACGGATGCCTATCTGTTCATCGAGACCGTGGGCGGCTCCGGCAAACAGCCGGGAACCTCCATCGAGGTCAGCTACACCTGCCAAGAATGTGAACGGTTCTACGCCCACGATGTCCTTTCCGGCTACATCGACCCGTCGATTCTTCGCCAGTTCCCTCCCGAAGCCCCCGACAACGAGCACGGACCTTACCTCCACTGCGGTGAGCCCATGCGAACCGGCGCCACCGCCGGGCGCTCCCTGACCACGACGGTCCCGGCCGGACAGAGCCGAAGGAACTACCTGGAAGCGTACCTGCACACCCAGGTCCTGCATTGCCGCTGCGGATTCCGGATGGAGATCCCCCATGCAGACAGCCCCTGAACTGGAACCGTCAGCAGGCACCCTCACCCGCACGGGTGACGGGGATACCGGGCTGACGGTGACCGTGCAGTCCTCCAGTACCCGTCCTGCTGACTGGGGCCGGGCCATGGCCCGCGCCGTGAACCTGCTCATTGAGCAAATCACCGACACCACAGGCACGGATCCCTGCCGCGACCCCGGTGGCCTCGATCTGTCGCTGCACGTCACGGCACTGCCTTCCGGGGAAGCCATCACGGTTACCTGGAACCCCTGATCCACACCCCACCCGTACCGACATCCGCCACCCCTGCGGGCCAGGCTCCTGACCCGAACAGAACCCCTGAGAGGCAAAATGACTGACATGCACATCAAGGAACAGTGGGACCGGCTCTCTCCGGCCACCCGGCAATGGTTCTTCGACAATCCAGGATGCGTGATGGTGCCGCGCACCCTCACCACCGCCATCAACGCCGAAATCGGCGAAAATGCCGACACTGACGCCCACGGAGAAGCCCTGCTCTCCGAGGGGGACAGGCTCTTCATCCAGGCGAAATCCCACGACAACGGAACGGCCACAAACCCAACCGGCCACCAATTCTTCGACGCAATACAACCGGGACAGCCGTGACAGGGCCACTGTACTTCGACGCGCAGAATGTCGCCAGGGACCCGGCCACAACAACGACCGGCCCAAATTACGCCGGGTACTCGTGCATCGACTATCACAACCTGGCAGCCCGGGGCCAACGCAACCAGCCAACTTCCATCACAAAGGATTCTTGTGCTTCGCCGCCGTCACCGCCCGGAGCGGCCCCCTGAACTCATTGGAAGGGCTCGGGCCTTCCCCGGCCGCACCTGATCAATCATCACACCGTAGACCCGGCGGACGAGGAGCCTGACTCATGACCACCGGCCCCCATCCCTGCCTTGGCTTCCAGAATCCAGAATCGAAGGAGTCAGCGTGATCGCCAGGGAAGATATTGAAGCCCTGATCCGGGGAGAGGGAAATGTTCTGGGCCCCGAGGGGGAGGAGATCGGCGGCATCGGCCATGTCTACCTGGATGATGACACCGGTGAACCCTGCTGGGTCACGGTGAAGACGGGGCTCTTCGGCATTCGTGAGTCCTTCGTTCCGCTCGAAGGAGCCTGGATCCAGGGCAAGGACCTCATCGTCCAGTACGGCAAGGACCAAGTCAGGGACGCCCCCCTCGTCAATCCTGACGAAGACCCCGAGCCGGACGAGGAAGCCCGGCTCTACCATCACTACCGGCCCGGCAGGAAGCGCACCTACAGTGACGTCGTCGGCGCCCGTAGCCGCGCTGACACCGATGAACTCCCCGGGAACGGCTACGAGCACCAGGAAGTGCCCGGGGCCACGGCCCAGGACGTCCCCGGCCCGCCCAACGACGATGCGAAAGCCCTGCCCGGAATACAGCCACAGGCAGGCACGGAACGGCAAAACAACACGCGGACACGGCTGCGCAAATACGTGGTGACGGAAAACGTCACCGGGACACCCCCCGACAGCCACGACGACCCTGAACCCGGACGTGCACCCGTCATCGACGACACGCAAGGGCAGGACCTACGCCAGGAAAACATAGACGCCGCCGGCGACGATGAACACCGCCACTGACACCTGGGAAGTCGGCCGGGGCATGCCTGCCGGACACGCCTGCGGACCGCCCGCCCGTAGCGGGAATCCGGTAGCCGCCGAACGGACCATCCGGCGTTGGATGCTGCGCGGCCTGTCGCCGCGTACACGACCGTCGGGCCCCGCTGCCGGGCGGCTTCCCGGCAGGAAGCCTGGGCGTGCCGGCTTCGACGGAAGCCTTTGGGCCACTGGTGCGGTTGATCCGCTCGGCTTAGCCTGAAGGTGTAGGGACCCGGGAGAGGGGGCAGGCATGTTCACACACCGTCAGCTGGTCCGCCCGTTACGGCGCGAAGCCCGGATGCTCCTGCGGCGGCGGGAACGCCGGGGACAGGATCCGGTGGAGGACCTGCTTGGATGCTGCCGCGCTTCCACGGCCGCGGACAAGGCCCTTGGTGAGGCGATCCAGGCAGCTGCTGCCGCCGGGATCCCATGGCGTGAGATCGGCCGGGTTCTCGGAGTGGCGGAGGCTGCCGGGTCCGGGCAGGAGGTCATCGACGCTCTGGCGTCGAGCAGACGCGAGTTGTGGCTCCGGTTCCGGGGACAGGCGGGCCGGATGAGTAACGCCCCACGGCACCGGGATGGTTCCCGGCACGGCAGGGGAACCCTGTGACCGGGCCACGGGAGGGCCGGTCCGGTTTGGGCCGGCATGGCCCCTGGTTCTGGATCGCGGCTATTCTCCTTCCGCCGGCGTGCCTGGCCGGAGGCTTCGCCCTGCTGCTGTCCGGGCCGACTGTCGTCTCGGCGATTCTGGCCGGCTGCCTGCTTCTCGCCGCAGCGGCCTCGCTGGCATATTTCGCCTACCGGCGCCGGAGCAACGGCCGGTCCTGACCGCCGGCTCCATGCCTGTCTGAGTCGGCTTTTTGGGCGGGGCGGATAGCGCCCGGAACTGCATGTGATCAATATCACAGCCATTTGGGCGTGCGACAGGGCCGGGGCGGGGCGTCTAAGGGGTGACGGCATCACCGGGATGACCGCTGATTCGGATCCAGGAGTGAGTGTTTTGATCAACGAGCCCAATGAGCTGCAGCACACCGAGACCGTTAATTCGTTCGCCGAGTCCTCCGGCCCGCCGTCCGCGGACTCCGCGGACTCCGCGGCGTCGTCGGCCGTGTCGCCGGTGAAGCCGCCGGCTGCTGACCGCCGGACCGGCGGCCGGGAAGGGAAGGGGCAGACGACCATCGCAGATGCGGTCGTGGCCAAGGTCGCCGGGATTGCCACCCGGGACATCCCGGGCGTCTACGCGCTCGGCGGCGGTGCCGCCCGCGCCATGGGCGCGCTGCGCGGGGCCGTGGGCCAGACAGATCTATCCCAGGGCATCAGTGTGGAGGTCGGAAAAACCCAGGCCGCCGTCGACGTGTCCCTGGTTGTCGAGTATCCGCACCCCCTGCAGGACGTTGCCGGGGACGTCCGTAACGCCATCTATCATGCCGTCGAGGACATCGTGGGGTTGGAAGTGACCGAAGTCAATATCGACATCACCGACGTCCACGTCCCCTCCGACGACGAGGGCGCTGAGGTCGAGCACAAGGAACCGAGGGTCCTATGAGTCCGACCGTTGCCGGCACGGCCGCCGGCGCGACCCTGGCGATCAGCGCCCTGGTATTCGGCTTCTGGGGAATGCTTCTGGTCGCAGTCTTCATGGCCATCGGCGCCGTTCTGGGCCGGTCCGCCGAAGGCCGGCTCGACCTCCGCGGCGCCTTCGACGCACTGCGCGGCAAGCGATCATCCCCATGACCCACGCCCGCGTGAACTCCGAGCATCTGAACTCTGTCCGTCCGGACCTGGTCCGGAGCGGGCACCGCACCGGACCGCAGGCCGGACACACCAGGATCGCCGCCAACGCCCTGACGCACACCATCGGGGCCGTGACCGCCGAAGCCTTCAAGGTCCCGGTGGCCGAGGTGAAGGTCAGCCTCCGGGACGACGCGGGCCGGCTGGCCATCAGCGTGCGGGTACCCGTCACCGTCCTGCCCCTGGCCGAGGCCGCCCGCCACCCCGAACAGGTCAGCGCCGGCGGCGGAACGCTGTATGAGCGGGCGGACGCCGCCAGAGCCACGATCGCCGGGCGGCTGCACCGGCTCACCGGAGCGGACATCGGAGGCATCGACCTCCGCCTGACCGCGGCGCACCGCCCGGCGCAGGAGGGGGTCCGATGAAAGAACCCGCTGCCAGGGGCAGGCTGGTCCGCCGGGAAACCCACTCCTCCCGGGCCGCGGCCTCCGTCGTCACCGGCATCGCGCTCGTTCTCATCCTCGCCTGGGCCGGCACCGAGGCAGTCCTGTCCATGGCCCGTGCACACCCGCTGCTGGTTTCTCCGCCGGCGGCCCTCGGCTGGCTTACCGGGCTGCCGACAGCGACCCTGCCTGCGGGAATGATCGCCGGCGGCGGCGCACTGGCCCTGGCGGGGCTGGTGCTCGTGCTGCTGGCTTTACTCCCCGGTACCAGGGGCGCCACACCATGCCCGGCGGGTCCGGCGCCGTCGTTGTCGATGACGACATGGTTGCCGCCGCCATCGCCCGTACGGCCCGCCATGCCGCACGGCTCGTTCCCGAACAGGTCACGGCCCGGGTCAGCAGGCGCCGCCTCGAGCTGCTGATCCACCCGACCTCGGGTGTCCCAGTGGACGGGGACGCCGTGCGCGCCGCGGTGGAGAGCGAACTTGACCGTTACGCGTTGGTACCGGCACCGAAACTGACCGTCACCATCAGCAGGACAGGGGCGGTGGGGGTATGAGAGGCACTCTGCGCGGCCTCAACCGCGTCCTTTTGGGCCTGCTCGGGCTGGTCCTGATAGCGGTCGGCACCCTCACCGCCGCGGCAGGCGTCAGCCCGCAGGTCGCCTCCGTCTGGACCGGCCAGGGCGCCAACGCCCGGGTCTGGATCCAGGGCCGGCTGGCAGCGGCACCGGCCGGGACCCTCGGTGTCAGCTGGTGGACCCTGACGGCCCTGGCCGTGCTGGTCATTGCGATCATCCTGGCGCTGGGATGGGTCCTTTCCCAGGGCGGCGGCCGTACCAGCCATATCGGGGTGCCCGAAGCCGCAGACCACGCAGGCGGCTCAGTCACGGGGACCACCACGGTGGACACCTCCCTGGCCGCCGCGGCCATCCGGGACGCCCTCGGGCACGATGACCGGATCCGATCCGTCGGGGTCAGCAGCTGGAACATCAAAGGCACCGGGGGGCTGAAGATCGCCATCCAGGCAGGCAAAGGCTCGTCCCCGCGGGACATCACCGACACCGCCGAGGAAGCCGTCCGGGGCCTCGAACAGGTACTGGGGCGGAGCATCCCGGTCCTGATCAGGATCAGTACCGGGCTGCGGAACCGCTTCGCCGGCACGCAACGGGTCCAATGAACTCCTCGTCCGTTGAGCCGGCCGGCAGCCAGCCTCCCGTGCCCTCACGCCGGGCAACTCCCGGGAACAGGCGCCAGGGCGGGCCCCCACGACCGCGTCCCGGACGACACGCCTATTCTGGGGAGCAACAGGGGAAGGGAAGCGACGCCGATGACAGGACCCGGAATGACTCCCCGACGGCTGGACGCAGCTTCGGATGCGCTGCTGGCCGAACGTGCCGGCGACGGCGACACGGCAGCCTTCGAGGCACTGGCCCGGCGCCACGGCCCGCTCATGCGGGCCTACGCCCGCCGGCTGACCGGGTCCCTTGCCGATGCTGACGATGCCGTCCAGGAAGCGCTGGTCCGTTGCTGGTCGCAGCTGCCCGCCCTGCGGGACCCCGCGGCAGTCAGAGGCTGGATGATGCGGATCACCGCCCGCTGCGCCATTAACGTCCTTCGTCGGCGGAAATACGACATCGCACTCGACGAAGAAACTCGGGACGATCCCGGGCCCGGGCCCGAATCCAGGGCCGTCACCGGTTCGTCCATGACCGCCCTGGGCAGGGCCCTGGGTAGGCTGCCCGAGGCGCAGCGCCAATGCTGGGTCCTGCGGAAGATGGGCGGACAGTCGTGCGAGGAGATCGCCAGGATCCTGGGGATCAGCACCGAAAGCGTCCGCGGCCGCCTGGCCCGGGCCCAGGCAACCCTGATCAAGGAAATGGAGGCCTGGCGTTGACACCCTTGACCATCGGAGCAGACTGCGGCCGGACCCTGGAAGAACTCAGCGACTATTTGCACACCGGTTCCTCCCCGGACGCGGAACACGTCCACAACTGCCCGCAGTGCCAGGCGGGCCTGGCGGCGCTGCGCCGCCTCGATGACCTGACCGCCGAACTCATCGCCCTGGACATCCTTCAGGCCGGCCGCGGCGACGAGCCATGGCTGCAGAACATCCTGGACCATCTCCGCCTCGAAACCAGGGCCGGCCGGGCCATCCCCCTCGCCGGCGCCCACCCCGACGATGACCTCTCAGAAACCGAAGGCGCCGTCATCGCCCTCATCCGCGCCGTCGGAGACACTCTTCCCGGCGCCACCATCGGCAAATGCCGGCTCCACGGGGACCTGACCACCGCCGGAGCCCCCGTCACACTCCATCTCAACGTCACCGCTTTCTGGGGACACCCCGTACCGGCGCTGGTCGACACCCTCAGAGGCACACTCTCCGATGCCTTGGCCATGCACACCGAACTGAACATCACCGCCATCGACATCGCCGTCACCGACCTCGTCGAAGACGCCGCCGCCACCCCGGAAAGGATCCGAACATGACCACAGCCGACCTGCTCCGCGACCTGCTGCTGGGCATTGACGGAGTCCTCGCGGTCTACCCCGCAGATCCTGCCTGGCGCCTCGCCGTCAGGCAGGGCCGAACCCGCCTGACCGGCGGGACCCACCTGCGGACACGCCGCCCGTCGAGGTCCGGACCGAGGACGGGAACACAACCGTACGCGTCCGGCTCGGCGTCGCCCTGGACACCCCCGCCCCGGACATCGCCCGCCAGGCGGCCCGCACCATCCGGACCGCGCTGCAGACCGGGCATCCGCACGCCGCAACCCGCATCACCGTGCAGATCTGCTCCATCACACACGACCGGCCCGCACACACCAGAACCCGGGCCCGGCCCGGCCCGGCGCCCGGCCGATGAATCCTCTGCCAAGGCGGTAGTTCTCCGGAGCTTCAGCCCTCTTCAGGCCGTGCCATGGCGCCGGTCCATCCGCGCATCGGTTTTTCCTGCTGCGGACTGCTGCATGTTGCTGGACGGAACAGCAATACTGGAAGCGACATGACCACACAAACCCCGACAAGGAAAGGACGCTGAACCCGATGCTCCGGATGAACCAACGTCCCCGCGCGGTCATCCGCGACGAATCCGGATCCATCGTTCAACAGGAACGGTGGAACGAGGAACAGCGCCGCCAGGCGCGCGAAGCCATCACCGATCAGTTCCGCCGCGGCGCCCAACGCCAGACACTGCCCGAACTCCGAGATGAAATCGCCGCCCGCTGGACATACGTCGAATCCTGGGAGGAAGAGCAGGCCGTGAGGGAATGGATCCTGCACCAGATCGACGGCCTCATCGACAACGACCATGACACCGGGCCGGCCGGCCAAAACCCCACCGGGCCGGGAACACCGCAGTTCCTGGACCCCATTGCCGCCCGCAACATGCAGGCAGGCACCACATAGATTCCGGGTTTGTCTGTCAGTGGGCCGCTACGTATTTTTCCAGCACGTTGCCGGGATGCTGCCACGGTCGCTGACGGGCAGTCCCTGTTCTTTGGCCCAGGCACGGACCTGAGTTGATTTTCCTCCCTTTCCCTGATCCGCCGGACGGACCTTGCCCCGGGGCTTTATTGTCCTGCTGGCAGCTTCCACGTAACGGCGCAAAGCAACGCGCAATTGCGTGGTGTGAGCCTCATTGAGGTCGAGCTCGTAGGTGCTGCCGTCCATGGCGAACGTCACTGTTTCAACTGCGGAAAACCTATCGGCGACGGATTCAGGCGCCGGGGTTACTGCCGCTGGATCCCAGGAACGGCACGCCCGCCCGGCTGCCCTCTTTGCCTGCGCCGGGCGTCGGGCGTTCTCTGTTGCTAAGTGGACCGTCGTATTGCTAAGTGGACGGTCGTACGGGCTAATGCCTCTTCGGATTTTCGTCGGAAAGCTTCCGCATCTCGCGTTCCGCGGCGAGGATCCTCAGGGCGAAAATGACACACTGGTCATCGGTGAGCAAGGCGCCGCTGGCGGTTGCGCTGCCCCGCTCCGCGTCGTGCACCGTCGAAAGTGCTGCCCGCAGATCAAGCTGCAGGGAATGGATCCCCGGCGGAAGATCCCTCTGCGTCATCTCAGCGCCGAAACGGCTGAAAGCGTACGCATCCGCCAGGCGCTGCTGGATCCGTTCCGTGCCCGTGGCCAGGGTCTGGACCATGTGTTCCAGGATGACGTGCACGTCAGGGAAGGCAGGTTTTTCCACGCTCATGCCGTTACTGTAGCCGGAGCAGGCACTCCGCACAGCGGCTGCACACCCCCTCGACAGCCACCGGACCACGTCTGCTGCCCGGACGTAGGGACACTTCCCGCGTAGTTTTGACTGCCTGATCAGCACGCTAAGCCACCGCCATTGGAACGAAGAGCGTTCCTGATCCGTCAGCCGGCGAAGCCCGGCGTTCCAGGGTTCATGCCCACCATCTAGGGTTACTGTCGACACCGTATATTGGGGCAGGTGCTCGTCCCCGTGATCCTGTCCCCGGACATCAGCCCTCACGTACTTGGTCCTTTTCCTGCGGTGAACGGGGACCGGAAGTACGCTTACTATTCCATCGCGGGAATGCTACCGTGAAGTTCCACCCGCAGGCGGATCCTGGAGACGACGATGAGCGTGAATGAGGCAGGGAAAGAGCCCCGCGACGACGATTCCTCCAGTGACCGGAAGCTGACAGGCCCTGCTGGCCTCGGCCGGGATGGCACCATTCCCGGCTCACCGGATGGTGTGGGGCTCGGTGCGGGCACGGAGCCGAACACCTTCGAGCCGGAAGAGGATCCGGACGCAGCCGCCGAAGCGGCCGAAGACATCGAAGATACCCGCTGAGGAGACCTCCGATGCCTTCGGGCCGTGACCCGGTCGACCGCTGGGCTGACCGTCCGGCTAAGGCAGTGGCCGCCGGTTCCGGCAGAAATAGCCGACTCCGATGCAGGAACATGCCTCCAGGATGACGATCGGTCCCATCAGTGCGGCGCCGACGCAGTCGTCCTTGCTCCGGGGGTGGGCGACAGCGACAGGATGATCCCGGTGATCCCACGCTGACACTGTCGAAGGCAGCGTGAAGGCTCCCGGGAAAGTGCAGGCTCAACCCTCTCCGTTGATACAACTTTCCGTTGTGAGAAGTGCGGGGTCGAATTTCGCTTGGAGGCGGCAGAGTAATGGGGACCGACGGCGGCTGGGGGTGGTGCGAACCGTCATGCCCGCACCACTCACCGCCGGCCCCGGTCTTCACAGTAGACGGGCCGCCGCAGCGCCCACACGAGTGGGGGGTACCTGCTTCAGCGGTGCAGGGCTACCCACCGGGGATGGCTCCCGCGGCGTACTTTCCGTTTCCTTGGGCCCAAGCTCCCATGCCTGCGCTTCGGACCGACGGCACTCTTACGGGGATCTCGGAGCCCGGAGCGACGTTCAGCGCGACCGAGAAGGGCAAGCATGCTCGAGGTGATTACGACCCAGAGCATTGCCGCGGCAAGGACGATAAGAATCGAGGTCAAAGGATGCATGTGGGTCTTCCAGGGGATACTTCGGTGAGGGCGAATTGCGGGGTCCTGTAGTTGTTGTCCCTTTGTCTGGAGACTTGTCTGCATGTTCTCAGATTCCGCGTAAATCCGGAAGTACCTCAAAGACATGGGCGATTTTGGTACGCGTCAGCGGCACTGGGCTACCCACTGAGTGTGGATTTGCTCGCTCACTTGGCCCATATCCCCAACACTGGGAACCTGCCCCGAGCCACCGGCTGATCTCAATCTCTGCGCAATCCCAAATCCATGTTTTGAACGGAAACCTCCTGGCCTGATTCTTAGCGCTCTTTTGGTAGGAACCAGCCACCAACTCGGCTCACATTCCTGGCTGAAACGGCCTACAGATAGTCGATCACGCACCTGCGGGGAGTCATCTCCTCGTGGCCCCGTCCCGGCGGCCGCAGGGGACCCTGGAGCCACACCATCTTCGGCACGGACCGTCTACCGGGACGCATCATTTAGACAAGCGGGCCCAAGGCCTACGTAAATCGAGTACCGACTACTCGTGCCGGGATTCGAGTCCTGGGATAGCGTCCGTTAAAGAGTTTTTCGTAGCGAGAAGAGTTCGAGGAGGCCGGGCAGCCCGTGGGAGTCGGAACCGTTACGTGTAGGTGGCCCGCACTCGTGCCGACGCGCGAAATCGCCCCCGGGGCCCCTGCAGCTCCCGCCCAAGGCTGGGAGGGACCGCACGTCAGACGCGTACACAGCCCGCGCCGGAACACAACGCAGCAGACGCCTGGCGGAGCACCATGATGCCGGGGAATTACGAAAAAGGACCGGTCCTGGTGAATCCGGCCGTCCTGGAGAGGCTCCGGGAGGAACTGGACGACGATTACACGATCTGGCCTGTGTTCGTTCGGAACTTCATTTCCCTTCTACCCACGAGGCTGGAAAAGCTGCGCCTCACACTGACCACTGGAGACTTGCGGGGTACCCTTGACGCGGCTCGGAGCATTAGGATCTCCGGCCAAATGCTCGGTGCCGAACGCCTGGCAGACCTTGCGCTCAACCTGGAGCGAAGCCTTCGCGAAGACCCGGCACAGGCGGACCCTGCCCGCATCCTCCCCCAATTGGCAACGCACTTCCTCAATCCGATGCGTGCCTGTGCCCTGCAAACCGAATTCCGACTGCACCAGCACCTCCAACACGGCCGCGATGCCCAATTAGGGATCAGCGGGAAGCGGATTGAAGGGGGCGCTTAGCGCACTCCTGGAATAGTCAGTTACGGCCCGGATCGGGCTGTTAAGGTTGGTTCGATGCCTTCGAAACAGCCCTTTGCCGTGTGGGGGGTGCTTGCCCTGACCCTGAGTCTGGTTTCGTGCGCCCCCGTGGCAGACCCCAAAGATCCTGCCTCCCCTTCGGTGTGTGCCCTCCCGGAGCACACCGGGATCGTCCCGGACCAGGGCGCTCTCTTCGGGGTAAATCTGGACTGGGGCCACGAGCAGTTGAGCGATTACGCGCAACGCCTGGGGCACAGCCCTGCCGTCGCGGTTTCCTTCACGGACTTCCCCTTCACGGAAACGGGCCGGGCGAACCTTGACGGCGCCGCCGGCCAGGTCCGGGAACAGGGAGGCATACTGCTGCTCACCCTGGAGGTTCTGGCCGGCCCGGCGTCGGCAACCCAAAGCGCGGCCGATGACCTGGCCGTGACGCTGCACGGAATAAACAGCTCAGGCGTCCCGGTGATCGTCAGGTTCGCCCACGAAATGAACGGCACCTGGTACCCGTGGGGGCAACAGCCCGCGGCTTACATCGCCGCGTTCCGCCGGGTCGCGGACGCGATACACCGGACCGCGCCGGCCAGCGCCACCATGTGGGCGCCCAACTATGGCGGCGGATATCCCTTCCGTGGGGGCCCGTATGAAGCTGCACCCGGCAGCGAGGACCGGAAACTGCTGGACACGAACGCCGACGGAGTCCTGGACGGCAACGACGACCCGTACGCGCCCTACTATCCCGGCGACGACGCCGTTGACTGGGTGGGTATCTCCCTGTATCACTGGGGAAACACCTATCCGTGGGGTGCGAACGTCATTCCCGAATCCGGCAAGTTCGAACAGCAGCTCACCGGCATTTACAACGGGGCCGGAGGAAATGATCTGGCCGTTCCGGACTTTTACGCCGTCTACGGAGAAGAACATGGCAAACCGGTGGCGATCCCCGAAACCGCTGCCCTGTTCAACCCTTCGCTCCCCTCGAACGAGGAACTTGCCATCAAGCAGGCCTGGTGGGGGCAGGTCTTCAGCCCCGACCTGCACGCACGCTTTCCGAAACTGAAGATGGTCAACTGGTTTGAGTGGAACAAACAGGAAAACGAGGTCGGATCACGCGTTGACTGGACGGCAACCGGGACTCCCGCCATCCGGACAGCCTTCACCAACGCACTTCCCGACTGGCTGGTCTTCGGCCAGAAGCCCAATTGCAAGACGGGCTAACCAACCACTGAGGTGTACTACTGATGTGAGACACCGTTTAGATCCCTTCCGGTCAAGGCATGCCAGGGCTCGTCCTGTAACGGTTTCCGCGTACGCCAACGCCACGGGTACCTCCTCTCGCGATACCCCAAACCCGCGAAGGGCGATCCTTCCTGGCTACGAACAGGCCCGGTTGCCAGGGGTCCACGGCTGATCGTTTCTGGTGAAATATCGCGCTGCCGTCGGATATTTCACTTTTCACCAGCCCTACTGGCGAGCACAGCGTCAGTCGGAACGTGGGCGCAGTAGTGCCCGCACCGACACGACCAGCAGTCTGAGGGTCCCGGCCAGGGCCAGCAGGGCTGTGAATGCGGCGACCTGGGAGAGGAACATCAGCAGGGCCACCACGAGGGTGCCCGTGTACGTCAGGCTGAAGGCAAGGGTGGACGGGTCAGGCATCAGTCCTCACTCACCACTGAACCCATCATGCGCTGGCGCGGTGACAGGTGACGGCAGCGGGCACAGTGAGGTGTACTACTGATGTGAGACACAGTTTGAAAGGATTGTGCCCATGTCTTCCCGTCCCACCTATTCCGATGAGTTCAAGGCCGATGCAGTGAATCTGGTCGTTTCCTCCGGCCGTTCACCCGCCTCGGTTGCCCCCGAGCTGGGGATCTCCGTGACCGCGCTGAAGCGGTGGGTGCAGCTGCACCGGGAAGGAGAAGCCGGGGCCGGCGGCAAGCCTGATGATCCGGTGGATCCCGCGAAATACAAGGCGTTGGAGGCCCGGCTGCGGGAAGTCGAAAGGGAAAATGATTTCCTGAAAAAAGTTTCGGCGTTCTTCGCCAAAGAACAACGGTAGAGGACCTCTACCGGCTTGTTCAGGAGAAGAACGCCGAATTCCCTGTGGCCTGGATGTGCGCCCGGCTGGGTGTTCCGCGGGCCTCGTACTACCGCTGGCTGGACCAGAAGGAATCACCGACGGCCGCCCGGCACCGCGAACTGACCGGGCAGGTCAAGGTGATGTTCGATTCCTCCGACGGGATCTTCGGCCACCGCATGGTCCACACCAAACTCGCCGCCACCGGCGTGGAAGTTTCGGTGGGGACGGTGGCTGCCATCATGGCCGAGAACGGCTGGACGGCCAAGCGGATGCGCGCCTTCAAACGCACGACCATCCCCTCGGATCCGGACAAGGTCTTTCAGGACCTCATCGGCCGGGACTTCACCTCCCAGGTTCCCGGCACGAAGCTCGTCGGGGATATCACCTATCTGCGCACCGGCGAGGGCTGGCTGTACCTGGCCACCGTCATCGACCTGTGTACCCGCATGGTCGTTGGCTGGGCCATGGCCGATCACATGCGCGCCTCTCTCGTCACGGGCGCGCTGAGGATGGCCAGGGACCGGGGACACCTTGCAGCGGATGCGATTTTCCATAGTGACAGAGGCACCCAGTACACCTCCCGGGAAATGGGCGCGTGGTGCGCCGGCAACGGTATCCGCCAGTCGATGGGCGCTACCGGGGTGTGCTGGGACAATGCGGTCGCCGAGTCGGCGTTCTCGTCCCTGAAGAACGAGTTCTACCACCACCACAGCTTCGCCACCCGCCAGGACGCCCGCCGGGCGACCATGCGCTACATCGAAGTGTTCTACAACCGCTGGCGGCCCCACACCAACAATGACGGCCTGCCGCCGGCGACCGCGATGGCCAACTTCACCACAAACCAGCAGCCGCTACCCGCGGCAGCCTGACCCAACCGAAACTACCCGGCTGTCTCACATCCTTGACACACCTCACAGTTCCTGCACCAGTTCCCTGAGCTGTACAGGCCGGAAGGGTTTGGTCAGGTAGGCGGTAGCACCGGCGGCCATGCCGTCGAGTTCGTCGCTGGTCCTGGCCCGTCCGGTGATCATGATGATCGGCGCATTTGAATATTCCCTGAGGCTGCGGGCAACGTCGTGGCCGCTTATGTCCGGTAAGCCGAGATCCAACGTCATCAGGGTCGGATCCAGTGCCTTGGCCGCGCGAATCCCTGCCGCCCCGGTGGCTGCGGCCCGCACGTCAAAGCCCATGCCGGAGAGGATCAGTACGAGCAGTTCCCGGATGTCGAGGTCATCTTCGATGACAAGGCAAATCCCGCGTGCATTCATGTGGTCCCCCGGCCAATTCCTCACCATTCTATGGGCCTTCCCTCCCTGTCCTACGCACCAGGAAGAATGACATCCTGCCCGACGGCGGGGGAGCGGGGCGGGGCGGCAGGTGCCGATACAGCGTCGTACGTTTCAGACCGTCTTAGCGGTTATCTCCCGGACGGAGAAGCCGCTGGCCCGGAGCAGCGCAGCGCTGTTTGACTCCCAGCGGGGGAGAGAAGCAAACCGGTCGTCCCCCAAAAATTACTATGCCCTGGCCGTCACCGGCCCATGCACCACAGCAAGCGCGGCGGCAAACCTCGCCGGCAACCTGGCAACGGCAAAGCCTCCGCGGAACAGGACTAACGTCCGCCATTCAGACGCGACCCACCCGTTCTGAGGGGCGGGCCTTGCCACCTACCGCTAATATAGGGAGGCCAAATATGGCGGCGATGCATATACGTCTGACGTGCCGTTGAACCCTCAGCCAAAAAATGCACGTTCGTGACGTCACTCCAGGGGCCGAACCGAGGCTCGGGACCGGCGACGGGCTGGGTGAGCCTCGTGGCGTGGGGGACGCCATCGGACTCGTCCGCCGCCGGCCTGATTTCAGATTACGCTTCCGTCGGCTTCTGCGCGGGCCCGCTGCGTACCTGATCAAACCCTTCCGTCCCGGCTGAATCTTGGCTTCACACCCACGGTGCCCGGTCGGCCACGGAACCGGGGTTCCCCGGTAACGTCGCATTGGTTCAATCCCCGCGGATCGCATTCGATTTTCCGGCCGGGTCACGGACACTGAACCGGCTGCCTCAGGAAGCCCGCTGCAGCGGTACATCACGGCTGCTGCCAGGTCCGAGGCTCAGCTGACCCTCACGATGTACTTCCCGAGCCCGTGTCCCTGTTCGCTTTTCGCCTGGGCGGCCGCCGATGTTTTCCAGCGTGAACGTCTCCGCGATCGGCAGCCTGAACTTTCCCCGCGTGAACAGCTCCGCGGCTTCGGCACGTGCTTCCGGCGCGCGGCCCCCGCCGCCGCCGGAAGCGAACCCCACACCGTACCGGGCGGCATCACTGTCGGCGATGGTGATGACCTTATCGGCACTGCCCGTTAGCCGAATATGGTCCGGCAGCACGCCGGAGCCGACCGTGTCCAAAGCGACATCGACACCCTGCGGGGCGGGCTCGCCGACGGTGAAAGCACCCTCTGAGAGTCGGCCAATTCGAACTGCGACTCATGGCCAACGAAAGCCGACGGACAGCCGGGCATGATCGACTTCATCGCCTCAGCAGCTATCTCTGGAGACATGAATCGGGTCGGACTCTTGAAACGGGATTTAGAAACACCTTTCTGGGCGATTTCGGGCGTTTCCTCGCTTCATCTCCTGACGTTCCCCTTCCCAGTATCTGAGACACCGCAAACGTGCTGTGCAGTGCGCCTGGTCCGGTGATGGCTCCAGCGACCGTCTCAGGGGAAGAAGCGCCCTTCCCGCAGTGTTTTAACGGGTACAGGTTGCCGTGGAAGCAGGGAGATGAGGTGCCATGGTGAGGATAGCCATCGTGCTGGGAAGCACCCGCCCCGGCAGGGCCGGGAAAGCGGTCGCGGACTGGGTCTATGAGCAGGCGAAGAAGCGTTCTGATGCACAGTTCGAACTTGTCGATGTGGCCGACTTCGGTCTACCGCTGCTGGATGAACCGCTCCCGCCCTCCCTCGGGCGGTACCGGAACGAGCATACGAAGGCCTGGGCGCAGGTCATCGCCTCCTTCGACGGATACATCATCGTCGCCGGCGAATACAACCACTCCGTGCCGGGGGCACTGAAGAATGCCATCGATTACCTCTACCGGGAGTGGAACAACAAAGCCGTCGGTTTCGTCAGCTACGGCAGCGCCGGCGGGATCCGGGCGGTGGAACATCTGCGGCAGATCGCCGCCGAAGTGCAGATGGCCGATGTCCGCGCCCAGGTCTCCCTACCACTGGCCACGGAGTTCGAAAACTACACCACGTTCACCCCGTCGCCCCTGGCGGTGCAGGGCCTGGGACCGGTCTTCGACCAGGTCATCGCGTGGGCCGGGGCCCTCAAAATGCTGCACCCCTGAAGGAGAAGCGGCTAAAACGCGGCAGGAACCTCCCGGAGCATTCGCCGGCGGGATGCGTCCGGCAGGTAGCGGGTAGCCTACTCCGCTCCGCCGACCGGGTCTTCGCCGGGGCCCGGCTGGCTGGTCAGAGTCATTGTCTCAAGAGAAGAATCCACACTCTGGCCAGTTGCTGCCCGCTCCCGGAATTCAGTGATGGCCCCCACATACCAGCCCAGGCCTGTCTCGATTCTCAGGCGCACACTCTGCCCTGGCCAGCGATACCCTTTTTCGAAAAACCGCAGGCTCTGGACCCCCAAACCAGCACGCACGGCGAACTCCGCCTGCGTCAAACCGAGCCGGCCCCGTCCTTCCGCGAGAAGTTCTCCAACCGCCCTGAGCGCCTTGTGGTCATCCATGACCGAATGGCTTACACATCGACCCGACAAAACCATACACACGCCCGGCGTGTTCCAGAGGTCTATGCCCTGCGTCCACCTCACCACCGATTCGGGCGGCAAACCATGCACAGGGAGCAGCCGGCAAGTGCTCACGGAACCAACTGCGCTATTTACCAAGGCACCCTCAATGCGGGTGGCCATCCCAGGCCTACGGGCGCCCGGTACACACCCGGACTTAGCGGGTCTGTCCTTGGCGTGCGTGGCCGATAAGGCCCTGCACATATAGGACCCGGTTCAGGGTGTCATGGCGCTGTTGTGCCGAACTGACCGGGACCTGCTCGGTGTAGGTGTGGGGTCCAGCCTGAATGTTCACAGCGATGAAGCCGTTGACGCGTGTTTGCCTGGCCAGGAGAAAGAGCAGGCTCAGGAGGAAGAACCAGATGAAGAGGATCACCATGACAATTGCCCAGGCGGGTGTGTGCGTCGTGGTCGAGGTCTGGTCCGATGTCGTTATGTTGACGTCCGCAAGGGGCCAAGTTCCGGCGGGTGTTATGGCATGCAGTTCCGTAACGTGCACGTGCCCGATGGATACCAAGTGTCGAGGGGTGCCCAGGGCCTGAGTTGGTTCTAACGTCATACTTGTTGACCCTACAGGCCCCTCGCTTCGTTCCCTCCGCTACAAAGTCCCCGAGACGCCGCGAAAAGGCCCGGAACCTACGCAAAAAGGGCGGGCACGACATCGGATAATGATGGATCCCGACCAGCGGGGGAGTGCCCGACCAGGGTGTTCCGTTTCGAACTGGGACGAGCAAAGAAAAGTCCCGCCGGACTGGGGGTGCCGGCGGGACCGCCCCACAGTACCAACCTTTCCCGGACGGAGATTTTCCTGAGTGGGAGGTCACCGCTCATGGTTTGGACTCGGCCCATCGCCGGCAGGCCAAAGAGGCAGTGGAACGCCGACAAGCCGCGGAGCGCGAGCGACAGCAGCAGCAGGCTGAGGACGCGCGTTTGCGTGAAGCTGCCAAAAAGGCACGGAACGTGGCAGCGCGAAAACGGTGGGCCGAAGAACAGAGAGCATCACAGGAGGCGCTTCTTGAAGCCCTGAAGCACACTCCGAAGGGGCTGGAAGATAAATGGCCATCGTCGTGGCCTCAGCTCAAAGGCAGCCCAAGACAGGTCACATGGGCAGAATCAATCCGGGCCCTAACCGTCGCCCTGTTGCGTGAAGAGCTGGTCGAGGAGTGGCTTCCCGAAGCCAGGGGAGTGCCAGTCGCCCGTTGGCTGGCCCTGCAAACATCATCTGCCTTCTGGATTCATTGCCGCTTCATGGACACCTTGGCCGTAGTTCAGACGTACGAGCACCAATTCGGTTCACCGGGGCAACCCCGACCTTAAGAAGCCGGAACAGGCATTACCGGCGGGCGGCGAAACCCTTGACGCCCCGCGCCCCTGCCCCGGAGGAACGTGACGCATCAACTAGCATTGCTGCCAGTTGACCAGCAACGGAAGGAAGCAGCGTCATGCAGTACGTCGTCATACAGGTGATACTCAAAGAGAAACTGTGGGGAACCGGTTCGGGCAACCTGACCTCCCTGGAGAAGGCGATCAATGATCAGGCCGCGAAGGGCTACCGGCTCCACACGATTACCACCTCTAGCAGCGGGAGCAAGGGACTTGGCGGAGGTGACCGCATCCAGGCAACCATGGTGTTCGAGAGCCTCGGATAATCCCACATCACCAAGCGAACCCAGTGCCGCGATGATCGCCGTGTCCGCAGCCGGCCGCCGGCAGCGGGGATAGAAGAGTAGTGAATGGTCATCACCTGCCAGGCTGGGCTACTTCGCGCCGACCTTAACGGTGATTGGGGGAGTGGTGACTGGTCCGCCGCACTGCTCGGACCCGCCGACCCTGGTCCATACGAGGTCGTTTTCCTGCTCGGCCAGCACGGTCTTGTTGGGTGCCAGGGCGCGGACCGTCACGTGTTTCGGTAGCCCCCGCTGGGAAATGCTGAACGTCCAGGTCTTCGCGTCGGTCCTCGTGGCAAGAAAGGCGGCCGGGGGAGTGCTTGGAGCGGCGGGGCTCGGTGCCGTGGGACTCGGCAAGCCTGGCCGGACTGACTTCATGGGTACGGCGGGCCCGTAGTCCGGCAGCCGTTCGGAGCATCCCTGGTCGCTGCATAACTGCACCTCATCGACGGCCGCGGCGTTGCCTTCGACATTGACGGTAATGAGGCTGGCGTACCCCACGGCCGGGCATACGACACTGCATCCAGTGGTTGGCAGCCCCACAGCAACCAGCAGTGACGTTCCCAAGATCCCCCATCCCGACTTCATGGACCGAGTCTACGACCGCTGCACTTATCTTCGCGCACATAGGATGGTCCGGTGTCTGACGAACCCACACAACGCCGCTTCCTGACCATCGAGCAGGCCGCTGAAGAGCTGAACGTCAAGCAAAGCCTCATCAGGGGCCTCATCAGGACCGGTGAGCTGCGCACGATTCTCACCGTCTGAATCAAGTCAAGATAACCGCGGCCTGTGGCGCACCGGGCGCCAGGACGTCGAGGACTACATCAACCAGGCGTATCGGCGCACTGCTGCACGCATAGCCTCCGGCGAGATCATAGACGACGGGGAACCGGACAGCGAGTAGCAATCCAGGATCCGGGCCGAATCTCCAGGGAAAGCCTGGTGTGCAGGCTATAGGTCTGGTCCTGATTGCCATTGACCGGCGGCTGCGGAGCAGGTAGGTTATCGAATGTCGTTATTAACGATTTTCGATAATTGGGGGAACGATGAAACTCACGCGCGGAGCAGCCGAAACCGGCCAGAAGAAGGTTGTATCGAGGACCGATGCCATCTTCCTGATGATCGCTTCTGGCTTTGCAGCTCTCGTTACAACGGCCGCGACCGTATTCGGTACAGTCGGGCTGTTTACCGGGCCGGTGACCCTCGTGCTTCCGGTGGCCACGTCAAACCAGACGGCCACTGGCCTTTCGTTGGAGGCCACAGGGCACTTCACGTCAGTGGAAGCAACCATTCCGGTCCTACCTTCTGGGTCGGCTGCAAACCTGGCGTGGGCAGGCGTTCTGAACCAGGTCGGGATCCTGGCGATCCTGGCTCTGGTGTTCCTGCTGGCCTACCGGCTTCAGGGCAGGATTCTCTTCACGGCAAGGTCCGCCCACCTGGTCGGGGCAGCCGGAATCGTCCTCGTAGTGGCGGGTATGGTTGGCCAGGTTCTCGATGGGATGGCCCGGAGCCGGCTTGCTGAGATGATCGGGGCGAACGCACGGGTCCCAGAGGAGTCGCAGATCTTCTCGGCGAATTTCAACCTCGGCCCGCTGATGCTGGGCATTGTCCTGCTCCTGGTCGCGGGGGTCTTCGAGTACGGCCGTCGGCTACAGAAAGACACTGAGGGGCTGGTCTAATGCCGGCTGAGGAGCCGTCGAATATCCACTGCCATTTGGATGACCTGCTGGCAGACCGCGGCATGACCCTGACAGAGCTAAGCAAGCGCGTTGGAGTCAGTCTGGTAAATCTGTCGGTACTCAAGAACGACCGTGCGAAGGCAATACGGTTCTCGACCCTGACTGCTATATGTGAGGTGCTCGATTGCCAGGTTGGTGATCTGCTGACAACCGCGCGCGACCCGTGACCGTTCTGTCGGCTCTGGTTTGGCCCGAGCCATCCCGGAAGGAGGACTCCCTTGCCGGGGCCGTGCTGCGCTGGAGTCCCTGCCGGCCGGCTCTGTTAGTCCAGGACGTCTGCCATGTCGTCGAAGACCAGGTAGTCGCCGTGGGCCGGCTGGAAGCCGAAACTCTCCCAGTACTGCCGTAGCGCCACTTTGGCTGATTCGTGCTCGGCTGTTCCTTCCGCGGGGGCGTCTTTGGTGAGTACCGGTGCCGCCTCCAGGATGACCTTGGAGGCGGAGCGGCCGATGGTGCAGAGGATGGCCTTGAGGATGGAGTGGCCGAGTTTGTTGCCGCGGAATTTCGGGGCGATCCGCAGTGAGGACAGGACCAGCAGGTCACCGCCCAGGGCCATGTCGTCGATCAGGTCCGGACGCTTGATCGTCAGCATTTCTCCAACATTCGCCACCTCCTGGCTCACCGCATCCAGGGTCAGGAACAGTTCGATGACACCCGCGTCCGGAACCACGTACAGGTGTGCTTCCCCGACGGACACTTCCTTGCCCTCGTCGTCATCGTCCTCCCAGACACGTCCTTTGACTTTGACGGTCCAGAACACCGGGTAGTCTTCCGGGTCATGGTGGGCCCCGGGGATTCCCCGGAACTGGCAGCGGTAGTCGAAGGTCAGGTATTCCGGGACAAGGTCGGCCATGGCGATCCTCCAAACGTCAACGTGCTCGGCACGCTTGTGCCCATAGCACTCAGCCTAACCACGATCAGCCTGCGCCAGACCGCCCCTCCGTGGTCTGCCCTGCCGCCAGCCCGGGAGCCCTTCGTCGAGCTGGTTCTTCTTAACTGGGCCCAGCTTACCGGCGCGGTCGTTGATCCGCTGCGTGTGCAGCCATACACCAAGGACGCGCTCTGCCCGGTCGTCGGTTTTGTTGTGCCGCGGCCAATCGTTGCCCGCAGCCCGGTACTTCTGGACCTCTTTCAGGCGCTGCTTCCAGCGCGTTTCGTCGTCGGCCCGCTTCGTGGACTGCTCACGCCAGCCAGGGATCACATCGAGGGCCCGGGCATAAGTGGGAGAGAGGGTGCCCTGCGCTGCTTCCTTGCGGCGACGGTGCAGCACACCGCCAGGGCTTTCTCGCGGGCGGAGGCGCCGTGAGAGGCAGGGAGTCGGTCTTCAGCCTCGTACAGCGCCAGAATGTCGTCCAGGTTCCGGCGCCCTGACGCTGGCAGCTGTCTGGGTACGTCCGGGAGCGCCTCTTGATGCTCCACTCTGATGCGGGGATCTTGCCTCGCAGCGATGGCCAAGTGATACCTGACCGTGTTTTCCGCGACGTCGGCGGCCGCAGCGATCTTCGGCGTGGGGATGCCTTGCCGGTACATCAGCACCCACTCAGGATCGGGGGCAGAACGCCTGCGTGCCGTCATAGCTCGTGATGACTCACCGGGAGGCCAAGCTTTTGGCGACCTTGTATTGATGAATGATTGCAGAGCCAGCAACGGTGATCAGTGCGAAAACAACACCAGCGAGGGCCCCGATCCAGGATCCGACTACTGAGCCCACTCCCCGGAGGTCCAGTCCCCGACCTTCCGACAGGCCCGGGACGTAGGGAGGCGGGAACAGTCTCATGACCACGGGAGCTGCAAACGCCGCGTAGATGAAGCAGCCAAGGATGCCGAGAATCAGGTATCGGGGTATCCATCCTTTGGACAACCTGTTGTGGGCGATGGTTCCCGTAAGTATCAGGAGAACGCTGGGGGCAGCCGCCAGCGCCCAGAACGCGGCAAGCTCAAAGTCGTTGTAATCCACAGTCCCTTTTCCCCTCGTTCAAGAGCCCGTCCGCCAGCCTAGCGGTTGTACCAGCCGACGAAGATCCGAAGGAGCGGAAGCGAGTGCGCCGGGTCGTCAGTCGGTCAGCTCTTGCGTGATGCTTCCAAATCTACGGACTGCTCTCGATGATCACGCACGGGCTAACCAGGCAATGAGGGATTCAACTCCCAGCACCAGCACAGCCAGGAGCGGGAAGGTGGCGCTCAATACGACGATGGTTGTGGCGAGCCGCCGGCGCGGACTCTTCCGTGCCTTGGCGGCGATCGCGAGAATGAGGGCCAGGAGGATCAGCGGCCCCCAGATCAGGATCGAGTAAATGGGGTACATCCACGCTGCCCACTGTTCACTGGTACCGCCTTTGGCCGCGCTGGAGACGCTGACGCCAATGAGGCAAGCCATGAGGTAAGTTACGAATCCCGCCGCCCATGCGACGGCCGCGTACATGGCAAGGTCGGCGGTGCCCCCGGCCTGCTCAGCCTTGATGGTCTTTAAGTCCGCGCCCTCGTTGCCTTTTGGGTACTTTGGTATGTTCGTCATCTGTCCCCCTATTCGGTTGCCAGCTTTGTGCTGGGCCCCAGGGATTCCCCGGAACTGGCAGCGGTAGTCGAAGGTCAGGTATTCAGGGACAAGGTCGGCCATGGCGATCCTCCGGACGTCAACGTGCACGGCAGCAATGTGCCCATAGAGCTCAGCCTACTCACCATCAGCCTGAGCGGCCGCCGGGCCTTGGTGGTCTGTCCTGCTGCCATCCCTGGAGATGTCTCGTCAGCGGCCCAGGCTCTAGGCCCCCGTACCGGCAAGATACTTTCAATCGAAGACATATTCACAAGTGTCATGGTGGGAACGGCAAGGGCCCCACAGTGAATGACGTGCAGTGGTCGCACGAGACCATCGCCCACACCGTCTCAGCCAAGGCTGCGATCCACGAAGGGGTGGCATGCGCTAAGCCAGTGTCGTGCATATGGTGCCCCCGTTTCCGAGCGGACGACTTCAAGAACCGACGTCTTGCTCGCCTTCTGGCATGCATGCAGGCATGCAGGCATGCAGGCACGCAGGCAGGCAGCGGGCTTGGTGCCGTGTTCAGTAGCGGAATCCCACACCGTGGACGCGACCCGTCACGGTGGCCCTGACGGGTACCTGGGACATCATGCAGCACCCGATCCGTAGGGGCGCGTGATCGCCTCGAGGAAATGTCCGTCAGGATCCGCGAAGTAGACGCCGCGTCCGCCGTCGTTGTGGTTAATCTGCCGTGGGCGGGACCGTCCAGGGTCCGCCCAGTAGGGGACGCCCTCGCTCTGGATTCTTGCGAAGATTCCGTCGAAGTCCTCCTCGCTGACCAAGAAGGCGTAGTGCTGCGGGGAGATGGGCCCGTCCGCAGTGGCGAAATCGAGGGCCACTCCATGGTCAAGGGGCACAGTCATGAAGGACCACATGGCTTGGGGTTCCGGCAGTCCGAGCACGTTAGCGAGGAACTCCGCCGAACGACGCTTGTCCGTTGCGTAGACGATAGTGTGATTGAAAGTGACCGTCATGGTGACCTCCTCGGGTGTGGTTGTCTGAGACCATCTGACGTCCAGCACTCTACTGATTTCAAGAGCGCCAGCTACCCCATCGGCGCCCGCCTGCCTTCCTCGTCTTCGTACAGCGCCAAGCAAGTAATCGATACTGGACCGCTTCTGCCCGCCGCTGCGGACACGGCCGCAGCGCCAGCCAGGGATCATAGCGTCTAGTTGGGCTTCCTTCGCCGGGTCCAGCCTGTTCGCTCGGTGGTTGATGCGTTGGACATGCAGCCACACGCCCAGGACAGGTTCTTCAGCGTCGTCTGTTTGGTTGTTCAGGGGCCAGTCGTTGAAGCCGGCCCCGTAGTCGGCGACATCCGCCAGCCGCTGCTACCAGCGTGCTTCGGCATCGGTCTTCCTCGTGGACGGGCCGGTTCCATCCGGAGATGATGCGCAGGGCTCCTTATAGATGGGGGAGAGGCGCCCCCTGCGCGACTTCCTGCCGGCGGCGGTGGAGCCAGACGCCCAGTGGGGCGTTCCGGGGCTGAAGCGCTCTTATACAAGTTGTCCAGACACCGTCTGGACAATCGGGTGCAAGGAGCTGTATCCCCGTTGAACACGTGCATAGGATGACCCCATGGCTGAACCCGAGCAGCTCACCATCCGCAACAGCGTGCCGAACATCCTTGCCAATGAGGCGTACGGCCCGGACTGGAAACGCACCCGGGACGGCATGGTGGTCAACATGGCCAGCGGCACCTCGACGCATCTGTTCCTGAAGTCCGGCAGCGGCGGCACAACGCTGTGCGGCGAGCAGTCCGCCAGAGTGTCCCGCGGCTGGTTCCGCCTGAGCGGCTGCAAAAAGTGCTCAAAGGCAGCTATCAAGCAGGATGTCGCCACGATCACGGACACGGACACGGACACGGACGGCACAATCATCGACGTCGCCACCACGCCGAAGTCACGCCGCCGTCATGACATCCGCAGCAGCTCCGCGAGTGGGCTCATGAGATGTTGACCTCGAAGCACTCCGCTGAGCTGCTTCTTTGCCTTCGGGCCCGTCGGCATCATCTTGCCGACAGGTGATTCACCTGACACAGGTTTTATGCGAAGGTAAGTGACTCGACGCCGACATCGCCAGCTACCTCTGGGCTTACGCCAAGGCCAACTTCGGTCACTACCGTGCCGAACGGGTCATCCGGTTGAACACGGACCCCGGAAGAGAACGCCCTTTGCAAGTCAAGCCATTTCACTTCCAGAGTCTGTGAATCGACTGGACTTATCCTGTCACCCTGTGCAAGCTAGTAAAATAACCCGGCGCAGCAGAGGTTGCTCAGCTACGTAACGTGGTGGAGTTCCGCTTCAACGTGTAGTGGGGGACGTTTCCGCATGTCAGAGGCATTTCAGCCTTCTGAAGTCCGCAAGTAGTCCGCAGAAGTCGGGAGAGCTGCGTCCATGAGGCCCCCCGCGGCGGCACGGGTCCGGTCCGCCGCGGTCGGCCACAAGTGGGAATACGTGTTTAGCGTCGTCGTTGCCTTGGCATGGCCCAGTGCCCGCTGGACGGTCACGACGTCGCAGCCTGCCGCGATCAGGCCGGACGCGTAGAAGTGTCTCAGGTCGTGGAGTTTGAGCGCTGGCATGCCCGCAGCGGCCCGCGTCTTTCGCCACCAGTTGCCGACCGTGTTCTGATGCGGCGGCAACCCGTGGTCACCGACGAAAAGCCACTGTTCCGCGCCCCGCACGCCTACGTCCCGGATGTGCCTGGACAGCAGTTCCAGCAGCCCGTCGGGCAGGGCCACGCTCCGCTCAGACCCGTACTTGGGCGGCGTGATCTCCACCTGGCCGCTCCCGGCCCTTTGTACCTGCCGCTGGACGTGCAGAGTCCGCCGCAGGAAATCGACGTCCGCTAACTGGACTGCAGCAGCTTCGCCCAGCCGCAGACCCGCGAACGCGCACAATGCCACGTAGGGACGGAACCACGGTTCGGCCGCTGCCAGCACCCGCCCGACGTCGGCCGCCGCGGGGATCGCCATGGAATGCTCGATCTTCCGGCCACGGGGGAGCGTGACGCCGTCCGACGGGTCCGCGGCAATCAGCCTGTCACGGACAGCTCCGTGCAAGACCGACCGGACGTTGTTCATCCGGGTCCTGACCGTCCCAGCGGCCAGTCCGCCGCGGATCATTTCCTTGACCCAAGTCTCGACGTGGGAGCGCCGTACCTTCCGCAGCTCCACCCCAGAGAACGTGCAGGACCGGACAGCCAACGACATTGCCTTGCCCGTAGTCGTGGCCCAAACCTGCCGGCTGGACCAGTCCGCATAGAAATCCATGAGGGTAAGTTTCCCGGCCGCGGGGTCCACCCAGCGGCCCGCTGCAAGTGCCGTAGTTGCCTCAGCAAGCCACTTCTGGGCGTCGATCTTCCGGGCGAAGTGCCGGGCGTGCTCCCGGCCGGTATCGTCGCGGTAGCGCGCCCGCCACGCCCCGTCCGCCCGCCTTGTAATGCTCATTGGGTTATTCCTTCCGCCACTCGGTCCTGCTGCGGTTCCATGCTCGCGTCGTCCCGCATGGCCCGGACCAGTGACGCCCTCTCCGAATCAAGGTCGGCATAGAGCGCCAAATGACTCTCGAACATCCGCAAAAATTCCGCGCGCATCTGGTTCTGCAGCTCATCGACGCTAGCCAGTCGCTCAGTCATGAATTTCATGCTGGACGGAAGGTCGTCCTTGGCGGGGATCCAAAAAACCGCGCCCGGGGGTAGTCCGAACACCCATGAGAGTGCAAACATCTCAGCCACCCGCAGGGGACGTTTGCCCTTTTCCATTTTTGCAACGGTCGTTTGGTGCATCTCCAAACCCATTTCGGCCAGCTTGTCGGAAATGTCCTGCTGGCTCCACCCGCGCTGCTCGCGCAACTGCCGGAACTTGTCGCACATGGAGAGTTCCAGCCTGAACGCGGCGGCGCGCATCGGCTCGTGCTCGGTGCCGGTCGGTTCATCGTTTAGGAGGTTCACAATGCAAAAGCTTACGCGCAGCAAGCATAATCTTCAAGCGGCACGAGTAGACTATCTACCACAAGGGTGTCAGACTTGCTTTATGCGCTTGAAAATTATGCGCCTTAGGTTAGGGAAGAAAACAAAAATGGAACAACGAGGAACCGATCTACGCCCGGTGCTGCTGACGCTGGATGAGGTCGCAACGGTGCTGCGGAAGTCCCCCTCCCAGCTCCGCTGGCTTATCCACAACGGAAAAGCCCCGAGGTCGGCCAAGATCGGCGGCCGGCGCATGTGGCGCGAGGCCGACGTCCTGGCGTGGATCGACGCCCAGTTCAGGGATGCAGCGTGATGCGCGCTGCGGCAGACCGCGTTCAGATACCCAACGAGTGGATGCGTGACACCCGTTAGTCATGGCTGACGACACAAACGCCCTCCTCGACGCGATCCAAGCGAGCATCGAGTGTAATTCTGGGACCGTCCCGGCCTGCGAACATTGCGACGCAGAAGTCCGGCCGGAACGTGACACCTTCGGCATCGTCCTGCACGTCTACCACGACGATGACTGCCCGTTCTACCGGGCCCTCCGTGGCAACCGGGCATCCCGCCGGACCAAAAAATGACCGAGGACTGGACTACGGCCGAAGAAATCAATGCGAAAGCACTCCGCCAACGCTTCCCTGCGATTGATTGGGCGACGTTCTGGAACCAGCCGGCCGAGAAGGATTGGATCATCCCCTCCGTGCTCCCGGCCGGTGGGCAAATAGTGATCTATTCCCCGGCCAAGATGGGGAAGTCCCTTCTCGCGTTGGAAATTTGCGCCGCACTGGCTACCGGCCGCACCGTCCTCGGGCATGTCCCGAAACGCGCGTATCGAGTCACGTATGTTGACTATGAAAACGACCCCGACGACATTCATGCCCGTTTGGCTGATATGGGCTACGGACCAGGCGACGACCTATCGAACCTCGAAATTCTCCCCTACGCGGCGCTCATGAACTTGGACACGCCGGCCGGTGGGCAAACATTTCTCGACCGGATGAAACTCCACGGCCCGGAGATCGTAGTCATAGACACCATGAGCCGCGTAAACCAAGGACGGGAGAACGACAACGACACCTACAACGATTTCTACAAATACACCGGCCTAGGGCTGAAGCGGGCGTGTATCGCGCTCATCCGTTTGGACCATTCCGGCAAGGATGAATCTAAGGGCCAGCGGGGCGGATCGGCCAAAAATTCCGACGTGGACGCCGTGTGGCGGCTATCGGAAAGTTCCCCCGGGCGCACTTTCCGACTGACGTGTGAAATGTCTCGGCATCAGGTCCCGGACAAAGTGCTTACGATCCACCGGGAATCCATGCCGCTATGCCATCGCCTCGCCATGCCGGATCATCGGACCGGGGACGCCATGGAGGCGAGAATTGACGCGATCATCGACGTCCTTGATGCCGCAGGACTGCCGGATGACGTAGGCCGCCGGATAGCCGACCGCACGCTCCGGGACGCCGGTTCCGGGGCGCGTCCGGCGACCGTCACGGCTGCGTTGCGCCGCCGTCAAATGCGGCTCGAAACGTCGGGAACACACCCCCAGCCCGAATTGTCGGGAACACGTCGGGAACACGTCGAACCATGACACCCAAAATAACAATAGAAATCAACGAAGTATGTGTTCCCGAATCGGCGGGAACACATCTGGAACACCCCTGTCCGCCGTAAGTGTTCCCATCCCCATCTCTATAGATGGGAACACGGGAACACAGGGAGACAGGGAGCACCCTGACCTCCTTGTCGCCTCTTGTCACCAACCTAGCCAACCGCCCTGTTCCAATTCCTTGGCAATGCCTGAAGACCACCGCTGACAGCGGTAGCCGCTGCGCAGCACAACGAAAAGGAATAACAACCGCGACCACAGAACCGACCGCGCCGACTTGGAACAGCAAGCTTGCCTCCGCGGGGCAGGTCCGCGGCAACAGCTGCGCGCGCAGCCTGCATTCGTACCCGCGAGCCGTCACTGCCACAGCAAAGCGACGCCCACAGACGCCCGGCGGTTCCACAGACGCCCGCTCAGAGCTCGGGTGGGCAATCTACGCTCCCGGCACCGTGGATCGCTTACGATCGCCCCAGTGCCTTACCGGCCAGAGTGCTCAAGGGGGTTCCCATGAAGCGGCAATGTCGGTGCATCCATCAAGGGCAGTGCAAAGGGCAGGAACATGACAAGTCCACAGAGAACAGCAGCAAGCACACTGACACGCACGCGCCAAGCACAGGCAACACAACGGCCATCAGCAGCAAACCAGCAACAATGCCACCAAAGAGCCGAGCAGAGGCAAGCAAGCGGTTACACCCCACCCCACGACACCCACGACACACCAGCAAAACGAGCACATGCCAGTAATGGCCCGCACCCCGGCAAGGGATCGCCGCCGCACATACCAAGGGGGCCACACCTCCGAAGACATTTTTTTACTGGGGAAACCGGATTGACCGCGCCGTCTCCCAAAAATCTCTCTCCCCTGGTCTTTGCGTATAGTGCGTGCTTAGGACGTATACCCTTCCTGACGTACTGCGGTCTCGCTTCGTCAACGTTCCATGTGGTTCTGGCCTACATTTGGATTACCCACGAATACGCTCCCACCGCCTATCATGTACTACGCGCTGAAGGACAGCCTCTTGAGTTCGGGCTCGGGGTGGCGTAGAAGTGCTGCCCCAAGGGCAAAGTAGGTCTAAGCCGCCAAAAACCTCCCTGGGCCTATGCCTTCCCTCGGAGTGGAGTCAGAAGCGAAGAACTCGAACAGATAAAGCCCTTGGCGGGCCGAATTGTGCGATCTACCGGAATCCAACAAGGACCTGGAGCAGCGGATCGCCGACAGTGTGGTGAAGAAATCAAAAAGGATTGCCCGCACTCCAGGCAGACGACCACGAATCTCCCGTTCGTCCTCAAATCCGGAGTGCTGAACGTCTGGAGCTCTCCATCAATGTCGGCCATCACGTCCAGTTCATGCCTCGGGCCTTGCTGCCTTTGGGCGCGAGCCTCGGCGGCGTCGACCAGTTCCCGTAACCGGCCCCAAGCGATTACGGCCTGCTTCTCCGACCTGTAGACTACCTGTCTCCGTTCGGAAGCCCCCGGGTCCCGTGTCATCTGCTGTGACCTATCTGGGATACCCAGGTTTGCCGACCATGGGAGGCGGTTATTTCCTTTTGGCGCCGCATCGACAGGGGCTTGGTTGGCTTGTGCGGCGGATCGACCCTCGACGCGGGGCAATATCCTCGGTCGGGACGGGGGCCGAGCTTGACCAAAGGGACCTCTCCAAGGAAATTCTGAAGAATGACCTCAGGAGGAACGTGCCGGTTCCAAGATTGTAAGCCGGTCGGAATCTCCCGATCGGCTGCAGTCCGTGTGCGTTCCCGTTCTAACCTTCGATTATTTGTGGCTTTTGATTACGCTCGTTTCCGTCCGGTCTAAGCGACGCTGATGCGATTGCCTCCATCAGGGGGTAATTTCGACAGCAGGTGTAGGGCGACGGTGAGTGTCCGTCCTTGAAGGTGGCTGGCAGCGTTGAATGATCCCAAGGGGCCCACGGCTACTTGAAAGGGACGGAATATCGGAAACAATCAGGACGCACCGCTGGGATGGTTCCACGCGGTCAAGACAAGAGATGCTGTCGCTCAGACCCGCGACGGATGGCCCTACTTTGAGGCTAAGGCCAGGGGTTTAGATCAGACTGGAGCAACTGTATTCGAGATCCGTTTCGGTGACGGCGAGTGGATGCTCGCAGCCGAAGGCGACCTGCTGAAGCGTGATCAATAGATCCGCACACGGGTGCAGTTAGCTCCCTCTGCAACTCCACGTCCAGACCGAGACAGGGATCACAGCCGACCCGCTCCAAGGTTGGAGCGGATATTCCGGCATACTCGCTGTAGCTGGCTAGAATCCTAGGCATGGCCAAACGACTACGACTCATTGATCTTTTTGCTGGTGCAGGCGGGATGACGGAAGGGTTTGAGTCCACGGGCAAGTTTAAGACGATTGTGGCAGTCGAACATGACCAGCATGCCGCTGCCACCTATGCACTGAATCACCAGGCTGAGCGCGTTTACGCGGGCAAAATCGAGGATTGGCTCGAGGAGGGGCGGGTGCCTGAAGCCGATGTGATCATCGGAGGACCTCCTTGCCAAGGATTTTCGGCTTTGGGTAAGCAAGACGTGTTGGATGAGCGAAATTTTCTTTGGCGAAAATATGCGGAGACCATAATTGCTGCAAAACCCAAGTATTTTGTTGTCGAAAATGTACGGCAATTTTTGAAGTCGGCTCAGTATGAAGAATTTGAGCGGTGGACCGAACCGGGGAGACCTCTACAGAAGTACGCCCTTCAGCCTTACCTCTTAAACGCAGCTGACTTTGGTGCCTACCAGTCGCGTGTGCGGAGCATCGTTATTGGTCGTTTGAAGGAGCTTCCTGAGGTGCCCGAACCCGAAGGCGCTTACAGCGGCCGCCATCGGACGGTCGGAGAAGCTTTGGCCTCAATTGAAGCGCACGTAGTCGAAACGAACTTCCCGAAGGTCTCCTTCGAGTACAACGGGCAGCGAATTCCGGGACCGTACACTACGCAGGATCTTCATGTCACCAGAAACTACACGCAGCTTTCGCTCGACAGATTCAAAAAGATCCCGTTGGGGGGCAATCGGTTCAACATCCCCATAGAGCTGCTGGCTGACTGCTGGAAAAAACATAAGACAGGGTCCGGTGACGTCATGGGACGGCTCCGCAACGACCGCCCCTCCGTTACAATTCGCACTGAATTCTTCAAGCCGGAAAAGGGCCGGTATCTCCACCCAAACCCGAGCGTTCACCGGGCAATTACACACTATGAGGCAGCAAGGCTCCAAGGCTTTCCGGATGACTATAAATGGGCAGGGTCGAAGACTTCCATAGCTCGGCAAATAGGTAACGCTGTGCCGGTGCAGCTTGCAAGCCACCTAGCGAGCCTGGTGGCCGCACAGTTTTATGCCGAGGTCATGGTGTCCGGCAGCCAGTCCATTTAAGCTTGACAGTCATGGCTTCGGTAGCACCTGCTTCGGTAAGGCATCTAACCTGATAGAACTGTCTTACAGCAGCGTAGTTTTTTGAAAACATTGATCCTGCGGGGGAACAACTTGCCATACGATTTTTGGGCGAACACAGAGAGTGATCTGGGTCGCTTTGTGGCAAGCGAGACACTTCAAGCACTAAACGCGTATAAAGCCCGCCCGGACTTGGTCCGCGAACACAGCAATATTGAACAGGCCATCACCCAGAGCGGTTACGGCCGCAAACAGCTGAATGAGCTGATTCAAAACGCGGCAGATGCAGTCGATCTTCCGAGTGGCCGAATACGCGTCGTGCTGACCGGCGGAGCGTTGTACTGCGCCAACGAAGGCTCACCGTTTTCTGAGGCGGGCTACCGGACACTGATGCTGTCGCATTCCTCCGAGAAGAGGGACGACCAGATTGGGCGGTTCGGGCTTGGATTCAAGTCCGTCATTCAGATTTCCGATTCCCCCCAAATTTTCAGCAGGAGCGGCTCCGTTAGGTGGGACCGCCGGCATAGCACCGAGCTCCTGGAGCCGCTGCGGCCGGGGCTGAGTTCGTATCCAGTCTTGCGAATTGCCACCCCAGTTGACCCTATTGCTGCTGCCAGCTCAGATCCCATTCTTGAAGAGCTCATGTCCTGGGCTACTACCGTCGTGAAGCTCCCTTTGGTTCAGCAGGCTGCATGGCTCAGTGAGGAGATGCGCAAATTCCCCCACGAGTTTTTGCTTTTTTCCCAGAACATAGGTCTCCTTGAATTCGACAACCGAATTGAAGGAACTCGTACTGCCTGGTCTGCACGCCGCGATGGCTCCGACGTCATCCTCGAAAACGGTGATGTGCAGGAGGAATGGCGGATATTCCGATACAAGCATCAGGTCAGTCCTCAGGCGGCTGTTGAGGCAGGATCAATCGCAGCCCGAGAAACGGTGGATGTCACCTGGGCAGTACCCATCAAGGGCAATCCGCGCCGTCAACGTGGTTCCTTCTGGAACTACTTTCCGACAAGCCACACGACGTCCCTAAGAGGGATTGTGAACGCGGCCTTCAAAATGAACGAAGATCGCCACAGCATGCTTCACACGCTGTATAACAAGGAAATCCTGCAGAAAGCCGTCCCGATGATGGTTGCGGGGGCTTTGGCATCCTTCCGGGACGACGCCGACCCTGCCGGTTTCTTGGACCTGTTACCCGCACGTGGGCGGGAGGCCCCTTCGTGGGCTGACTCAGTCATCAACGAACCCATCTTCGCCGCACTATCGGCGGTCCCATGCCTGCCCGATAGGGCCGGTAAGCTTCAGCTCATTTCGGATCTCTTGTTCCCGCCAGAACTGGATGAAGCCACCCGCCTTGAGGAGATGTGGGATGACTGGGTAGAGCTTGATCGGCCCTGGTTGCATCGTTCCGCGTCCACAACTAAGGAGCGACGGCTTATGGTTCGACGCCTCCTAGGCCTTGCGAACAAGGGGACAGCCCCGGTCGAACAATGGCTTGAAGAGATCACCTACGGCCACCGGCTCGAAGATTTTGAAAATGCCCTTCGGATGGCGGTTGAGATCGACAAGCGCCACCCGGACCAACGCGCCGCAATGCGCCGAAGTCGAATCGTGCTCATGCAGGATGGCAGCGCCCGGCCGCCTATCACCTCCAAAGTGTTCCTCCCCATAGACGACGAGGACGAGGGAGACAGCCTCGTCTCCTATGAGCTGCTGCATCACCGTGACGTCGGCACCCTTCTCAAGGCACTAGATTTCCAGGCCCTCGATGGCAGAGGCAAAGTTGACCGCATCGCTCGCCAGGTCGCAAAGGACTACGAGGACGAAGGCGCAGCCGAATCTCTATGGCGGCTTTCTCGGGCTCTGCCAGTTCCGGAAATGCTTGCCATCATAAGCGACCGCCTTGATATCGCTAAGCTCCGCGTTCGGTCAAAGGACGGCCGCTGGCGTCCGACCGCCGACGTCTGGCTGCCTAACGGTCTCATTCCCAATAGCAGTATCGGAGACGAGCACCTTCTCGTTGATGACCTCTTTCATCGGCAAGACCTCAACCTACTGAAAAACCTAGAAGTGAGGAGCACCCTAGCGGAGCCCACGACCGTGAAAAGTGGGCCATCCTACGACCTGTGGAAGTCGGCTGAAGCTGCGAGAATTTCTGCCGAATCAAGAAACTCGCCCGTGCCCGTGTCAGAAGCCTCCCTTCGCTTCAGCCCGGCACTGGCCACTTCGGGGCTCGACCTCCTGTGCAAAGCATCCATCCGCACCCGGGAAAAAGTCACTCAGAGGATCCTCTCTGACACTCAATACAAGACAAAAGTCGAATTCAGCAGCACCTACAAGAGCGCCCAGATCATAGATGGGCCAGATATGTGGTGGGTGCGGAACTACGGTGTCCTGCAAACCCGACTCGACCTGGTAGACGTAAAATACTGCGCTGGCGCCGTTGAGGGGATTCCGGTGGGATTCCTTCCCTACCCAGGACCAGCCCACGCAGAAAAGCTAGAGCTTCCAGACTCCGTCGACACGGTCAATTGGGGCTTCGCGCTGCCGCTGGCCGAAAAGAAGCTCCCATGCGGGCGCGTTCATGAGCTGTATGGGCTACTGGCAAAACTTGGAGTTCGCCGACCGACGGAACTGTTAGTCCAACAGCCGGACGGCACCACTACTCGATACCCTGCCGAGTTCATAGCTGTTGCCGAAGATGACGACACCTATCAGTTCCTTCTGAGGTCCGCCAAGATGCCGGCACTTTATACAGGAAACCCAGAGCTGACCGAACCTCTTTCAGAGCGATGGAAACTCCAGGCAGTCAAAGTGGAGTTTTTTAGCGCATTCGAACACGTGAAAGATGAAGAATCGGAAACGGAGACCATCAGCTCCCTATATCCCTTCCTTCACCAGGTTGAGTCGAAAATTAAGCGAAGCACCAAGTGCATCCCATGTCTGTCCCTACGCACTCTCCGTTCAAACAGCTATAACGAAGAGCAAGACGTAGAACATCACGAGACGTTTCGCGACGGCTCGAATTTCTACTACGCCTCCACTCTGTCCAGCCGAAGGCTGCTCACCGCGCTGCTCCAGGATGCTGGCAGCTCCCGCCGCGCCGCCGACGTCGAAGCAGAAATGAGACGGCTGGCCAAGATAGAACGCACGCTCCCTGGAGGCGACCCCGAACCCGACCCAGAGCCTGAGCACCTCAAAACGCATGCCAGCGGGTTCATCCCGCTTGACGCATCCAAAAACCTGAGCGAACAAATGAAGTTGATCGAACGTGCAGTCCTTCGTTACTTGGACACTCCGGATGCGAATGTTTTCGACCTCAGGCTTAACTTCGAGGTCGATGTCTCCCAAGGCATCACCAGTGAGGCGGTTGACAAGGTCACAGAACATGTGTCGAAGCTCGGTGGTCAAGCAAGGTTCGAGGATTAGACAATGCCTGCCGGATATGAACTCGACGAACGGCAATGGTCTACTGAGACCGTCTTGCCAGACCCCTCGACCGTCGCGGCTATCGGAATGCACCACAACCTCACGAGTGCGCTGGCAGACCTGGTTGATAACTCCATTGATGCCACGGCCAGCCATATCCGGATCCGCTTCGTGCAGCGAGGGACCACCATCTTGGGGCTCCAAATCATCGACAACGGGCGAGGCCTGACGGCTGAGGGAATCAAGCAGGCGATGACCTTCGGAGCGCGGCGGGAGTACGGGTCCGAAGATCTTGGGCATTTTGGGCTCGGCCTCAAAGCGGCCTCACTCTCGCAGGCGACTTCGTTTGAGATTTACTCACGGCAGAAATGGGGGCCTGCCGTCGGGCGGCGAATGGATCAGACAGTAAGCCAGAACTTCAGTGTTGGGGTAATGGAGCCAGGAGCGGCAAATGAGCAGCTGGACGGCGTTGCAGGTGTGGAACTACCAAGTGGCACTTTGGTGGAGTGGCGCGGCTTGAAGGACGTAATCCACACGTCTGACCAGGGGGAACTCACCGAATGGAGATCAGCGAAGCTTCGCTCCATTCGCGAGCACTTGGGCATCACCTTTCATCGTCAACTGCGCCGGGGCTCCGTGAAAATTGACGTAGACACTTTCGACGTTGAGCGCAACAGAGCCCTTCCCCCCATGCAAGTGGACCCCATCGACCCCTTCGAGGACTCGCTGCAGCAAGACGGGTATCCGCGTAATTTTGTCGTCGACCTGCCAGACGGAGCATCATGCACGATCGAGGCACACCTTTTTCCTCCCCGTCTAAACTCGTCAGCTTTCGACTTATATGGGGAACCGGGAGAAGCGAGACAGGGGATCTACTTATATCGACGAGGCCGGCTCCTATCGGGCGGGCAGAACTGGGCAGGTCTGCGTCTCCCCAAGAAAGAGTTGGGACTTGGCCGAATCAAGATCGACCTTGATGAAGCTAACGAGCACTACATAGCGCTCAACCCGGAGAAGGTCACCCCTATATACTCCGCAGATTTCACCAAGGCAATGGCTCACGCCCATACACCGGGTCCTTCACCCTCTCACCTGGATTCATACTTTAGTGACCTTCAGAGAGCCCACAAGGAATCCAAAAAGACGAAGCGGCAAGAGATACGGCTCGTTGAACCAGCCGTTGGCTTGAACCCCACAGTCCTGTCCCGCCTCACTGACCTTCAGGATTTCGCTGACTTCGATCCCATCGATTTGCGCTTCGTCACCCTTCCATCCACGGAACTATTTCGGGCTGATCGGATAGCGCGACGAGTCGACGTCAACGTAGAGCTTGTCCGAAGGATTTATGGATCGGAAGGCCGCTTGAGCAACCGAGACGGTCAGCTGCTCAAGACCTTCCTCTACTTCCTCCTCGAAAGCGACTTCAAAGTCGAACAACGATGGAACGTCGTGCGGGAGGACAGGCATCGCATCCTGAATGACGTGCTGTTGGCCGCCTTTGCCGAAGATTTCATCGAGCCGAACTTACAAGAAGACCAGGCACACGAGAAGAATGGCGGCGACTAGCAGATGGGCCCAGATTCAGCCGAAGAGATTCGTAGACTTGAGCCCGAAACCATCGAACGGTATTTCAAGTCACCAACTACTGTCATTCATCTGCTTTCACAAGTTCCTCGCTGCGAGCTGCGCATCGAACCCGCTACCGAATGCCTGGAACTCCGCGTTCCGAAGGACGGTTCCAATCCGGATCTCAGCCCTTTTGAAAACATTGAAATTGACTACGCCACCGACCCGAATCAGGACTGCTTCGTCCTGAGGCTCGCCGCCGGTGGGATGCACTACGCGGCGTACTCGTTCATAGCAAAGATCGTCGAGGAACTGCAACAGGGGCAGTTTTTCTCCAGCGCCATCTCACACAGCCTGAAGGAATACGAGCTGCTCATCCAGAGCCGCAGACTACTGAGCTCCGAGAAACAGACCGGGCTCGTAGGAGAGCTGCTGCTGCTCACGTTTCTCTGCGGTATCGATCCCGTCTCTGCCTTAACGTCGTGGCTCGGACCGGAATCGGAACAGCACGATTTCTCGTTCGACACCTTCGACCTGGAAGTCAAGACGACGAAATCAGAACGACGAACTCACCGTATTGGATCAGCCACCCAGCTTGAACCTTCCGAGAACCGTTCTCTCTTGTTTCTCTCCATTCAGCTCACCGCGGCCGGCGGTGCAGACAACGCATTCAGCCTGGTGGAGCTGGTAGACAAGATTCAAAGCCTCCTAGGCCCCCATACGCTGCCGTTCAACGAGTACCTGGCCAGACTCGGATGGAGGTGGTCCGACGTGGAGTCATATCGCACCAAGTACGTACTCCGTTCCCGCCCAGCTTTTTACCCTGTAGACGAACACTTCCCCTCTCTGCGGAATTCTGCTCTACGTCAGGCGATTCCCAACTACGAGCATCTTTCGGAAATCTCGTATCGTACCGACGTCTCACATCTACATCCGGCTTCGGTCCCAGACGCACTAAGCGGGTTTGCGGACTATGCGAATTCGCTACTACGGAGGTCCTGATGTCCATTATCGAAACCCGAAAAGACGCAATCACGAGTGCCATCGCAATGATTGCCGAGAAGGGCCCGAAGCTACTCCTCAACCGTGTCAATTTCTCCCTGGAGGAAGACGGCGTCGAGACGATCACACCTTCGGAGCTGACCGGCCTCCTTACCCTGGAAGGGGATCCGAACGATCCCGCACAAGTCGAATTCCGTTTGGCCTTGTCAAGGTGGGATCAGACCACCGATGCACAGTGGCTCAGCGAGGCGCCGAAGCCCGCTACCCATCCGAAGGGCCCGGAACGGCGCTCGTACGTGCTGGGAAGACTCGGCTTTTCCGAGCATGAATTTGACTTGATCAACTCTGCCTACCCGATCATCAATGCTGGCACGATCGTCGCGAACCCCACCGACGACGGCCGGTGGCCATGGTACTCATCGGAGCGGCGGACGCGCAGCCACTACTGGGACGTTTACCAGGGATACTCAAACGCCGCGGATTCGCTCCTGAAGCAATCGTGGCGTTGGACGAATCAACCACAGAAATCGTTAGCCGGTTCGCCGACCCCACATGGGACGAAACCTACCAGACTAAAGGCCTTGTCGTAGGGCACGTCCAAAGTGGAAAAACGGCCAACTTCACAGGCACGGTAGCCAAAGCGATCGACGCTGGCTATCGCCTGATCATCGTTCTCACCGGAACACTTGAGCTCCTCCGAAGCCAGACCCAACGGCGCCTAGACAAGGAACTCGTCGGCTTCGAAAACATCGTTGGTGGAATCGACCTTTCGGACGAAGTACTCGCGAGAGACATCGACTACATAGCAAACCAGGACTCAGACTGGTTAGCAGGCGACCAGTTCGTAAAGTTCGGCTATGACCCGGAGAGCGTTCCGGGAGTCCCGCATATTATCCGCCTTACGAAAAGCACGGACGACTATAAGTCACTTAAAGCTGGCCTCGATACTCTTGATTACAAATCGCACATCCGTAACCAACAGAAGATTTACCACCCGGATAACCTGTGGGACACTCCTGTCCGGCTCGTCGTGATCAAGAAGAACGCAACCGTCCTGCGCAAGCTCATCAAAGACCTCAAACAGATCCGGGGCAACACTCAGGACTATCCCGCGCTGATCATCGATGATGAGGCCGATCAGGCCGGAATCAACACCAAAAAACCCCCTGTGAAGCTCACCAAAGAGGAACAGGAGGAAGAAGATAAGCAGGCCCGAGAGCGGACCGCCATCAACAAACTCTTGTCAGAACTCTTGGGGATCTTGCCGCGCGCCCAGTATGTGGGATACACGGCAACCCCCTTCGCAAACGTCTTCATTGACGCTTCGGACGTCGATGACATCTACCCCAAGGACTTCATTTTCAGCCTGACTCCACCAAACGCCTACATGGGAGGCCGGTCCTTCCACGACCGATATCTAGTCCTTGCACCCGGCGAGACCAAGACTGCTGCAACAAGTAATCAAGCAGCGTATGTGAGAGATATATCCTCAACGCCCAACCTGATTGAACTCAGGCAGCGTGAAATGCAAAGAGCCATGGATTCGTTCGTTCTCTCCGGCGCAATCAAGCTTTGGCGCAAAGCCAGGGGCAGTCGGGGCGACTTCAAGCACCACACCATGCTCTTCCATGAATCCGTCAGGCAAGTCGAGCACAACGCTCTGGCGGACGAAATACACCGGTTATGGAAGAGATCCGATTACCTGGGCTTCGACGGCTATGACCGCATGGCAGAACTATGGGCAGACGACTTCGCCGTAGTCATGCAAGAACTGACGCAGAGGACCGATTCTGAGCTTCCCGATCCACGGACACACCCTGTGCCCTCCTCGTTCGACGACGTCGCAGTCTACCTTCCCGAAGTCGTGAAGCGCGTCGAGGATGGGATCCGCCCAATTGCGGTCGTCAACGGCGACAAAGACAGCGAATATACCCAGGCCGGAGCCGACTTCCAGAAGGGGCCCGTGTGGAAAATGCTCGTCGGCGGGGCTAAGCTCTCCCGTGGCTACACGATTGAAGGCCTCACCGTGACGTGGTACTCACGAAGAGCACTGGCAGCAGACACCCTGATGCAGATGGGCCGCTGGTTCGGGTATCGACCCGGATATCGGGATCTGGTGCGGCTATACATCGCACGCAATGTCCCGGCCTCGGCCAGGAACCCTAAGCCCTATGACCTTTACGAAGCTTTTGAATCGATGATTGGCGACGAGGAAGAGTTTCGGGACCAGCTTGAACAGTTCGCTGAACTGGACGAAAACGGGCAGCCGCAGGTACGCCCTATCGACATCCCCCCGCTCGTATCACAGAGCCTGCCTTGGCTCAGGCCGACTGCACGCAGCCGCATGTACAACGCTCAGATTGTCCAATATGCCAAAGGCGACCGCTTCAAGGACTTTTTTTATCTGCCGCCCCGGGATCCGAAGCAAAGCAAGAACTGCGAAAATCTGATGGCAATGGCGCCCGTGCTCAACCGTCTTACGGACATGGAAACTTTCCAATACGCGACGGCCACCGAGAAACTTTCTTCCTACGAAGCCAAAACAGGTCTCGTGCCGGCACAGGTCGTTGTTGACGCGCTATCTCTTTTTGCGTGGAGCAAACCAGGTCTTGCTGACGCTGACATTCAATTCGTCAAAGAAGCCATCAGCAAGGGAAACATCACAGAGTTCAAAGTCGTCATGGCAATTCCTCTAAGAGATCCAATCATCCGGATGATTGATCTCGATGAGACGAGAGCTAATCAGTTCCCAATCGTCGAACGAAACAGACGCGAACGCGGAGACTTTTCTGGATCCTCTCAATGGACACGACAGCCCCTTGAAGACCTATTCACCAAGGAGAAGGAGCCGAACGATCCCTCTTCCCGGACAACTGGGCTATCATACTTACCCTCGCAGCTGATCAGTGGAACGGCCAAAACGCATTCTCGAAACCCGGATCTCTGCCTGCCGACGTAGTCAATCCGGCGGACATCGCGACGCTCTTCTCGTGGGCCCTTCCCCATGCAGCCGCGCCAAAGGGTAAAGCCGGGTTCAGCGTCCGGGCGCCCGACCACCCCTTCGCCCCAACTGTCGCCGCGTCGTAAACAGAGCGGGGCAATAGGGCCAGCCAATGGCGCGCTGATGCACGACCCGGAGAGATCTCACCCTTAGGGGGAGACACGGGCTTCCGGACTATCCACCACGTGGGCCGATGAAGGCCTACGACAATGACAAGAAGGGATTTACGGCCTGGTTCACTGAGGCGAGCAAAGAACAACGGGTGCCGCGCCCGAGGGCCATGTCGCTACACCACCAGGCATGGTGGCCCCTGCCAACGCTGACCTCGTGAGTAACGGAAACTTTGAGGCACCCCTCTGTTGGGGAGAGGCGGAACATCTATGGCGTAGGTGACACCTTGGACGGCTGGACTGGTGACTCGGGCCTCGGGCAGTGTTGGCGACCAATCAAAACTGCCCACCGACGGCCCATAGGATTTCCATCATTTTGCATTGTATGGCCACATGTGTTGCCCGCTGGCGGCCAGGACAATCGGTGCCGTACGACAGCGAGAGAGTCCTCGCTAGGGCTGGTGCCAGGGAAGGGCCCCATCAGGGAACGCTTCCTCTTCCAGGGTCTGTCCGTTGGGGACTTGGGCATTGACGTCGACGGCGAAGGTTGTGTTCCCGTGGGGGCACCAGAATGCCGTGCCGGCCCGCTTCCAGGGCGCGCTGGATTGGCTGCGTCCACTGCGGTATTCAGTTCCTCTTCGTTGAGGCGGGGATCATGGGCCTCGACGAAAAGGGTTGTCGGGCCTCAATGGTGCGGATCATCGTGAAGCTTCTGACAGCGGTTGCTGGCGTGTTTTGACTATCAGTCCTGCTTTGCGGTCGTCCGCTTCTGAAGGAACCTTTCGTGGTACCTCAGCCGCCTGGTCGAGCTTATCCACGTCAATCGAAATATTCCAAGAAACCTCTCCATCTCCGGCAACGTACAGCCCGCCCGGGAAACGAACGTCACGGACATAGACCAGGGCAAGACGAGTGACGAACCTGGCGCGCGTAGACGCATCCGGGTAGGACGCGCGGATACCTGGCACCGTCACGGCCCGAGCGCAAGGCTCCAATTCGTCAGCATGGCACCCTCCGGATACGCCGGCCCCACCTTCGATGATGTGTTCCTCATCGAAGCGCGTCAGCCCGGGTTGGGTTCAGCATTGCGCCCGCTTGTCGCGCGGCGCCCTCGATGAGTGAGTCCGCATAGGACGCGCACCATCGGAACTTTTTAATTCGGGCGGTACCAACGGGAGTGAGTGGTCCAGGGACGCTGTCGCTTCGTGGGGATTGAAAATGTGTTGGTTGGGCCGGCAGTTCCGGGGTTCTTACGCAGTGGTGATGGCCGCTGAAAGATTGTGATGTTCGCTGCGGGTCGACGACGCCGACACTTCCTTGCTTGGTGCCCCCTTTTTGAGGTGCAGTTTTGGAGCGCAGGTGGTGAAGTCCCACCGGCTGCATCCCGTCCCGGTAAACAGGCCGTGAAGGCCAACCAGACAGGGTGTGAACGTCACCCCGTCTGGTCTTGAAGCCTTTCCCCGCGGCAGCGGCCCGACGACAGGCGACGTGCTGACCAGCCAGCGCCCTAGACCGCCAGAGCCGTGAATCCTCGAAGGGTCAACCAGCGGGCTTCGCTTTGCGTTTTCTGCATTCGCGGCCTCACAGCCGAGGTAAACTGCACTGGCATTACTGAGCAGCAGTCCAGGGGAGATGACAGATCTTGTAGGTAACACCCGCTGCTTGATGATCCAATGCGTAGCGTGTGCGATCGGTTGCGAGAGGCACGCAGGGAACAAAGCGGGGGTTGGGGAGTTTACAATTGAGTAAAGTGGAACGTAGGATCATTGCAGTAGGCCAGTACGGTCAGGTTGCATGTGCAGTGGATGCCTCCTTGGCGGCTCCTGCTGCTGTGTTCTTAGATGAATTGAAAACTGGATATTGGGACGATCCTGAGGTTGGTGAGCTTCCCGACGAGCGGCAAGTCAAGGAGTACTACCGTTTCTTAGCGCTATGCAAGAAGATCGCAAACGGGGAGGATCTTGAGGACTTTCTCTCATATAACCGTCTTCAAGACGGCGTGTGGGAGCTTAAGGTCGGCATTATGCGACTGGCCTTCTACGATACAAATGGTCAGGGCAGTTGGACTCCGAAGCCCGGGGACCGGCATGAGGAATTTGATGGGAAAGTAAAGTGGCTTATCCCTATGGATTTCGATTATTTTTTGCGATTGGCGAACAGTTTTCCTAAGACTGAGGCAAAGGCGCCACCTGAAGAAATACTGCGGGCAATGCAAATAAGGAAAGAAGATGTGAATCATGACCGAGACGAACAAGTCCGAGGTTGAGATTGCTGAATCGACCGTTGAGGGCCGAGTGGAAATGGCGGCCGCGGAAGCTTCTTTTGATGCTGTGGGCCTCCTCAATAAGGTGGTTCGTGCGTCTGGCCTAAGTCAGCGAGAGATTGCGGAGGCCTTGGGTGTGGGAGAGAGCCGGGTCTCCCAGGTGCTGTCCGGTGACGGCAATTTGCGGATTACTACGTTGGCGCGCTACTTGCGCGCGGCTGGTTATTCTCTGCGCTTGGAAGCGCTGCCAGTTGATCCTGCCGCGAATGCCTTGTCGAAGCCTCGTTCCCGTGGTCGCAGGGATGCCGATGCTCGCAAGGCGACAGGTGCAGCGCTGATGAAGTGCTGGGAAAGCCCGGTCCTGTCTTCATCCGGAGTTGGCCGAGCTTACACCTTCCATGCCAGCGCGGGGCGGGCCACGAGATAGTGATCGGCCAGCGCACTAGCATGGACCCAATGGAACTGCCGTCGGCCCTAGCGGACTGGGTAATTTCTAGGACCTACGTGCCCGAAGTCAAGAGGCTGCATCATAAATTGCCTTCTGTTTCGTGGTCGATAGGAGCGTTGGAAGTAGCACTTACAGAAGCGGATTCGGACAGGAATTATGTCGACCACTAACTCGCAGGAATCCATAATTGAGGTCCAGGCAATTGTGCTTGAAGGCATCAAGTTCGAAAGAGGTTTTGCATTTGAAACGGGTGATGACGGTCAGGCTTCCCTGGGAATGAACCTGGAGCAGCCGACGGAGACTCAGAACTTCCGAAGCACGCGATGCACCGTTGAGTTGAAGGACGCTAATGAAAACGTCATCGTTAGTATTGAGACGAAGTTTCGCTCTGAATTCGATATCAGGGGCGATGGCGACGCCAAAGGAATTGATTCTTATCTGTCGTCGCTGGCTATGAGGGTCACTTACCCATATCACCGCCAACTCATAGCAACGCTGACGGCTCAGAGCGGACTGCCGGGCATGACGATTCCGCTCATCTCAGATGCCCAGCTGGAAGCTATCGCAAAGGAGTCAAAGGAATCGTCGGCTATGCAGGGCTAAGCCCTCACAGTGACGATGCCACATCCAGGCAGAACTCAACAGGGGCTGGCCTTTGTCCGTGTGCGGCTTCGGCGTAACAGTTGAGCCATGTCTCACGACCAGCAAGGGCAGCCACTGTGCGCCCGGCCTTCAATCTGGTCAGTTCCATTACCGGACGGCACTTTCTGGCGAGCAGTCCGCAAAAAGTCCGCAAAAAGTCCGCAAACGGGCTATAACAGCTAACACCCAACAGTACTGAAATCGGCGTGATCTGGGGGATTTCAACGAGCTACTATAACGGATGGATGTGCGGGCAACGTTCCGCTTCAACGTCTGATTCCGGACAGGCAAAGGAGACGGCATGCCCCTGAGGCGTCTGATTCAGGTCATCACCGGTGCTGTCGCTGCGGCGCTGGTTATCTCGGGATGCTCCCCTTCGGGGGAGCGCCTCCCGTGGTGGTCGGTGAGACGAACCGCGGCGGCAGCGCCACCGTGGCAGAGGTGAATGCCTTCACGTCCTTCAACCCGTTCAGCGCCGACGGAAACACGGACATCAACACCAAGATCGGCCACATCACCCATTCGGGTTCTACTACGTGGATGACACCGAAAAGGTGGTCCGGAACGAGAAATTCGGCCGGTACGAAAAGATCTCCGACAGGCCGCTGAAGGTGAAGTACACCGTCAACGAGGGTGTGAAATGGTCCGACGGCGAAGCCATCGACGCCGGCGACCTCCTCCTGTCCTGGGCGGCCGGCTCGGGCTACTTCGACGACGCTGAACCTCACGCCGGGACCGGCACAACGTACTTTTCGTCCGCGGCTGATAAAACAGGCCTGGCGGCCACCGCACTCCCGGAGATCGGCAGCGACGGGCGTTCCATCACCCTCGAATACGCTTCGCCGTACGCTGATTGGGAAGTAGCGTTCGACGTCGGGCTCCCCGCCCATGTTGTGGCCGCCAAGAGCGGCCTCAACGACGAAGACAACCTCGTGGACCTGATCAGGGACTCGCCCCGGGGCGACACCAAGCAGCCTTCGGTAAACGCTCCGCTGAAGCGGGTCAGCGACTTCTGGAACTCAGGTTTCGACACCAAGGCACTTCCGGATGACCCGGTTATGTACCTTTCCAGCGGCCCCTACATCGTCAGGGACATAGTTCCGGGCGCCTCTATCCGGCTGGTCCGGAACAAGGACTATGTCTGGGGTCCGGAGCCCTATCTGGATGAGATCACCGTACGGTTCACCGGTGCCGCCTCTACGGCCATCGCCGCGCTCAGGAACGGCCAGGCGGACATCATCGCCCCGCAGCCCTCTGCCGGTACCGAAAGCCTCTTCGACGGGCTGGTGCAGCAGGGCAACACCGTCCAGCGCTTCAGCCAGTCCGGTTACGACCACCTCGATCTCAACTTCTCGGGACCGTTCGCGGACAAGGACGTCCGGGAAGCGTTTCTGAAGACCGTACCGCGGCAGGAGATCGTGGACGACGTGGTGGGCGGATTTGTCGCCGGCTCAAAACCCCTGGACTCCCACGTCTTCCTTCCAGCCCAGCCGAAGTATCAGGACACCGTGAAGGACAACGGTTCGGCCAAATACTCCGATGTGGACATCCAGGGCGCGAAGTCGCAATTGCGCGCTGCTGCTCCGACGGTCCGCATCCTGTACAACAAGGACAACCCCAACCGGGTACGGGCCTTTTCCCTGATCCGCGAGTCTGCCCGCCTCGCTGGCTTCAAGGTTGAAGACGCGGGTCTCGGCAGTTCGGACTGGGCGAAAGCGCTCGGCGGCGGCAGCTACGACGCCGCCATCCTCGGCTCCATCGGACCCGGGGTCGGCGTCAGCCGCGTCCCACAGATCTTCAAAACCGGTGGCGGCAGCAACTTCAACGGATTTTCCGACGACGACGCGGACAAAGCAATGGCGAAACTGGCCAGCACCACGGACCTGGCAAAGCAGGACGAACTGTTGGCCGGCATCGACAAACGTGTCTGGGAAAGCGCCTACGGGCTACCGCTCTACCAGACCACCGGAACCATCGCCTTCAGCAGCCGTGTCACGGGTATCAGGCCCAGCTCCGGCCCTTTGGGCGTCTGGTGGAATGTGTGGGAGTGGCGCCTGAAATAGGCCGTCCTGGCGGCTCGTCGACGTGATGGGAGTCCGTCCCCGTCTCGATTCGCAGCATCCCTTACCAGCGAGTAGCATGTGACTTGCGCAACTTCCGGGTACCGGCTAGTTATTAACGATTAACTGGTTACGGTTTGGCAACGGAGTACCAGTATTTGGACTTTGTGCGGTTAGGCTACTCGTATATGTAGGCCACGTCACAGTGAGAACCTGTGATTTGCCTGCCGGGGAGCAAAAGATTTCCCCTGAATATCTCCCACAACTCATAGGAGGCGGAATGCGTTTTACGCGCACTTCCAAAGCACTCGGCATCGTGGCCATCGCCGCCCTTGCCCTGACCGGCTGCGGCGCTGGAGGCGGCAGCAATGACGGTGCCAGCCAGTCGGCCGGCGATCCCAACAAGGTGATCACCGCGTACAGCAACGAACCACAGAACCCATTGCTGCCAGCAAATACGAACGAAGTTTACGGCGGCCGCGTCGTCGAACTGCTCTTCGAAGGCCTTCGCAGCTACGACGCCAACGGCAAGCCGGTCAACTCGCTTGCAGAGTCCATTGAGTCGCCGGACGCTCAGAACTGGACCATCAAGGTCAAGCAGGGCCAGAAGTTCACGAACGGTGAAGCGATCACCGCCAAGACGTTCGTTGATTCCTGGAACTTCGCCGCGAATTCCAAGAACCTGCAGAACAACGGATTCTTCTTTGAGTCCATCGCTGGCTATGCAGATGTCTCTGCCGTGACCACCGCAACAGCGGCCGATGGCAAGAAGACCACCACGCCGGCGCCCACCGCCGAGACGATGTCGGGTCTGACGGCCACAGACGATTCGACCCTTACGGTGAAGCTGGCACAGCCGGAAGCTGACTGGTCGCTCCGTCTTGGCTACTCAGCATTCTTCCCGCTGCCTTCCGCAGCGTTGGCAGACCCCAAAACCTACGGCGAAAATCCGGTAGGCAACGGTCCGTACAAGTTCGAAAAGACCGGTTCCTGGGTACATGACCAGTCGATCTCCCTCGTCAAGAACGCTGACTACAGCGGTCCCCGCGAGTCGAAGAACGGCGGCGTGACCTTCAAGTTCTACACCGATCCGGGCCCCGCATACACGGACCTTCAGGGCAATAACCTGGACGTCACCGACGTACTGCCGTCCAACGCACTGAAGACCTACGTCACGGACTTCCAGGACCGCAATGCCACCAAGGCTGTGGCCACCGACTCCACCCTGAACATCCCGGGTTACAACCCGAACTTCCAGGGTGAAGCCGGCAAGCTGCGCCGCCAGGCTCTGTCCTACGCCATCAACCGCGAAGAGATCGCCAAGGTAGTCTTCAACGGAACCCGCACCCCGGCCAAGGCCTTCGCCCCGCCCGTCATCGACGGCTTCAAGGCAGACCTCAAGGGCAGCGAAGTCCTCAAGTTCGACGCTGCCAAGGCTAAGGACCTGTGGGCCCAGGCTGACAAGATCCAGCCGTACGACGGATCCAAGCCGCTCCAGATTGCCTCCAACACTGATGGTGGCAACAAGGAATGGATTGACGCCGTAGCCAATGGCTTCAAGAACAACCTCGGAATTCAGGCCGAAATCCAGCCCTTCGCTAAGTTTGCTGAAGTACTGAACCTGCGCAAGTCCCAGTCCCTCCCGGGCCTGAGCCGCGCCGGCTGGCAGGGCGACTACCCGTCGCTCTACAACTTCCTCGGACCGGTCTGGGCAACGGGCGCTTCCTCCAACTACGAGAAGTACTCGAACCCTAAGTTCGACAAGCTGCTCCAGGAAGGGCTTGCCGCCAAGACTACGGATGAGGCCAATGCCAAGTTCAACCAGGCCCAGGAAGTTCTCTTCGAGGACCTTCCCGGACTGCCGCTCTGGGACCAGGCAAAGCCGATCGTGTGGAGCGAAAACGTTGTGAAGGCCGAAACCGGCTGGAATGGCGGAATCCTCTACTACAACATCACGGCCAAGTAGTCTCCAGGATCTAACTTGCCGCCAGGCGAATGGGGGTCCGGCACAAAGCCGGGCCCCCATTGTCCTGCACGGCAGGAAGGCACAAATGAAACACCTCTCTTCGCATCCAGAAGGCTGGTGATCCGGTGGTCCGCTTTATTCTGCGACGACTCCTCCAGGTGATCCCCGTCTTCATCGGCACCACGCTTTTGGTTTATTACATGGTCTTCGCCCTTCCCGGCGATCCCATTGCGGCACTCTTCGGAGACCGCCAGCCCCCGCAGGCAGTCATCGACACCCTGCGCAGCCAGTACCACCTGGACCAACCCTTCTGGGTCCAGTACGGGCTCTTCCTGCAGAACCTCTTCACGTTCAACCTCGGCAATGACTTCACCGGCCAGCCCATCGCGGCAAGCTTGGCGCGGGTCTTCCCGGTTACGGCAATGCTTGCCGTTGAAGCACTGGCCATCCAGGCAATCTTCGGCGTAGCCTTCGGCGTCTTCGCCGGCCTCCGCCGCGGCGGCTGGTTTGACTCCACCATCCTGGTAGTTTCGCTGGTTGTCATCGCGGTCCCCACGTTTGTTCTGGGTTTCGTTTTTCAACTCGTCTTTGGCGTCCAACTCGGGTGGGCGAAACCCACGGTCGGAGCCCACGCTGATTGGGGCAGCCTGCTGCTTCCGGCAGTGGTCCTGGGCCTGGTGTCCTTCGCCTATGTTCTCCGCCTGACGCGCGCCTCTGTCAGCGAAAACATGAACGCCGACTACGTGCGGACTGCTACCGCCAAAGGCCTGTCGCGGCCTCGGGTGGTCATCGCACACATCCTGCGTAACTCGTTGATTCCGGTGGTGACCTACCTTGGCGCCAACCTCGGCGGCCTTATGGGCGGTGCGATCGTGACCGAGGGCATCTTCAACGTCCCCGGCGTCGGCAACAAGCTCTACCAGGCCGTCCTGCGCAGCGAAGGCCCCACCATCGTCTCCATCGTCAGCGTTCTTGTGCTGGTCTTCGTGGTGGCCAACCTGCTCGTTGATCTCCTTTATGCCTGGCTTGACCCGAGGATCCGTTATGACCAGTAATAACAGCCATTTTGTGGCGCCCATCGACGAAACTCCGTTGCTGGCAACCGACACCGTCAAGACAGACCAGGCACCGCTGAGTCTGTGGGCGGACGGCTGGCGCAAGCTCCGCCGTCGTCCACTGTTCATTATTTCTGCATTGCTCATCGTGGCACTTGCTGTGGTGGCGCTGTTCCCGGGGCTTTTCTCCTCCGTCGCTCCGAACGACGGCTGCGAACTGGCCAACTCGGAAGGCGGCCCCACGGCCGGGCATCCCTTCGGATTCACGTTCCAGGGCTGCGACATCTACTCCAGGGTCGTCCATGGAACCCAGGCATCGCTTTCAGTTGGTGTGCTTTCGGTGCTCTGCGTCCTGGTTATTGGTGTGACCGTCGGTGCTCTTGCGGGCTACTACGGCGGCTGGATCGATGCTGTGCTTGCCCGCCTGGGCGACATCTTCTTCGCCCTGCCGCTGGTCCTCGGCGCACTGGTGATCACCCAGTTGCCGTTGTTCCGCGAAAACAAGAGCGTTTGGAGCGTCGTCTTTGTGATTGCGCTGCTGGCCTGGCCGCAGATGGCACGCATCACCCGCGGTGCGGTCATTGAAGTGCGCAATGCCGACTTTGTGACGGCTGCCCGTTCACTGGGCGTTTCAAAGTTTGGTGCCCTGGTCCGCCACGTTCTGCCTAACGCTCTGGCACCGATTATCGTCCTTGCCACCCTCGAGCTGGGCGTCTTTATCGTGGCGGAAGCCACCTTGTCCTTCCTGGGCATTGGCCTGCCGCAGAGCATCATGTCCTGGGGTAATGACATCGCCGGCGCGCAGGCTTCCATTCGAACCAGGCCGGAAATCATGCTCTTTCCGGCGGCAGCGCTGTCCATCACCGTGTTGAGCTTTATTATGCTGGGCGACGCGGTACGCGACGCTCTCGATCCCAAGAGCCGGCAGCGATGAGAGAGAAAGAGATGACTACTCCAGAAATCCACATCGATGAGGCAGGGGTGGTGGGAGTGAAGCCACTGCTGGAAATCCGCGATCTGGCCATCACGTTCACCACCGGCAGCGGTGAAGTCCAGGCAGTCCGCAATGCGCACCTGACCATCATGCCGGGTGAAACCGTGGCAATCGTGGGTGAGTCGGGCTCAGGCAAGTCGACGACGGCACTCGCTGCCATCGGCCTGTTGCCCAACAACGGCCGCGTTTCAGCCGGACAGATACTGCTCGACGGCGAGGACATCGCCCACGCCACGGAGCAGCGGATGATCGAATTGCGCGGCAACACGATCGGTATGGTCCCGCAAGACCCCATGTCCAACCTGAACCCGGTCTGGAAGATCGGATACCAGGTCAAGGAGACGCTCCGCGCCAACGGCAGGCCCAGCGGCCCGGATGATGTCGCCCAGGTACTGTCCGAGGCGGGACTGCCGGATGCCCACCGGCGCGCCAAGCAGTACCCGCATGAATTTTCCGGCGGTATGCGCCAGCGTGCCCTCATTGCCATCGGGTTGTCCTGCCAGCCGCGCCTGCTGATCGCGGATGAGCCGACGTCGGCACTGGACGTCACGGTCCAGCGGCAGATCCTGGATCACCTGGACACCATGACCACAGACCTGGGTACAGCAGTCCTGCTGATCACCCATGACCTGGGGCTGGCCGCAGAACGGGCGGACAAGGTTGTGGTGATGTACCGGGGTCAGGTGGTGGAGGCCGGACCTTCGCTGGCTTTGCTCCAGAATCCGCAGCACCCGTACACCAAGCGGCTGGTTGAATCTGCGCCGTCACTGGCTAGCCGAAGGATCCAGGTCGCCAAGGAGCAGGGTCTCGAAGCGTCAGACCTGCTGGCTCCCGCTGCGGAGGCAACTGCCGCGGATAACGTCCTGCAGATCCAGGACCTGCGCAAGGTCTACAAGCTCCGCCAGGGCTTTGGGTCCACCGACTTCGCGGCGGTGGACGGGGTGAGCTTCGAAGTGCGGCGCGGCACCACGACGGCGATTGTGGGGGAGTCGGGTTCCGGCAAATCCACCGTGGCCAAGATGGTACTGCAGCTGGAAAAGCCCACCGATGGCAAGATCCTGTTCGACGGCGTAGACACATCAGGCCTGGACACACGGGAGTTGTTCAAGTTCAGGCGGCGCGTGCAGCCCATCTTCCAGGATCCGTACGGCTCGTTGGACCCGATGTACAACATCTTCCGCACCATCGAGGAGCCGTTGCGCGTCCACAAGATTGGTGACGCGGCCAGCCGCGAGAAGAAGGTCCGGGAACTGCTGGACCAGGTAGCACTGCCGCAGTCCGCCATGCAGCGGTACCCGAACGAGCTCTCCGGCGGGCAGCGGCAGCGTGTTGCCATTGCCCGTGCCCTGGCGCTGGATCCCGAGGTGATCATCTGCGACGAGGCCGTGTCCGCGCTGGACGTGCTGGTCCAGGCGCAGGTACTCAACCTGCTCGCGGACCTGCAGGCCAACCTCGGGCTGACCTATCTCTTTATCACCCATGACCTGGCTGTGGTGCGGCAGATTGCCGACCACGTCTGTGTGATGGAAAAGGGCAAGCTGGTGGAGACCGGTTCCACGGACGATGTCTTCGAGTCCCCTCAGCAGGAGTACACGAAAGCACTGCTCAACGCCATTCCCGGTGCGAAGCTGATGCTTCCGCCCGAAGTGGCCTGAACCGGCCGCAGTATCCGAGTACAGATGGAGCCGGTGCCTCAGGGCACCGGCTCCATCGCTTTTAAGATTCAGTTCAGTCGGATAGGTACGTGTTCAGTCCGCCGGAGTGAGTGCGGAAGCTGTTGCCGGGACCGTGCCGTCCAGCGCCGGGCCTTCGAGGCCCAGCTGCCGGAGCCTGGTTTCAAGCAGCCCGCCCAGTGACCTCCGGCCAGCGGCATCCATGTGGACGGCATCTGCCAGGTTCTTCGCGAGGTTGTATTTCGACAGCCAGTCGCCCACGCCCACAAAAGGTACGCCGTACCGGGCGGCCACAGTGCCCAGCAACGCGTCCACCTGGGTCCTGCGCCCGCCGCCGTAGTTGGCGCCTCGGGCCAGGGTGCCGATCATGGCCATTCTGGCGCCTGGATATCGGTCACGCAGTACGCCGATCAAACGGTCGGCGTTGGCCACAATCTGGGCATCGGTGGCGCCGCGGGCGGCGTCGTTGCCGCCGCCCTGGATGACGATCAGGGCGGGCGTCCCGTACGGCAACTTCCAGTCGCCGCGCTCCAAGGCGTCGATGTAGTTGCCAGTCTTGCCGTTGGACGCCACGAATCCCGTACCGCCGAGCCCGCAGAAATGGACCTTGTAACCAACGGCGGCAAGGCCAAGCCGCGGCCACCCATCAGTAGGTTCGGACTGGGAATCGCCGATCAGTAGGGCAGTGTGCCGCATGTCCGGCACCACCACCTCGTCACGCCCACTGGCCGGGTTGCTGTACACAGAGCCGGCAGGCAAACCGATCGGATCCCCGCGGCCGGCCTGGTAAGCGCCGGCCGCGGCCGCCTGTACCGGGGACGGCACGCCGGAATCCGGTATGGCTGTTGGGGTCTGTCCGCAGCCGCCCAGGAGCGCGGCTACCGCGATTCCAGATGCGACAAAGCGGGTCAGCGCCGAGGCTTTTCGCATCAGGGATTCTCCAGGCTTGCTGTACATATCACAGCAATGATGGGGCATCAAGTCACAAAAATCCAGTGAGCTTGGTCACTCTTTGGGCCGTGGCGGGCCGGAATTCTCCACCGGCCGGACTGAGCCGGTCCAAGATTTTTAGGCCAACAATAGGCTCAGCGTTTAGAATGAGGGAAGGAGCCCTGTGTTATTGGGCTAATCCGTCGTGCGTTCCGGTTGGAAATGTCGCGATACAACAGCTGACTTCACCACTGAATCGAGCAATCACGCATGTCTGAAACCACCACCAACACCGCGGTAGCCACTGCATCACGCAGTGACCTCCGCAACGTCGCGATCGTGGCCCACGTTGACCACGGCAAGACCACTCTGGTCGACGCCATGCTCAAGCAGACCAACTCCTTTGCCGAACACAACCACCTCGAAGACCGCGTGATGGACTCCGGTGACCTGGAGCGCGAAAAGGGCATCACCATCCTGGCCAAGAACACCACCGTGGCCTACAACGGACCGTCCTCCAATGGTGAAACCATCACCATCAACGTCATCGACACCCCCGGCCACGCCGACTTCGGCGGCGAAGTAGAGCGCGGCCTGTCCATGGTGGACGGCGTTGTACTCCTCGTTGACGCTTCCGAGGGCCCGCTGCCCCAGACCCGCTTCGTGCTGCGCAAGGCCCTGGCCGCGCACCTGCCGGTCATTCTCCTCGTCAACAAGACGGACCGCCCCGACGCCCGCATCGAGGAAGTTGTCCACGAGTCCATGGACCTCCTCCTGGGCCTCGCCTCGGACCTCGCCGACGAAGTTCCGGACCTGGACCTCGACAAGATCCTTGAAGTTCCGGTTGTCTACGCAGCAGCGAGGGTGGGCCGCGCCTCCCTGGACCAGCCCGCCGACGGCTCCGCTCCGGACAACGAAGACCTTGAGCCGCTGTTCAAGACCATCATCGAGCACATCCCGGCCCCGACGTACAACCCGAACGGTGTCCTCCAGGCACACGTGACCAACCTGGACGCCTCCCCGTTCCTGGGCCGCCTCGCGTTGCTGCGCATCTACAACGGCACCCTGCGCAAGGGCCAGACCGTTGCCTGGGCCCGCGCCAACGGAGAGCTCAAGAACGTCAAGATCACCGAACTGCTGGCCACCAAGGCACTGGACCGTGTTCCCACCGAGTCTGCAGGTCCGGGCGAAATCGTCGCCGTTGCCGGTATCGAGGAAATCACCATTGGTGAGACCCTGACCGATGTCGACAACCCGCAGCCGCTGCCGCTGATCACCGTGGACGATCCCGCCATCTCCATGACCATCGGTATCAACACCTCGCCGCTGGCCGGCCGGGTCAAGGGCGCCAAGGTCACGGCCCGCCAGGTCAAGGACCGCCTGGACAAGGAACTGATCGGTAACGTCTCCATCAAGGTTCTCCCCACCGAGCGTCCCGACGCCTGGGAAGTCCAGGGCCGTGGCGAGCTGGCGCTGGCCATCCTGGTTGAGCAGATGCGACGTGAAGGCTTCGAACTGACTGTCGGCAAGCCGCAGGTTGTCACCAAGACCGTCGACGGCAAGATCCACGAGCCGATGGAACACATGACCATCGACGTCCCGGAAGAGTACCTCGGTGCCGTCACCCAGCTGATGGCAGCCCGCAAGGGCCGCATGACCAACATGGCCAACCACGGCACCGGCTGGTGCCGCATGGAGTTCATCGTTCCGGCCCGTGGCCTGATCGGCTTCCGCACCAAGTTCCTCACCGACACCCGCGGTGCCGGCATTGCTTCCTCCATCGCCGAGGGCTACGAGCCGTGGGCCGGCCCCATCGAGTACCGCACCAACGGTTCGATCGTGGCTGACCGCTCTGGCGTGGTCACCCCGTTCGCGATGATCAAGCTCCAGGAACGCATGTCATTCTTCGTGCAGCCCACCTCCGAGGTCTACGAAGGCATGATCGTTGGCGAGAACTCACGCGCCGATGACATGGACGTGAACATCACTAGGGAAAAGCAGCTCACCAACATGCGTGCAGCGTCCTCGGACACCTTCGAGAACATGACGCCGCCGCGCAACCTGACTCTGGAAGAATCCTTGGAATTCGCCCGCGAAGACGAGTGCGTTGAGGTGACCCCGGAGTCCATCCGTATCCGGAAGCTCATCCTGGACGCCAGCGAACGCGCCAAGTCCACACGGGCACGCGCCAAGGCCTAGTCCTAAATAGCACGTCACTGAAGCTGCCGGTACGGCAGGCGGGAACCCGCCGTCGTGCCGGCAGTTTCTTTTGTGTCAGGGGAGTGTCAGTTGCGGACGCGGGCTGGGCGGCGCTCGGGCGCCGGCGGCACTTCCTTGGCAGCCACCACGAGGTCCAGGGGGATCACGACGTCGGCCTTCCGCGTGCGGACTGTGCAGCCGCCGTCGTCAGTGGCCACCAGGTGCCCCAGGGCGTCGGTCAGGCCGCCGTCGATCCGGTAACGGACTACAACCCGTGTTCCGGGCGTGGCGCTGGCCAGAAATTCTCGGGGCGTAGGCTGGGCGGGACTCACCAGTTCATACTAAGGCGGCCGGCTAGGTTCGCGTGGATGGGCTGGGAGATAATAGGCTCAGAAGTCAATAGTCCGGCCGGTGCCGGATTCAAGTGCCGGCCATTGCCGGGAAATATCGTGGAGAGGCAAGGGACGTGACGTACGTAATCGCGCAGCCGTGTGTAGATGTCAAGGACAAGGCATGTATCGAGGAGTGCCCCGTTGACTGCATCTATGAGGGTGAGCGTTCCTTGTACATCCACCCCGATGAGTGTGTCGACTGTGGTGCCTGTGAGCCGGTTTGCCCGGTGGAGGCCATCTATTACGAGGATGACACCCCTGAAGAGTGGGCGGACTACTACAAGGCCAACGTCGAATTCTTCGATGACCTGGGCTCGCCCGGTGGCGCCGCCAAGGTGGGCAACACGGGCAAGGACCACCCGATGATCGCCGCCCTGCCGCTGCAGAACCAAGACCACTGAGCCGGGCACCGCGTTGACCGCAGCCGTGAACAGCTTTGGCCTGAGCCTGCCCGACTACCCCTGGGAGGCCATGGCTCCGTACCTGGCCAAAGCCTCTGAGCACCACGGCGGGGCCGTGAACCTGTCGATCGGCACGCCGGTGGACCCCACTCCCGCACTGATCCAGGATGCCCTCAAGGCCGCCGCGGACGCCCCGGGATACCCCACGGTCCACGGCACCGTTCCCTTGCGGGAAGCCATTGCGGCGTGGTTTGAGCGCCGCCGCGGCGTTCCCGGCCTGGACCCTAAGAACGTTATGCCCACCGTGGGCTCCAAGGAACTGGTGGCGTGGCTGCCGCTCCTGCTCGGGCTGAAGCCGGGCGACGTCGTCGTCCGTCCCCAGGTTGCCTACCCCACCTATGACATCGGGGCTACTTTCGCCGGCGTCACGTCTGTAGCTACCGACAACCTCGACGAGCTGGACGAAGCCACCCGCTCCCGCGTGCGGCTGATCTGGGTGAACTCCCCGGGCAACCCCACCGGAAGTGTCAGGGATATTGAGTCCCTCAGGGCGATTGTGGCGCAGGCTCGCGAACTGGGCGCCGTGGTCGCGTCGGACGAGTGCTACGCCGAACTCGGGTGGGGCGCCTGGGACGCACAGCGCGGCGGCGAGCCCGTACCCAGCATCCTGGATCCTCGCGTTTCCGGCGGGTCCCACGACGGCCTCCTGGCCGTGTACTCGCTGAGCAAGCAGTCCAACGTGGCAGGTTACCGCGCAGCGTTTGTCGCCGGTGACCCGGCCATCATGGCCAACCTCGTCAACAGCCGCAAGCATGCAGGCATGATCGTCCCCTACCCGGTGCAGGAAGCAATGCGGGTCGCGCTGGGCGATGACACCCACGTCCAGGCCCAGAAGGACCTGTACCGCGGACGCCGGGAGCGCCTCATGCCGGCACTGCAGGGCTTCGGGCTGGAGATCAAGGATTCCGACGCCGGACTGTACCTTTGGTCCACCGCCGGAGAGAGCACCTGGGACACCGTGGCGCGGCTGGCCGAGCGGGGCATCGTGGTGGGGCCGGGCGTCTTTTACGGCGAGGCCGGCAACGGGTTTGTGCGTGTCGCCTTGACGGGCACGGATGAACGGATTGACGCCGCAGTGGCCAGGCTGGCCACGACGCCGTAACAATCATGTGACTCGCACCACAAAGACGTCATTTTACGGGGGTTTCCCACGCCTCCGATTAGTGACACCCGCAATCGGGCGGTACTTTTTAAGTGACTATCAATGGTGGCTTTCTACAAGAAGGCAGCCCGGGTGTTGGATTCCTGGATGAACAGGGTCAGTGCCACGGCTCACCGGATGTTGGATCAAGCTTTCGACAGAGGCCCACGCGCCTCATGAAGGGGACTCCATGACTGAGACCAACAGCGCAACCCTGCACCATGCAGGAGGCGAGCTCAAGCTCCCGCGCATCCAGGTTGTTGAAGGAAACGAAGGCTACGACGTTTCCAAGCTGCTCAAGCAGACGGGCGCAGTCACCTTTGACCCCGGCTTCATGAACACCGCAGCAACCACGTCCGCAATTACCTACATCGACGGCGACGCGGGCATCCTGCGTTACCGCGGGTACCCCATCGAGCAGCTGGCGCAGCACTCCAGCTTCCTCGAGGTTTCCTACCTGCTGATCTACGGCAACCTGCCGAGCCCCACCGAGCTGGAAGCCTTCGACCAGCGCATCCGTCACCACACCCTGCTGCACGAGGAGCTCAAGGGTTTCTTCAGCGGTTTCCCGCGTGACGCCCACCCGATGCCCGTGCTGTCCTCGGCTGTGTCGGCGCTGTCCACGTTCTACCAGGACTCGCTGGACCCCTTCAACGCCGAGCAGGTCGAGGTCTCCACATACCGGTTGCTGGCCAAGATGCCGGTCATCGCTGCCTACGCCCTGAAGAAGAGCATCGGCCAGCCCATGCTGTACCCGGACAACTCCCACAACCTCGTGGAGAACTTCCTGCGCCTGAGCTTCGGCCTTCCCGCCGAGCAGTATGAGGTTGACCCGGTCATCGCCAAGGCACTGGATCTCCTACTGATCCTGCACGCGGACCACGAGCAGAACTGTTCCACCTCCACCGTGCGGCTGGTGGGCTCCTCCAACGCCAACCTCTTCGCATCGGTGTCAGCCGGCATCAACGCCCTCTTCGGTCCCGCCCACGGCGGCGCCAACGAGGCAGTGCTGAAGATGCTCCGCCAGATCCAGGCCGACGGCACCAAGCCCGAGGACTACATGGAGAAGGTCAAGAACAAAGAAGACGGCGTCCGCCTTATGGGCTTCGGACACCGCGTCTACAAGAACTACGATCCGCGCGCCAAGATCGTCAAGGCCACGGCCCACGAAATCCTCACCAAGCTCGGCGGCAACGACGAACTGCTCGAGATCGCCATGCGCCTCGAAGAGAAGGCGCTGAACGATGACTACTTCATCCAGCGCAAGCTGTACCCGAACGTGGACTTCTACACCGGCCTGATCTACAAGGCCATGGGCTTCCCGGAGAAGATGTTCACCGTGCTGTTCGCGATCGGCCGCCTGCCGGGCTGGATCGCCCAGTGGCGTGAAATGATCAGCGACCCGAACACCAAGATCGGCCGCCCGCGCCAGCTGTACATCGGCGAACCGGAGCGCGATTACCCGGTCCGCTAAATCCCCACCGGCTCAATTACGACGGCGGCCGCCCACCTTCCACAGGTGGGCGGCCGCCGTCGTTAACCAACATCGATTGCTCCGTAAACGCCGTTTTGAGCGTCCTAAAAGGCCGTTACGGAGCAATCGATGCTAGGAGTCGTAGCCGAGGGGGTTGTTCTTCTGCCAGCGCCAGTGGTCCTCACACATCTGGTCCACTGTCTTGGTGGTGGACCAGCTCAGGTCGGCGAGGGCGGAGGTGGCGTCGGCCCAGAATGCCGGGAGGTCGCCCGCGCGGCGTCCGGTGACCTCGTAGGGGATGGACTGCCCCACGGCCTTCTCGAAGGACCGCAGGACCTCCAGGACCGAGGACCCCTTCCCGGAGCCAAGGTTCCAGCGGTAGACGCCGGAGCGGTCCGCAACGTGGTTGAGGGCTGCCACGTGGCCTTCGGCTAGGTCCACCACATGGATGTAGTCCCGCAGGCAGGTGCCGTCCGGGGTATCGTAGTCGCCGCCGAACACCATGAGCTTGTCACGGCGTCCCACGGCCACCTGGGCGATGAAGGGCACCAGGTTATTGGGGATGCCCTGGGGTCCTCGCCGATGCGGCCTGACGGGTGTGCACCCACCGGGTTGAAGTAGCGCAGCAGGGCAATGTGCCAGCGGCTGTCAGCGGCGCCAAGATCGGCGAGGATGTCCTCGATCTGTTCCTTGGTGCGGCCGTACGGGTTGTTGGCGCCGATCTCCATCTTTTCCACGTAGGGGATCGGATTGTGCTCGCCGTACACCGTGGCGGATGAGCTGAAGACGATGGACCGGACGTCGTGGCGGTCCATAACCCGGATCAGGTTCAGCGTGCCTACGAGGTTGTTGTAGTAGTACTTGAGCGGCTCGCGGACCGATTCGCCCACAGCCTTGAGCCCGGCGAAGTGGATCACGGCGTCGATCGTGTGGGCGGCAAAGACGCCTTCCACTGCGGCTTCGTCCACCAGGTCAACGTTGTGGAATTCCGCGGTCTTGCCACTCAGCTCGGCTACCCGGCGCAGTGACTCCTCGCTGGAGTTCACCAGGTTATCGATCACCACCACATCGTGGCCGGCTTCCTGCAGGGACAAGACTGTGTGTGAACCGATGTACCCGGTGCCACCTGTGACCAGAATTTTCATGACCCCACGCTATCCCAATTCCATGGATGCGTGGATTTCAGCACAGGTGTGCTAAATAAGAGGGGTGCCCAAAATTGTTGATGCCGAAGCCCGGCGCGCAGAGATCGTTGACGCGGTCTTCAGGATCATCGCCGTCGACGGGCTGGAACGGGCCTCGCTGCGGGAGGTTGCTGAAGAAGCAGGCCTCGCCGTGGGTTCCGTCCGGCACTACTTTGCCGGCAGTGAGGAACTGCTCAGCCATTCCTTTGCCGCCGTTGTGGACCGGATCATGGTCCGGCTCGCGGCGGCATTGCCGGCGATGGCGGCAAGCGAACCCGGATCCGGCCCGCATCGTGACGCGGTTTTAACCCTGCTGAGCGAATTTCTGCCGCTCGACGAGGAACGTGCCGTTGACGCCTGTGTGTGGATGGCCTTCAAGAACGCGGCCAGGATCCGTCCCTTCCTCGCGGCTGAGGCCGATCGGAGCCACCGGGAGGTGGCGGCCGTCGTCGGGCAGGTCATCACAGCCCTGGTACCGGACGCCGGCGACGGGCAGCAATCGCTGGCGGTCGAGGCAGAGAGGCTGCTGGCTACGCTGGACGGGCTGTGCATGCACGCCCTCCTGCAGCCCGCTTGGATGACGGCACAGATGTGCCATGATGTCCTGGACCGGCACCTGAAGAGCCTGGCCGCCTGACATTACCGTCCGGTGGCATGGGGAATAGACTGGGAGCCGGGGAAGCAGAACCGGCTGGTCAGGCCGGTACAGGCAGGCCACAGGAGGAGTAGGGATGCATCACACAGGTGGTTCCGGCTGGCAGATCACCACGGATACGTCCGGGCCTCTGATGATCGCGCTGTTTGTCCGTGATGCGGCAGGACTCGACGGCGCCGGCCACCCTGCGTTGTCGCATGCCGCGCCGAAGATACGCCATGCAGACCACTCGCACCTCACCGCCGACGTCGGAGGGCGGAGTGCGCTCATAACCGAATGGGAAGCCTGGTGGGAGCAGCTGCTGAAGGCGCACCCCCAGACCTCGCCGGAGCTGTCCCCACCGGATTTTGCCGAATTCGGAAATTCCCCGGCCCTCCAGCGTGTCCTGCAGGCGCATTTCGGGTCGGCCCTGACCTGGGCACGGGAGCGCCGCAGCGAGTACGTCAGGCTGGAAGCCGAACGGGTGGCCAGCGGCTCGGACCAGCTGTTGGGCGACATGGTGGATGACCGCCTGCTGGAGGTAGGCCGGGGTTCGCGTGACTTTACCCTGACCATCATCGAACTGCCGCTGAACGAACAGCGGGCGTGGTACCTGGAGCCGGACAAGATCATCATGAGCCATAACCTCATGTCGGCGCCGGAGCTCTTCCGCAGCTACGTCCAGCCCGTGGTGGACATCCTGGTCTGAAGCTGCGCTGTCAGCACCCGGGCAATCAGCACCCGGGCGTTCAGCTGCCGGTGGTCAGCACCCGGGCGTTCAGCTGCCGGTGGTCAGCACCCGGGCGTTCAGCTGCCGGTGGTCAGCACCCGGGCGGTCAGCTGCCGGTGCCGGCCGGTGCCACAGTAATACGGACCTGGCCGGCGGGCGCGTCGGATTCCTGCCAGCCGCCCTGATTGTCACGGTCCCAGCTACGGCCGGCAACGTCCACACGAGTCACCGCCAGGCCTTTTGCGTTGGCAACTGCCCAATGCGCCACGGACCATGCCTGAGTGCCGTCAACTTCCACCACGACGGATTCATTCTCCGTGGTGGTTGCGAGCGGCCCGTAGGCCTTGGCGAGCTCGGACTCGACGACGGCGGGGATGCCCGGTTCCTGCGGGGCACGCAAAGTGCACAGCATGGAGGCGGGCGTCTGGCCGGTCAGGGCCGAGGCGAAGGAGCGGCTCATATCTTCGTGTTGAGCGTAGGCGAGGGGGTAGGCCGAGCGCTGGACGCTCTGGGCGGCGTCGGTGATCTCCAGGGACTCGTAGCCGGGAATCTTGACCAGGGCATCGTAGAAGGCATTGGCAGCGTAGTACGGATCCATGATCTGGGCTTCGGTGCCCCACCCTTGCGAGGGGCGTTGCTGGAAGAGCCCGCGGGAGTCCGGGCCGGCCTGGTCGCCATGCTGGATATTGCGCAGCTTGGATTCCTGCATGGCGGTGGCAAGGGCGATGCTGGCTGCCCGGGGAGGCAGCCCACGCTGCACCGCCACCGCTGTGATCAGTGAGGCATTAACCGCCTGGTCCGTTGCAAGCTCCGTGCTCTGGGTCCCGACGTCGGCCGTGCAGCGCTCCGTGACCACGGTTTCGGAGCGCTGCAGGAAGGAGACCGCCGTGTAGATGCCGGCGCCCGCCAGCGCCAGGGTAAGCAGCAGCACGGTGGGGCGAACGAAATTGCGACCACGTGCCACCGACAGGTCAGTTGGCGTGGAGGGCGTCGTTGAGTTCCACCGTCTGGCCCTTGCGCGGCAACACTTCTACGGCGCCGGTGGTGGAGTTGCGCCGGAAGAGGAGGTTGGGGACGCCGGACAGCTCGGCTGCCTTCACGATCGTGGCGGTGTCCTCGCCATCCTCGTTCTTGGGCCCGGGAACGAGCACACGGGTTCCAGCGGTGACGTAGAGGCCTGCCTCCACCACGGAGTCATCGCCGACGCTGATGCCGACGCCGGAGTTGGCGCCCAGCAGGACGCGATCACCGATGACGATCTTTTCCTTGCCGCCTCCGGAGAGGGTACCCATGATCGACGCGCCGCCTCCCACATCGCTGCCGTCGCCGGCGACGACGCCAGCCGAGATGCGGCCTTCCACCATGGAGGCGCCCAGGGTGCCGGCATTGAAGTTCACAAAGCCTTCGTGCATCACGGTGGTGCCTTCGGCGAGGTGGGCACCGAGGCGGACGCGGTCGGCGTCGGCGATCCGGACACCGGAGGGCACCACGTAGTCCACCATGCGGGGGAACTTGTCCACGCCATAGACGGTAACGGCGCCACGGCGGCGAAGTTTGGCGCGGGTCAGCTCGAACCCTTCCACGGACGCGGGGCCGAAGTTGGTCCACACCACGTTCGGGAGCTTGCCAAAGATGCCATCGAGGTTGATGGTGTTGGGCCGGACCAGCCGGTGGGAGAGGAGGTGCAGGCGGAGGTACGCGTCTGCGGTGTCGGCCGGAGCTTCATCGAGGTTGATCTGGACGAAGACCACCTTCTGCTCGGTCCCCCGGTCCGCGTCGGTGCCGCTTTCGGCGAGCTGGACCAGGGTTTCGTCCGCGTTCTCCACGGCGCGCAGGTTTTCGGCCGCAACGCCCAGCGCGGGCGCGGGGAACCAGACGTCAAGGACGGTGGCTTCAGCATTTTCCCCGGCCGCGGCAGTAGCGATGGTTGCCAAGCCGAAGCCGTAGGCGGAGCGGGCTTCGGAAGTTGTGTTTTGGTTCTCGGGCGCGGCGGAAGTAGCAGTCTCAGTCATGGCCCCAGTCTATCGAGAGGCGGGCACCGGGTTCGAACTAGACTGGCAACGTGACTGCCGAAACCGCCCCTGAATCGATCACCGCGCCTTTGGACCTCCGTCAGGATGTCTCCGTGCTGACCGCCGCCCTGATGGACATCAACAGTGTGTCCGGGAACGAGACGGAACTGGCTGACGCCGTCGAGGTGGCGCTGCGGGCCATCCCCGAGCTCTATGTGGTCCGCGACGGTGACTCCATCATCGCCCGAACGGAACTGGGCAGGGCCGAACGCGTCATCCTCGCCGGACACCTGGATACGGTCCCGTTGCCGGTGACCGAAGGCGCTCGGGGAACCGTTCCGTCCACCTGGGAATCCGGTGTCCCGGGGGAGGGCGCGCTCTACGGGCGCGGCGCGACGGACATGAAAGGCGGCGTCGCCGTGCAGCTCGCGCTGGCGGCCACCATGTTCGACGGCGGCGCGACGCCCCGGCGGGACGTCACCTTTGTGTTCTACGACCACGAGGAAGTGGAAGCCGTCAAGAGTGGCCTGGGCCGCCTGGTCCGCAACTACGGCAGCCTCCTGGGCGGCGACTTTGCCATCCTCCTGGAGCCGACCCATGGCACCGTCGAGGGTGGCTGTAACGGCACCAGCCGTTTTGAGGCCACCACGGTAGGCGAGGCAGCACACTCCGCGCGGGCGTGGATGGGCAGCAACGCCATCCACGCGGCGGCGCCCATCCTTGCCCGGCTGGCAGCGTACGAACCACAGACCATCAACGTGGACGGCCTCGACTACCGAGAGAGCCTCAACGCCGTGAAGATCAACGGCGGCACCGCAGGCAACGTCATCCCGGACCGGTGCGTGGTGGAGATCAACTACCGCTTCGCACCCGACAAGACGCCGGACCAGGCGGAGGCGCATGTCCGGGACCTTCTGGCGGGCTTCGACGTGGTGCGCACCGACGCAGCCGCTGGCGCACGCCCGGGACTGAACCACCCTGCCGCCGCGTCCTTCGTGGCCGCCGTCGGAGCGGAGCCGAAACCAAAATACGGCTGGACCGACGTCGCGCGGTTCAGTGAACTGGGGATCCCGGCTGTGAACTTCGGCCCCGGCGACCCGCTGCTGGCCCACAAGGACAACGAGCACGTTGATTCCGACGCCATCCGGGAGTGCCTTCGGGCATTGCGGAGCTGGCTGGCGGCGTAAGGCAGGGAACGTCGAAGGGTCCGCAGCCGGAAGCTGCGGACCCTTCGATGTTGTGCGGGATGTGACTACTTGACCGGTGCGACGACGGCGGTTGGAGCTTTGGCCACGCCGCCGGCCACCTTCGTGGAGCCCCGACGCTCGATCCAGATTGCGATGCGGGACACGGTGATGTTGATCACAATGTAAATGGCGGCGGCGACGAAGAAGATGGGGAACAGGAACGCGTTCCCGAGGAAGTCCGCCATGACCTGCACTGCCCGCAGGAGTTCGCCGTACGCCACGATGTAGCCCAGGGAGGTGTCCTTGAGGAGCACCACCAGTTGCGCGACCAGCGATGGCATCATGCGGCGGACAGCCTGCGGCAGTTCGATGAGCATCCGGGACTGGAAGCTGGTCAGGCCGATGGTCAGGCCCGCCTCCCGCTGTCCCTTCGGCAGTGATTGGATGCCGGCCCGGATGATCTCCGCGAAGATAGCGGTGTTGTAGAGGACGAGCCCCGTCACCACTGCGACGAAGGAACTCGTCCCGAATACGAGCAGGACGAAGAGCATCATCAGGACAACCGGCATGCCGCGAAGGAATTCCAGGACCACGCGGGCGGGAATCCGGATCCAGGCGACCAGCGAGATGCGCAGCAGGCAGAACATCAGGCCGAGGGGGAACGCGATCACTGCGGCGAGGGCAGCGGCGCTGAGCGTGGCACCGAGGCCATTGCCGAGCAGCATCCAGACGTCGCCCCGGGTGAAGATGGCCCAGCGGCGGCCTTCAAAAATGCCCTGCTGGGCGAGAGTCATAACGATCCATGCCAGGAGTCCCAGGATCAGCACGGTTCCAACCACGGAACCGATCAGCGAGACCCGGCGCGCTTTGGGGCCGGGAACGTCGTAGAGGACTGAAGTCATCGGGCAATCGCCACCTTTCGTTCCACCGTGCTGGCAAGGACGCCCAGCGGAATGGTGAGGAGCAGATAGAAGAACGCTACGCCGAGCAGGACTGCCATGACCTGGTCACCGTTGGCGTTGGCCATTTGGCGGCCGTAACCGAACAGTTCCAGGACAAAGAACGCGCCGGCGACGGAGGAGTTCTTGACGAGGGCAATCAGGATGTTGATCAACGGCGGGATCACGGTCCGAAGCGCCTGCGGCAGGATGATGAGGTTCAGGACCTGGCCGAAATTCATGCCGATACTGCGGGCGGCCTCCGCCTGGCCAAGAGGGACGCTGTTAACGCCTGAGCGGACTGCTTCGGCGATGAAGGCCGCTGTGTAGGCGCTGAGGGCGATGATCGCTGCGACCTCGAACTGCTGGAATGTCACGCCGAGGCGGGGCAGGACGATCGCCGCAAAAAAGAAGGCAATGGTCAGTGGGGTGTTCCGGAGGATTTCCACGTAGACGGTGCTGAATCCCCGGAGGGCCGCAACGGGGGAGACACGGGCTGCTGCCAGGAGTGTTCCGAGGATAAGGGCGATGATCCCGGAGACGACGGACAGGAAAAGGGTGCGGAGAAGGCCTTCCCAATAAAGGGGGAGGTTTTCAATGATGACTTCCATAGGATCCTTCGGCTCTGGCGTAGGGGGTCAAAAAGCAGGCTGGCGGCTTCCGGGGAACGCGTTCAACGAATTCCCCGGAAGCCGCCGTGGCTACCTAGTAGCGGTTGATGGCAGGAAGTTCAGGGGCGGTCTTGATGACCGAACCTGCCGTTGCTTCCCAGGCCTTCTTGTAGGACCCGTCCTTGCCAAACGCCTCGAGCTGGTCGTTGATCCAGGTCCGGAACTCTGTGTCATCCTTCTTCAGGCCGATGCCGTACGGCTCCTTGGTGAAGGTCTGATCCGAGGCCAGCTTGAAGGCGTCCGGTTCCTTGTCCACAAAGCCGGCCAGGATCACGTTGTCCGTGGTGATGGCTTCAACCTGCTTGTTGCGCAGCGGCTCAAGGCAGGCGGAGTAGGTGGCTGCCGGAACGAGCTCGGCCTTATATTTGTCCACGATGGTGGCGGCAGGCGTTGAACCGGTCACTGAGCAGACCTTCTTGCCCGCGACGTCTTCAGGCTTGGTGATGGAGGTGTTGTCCTTGTTCACCATCAGCGCCTGGCCGGCCTCGTAGTACGGGCCAGCGAAGCTGACAACCTGCTTGCGCTTGTCATTGATGGTGTACGTGGCAATGACAAGGTCCACCTTGCCCTGCTCGATGAAGGGCTCGCGGTTGGCTGAAACAGTTTCGGACCATTCGATCTTGTCCGCAGCGATGCCCAGCTTGGCCGCGATCAGCTTGCCCATCTCGACGTCGAAGCCCACCGGCTTGCCGTCCAGGCCCACCTGGCCGAAGAGGGGCTGATCGTACTTGGTGCCGATCTTGATGGTGCCCGCGGCGGAAAGCTTGGCCATGGTGGTGCCGGCAGCAAACGTCGGCTTGTCGGCAACGGTGGGATTAGTGGTGCCGGGGGTGCTGCCGCCACAAGCGCTAAGGGACAAAGCCAGGGCAGCGGTGGCCGCCACGAAGAACGACTTCCGGCGGGTCATAAATGCCTTCATGACATTCCTTTCATTGATCGGCCGTGGGTCACGGCCTGGGTGCGAACTGCAGTGTGTGTTCGTTGGTGTGAAATCAGTGCGTGAGCAGCTTGGACAGGAAGTCCTTCGCGCGGTCAGTCTGCGGATTGGTAAAGAATTCTTCCGGTGTGGCGTCTTCGATGATCTGACCGTCAGCCATAAAAACCACGCGGTCGGCGGCCTTGCGGGCAAAGCCCATTTCATGCGTGACCACAACCATGGTCATGCCTTCCTTGGCCAGCTGGATCATGACGTCGAGGACCTCGTTGATCATCTCGGGGTCCAGCGCCGAGGTGGGCTCATCAAAGAGCATGACCTTGGGCTTCATGGCCAGGGCGCGGGCGATGGCCACGCGCTGCTGCTGGCCGCCGGAGAGCTGCGCAGGGAGTTTCGGGGCCTGGTGACCCACACCCACGCGCTCAAGCAATGCCATGGCGTCCTTGTCGGCCTGGGCCTTGGCAACGCCTTTGACTTTGATCGGACCAAGCGTCACGTTCTCAAGGATGGTCTTGTGCGCGAAGAGGTTGAAGGACTGGAAGACCATGCCGACGTCGGCGCGGAGCTGGGCCAGCTCCTTCCCCTCCTCCGGCAACACCTTTCCATCAATGCTGATGGTGCCGCCTTCGATGGTTTCCAGACGGTTGATGGCACGGCACAACGTGGACTTTCCTGAGCCTGACGGGCCGATGACCACCACCACTTCGCCCTTCCGGACGTGGAGATTGATGTCCTTCAAAACGTGCAACTGACCGTAATGCTTATTCACACCATTCAGGGAGACGAGCGCATCGCCGGGCACATGAGTAGTCATAAGAAGAATCTAGCGAACATCGGCTGGTTATGAGGTGAATCACGCCATGTTCCTGCGGATCGTGATTCAAGAGATACCTGCCACGGGCACGCCGGCCTTGGCATTAGCCTTGGGGGATGAGCATCAACGCAGATCCGGCCAAATCCTCCCAGCCGCGCCGCAAGGGGCCCCTTGAACTCCGCCGCAAGCAGGCGGCTGTGGAAATGTCCGACCAGCATCTGCTTGATACCAAGGGCGCCGGACAGTTCGTCCATTCAGACCCTTGGCGTGTCCTTCGGATCCAGAGCGAGTTCGTCGAGGGGTTCGGCGCGCTTGCCGATCTGGGACCCGCCGTCAGTGTTTTCGGCTCGGCGCGCACCAAGCCCGGCAGCCCGTACTACGAAATGGGTGTGGAGGTGGGCAGGAAGCTGGCGGCCGCGGGCGTAGCCGTCATCACCGGCGGCGGTCCGGGCTCCATGGAGGCCGCCAACCGCGGCACCGTGGAAGGCAACGGCGTCTCCGTGGGCCTGGGTATTGAGTTGCCCTTCGAGCAGGGCCTGAACCAGTGGGTGGACCTGGGCATCAACTTCCGTTACTTCTTCGCCCGGAAGACCATGTTCGTCAAATATGCCCAGGGCTTCATCGTCCTTCCCGGTGGACTGGGCACACTGGATGAACTTTTCGAAGCCATGGTGCTCGTTCAGACCCGGAAGGTGACTTCGTTCCCGATCGTGCTCCTCGGCGTCGCCTTCTGGGGGCCGATGATCGAATGGATCAGGGGCACCCTCGTGGCCGAAGGAATGGTCTCCGAAAAGGACCTGGACCTCATCCAGGTGGTGGACGATCCCGCCGAAGCGGTGGACCTCGTGCTCCACGGGACAGCTCCGGTTCCCACCAACGGCCAGCAACGGCCCGAATAGAGCGCCGCCCCGGATCTGGCACGATGGGTGCTGTGAGTTTTTTCCTGGTCTACCTCGCCATCGTGCTGATCGCCGCCACCCTGTGGGCAGGCGCCGGTGGCCGCCGCGGAATCCTGCGCAGCCTCCGTCGGAAGAGCGAACCTGCCGCCGGCGCCGAAGTCCCGGAGAATCCGATTCTCTACCCGGGCTTTGGGCAGCCGCCCGCCAACCTGCCGCCGGTGCTCTTGCCCGAAGACGCCTCACCGGCCGACGTCGACCGTGTTCGTTTTTCCCTCGGCCTGCGTGGGTACCGGATGGACCAGGTGGACCAGGTCCTTGACGAACTGCGGGACCAGATCGCGGCCAAAGACGAAGAAGTGGTCAGACTCCGGGCACGGCTGCTGGAAGTGGAACGGGCGGCGCGCCCGGAGGCCGGCGCTTGAGCACTGACACGGGAGACCGGACAGGTCCGTCGGCGTTGGTCACCGCATTCGGCGTCCGCGCGGCGGGCGCGGTCCAACGCTGGCCCTGGTGGCTTCAGGTTGCCGTCCTCTATGCCGCCGCCCGGCTGGTCAGCGCATGCATCTTCATGGCAGCCGCCCTGCACCAAGGACCCAACCCGTGGTTTCCGGCTATCCCTGACTACTGGAACTTCATCAATATCTGGGATGCGCGATGGTATGGCCGGATCGTCACTGACGGGTATCCCTCACCACTTCCAACAGATGCAGCCGGCAACGTGCAGGAAAATGCGTGGGCGTTCTACCCGCTCTTCCCGGCCCTGGGCCGGGCGCTCGCAGGCCTGACCGGAATCAGCCCTGCCGCGGCGCTGACGGTCATCGCCACGCTTTCGGGGTTGGGGGCGGCGCTGGCCGTGTACTGCCTGTTCAGGCACAAAGCGCCGCACGCTGCGGCCCTTTGGGGGGTGGCATTCTTCGCGACTTTTCCGGTGTCCGCGATTCTCCAGGTCCCGTATGCGGAGCCCCTGACCATTTTCCTGCTGGCCGCGGCGCTGCTGTCGGTCATCAGGGGTCGCTATGTCCGGGCCATGCCGGTGGTACTGCTGCTGTGCCTGTCCCGTCCAGTGGGCGTTCCTTTTGCCGCCATGCTGGGACTCCTCTTTCTCTGGCGACTCGTGGAACGGGGGCGCGGGAAACAGCCGGGTACCCACAGCCTGGGGGAGTTGGCCTCCCTGGCGGGCCTTACCCTTGTGTGCGGCATTTCTGCCCTGCTATGGCCGGCAGCGGCCTGGGCCGCCACCGGGGACATTGAGGCGTACACCAAAACCGAAACAGTGTGGCGCGGCCACGACCTGGTGCCCTTCAAGCCCTGGTTCGACACCGGCGTCGACCTCTTTGGCCCCGTCCTGGGGATCGTGGCGCCATTCGTCTTTGCCGGCCTCTTTGCGCTCCTGCTGTTCTCCCCGCCGGTGGTCCGGCTTGGTGTGGAAATGCGCCTGTGGTGCGCCTGCTACATGGCTTACCTCGTGCTGTTCCTCCACCCCCAGACCAGCACCTTCCGGATGCTGCTCCCACTGTTTCCATTGGCCCTGGCTGCAGCGCTGCTGTCCCGGTCCAAGGCCTACCGCGGCACCGTCATGACCATGTTTGTCCTGCTCCAGATCGTGTGGATCGTCTGGCTGTGGGCATGGGCGCAGCTTCCTGGCGGCGGCGATTATCCGCCGTGATCGCGGGTGGCGCCTGGCCGCCGGATTGGGGAATCCGACGCGGCCGTAAATGTCCATCGATTAGCTACGTGCGGGTCATTACGGGATAATAGTAAGTAAGCAGGGACAAGAAGCATTCAGAAATGTTCAGCCATGGCGGCATCAGTACGGGCCGCCATAGCGGCTTGATTTGACCATGCGGACACAGCCCATCCGGGCTGATATGTCCTGGGACTAAATGGAGGGGAAATTCCTCATGGCGGCTATGAAACCACGCACCGGCGACGGCCCTATGGAAGTCACCAAAGAGGGCCGCAGCCTGATCATGCGCGTACCGCTCGAAGGCGGCGGACGGCTTGTGGTGGAACTGAACGCTGCGGAGGCGGCCAACCTTAAGGAATGCCTCGTCGGCGTGACTGAATGATCCGGTTCGGCATTGCCGAATAATCCCGCAGGGCCAAGGTCCGCAGCCAACCGGCTGCGGACCTTGTCTTATTTCTTGCGGATTTACTTCTTGACCGCGACCAGCAGTCCGTCGCCGGTGGGCAGCATCGCGGACGCCAGGCGGTCGTCGTCGCGGATTGCCTTGCCCACCTGGCGGAGCACAACAGTATTGGCCTCCCGGATGGCCGGGTTGGCTACGCGGTCCTTGTCCAGTGCGTCATTGATGATGAGCAGCCCGCCGGCCTTCAGGAGCCGGACGGCCTGCTGCACGTAGCCGGGCAGGCCGGGCTTGTCGGCGTCGACAAACACCAGGTCATAAGCGGAGTCGGTCAGGCGCGGCAGGACATCACCGGCGCGGCCGGAAATGGTACGCGTGCGGTTGGCCGGGCTGCCAGCCTCCGAAAACGCCTCACGTGCCGCTTTCAGATGTTCCACGTCCACGTCGATGGTGGTCAGCACGGCCTGCGGCCCAAGCCCCCGCAGAATGCAGACTCCGGAGACTCCTGCGCCGGTTCCGATTTCGACGGCGGTCTGGGCCTTCGAACCCGCAGCCAACACCGTCAGGACCGCACCAACACCTGCGCCGATGGGCGTCACGCCCAGTTCAAAGGAGCGCTCCCTGGCACGAAGCATGACCTCATCCTCTGCGGGCAGATCTTCTGCATAGGACCAGCTCGTGGATTTGTCGGCGCTCATGTGATTCGCTTTCTGGGCGGCAGGGGAGTGTTTAGTACAGCCTACTGTGTGGAGGGGTGCCAGCCGCGGAAGGGAATCGTTGCGCCTCTGGCTGAAGAACCGCCCCGGTCAGGAAATTCCCAGCCAACTTTGAAATGATGGATATCCGGTCATCCGTGAGGAGATCGGCGCCGAACCAGAGATGTCAACAGTATCCGGGCGATAGTAATCCACGATGGGAGTGGACGATGTCAGCATCAGATGTGGCACCTGTCCCTGCAACGCAAGATTCCGCTGCTGTGTGGGTCAGGCCGACCTGGGAAGAAGTGGTGGCCAACCACTCCGCCAAGGTTTACCGGCTGGCTTACCGGCTGACCGGGAACAAGTTCGACGCCGAGGACCTCACCCAGGAGGTGTTCGTCCGTGTCTTCCGGTCACTGGAGAACTTCAAGCCCGGGACCCTCGATGGCTGGCTGCACCGCATCACCACGAACCTGTTCCTGGACCAGGCACGCCGGAAATCCCGCATCCGGTTTGATGCGCTGGCCGATGACGCCGAATCCCGGATTCCCGGGCGGGAGCCCGGACCGGAACAAAGCTTCGAACTGAACAACCTGGACCTCGATGTCCAGGCTGCCTTGGAAGAACTACCCCCGGACTTCCGCGCCGCCGTCGTACTTTGCGACCTGGAAGGCCTGTCCTACGACGAAGTGGCCGCTGCACTCGGCGTCAAACTGGGTACTGTCCGTTCACGTATCCACCGCGGCCGGACCATGCTGCGCGAAAAGCTGGCCCACCGCGACCCCCGGCCGCAGCAAGGACGAAAGCCGAAGCTTTCGCTGCCACGCATCGCCAGCATCCTCTGATCGGCACCATGACGCCCCAGAACCCCTTCGGCCGCCGGCATCACCGCGGCGCCGGCCACGTGCAGACCTGCGCGGAATGTGCAGCAGTGCTGAAACGTGAACGCCAGTACATCCAACGGCTCCGTGACGCGGCCGTGCCGCCTGCCAGCGAGGACCTGACGGCCCGGCTTCTGGCCAGGACGCAACTGCTCGCGGCCGCAACCGAGCCGGCCCCTAGCCAGTACCGGGCCGCGAGAGTCCTGGCACTCGCCGCCGGCGGAACAGCCACGGCAGCTGGAATTCTGGCTGTCAGCGCGTTTGCGCTGGCGGGGGACAGCCTGCCCGTAGCCCAAACGGCCATCAACGGGAGCCTGGTGCAGCATACGGCCCAGCTGCCCGCCGACGGCAGGGAGCTCAGCGCCCCGCAGCTGTTGGCGCTTCGCTCTGAAGGCTGGGTCTGTCCGGAACTGGAGCAACTCGGCTTCCACGTCCGGAACGCCAATGCCATAACCCTTAACGGGCGGCCGGCCGTGGAATTGCACCTGTCCGATGGGCGGCACTATGCCACCATCGTGGAACAGCATCCCGCGGGCGTCGAGCAGACCCCTGCGCAGGCCACCGGCCGGACCGCAGGGCAGAACGAGGGGAAGCTGCTGGTCAGCAACGTGGAGCCCTGGACGGCCACCGTTGAGACCACGGCAGGAATTTTCACGGTTGAGTCCGACCTCCCGGCGGAACAGGCCGACGACGCCGTTCCGGTGCTGCAGCGGCTCAGCGTCCTCGCCGTTGAAGGAATTAACGCAGGTGCCAGTACGGCGCCGGACGCCTCCCCGGTGACAGCAGCGGACGACTCTCCCACGGCCCGGTTGGAGCGGGGAATCCACAAACTCGGGCAGATGCTGGCTCCGTGATGCGGGTACTTTGCGACGCTGGCGGGCAGGAATCGTCAGTGGGGCTCCGGAGAGGGTAATCTTCCTAAAGTGTTTGGAATCAACGGCCCGGAGTTCTTCCTCCTGCTGATCATCGGCATCCTGGTGATCGGTCCCCAGCGCCTGCCCGAATACACGCAGAAACTTGCGAATCTCGTGAAAGAAGTCCGCCGGATGGCCTCCGGTGCGCGGGAGCAGATCAAGGAAGAAGTCGGCATCGACATCGACGATGTCGACTGGAAGAAATACGATCCCCGCCAATATGATCCGCGGCGCATCATCAAGGAAGCCCTCCTGGACGACGACGCCAAACCTGTCAGTGCCGGCGCGCCGGCCGCAGTAGCTGCCGTCGCCGGTGCAGGGGCCGTAGCCGCAGGCGGGACGGCTCCCTCCCGTCCGGAACGGGTGGTCCAGTCACTGCCGCCGGGCGAACCGGCGCCGTTCGATACCGAAGCAACCTAGGCCGCGTCAACCCTGGTGGGCAACGCCGCGTTAGCGCGGCTGCAGGCCCAGCTTCATTCCGGTCAGGCCTCTGGGCCTGGCAGCAAGCTTTCCGGCAATCTCGGTCAGGGCGATGGCCGCCGGAGTCTCGGGCCGGCCAAGCACGATCGGTGCGCCGGTATCGCCGCCTTCCCGCAGCAGGATGTCCAGTGGAATCTGTCCCAAGAGCGGCACATCCTTGCCCACCGTCGTTGTGAGTCTTTCGGCGAGGACCGCCCCGCCGCCGCTTCCAAACAGCTCCATCCTGCCGCCGTCGGGCATTTCCAGGTATGACATGTTCTCGATAACGCCTGCCACCGTCTGACCCGTCTGGGTAGCGATGGCACCGGCGCGCTCGGCGACGTCGGCAGCTGCGGCCTGCGGCGTGGTGACCACCAGGATCTCGGCCTTCGGCAGCAACTGGGCCACCGAAATCGCGATGTCACCGGTGCCGGGCGGCAGGTCGAGGAAAAGGACGTCGAGGTCGCCGAAGTAGACGTCGGTCAGGAACTGTTCCAGGGCCCGGTGGAGCATCGGCCCACGCCAGGCAACCGGCTGGTTTCCGGCGACGAACATGCCGATGGAAATCACTTTCACGCCGTAGGCCACCGGCGGCAGGATCATGTCGTCCACCCGGGTGGGTGCCTGCGTGATGCCCATCAGGGCCGGCACCGAGAAGCCATGGACGTCGGCGTCCACGATGCCTACCCGGAGCCCCTGGGCGGCCAGGGCGCAGGCCAGGTTGACCGTCAGCGATGACTTGCCCACGCCGCCCTTTCCGCTGGCCACCGCAAACACCTTGGTCAGCGACCCCGGTCCGTTGAACGGAATCCCGCGCTGGCCGGAGGCGCCGCGGAGCTGTTCCTTCAGCGCGTCCCGCTGGGCCTGGTTCATCACCTTCAGTTCAACCTCAACGGCTGTCACGCCTGGAACTGCGGACAACGCCTTTTCGGAGTCGGCAGTAATGGTCCCGCGCAGGGGACAGCCTGCGATAGTCAGCAGGACGGCCAACCTGACATGGCCGTCCGCAGAAATATCCACGGACTCCACCATGCCGAGTTCCGTGATGGGACGGCGGAGCTCAGGATCGATCACGGTTGCCAGTGCAGCGTGGACTGCCTGCTCCAGGGGGAGGCTCATACGGGCAGGGCTCAGCTTTCGGTGGTGGGGTTGTGCTTTGGGTCGGTGGGGTCCTGGGCCGTGGGGTCCTGGACTGGGGCGTCCTGGGCGTCGGTGTCGCTGGTGGCGGGGTCCTTGACAGCGTGGCTGGCTCTGACCTTGGGAATCTGTTGCGTGCGGGGGTTCCGCTGTTTGTCGCGCTTTTCCTTCAGCTTTTCCTTGACCTTTTCACGAGGCGACTCGTGGCTGCCGGCTCCGGCGGGGTCGTGGGTCCGCAGTTCCTCCTGGGCCTCGAGCATGTCCTCGAGAAGTGCACGCAGCTCGGCCCGGACGTAGTCGCGGGTGGCCACTTCGCGCAGGGCAATTCTCAGCGAAGCCAGTTCCCGGGTCAGGTATTCGGTGTCGGACAGGTTGCGTTCGGCACGCTGCCGGTCCTGCTGGAGTGATACCCGGTCCCGGTCGTCCTGGCGGTTTTGGGCAAGCAACAGCAGCGGGGCCGCGTACGAGGCCTGCAGCGAAAGCATGAGGGTCAGCAGGGTGTAGCCGAGGAGGCGCGAATCGAACTGCCATTCCGCCGGTGCCCACGTGTTCCAGACCAGCCAGACGACGACGAAGACGGTCATGTAGACCAGGAACTGCGGCGTACCCATAAACCGGGCGAAGCCCTCCGTGGCGTGACCGAACGCGTCAGGATCGGGTGAGAACTTAGGCAGGATACGCTGGCGGCCGCTCAGGGGTGTGTCGAGCCCGCCCTTAGCTGCAGTCTTGGCTACGGCCCGCTTGCTGGGATTCTTGGGGCACTGGTGTCAGCCAATGCGGCCTCCAAGTTTTCTTATCGGGGCGTCGCCGTCATTGGCGCGCCAGTCATCGGGCAACAGATGATCCAAGACGTCATCAACAGTCACCGCCCCCACAAGCCGGCCGGCGTCGTTGACCACCGGAAGTGAGTTCAGGTTGTAGGTCGCCAGGGTGCGTGCCACTTCACTGATGTGCGCTTGGTCAGACAACGGCTCCAGCGTCTTGTCAACGAGGTTTCCCAGGGGCTCGAACGGCGGGAACCGCAGCAGCTGCTGGATGTGGACAACGCCCAGGAATCGTCCCGTGGGGGTTTCCAGGGGCGGCCTGGTAATGAAGATGGACGACGCGAGGGCGGGGGAGAGTTCCTCCCTCCGGACGTGGGCCAGGGCTTCGGCGACTGTTGCCTCGGGGGCAGGATCACCGGAACAGGTGTCATCAGGCCACCGGCGGTGTCTTCGTCGTATTCGAGCAGCCGCCTGACGTCGTCGGCGCCTTCGGGTTCCATCAGCTGCAGCAGTTCTTCCGCTTGGGCTGTCGGCAGTTCGCCGAGGAGGTCGGCGGCGTCGTCGGGATCCATCTCCTCCAGGACGTCGGCCGCGCGCTGAACGTCCAGGGCGGACAGGATTTCCACCTGATCGTCCTCGGGCAGCTCCTGCAGGACGTCGGCCAGCCTGTCATCCTGGAGTTCGCTGGCCACTTCGAAGCGGCGCTTGTCGCTCATTTCCTGCAGCGCCTCGGCGAAGTCTGCGGGTTTGAGGTCCTCGTGGTTGGCCACGAACTGGGTGGCTGCCTGGGGTTCGGTGCGGGCACCCTGGAGGGCGTCGGCCCAATCGATGATCATGGTCTCGTTGCGGCGCAGCCGGCTGAGCGGGGACAGTGAGTGACCCCGGCGGACAAACAGTTCGCTCACGAACCAGTCGCGGGAGCGGTGCTGGTCCATGGCGATGTCCTCGATCGTGGCGTCGCCGCTGCCGTCCCGGAGCGTGACGCGGCGGTCAAACATTTCCGCGACCACAAGTGTCTCCGCGCCACGCTGCTCAAAGCGCCGGAGGTTGACCAGTCCTGTGCAGATAATCTGTGTCTGGTCAATGGACGTGATCCGTGTCATTGGCACAAAGACCCGCTTTTTGCCGGGAACTTCGACGACTATGCCCACCACATGCGGGGCGCCGCGGCTGCCACGCGAGAGCACCACCACATCGCGCAACCTGCCCAGGCGGTCACCCAAGGGGTCGAAGACGTCAAGACCCAATAGGCGGGCCACGAAGACGCGCGAAAGATTTTTGCTCACGTCTACAGGCTACCGAGTCTGCTCTCTTTTAGCTGAATTTGCAGGCGGCACACATGCTGATGGGCAAGAATGGGTGTATGTCAAACATTTTTGGTGCTCCCAAGGCCGGTGGCCCCAGTGGTCCCGACGACGCCCGCATGGTTCCCACCGGTGACACCGTCGGCTCGTACACCTCCTACTTGGATGCCCAGAAGGCGGTGGACTACCTCGCCGACCAGCAGTTCCCGGTCCAGATGGTTTCCATCGTGGGCAACGAACTGAAGATGGTTGAGCGGGTGACTGGCCGCCTCAGCTATCCCCGGGTGGCTCTCTCCGGGGCGCTCAGCGGTATGTGGTTCGGCCTCTTCGTTGGCGTGATGCTTTCCTTCTTCGCACCATCGTCCGGCTATTTCTCCATCCTGGCATCTGTGCTGATGGGGGCTGCCTTCTTTATGCTGTTCGGCATCGTCACGTACGCCATGCAGCGCGGAAAGCGGGATTTCACCTCTACCAGCCAGGTGGTGGCCACCAACTACGACGTTGTGGTGTCGGTGGAAGCCGCCCATGATGCGCGCCGGCTGCTCCAGCAACTGCCCATGACCCGCTCGGACGCAGCTGCCGCCCCGTACAATCCGCAGGGCTACCAGAACCAGCCTTATGGCCAGACTGGTCAGCAGTCCGGGCAGTCCGGGCAGCCCGGCCAGCAGGGCCAGCCGGGAAATCAGCCCGGTCCTGCACCCGCACGCCCTGCCACGTGGAATGACCCCTACGGACAGCAGGGTGCTGGCACCCCGGGCCAAGGGACAGCCCAAGGCGCCGGCCAGGCAGACGCCGCCGGGCCGGACCAGGGCCCGCAGCCGGAGTCAGCGGCCCAGCCGGCCAAGGCTCCCGCTGCCGCCGTCCGCTACCCGGATCTCCCTGACGGCCGGCCCCAGTACGGCGTCCGTGTCACGGACCAGCCCACCACGGCCCAGCCAGGCACAGAACAGTCCGGCTCAGAACAGTCCGCCGCAGGACAGCCCGGCTCAGAACAGTCCGCCGCAGATCGGTCCCGGACGCAGCCCCAGTCTGACTCCACCAAGGACTCCGGCGGCACCACACCCTAGGCCCCGCCGCCGGAGGCCAGGGTTTAGCCCCAGCCCGAGGAGCCAGGTCCGCCGACAACTCCGCCCGGTACAGGAACTGCTGTACCGGGCGGAGTTGTTTGCGCTTCGGAGCTGTCCTATTTGACGCTGCTGTCCTATTTGACGCTGCCGGCTGTCAGGCCGCCAACGAGGTACTTCTGGAACATGAAGTACAGCACCACCACAGGGACGGCACAAACCAGCGAAGCTGCCATCATCTGCGAATACACCGGGATTGCTCCACCCTCCACGGCGGACGCGAAGACCTGCAGCGCAACAGCGGCAGTGTGCGTGTCCGGCCGGGTGAACACGGACGCGAACAGCACGTCATTCCAGCCCAGCAGGAAAGCGAAAATTGCCGAAACGATGATTCCGGGCCAGCTGAGCGGAATGATGATCCGGAACAGGATCCCAAGGTTGGAAGCGCCATCGATGCGCGCTGCTTCCTCCAGTTCCCTCGGCAGGCCGCGGAGGTACGTCACCATCACCCAGGTTGAGAACGGCAGCGCAAACGTCAGGTAGGCGATAAACAGGCCCCAGAGCGTGCCGATGACGGTCACGCCCAAGTAGGTGCCTGCGGAAGAGAAGAGCACAAACACGGGCAGGAGCATCAGGGTTCCCGGAATGGACTGGAGGCCCAGCAGCCCGCGCAGCACGGTCAGGCGCCCCCTGAACTCAAACCGGACCAGTACGTAGGCTGTGCCAATAGCCATAATGGCCGAGACGACTGCCGTGGCGCCGGAAACGATCAGGCTGTTGCCGATGGCCTTCGCCAGCCCCACGGAATCCCAGATCTTGGTGTAGCTGTCCAAAGAGAAGCTGCTCGGCCAGAACTCGCCGCTGGCGACTCCCACATCCGTGTTCAGCGAGGCCAGGAAGATATACACGATCGGAATGAGGACCAGGGCGCAGAGCAGAACCGTGAGGGTGGCCAGCAGCGGCCGCGGCATCAGGCGTGTGACCTCCAGGGCTGCGTCACGCCGGATGGGCTGCTTCTTCTGCCGCTCGATCGGGTTTGCCGCGTCGATGGTCATTTCTTTCCTCCTTCGTGCACATCAAGCCGGACTGCGCGCAGGTAGATGAAGAGCGGAATGGCAATCAGTATCAGTGAAACGACCGCCATCGCGGCGCTGAGGCCAAACCGGAAGCTCTGGAAACTGGTGACGTACACCAGGATCGGCAGCACATTCACATCGGACGGCGCCGGCGCACCAAACAGGACATAGGGGAGAGTGAAGTTGTTGATGTGGTTCAACGTGGCAAGCAGGAAGGCGAGCGAAACCGGCCCCTTCAGATAAGGGAAGATCACGTACCGCAGCTTATTCCACCACAGTGCCCCGTCCAGGGCCGATGCCTCGTGTACCTCGTGGTCCACCGCCTGCAGGCCGGACAGCGCCAGCAGGTAGATGAACGGCCAGGCCGCCCAGATTTCCACCCAAACCAGTGTCCAGTACGCGTTGGGACCGTTAAGCCACAGTCCGCCGCCCATTCCCATGTTGGTCAGCGTTACATTCACGATGCCATCCGGCTGCAACATGGTCCGCCACACGCTGGCCACCACAAACGACGGCAGGACGTACGGGATCAGGAAGATGGAGCGCACCACGGCACGGCCACGGTAAGCGTTCTGGGTGACGACGGCGGCGGCCACGCCCAGCGGGACGGTCACCACCGTGGAAATCAGCGCGAAGGAAACGGAAAGCCAGATGGACCGGAGCAACTCGCTGCTGAGCGCCGCTTCAATGTAATTCTGGATACCAATGAATTCGGCATTGACCCATTGGCGAAGGGTGTACTGATCCAGATCGATCAGGGACATCCAGATGCCCATAGCCAGGGGGACGAGGATGACAAGGGTCATCAGCAGTCCGCCGGGAATCAGGAGCCACAGGGGCCGGTTCTTCTCGCTAAGCCCCTTGCGGCGCTGCCCAGGGGGTGTAGTTTCGCCGGGTTCGGCGGCCGCCCCGGCCGCCGGACTGCTGTCCGACGGCCGGGGCTCGGTAACGCTGCTAGCCATTTTCCGTAACCTTCCGCAGTTGGTGGGTCGGTTTTACTTCTTGGCCCGGTCGAGTGCGGTCTGCGATTTGGCCTGTTCGTCCTTGAGCCGCTGGGACAGGTTGGACTCGCTGACTGCACCGGAGGAAAGATCCGGAATGGACTGGACAACTACGTTGGTCAGCGACAGCTGGACATCGCCCCACGCACCGCTGAACGGCGTCGCTACGGACTTGGCACCAGACTCAAGGGCGGGCGCAATGACTTCGTTGGTTGCCAGTTCCTTCGCGGCTGCCTGGTTGGCGGGAAGCTGGCCGAAGACCTTGAAGTAGTTGAGCTGGACATCCTTGTCGGTGATCATCTTGACGAACGCGAAGGCGAGGTCCTTCTGCTTCGAGTAGTCAGCGACCACGAGGTTGTCACCGGAGAGGATGCTGGCGGCAGGCTTACCGTTCGAAGGGTTGGAGGTCTCGCCCGGGGGAACCGTGGGCATCAGGGCGTACTTGTACTTGCCTTTGACCGCGGAGGCATCCAGGGCGGGGATGGACAGCGGCGACGTCATGGGGAAGTACGCTGCCTTGCCGGCAGCGAAGGCGGCCAGCGCCTGCGGGTTGGCCCAACCAACGGAAGAGGGGTCAACCACCTTGTCCTTGGTCACCCAACCGAAGTAGGTCTCGTAGGCCTTCTTTGTGATGGGGTCATCGAGACGGACCTTGCTTCCGTCAATGATGGGGTTGCCGGCCTGGATGGACATCCCCCAGATGTACTTCCAGGGATCGAAGTTGTCCTTGTACGCAACGGCAACACCATACTGGTCGCCCTTGGTGAGCTTCTTTGCCTGCTCCGTGAACTCATCCCACGTTGTGGCAGGCTTTTCGATGCCGGCAGCCGCCAGCAGCTCGGTGTTGTAGGCCATCACGAACGGCCGGCTTACGAAAGGGATACCGATCTGGTTGCCGTCATCCGGCCCGGAAATGCCGAGCGCCGCGGGAACGAACTTGTCCTTGCCGCCGAGCTGGTTCCATTCGTTATCACCCAGTTTTACGAACGCACCGGTGGAGTACGCCGTGGGGGTGAACGTGGTGCCGAGCCCGTAAACGTCCGGGCCCTGGCCGGAGACGACTGACGTCTGGATCCGGGTCATCTCGTCATTGGCGCTGGCGAACGTCTCCCACTGGATATCGGCTCCGGTTTCGGCCTTGAACTTGGCGCTCATTTCCTTGAACCAGGCCTGCTGTTCCTGCGGATACTGAGCGGTGACGCTCATCAGGACGTTGAGTGTTTTTCCGGTGCCGTCCACCTTGCCGCCCGAGGCGCCGGAGGTCGCACCGCCCGAGCCGCCCGAGCCGCCGCACGCGGCAAGCATCAGGACGGAAATGGCCGCTGCGGCGATAGTGCCGAGGCGACGCGGTTTGGACATACCCATGAGGCTTCTCCTTTGAAGACATACATTGCGGCAGAGACCCGAGACTAAACTTCAGTCTACGATTTTGTGTCTCCGCGGCCAGCGTATTCACGAAGGCCAATTTATGGCAAGCGATTGCCAACAACCGTTATGAGAGCTTCACCAAGGAGTATGGTCGTCCAGCGCATCCCTGCGGAGATGCGCTGGTCGTTACACCTCTAGCCGATGTCTCCGCTTGCCAAACCACCGTCCAGCTCCTGGTAGATGCCTGCCATCCAGGACTGGACGTCGTCGGCCTTGCGGGGCAGTGCAGCACTGAGGTTTACCGGACCATCGGCCGTCATCAGGATGTCGTCTTCGATCCGCACGCCAATGCCGCGGTACTCAGCCGGGATGGCCAGGTCCTCGTTCTTGAAATACAGGCCGGGTTCGATGGTGAAGACCATGCCCTCCGTGAGGATGCCGTCGAGGTACAGTTCGCGTTTTGCCTGGGCGCAGTCGTGGACGTCGAGGCCGAGGTGGTGGCTGGTGCCATGCGGCATCCAGCGGCGGTGCTGCTGGCCTTCCGGGCTGACGGCTTCCTCGACACTGACAGGGAGCAGCCCCCACTCGGCGAGGCGTTCCGCCAACACGGTGGTGGCGGCGGTGTGGATGTCACGGAACCTGGCGCCTGGCCGGGCAGCGGCGAATCCGGCGTCGGCAGCATCCAGGACTGCCTCGTAGACCTTGCGCTGGACTGCGGTGAACGTGCCGTTGACCGGCAGTGTCCGGGTGACATCTGCGGTGTAGAGCGAGTCCGCTTCAACGCCGGCATCCAACAGGAGCAGTTCGCCGGCGTTGATCCTGCCGGTGTTCCGCGTCCAGTGCAGGACTGTGGCGTTGTTGCCGGCGGCGGCGATGGTGTCGTAGCCCAGTTCGTTGCCTACCTCGCGGGCACGGGCAAAGAACGCGCCTTCGACAACGCGCTCGCCGCGGGCATGGGTCAGGGCGCGGGGCAGGGCCTTGACCACTTCCACGAAGCCCTCGACAGTCGCAGCGACCGCAGTCATCATCTGTTCGATTTCCCACTCGTCCTTCAGGAGGCGGAGTTCGGACAGCGCTTCGGAAAGCTTTTCATCCAGTGCATCCAGGACCGCGAGGTCCAGGTTGTCCGGGTCCTTGGCAGTGTTGTACCGGGCAGTATCCACCAGGGCGTCGATGTTCTCGTCCACCTTGCGGACCAGCCGTATGGAGATGCCGCCGATCTCGGGGGCGCCCACGTTCTTGGTGATCGCGGATTCAAGCCCCTCGATGTGGGCGGTGGCCAGGCCCAGGCGCGCTTCGAACTCGGCCAGTGTGGGCCGTGCACCGATCCAGAACTCGCCGGAACGGGAGTCAGCGTAGAACTGTTCTGTATCCCGGCCGGCCAGCGGACGGAAGTACAGCGTGGCACGGTGGTGACTGCCGCCGTCGCCCTTTCCTTCACCGGCAGGTTCCAGGATGAGGACGGCATCCGGCTCGTGGTCCAGGCCCAGGCCGGTGAGATGCGCAAAGCCGGAATGCGGACGGAACCGGTAGTCACAGTCGTTGGAGCGGACCTTCAGCGGACCGGCGGGGATGACCAGGCGCTCACCTTTGAACTTCTCCGAGATGGCCTTGCGCCGGGCGGCGGCGTAGTTGGCCACGGCGTCGAGCGCAGGCGGTTGCTGCTCGGACGGCGCCCAGTTGCCGGCCATAAAGGCCTTGAAGGCAGCGGAACTGGGCCGCTGCGAGCGGTTGTTGACGCGCTCGTCGAGGGGCTGGGAGGCAGAGTTCAGGGTATTTTCGGCATCGTTCACGGCACCATCGTCTCACCAGCATCAGGGCACGCGCGACAAAGGAGCCAATACCGGCGCGGGCGCGGTCAACTAGGCTGGGCAAGTGAGGATTGACCTGCATGCCCACTCGAATGTTTCGGACGGCACCGAAACCCCCTCCGACGTGATGGCTTCGGCTGCCCGGGCGGGCCTGGACGTCGTGGCCCTGACCGACCACGACTCGACCGACGGCTGGGCGGAGGCGTCCCTCGCGGCGCTGGAAAACGGGATAGCGCTGGTTCCCGGCATGGAGGTTTCCTGCCGGACCGGGCAGGGCATCAGCGTGCATCTGTTGAGTTACCTGCACGATCCTGCCCACCCGGGGCTGCTTGAAGAGATCACCAAGGCCAAGGACGCACGCCTCACCCGGGCCGAACGCATGGTGACCTTGCTCGCCGAAGACTACCCGCTGACGTGGGACGACGTCATCCACCATGTGGCTCCCGGGGCCACCCTCGGACGCCCGCACATCGCTGATGCCCTGGTGGCGGCCGGCGTGGTTTCGGACCGCTCCGAGGCGTTCGCGTCCATCCTGACGTCCCATTCGCGCTACTTTGTCCAGCACTACGCACCCGACCCGGCCACCGCCGTCGAACTTGTCCGTGCCGCAGGTGGCGTTCCCGTGTTCGCCCATCCCGTCGCGTCCGGCCGCGGCCGGATCGTGGGGGAGCGCACCTACCGCGACATGATCGACGCCGGCCTGGCGGGCCTGGAGATCGACCACCGCGACAACCCGGAGGAGGGGCGGGATTTCCTCCGGGGACTTGCCGCCAAGCACGGACTCCTGATCACGGGCTCTTCGGATTACCACGGAACCGGAAAGCCGAACCTGCTCGGAGAAAACCTGACCACAGCGGACGTGCTGGCACGCATTGAGGAACTCGGCACGGGAACCGCCGTCGTCCGTCCTTAACGGGTCCCCAACGATCACTTGGGTGGGAATGACGTAAACGTCGCCTTGGCACCCAGCCGCTTGGCCATCACGTCGATGGCCGGCTGGTTCTGGTCCACGCACACGAACTTCCGGTCCAGCTTGGCCGCCACCGCTCCGAGCGTCCCGGAACCGGCGAAGAAGTCCAGGCACCAGTCACCGGGCCGGCTTGACGCCGACACCACACGGCGGATGAGGCCCTCGGGCTTCTGCGTGGGGTAGCCGGTCTTTTCCTTGCCCGTGGGGGAGACGATGGTGTGCCACCACACGTCGGTGGGCAGCTTCCCGAGCTCCCGCTTCGCCGGTGTCACCAGGCCAGGCGCCATATACGGCTCGCGGTCCACCTCGGCGTTGTCGAAGTGGTATTTCGCCGGGTTCTTGACATACACGAGGATGTTGTCGTGCTTGGTGGGCCAGCGGTACTTGGCGCGGGCACCGTAGTCGTACGCCCAGATGATCTCGTTGAGGAAGCACTCCCGGCCGAAGATCGCGTCAAGCATCACCTTGGCGTAGTGGACTTCGCGGTAGTCCAGGTGGAGGTAGAGCGTGCCGTCGTCAGCCAGCAGCCGCCACGCTTCCACGAGCCGGGGTTCCAGGAATGACCAGTAGTCACTGAAGGCGTCATCGTACCGGTGCAGGGCGCCCTTGATGGTGTCGTAGGAGCGCCCCTTGAAGCCCACGCGGTCGCCGCCGCCGTCGGCGTTCAGCACCATCCGCGTTTCCTGGCGCTTCTGGACCCTGCCGGTGTTGAACGGCGGGTCAACGTATATCAAGGTGAAGGCGCCGTCCGGCAGCGAGGGGAGGAACTCCGCGTTGTCCGCGTGAACCACCAGGTTGCTGCCGTCCGGCGCCCAGACGGTGTCAGTCATCGAGGCTGTTATGCCTCGGTGCTGCGCTGCTGCGGGCCGTTGTCGGCACCGGCAACCACTTCGCCGTTGCGGCGGCGGGTGCGGGTCCGGCTGCGGCGGGCACGGGGGTCCACCTCGGCGTCGGCCGGAGCAGCCGTAGCCGGTTCCGGGGCGGGGCTGGTGCCGGCGGTCGCCGCATCAGAGGTACGACGACGGCGGTCACCGGAGCGTCCGCCGGGCTCGCCGGTGCGGCGGCTGCTGTCGCGCCCACCGGAGCGGCCGGCGTCACGGTTGCTGTCGCGTCCGCCATCGCGTCCGCCGCTGGGGCGGGTGTTCTTTTTGCCGGTCTCGCCCAGGTCCTCAAGGACCTCGGCGTCGACGCCGGCCAGCACGCGCTTGTTGCGGGGGAGACGGCCCTTGGTGCCTTCCGGAATATCCAGCTCTTCGTAAAGGTGCGGCGAGGAGGAGTATGTTTCCACCGGCTCCGGGACGCTGAGTCCCAGGGCCTTGTTGATCAGGCCCCAGCGCGGCATGTCGTCCCAGTCAACGAAGGTCACGGCGGTGCCCTTGTTGCCGGCGCGGCCGGTCCGGCCCACACGGTGCAGGTAGATCTTTTCGTCTTCAACGCACTGGTAGTTGATGACGTGCGTGACGTCGTCGACGTCAATGCCGCGGGCGGCGACGTCGGTGGCCACCAAGACGTCCACCTTGTTGTTGCGGAAGGCGCGGAGGGCCTGCTCGCGGGCGCCCTGGCCCAGGTCGCCGTGGATGGCGGCGGCGGCGAAGCCACGGTCCACGAGTTCCTCGGCAACTTTCGCGGCGGTGCGTTTGGTCTTGGTGAAGATGATGGTCCGGCCGCGGCCGCGGGCCTGCAGGATGCGGGCCACAACTTCGATCTTGTCCATGCTGTGGGCACGGTAGATGAGCTGGCGGATGTCGCGCTTGGTCAGGCCTTCGTCGTCCGGATCAGCGGCCCGGATGTGGGTGGGCTGCGTCATGTAGCGGCGGGCCATGGCGATGACCGGGCCGGGCATGGTGGCGGAGAACAGCAGCGTCTGGCGGACCGCAGGGGTCCCGGCGATCAGCGTTTCCACGTCCGGCAGGAAGCCGAGGTCCAGCATTTCGTCGGCCTCGTCAAGGATGACCATCTTGACGTTCTTCAGGACAAGGTGCTTCTGCTTGTAGAGGTCGATGAGGCGGCCGGGAGTACCCACGACCACTTCGACGCCGTTCTGCAGGGCCTCCACCTGGGGCTCGTAGGCACGGCCGCCGTAGATGGTGGTGATGCGGGCGTTGCGCTTGAGGGAGGCGTTCTGGAGATCGTTGGCCACCTGGACGGCCAGCTCGCGGGTGGGCACGATGACCAGGGCCTGCGGTGCACCGGGAACGGCGAGCTTGTCGTAGCCGGCGTCGTCCGGACCCACCACGCGCTGCAGGGCGGGAATGCCGAAGCCGAGGGTCTTGCCGGTGCCGGTCTTAGCCTGGCCGATGATGTCGTGGCCCGAAAGCGCCACCGGCAGGGTCATGGCCTGGATGGGGAAGGGGTGGGTGATCCCGGCGTCGGCGAGGGACTCCACGATGTCGGCGCGGACGTTGTAGTCAGCGAAGGATTTCTCCGCGATCTCGTGCGGCTTCTCGTCCGAGATGATGGTTTCTTCGGGTTCGATCGTCTCGATGCCCGAGTCGTCAGTCAGGATCTGGTGGGTATGCAATTCACTCACAGGGGAGTTTCCTTATTCATTTGGGCATTGGCGCTGCCTGCTCAACGGGCCGGCCAACGTGGCCGTTCCGGAGCACGCTCTGGCGCGCAAGCAAATCCAGTGGAAGCCGATCGCGGGCTATCAAAATGCTGGCACTGGTGACCAACGGGTGCATCTCAAGATCGCGTAGGGGCGGGCTTGTTGAATTCAAAATCAAGGAAATCAACGACCGGGCATCCATATCTACTTCTTCAGTCTAGCCGCACGGACCCGGAATCCCGGCTTTGGGCCGATCAGGCCGGGCCCTGATCGTTCAGGCCAGCAGCTGGAAGTGGACCTCGCGGGCGGCAATATCGGAGGAGATCAGGCGGACCCGCACCTTGGTGCCGGATTCCAGGTCCCCGGCGCAGCGGGCCGTCACTGCGGGTTCGGCGATCTGGATGATCCCCGAGGGACCGTTCCCGTTTTTCGCAGCGCCGTTCCTGGCGCCGTTGCCGTTCTTCCCGTTGCCGTTTCCGTTGTCCTTTTGCGGCTTGGAGCCGGAGATCACGATCGCATCGAATTCCTGGCCCACATGGTTGACCAGGAGCGCGGCCTCCACGGTGTCCAGCGCCATGCGTTCCATCCGCGATGCCAGCTGGTCGGATCCGGCCATGATCTCCGGCAGGGACGGCAGGGCTTCCCGCGCCCAGTCCGGTACCGGTTTGCCGTTGCTCAGGGCTTCGCAGATGACCAGGACAAAGCGGTCGATGAGGCGCCGGAGCGGTGCTGTGGTGTGGGCATAGGCGGCGCCGATGGCGGACTGGATGGCATGGTCCGGCACGGTGCCGTCGAACGCCGTGTAGCTGGCGCCGCGGAACAGCATGCCGGCGGAGTGCAGGATGGCCAATTGCCGTGGCTCTGTCGGATCAAGGCTGCGGAGGTATTCGCCGTAGCTGATTTTGCCGTCCCACGGCTTGCCCAAGGCCTCGGTCTGGAGGCGGAAGTGACGCAGGGAGCGCTCGTCCGGGGCGGGCATGGTGCGCAGGATGCCCACTTTTCCCGCCAACATCACGTCTGCCGCCGCCATTCCAGTCATCAGGGAAATCTGGGCGTTCCAGTCCTCCACCGGAAGCTGCGGCGCCGCGGCAATCCGGTAGCCGCCGTCGGGCAGTTGCACGATTTCCTGCTCAGGCATGTTCAGGCTGGCGCCGCCACGCTGCCGCTCCAGCTCAACGCGTTTGAGGCCCACTTCCTTCAGGAGCTGCAGGACAGGACCGGCGGTTCCGGCGTCGAGTTCGGCCTGCACCCCTCTGTAGCTCAGCTTGGCCCGACTGCGGATGGTGGCCCTCCGGACACTCACCGTGGAGACCGTCGCGGGGTCGTCCAGCCCGAACTCCCACACATAGGCGGAACAGAGCTGCCCGGCCAGGAGGCTGCCGGCCCCTTCGCTGATGACCTCCGGGTGCAGCGGGATACGGCCGTCCGGGGCGTAGAACGTCTGGCCGCGGCGCCGGGTCTCGGCATCCAGTCCGCCGCCGGGGCGGACAAAGGACGGCACGTCGGCGATGGCGTAAAGCACCCGGTAGCCAGGGCCCGCGCGCTCGATGAACAGGGCCTGGTCCAGGTCAGTGGACGACGCCGGATCGATGGTGAGGAATTCCACGTCCGTCAGGTCGGCGCCGGGCAACTCGTGGGCGGCCACTGCCGCTTCCGCGTCCCGGACCGCCTCCGCCGGGTAGGGTCCCGGTAGTTCCAGCTCGGTCCGCAGGGCGCTCAGTGCCGCCGCGAGGTCGTTGGTCTGCTCGTGGACATTGGGGGCCAACCGATGATGTGACACGAAAGTCAGGTTAGCCCGATTTCCACGGATCGTGCACGCCCGCCATCCGCGACGCGGGGGATTCTCAGGATGCGCCCGCGTCCAGGGCCGCCAGGAGCGCCGCCGCCGCTGCTGCGGGATCGGAGGCCTCGGTGATGGCACGCACCACAACAATCCTGCCGGCACCGGCCTCCACCACCTGCTCCACGTTGCCGAGATCGATGCCTCCGATGGCAAACCAGGGGAAAGTGGCCTGGGTGCCACCGGCAGCGCGGACGGCATCCGCCGCGTACCGCACCAGGTCAAGGCCGACGGCGGCGCGGCCGGGTTTGGTGGGAGTGGCCCAGACCGGTCCGACGCAGAAGTAGTCAAGGCCGCGTTCGGACGTCAGCCCGCCGGACAGCCGGATGGCACCTTCAATCTGCTCGGCGGTGTGTGTGGAAAGCCCGATCGCCGTGGGTGCCCCGAGCAGGGTGCGGGCGGACGCGACCGGCAGGTCCTTCTGCCCGATGTGGAAGACGGGGGCGCCGGACAGCATCGCGATATCCGCACGGTCGTTGACAGCCCACAGCTTTCCGTGGCGTTCGGCCGCCGCCTGAACCACGGCCAGCAGCTCCAGCTCCTCCGCCGCCTCGATCGCCTTGTCGCGGAGCTGGATGATGTCGACGCCGCCGGCAAAAGCCGCATCCACAAACTCGCCAAAGTCGCCGCGGTCATGGCGCGCGTCGGTGCACAGATACAGCCTGGCGCTGTGCGGGAGGCCCGTGTCTATACCGTCGGCGGGGTCTGTTCCCGTCAAGGATTCGGGGGCGGAAGAGATGGCGGAGGACGTGCCTGCAGCGGCGAAAGATTGCGCGTTCATGGAAACCAGCCTAATTCCCCTAAACTGGGCGAGTACTGCGGGAGCCCGATGCAGCCGTCACAAAGCGGCCGGGCTGAGAGGGCGTCAGAGCCGACCGCTTGACCTGATCCGGCTAGTACCGGCGTAGGGAAGGAACCATATGCCCCCCGCAACAAGCAACCCACCTGAGACTGCATCAGCCAGCCCGGCGGCCGTGCTGCACGCCGACGTGGCAGTCATCGGCGGCGGAGTCATCGGCCACGCCATAGCCTGGGAAGCCCGGCGATCCGGCCGTTCCGTCGTGCTGATCGATGACGCGCCCGGGAACGGCGCCAGCTGGGCAGCCGCCGGCATGCTTGCCCCTGTGAGCGAACTGCATTACCAGGAGGAAGACCTCCTGGAGCTGATGCTGGCATCCTCCGGCCTGTGGCCTGCCTTCGCGGCAGACCTCGCCCTGGCGGGGGCTGGAGAGACCGGATATCTGACGACGCCGACCCTCGCCATCGGCGCGGACGCTGCGGACCGCCGGGCGCTGATGGACCTCCGGGCCGTGCAGCAGGCCAGCGGCCTGGTGGTGGAACCCCTGACCGTCCGTGCGGCCAGGACGAGGGAATCCCTGCTCAGCCCGGCAATATCCTGCGCCCTGGACATCCCCGCCGACCACCAGGTGGATCCACGGAAACTGGTGGCGTGCCTCCAGGAAGTCCTGGCCGTCCACGAACCGGGAGCGGGAACCGCCGTGGCAGGTGCCCGCGGGGGATTCGCCGTTGACCAGCGGGCCGCTGCCCTTCTCTGGGAGGACGGCCGCGTCAGCGGCGTGAAGCTCGCCCACGGTGGAACCGTCCAGGCGCGCGAGACCATCGTGGCGAACGGATTGCAGGCGGCGTCGCTGGATGGTCTCCCGGAAGGACTGCAGCTGCCCCTGCGGCCTGTCTACGGTGACATCCTTCGACTGGCAGTTCCGCAGCACCTGCGCCCGCTCCTGACCTCGACGGTCCGCGGAATGGTCCATGGCGTGCCGGTCTACATCGTTCCCCGGCAGGACGGCACCGTGGTGATCGGGGCAACGCAGCGGGAGGACGCGCTCGCCGGGACAGGCGACGGTGCTGTCTCGGCCGGCGGCGTCTACCAGTTGCTGCGTGACGCCCAGGTCCTGGTGCCGGCCGTCTCGGAGCTTGAACTCCTGGAATGCACGGCGCGGGCAAGGCCGGCGACTCCGGACAACGCGCCTCTTCTCGGCAGGGTACCGGTCCGGGCCGCCGGGACCGGCAGCGGGCACAGCACGGGGAACATTGCCGGGCTGATTGTTGCCACCGGGTTCTTCCGCCACGGAGTGCTGCTTGCTCCGGCGGCGGCGGCGATCTGCCGGGACCTGCTGGACGGCCGGACGGATCCTCGATGGGGGGCGCTCAGCCCCGCCCGCTTTTCCGAAAAGCATCAGGTTGCCGGCACAGAGCACGGACCGGCCGGAGCGCCGTCTCCGCCCAAGGACATCAGCAGCATGAAGGACCTCGACCCACAGAAGGAAACAGCATGAACATCACTCTCAACGGCTCGCGCCATTCCGTGGCGGACGACGCCTCCATTACCACCCTCATCAGCCAGATCACGGGCCGTCCGCTCGCGGCCAACGGCCAGGCGACAGACGGGCAGAAACTCGGCGTCGCCGTCGCCCATAACTCCGAAGTAGTACCCCGCAGCCAGTGGTTCGTCACGGCGCTCGCCGAAGGTGACGACGTCGAACTGGTCACCGCAGTCCAGGGAGGCTGACATCATGACAATAACCAGCAACATCAGCACACAGAACCGGCCCGTGGCCGCCGACAGACTGGTCATCGACGGCGTTGAGCTCGGCTCCCGCCTCATCATGGGTACCGGTGGCGCCCCGAGCCTCGACGGGCTGGGCGCCGCCCTGCTGGCGTCCGGAACGGAGCTGACCACGGTGGCCATGCGGCGCTATTCGCCAGCTGAATCCGGTTCCCTTTTCCAGCTCCTGGTGGACCACGGGATCCGGATCCTGCCCAACACCGCCGGCTGCTTCACGGCCCGGGACGCGGTCATGACGGCGGAACTGGCCCGCGAAGCGCTGGAAACGGACTGGGTCAAGCTGGAAGTCATCGCCGACGAACAGACCCTGCTGCCGGACGCCGTGGAGCTCGTGGATGCTACGGAACAGCTGGTAAACCGGGGCTTCAAGGTGTTCGCCTACACCAACGATGACCCGGTCCTGGCCTTGCGCCTGGAGAACCTGGGGGCCACCGCGGTCATGCCGCTCGGAGCGCCCATCGGTACCGGCCTGGGAATCCTGAATCCACACAACATCGAACTGATCGTCTCGCGCGCATCGGTGCCCGTGGTGCTGGACGCCGGCATCGGCACGGCATCCGACGCCGCACTGGCCATGGAGCTCGGCTGTGATGCCGTGCTGCTGGCCACCGCGGTCACGCGTGCGCAGAACCCGGCACTCATGGGGGAGGCCTTCAAACACGCAGTCATCGCCGGTAGGCTGGCGAAAGCGGCCGGCAGGATTCCGCGCCGCGAGCACGCCCTGGCGTCATCGGCCATGGAAGGCCGGGCTGAGTTTCTCTAGGCCTTTTTCTCCAGGCCGGGCGCCCTCGGCCAAACGCCGGGCGAGCTCACCGGACGAGCCAAGGAGGCCGCTATGGCCGGCAAGCAAGACACACTCACGCCTGAGCGCATCGAGGCCGTCCTCGCCGCGCTGCCCGACTGGCAGTACCGGCTCGGCGGGCTCGTTGCTGTCTATAAGACGCCGACGGCGGCCGCCGCACTCGAGCTGATTGCCGCCGTCGGACGCCTGGCCGAAGAGCAGAACCACCATCCGGACCTTGACTGGCGCTACAACAGGGTGCATCTCCGCTATACGTCCCACGACGCCGGCGGCGAGGCCACCGAGCGGGATGCCGCTGCTGCGGCGGCCGTGAGCGCTGCTGCCGCCCGGCTTGGTGCCACTGCCCAACCGGTGGCTTAAAGGACGGTGACCACCACCCTGCTGGGTGGTGGTCACCGTTCTATAAGGAAATGCCTACAGTTTGAGGGCCTGCGTCAGCCGCTGAGTATCGTGGCCTTCGCGGGTCCGTCCGAGGTAGATGACCGTCCCGATGGCAGCGACGGTGCCCAGCGCCATGGGCAGGACCCAGGGAATCCACGTCAGGCCCGGCTGGTAGCCAAATCCTGCCGCGATAAAGATGATCCAGCTGACCGCACCCACCACAACGGCAACCCCTGCGGGCAACCCCGTCCCATACCGGGTGTGGCGCTTGTCATTGGCCCAGACAATAAAACCTGCGGCCACTGTTACCAGGACAACGATGGTCAGCGAAAGCATCTAATCTCCTCGGAAAGCAGCGGCCAACCGCCAAGGCGGCTGGCCGCGGACCTGCTAGAACTGGCCGAAACCGACCTTGCGGGCCTCTTCGGCGCCGATTTCCACGTAGCCCAGGGCGTTGCCGGGAATGATGATGATGCGGCCCTTGTCGTCCTTGAGGCGGAGTTCGGTGCCCTTGGTGATGGCTTCTTCAACAACCGTGGCTACGGTGTCTGCATCCTGAGCCGATTCCAGGACGATTTCGCGGCCAATGTTCTGAATGCCGATCTTAATTTCCAACAGGGGGCCTCCCAGCCAATCAAAGTTTCTTGGGTTCTCTTATTTGTAGTCTAGGACTCTTTGGGGAAGCGAGAGATTCCGCGCCAAGCTAAACGGTAAATGAGGTCGCTGGCCACATCGAGGTCCAGGTTCCCGTCCGTTTCAAGCCAATACCGCGCGCTGACCTGGGCCATTCCGGCCAGGCCGCGGCCCAGAAGCTGCGCCTCAAGGTGCGGCAGTTTGGTGTCCTCGGCGATCACGCGGGCCACGGCATCCGCGAACGTCTTGTTGAATGTCTCGAGGCGTGAACTGACATCGGGATCGTTGATGAGGTCCGATTCGAAGACCAGGCGGTGCGCTTGGTCATCGCTGGCGATAAAGCGGTAGTAAGCGCGCATCACGGCCTGCACGCGTTCGTCGTTGTCATCGGTGGAACTCAGGGCCCCGAGCATCAGATCCGTCAGCGACGCGAGATGGCTGTCCAGCAGTGCAAGATACAGCTCGCGTTTGGACGGGAAGTGCTGGTACAGCACCGGTTTGCTGACATGCGCCGTCTCGGCGATCTCATCCATGGCCGCGCCATGGTATCCGTTGGCGACAAAAACCTCCTGGGCCGCCGCGAGAAGCTGCGCCCGGCGCTCATCCCGGGGAAGCCGGGCGGACCGCTGGCCGGCGGTCCGTTGAGGTGCGGCCGGTTCGCCGCCGGACGCCCGGTCAGCCCGTGCTTCATGGACCACAGTTGCCCTACTTTCACTTGCTGTTACCTACACAATACTGCGCGGTAATATGACCGCGCGGCATCTCGGGGCATACATTGAAGTATGGCTTCGACTTTGACCGTAAATGATTCCCCTGTCTCGCTTAAACCGCTCCTGGAGCCCGCCGGTGAGCTGACGCCGGCAGAAGTGGAACGCTACTCGCGGCACCTCATCATTCCCGAAATTGGTGCGGTGGGACAGCGGCGGCTGAAGAATGCCAAGGTCCTGGTCATCGGTGCCGGGGGACTGGGTTCGCCCGCGCTGCTCTACCTGGCGGCAGCGGGCGTGGGGACCCTGGGAATCGTCGACGACGACCACGTTGACCTCAGCAACCTGCAGCGCCAGGTCATCCACGGCGTCGCCGACGTGGGCCGGCCCAAGATCGAATCCGCCCGGGACGCCATCGCCGCGCTGAACCCGCTGGTGGAGGTCCGGCTGCACAACGTCCGGCTGGATGCCTCCAATGCGCTGGAGCTGTTCGCGGACTACGACCTGATCCTGGACGGCGCGGACAACTTCGCCACCCGCTACTTGGTCAACGATGCCGCCGCCATCCTCGGCAAGCCCTATGTGTGGGGATCGATCTTCCGCTTCGACGGTCAGGTCAGCGTGTTCTGGGAAAAGCACGGACCCACTTACCGGGACCTGTACCCCGAGGCTCCGCCGGCCGGATCGGTGCCCTCGTGCGGTGAGGGCGGCGTCTTCGGCATGCTCTGCGCTGCCGTGGGAGCACTCATGGTGACCGAGGCAGTCAAGCTGATTACCGGCGTCGGACGTTCACTCCTGGGCCGGGTGGCCCTGTTTGATGCGCTGGGCGGCAGCTGGCGTGAGATCCGGGTGTCCAAGGACCCGGCGGCCGAACCCATCACGGAACTGACGGACTACGAGGCCTTCTGCGGCATCACCCCTGCCGCTTCCGCAGACACCGAGCACACGGTGACGGCGACGCAGCTGGCCACCATGCTGGCGTCCCGGAAGGCAGGCCTGAAGGACTTCGAGCTGGTGGACGTCAGGGAAACCGGCGAACATGACATTGTGAGCATCGACGGCTCGGTGCTGATCCCGCAAGGCAGGATCCTTGCGGGGGAGGCCTGGGCGGACCTCCCGCAGGACAAGGACATTGTGTTCCATTGCAAGGCCGGCACCCGGTCAGCCAACGTGCTGGAGGCGGCGCGAAAGGCAGGCTACCAGCGGGTCAGCCACCTAGACGGCGGAATCCTGGCCTGGGTGCGCGACGTGGAGCCGCAGAAGCCGGTCTACTGACCGGGTGCTCTATCACTTTTGGTCGCCAAAACGTTCGGTTAAGAGCCAAAACTGATAGAGCAACGGGCGGGCGGGCGGGTCAGGCGGTTTCGAGGCTCTGGTGGTCCACGGGGCACTCCGGCTGCGCTGTTGTGGCCGGCTGCTCCACGGTGATGCCGTAGAGGGTTTCGAGCGCAGACACGTAGTCGTCCTGCTGGCCGTTGGCGGCGAGCTCACGGGCACGGACGGTGGGCACGTGCAGCAGCTGCTTGACCATCCGGCGGAGGGCGAACTCCACTTCCTCGGCGGCGGCCGTGCAGCCATGGCGGGCGCGGACGCGCTCCATCTCCGCGTCCAGGACGTTCATGGTGTGCCGGCGGAGGGCCACGATCGCGGAATCCACCGAGCGGGCTTCCCGTTCCTGTTCGAAAGCCTGGGCCGCGCCGGACACAATGCCGCTTGCCTGGGTGAGGGACTCGGCCTGTTCCTGGGGTGCCGCCAAACGCACGGATTCCAGCGTGAGTAGCTCGACGCCGTCGAGCTGGCCGACTTCCGGGTCAAAATCATGGGTGAGGGCGAGGTCAATCGCGATCAGTGGCTGGGCAGAGCCCGCGCGGATCCCGGCAAGTTCACCGGCCTCGACCCGGGTGTCGGAGCCGCTGCAGCCGATCATAACGTCGGCTGCCGCCACAGCTACCGGCAGGGAATCACTGTCCAGCGCTGTTCCGCCACGCGTGGCGACGAACGCTTCGGCGCGTCCCGAAGAGGAGAACACAGAGATGTCGGTGCAGCCCCTTTCGCGGAGCAGCGCCATGGTTGCACCGGCGTAGGCACCAGTGCCGAACACCACTACGTTCTTCGCTGACCAATCGGGGCTCTCGGAAAGATCGGTGGCAAGATCCAGTGCCACTGAAACGATGGACAGGCCCCGGGAACCGAGGGCGGTCTGCGCCCCCACGTCCTTGGCCGTCTTGGAGGCGGCCTGGAAGAGGCGGACCAGGCCGGAGCTGGCCGTGCCCTCGTGCTGGGCAGTGATGAGTGCGCGCCGGACCTGGCCGGCGATTTCACGTTCACCCACGACGGCGGAGTCCAGCCCGGCGCTGACGGCGAAAAGGTGCTGGGTGACTTCGGGGCCGGTGCGTGTGCTGAAGGAGCGGGACACAAGCTGTTCGTTGAGTCCGCTGAGTCCGCTGATCTCGGACACGAGGGCCGCACGGGCAGCCTCAACATCGTCAGCGTGGGGCGCTTCGCCGTAGATTTCGTACCGGTTGCAGGTGGCAAGCACAATCGCACCCGTCACTGCCGGCGATCCGGAGAGTGCGGATGTTGCGATACCGGAAGCACCGTTGCTCAGTTGAGCAACGGTCTCAAGGTCGATGTCGGCGTGTGTAGCCACCAATGAAAAAAGAACCACAGCAGACCAATCATAGCTTTTTCGTTGCCCGGTAGAACAACCCAACCAAAGTGCACGGGCGTTGGAGGACCATGATTCCCGCCACGGCGCGGCCGGGGCGGCTGCAGGTGACAGGCTGTCGTTATCTTTTAGGGCCGATTTTGGGCACAATCAAAGCATGACTTCCAGCTCCGCCGTGTCCAATGCCGTGTCTAGTGTCGTGTCTAACGACAGTGCCCTTGCTGCCGACCATCCGCTGATGGATGGCCGCACCGCAGATTCGCCGCTCATCACCGCCTACCGCGGCGGCAAGCCGTCGCGGCGGCCGGTGTGGTTCATGCGACAGGCAGGGCGCTCGCTGCCGGAATACCTGAAGGTGCGCGAAGGCGTGGCCATGCTGGATTCCTGCCTGCGGCCCGAGCTCGCGGCCGAAATCACACTGCAGCCCGTCCGGCGCCATGACGTGGACGCTGCCATCTTCTTCTCCGACATCGTCATTCCGCTGAAGCTCGCCGGCGTCGGCGTGGACATTGTGCCGGGCGTGGGACCCGTGCTGGACAAGCCGGTGCGCACGGCTGCAGACGTTGCCGCCCTGCCGCAGCTGACCTGGGAAGCGCTGGAACCGATCCGCGAAGCCGTGCGGCTGACCGTCGCCGAGCTGGGCAAAACCCCGCTGATCGGCTTTGCCGGTGCCCCGTTCACCCTCGCTGCCTACATGGTTGAGGGCAAACCTTCCCGTGACCACCTGGGCCCGCGCACCATGATGCACGCGGACCCGGAAACCTGGACTGCGCTGGCCAACTGGGCGGCCGACGCCTCGGGTATGTTCCTCCGCGCCCAGCTGGAAGCCGGCGCGTCCGCCGGGCAGCTGTTTGATTCCTGGGCGGGATCGCTGGGCCTGGCCGACTACACCAAGTTTGTGGCACCGGCCTCGGCCCGGGCGCTGGACCATGTCCGCCACCTCGGCGCGCCGCTGATCCACTTCGGTACCGGAACCTCCGAACTGCTTGTTGCCATGCGAGATATCGGCGTGGACGTGGTGGGCGTGGACTACCGCCTTCCGCTGGATGAGGCCAACCGGCGCCTGGGCGGAACAGTGCCGCTGCAGGGCAACATCGACCCAGCGCTGCTGTCCGCGCCGTGGGACGTGCTGGAAGCCCATGTGCGTGCGGTCATTGCCGCCGGCGCCTCTGCGCCCGGCCACGTGCTCAACCTCGGCCACGGGGTGCCGCCCGAAACCGACCCCACGGTCCTGACCCGGGTTGTAGAACTCATCCACTCCATTTCCCCGGAGTAGGACCGTGGGAAGTTCCTTGACGCCGAACCAGGCCGCCCTCGTCCTGGGCGGCGGCATCTCCGGCCTGCTGGCCGCACGGGAGTTAGCGGCTGCCGGACATACAGTGACCGTCCTGGAGGCCACCGCATCCTGGGGCGGCTGCGTGGGCAGCCACGTGGTGGCCGGCCTCACTCTGGACAGCGGAGCAGAGTCCTTCGCCACACGCTCCCCAGCCGTGGCTGACCTTGCTGATGAACTTGGACTCGGCGGGAACGTTGTGGCGCCCCTCCCGGGGGGTGCCTGGGTGCAGCTTCCGGACGGCCCGCGCGAACTGCCCAAGACCGGAGTCCTGGGCATTCCCGCAAACCCCTGGGACCCGGAGGTCAGGCGGTCCCTGGGGTTTGTGGGCTCGCTTCGGGCGTCCCTGGATAAGTACTTGCCGGCTTCGATCGGGGCATCTGCGGACGTCACCAGCGTCGCGGCGCTGGTGCGTGCCAGGATGGGCCGCCGCGTCTTGGATCGCCTCGTGGCCCCGGTGGTGGGCGGCGTGCACTCCGCGGACCCCGGCCTCCTGGACGTGGACATGGTGGCCCCGGGCCTTCGGGCCGGAATCCGTGAACACGGTTCCCTCGCAGCCGCAGTGGCCGCCCAGCGGCGCGGTTCCACCCAGCCGTCCGTCGCGAAGGCGGGTTCCGCCGTCGCCGGTCTGGAAGGCGGGATGCACACCCTGGTGGTGGCCCTGCTCGGGGATCTCCGCAGCCGCGGGGTGACGCTGATGAGTGGAACAGTCGCGGACGCCGTCGAACGGACGGCGGACGGGTGGCGGGTCACCGCCGGTAACGCAACGTACGACGGCGGCCTGCTGGTGGTGGCGCTGCCGGGCCCGGCCGCCGTCGGGCTGCTGCAGGATGCAGTACCCGCACTGGCCGGCAGGAGTCCGGATAGCGGGCCGGACGTCCGGCTCGTCACCCTGGTGGTGGACCTGCCCGAACTCGACCGCAGGCCACGGGGCACCGGGATCCTGGTGGCCCCCAGACGCCGGGCATCCAAGCAAAAGCCCTCACGCACGCCACCGCTAAGTGGGATTGGCTTGCCGCTGCGGCAGGTCCCGGGACACACGTGCTGCGGCTCTCCTACGGCCGTCTGGAAGCCCCGGAACCCGCGACCACGGAACCTGGCAGCCCGGCAACCGTCGCCTCGGAACCCGGCGGCTCCGCCCCGACCCTCGACGCAGAACTCCTGGCTGCTGCCCTGCATGACGCGTCGGCCCTGCTGGACGTCCCGGTGCAGGGGACTGACGTTGTCGGCTGGGATGTTGTCAGGTGGCAAGGGGCCTTGCCGTTCGCGGCCGTGGGACACAAAGCCCGGGTGGCCGAGGTGAGGAAGCTCTGCGCGGCGGAGGCCGGCCTCGGCATTGTGGGCGGATGGGTGGCCGGCAACGGACTCGCCGCCGTGGTGGCCGATACGCGAAAAGAAATTCACAGCCTGCTCAGCTGACCATCGCCCCTGTTCAGTGGAATATGGGCCTTGAAAGGACCACCCCGGGGCACGGTTTCCGGTTTTCAATCCACGCCCTGATGTGGCTAGGGTCGATATCTATGGTTATTTACAGGTCCGAATTTTCCCGTGCCCGGACCAGTATCCATGGGGGACTCCGGCGTGGCGCTGCAGCGGCTGCCGTCGGAGCGGTACTGGTTCTGTCCGCCGGCGTCCCGGCATCCCAGGCGGCTGATGGCAGTGCTGATCCCACCGCGTCGGCCGAGGTTGGAGCCGACGGAGGCCTCAACGGGGTCAACGGCGTGCTGAACGGCCTCCTGGGCGGTTCTGGCGGACGTTCCACAGCCTCACCCGAACCGACTCCGGCGCCCTCAGGCTCTTCCACCCCGACGGCCACGGCGCCGACGTCGTCCTCACCTACGTCCACGGCGCCGACGTCGTCCGCTCCGACGACATCCGCCAGCCCGGCCCCGCAGGGCACAACTCCGCAGGGCACGGCGCCCCAGGGCCCCGGGTCGCCGTCGAGCGCTCCAGCGCCGCTCAGTACGTCCCCCGATGCCGGTTCGACGGCAGGCACGCAGCCGAACGGCCAGCCCGGTGCGCCTGCCGCCGGGACGCAGGATGCAGGACAGGACGGCCAGGATGTCGATCCTGCCGGGGACCAGCCCACACAGGATTCCCACAGCACCAACGCCACCCCTGTGTACAACCCGAAGCGCCCCGGAAACGCGCCCGCCAGCCAGGAGAACATCGCGTCGGCCAAAGCGGCAGCCGCGGCGGCCGAGCCCGCTAAGGTCTGGCTTGGCATGGGACTGGTGGGGTCCGCCGGTGCCGCGGGTCTCCTTTTTGCCCGGATCCGAAAGATCTGACCACCCCGTGGCCGATCGGCTCAAGACCCACCCTGCGCCGAACCCGTGATATTAAGCACTTCTACGTGCTGTAGAAGTCGCTGGTTTCGACTTGGCGGTATGGAAGGGGCAAACTGGTAACCATGAGCCACACTTCTGCCGAATCTGTCACTAAAACCGAAGAATCAGCCGAGCAGTTCTTCACTCTCTGGACTGTTTTCAAGCGGTCTGAGGAACTCTTGCGCAGCGCTGACGCTGCCGCCGACTTCGATGCCCTGCTTGTCCGCCTGGCCGAGGCCGGTGTGACGCACCGCGGAAGCTACGACGTCTCCGCAATGCGCGCCGACGCCGATGTTATGGTGTGGCTCCACGGCCCGAAGCCCGAAGCGCTGCAGCAGGCCATCCGCGACATCCGCCGCAGCACCCTTTTCGCCGGAACCGAGATTGTCTGGTCCGCCATGGGCGTGCACCGGGAAGCCGAGTTTGCCAAGAACCACACCCCGGCATACTCGCGTGGTGTGGCCCCGGCCGAGTGGCTCTGCGTCTACCCGTTTGTGCGCTCCTATGAGTGGTACATCCTGCCGGACGAAGAACGTGGCAAGATGCTGCGCGACCACGGCATGCTGGGCCGGGAGTTCCCGCAGGTCATCTCCAACACGGTATCCTCCTTTGCCCTGGGCGACTGGGAGTGGATCCTGGGACTGGAAGCCCCTGAGCTGGTGGACCTCGTGGACCTGATGCGCCGCCTCCGCGCCACCGAAGCGCGCAACCACGTACGGGAGGAAATCCCGTTCTACACCGGCCGCCGCATCACCGCAGCAGAGGTCGCTGAGGTCCTCGCATGACCCAGCCCGAGCCCGCGGCGGGCGCCGTGCTCACCGGAATCAACCCGGCCACCGAAGCCGGCCGGATGGCGCCCAAGAATTATGACGGCGTCCTGCTGGCCTCCTTTGGCGGGCCCGAGGGCCAGGACGACGTCATCCCGTTCCTGCGCAATGTCACGCGCGGCCGCGGCATCCCGGACGAGCGGCTCGAAGAGGTTTCCCACCACTACCGTGCCAACGGCGGCATCAGCCCCATCAACCAGCAAAACCGCAACCTGAAGGCTGCGCTCGAAGCGGAGCTCGCGGCCCGCGGCATTGAGCTTCCGGTGCTGTGGGGCAACCGCAACTGGGACCCCTACATTCCGCAGACCCTGCAGGACGCGTACGACGCCGGCCACCGCAGACTGCTGATGGTCACCACGAGTGCCTACTCGTGTTACTCCAGCTGCCGCCAGTACCGCGAGGACATCGGCATCGCCCTGACGGAATCGGGGCTGGACGGCCGGCTAGAGGTGGACAAGGTGCGCCAGTACTTCGACCATCCGGGCTTTGTGGAGCCCTTCATTGAAGGAACTGCAACGGGGTTGGCGGATGTGCGGGCGCAGCTCGCGGCCGCGGGCATCCCGGACGCCCCCGTGCACATCCTTTTTGCCACCCACTCCATCCCTACCAGGGATGCCGAGGCTGCCGGACGGTCCGGGGACGAGCCTCGCGAGTTCGAGGAAGGTTCCGCCTACGTGGCCCAGCACCTGGCCACCGGCGCAGCCGTCATCAGCCGCGTGCAGGCCGAGGCAGGCCTGACCGCCCCCTGGTCCCTCGTGTACCAATCCCGCTCGGGCGCGCCCCACGTGCCGTGGCTTGAGCCTGACATCAATGACGCCATCGCCGACCTGGCGGGCCAGGGCATCAAGGGAATCGTCATCGTTCCGCTGGGCTTCGTCAGCGACCACATGGAAGTTGTCTGGGACCTGGACACCGAAGCCATGGAAACCTGCCGTAACCTCGGCCTGGCTGCAACGCGCGTGCCTACCCCGGGCACCCACAGGAAGTTTGTGAACGGCCTGGTGGACCTCATCTCCGAACGGACGCTCGCCAACAACATCAGCGACCGGCCCGCCATGACCGGCCTGGGCCCTGGTACGACGTCTGCCGGCCGGGCTGCTGCGCTAACTTCCGCGGCGGGAAGCCGACCATTGCCGGAGCCGACACCACCGTCGGCACCGGACATGACGCATATCCGGCCGCGTCTGCGGGCGCTGCCGGGGGAGAAGGATCGCAGTGACCGTACGGATCGGAACCAGGGCCAGCAAGCTCGCCCTGACCCAGACCCAGCAGACCGCGGACCAGCTGGCCGCCGTCGGAGGCTTCCCGGTAGAGCTGGTGCACATCACCACCGAAGGCGACGTCAAGACAGGATCACTGTCCCAGATGGGCGGCACCGGGGTATTTGTCGCCGCGTTGCGCGATGCCCTGCTGCAGGAAACCTGCGATGTCGCCGTGCACTCGCTCAAGGACCTCCCCACGGGCGCCGCACTGGGCCTGACGATCGCCGCTACGCCCAAGCGTGCCGATGTGCGGGATGTCCTGTGCGCACGCGACGGTCTCAAGCTGGCTGATCTGCCGCAGGGCGCCAAGGTGGGCACCGGCTCACCCCGCCGCGCTGCCCAGCTGAGGGCCGCCCGCCCCGACCTGGACGTGCAGGACATCCGCGGCAATGTGGATACCCGCCTGGGCCGCGTGCCCGGCCTGCCCGGCAACGCCGCCGGCGCACCAGGGGACCTCGACGCCGTCGTGCTGGCCGCCGCCGGCCTGGAACGCATTGGCCGCCTGGACGCCGTCAGCGAATTCTTCGAGACGGACGTGATGCTGCCGGCGCCAGGGCAGGGTTCGCTGGCCATCGAATGCCGGAGCGCCGACGCCCCGCGCAAGGCAGGCTCCACCGAAGGTTCGCAGGGTGTTTTGGCACAGGCCCTGGCCGCGCTCAACGATGAGGACACCCGCCTCGCCGTGACCGCCGAGCGTGCCGTGCTGGCCCGCCTCGAGGCCGGCTGCGCCGCCCCGGTGGGTGCCTTCGCCTACCGCAAGGGCAGCATGCTGTACCTCGAGGCAGCGGTGTGCGCCGTGGACGGCACCAGGACGGTGCGCGAAAAGAAGGCAACGGACGGACTCACCGAAGTCGGTGCCACGCTGCTCGGCATCGAGGTGGCCGAGCTCCTGCTGGCTGCCGGCGCCGCGGAGATCGCGGACCTTGCCGCATCCTGAGGCACCGGCAGGCACCCTCGGCGGCCGGCGCGTCCTGATCACCCGGAGCGCCGACCGCGCCGGCCCGCTGGCCGCGCTGCTCGGCAGCCTGGGGGCCGAACCGCTGGTCCTGCCGCTCATCGACTTTGAGCGGGCCGCGGACCAGCCGGCTCTCGACGCCGCCCTGGATGCCCTGGCCGCCGGTAGCTTCGACTGGTTGGTGGTCAGCAGCATCACCACGGTGCGTATGCTCGTGGAAAAGGCGGCCGAGCGCGGGACCACGCCGGCTGCACTGGTGCCGGCGGGAACGCGCGTGGCCACCATCGGACCGTCTTCACGGCGGATACTCGCGGCCGCAGGCATCCCCGTGGCCCTGGCCCCGGTGGACATGCAGTCCGCCGAAGGGCTCGTGGACCTCTGGGCTGCCGCCCCGGCGCGCGTGCTGTTGCCACAGGCGGACATCGCTGGGCCTGCCCTGCGCGATGGCCTGGCAGCCAAGGGTGCCGACGTCACCGCTGTTGTGGCCTACCACACCGTGGACTACCCGGCCCGTCCGGAACTCCGCCTGGAGGCGGAACTGCCGTCCGCCGTCGGGCTCTCCCACCCGGGCTCTCCCCGCGAGCTCAGTCAGTCGCAGACCCGCAGGGAGCTCGACGCCGGGACGCTCGACGCCGTAGTGGCCGCCTCGCCGAGCGCTGCCCGCCGCATCGCCGCGACCCTCCTGCCGCTGGGCCGCTGCCGTTTCATCGCCATCGGGCGCCCGACGGCGGCGGAGGCTGCGGCCCTCGGCATCCCGGTGGCCGCCACCGCCCAAGTCCCCACCCCGGGCGGCATAGTGGCCGCGCTGGGAACCGTATTTGCCAACGAAGGGAACACCCGATGAGCTTTCCGAACCACCGCCCGCGCCGCCTCCGCACCACGCCCGCCATGCGCCGGCTCACCGCCGAGTACCGGCTGGCACCGGCGGACCTGATCCTGCCCGCGTTTATCCGCGAAGGCCTCAGCGAGCCGTCGCCCATTTCCTCCATGCCGGGCGTTGTGCAGCACACTACCGAGTCGCTTAAGCGTGCCGCTGCGGAAGCCGTGGAACTGGGCGTCGGCGGCATCATGCTGTTCGGCATTCCCGCCGTCCGCGATGCCCGCGGCACCGCCTCGCTGGACCCGGACGGCGTGCTCAACAAGGCCATCCGCGACGTCCGCGCTGAGGTGGGCGATGACCTGGTCATCATGGGCGACGTCTGCCTGGACGAATTCACCGACCACGGCCACTGCGGCGTCCTGGATGCCGACGGCTACGTGGACAACGATGCCACGCTGGAAATCTACGGCCAGATGGCCGTGGCGCAGGCCGATGCCGGCGCCCACGTGCTGGGGCCCTCTGGCATGATGGATGGCCAGATTGCCGTCATCCGCCAGGCCCTCGAGGAATCCGGCCACAAGAACACCGTCATCCTGGCCTACGCGGCCAAGTACGCCTCCGCCTTCTACGGCCCCTTCCGGGAAGCCGTGGATTCGCAGCTCAAGGGTGACCGCCGCACCTACCAGATGGACGCCGCGAACCGCCGCGAAGCCATCCTCGAGGTGGAACTGGACCTTGAGGAAGGCGCCGACATGGTCATGGTGAAGCCGGCCATGAGCTACCTGGATATCCTGGCCGACGTCGCCGCCATGAGCCCCGTTCCTGTCTCGGCCTACCAGATCTCGGGTGAATACGCGATGATCGAGGCCGCCGCCGCCAACGGCTGGATCGACCGGCGGGGCGCCATCACGGAATCCATCCTTGGCATCAAACGGGCCGGCGCCGACACCGTGCTGACCTACTGGGCGTCCGAAGTTGCAGGCTGGCTCAAGGAATCCTGACGCGGCAGGGAATGTTTCCGGATGATCCGTGGTTTGTATGCGTATGCATGAAAATAGCGAGCCTTCCGTAACCACTCCGTCAACCTTGGGCAACCCCACCGCCCCGTCCCTGCGGACACCATCCTGCTTGGCGTCAGTACCTTCGGCGACGTCGACCTGGCTGCCGACGGCGCACCCAAGCACCACGCCGAGGTGCTGCGCCAGGTGGTGGAACAGGCCAAGGTGGCCGACGCCGTCGGACTCCATTCCTTCGGCGTAGGGGAGCACCACCGCAGGGACTTCGCCGTCAGCGCGCCGGACGTGGTGCTGGCAGCCATCGCCACGGCCACCGAAAACATCAGGCTTGGCAGCGCGGTCACGGTCCTGAGCTCGGACGATCCCATCCGCGTCTTCCAGCGCTTCGCCACCCTCGACGCCGTCTCCAACGGCCGCGCCGAAGTGATCCTGGGCAGGGGTTCGTTCACCGAGTCTTTCCCGCTTTTTGGCTACGACCTCAGCGACTACGACGCCTTGTTCGAGGAGAAGCTGGAAATCTATGACCGAGTACGGTCCCAGAATCCGGTGAACTGGGACGGGCGCACCCGGGCGTCGCTTCGGGGCCAGATGGTGTACCCGCATGTGGAGGGCCGCCTGCTTCCCACCTGGATCGGCGTGGGCGGTTCTCCCCAGTCCGTGGTCCGCACGGCAACCTACGGCTACCCGATGGTCCTGGCGATCATCGGCGGCGAGCCCGAGCGCTTCCGTCCCTATGCCGATCTGTACCGCCGCACCCTTGCCGAAGCCGGTAAGGAACCGCAGGCACTCTCCGTGCATTCGCCCGGCTATGTGGCCGAGACTGACGAGCAGGCCCTTGAGGAGTACTACCCGCACTGGCTCGCCACCCGGAACAAGATCGGGGCGGAGCGCGGCTGGGGACCGGCCGGGCGCGGCGAGTACGAAGCTGCGGCGGACGAGGACGGTGCCCTGTTCATTGGTTCTCCGGAAACGGTGGCGGCGAAGGTAGCCCGGCTCAAGGGCACCCTCGGTGCGGACCGCTTCGAGATGAAGTACAGCAGCGGCACGCTGCCCCACGAGCAGATGATGCGCTCCATCGAACTGTTCGGTTCCAAGGTGGCACCGCGCGTTGCGGACATGCTCGCGGACATGCACGCGGACCGCTGAGCCAGGCGGCAACTGTATCCGGCGCCCCGCCTGTGGCGTGGCGCCGGATGCCACCGCACGGGATGGAAGAATAGGGGCATGACTCGTTCCGAAGACCTCTTCGCCCGTGCCCAGACCCTGATGCCTGGTGGCGTCAACTCACCCGTTCGTGCCTTCGGCTCGGTGGGCGGAACCCCGCGGTTTATGGTGTCGGCCAAGGGCCCATACCTGACAGATGCCGACGGCAAAGAATACGTCGACCTGGTTTGCTCCTGGGGCCCGGCGCTGCTGGGGCACGCCCACCCGGCCGTCCTGGAGGCGGTCCACGCGGCTGTTGACCGCGGCCTCTCCTTCGGCGCGTCCACCCCGGACGAGGCCAACCTGGCTGCCATCGTCCAGGAGCGCGTGCCGGCCGCCGAACGCGTCCGCATGGTCTCCACCGGCACCGAAGCCACCATGACGGCAGTCCGGCTGGCCCGCGGCTTCACCGGCCGGAACCTCATCATCAAGTTCGCCGGCTGCTACCACGGCCACCTGGACGGGCTGCTCGCCGCTGCAGGATCCGGCGTTGCCACCCTTGCCCTGCCGGGCTCGGCCGGCGTCACCGAAGCCACTGCCGCCGAAACGCTGGTCCTGCCCTACAACGACCTCGCCGCCGTGGAAGCCGCCTTTGCCGCGCACGGGCCGAACATCGCGGCCGTCATCACCGAAGCCGCCCCCGCCAACATGGGCGTGGTGACCCCGGGGGAAGGCTTCAACCTGGGGCTGTCCCGCATCACCCGCGAGCACGGCGCCCTGCTGATCCTCGACGAAGTGCTCACCGGTTTCCGCACCGGCTACTCCGGCTATTGGGGGCTTACCGGCGGCGCTGCTGATGCCGCGGACCCGTGGACCCCTGACCTGCTCACCTTCGGAAAGGTCATCGGCGGCGGAATGCCGACGGCGGCCCTCGCCGGGCGTGCCGACGTGATGGACTACCTGGCGCCCATCGGCCCCGTGTACCAGGCCGGGACACTGTCCGGTAACCCGGTGGCCATGGCAGCCGGCGTAGCCACCCTGACGCACGCCACCCGCGACGTCTACTCGTTTGTGGACGCCCGCTCGCTGGAGCTCTCCTCGGCGCTGTCCGCTGCACTGGACAGTGCCGGCGTGGACCACTCCGTCCAGTTCGCCGGAAACCTCTTCTCCGTCGCGTTCGGCACGTCCGCCAACGGCGTCCACAACTACGCCGACGCCCAGGCCCAGGAAACCTTCCGGTACGCGCCGTTCTTCCACTCCATGCTGGAATCCGGCGTTTACCTGCCGCCGTCGGTCTTCGAGGCCTGGTTCCTCTCGGCAGCGCACGACGACGCCGCGATGAACCGGATCTTTGACGCTCTCCCGGCCGCCGCAAGGGCCGCAGCTGCCGCGCAAGCCTAGCGCCGGCGTCGGCAGCCCTCCCGCGCCGTCAACGGCTTAAGCAAGGAAATCCCCGCCTCCCGGACGAATCCCCGCACAATGCGTAGGGGAAAAGTCCGGGAGACGGGGATTCTCTGTTGGTGCGCCTACAGCACGTCCGAAAGGAAGCCCTTCAGGCGGTCCGTTGCGGGCGCCGTGAAGATCTGCTCGGGCGGACCCGATTCGACCACCACACCGGCGTCCATGAACGTGACAGTATCTGAGACGTTGCGGGAGAAGCCCATCTCGTGGGTCACCACCACCATGGTCATGCCGCCCTTGGCGAGGTCGGCCATCAGCGCCAGGACGCCCTTCACGAGCTCGGGGTCAAGCGCGGAGGTGGCCTCGTCGAAGAACATCACCTCAGGCTTCATGGCCAAGGCGCGGGCGATCGCGACACGCTGCTGCTGGCCGCCGGAGAGGTTGGCCGGGCGGGCGTCAGCTTTGTGCTTGAGGCCTACCAGGTCCAGCTGCTCAAGGGCTTCGGCGCGCGCCTGGTCCTTGGAGAGCTTCCGGAGCTTGCGCAGCGCGAGCGAGACGTTGTCCAACACGGTCTTATGCGGGAACAGGTTGAACTGCTGGAACACCATGCCGATCCGCTGGCGCAGCTCGTCCGGGTTGTCCTTCAGGACAGACCGGCCGTCCAGCAGGATGTCGCCCTGGTCCGGTTCGATCAGCCGGTTCATGACCCGCAGGAGCGTGGATTTTCCGGAGCCGGACGGACCGATGACCGAAGCCGTGGTGCCCTTCTCCACATGGAGGTCGATCCCGCGGAGCACATGGTTATGCCCGAACGAAAGGTGCAGGTTCTTGCCGGTCAGGGTGCCGGAAGTAAAATCCGTCATGCCTGTGCCCCTTGCCGATAGGTGCCGCAAGCTCGTCCGGTTCCTTCTTCTCCGGCCGGCCGGTACGCAGCCGGTTGTCGATGTAATTAACGAGGTGCGTCAGCGGCACGGTCAGGATGAGGTACACGAATCCTGCGGCCACCAGCGGCGAAAGGTTTCCCGTGTTGGCCATGGCATCGTTACCGATCCGGAAGATCTCGCGGTCCGAGGCAGCCAGCCCCAGCACGAACACCAGGGAGGAATCCTTCAGCAGCGAGATGAACTGGTTCACGAGGGCAGGCAGCACGCGGCGGATGCCTTGCGGCACCACCACCAGGCGCATGGACTTGCCATAGCTGAAGCCCAAAGCACGCGAGGCCTCCAGCTGGCCTTTCTCCACGCTCTGGATACCGGAGCGGAAGATCTCACCGATGTAGGCGCCGGCGATCAGGGTAAGGGCCAGGATCCCGAGCGGATACGGGTTCCGGTTTCCGGTAAGTTCCCGGGCAATGGGGCTGAGCCCAATGCCGATCACCAGGATCACCAGAATGGCGGGCAGGCCCCGGAAAAGGTCGGTGTAGATCCGCGCTGCCCAGCGGGCCGCCGGATTCCGGGAAATACCCATCAGCGCCAGCAACAGCCCCAGCAAGGCTCCGAGGATGCCCGAAGCCAAGGCCAGGATCAGGGTGTTGGGCAAGCCCACCGTGAGAAGGGAGGGAATGACTTTCGCCATTTCCCCCCAATTGAGGAACGTTTCACCCAGCTGGTCCAGGAGATCCATTTACGGTTAGGCCCAGATCAGCTCTTGGGAGCCGGAGCAGCCTTGCTGCCCGGCTTCCAGTCGGCGGGGGTGGTGCGGTCCGGGTACCATTCCTTGGTCAGCTTGGCCCAGGTACCGTCAGCAATTACAGCGTCCAGGCCGGAGTTCAGGGCGTCGATCAGGGCCTTGTTGTCCTTGTTCACTGCATATGCGGTGAAGTTCTGGGTGTTCACCACTGATTCGGCGATGACGGTGCCGTCGCCTTCCTTCACCTGGCCGGTTGCCTGCTGCGACGGTGCTACCCACGCATCAATCTGGCCGTTGCGTACGTTCGCGTACACGGTGGCGTAGTCGGGGAAGCGGACCGGCTCAAGCTTCAGGGTGTTGGTGACGTAGTCGTCCTGGACGGTGCCCTGGACGACGCCGATGCGGACATTGGCGTTCAGGTCCTTGAACCCCTTGACGTCGCTGTTGGTTTTGGCAACCACAGCCATGAAGCCGAAGTCGTAGCCGTTGGTGAAACCCACGTTTGCACGGCGGGCGTCTGTGGTGGAAATCGAGGACGATCCGAGGTCGAACTGCTTGGTCTGCACCTGGGAGAGCAGCGCCGAGAAGTCCGTGGCCACGAATTCAACGTCGAGGCCAAGCTTGCCGGCAATGGCGCGCAGCAGCTCGTTGTCGTAGCCGGTGAACTTGCCTGCCGGGTCGATGAAGATGTTCGGCGGCGCGTCGGAGAGCGTGCCCACCTCAAGCTTGCCTTCGGTGTTGAGGCCCAGCTTGGTTTTGTCGATCTTGTCCAGCGGGGTGACGTCAGCGGTGGTGTACTTGTCCAGGGCCTGCTGGTCGCTGCCGGCGAGGGCATCGGTGGGCGAGCCGCTGGGCTGTGCCGATCCCGAGCCGCAGGCGGCCAGCGAGACAGCCAGGGCAACTGCGACGGGAACGCTGGTGAGCCACTTCATGGCTTTGGTCTTCATGAGAAAGTCACTTTCATCAGAGTCATAAGTTCAACCGGGCCGAAGGCTGCGCGCGCGGCGCCTGGCGCCTTGCTCCCCAAGGCCGGCCGGCCGGGGCGGGATTACCGCTGAACTTAATCATCTCATTTCCGGCTTTCAGCGCTTTCGGGCGAATAAAGACTTGCCCCCAGGCGCTTTTAGCCGAATTAATGGGTGAAGGAAACTCTTCCTGAACATCTGATGAATGAATGCTGCCTTTGCGGCCGAATCTGAGGGTTCCGGCGGTGGCAGTCCGCGGTTCCGGCCTAATTGTGAGTTAGCTCTCAGCTAGAATTCACTGCTGGCGTCTTCGGGTGGAAGGACGGGCCATTCCCCTTCGATCACGGCGGCGGGCTTGGTCTTGCGCAGGTAGTTCTGGAAGTCCGCCGCTTGACTGACCGCCCAGTCCTTTTGCAGCTCGTGAAGCTGGCTGGCCGGCATCTTGAGCTTCGGGAACTTGATGGCCATGGCATCCAGCATCCGGAGGGTGGCCAGAGCATCCGCGGCCGACGTATGGGCGTTGTCCAGCGTGATGCCATACTCCTCACACAAGGCCGTCAATGTGCGCTTACCCTTGCGGTATCGGTCCACCTGCTTGTTCATGATGAACGGGTCCAGGACGGGGAAACGGCTCAACTGCCGGACGCCGTAGCGGGCGGACTCTGCGGCCAGGACCGTGAAGTCGTAGCTGGCGTTGAAGGCAATGACCGGAATGCCGGCGTCGAACAGGTCCTGCAGGACGGTTGCAAGCTCCCCGGTGACTTCATGGGCCGGCCGTCCCTCACGCCGGGCCTGCTCCGTGGTGATGCCGTGGATATCGCTGGCCTCGGTAGGGATGTCGACGCCGGGATCGGCCAGCCATTCGTGTTCGGTGATGACGTCCCCCTCGTGGTCCACCACAGTGACCGACGCCGTGACAATGCGTGCGGCACGCGAATTCCGTCCGGTGGTTTCGAGATCGAAGGCTGCGCGGGGAAGGGTGTTCCAGGAAGTCATGGTTCAACGCTACCGGCCAGCACCGACAGGATCCGCCAACGCCACTGCCGGTAATCTTGATGTATGCGGACTGAGTACATTGAGGCGGTGCTCGCGCTCGTCGAGCTGGTTCCACCCGGCACCGCACTGGCCTACGGCGATGTGGCCGAGCTGCTGGGGTCCGGCGGTCCCCGGCAGGTGGGCCACGCGATGAGCCACTACGGCAGCCAGGTCGCGTGGTGGCGGATCCTCAAAGCAAGCGGCCAAGGTCCGGAAGGCCATGAGGCCGAAGCGCTGCGCCACTACCTGCAGGAGGGGACGCCGCTGCTCGGCAACCACGATGCTTTTCTGCGGACCGGCGACGGCAAATGGCGGGTGGACCTGATGGCAGCACGCTGGGCCCCGGGCGAGGATGACTTCGACCGGATCGACGCCATTGCGGAGCAGCTGGAGCTGCGGCTGCATAGATTGTCGGTGGCTGATGATGAAATGTCTGTGTGACCGTATCAATCCCCGTAGTTGACCCCGCCAAGTCCACACGCACGTCAGCCAGGCCCGCGTCCGCGGCCGGACGTGCCAGCGGAAGGGGCCTGCGTCTTCTTCCGCCGCGGCAGCTGCACGCCGATGTTCCGGCTTTGTCTGCAGACCAGCGCGACGCCGTCGACGTGCCCCACGGCTCCGGACCGGTCCTGGTGCCCGGCGCACCGGGAACCGGAAAATCAACGGTCCTGATCGAAGCCGCGGTCCGTCGCGCCCTGCATGACGGCGTTGACCCGGAGCGGATCCTCATCCTGGCGCCCGGACGCCTCGCCGCCGACTCACTCCGCGACCGGTTCACCGCGCGCCTGGACCGGAGCCTGAGCACCACGCCGGCCCGGACCTGGGCATCCTATGCCTTTGACCTGATCCGCCGGGCAAAGGCAGAGGGAATCCTTCCGCTTCCGCGCGCGCCGCGCCTTCTGTCCGGCCCGGAACAGGACCTCATCATCCGCGAACTCCTGGAGGGCCACCGGATGCCCGGGCTGGAACTTCCATGGCCAGCGGACCTGGAAGCGGCACTGGAGACGCGGGGCTTCCGCCACGAGGTACGCCAACTCTTCGACCGGATCATCGAATCCGGCCGGACCGCCGGTGACCTCGAGGAGCTGGGCCGCCAGTGCGGCCGGCCGGACTGGATCGCCGCGTCGGCGCTGTACGCCGAGTACCGGGACGTCCTGGACCTGCGCATGCCGGAGGCTTTTGATCCTGCCGGCATCATTACCACGGCACGGCAGATCTTCCAGGACGAGCCTGACTTCCTGGCCGAAGAACGGGACCGTCTCCAGCTGGTGCTGGTGGACGATGTGCAGGAGGCAAACCCCGCCGTTTTCGAACTGCTCGCCGACATCGCCGCCGGCAAGGACTGCTATGTCGCATTCTCCCCGGATACCGTTGTGCAGGGATTCCGTGGGGCCAGGCCCGACCTCGTCGCGGAACTGCCGCACCTGCTTTCGACGGAATCTGGCGTCATTGAGCGGCCGCTCTGGCACGCCCATCGGCACGCCCCCGCCATCGCCGAAGCCTGGCTCGGCGTCGCGGGCCGGATCTCACAGCGTGCGGGCGGCCAGCTGGCCAGGCGGCTGGAGCAGCCCGAGCTCCTGGCCGGAACCGCGCACGGCCCCGCCGCCGTCGTCGAACCCCAACCACAATCCGCCGGAACAGTGGAAGCACACCTGGTTCCGTCGCCGGTCCATGAACTCCGGTACGTCGCCCAGCGCATCCTGGACCAGCACGTCAACCGTGGCCGCGACCTGGCCGAGATCGCGGTGATCGTGCGTAACGGCGGACAGCTCAGTGAGCTGCAGCGATACCTCACGGGCCAGGGGATCCCGGTGCGCGTTCCGGTAGCCGAGTCCGCGGTCCGCGATGAGGTGGCCGTACGCCCGCTGCTGGACGCCTACGCCATTGCGCTGGATCCGGAACTGCTGACCCCGGAAGCCGCCGTCGCCCTGCTGACGTCGCGGATCGGGGGCGCCACGTCCATCGAACTGCGCCGGCTACGTCAGTCGCTCAGGCGGGAAGAACTGCTGGGCGGCGGCGGACGGACCAGCGACGCCCTGCTGGTTGAAGCATTATCGGAACCCGGCGCCCTGGGGACGCTGGGCCTGGAAGGCCGTTCCGCGCGCCGGACCGCACGCATGATCCAGGCCGGGCGGAGCGCCGCTGCCGAACCCGGAGCCAATGCCGAGACCGTTCTCTGGGCCCTGTGGCACTCCACAGGACTGGCCAACGCGTGGACCGAATCCGCCCTCACCGGCGGTTCCCACGGAGCCCGCGCCGACCGGGACCTCGATGCCATGATGGCACTTTTCCACACCGCCGAGCGCTATGTGGACCAGATGCCGGGCGCCGGGCCGGAGCAGTTCCTTGAGTACCTTCTGAACCAGGAACTGCCGATGGATACCCTGGCCGCGCGGGCGCAGGTGGACGACGCCGTCGAGCTGATGACCCCGGCCAGTGCTGCCGGGCGGCAGTGGCCCGTGGTCATTGTGGCGGGGCTGCAGGAAGGCGTCTGGCCCAATACCCGGCTCCGCGGTGAGCTTCTGGGCAGCAGCCTGTACGCTGACGCCGTCGAACACGGTGTCAGCTATGCATTGCAGCTGGACCCACTGAGCCGGCTGCGCGAAATCCGCTACGACGAACTCCGGAGCTTCTCCACAGCCGTTTCCCGGGCCTGCGAGATCCTGATCTGCACCGCTGTTTCGTCCGAGGACGACCAGCCGTCGTCCTTCCTCGATTATGTAGCGCCGCTTGAGCCGGGCGCCGAGGGCAGGGTGTTCACGCCCGTGGAACGGCCCATGACCCTTCGTGCCCTGGTGGCTGAGCTGCGCCAATACGCGCAGCTGGATGGAAAGTATGAGCACGAAGCCGCCGAGGCCGCCAGGGTCCTGGCCGGCCTTGCGGCAGTGGAACCGGCTGTCCCGGGAGCGCATCCGGACAGCTGGTGGGGCCTGCCCCCTTTGACGACGTCGGAGCCGGTTGTCCCGCCCGGAGGGACTGTTTACGTCTCGCCGTCGAAGGTGGAATCCGTACAGAAATCGCCGCTCGACTGGTTTGTGCAGGCTGCCGGGGGAGAAGCCGCCACCGATTTTGCCCGGAGCCTGGGCACACTGGTCCACGCCATCGCGCAGGACCTGCCGGAAGCCTCCGGGGGCGAGTACGTCGCCGAACTCATCCGCCGGTGGCCAACCTTGGGGATGAAGGACAACTGGGAAGGCAAACTCGACTTCCAGCGTGCCGAAACAATGGTGCGCAAGCTCGCCCAGTATGTCCTGGTGATGCGGAGCGAGGGCCGGAGCCTGCTGGGCGTCGAGCAGGACTTTGAGGTCCGGCTGCCGGACGTTCCGCCGGCGTTGGGGTCGACGCCGGCGCCATCGGTCCCGGGCGATGGCCAGGGCGGCGATGCCCGCGTCGCCGTGCTCCGTGGCCAGGTTGACCGGCTGGAGATCGACGCCGAAGGAAGGTTGGTTGTTGTGGACCTCAAGACGGGAAAGCGGCAGCCCGGCAAGACAGAGTTGTCCCGCCATCCCCAGCTGGGGGCCTACCAGGCAGCGGTCCTGGCCGGCGGTTTCGCAGACGTACCCGGTGGCGCAGCGGGACCGGGCGGGACGGTACCGGGCGGAGCTGTACTGGCGCAGCTCGGAACCACTACCAAGAGCCCCGGCGTCCAGCAACAGGAGCCCCTGGAGGCCCAGGAGAACTGGGCGCTGGAAATGGTCACCGATGCCGCCGCAATAATGTCCGGCAACAGCTTCGAAGCCAGGCACGACCCCGCAAAAAGCAGCCACGGGGGCCACGGCTGCAGGCTCCCTGAGGTCTGTCCGCTTTGTGTCCGCGGAAAGCAGGTCACCGAATGAGCCACCCCCAGGTTCCAGAGCCCCTGTTCAGCCCCGAGGAGCTGTCCAGGCTGCTGGGCGAAAAGAACACCCCTACCCCCGAACAGTCCGCCATCATTTCCTCACCCCTGGCTCCCCGGCTGGTGATCGCGGGAGCGGGCTCCGGCAAGACCGCCACCATGGCCGACCGCGTCGTCTGGCTCGTCGCCAACGGCTGGGTCAGGCCTGAGGAAGTCCTCGGCGTAACCTTCACCAGGAAGGCGGCCGGCGAGCTGGCCACCCGGATCCGGGCCAAACTGGCCGCACTGCAGCGGGTCGCTGCCCAGGACACGCGGCATGACGTGTTCCCTGCCGGGCTGCTCAGCAGCGACGCCCTTGAGCCCAAGGTGTCCACCTATCACTCATTCGCCAGCGGGATCGTTTCTGACTACGGGCTGCGGCTTGGCGTGGAACGCGACGTTGTGCTGCTCGGCGGGGCCCAGGCCTGGCAGCTCGCCAGCGAAGTGGTGGAAGCGTTCGACGGCGACTACAGCCACTTCAAGGCAGCCAAGTCCACGCTGGTCAAGGCAGTCATCCAGCTCGCGGGGGAGTGCGCAGAGCACCTGCAGGAACCAGCCGACGTCGAGGCCTGGCTTCTGGCACGCCTTGCCGAGTTCGAAGAACGTCCCTACCTGGCCGGAGCGAAGAAGAACGCCCCGCAGGCAGCCAGTGAACTGGCTGCGATGCTGCGAACCAGGGCCAGCGTGGCTGACATGGTGGGCCGCTACGCCGCCGCCAAGAAGTCACGGGGGGCATTGGACTTCGGCGACCTGGTGGCACTTGCGGCCCGTGTCTCCCGGGAGATCCCCATTGCAGCGGACATGGAACGCCAGCGCTACAAAGTGGTGCTCCTGGACGAGTTCCAGGACACGTCGTATGCCCAGCTGGTCCTGTTTTCGCGGCTTTTCGGCGAGGGCCACGCGGTCACCGCCGTGGGGGACCCCAACCAGTCGATTTACGGCTTCCGGGGTGCTTCGGCAGGTCAGCTCTTCCACTTTGTCCGTGAATTCCCGGTCCGCGTGGACGGGGACGACGGGCCGGGACGCTTCGTACCGGCCCCGACGTCGTACCTCACTACTGCGTGGCGCAACGGCCGGGCCATCCTGTCCGCCGCCAACATCATGTCAGAGGCCCTAGGGCGCGCCGAGGCCCAGAAGGCCGTTGCCGGCAGCGCCCCTGCGGTCACCGCTGCGGCAGGCGCGACCCCAGCGGGCACCATGCCGGCGGGCACGGCTGCCGCGGCAGCGAATGTGCCGCCCCTGCAGCCCAGCCCCTTCGCCGTGGACGGACGGGTGGTTCTTGGCCGCTTCGGCACAGACCTCGACGAAGCCGCAGCCCTTGCGGAGGACATCATGAAGTACCGGGTCACGGACTTCGAACGGGAGGCCGACGGCACCCCGGTACCGCCGGCACTGGCCGTCCTGTGCCGGCGCCGCGCCCAGATGGAAACCATCCGGCGGGAGTTCGAGGCGCGGGGGATCGCCTACGAAATCGTGGGGCTCGGCGGGCTGCTCGACACGCCCGAAATCGTTGACCTGGTGGCCACGCTCCGGGTACTTGCTGATCCAGGACGCTCGGACTCCCTGATGCGCCTCCTGGCCGGCGCACGCTGGCGCATCGGGCCCGCTGACCTGATGGCTTTCCGCGACTGGTCCAGCCAGCTCGCACGCCGCCGAGGACGCCCGGCCAACGCTGCCACGCCGGAGGACGGGCCCGCAGACGCGTCCGACGAGGCCGTCATCGAAAGCGACCTGACTGACGGTGCCAGCCTGGTTGAAGCGCTGGACTGGCTGCCACGCGAAGACTGGACCTCTTCCCATGGCCGTTCGTTGACCGAGCCGGCCCGCGACCGCCTCGGCAGGCTCTCGACGGAACTCAGGCAGCTGCGGGGCTACCTCGGGGACGACCTCACCACCTTGCTCGGCGAGGTGGAACGCGCCATGTTGCTCGACATCGAAGTGGCTGCGCGCCCGGGAACCAGCATCCACCAGGCCCGCCGAAACCTGGATGCATTCCAGGACGCGGCGGCTGGCTTCCTGCGGACCTCGCACCGGGTGGACATCCTCGCGTTCCTAGCCTGGCTTGAAGCTGCCGCGGCCGAAGAAAACGGCCTCGAAGCTCCGCCGTCGGATATCAACCGCGAGGCTGTGCAGCTGCTGACCGTCCATGCGTCCAAGGGCCTGGAATGGGACGTCGTTTTTGTTCCGGGTCTTAACGCCGGGGCCTTCCCCAGCAGCAAGGACTCCCGCTGGAGCAGCGGCGCGGCGGCCCTGCCGTGGCCTCTCCGGGGGGACCGTTCAGATCTTCCCCAATGGGATACCGACCAGCCGGACCAGAAGGGCTGGCTGGACGCCGAGAAGGACTTCAAATCAGCCGTCCAGGTCCATGGTGAGGGCGAAGAACGCCGCCTGGCATACGTGGCCTACACCAGGGCAAAGCATGTCCTCTGGGTCTCCAGCGCAGCATGGGTGGGCTCCAGGGCAGGCCGCGCCGAGATGTCCCCGTTCCTCGCTGAACTGGAACAGCTTGCCGGCCCCGGCTCCGCCCCGGCGGAGGGCATGGAGACGTGTGCCATGGTGCACCCGGCGTCAGTGGACGAAGCCTCTTTGCCTGAAAAGAGCCCCTTGACGACCGAAACTGAGGTGGCCGGGTGGCCTTATGACCCCCTCGAAGGCCCGGTGGACGCGCGGACCGGAGAGCGCCTGCGGGTTGTTCCCGGCAGGCGGCTGGCCATGGAAAGCGCCGCGGCACGCGTCCGGGCAGCCTTGGAGCCCTTCGTTCCTGAGGACTCGGTGCCCGTCCTTGAGCCTGCATCCGACAATGAGTCCGGGCCAAGGCTCCGGGGCAATGCGGCGGGCTGGGCCAGGGAAGCTGCCTTGCTGCTGGAACGGCGTTCCCGGCGCGCCTCCGGGCAGGACGTTCACCTGCCCGGCCACATCTCTGCGTCCACGCTGGTGGATCTTGGCGAGGACCCGGCAGGAGTGGTGGGCCGGCTCCGAAGGCCTGTTCCGCGTGAGCCCGGCATGTCGGCGCGGAAGGGAACGGCATTCCACGCCTGGGTTGAAGAGTACTTCGGCGCCGCCGGCATGCTGGATCTCGGCGAGGCCCCCGGCTCCGACGACCATATTGACGCCGCCTACGACCTCGACACCATGGTGGCCACCTTCGAAGCCTCGGAGTGGGCCGACAGGTCACCGGCATTTGTCGAGGTCCCGGTGGAAACGCGGGTGGGCGATGTTGTGGTCCGCGGACGCATCGACGCTGTCTTCCAGGACGCGGACGGCCGGTGGGACCTGGTGGACTGGAAAACCGGCCGCCGGCCCTCCGCCGCGCAGCTGCGGGCCAAATCGGTGCAGCTCGCCGCGTACCGCCTGGCTTGGGCCCGGCTCAAGGGCGTTGCAGTCGAGGACGTTAGGGCCGCCTTCTTTTACGTTGCGGACAACCAGGTGGTGCGGCCGCACGATCTGGGCTCCGCTGAGGAGCTCGAACAGATCGTGGCCGCGGCCCTCGACGTCGGCGTTCCGTAAGTCAGTGCTCACGAAGGGCTTCCTGGTGTCAGGAAGCCCTTCGTGGGGTCAGTGCTTCCTGACTTCGACGATGCTGATGGCCGCAGTGGACGTATCCTCGGCGGACGGGCGCACCGAAGGTCGGTCGGCCGAATCGCCATCCGCCGACTCGTCATCCACTGATGCTTCGTCTGACGGGACGGGCTCCGCCGGGATAGGGCTGACTTCCACTGCGGGCACGGCGGGAACCGGCTCCACAGCCGGGACTGGCACCGGGACAATGGTCACCGCCGGAGCAGGGGCCACGGTCACGGCAGGGGATTGGGCTGCCGGGGACTGGGCGTCGTCGGCCGGGGCCGGCAACGGCTCGACACTGATGGCCTGGCCGCCGTGCTCTTCGACGTCGGCCGCGAGCGTTTCCAGCATGCCTTCGGCTTCGGTAACCATCGCGGCATCGCCGGCGGCAATGCCCTTGACCAGGTATTGCGCCAACGCGAACTCGGCAGACAAGGCGGCCCGCCGGAGCAGGTGCTGGTCCGGGGAGTCGCGGCGGCTGCCCGTGTAACTTGCAAGAACGGCGTCCACGAAGTCCTGTTCGTTCGAGGCAACCAGCCAGGCGAAGTCGTCGGCGGGATCCCCGATCCGCAGGTCCGTCCAGCCCGTAACCGCCGTGACGCGGCCGCTTTCCACAAGAAGGTTGTCCTCATGGAGGTCCCCGTGGACAACGCACGGATTGAACCGCCACAGCGAGACGTCTTCAAGGGCATGCTCCCAGCGGAGCAGCAGCGAGGCCGGGATTTTTCCGGTGGTGGCCGCCTGGTCGAGTTCGTTCAGCCGTCGCTGGCGGAATTCGTTGGGCGTATAGCTGGGCAGGTCCGCGTTGCTGACCAGGGAGTGCGGAAGATCATGGATGGCCGCCAGTGCTGTCCCGATTTCCCGGGCGAGAGCTGCCGGACCTGCGGTGAGTTCCTCCACATTTTGGGTACTCCCGGCCAGATGTGAGTAGACAAATGTACTGAGGCTGCCCAGCCGGACGCTGCCGGCCACGGTGGGCATCAGGAAGGGCAGTTCGGCCCGGATGGCCGGTACGAATGCTCGGAGGACAAGGAACTCCGTTTCGAGCCTGGCGCTTGCTTCCGCATGCCGCGGGGACCTGACCCGCCACTGTTTGCCTTCGGAGTCCAGCAGCAGCGCGGAGTCGAAATCCGCGGGGTCGTCCGCGGCGGAGCTAACGGCGGTTGGGGTCAGCCCGGGGACTGCCGCGGTTGCCACGGCTGCCAGTTCGATCGGTTTTCTTCTCACCGTTCCACGGTAGATTGAGTGGCGTCCAAGACAACGATGTACGGCGGCGAGTCTCCAGATATGCTGCAAAAGTCGGCTCCGGCATCCTGTCCGGACGTCCACGCCACATGTCCCGGCCGAATGTCCCCGCCGAATGTAAATTGTCAGTCCGAGTCAGTACGGTGGACACATGAGTCATGCGGAGTCCGCTACACCGGCCTACCAGCCGCAGGCAGTCCAACTGCCGGCCAACCACCTCTTCGATACCGTGCTGCCGGTTCTCCCGGCCGCCGTGGACCGCGGCTCAGTTGAGCGTGTCCGGCCCGGCATGGTTGAAGAATTGCTGGACAGCGAGCACACGCGGGGGTGGTCCTTGCGGGGCGGCAGGCCCTGGTGCAGGGTAACCAGCTTCTGCTACCCGCAGCCACCCAGCTGCTGGCTGACCTGCGGGACCGTGGCTCAGCCCCGGAGCAGGTCGTCTATCTTGGCGCCGCGCTGGACGGCTCGGATCTTGCCGCCGGTACCGAAGTGGTCCTTATAGTCCTTCCTGATCCTGCCGAGCCTGGCACTGCCGGAATCCCGGCCAGTGCGCAGTGGGCCGGCTTCCGCGACATCGCCGCCGTCCTGAACCCCACTGACACGGCGCTGTTCGTCGAAGCCAGCGCCATCGCCAACTGGCACGCCGGCCATAAGCATTGCCCCCGATGCGGGGCCCGAACTGACGTGGAGGCCGGCGGCTGGGTCCGCCGCTGCCCCCAGGACAGTTCGGAACACTACCCCCGGACGGATCCGGCCATCATCGTCACGGTGGTAGGGCCGGACGGACGGCTGCTGCTTGGTGGCGGCGGGCCGGTTGACGCGAAGAATTACTCCACGCTGGCCGGATTCGTCGAACCAGGCGAATCCCTGGAACAGGCCGTCGTCAGGGAAATCCACGAAGAAGTGGGCGTCAGGGTCACCGGCTGCCAGTACCTGGGCTCGCAGTCGTGGCCGTTCCCGGCCTCCCTTATGCTTGGATTTACCGCCATCACCGCAGACGCCGTGGCAAAGCCCGACGGCGTGGAGGTAACCCGTGCGCGCTGGTTCAGCCGGGAGGAACTCCAGCACGCCGTGCTCACCGGTGAAATCACCATCTCCAGCCGACTGTCCATTGCACGCTCGCTGATTGAGCACTGGTACGGCGGCCGGATCATGGACCGTACGGATCCCTGACACCCGGAACAGGCATCACCATTGGCCAGACGCCAGCATGTGGCAGTCGCGACAACAGAGCAGCAGAAGTGACCACAGAGAATTTTGACAGTACAGAGTCCCTTGAGGAACGAATCCTCGGGGGACTCGACGCCGAACAGCGCGAGGTCGCCAGCACGCTCAACGGCCCGCTGTGCGTCCTTGCCGGTGCCGGCACCGGCAAGACCCGGGCCATTACGCACCGGATTGCCTACGGCGTGCACTCAGGCGTATACAGTCCCCAGCGGCTCCTCGCTGTGACGTTTACGGCCCGGGCGGCAGCGGAGATGCGCAGCAGGCTGCGGGACCTCGGCGTGGGCAACGTGCAGGCTCGCACCTTCCACGCCGCCGCGTTGCGGCAACTGCAGTTTTTCTGGCCGCAGGCGGTAGGCGGCACCCTGCCCAACCTGCTGGACCACAAGGCCCAGATGATCGCCGAAGCGTCCCGCCGCCTGCGGCTCAGCACGGACCGCGCGTCCATCCGGGACCTCGCCTCCGAAATCGAGTGGGCCAAGGTCTCCATGCTGACCCCGGCCAACTACCTGGAGAACGCGCAGGACAGGGGGACCCCCGGCGGGTTCGATCTCACCGCCGTCGCCCGGGTCTTCCAGTCCTACGAGGACGTCAAGACCGACCGCAACGTCATTGATTTTGAGGACGTCCTCCTGATCACAGTCGGGATCCTGCAGGAGGACCAGAAAGTCGCGGCCACGGTCCGCGAGCAGTACCGGCATTTTGTGGTGGATGAGTACCAGGACGTTTCTCCGCTGCAGCAGCGGCTCCTGGAACTGTGGCTGGGCGGGCGGGACGAGCTGTGCGTAGTGGGTGATGCTAGCCAGACGATCTACTCGTTTACCGGCGCTTCGCCCAAACACCTCCTGGGATTCAAAGCACAGTACCCCGAGGCCAATGTGGTGAAACTGATCCGGGATTATCGTTCCACGCCGCAGGTGGTCAAGCTGGCCAACGATCTCCTTGCCGCCCGGCGCGGCGGCGGACCGGTGGCCGACGCTGCCTGGGCGGCTCCGTTGCAGCTGGTGGCCCAGCGGCCCGCGGGGCCCGTCCCCCAGTTCACCGAATGCAGTGACGATGAAGCCGAAGCCGCCACAGTGGCCATCAAGGTCCAGGAACTGCTCGACGCCGGCACTCCGGCGAGCCAGGTCGCTGTCCTTTTCCGCACCAACGGGCAGTCCCAGGCTTACGAGCAGGCGCTCGCGGCGGCCGGGATCAGCTACCAGCTTCGCGGCGGTGAGCGGTTCTTCGCCCGCAAGGAAGTGCGCGATGCCATCCTTCAGCTGCGCGCGGCAACCAGGGCCGTCGCCGAAACCGCGACGCCGGAACCGCTCGGCCAACTGGTCCGCGATATCGTGGCCTCGCTCGGCTACACGGAGGCCCCGCCCCATAACGGCGGCGCGTTGCGCGAACGCTGGGAGTCCCTGGCAGCGCTGGTGGCGCTCGCGGACGAGCTGGTCCACGTCCGCGGCGGTCAGTTCAGTCTCGGTGACTTTGTTAATGAACTCCAGGAACGTTCGCTGGCGCAGCATGCGCCAACTGTCCAGGGCGTGACGCTTGCTTCGCTGCACGCCGCGAAGGGCCTCGAATGGGACGCTGTGTTCCTGGTAGGCCTCTGCGAAGGCCTGATGCCCATTTCCTTCGCGGACACACCGGAAGCCGTGGATGAGGAGCGCCGCCTGCTTTATGTGGGTATCACGCGTGCACGTGAGCACCTGGCGCTTTCCTGGTCCACGGCGCGGACACCGGGCGGCCGGGCCAACCGCAAACCCTCACGCTTCCTCGACGGACTCAGGCCCAACTCAGTGGCAAGCTCCAGTGCCCGCGGAAAAGGTCCGGCGCCGCGCCGGAAATCTGCTGCCCCCGCCACCTGCAGGGTCTGCGGGAGCATGCTGTCCAGCGGCGCCGAACGCAAGGTGGGCCGCTGCAACGACTGTCCTCCCAGTTACGAAGAACAGACGTTCGATGCCCTTCGGCAGTGGCGCAAGGAAATCGCATTGGCTGCCGAGGTGCCGGCGTTTGTGGTCTTCACGGATGCCACGCTGACGGCCATCGCTGAGGCCAAACCGTCCACGCTGGAGGAGCTTGCGGCACTGGCCGGCGTGGGTCCGTCCAAACTGGAAAAATACGGCGAAGACGTGCTGCGGGTGCTTGTCGAAAGCACCACCCTGTGACCCGCCAGCCGGCAGGACAAGACACTCTCCCACTCACCACGGCGGACGGAGCACCGGTTGAGGTGCGGCGGTCGGCCCGCCGGACCAGGACCGTGGCTGCCTTCTGGGAGAACGGGACGGCAGTGGTGGCCATTCCGGCCCGGTTCACCGCCGCGCAGGAGTCTGAATGGGTCCACCGCATGCTGGCGAAGCTGCACCGCCAGGGGGAGCGGCGCGCCCGCAAAGGAAGTAAACAGCCGGCCACGGATACGGCGCTGGCCGCCCACGCCGCGGACCTTTCGGCCCGCTACTTCGGCGGACGCGCAGTCCCGACGTCCGTCCGCTGGGTCAGCAACCAGAACTCGCGCTGGGGCTCCGCAACGCCGTCGGAAGGATCCATCCGGCTCTCCGACAAGCTTCGGCCCATGCCGCAGTGGGTCATTGACTATGTGCTCTTGCATGAGCTCGCCCACCTGCTTGTGGCCGGGCACAACGCCGCCTTCTGGAAGCTGTTGGAGGCCTACCCCGACACGATGCGGGCCAAGGCCTTCCTGGAAGGCGTCTCGTTCGCCACCTCCCGGGGCCTGACCGCGGGCAGTGATGATTCAGAGCCAGACGCCGGCCAGGGGGTCATCTAACGTTCGCCACCGCGCGAGTAGTGGAGCAGTACCACGCCGTTGCCGAACGTCCGCGTCTCCTCGAGCCTGAGGTCCATTCGGACATCAGGAGCCTCGAACAGTGGCCGGCCCTGCCCCAGAACCACGGGATGGACAAGGATTCGGAATTCGTCGACCAGGCCGTGCCGCATGAAAGTGGAGGCCAAATTGGCACCGCTCAGGGCGATGTCGCCCCCGGGCCGCGCCTTCAGTTCCGCGATTTGTTCAGGCACGACGTCGGGAATCACGGTGGTGTTCCAGCTTGCCTGGGTGAGGGTCAGCGAAAAGACAAACTTGGGCATCTCGCGCCAGATCCCGGCGAACTCGACCATGGGCGCCGAGATGTCCGGATCCTTGTCGGCAGTTGGCCAATACCTGGCCATCAGCTCATGGGTGATGCGCCGCCGTCGTACCCTGCGGTCCGGCTAACCCTTGGGCTGCTCACCATCGGATGAGGGCTGGTCCCCGTCGTCGCCGGCGTCGGAATCATCCTGCGGCGCGTCGTCGAAGCCGCCGCTCAGCAGCTTCTGCAGGGCATCGTCCACTTCGCTGTCGCTAGCCTCGGCCAGCTTGCGGCGGCCACTGAAGCCCTGCGGGTCATCGAGGTCCTCGGCGGTGGGGAGGAGGTCCGGGTGCTGCCAGATGGCATCGCGTCCTGCAATGCCCCGCTCGTCCTTAAGCGCGGCCCACAGCGTGGCAGCCTCACGCAGTCGGCGGGGACGGAGTTCCAGTCCCACCAAGGACGAGAAAGCGTGCTCCGCCGGACCGCCGGTGGCACGGCGTCGACGGACTGTTTCCCGGAGCGCACCGGCGGAGGGCAGCAGCTTCTCCGTGGCCGAAGCAGTGAGCTCGTCCACCCAGCCTTCAACGAGGGCCAGAGCGGTCTCCAGTTTTTCAAGAGCCTGCTCCTGTGCAGGAGTCCGCTGCGGCATAAAGACACCCTGGGAGAGTGCTTCCTGGATGCCTTCAGGGTTGCTGGGGTCCAGGTCGCGGGCCAGCTCTTCAATCCTGGACGTGTCGATGTGGATGCCGCGGGCGTAGGCCTCGATGGCACCGAGCAGGTGGCCACGCAGCCAGGGCACCTGGACAAACAGCCGCGTATGGGCTGCCTCGCGGACGGCCAGGAACAGCCGGACGTCGTTCTCCGGCAGGCTCAGGCCCTCGCCGAACTTCGACACATTGGCCGGCAGCAGCGCCATTTCCAGGTCGGCCAGGGGAACGCCGATGTCGGTGGAGCTGACCACCTCGGCGGACAGTGCGCCGATGGCCTGCCCGAGCTGCATCCCAAAGATCGCGCCGCCCATGTTCTGCAGCATGGACGAGGCCCCGCCCATCATGGATTTCATCTCTTCGGGCATCTGTTCGGTCATGGCGCTGGAGAGCGCGTTGGCGATGCTGTTGGCGACGGGCTCGGTCAGCCGCTTCCACGTTCCGAGGGTGGCTTCCACCCACTCAGCGCGGGACCACGCACGGCCGATCAGGCCGGTGGCAGGGAGGTCGGTCACGGGATCGAGCCACAGTTCGGCCAGCCGCAGGGCCTCGTCGACTTCGCGGCTCTGCAGGGACGTGACGGACGGGTCGGCGCTGCTGGCGGCAACCCGGCGGGCGTTCTCGTGCGCGAGCTGCCAGTTGACGGGCCCTTCGGACGGGGCGCTCATCATGGCCTGGACCTGGGAGAACATCTGGGCCAGGAGATTGGGGTCGTTCGGCAGGCCTGCTGCCTTTGCGAGTTCGGCAGGATCGAAGTTTTCCATGCCCTTGCCGCCCATCAGGTTCTGCAGCATCTCTGTCAACGGATCCTTCGGCGTATCGTCGCCGTTGGACGGATTGAGTGGGTTGGAGGTCATGATCCCGCCGATCGTCGGTGTGACTGTTCAACTTCACGGTACCCCGGGCCGGGGCGGCTGTCTGCCGGACAGGCGCCACGTTCGCTGTAGGCAAAGAGCTGGCCGGGGGCGGCACCGCGTAGTGTTGATTCAGTGACTACAACCCGCGGCGATCATCCGCATGAGGACCACGCTCCAGAGTTCGACGCCGGCGCCATCGCGGGTGCCGCAACACCCGAAACGGGTACGGCCGGCATCCCGCCGACCGGGCAGTATGCCCCGCGCAGCTCCCCGCCGGGGGACCGGCGGGTGTCCGTGATGATGCTTTCCGGCGTCCTGGCGCTGGGTCTGGGGATCGCGGCCGTCACTGTCCCGGTGCCTTATGTTGTGGAATCACCCGGACCCACCTTCAACACCCTGGGCCAGAGCCAGGGCAGCGCTGTCATCAGCGTCACGGGCCACGAAACCTATCCCGCCAAAGGAAACCTGGACCTGACCACCGTTTATGTTGACGGCGGCCCAAACGGCCCCGTGAGCATCCTGGGCGCCTTCACCGCATGGCTGGACGGTTCCAAGTCCGTTCAGCCGGTGGAACTGCTGTACCCCACCGGCACCACGAAGGAGGAGGCCGACGAGCAGAGCTCCGTGGCCATGACCTCGTCGCAGGAGAACGCCGTGGCCTCGGCGCTCAAGGAGCTTGACATTCCCTTCGGCCAGCAACTCCAGGCCGCGGGACTCCCCGACGGTTCGCCGTCGGCCGGCAAGGTTGAGAACGGCGACATCTTCGAATCGATCAACGGCAAGCCCATCACCTCGCTCGCCGTTGTGCAGGAAGAACTAGCCGCCGGCCAGGGAGCGCCGGCAAGCCTGGTGGTGCAGCGCGCAGGGAAATCCGTCACGCAGACCATCACCCCCATGGACAACGGTGCGGGCCGCTACATTCTCGGAGTCATGCTCAAGTACCTGTACACGTTTCCTTTTGACGTGAAGATTTCCCTGGACAAGGTTGGCGGACCGAGCGCCGGGCTGATGTTTTCGCTGGGCATCATCGACACGGTCACGCCGGGGGACCTGACCGGCGGCAAACATGTCGCCGGAACGGGGACCATCACACCGGACGGCACCGTAGGTCCAATCGGCGGCATCCGGCAGAAGATGCTGGGCGCACGGGCCGGGGGAGCCACTGTATTCCTCGCCCCGGCAGAAAACTGCGACGAGGTTGTCGGCCATATTCCGGACGGACTGCAGGTGCTCAAAGTGGAGAACATTGCAGAGGCGCGCCACGCCGTCGAAGTCGCCGGATCCGGGCAGGACATCGGCGCTTTGCCGGTCTGCACCAGCAACTAGACTGAGGCAGGAACTAAGCTTTACCGCCACTCGTGGCAGATATGACGGACGTTGCCACACGCTTGACCGGTGCCGGACGTCAACCGCACGCACGCTTCTCATGTAAACCTGACGACCAGCTATGAGGTACCGAGTTTGTCCCGTCCTACCAGCCCCATCCCGCCCGGAAGACCCCCTCGCGACGCGGGGCCCTAACGCCCACGCTGATCGTTGTTGCCATCGTGGTGGTGGGCTTCATCTTCTTCGCCAACGTGTGGACTGACGTCCTCTGGTACCGGCAGCTCGGCTACTTCGAAGTGTTTGTGACCGAAAACCTCTCCCGGATCGGGATCTTCCTCGCCGGCTTCGCACTTATGTTCGTGGCCGTCTTTTTTGCCATCCGGGTTGCCTACCACGCACGTCCCGTGTACGCGCCGGACTCCGAGATGCGCGACAACCTGAACCGCTACCAGGCCCAGCTTGAACCGGTCCGCCGCGTCGTTATGGTGGGCCTGCCCATCCTGTTCGGACTCTTCGCCGGCAGCGCTGCGGCCAGCCAATGGCAGAAAGTGCTGCTGTTCTTCAACCAGGAACCGTTCGGCAAGAGCGATCCTGAGTTCGGCCTGGACATCAGCTTCTACCTCATGACTCTTCCGTTCCTGGGATTCGTCACAGGGTTCCTGATCAGCGTGGTGGTGGTGGCCGGCATCGCCGGAATCCTCACCCACTACCTCTACGGCAGTATCCGGCTGATGGAACGCGGCGTGTTCACCAGCCGCGCCGCACAGATCCACCTCGCCGTGACCGGCGCAGCCTTCCTGATCCTGCTCGGCGCAAACTTCTGGCTGGACCGCTACGCTGCCCTGCAGGGCAACGGCGGGCGCTGGGCCGGCGCGCTGTACACGGACGTAAACGCCGTGATCCCCACCAAGGCGATCCTCGCCGTGGCGGCAGGCCTGGTGGCCATCCTCTTCATCGTTGCGGCGGTCATCGGCCGCTGGCGGCTGCCCGTCATCGGCACGGCAATGCTGATCATCACGTCGATCCTCGCCGGCGGCGTATACCCGTGGGTCATCCAGCAGTTCCAGGTGCGTCCTTCCGAACAGACGCTGGAGAAGGACTTCATCCAGCGCAACATCGAGATGACCCGGGCAGCTTATGGCCTGGACAAGATTCAGGTGAACCGCTACGACGCTACGAACACCGCCAGCACCGGTGCGCTGGCCCCGGACGCCCAGACGACAGCCAACATCCGGCTCCTGGACCCCAACCTGATCTCCGATGCCTTCTCCCAGTTGGAGCAGTACCGCCCGTATTACCAGTTCCCGGCCTCACTGAACGTTGACCGGTACCAGGTTGACGGCAAGGTCCAGGACACGGTCATTGCCGTCCGTGAACTGAATCCGGCGAATATCGCCACAAACCAGCAGGGCTGGCTCAATCAGCACGTCGTCTACACCCATGGCTACGGCGTCGTGGCGGCCAAGGGCAACAAGTTTACTGTCGATGGAAAGCCGGAGTTCCTGCAGTCGGGAATTCCATCAACCGGCGTCCTGGGCAATGACTCCACCTACGAGCCACGGATCTACTTCGGCGAAAACTCCCCGGAGTACTCCATTGTCGGCGCGCCGGCGGGCGCACCACAGCGCGAACAGGACAGGCCCTCCGGCAAGGAAGGGGACGCGGAAACCCAGTACACCTTCACCGGCAACGGCGGCCCCAATGTGGGCAGCTTCTTCAACAAGGTCCTGTACTCCATCAAGTTCCAGTCCTCGGACCTCCTCCTCTCCGACGGGGTCAACGCTGAATCCCAGATCCTGTACGACCGCAGCCCGCGTGACCGGGTCGAGAAGGTTGCCCCGTACCTCACCGTTGACGGCAACGCCTACCCGGCCGTTGTCGACGGCCGCGTCAAGTGGATCGTGGACGGTTACACCACCAGCCAGTACTACCCGTACTCGCAGCAGGAGCAGCTCTCCGCTGCCACCGCTGACTCCCAGACCACCTCAGGCCGGACAGTTGCCCTGCCGAACAGCTCTGTGAACTACATCAGGAACTCCGTCAAGGCTACGGTCGATGCCTATGACGGCTCGGTCACGCTCTATGCGTGGGACGACCAGGACCCGGTACTGAAGGCCTGGCAGAAGGTGTTCCCCACGTCCGTGAAGCCGTACTCGGAGATGTCCGGCGATGTGATGAGCCATGTCCGCTACCCGGAGGACCTGTTCAAGGTACAGCGCGAGCTCCTGGGCCGTTATCACGTCACCGATCCTGTGAGCTTCTACAAGAGCGACGAAGTGTGGAGCGTGCCGAACGATCCCACCGTAAAGACCGACGTCAAGCAGCCTCCGTTCTATATGTCACTGCAGATGCCCGACCAGAAGCAACCGGCGTTCCAGCTGACGTCGTCCTTCATTCCGCAGATCGTGAACGGCACTGCCAGGAACGTCCTCTATGGCTTCCTGGCGGCGGACTCTGACGCCGGCAACCAAAAGGGCGTCAAGGCTGACACCTATGGGCAGTTGCGATTGCTTCAGATTCCCCCCGCAACGCAGGTTCCGGGCCCGGGACAGGCCCAGAACAAGTTCAACTCGGATCCCACGGTGTCCCAGGCTCTGAACCTCCTGAGACAGGGTGCCTCCGAAGTGCTCAACGGCAACCTGCTGACGCTGCCTGTGGGCGGCGGCATCCTGTACGTGCAGCCGGTCTACCTGAAGTCGACCGGCGAGACGTCCTACCCCACCTTGCAGCGTGTGCTGGTGGCCTTCGGTGACAAGGTCGGTTTTGCGCCGACCCTGGATGAAGCGTTGAAGCAGCTGTTCAACGGAGATTCGGGCGCCTCTGCCGGCGATTCAGCCAATAACGGCCAGACCCCGCCCCCTACGGGGACCACACCGCCGGTGAGCGCAGGTGCCCAGGCTGACCTGAAGGCCGCGCTGGATGAGGCGAACGCCGCCATCAAGGCCGGGCAGGCAGCCCTGGCGGCCGGCGACTTTGCAGCTTACGGGGAAGCACAGAAGAAACTGGCTGCGGCCCTGCAGAAGGCAATTGACTCGGAGGGCAAGATTCCGGCGCCGGCCCCTGAAGCCACACCGTCGCCCGAGGCCACACCGTCACCGGCAGCTACGCCGACGGTGACGCCCTCGCCTGCAGCCAGCAACTAAGGGGTTTGACCCAGCGAGACGCACATCACGCCACCAGGATTTGGCCTCCCGTTCACCGAACGGTAGAGTTGATCTTGCGACGCGGGGTGGAGCAGTTCGGTAGCTCGCTGGGCTCATAACCCAGAGGTCACAGGTTCAAATCCTGTCCCCGCAACTGGCGAAGAGTCCGGATTCTGGAAACAGAATCCGGACTTTTTGGTTTAATCGGACCTGCCCAAGCAGGCAACCCGGGCGTCGTGGCGACCGCCAATCCCGACTGGTAATTGTCTACTCAAAAGTACGGTAGTGTTGATCTTGCGACGCGGGGTGGAGCAGTTCGGTAGCTCGCTGGGCTCATAACCCAGAGGTCACAGGTTCAAATCCTGTCCCCGCAACCATGTAGAAGACCCCGACCGGCATTACGCCGGCCGGGGTCTTCTTTTGCTTCATTACACCTGGTTCCTAGTATTCTCGATCGCAAAGCCCTTTGGGCACCTGGTCAGTCATTCTCGAGAGGAATGTTGTTCGATGTCCACACCCACGAAGAAGCCCGGCTCCTCGACAGGCAGGCGGTCCAGGCTCTACTGGGGTGTTCCTGCCGCTCTCGTCGTGCTGGTGCTCGTGGTGCTGCTGGCCAAGTGGATGACAGGCCTTCCTGCGGTGGCCTCGTTCCTGGCTGACTATCCGGGACATTCGGAACTGCCTGAGGGCGCGCCCGTTGGATTCCCGGCGTGGCTGGCCTGGCAGCACTTCCTGAACGGCTTCTTCCTGCTGCTCATCATCAGGACCGGCTGGCAGGTGCGGACCACCACCCGGCCCAGCGGCCACTGGACCCGCAACAACAAAGGCCTGATCAAAACCAAGAACGCGCCCACCAAGATCACGTTGGAGCTTTGGCTTCACCTGACGCTGGACGCGCTCTGGGTCCTCAACGGCCTGGTGTTCGCCATCCTTCTGTTCGCCACCGGCCAATGGATGCGGATCGTGCCCACCAGCTGGGACGTTGTCCCCAATGCTCTCTCCGCAGCGCTTCAGTACGCCTCGTTGAACTGGCCCACCGACAACGGCTGGGTCAACTACAACGCGCTTCAGCTGCTGACGTACTTCGCCACGGTCTTCATCGCCGCACCCCTGGCCTTCATCTCCGGCATCCGGACGTCCTCCGCTTGGCCCAAGAAGGCCACCGCCCTCAACAAGGCCTACCCCATTGAGCTCGCGCGGGCCATCCACTTCCCGGTCATGATCTATTTCGTGGCGTTCATCGTGGTGCATGTCTTCCTGGTACTCGCTACCGGTGCGCTGCGGAACCTGAACCACATGTACGGAGGCAGCGACGACGCCGGCTGGTTTGGATTCTGGGTTTTCGTGGCCTCGGTTGCAGCCATGGTGGCAGCCTGGTTCCTGGCCCGTCCCCTTTTCCTGCGCCCTATCGCTTCCCTGATGGGCAAAGTCAGCCGTTGATCTCCGGGCCCGTGGGAATGTCCCGGCCTGGCTGGTCCTCCCGAAGCTTCTGGTAGGTGGCCAGCGCACGCTCCCTGGACTCGGGGAGTCCAACCACGGGCGCCGGGTAGCCCTGGACATCGGGCTGCTTCCACGGTTCATGGATGGCCTTGCCGTCCATCCGGGTGAGTTCCGGAATGAACTCGCGAAGGTACCGGCCGTCGGCGTCGAACTTTTTGCTCTGCGTCACCGGATTGAAGATGCGGAAGTACGGGGACGCGTCGGCGCCTGAGCCTGCCACCCACTGCCAGTTGGCGGGGTTGCTGGCAGCATCTGCATCCACCAGGGTGTCCCAGAACCAGGCCTCACCGATACGCCAGTCGGCCAGGAGGTTCTTGACGAGGAACGACGCCGCGGCCATCCGGACCCGGTTATGCATCCAGCCTGTCTGCCACAGCTGCCGCATCCCCGCGTCCACCAGCGGGTAGCCGGTCCGGCCCCGCTGCCACGCTTCCAGTTCCGCTGCGGTGGGTTGCTGCCATTCGAAGCGGTCGAAGTCCGGCCGATAGTTTCGCGTAGCCAGCTGGGGGTTGGCATACAGCAGCTGCCAGCAGAACTCCCGCCATCCCAGCTCCGAGCGGAAGATCCCGACGTCGGGCGTCGCCTCCTGGGGGAAGTGGCGGCGGAGTTCATGCCAGACGCGGAACGGGCTGATTTCACCAAAACGGAGGTGGGGGACAGCCTGGAGGTGCCTTCCACCCCGGGTATATCGCGCCCGGTGGCGTACTCCTGTGCGGGCCCGTCCAGGAAGTCGTCAAGCCTGCTGTGTGCTCCGGCCTCCCCGGGTTCCCAGGTCGCAGCCAGTCCGCCGCTCCAGTCCGGCGACACGGGCAGCAGTGACCACTCCGCCAGTGTGTCGCTGCCAGCCTGGTTCTTCGACCCGGCTGCGGCAGGGGAGGGCAGGCGGGCCGCGGCATCCAGTGGCTCACGGGGCTCGCCGGACGCTGTGCAGGCCCGCCAGTAGGGCGTGAACACCTTATAGGGGCCGCCGCCGGTGGTGATGGTCCACGGCTCGAAGAGCAGGTTGGCCTGGAAGCTGGCGGCTTCGACGCTGTTCCCTGCCGCCCAGGCCTTGATGTCCGCGTCCAGGGACCGCTCGGGACCGCCGTAGCGGCGGTTCCACAGCACGTGCTGAGCGCCGGTTTCGGCAACGAGGTCCTTAATCACGCGGCCGGCAGGTCCACGCCGGAGGGTGAGTGTGGAACCTGCTTCAGCAAGCGCCGCCGCCAGGGACGTCAGCGAGTGGTGCAGCCACCAGCGGGCCGCGCCTCCCAGTGGACGGATTCCGGGGATTCCTCGTCGAGGATGTAGACCACCGTGAGTGGCAGGCCGAGTTCGACGGCGTGGGACAGCGCGGGGTTATCGTCCAGTCGGAGGTCATCACGGAGCCAGACGATGGAGGATGCGACGGGGGAGGCCATGGCATCCACGCTACACATCCGCGACAGGAGCCGCACGGGGCCGGTTGCACGGGCGGTTACAGGTCCGGGCATGGCAAGGGCCGGGGTTCATGATGAACCCCGGCCCCGGCCGGCCCGCCCAGCGGCGGACGTTGCTGGCTACAGCTTGTCGAAGTCGGCTTCGTCGACCGTGGACTCAGACCGGGCGCCGGAAGCGCCGATGGCCGGCTTCGCGCCGCCGGACTTCAGGGCTGCCAGGCGTGCTTCGATTTCCACCTGCTCGCCAAGATCCTCAAGCTGATTGAACTGGGCGTCCAGGCTCGACGCGGCAAGCTCCTGCTGGCCGCGGACCTTGGCCTCTTCGCGGCGGATTTTCTCTTCGAAACGGCCAACTTCGCTGGTGGGATCCATGAAGTCGATGCTCTTGATGGCATCGTGCACCTGGGACTGTGCCGCCGCGGTCTTGGAGCGGGCCACCAGCTCGTTGCGCTTGCTGGTCAGCTCGTTGAGCTTGCCCTTCATCTGGTCCAGGCCTGACTTGAGCTTGTCCACGACCTCGGACTGCGAGGCGATGCTCGGCTCAGCACCCTTGGCTTCGCTTTCCGCGGACATCTGGCGCTGCAGGGCTACCTTCGCGAGGTTGTCGAACTTCTCGGCGTCAACGCTGTCGCCGGCGCTGCGGTATTCGTCAGCCTTGCGGGACGCGGCGAGGGCCTTGTTGCCCCAGTCCTGGGCGTTCTTGATGTCCTCGCGGTAGTCATCCTGGAGCATACGCAGGTTGCCGATGGTCTGGGCTACGGCGGATTCAGCCTCCGCAATGTTGTTTGTGTAGTCCCGGACCATCTGGTCCAGCATCTTCTGCGGATCCTCAGCGTTATCCAGCAAAGTGTTGATGTTGGCCTTTGCCAGCTGTGCGATCCGGCCGAAAATGGACTGCTTAACCATGGTGTTACCTTTCGTCCTGCTCAATGGTGGCCACTGAGATCAGTGAACAGTTGTTGTACCGCTTCTTTTCGCGGCAGGTTCGTTCCTGCCGGCGCCTAGCCTTTGTCGGATCAGAAGCTTCCCGAGTCTCCGCCGCCGAAATCTCCTCCACCGAAGTCCCCTCCGCCGGAGTCACCGCCCCAGCCGCCGCCGTCGCTGTGGCCACCGCCCCAGCCTCCGCCGCTGCCGCCGTTGAGGATGGAGTTGATGAGGATGCCGCCAAGGATGGCGCCGCCGAGGCCGCCACCGCCACCGCCGCGCCCGCCGAACATGCCTCCGCCGCCGAAGCCCTGGTTGGCGTAGCCACCAAAGTTGTCGACGTCGGCCTGGGCGAGCTGCGCTGCCTGGGCTGCGAGGGCGTGGGCCTGCTGGGCGTAAGTGAGGGCAGTAACGGGATCGTTGCGCGAGATGGACAGCGCGTAGTCGAGGTTGCGCTGGGACTCTGCAAGCCGCGTGCGGGCCTCGGTGCCTACGCCGCCACGGCGGGCAGTGATGTAGTCCGACGTGGCGCTGATCTGTGCCTGCGCCGCCATGATGGTCTGCTGCAGCGAGGCCTGCGCGCGGCGGGCCTGGTCCTGCTGGTTCCGGATGCCGGTGAGGGATTGGTCCAGGGCCTGGTGCGCTGTTTCAACGCGCTGCAGGGTGGCGATGGGATCGATCTTCCCGCCCTGGATTTCGGCCTTGACCTGGCCCAGAGCGGCCTCAACTCCGGCTACCGGGCCGGCCAGTTCGGGGTGTTCGCCGGACTGGATCATGGCTTTCGCCTGTGCGAGGTCCTGGGAAGTTTCGACGACGGCAGCCTCCAGGCCGTTGCGTGCTTCGTCCAGGCTGGTGGACACCTTGGCGATGGCGTCCAGCAGAACGTTGGTCTGGTGCAGGCTCTCTTCAGATGCCCGCACGGCGACCGCGGCGAGGCTGCCTTCGCCTGCTGTGAGTTTCTCCTGGGCAGTGGCCGTGGCATTCTGCACAAAGGCCAGGCGTTCCTTGGCCTGGGTGATGTTGTCAGCGACCTGGACCAGTGCGCTGTCCGCGTACTTGGCGCGCAAAGCCGTCAGTGACTGTTCGGCGCTGGCGATCTTGGCGTCCGCTTCGTGGGCTCCGGCGCTGATGGCTGCCAGTGCCTGCGGGGCGTTCTTCTCGAGCTCGCGGAGCGAGTCGAAGTCGGCCTTCTGCTCCTGGAGCGAGCCGAGCGCTGCCTCTGAACGGCGGATGATTTCGCCGAGCCAGCTGCGCTGCTGTTCTTCCGTGTCCGGGATGTGGTCGTCGAGTTGCTGCTGGAGCTTGAAGGATTCGGACATGTGGGCCTTGGCCTCGGCCAGGGCCTTGGTGAAGTTGCCCACCGCGGCATCGCCGTACTGGGCCTCCGCGAACCCGAGTTCCTGTTCGCTGGACTTGATGGCGTCGTCGGCCTCGATGATCAGCGAGCCGCTCTTGCGACGGAGTTCCTCGATGCTGAGCGAAGCCAGCGGATCGAGCTCGGCGCCCTGGGGGCCATAGCTGGCGCTGGACGTCTGGGCCGCCTTCTTCCGTTTGTTACGGAAGTAGAGGTAGGCGCCAGCCCCACCGGCAGCAACAATGCCCACGCCGACGAGGACACCAGCGCCGGCCCCGTCACCGGAGGGGACGTTGCCGCTGCCGCCGCCTGCCGCATCCCCGATGGCTCCAGCGGTGTCAATGGCTGCCTGGGCGAAGTCCTTCTTGCCGCCAGCCAGGTTGGCTGTGACGGCGTTCTGGCTTATAGCTCCCTGTTTGGACTTGATGGGGCTGGCAGAGTTCAGGACAAAGCTGAATTTGCCGTCCTCCTTGGCTATCGCCAGGACGGCGTCGGACCTACCCATGCCCTTGTTCGTCGCAACGGCCGCGGCCCAGTCAGCTGGAACGGTTGGGTTGGTGAACGTGTCCACGGTGACCACATAGAGGTTGTACTTGTGGTCCTTCAGCAGCTTTTGGATGGCTTCCTGCACCTCGCCCGTGCGGCTTCCCAGAACCTGTGCACTATCAACAATGTTCGTACCCGGCGGGATGGTCACCGGGTCTTCAGCCCAGGCCGCGCCGGCAGGAACCGCGAGCAGCCCGGTCAGGCCGATCACGGCGAGGATATGTTTGAACTTTGACCGCATGTGCAACCCTTCAGCACGACTGACACCGATTCGGGACGAATGAGCGTCTCAGAATGCAGCAGCGCCCCCACGCGAGGTGTAAAGCCGCAGGTCGCTGTGGCATTTCCTTTTGATTCTATGGTGCACCCCTTGGTGCGTCCACAGAGGCGAATATGCCACCAGCGAAAACCCCGGAAGGGCCTGTCGGCAGCGGAATTCTGTCTCTCAGCAACCTCCCAGCCAACGTTCGCCCCAGTTCCAGCCAGACGGTACATAGTTAATGCAGACGAGGATGAAAGGAAGTCCAATGACTGAGAACCCAACCCAGGGTGCAGCGCCGGAGAACCGCAATCCGGATGAGAACCGGAACGCGGACCAGAACCCTGCGGAGGCCCGCAGTGACGCTGTCGGTCAGGCCAATCCGACGGAGCAGCTGGACCGTTCCGGGGCACCAGAGAACCACACCCAGCCGCTGCCGGGTGCGCCCCGCCCGGTGTATCCTCCCCGCGAGCCCTCCTACGGCCAGCAGTCGGCGGGCCAGCAGACACCGGGCCAGCAGGCGCCAGGACACCAGTACGCCCAGCACGGAGCGCATTCGGCGGCGCCCGGCGGCCCTGCCGGCCAGAACGGCCCTGCCGGCCCGAACAACCCCGGCCAGTACAACCCGGGCCAGTACCATCCCGGCCAGTACAATCCCGGCCAGTACAACGCAGCCCCGAACCCGGCCGACGCGCCCCGCCGGAAAGCCACGTTCGGCGTCGGCACCCTGGTGGCCAGCATCCTTGCCGCCGGCCTCGTGGGTGGCGGCGTCGCGACAGTCGGTTCCGGCAACCTCTTCAACAGCGGCTCCCCTGCAGCGGCGAGCAGCAGCAGCCAGCCTGACACCGTCATCGTCAACAACAAGGACGACGTCAACGCCATCACGGCGGCAGCGCTGAAGGCGTCCCCGAGCGTCGTCACCATCAGCGCCACGAGTGGCAGCTCCGGCGGCACGGGCTCAGGCATCGTCCTGGACGACGCCGGGCACATCCTCACCAACACCCACGTGGTGACCCTGGATGGTCAGAGCGCCAATGCAGCCCTGGAGGTCCGCACCAGCACGGGCAAGGTCCTCAAGGCCACTCTGGTGGGCACCGACCCTCTTTCTGATCTGGCGGTTATCAAGGTGGACGACGCATCGGGGCTGACTCCTGCGACCCTCGGCGATTCCGGCAAGCTCAATGTGGGTGACACCGCCATCGCCATTGGCTCCCCGCTTGGCCTGACCGGCACCGTCACGGACGGCATCGTCTCAACGCTGAACCGGACCATCAGCGTTGCGTCGTCGGCTGCGCCGAAGGAAGGCGACAGTTCACAGGGCGGCGATCAGGGCTTCCAGTTCGCCCCGCCCAACGGCGGCCAGGGCCAAAGCACCGCGAACCAGGGTTCCATTTCCATCAATGTGATCCAGACGGATGCGGCCATTAACCCCGGCAACTCAGGCGGTGCACTGGTCAACAGCAAGGGCGAAATCATCGGCGTCAACGTGGCCATCGCCTCCGCCGGCTCCGGTTCCGCGTCGAGCGGCAACATCGGTGTGGGCTTCAGCATCCCTATCAACAACGCCAAGCGGGTGGCGCAGGAGATCATCAACACGGGGAAGGCCTCCCACGGCCAGCTGGGTGTGAGCGTCAAGGACAAGTCTTCCAGCGGAACGGCGTCAGGATTCTCCGTCGGCGCTGACGTGGCAACGGTCGAAGCAAATTCAGCAGCCGCCAAGGCCGGCATCAGGGTAGGCGATGTGATCACCAAATTCAACGACCTTGCCGTCAGCGAGCCCAACCAGCTGACCGCGGCCGTCCGCGAGCAGGCCGGCGGCTCCAAGGTCAAGCTCACGGTCCTGCGCAACGGCCAGGAACAGACGTTCGACGTCACGCTTGGCACCGCAGCTGACCAGTAGGGACTGAGCAGCAGAACGCACGGCACACCATAAACACGGACGACGGCGGGGCTCACCAAAGGTGATCACCGCCGTTGTCGTTCGTGTTCCCCGGGGCGCCAGCGCAGGGGCCGTGACACAGGCGTTAACGGGACGGCAACGGGGGACGGCTATATGGTTAGCTAGGATCTACCCGTACCCCGGGCGTTCCGAGGCCATGACCCCATCCGGCTGGCTGTCCACAAGCATGGAAGGCTGCTGTAAATACAGTGGAAGAGACATTGAAGATCATCGTCCTGGTCAAGCATGTACCGGACGCACAGTTCGACCGACACCTCACCGGCGAGGGCTACACCACGGACCGTGACGAAAGCATCCTTTCCGAGCTGGACGAATACGCGCTGGAGGCCGCCCTGCAGCTGGCGGAGGCCCGCGGTGGCGCCAAAGCAGGCAACCAGGTCATTGCGCTGAGCATGGGCGCGTCCGGTGCGGTGAACGCAGTGAAGAAGTCACTCCAGATGGGCGCCACCGAAGGCGTGCACCTCACGGACAGCGCGCTGGCCGGCTCAGACGCCGCGGCCACCTCCCTCGCGCTCGCGGCCGCCATCCGGCACCTCGGCACCGGTGCTCCGGTGGACCTTGTCCTCACCGGAATGGCATCCACCGACGGCGAAACGTCCTTGGTCCCCGCTCAGCTCGCCGAGCGCCTCGGCCTGCCACAGGTGACCTTTGCGTCCTCCTTGACGGTCGACGGCGGCCGCCTCACCGCGCGCCGCGACGCCGACACCTACTCGGAGACCGTCGAAGCTTCGCTGCCCGCGGTTGTATCCGTGACGGACCAGATCAACGAACCGCGCTACCCCAACTTCAAGGGCATCATCGCGGCCAAGCGCAAGAGCATCACCACCCTGTCGCTGGCCGACATCGGAGTTGACCCCGCGCACGTGGGCCACGCCGGATCCTGGACCACGGTGACCGCGGCCGAGGAACGCCCGCCGCGCACCGCCGGAACCATCATCACCGACGAAGGCGACGCCGGCATCAAGCTCGTCGACTTCCTGGCCGCCCAGAAGCTGCTCTAAGAGGGATCACAGACATGGCAAACGTACTTGTATTCATTGACAACCCCGGCGATGCCCTGAAGAAGAGCACCCTCGAACTGCTCACCCTGGGACGCTCCCTCGGAGAGACCGCTGTTGCCCTGAACGGCGATCTGCATCAGGATGTTTCGGCCACGCTCGCCGAATACGGCGTCAGTGCCGTCTTCCGGCCCTCCGCCCAAGACCTGGATGACTACCTCGTCTCGGCGAAGGCAGCTTTTGTCGCGGCCGCCGCCGGTGCTACCGGCGCCGGCACGGTCCTTTTGGACAACTCGCCCGAAGGCAAAGAGATCGCGGCGCGGCTCGGCATCCGGCTCAACGCCGGCGTCATCACTGATGTTGTGGCGGTCGACGCCGACGGTACAGCGCACAAGTCGGTCCTCGCGGGTTCCTACACCACCGCTGCCAGGACCACCACGGCGGTTTCCGTGCTGACGGTGAAGGCCAACAACGTCACGCCGGAGCCCGCGTCTGTGGCGACGGCTCCGGAGACGTCCACCGTCGAAGTGCCGGCGGACGGCACGGCGACGGCGGCCCGCATCACCGCCCGCCAGCAGAAGGCGGCCAGCGGCCGCCCTGACCTGGCGGACGCCCGGATCGTGGTGGCCGGCGGACGCGGAGTGGACGGCGACTTCGGCCCCGTGGAGCAGCTTGCCGACGCCCTCGGTGCTGCCGTCGGTGCTTCCCGTGCAGCCACGGACGCCGGCTGGATCAGCCACGACGCCCAGGTGGGGCAGACCGGCAAGACCGTGTCGCCCCAGCTCTACATCTCCGCCGGCATTTCCGGTGCCATCCAGCAGAAAGCCGGGATGCAGACAGCCAAGGTCATCGTGGCCGTGAACAAAGACGCCGAGTCACCGATCTTCGAAATCGCCGATTTTGGCATCATCGGGGATCTCTTCGACGTTCTTCCGCAGGCCACCGAAGAAATCAAGAAGCGAAAAGGCTGACCCTTGTCCCACTCCGCTGCCTCAGCACAGAGCCCGTTCAACCCGGACATCCACCGGATTGGGCGGGTGCTCTGTTTCGCCGCCCACCCGGACGACATCGACTTCGGTGCGGCCGGCACCATCGCCGCCTGGACGGCGGCGGGAATCCAGGTCAGCTACTGCATCATGACCGATGGCGACGCGGGCGGCTTCGACCCGGCGCACCGGGCGGAGATCATCGCCCTACGGGCGGCCGAGCAGCGCCGGGCCGCCGAACTCGTGGGTGTGACCGACATCCACTACCTCCATGAGCGCGACGGCTACCTGGAACCGACGCACGAGGTGATGAAAGGTGTGGTGAAGCTGACCCGGGAAATCCGTCCCGACGTCGTGCTTGCCATGCATCCGGAACGGAACTGGAACCGCCTCCAGAAGAGCCACCCGGACCATCTTGCCGTGGGGGAGGCGGTGACCCGGGCCGTCTATCCCGCGGTGGAAAACCCATTCGCGTATCCGGAGCTGGCTGAGGCCGGCCTCGAGGCGTACAAGCTGCCGTGGCTGTGGCTCTACGCCGGGCCGGAGGAGCGCGAGAACCATTTTGTGGACGTCACCGACCACGTGGACGCCAAGCTTGAGGCGATCCATGTGCACGTGAGCCAGCATCCCGACGTCGGCGCCATGGAAGCAGCGGTGCGGAACGGCATGTACGTGAATGCCCGGCGTGCGGGCTTTGCCGAGGGCCGCAGCGCCGAAGCCTTCCACGTGGTCGCCGTAAACGGCCCGGGGACCATCGCCGGCTTCTAGGACTTCGGGTGGGGGGCGGCTGGCCTCTGGCGCAGCCGCCCCCGGGCCTAGGACACCGCTGAACAAAGGGCGATCTGGCCGGTAGTGCTCGCTGGTGCCGGGTTGTTGGCGGTTCGGGCGTCCGGCTGGTGGGGGTTACCGGTTTATCTTGGCGGAGCCGGGAGGGTTTGCGGAACGGTTTTTTGGGGCTGCGGTGGCGGAGGTGTGCTGCGGACGCCAATGCCGGGCCGGCTCTCCGGGGGCTCTAGGTGATGGCCCAGGTCCCGTTGATGTTGGCAAGTCCGAGATTGACCATCCGGCGCAGGTTCAGTCCTGCCGTGCGCAGGGTGAGCCAGGTGTTGTTCCTGGCGACGCCGAGGTAGGGGACGCGCCGGTTACCGCGGGTGAGCCAGGCGATGGAGCGTTCGACCATGGGACGGTGGCGGCGGTAGGTTTCGGCGAAGTCGGGGTCCTGGGCTCGGGCCCGGTGTTCGCGCTGGAGCGCGTCATGGGGATGCAGAGTCAGGGATTTGCCGTCCCGGGCGGTGGTGCACCGGTCCCTGAAAGGGCAGCCGAGGCAGGCGGCACCGAAGGTGACGTTGCGTTTGGGGCTGATCTTCCGGGTGACGTTGTTTGGGCAGGTCACGGTGCCAGCGGCCTCGTCGACGCTGAAGTCATCGAGGGTGAACCCGCCGATCACGGCCGGGCGCAGCGGCCAGGGCTTGATCACCGGGGTGTGTCCGGCCGCGGCGACGGCAGCGAGCATCTCTCCGGTGCCGTAGGCGGAATCGGCGAGCACTTCCACCGGCGCCGGCCCGATGGTGGTGTCCTTGCCCAGCAGTTCCGCGCCGACGGCCGCGTCGCCGTTGCCCGGTCCGGAGGCCTTGGTCAGGGCGGACGCGGTGATGATCCCGGTATCGGGCTCGATCACGATATGGGCCTTGAACCCGTCCTGGCGTCTGGCCTGGGTCTTGTGGGCGTGCCGGGCCTCCGGGTCAACGGTGGAGATCACCCGGTCATAGGCGGTTTTCCGGGCGATCCGCCATCGTCCGTCGGTACCGTCAGAGCCTTCGGCGGGCTCGACGTCCTGGCCGGAAACCAGCGCCAGCAGGGCCACGGCATCCGCGGCTTTGCCTTCCAGATCGGCGGTATCGATGGCGGCCAGCAGCGCCAGAGCGTCCGTGACCAGGGCGGAGACCAGCTCGTCCCGGGCCGCGGGATCATCCCAGGCGATCCGGGGTTTGCCCGGCTGCGTGTAGTCGTAGCCGGTGCAGACCGCGGGGACCAGCATATCCGCGCCGGGCACCTCCCGGCCGACCCGGCGGATCGCGGCGACCAGCTGCGTGACGGTGTCCTGACGGGCCACCGCATCATCGAGGACGGTCGAATCCAGCGCCCGCCGCGTCCTGGATTTCAGCACGCCGGTCTCGGCGACCACGGCGGCGATGGCCTGGAAAATCCGGTCCGGGCGGCCGCTGGCGGCCAGGCGCTTGCGCCAGTACGTCAACGTCGTCGGATGAAACGCCTTCGTGGTCACGGCGAACCCGCAGGCCGCTTTCCAGCGCAGATCAAAAGTCACCGCTTCCGCGGCCTCGCGGTCCGAGAGCCCGTTCAACGCTTGCAGGACCAACACCGTGGCCACGACCTCGGCCGGAATCGAGGGCCGGCCCCTGCCCGACGGGAACAGGTCCTCAAACATCGACGACGGGAACAACCTCCCCCGGTTCCCAGCCAGAAACGCGAAGACGCTGCCTGGGTCCAAAAGGTCCCCGGCCAGCGCCTCAACATCCAAGATTTCCCGCTGCCCATCATCACGACCCTGCATAAATCAAGTCTTAACGATCCGCAGCCAGAGTCCCGCAGGCGCGCCTTAATGCGCAGGATTAAATCAGCAGTGTCCTAGGCGCCCAGAGGTGCGGCAGCTACGGTGGGGAACGTCGGCGTGGCCGAACCGCCCACGGGCTCCACGGTGATGCCGAGCGCTGCGGCGGACGCAATGCCCTTCACCACGGCAGGCTTGGACAGGGCTGCTTCGTCCATCAGGCCCTGGGAAACCGGTGCCGAGCCGTCCTTCGGGATCAGCCACATCTGGTAGACCTTGCCGGCCGGCGGCGCAGGGACACCGTTCATCTTGACCACCACGGCATCCTTCGACGACGAAATCAGCACGGTGGCAGTTCCGCCCGCGGAGACGGGTACGGATGCTTCGCGGACGTCGCCGGCCCGGACAACCTGGTTCAGGGGATCGTTCTGGTCAGTGATGTATGCACCCACACCCACGCCACCGAGGGCGATCACGGCGGCGGCTGCCACCGCGGTGAGCCAGCGGCGGGCGCCGGCAGGGCGGCGTCGTTCTTCCCTGCGGAACCTGGCTGCGGAGAGCTCGTCCAGGGCCTCTGCCGGCGGCTGTGCGGCCGGCGTGGCGGTGGCGGCAGGCGCAACGGCTGCGGTGGGCCCATCGGCAGGCAGCTGCGCGAGAGATGGCAACTGCGAAACGATCCGTGCGAAAAGATCCGCGGGCGGCTCGGCCTCAGCCGTAAAGGACGTCGCGAGGGTCTCCCTGGCCTGGCGGACACGCTCAAAGAAGGCGCTGCGCTCGGCGTCGGGCGCGGCGGAGATGTACCGGTCAATGGCGGTGCGTTCGGCATCGCTGATCGCATCCAGGGCATAAAGCTCGGCCAGATCCACGGCCCGCCCGGATTCCAGGTCGGCGGCGATCTCAGTTCCGAACGAGCCGGGACGGCGGGTGCCTCCCTGACTATTCATTTCTGTCATCTCAACTCACCCCCAGACAGGTCTTCAAGCGGATCAGTCCGTCGCGGATGCGGGACTTGATGGTGGGTACTGCTGCGTTTAGCTTTTCCGCGACTTCGCGGTACGTGAGGCCGCCGTAGTAGGCCAGCCGCACGGATTCCTGCTGTGTATCGGTCAGTGTTTCCAAACACCGGACCACCGCCTCGGCCTCAAGCCTGCTGTCAACCTCGGCGGAGACGGAGTCGTGGTCCACGTCCTGGCTGCTTGCACCGTACTTGGCCTCACGGTCGGTGGCCGACTGCGAGGAACGGACCTTATCCACGGCCCGGCGGTGCGAAATGGTCATCAGCCATGAGAGCGGACTGCCTGCTTCCGGGTTGAACTTCGCGGCGTTCTGCCATACCTGGAGGAAAACCTCCTGCGCGGTGTCTTCGCTGAGTTCGGGATCGATGAGCACCCGCCGCGCCATGCCGAACACCCGGCGCGATGTCAATTGGTAGAACTCGGCAAACGCGGCCTGGTCGCCGCCTGCTATGCGGGCGAGCAGCCCGGCCAAGCGCTTGCTGAGATCCGCCGGTGAGTCAGTGACTGCGGCCGGGGCCTCGGTGTTTGGCGCGTTGGGAGTTTCCATCACTACCCAGCATAGGTCGCCCGGCGGTGAAACCTGAGCATCGCGGCCGGTGCTGCACCCGGGTAAGGGGAAAGCCGACGGCGACGCCCGCCTCGTACGTAGCAGTGTCACCTGCCGCTCCTTCCTCGCCCCGGAATTGGTGTCAGGAGTGATTCGGTGCGGTCAGCCCTGCGGATGGGCAGCGGGCGCTCAAATCTGGGCGCCGGAAAATCCCTGCTGGCGCCAGGCCTCGTAGACAGCAATGGACGCCGCATTGGCCAGGTTCAGCGAACGCAGGGACGGCAGCATGGGGAGCCGCACGGTGGCCGTGACATGCGGATCGCTCTTGAGGTGTTCAGGCAGGCCCACTGATTCCTGGCCGAACATCAGGACATCGCCGGGGCGGTAGGCGATGTCCGCGTAGCTGGCGGTGCCGTCCGAGGTGAAGGCGTAAACACGCTCCGGCTGCAATTTGCGCCAGGCATCCTCGATGCTTTTGTGGACGGTGACGACGGCGAGGTCGTGGTAGTCCAGGCCAGCGCGCCGGAGCTTGGCGTCGGAGAAATCAAAGCCCAGGGGTTCCACCAGGTGCAGTTCGGCGCCGGTAATGGCGGCCAGCCTGATCGCGTTGCCGGTGTTGCCGGGGATTTCGGGGGCGTGGAAGAGGATTCGGAACACCGTCCAATCCTAGTCCACCAATCCCGGTCAACGGTTCAGTGCATGCCGCGCAGCAGCCTGGCCAGGACGGACACATTGACAGTGTTGGGTGTAGGGCCGGAGGAGAGGAAGTGCTTGAGGCCGCGGACCAGGCCTGCCGCGTTCACCACCTGGATGGTTTCGGAGGTGCCGGCTGTCCGCCGGTGGCGGTCGATGACGGGTTCGTGGAGGTTGCCGTCGGCGCTGTGGATGACTGTCCAGCCGGTCACGTTCAGCTCCGGGAAGATGTCCTGCATGGCCCGGACAACGTGGGCCAGTTGCGGCGGCGCGATGGAACGTCCGCCGTGGTTCAGCGTCTGTCCGTCCCAGGCATAGGCACCCTTGGGCAGGAGCATGGACCCGATGAGCGCCAGCCGGTAGCCGGACAGGAGCGCGTGGTCGATGTGGCTGTTATCGGCGGGGACTGCAGGCCGTTGACCAGCCGGGCTGCAGGAATTGCGGGCAGGACCTGGCGGGTGATGAGCTGCACGGTGCGCAGTTCGCGCTGGATCCGGGCCTCGGCGCCAAAGATGCCGCGTTTGCGCGGCATCCCGTGGACCTGCTGGCTGGCCTGGGCGAACGGGATGAGCGGTACCGTGCCGGACGCCTCGAAGGCCGCCGCGTCGTAGGGCGGGACGTAAAGGGGCGGGTCTCCCACGGTATTCCGGGGCGTGGTGGGCCTGTGCACGGTGGCCGAGGCATGGCTGCCCGCCGCCGGCGCATCAAAGTGCGCTTCCGCGGCGCCCGCGCCGGCAGCATTGCCGGCCGTGCCCGCGGCATACGAGCGGTCATAGGCCTTCCGGCGCATGGGGTCCATCAGGGTTTCGTAGGCTGCCGTCACCTGGCGGAACGCAGCGGCGTCGCCGCCATGGTCCGGATGGGCTTTTCGCGCGGCCCGGCGGTAGGCCACTTTTATCTCCTTGTCGGTGGCTGTCACGGCGACGCGGAGCACCTCGTAGTGGGAGCTGCTGCTCTGGGTCAAGCACTCATCCTTTTTCTTCATCTGGCCGTTCCACGGCAGGCACCCCGGTGGGCCCCAGTTTACGGCCTGCCCACACAACGTCTGCGCAGGCCTCAGTGGTTCCCGCGGCCGGCGTCTAGACTCTTTGAGGATGACGGCAGGCTGGCCGTCCGGCGAACATATTGGGGTGGGCGTGAAGGCACAAGCGGCGGCTGTACTCGTGGCGGGGGCGCTGCTTGGCGTGACAGCCCTGGGAGGCTGCAGTGTTGGCGTGCCCGATCCGGCCGCCCCGAAAGTGCAGGCAACCGTTACCGCCCTGGCCACCCCCACCATTACTCCAGGCCATGACGCAGAAGCAGTTGCGGCCAAGGACATGCCGTTCTCCGCCGGCGGTTCACTGGCCGCCGGGGTCCCGTGGGCATCTCCGACGGACTGAAGGCGGCGCCCGGCTGGCAGCAGGTTAAGGAGAACGTGGCCGGCGAGAGCCAGTACCTGAAGGCCGATGGCTGCCTGGTTGCGGCCAAGGTCCGCACCAACCAGGCCCCGCTGGCGCTCCAGGACGACAACGAGTCAACTGTTGGCCTCTTCACGTACCTGGATCCAAGCATCCTGCCCGGATATCTGAAGGCCGCGACGGTGCGGTGGGGCGGTGAGCCTGGCAAGCCGGGGCCGTCGGCCGAAGTGCTGGTGTTGGAGAAACCCGGCCAACCGGGCGTCAGGTCCACGGCCGTTATGGCCCGGGTGTTCGGCACCGCCGCATCATCGGTCTACATTTCCGTGGCCTGCCCGGACGACGCCACACTGGCAGCCGCCCGGGCCGACGTCGCGGAACGCCTCGTGCTGGTCCCGCCGTCGAATTAGCCGTGCCGGTTACTTACCGTGCCTGCGCCAGGACCCCGCCGGGGACAGGCGGTTCAGGGCAAGCGCGCCCACGAGCAGGCCGAAGTCGCGCAGGGCCACGTCGTAGAAGCTGCCGAGGACCAGCAGGTTGATGATGATTCCCAACAGCCAGACGGCAACCAGCAGGGAACCGAACCCGGGACGGACCGCCACCGCGATACCGGCGATGATCTCCACGACGCCGACCATGTACATAAAGGTCTGCGCCGACACCGGCACCACGGAGGTGGCAACCGGCGCGAGGTAGATGGTCCAGTCGGTCAGGATGTTGGTGAATTTGTCCAGACCGAAGAGAATCGGTGCGGCGGTGAAGACGGTGCGCAACAGGAAGAACGCCTGCCTGTCCGGTGCCATCGCCTGAAGCCGACCGCCTGCGTTGATTTTCGCGTTGGTTGTCATGGTGGACTCCTTCTAAAAGTAGGTATTATTATTTTAGAAAGATCGGCACCATTAAGCAATGGATGTTGTTTTTAGAGTGAGGGGCACAGGGTGCGCAGACTTCCGTGGGGCCGCCGCATGGCGGCCGTCGCGTCATTGGGCGACGAGAAGCGCCGGCAGCTTTTTGAGCTGATTGCCGCCTCGGACAGGGCAGTGGGGCGCGATGATGCCGCGCTGGCCCTGGGGCTGCCCAGGAGCACGGCATCCTTCCACCTCGACAGGCTGGTCCAGGACGGACTCCTTGCGGTGGAATTCCACAAGGCTGCCGGGAAGTCGGGTCCGGGCTCCGGGCGGCCGGCGAAAATGTACCGGCAGGCAGCAAGCGAGGTCGGCGCCTCCGTGCCTGACCGTAACTATGATCTCGCCGCTGAGTTATTGGTCGCAGCGATCGAGCATTCCACGGCGACCGGCGGCGCGGTGGGCGATTCCCTGCTGGCCACGTCGTACGGCAAGGGCCAGGCGCTGGCCTCGGGCGCCGCAAGCCTGGCGGACTTCCTCGGAGGAGAAGGCTACGAGCCCCGGCCCGACGGCGCGGGCGGCTTCATGCTGGTGAACTGCCCGTTCCATCGGCTCTCGGACGGGCACCCGGACGTGGTCTGCGCCATGAACGGGTCATTTCTGAAGGGCGCGGCAGCGGCGTGCGGGGAGCCGGAGGAGCGGGTGGCGCCGAACAGTGAGCCCGGCCAGTGCTGTGCCAGGATCACGCCGCCCTGACGCCTGATCAGCCAGGGCCGCGGATCCGCGCTCCTGGGCGCCGCTAGAATTGACGTGTGCCCGTCTACCTCGATCATGCAGCCACCACGCCACTTTCTGCCGAGGCGCTGGCAGCCCTGACCCGGGAGCTTTCCCGCACCGGCAATCCTTCGTCCCTGCACGGCTCGGGCCGCCGTGCCCGGCGCTCCGTGGAGGACGCCAGGGAAGCCATCGCGACGGCGGCAGGCGCCCATCCCTCGGAGGTCATCTTTACGTCCGGGGGCACTGAGTCGGACAACCTTGCCGTCAAGGGCCTGTACTGGGCCCGTTCCGGCGAGGACCCGGCACGGCGGCGCATCCTCTGCTCCGCCGTCGAGCATCATGCCGTGCTGGACACCGTGGAATGGCTGGAGCGGCACGAGGGCGCCGCTGTCACGTGGCTTCCGGTGAACAGCGAAGGTGTAGTGGACCTGGACGTCCTCGCTGCCGAGCTGGCCCGGGACCCCGAGACCATTGCCTTCGTGACGGGCATGTGGGCCAACAACGAAGTGGGCACCATCCAGCCGGTGCACAGGATTGTGGAGCTGGCGCATGCCGCCGGGGTGCCGGTTCATTCGGACGCCGTGCAGGCGTTTGGCTCGCTGCCGGTGGATTTCAAGGCCTCCGGACTGGACGCCATGTCCGTTTCCGGGCACAAGATCGGCGGACCGGTGGGCGTTGGTGCCCTGCTGTTGGGGCGGGCCGTCAAGCTGACCCCGGTACAGCACGGCGGCGGCCAGGAACGCGACGTGCGCTCCGGGACGCTGGACACGGCGTCCATCGCCGCCTTCGCCGCGGCCGCCGAAGCTGCCACCGAACACTTGGCCGTGGAGTCCGCGAGGATCGCGGCCCTGCGGGACGGGCTCATCGACGGCGTCCTTGCGCAGGTGCCCGAAGCTGTGCTCCGTGGCGCCCCGGGGGAGGGGCGGCTGCCCGGCAATGCTCATTTCACCTTCCCCGGCTGCGAGGGTGATTCCCTGTTGTTCCTGCTGGATCTGGCGGGGGTGGAATCCTCTACGGGATCGGCTTGCACAGCCGGCGTCCCGCGCCCGTCCCACGTGCTGCTGGCCATGGGGCTGGACGAAGCGACAGCCCGCGGTGCGCAGCGCTTCACGCTGGGCCATGCCTCAACGGACGCGGACGTGGATGCCTTGATGGCAGCCCTCCCCGGCGCATATCAGCGCGCCCGCCAGGCAGGGATGGCCGGGCATGAATCCTCGATCCAGACTGCGGGAACGGTAGCGCGTCAGGCGTCCTCCGGCAGGAGCTGATCAAGTCCAGCGGAGCTGTCGGCCAGCCGCTCCGCTGAGACCGGCGTTCTGGCCGAGATGAGGGCCTTGATGGTCTTCTGCGCGCCGGGCTGTGGCTTCCGCGGCCAGTTGACGCTCATCCCGGCCACCACCCTGGAATCCTGCTGCCAGAACGCGATGAACTCCTTGTCCCCCAGGGACCCACGGATCACCGGCTCAGCGCCCGCCGCCAGGGCCGGGAAACCGGAGTACTCCATGCTGACGTCGTACTGGTCGGTGTAGAAGTAGGGGATGGTGCCCAGGACGGCGTCCTGGCCGAGCATGGCCCTGGCGGCCACTTTTCCGCCGTTCAGGGCGTTGGACCAGTGCTCGCTGCGGTGGTGCTGGCCGGTGAAGGGGTGCAGGGCGTTGGCGGTGTCGCCGGCGGCAAAAATGCCGGGCGCGCTGGTCCGCAGGGAGGCGTCAGTAAGGATCCCGTTGTCCAGGGCGAGGCCGGCCGCCTGCGCGAGTCCAGTCTCGGGAACCACGCCGACGGCGATGACCACGATGTCCGCCGGGATCACCTCTCCGGTATCGGTGATCACGCCGGCGACGGCCCCGCCGTCGCCGGTGATTTCCCGCGCTGAGGCAGGAAGCCGGAAGCTCACTCCGTTGGCTTCGTGGAGACTGCGGAAGAACCGTCCGAGGTCAGGACCGATAGCCCCGGCCAGTGGGATCTCTTCCAGGCCGAGGAGGGTGACGTTGTTGCCGTACGTGGTGGCGGCCGCAGCAAGTTCCATGCCAATCCAGCCGGAGCCGATCATCACCACGTTCAGGCCTCCCGCCGCGAGGCCGGTGCGCAGCCGCCGGCTGTCATCCAGCGTGCGGAAGGTGGTTACGCCGGCAAGGTCGCTGCCGGGCAGGCGGAGGGTGCGGGGCGTCGCCCCGGTGGCGAGCAGCAGGGAGCCGTATGCCAGCGTGCTGCCGTCGTCCAGGTCCACCGTCCTGGCGTCCGGCCGGATGCCCGTGACGCGGACACCCAGGCGGAGACCGACGTCGTTCTCCGCGTACCAGCCTGGCGGCACCACGGGGACGGCGTCCTCGGCGGCCTTGCCCAGCAGATACTCCTTGGACAGCGGCGGGCGCAGATAGGGGTGATGGCGCTCCGCGCCGATGATGATCACCCGGCCGGCGAACCCCTCCGCACGAAGGGTCTTGGCGGCGATGGCCCCGGCCAGCCCGCCGCCGGCAATCACGATGTCCCCCGCGTTAGCAATGTCCTCAGCCATGTCCGCCCGATTCCCGCTGATGCGTGCTCGAAGTCTAAAACTGTCAGTCCCGACTTTAGAAGGGAAGGCTGGCGGGGTCAAGGGTCTTTTGGGGAGGATCCGGCGTGGCGATAGAATAATGTGGCGGGCATTGTGCTATTTCCTGCGGCCGCCGGTTGAACGGCAGCCGCCCTCTGCCCGCATCCCCCGAACCCTAAAGAAAGCCAGCATGCGAGTTCTAGCAGCCATGAGCGGTGGAGTCGACTCCGCCGTTGCCGCAGCACGTGCCGTTGACGCCGGGCACGACGTCGTCGGCGTTCACCTTGCGCTGTCCAGGATGCCCGGCACCCTGCGGACGGGCAGCCGCGGCTGCTGCACCATCGAGGACTCGCGAGATGCGTGGCGGGCGTGCGATGTGCTGGGTATTCCCTATTACGTCTGGGATTTCTCGGAGCGCTTCAAGGAAGACGTGGTCCAGGACTTCATTGATGAGTATGCGGCCGGGCGAACCCCCAACCCCTGCATGCGCTGCAACGAGCGGATTAAATTTGCTGCCCTCCTGGAGAAGGCCATCGCCTTGGGCTTTGACGCCGTCTGCACCGGGCATTACGCCAAGGTCATCAAGGACGCGGACGGCAACCCCGAACTTCACCGGGCCGCGGACTGGGCCAAGGATCAGAGCTATGTCCTGGGTGTCCTGACCCACGAGCAGCTCAAGCACTCCATGTTCCCGCTGGCGGACACGCCTTCGAAGGCTGAAGTGCGGGCCGAGGCTGAGCGCCGGGGGTTGTCGGTGGCCAATAAGCCCGACAGCCACGACATCTGCTTCATCCCCGACGGCGACACCGCGGGCTGGCTCGCCGAGAAGATCGACATGAGCACCGGCGACATCGTGGACGAGACCGGCACAAAGGTGGGGGAGCACCCGGGGCCAACGCGTTCACCGTGGGCCAGCGCCGCGGCCTGAAGCTTGGTACGCCCGCAGCGGACGGCAAGCCCAGGTTCGTCCTGGAGATCCGGCCCAAGGAAAACAAAGTAGTGGTGGGGCCCCAGGCGCTGCTGGCCATTGACGAGATCCGCGGCATCAAGGTGTCGTGGGCCGGCCTGCCCATCGCGGAAATCGAAACGGGCGCCGAGTTTGACTGCTACGCGCAGGTCCGCGCCCACGGAGACCCCGTGCCGGCAACCGCGCGCATGCTACCCGGCGAGGATGCACCTCAGCTGCTGGTCACCCTGACCCACCCGTTGCGCGGTGTGGCGCCCGGCCAGACGGTGGTCCTGTACCAGGGCAGCCGTGTCCTGGGGCAGGCCACCATCGATGCTGCCCGGTCTTTGCAGCGCGCGGAGCTCTGAGACGGAGCAAATTTACCCTGGTCAGGTAAATTTTGTGTCTCAACTCACAAAAAAGCCGGTTGATGAGTCCGGCGTCTGGTTGAATCTAGGCATCAGGACAGCGCGCTGCCCGCTCAAGCCAAGACACCCATTTGCGGGCGGCGAGCGCGTACTCATCGAACAGAAAGTTCACAGATGACCAAGAGCACCAAAGCCTTGCGGAGCGTTATCGCGCTCGCAGGCGTTTCCGCTTTCGCATTGACAGCCTGCACCGGCCCCGCAGATGGTGGCGGTGGCAGCACTGCCTCGGAGAAAGCAAGCAGCGTCATTGCGTACGGCACCACGGACAAGGTCGTAGCACTGGACCCGGCAGGCTCGTACGACAACGGTTCGTTCATGATGATCAACCAGATTTACTCCTTCTTGCTGAACTCCAAGCCCGGTGGCGCCGAGCCCGTGCCGGACCTTGCCGAATCGTCTTCATTCACCAAGCCCACCGAATTCACGGTCAAGCTCAAGAGCGACCTCAAATGGGCCAATGGACACGTGCTGGATTCCAAAGACGTCAAGTTCTCGTTTGACCGCCAGAAAAAGATCAACGATCCCAATGGCCCGGCATCATTGCTGACCAATATTGAGTCCATTGCCACCCCCGATGCCAGCACCGTTGTCTTCACGCTGAAGCAGGCCAACGACCAAACGTTCCCGCAGATTCTGACCAGCCCGGCCGCCGTGATCGTTGACGATGAAGTCTTCCCGGCGGACAAACTGCTTGCCGACGACGAAATTGTCAAGGCCAAGGCCTTCCATGGCCAGTACGTCATCGACTCCTACAACAAGAACACGCTTGTCAGCCTGACGGCGTGGCCCGATTACAAGGGCGTTCTTGGCAAGCCGGCCAACGCCGGGGCGACCATCAAGTACTACACCGACCAGACCAACATGAAGTTGGAGGTCAAGGGCGGCCAGATCGATGTTGCCAACCGCAGCCTGAGCGCCACGGACATCGATGACCTCAAGAAGGACTCGAACGTCAAGGTCAACATCGGGCCCGGCGGCGAGATGCGGTACATGGTCTTCAACTTCGACACCATGCCGTACGGCGCCAAGGCTCCGGATGCTGACCCGAAGAAGGCCCTTGCCGTCCGACAGGCCGCTGCGAACCTCATCGACCGCCAGGCCATCTCGGACCAGGTTTACAAGGGCACCTACTTGCCGATGTGGTCCAACGTCCCCTCCGGGTTCGTAGGAGCCAACGAATCGTTCAAGCAGGCGTATGGGGACGGCTCCGGCAAACCCAGCCTGGACAAGGCCAAGAAGGTCATGGCCGACGCCGGCATCACAGGCCCCGTGACTATCAAGCTGCAGTACAATCCCGACCACTACGGCAAGTCATCCGGTGACGAATACGCCATGGTCAAGGACCAGTTGGAGAAGAGCGGACTGTTCACGGTGGATCTGCAGTCCACCGAGTGGGTCACCTATAACTCGGCGTCGAAGAAGGACAGCTACCCCGTCTTCCAGCTGGGCTGGTTCCCGGACTTCAGCGACGCGGACAACTACCTGACACCCTTCTTTGTGGGCGGTGGGTTCATGAATAACCACTACTCAAACCCTGAGGTCGAAACGCTGGTCGCCAAGCAGCTGGTCACCGCCGACAAGGCCGAGCGTGAGAAGACAATCCAGGAGGTCCAGAACCTGCTGGCCAAGGACATCTCCACTCTGCCGTTGCTGCAGGGCGCCCAAGTGGCCGTTTCAGGGACCAACGTAAAGGGTGTGGATTCCACCCTGGATGCATCGTTCAAGTTCCGGCTCGGCACCGTTTCCAAGTAGCGACCTGGATTCCGGAAAATACCGAACAAACCCGCGTGAGGAGGTGGGGCCGGATGGCCCTGCCTCCTACGCGTTGGCTCCACAATTTCTAGATCAAACCAAGCAGGGACAGCATGGCCACATTAATTGATGCGCCGCCGCCTACGGTTGCGGCCCCCACCTCCAAATCTGCGGGAGGTGGGCTCGGGAAATACATCCTGATTCGCTTCCTGCTCATTTTCCCGACAATTTTCATCCTCGTCACCCTGGTCTTCTTTCTGATGCGGATCACAGGCGATCCCATTACGGCGGCCCAGGGCGGACGCCTCCCGCAGGAGCAAATCGACGCGTTGGTTCACCAGGCCGGGTATGACCGGAGCCTGCTCATCCAGTACATCGAGTACCTTGGCAATATCGCCACCGGCAACTTCGGCCGGACCATTTCAGATGGCCGGCCCGTCATTGAGATGCTCGCCAAATTTGGTGCCGCCACCCTGGAACTGAGCATCAACGCCGTGGTGGTGGCATTGCTCGTAGGGATACCGCTGGGAATGTTCGCCGCCCACAAACGCGACAAGGTTCCGGACGCTTTCCTGCGCATGTTCGCCATCCTTTGCTACGCCACACCTGTCTTCTTTGCCGGCTTGCTGTTGAAGCTGACTTTCTCGGTGGGCCTGGGCTGGTTCCCGGTGGCCGGCCGCGCTTCCACCACAACCGAATTGGCGATGGGCAGGCTGGCGGCGCCCACTGGTGTCTACTGGCTGGACGCCCTACGCAGCGGCAACCTGGCAGCCTTTGGCGACGTTGTCCACCATGCAGTCCTTCCCGCCGTCGCGCTGGGCCTTCTGACGGCCGGCGTTTTCCTCCGCCTGGTCCGCACCAACGTGATCGGCACGTTGGGCAAGGACTATGTTGAGGCAGGCCGGTCCCGCGGAGTCAGCGAATACCGCCTGGTGACCAAGCACGCCTACAAGCCGGCACTGATCCCCATCATCACGGTGATGGGTCTGCAGATTGCATTGCTGCTCGGCGGTGCGGTGCTGACCGAAACCACCTTCGAGTGGAAAGGCCTCGGATATCAGCTGGCGCAGTACCTCACTGCACGTGACTTTGTTGCCGTCCAGGGCATCGTTATGCTGCTGGCCGTCGTTGTGGCGATAACCAATTTCGTGGTGGATATTGCCGCTGCCCTGATTGATCCGCGGGTGAGGTACTGATGGCCACCACATCAATGGAACCAACAAAGAAGTCCTTGCTGGACCGGCTTCCGGTCTCATCCCACATCCGCCAAAGCGTTGGCCTGCAGCGCACAATGCTGCTCATCGGCGTCGTGCTTTGCATCGTTTTTGTGGTGGCCGCGATATTCGCGCCGCTGTTGGCGCCGTACGGGTATTCCCAGATTTCCGATGACGCCGGTTCGTTCCCGGCGCAGGCCGAACCCGGTGGCAAGCATCTGTTGGGAACGACAGTGGGTGGCTACGATGTTCTGTCCCGGGTGATCTGGGGATCGCAGACAGCTTTGGCGGTGATTGTTGCTGCCGTGCTGATGTCCATTTTCCTGGGCGTGTTCCTCGGACTGGTGAGCGGCTACTTCGGTGGCTGGCTGGACCGTGTGCTGGTGGTGATTGCTGACGCAATCTACGCCTTCCCGACGCTCCTCGTCGCCATCGTGATGTCGATTGCCATCAACAAGGGACAGTCAGGATTCTGGGGCGGTATCTTCGCCTGCGGGTTCGCCATCACGGCAGTGTTTGTCCCGCAGTACTTCCGGGTGATACGGGCGGAAACCATCCGGCTCAAGGCCGAGCCTTTTGTGGAATCAGCCCAGGTCGTTGGCGCCTCCAGCGCCAGGATTATCAGCAGGCACATCTTTTCCAACGCGACCCGGACACTGCCGCTGATTTTCACGCTGAACGCCTCCGAAGCCATCCTCACACTGGCAGGCCTGGGCTTCCTCGGTTTCGGTATTGAACCAAGCTCCGCCGCCGAATGGGGTTTTGACCTGAACAAGGCGATGTCCGATGCCTCCTCCGGCATTTGGTGGACCGGCGTGTTTCCCGGCATCGCCATCGTGTTGACGGTGGTTGGCCTCACCCTCGTGGGTGAAAGCATCAATGACCTGAACGATCCGCGCCTGCGCGGACGAAGGGCAGCCGGCGCCAAGGGCGTCCCGGGACCATCAACCGCGGCCGCGCAGGCTGCCATCGCAGCGGATGTGAGAGGACTGTGACCATCAATATTGATTCGGTATCTGACCAGTCCAGGCCGGCAGACCAGCCCGTTCTGGAGATCGACCACCTGAAAGTCACTTTCGCCACCGACGGCGGAGACGTCTACGCCGTGAAGGATGTGAGCCTCGACGTCCGCTCCGGCGAAGTCCTGGCCATCGTGGGCGAATCCGGCTCCGGGAAAACCGTGACCGCGAAAACCATCCTCGGGCTGCTGCCCGAGACCGCCACCAGCGGGGGCGCCGTCCTTATTAACGGGAACAATGTCATCAGCGTCAGCGCCGCGAAGCTGAGGCAGATCCGGGGCCGCGATGTCGCCATGGTGTTCCAGGAGCCCTCCACGGCCCTGAACCCGGTGTTCACCGTGGGCTGGCAGATTGCCGAGGGCATCCGTGCCCACGCCGGCGGCGCCGGCGGGAAGCGGGTTTCGGCCAGGGATGCCAAGGCCCGTGCCATTGAAGCGCTGCGGAAGGTGGGGATCCCGGATCCGGAACATCGGGTCAACTACTATCCGCACCAGTTCTCCGGTGGCCAGAAGCAGCGCGTGGTGATCGCGGCCGCGCTTGCCCTGAACCCCGGACTGATTGTGGCTGATGAACCCACCACCGCCCTGGATGTCACCGTCCAGGCCGAAATCCTGGAGCTGCTCAGGGACCTTCGGGACAAGTACGGCACCTCGATCGTGCTGATCACCCACAACATGGGCGTGGTGGCCGATCTCGCGGATCGGGTGGTGGTGATGTACCAGGGAGATGTGGTGGAGGAAGCGCCGGTGCGTGTGCTGTTTGCCGAACCCAAACAGGACTACACCAAGAAGCTGCTGGCCGCCGTGCCCCACCTGGGCCGGAACTCGGCGTCGGAGGGTCTGCTGGAACGCGCCCACCAGGGTTCGCCGGTGCTCGTGGAGGCAACCAACCTGACCATCGAGTATCCCGGCCGGCTGGGAACTCCGGCCTTCAAGGCCGTGGACGGGGTCAGCTTCACCTTGTCCCAAGGCGAAGTCTTTGGACTGGTGGGCGAATCCGGCTCCGGGAAAACCACCATCGGCCGGGCCATCGCGGGCCTGAACCGGACCACCGGCGGCAGCCTGAAGGTACTCGGCTACGAGATGCTGAACCTCAAGGAGCGGACGTTCAAACCCCTCCGGAAGGATATTGGCTTTGTGTTCCAGGATCCGGCCGCATCCTTCAACCCCCAGCTGACCATCGGCGACTGCGTAGCGGAACCCATGATCATACACACCAACCCGAGCCCGGCGCAGGCGCGCAAACGCGTGGCTGAACTGCTCGAATCAGTGCAGCTGCCGGCGTCGTACGCGCAACGGTACCCGCACGAGCTGTCCGGCGGGCAGCGCCAGCGGGCGTCCCTGGCGCGGGCGCTGATCCTGAACCCGCGGCTGCTCATCGCTGACGAGCCGACGTCGGCCCTTGACGTTTCAGTGCAGGCAAAAGTATTGGAACTCTTCAAGGAAATCCAGGCCGAGTTCGGCTTTGCGGCGCTATTCATCAGCCACGACCTCGCGGTGGTGGACATCCTGTCGCAATGGGTGGGCGTCCTGTACAAGGGCAAGCTGGTGGAGCAGGGCATCGGCAGCCAGGTGATGGGCGCACCGCAGCATGATTACACCAAACGGCTGATTGCCTCGCTGCCGGTTCCTGATCCGGACGAACAAGCCCGACGCCGGGAAGCGCACCGGGCGCTGCTGGCCCAGTAGGCACCACAAGCGACCCAGCCGTCGCGGCGCCACCAGACGGACACCCCGCCCAACCGTGCGGGGTGTCCGTCCGCCGCTTAACACCGGAAGGATTTCCGCGGCTGCCCATAGACTTGGACCATGACGCAGCAAAACCATGATGTTCCCGACACCGACTCCTACGATGCCGCCGCGAGTTCGCTGGCAGGCCACGTGGACAACTCGGTGATGGCGGAACTGCTGTCCATCCGCTCCAGCATCGACAACATCGATGCGACCCTGGTGTACCTCCTGGCCGAACGGTTCAAGGCCACCCAGAAAGTGGGGTTCCTCAAGGCCGCACACCGGCTGCCCGCGGGGGATCCCGGCCGCGAAACTGCCCAGATCGCGCGGCTCCGGCGGTTGGCAGAGGATGCACACCTCGATCCCGCGTTTGCTGAGAAGTTCCTGAATTTCATCATCGGCGAGGTCATCCGCCATCATGAAGCCATCGCCGAGGACCACCAGGCTGCTGCAGAGTGGAAGTAACCGCCACAGGGCTTGGGCCTTGGCCGGGGGAGGACCCCGTGGAGGCTGCCCGCATTATCCGCGGCGAGCTCGGCAGCCCGCACCTGCCTTTCCTGGCGGAACTTCCGGACCGCGGAGTCGGCTCCGACGCCTTGGGGCGGACGGCCGCACTCCTGATTGAAATGGCCGTGGATGTCCAGCCGTACGGCTGGCGCATCGTGGACCGGCCCGGCAAGGATTTCCGCCGGGCCGCGTCGGCACTGTCCACGGACATCAACGTCCTGGCAGACGTTGCGGGCGCCGAGGACACCGCCGCCCCCGAAATCAAGCTCCAGCTGGTTGGTCCGCTGAGCATTGCCGCCGGCCTGCACCTGCACAACGGCGAACGGGCACTGATCGATTACGGCGCACGCCGGGACATTGCCCATTCGCTGGCGGCAGGGGTTGGCGGCTACCTGTCCCGGATTTCCAGCGCGGTCCCGGGAGCCCGGCTGGTGGTCCAGGTCGACGAGCCTGATATCGCCGCCGTCCTCGCCGGCACTATCCCGACGTCGAGTGGTTACCGCACACTGCGGGCGGTGGGTGCCCAGGAGGTCACCGAGTCCTGGCAGGTGGTGATCGAGGCACTGCGGGCCGCGGGTGCGGCTGAAATTGTTGTTTCCGTCCCCGAGATTGAGGCCCCGATCGACCGGATCATCGCCGCCGGCGCCGACGGCGTGGCCGTGCCGCTGAGGGCCCTGACCACACGGCAGTGGGAGCAGCTGGCCACGGCAGTGGAGGCAGGCAAGAGAATCTGGGCGGGCGCTCTGGACGTCAGCCGCGGCACGCTGCCCAAGGTGGCCGACGTCGTTGAGTCCGTCTGGCGGCCCTGGCACCAGCTGGGTCTGCAGGCGTCGTCCCTGGGCAGTATCCGCGTCACCCCCTCGACAGGACTTGCCGGCCACACGCCGGCCACCGCCACAGCGCTGCTGGGCCGGCTCACCCAGGTGGCCGACGGCCTGAACCAGCGCGCGCACGGCTGAGCGGGCGCAGGGCTAACGGCTACGTCCGGCTTTCCCAACGGTCCGGCTGGGCGTAGCGGGGCAGGAAACTCTGCGCCGAACGGCCGCCGATGTATGGGCGCAGGCGGTAGTCGAAGCTGCCCGCATAGACCAGGACCAGCCCGATCTGCGGCTGGATGACCTTGACCTGGATCCGGTGCTTCCCATGCTTGCCGGCGGCACCGTCCCACCACTGCTCGGCGTAGGCCTTGGCATCCACCATGGCCGGCAGCGGCAGGCGGAGGGGGCCAAGGAACAGCCGGGAATCCTCGGAAACGCCGCGCAGCCTGCCCTCGTCCGTCACGCTGAGCTTAAGGTCGGTCACCATGCGCCGGAAACGGCCCAGGTAGTCCACCAGCCGCGGCCCGCCGTCGGAATCCACGAGGCTGGTGGTGTCCTGGAAAATCCGGCGGTGCCCGGGGAAGCGGATTTCCCGCCGGGCAGTCAGGCTGGGGCGGCCGAACGGATCCTGGTGCGCGTGGTTCTCAATCCGGAACGGTATGCCCTCCCCGTAATCCGGGAAGAATGCGTCCTCCCCGGAGGTGAGCTTGAGCAGCGGCCGCAGCCAGGCCTGCCGGCAGCCCACAACGTCGAACACGCCCTCCCCGACGCCGTAGTGCCCCGAGCCGGGCGCCAAGGAGAAGTACTCCTGCAGCTCAGGCTGCAGCCGCGCGAAGTCCTCGCCCAGGGCCCGCTGGTAAATAGGGACGTTCATGGTGACCTCCTGGCCGGTACCGTCAGCGGCGCTGCAGTGTTTCACAATCTACCGGCCGCCTTGAGCCGGATGTACATGTCGGCAAGCCGCGGCGGCAGCTGGTGTGGCTCCGCATCCACCACTTCCACCCCGTGGTGCCGGAGCTCGGCGCTGACCGCTGCCCGTTCCAGGAGTACGCGTTCGGCCGCTGCCGCCCGGAATACACCGGCGGCGTTCTCACGCTCCCGCAGCATCTGCCCCAGCATGGGATCACGGACGGCTGCCACCACCACAACATGCTGCCGGGCGAGCTGCGCGGCCACGGGAATGAGCCCTTCCTCCGGCGCTCCGCCGTCCAACGCCGTCAGCAGCACCACCAGGGACCGGTGGGCGGAGACCGCCCGGATCTGGCCGGGGAGGCTGGACCAGTCAAGCTCGATCAGTTCGGCCTCGAGGGGCGCCATCGCCTGCACCAGCTGCCCCAGGAGGTTGCCGGTGGTGGCGGAGCCGGCCCTGGCGCGCGGACGGCGGTCGTAAGCCAGGAAGTCCACCCGGTCACCGCCACGCTCGGCCAGCACCGCCAGCAGGAGCGCCGCCTCGATGCCGGTATCCAGCCGGGGTTCGTCCTCGATCCTCGCCGCCGACGTGCGCGAGGTATCCAGTATGATCACCACGCGCCGGTCGCGTTCGGGGCGCCAGGTGCGGACGACGACGGCGGACCGGCGGGCGGTTGCGCGCCAGTCGATGGACCGGACGTCGTCCCCACGGACGTAGTCCCGCAGCGAGTCGAATTCGGTGCCGGCACCACGGATCTGCACGGCGGCTTTGCCGTCGAGTTCGCGGAGCTTCCTGAGTTTCGACGGCAGGTGCCTACGGGAATGGAACGGCGGCAGGACCCGCAGGAGCCCGGTGCAGTCAAACGTGCGCTGGCGTGCCGCAAGCCGAAGGGGTCCATGGGAGCGGACAGTGACGTGCCTGGCGCCTATGTCGCCACGGCGGACCGGCCGTAACCGCACGGTCATCCGGCGACTTTCCAGGGCGGGGATGTCCACGTCCTGGACCGGATTCACGGCCCCGGCAGACGGCTGCCACGCGTCCCGGACAGTGGCGCGCAGGCGACGCCGGCCACCGTTGCGCAGCGTAAGGACCGAAGCGGCCGTGCCGTGCAGCGTCACGTTGCCGGGTTCGGCGCGCGTGACGATGACGGCCCGCAGGGAAGCGGCCAGGACAAGGTCCAGGCCAAGGAGCACGGCGAGTGCCACGACCACGCCCAGAACCGTTCCGCCGCCGGGAAACAGCAGCACCGGCACCAGGCCCAGCAGTGCCAGCAGGACAAACCGACCGGAGAGTGCCATATGCAACCGGATCAGCGGGGGACGGGGACGGACGCCAGGATGCTGCCCAGGACATCGTCCACGCGGACCCCGTCCATCTGGGCATCAGGCTGCAGGGCCACCCGGTGGCGCAGGCACGGCAGCGCCAGTGCCTTGACGTCGTCGGGGGTCACGAAGCTGCGGCCGGACAGCCAGGCCCAGGCGCGGGATGTGTTAAGCAGTGCAGTCGCGCCGCGGGGCGAGACGCCCAGCTGGAACGACGGCGCCTGCCGGGTGGCGCGCACCAGGTCCACGATGTAGCCAATAATTTCCGGTTCAACGGCGACGGTGGCCACAGCCTGCCGCGCCCGTACGAGGTCCTCGGCGCCGGCCACCGCCCGGACACCGGCGGCAGCAAGGTCGCGCGGATTGAAGCCGGCCGCGTGCCGCCGGATCACTTCCACCTCGTCAGTCCGGCTGGGCAGCGGCATAGTGAGCTTGAGCAGGAACCGGTCCAGCTGGGCTTCGGGCAGGGGATAGGTTCCTTCGTACTCCACGGGGTTCTGGGTTGCGGCCACCAGGAAGTTCGCCGGCAGCGCCCTGGACACGCCGTCCACGGAGACCTGCCGTTCTTCCATGGCCTCCAACAGGGAGGCCTGCGTTTTCGGCGGCGTCCGGTTGATTTCGTCGGCCAGCAGAATGTCGGTGAAGACCGGCCCCTCGCGGAAACTGAATTCCGACGTGTGCGAGTCGTAGACCAGGGAGCCAGTGATGTCGCCGGGCATCAGGTCAGGAGTGAACTGTACGCGTTTGGTATCCAGGCTCAGCGCGGCGGAAAGTGCCCGCACCAGGAGTGTTTTGGCCACCCCGGGCACGCCTTCGAGGAGCACATGACCCTGGGAAAGCAGCGCGATCAGGAGTCCCGTGACAGTGGCATCCTGCCCCACCACGGCCTTGGCCACCTCGCGGCGGACGTCAAGGAGTGCCTGCCGGGCGGGATCCAGCGTCTGCGGGGAAGAATCCATGATCTGCGGGGCGCCGTACGGTTCGTTCATCGGGTCCTGACCTCGTTCTCTAGTTTGTCCAGTTCCTGTGACCAGTGCACCAGCCTGGAGGCGGTCCCGGGCCGTTCCTGGATCAGGCCGTTGATATCGGTGGCCGGCCGGCCCAGGTGCCGGGCCGCTGCCTGCACGACGTCGTCGGCAGTAGCCTGGGATCCGAGTCGAAGGGCTTGCGCCAGACGAACCAGGGTGCCAGCCCGAAGGTTGTCCCGCGCCCGGTCCAGTGCGTGGGAATCCTGATAGAGGCGGGCACGGCCTTCGGCGGTCTCCACGGCCTTGACCACCACCGGGAGCGGTTCAAAGACGAGCGGGCCCAGGCGGCGCCCCCGCCACACGATGGCCAGCACGGCCACAAAGACCAGCCATGGCCCCAGGAAAGCCACCCAGTCAGGCGCGAGGTCATCCAGTGTCTGCGTTGACTCCGTGGCGGCCGCATCGCCCAGCCCGGGCAGGTACCAGACAAGATCCTCTGAGCTGCCCAACGTCCGCAGGGCCAGCGCGGCATGGCCGTGCTCGTCCAGCCCGCCGTTGTTGAGGAGCGCAGTGCTGCCCAGGACCGTCAGGCCGCCGTCGTCCGTGCCGGCAAGCAGCCCGGCGGCGCTTCCCGGCGGTCGGTAGCACACCGTGCCGCCGTCGTACAGGAAGCCGCCGGTTCCGGAAACAGTACCCGCAGCCGCGGGACCGCTGAGACCGCATCCCGGTGCCAGGAGCGCAGTTGACTCCGGCACTACGCCCGCCTGGCTGATGCCGGTATCGAGGGCAGTCAGCGAGCCCAGCCGCGGCGTCACCAACACCAGACGTCCCGCACTTGCGGCTAGCTCTTCCAGCCGTGACCGGTCCAGGAAACCGCTCCGGTCGTACAGGAGGAGGGTCGCATCCGGCCGGTCCGAGAGTGCCGCCAGGGCGTCGTCGAAGGATTCAACATCGTTGACCGCGACGCCGTGGCGGGCAAGTATCTCGCTGACCGCCCTGGCGCCGTCCGGTCCGGCGTTGTGGACGGAGAGGGGTAGGGAATCGCCCTTTGGCGCGAGCTGGGTGGAAACGACCACCGCCAGCCCGACGGCGGCCGCCGCACCGATCGCTGCCCTGCCGCGGTGCCGCCGGAGCCAGGACCCGGCAGCGGACCCGGCCCCGACGGCACCCGCGGAACCCGGCCGGGTCTCCGGTCCACCCGGCGTCGTTGCCGTGTGCGTCACCGGGGAACCGCCGGTTCGTCATGTTCAGCGGGCAGGGCGGCGCTCGCCGGCGTGAGGGACTGCAGGGCAAAATCCAGCTCGCGCACTGCAGCATAGTTGTTCTGGCCGGCGGACTCATTTCCGTAGCGGATCCCGTCGAAGGTCCGCGCAGCTTCCGTCAGGCGGCCGGCCTCGGACGGAAACGGTGTTGCCAGTTCGTGTGCCACCTCGTCGGCGGTCAGGCCGGGCCGCGCGTCGAGAACCGTTCTGTCCTCGGCCGTGCGCACCAGCGCACGGAAACAGTCCACGACGGCGGCACTCCAGTTGCCGGCTGCGGCTGCGGCTTCCGCGCGCTGGCGGTAGGCCGTGGCACTGACTGTTGCGTCGGCGTCGAACACGTCTCCGGCACGCTTGGCTTTCGCGTTGAGGCGCGGGCGGGCCAGGATGACCGCCGCGCCGATCAGCACGGCGATGGCCACGCCGATCCACGGCGCCGCGACGGTGCTGTCCGGGCCGGAGCCGCCGTCGAGGGACCGCAGCCAGTCCAGGATGTCCGCCCACACGCTGTCCAGCCAGCCGGGGGCCGCGTCACGGTATTCCGGCTTGGCAAGTTCTTCTTCGGCCCAGCGGAGGGCCTCGTCGCGGCCGGGCAGGACCGGCGGTTCAGCGGCCATCGGGCCATGCCCCGCCGGGCGGCGTCCCGTTTGGCGGTGCCACGTAGGGCGGTGCTACGTAGGGCGGCCGCGGATTCTGGCCGGGTCCTGCCCTGTAGACCGGGACGCCGCGGCCAGGGACGCCGTCGGGATCTGCGCCCGATTCCAGTAGCCGGAGCAGCGCGATATCCAGGCCGTCCCGGCGCATCCGGAGGTCAAGGTAGAGCAGCGCCATCACGGAGGTCTGGAAGGCGAACCCCACCGCTCCGACCACCGCACCGATAACGGCGGTGGCAACGCCCGCCACTACGGCGGCCGTGATTGCCTGCTCGGCACCGCCGTGCGGTGAGACCACGCCGGTGTAAAAGCCGGAGAGCAGCGAAACCGGAATGGTGACGATCTGGGTGATCACCCCCACCATGATGCCTACCACCAGCGTGATGCCCAGGAGCCGCCACCAGCTGTTGCCCGTGAGTTCCCAGGAGCGGCGTATGCCGGCCAGCGCCCCGAGCTCCTCCACCACCACAGCGGCCGGCGCCACCATGAGTTTGATATAGATCCACACGTACAGCACAAAGCACACCAGACCCAGCGGGATCAGGATCAGGGCGCCCATTCCACCTACCGTGCTGACCAGCAATACTGCCAAGGCCACAAACAGCAGCGCCACGAGGAGCCCGGCGCCGACCAGCAGCGCCGCGAGGCGGACCAGTGCCCCTGCGCGGGACCGCGCCAGGGACCACATCTGCCTGAACCCGGTAGGGCGGTTGAGGACGGATCTTGCCACCGGCACCACCATGGCGCCCTGAAGGACCGCCGACAGGAAGACCGTCAGCACCGAGACCAGCAGAACGCCGGATGCGAAAGTGAGCACCACCGGGACCAGGTCCTGCTCGGTCAGGCCCGCCGCCCAGGTCTCCAGCGACGCCGCGGACGTGGCGGAGAATGCCGTGAGGACTGCCGTCAGCACTGCGGCCAGCGTCTGGGCCAGCAACGCGGCGCCCAGCATGGCCTTTGCATTGCGCCGGATCGCCTGGAAGGAACCGTCCAGGATCTCGCCGAACATCAGCGGGCGCAGGGGAACGATGCCGGGTTTGGGCGGGGCCACATAACGGGGCTGCCGGTAGGGCGGCGGCGCGCCGTAGGGGTTGTGCGGGGGAGCGCCCCAGGCCGGCGGGCCCCCCGGGGGTGGGCCCCACACAGGTTGGCCGCCCCACACCAGCTGACCGCCCCAAGGCGGCTGTGCCGGGCCGGGCTGCGGCCCCCACGGAGGCTGTTCCCTCGGAGCCTGACTCGATGGAGGCTGACCCCATGGAGACTGGCTCCTCCCGGCCTCGCCGTCAGGGCGCGGCTGCTGCGTGTTCGGATCCTGGTCTGGCACCGTGTTCCTTCCCCCGTGCGGGACTGTCCGCGTTGTGCCAGCCTATAGTTCCGGCGTCGGGCGTCATAGCGTTGCGCCATGCCGTAAGGCCGTTCAACAGGACAAACCCTGTTCAATAAGGGAATATATAACTATGAAGGCACGCATTCTGGTAGTTGACGATGACGAAGCGCTGGCCGAAATGATTGGGATTGTTCTGCGCAATGACGGCTTTGAGCCGGTCTTTTGCGCCGACGGCAGCCAGGCGCTGGATATTTTCCGTTCATCGAAGCCGGACCTCGTGCTGCTTGACCTGATGCTTCCCGGCGTGGACGGCATCGAGGTCTGCCGGCAGATCCGCTCCGAATCGGACGTGCCCATCGTGATGCTCACCGCCAAGTCGGATACGTCCGACGTCGTCCGCGGCCTTGAGTCCGGCGCAGACGACTACGTGCCTAAGCCTTTCAAACCGGCCGAACTGGTGGCCCGCGTGCGTGCCCGCCTACGGCCCGGCGACCAGAAGGCGCCTGAAACGCTTCGGATCGCAGACATCACCATCGACGTCGCCGGCCACACAGTCAAGCGTGCCGATGAGCGAATTTCCCTGACGCCCCTGGAGTTTGACCTCCTTGTGGCCCTGGCGCGGAAGCCATGGCAGGTGTTCACGCGCGAGCTGCTGCTGGAGCAGGTCTGGGGCTACCGCCACGCGGCGGACACCCGCCTGGTCAACGTCCACGTCCAGCGCCTCCGGTCAAAAATTGAACGGGATCCGGAAGCTCCCGAAGTTGTATTGACGGTTCGTGGTGTCGGCTACAAAGCAGGTTCCTGAGCCCTCAGGACCAGAAGCGCACCGCGCCCCGGACCCTGCTGCAGCCAAGGGCCCGGAGCACACGGATGCACTGCCCGCGGAGCTGGCGACGCTGCCGTTCCGGGCCCGGATCTGGCGGCGCCGTGGAGTAATCGTGGGGCTACGGGTGGGCCGTCTTGTCCAGATGGGCGTGACCCGGTTCATCCCTGCGGTCCGCTTTGCCGGGCGGTCCCTGCGGCGGCGCTGGCGCCGGTCCCTGCAGTTCCGGACCGTCCTCACCACCCTGCTGTTGGCCGTGACATCCTTTGGCGCCGTGGGTGCCTACCTGTCCAACCAGATCGCCAACAACCTGTTCCAGGAACGCCTTACACAGGCCGAATCCGAAACCCGTTACTACGTTAAGCAGGTCCAGGAGACGTTCGACGGCGCCCAGGTCACCGACCAGTCCAGCGTCATCACCCTGGTCTACGACACCTTGAACGCGGTGGAGGGGCGCGGCTCCGTTATTCAGCGGCGGTACGTCTTTGAGGCCGTGCCCGAACAGACCAAACCCCGGAACCGCTGGGTGGAGTCCCGGGCGTCCGACCAACTGACCGTCAGCGTCATCCCGTCTGGACTCCGCACGGCGGTCCAGGAAACGGGCAAGGACCAGTACTGGGCATCCACCATTATCCCGGTGGGAACCGAGGACAGGCCCGGCATCGCGGTAGGCAACAAGGTGACATTCAACGGCACGGTGTACGAGCTCTACCTGATTTACGACGTCAACACTGCCCAGCAGACGCTCGACGAAATCCAGGGCGTCCTCCTGGCCGGCGGTGCGGTGCTGGTGCTGATGATCGGGGCCATCGCCTGGTACGTCACCCGCAACGTGGTCAGCCCGGTCAGTCACGCTGCCCTGGTGTCGGAGAAGCTCGCGGCCGGCCAACTGCAGGAGCGAATGGTGGTCAAAGGCGAAGACGAGGTGGCCCGCCTCGGGGCATCGTTCAACCACATGGCCGCCAGTCTCCAGGAGCAGATCACCAAGCTGGCCATGTTGTCCCAGATGCAGCAGCGGTTTGTCTCCGATGTCTCCCATGAGCTCCGCACGCCACTGACCACGGTGCGAATGGCCGCGGAAGTGCTGTACGACGCACGCCACGACTTCGACCCCATCAACAAGCGCTCCGCCGAACTCCTGTACAACCAGGTGGAGAGGTTCCAGTCGCTGCTGGCCGACCTGCTTGAGATCTCCCGTTTCGACGCCGGCGTGGCAATGCTCGACGCCGAGCCCGAGGACATCCTGCAGGTGATCGCCCACGTCATTGACGGAGCAGCGCCTGTCGCGGCGGAGTACGGCTCGGAGATCATTCTCCGGGCGCCGGCCGAGGGAATTGTTGCGGAAATGGACGCCAGGAGAATCGACAGGATCCTGCGGAACCTCATCCTGAATGCCGTGGAGCACGGCGAAGGCCGGCCGGTCACGGTGACTGTTGCGGCTAACCAGTCAGCGGTGGGCGTTGCTGTCCGGGACCAGGGGATCGGCATGACTCCGGCCGAAGCGGCCCGGGTCTTTGACCGGTTCTGGCGTGCGGATCCGGCCCGGGCCCGCACCACCGGAGGCAGCGGCCTGGGCCTGTCCATCGCGATGGAGGACACCAAGCTCCATAACGGCTGGCTGCAGGCATGGGGAAACAAGGGCAGAGGGGCCAACTTCCGGCTGACCATTCCGTTGCGCCAGGGCGAGGAGATCGACCGCTCACCCGTGCAGCTTGAACCGGAGGACATCATCCTCCCCGACGTGCCGCATGCGAAGAACGTGCTGGTCCTGGGGCCGGGCCCCACCGGGGCGTCCGGTTCCACCGCTGGCGGGCGTGGCCAGGGCGCCGGGCGCCCACCGGCCGGGACGGCCGCGACACCGAAGGAGTCGTCATGACGGGACTAAAAGTGCGGGCAATGCTGAAGCGGAGCGTTGTGCTGCTCGTCGTTGTCCTGGTGCTGGCCTCGTGCGCGCGGATTCCCACGGCCGGGCCGGTGGGGAAGAGCGCGGAAGGCAGCGCCGGAAACGTCAATGCGCCGGTGTTCCTCCCGGCCGCGCCCCAGCCCGGCGCTACTCCGGAAAACATCATTGACTACTTCTACCGTGCCGGTACCGGATACGAGGGTGACTACGCGGTGGCCCGCGAATACCTGACGCAGGCAGCGTCAGTGTCCTGGAAACCAGACCAGCGCGCGCTGGTGTATCGCGAGGCGAAAGTGGTGGGCACCGGCGTCGACAACGTCTACAACTACCAGCTGGACGTTGCCTACAGCGTGGATGTTGACGGCATCGCCACCCACATGCCCGAGGGCACCATAGAGAACATCCCGGCCACACTCACCCAGGTCGACGGCGAATGGCGGATCTCAGCCATCCCGGACGGAACAGCGATCCCGGAGGAAACCTTCAAGGTCATCTACGGCGCCTACCCCATCTACTTCTACGATCCCAGTTTCACTTATGCAGTGCCCGACGTCCGCTGGTTCATCAGGAACAAGACTGTCAAAGCCATGACCAGCGCCCTGCTTGCCGGCCCCGCGCCATACCTTCGGGGCGCGGTGGTGAGCGCCTTCCCGTCCGGTATCAAACTTGCCCGCGAATCGGTTCCGGTGGTGTCCGGAGCCGCGCAGGTGGACCTCACAGCCAAGGAACTCACAGAGGCATCCACGGAGGACAGGCTCCGCATGCAGACACAGCTAGCCCTCACCTTCCGCAACCAGCCCGACGTCGTTAGTGTGGAACTGCACGCCAATCAGGACCTGGTCCGGGTCGAGGACAACGGTTCCGTGCTGCCCCCGGTACGGGACAAAAACGTGCCGGTCCGCGAGATCGCCGTCAGCGGCAATGAGCTGGTCCGCTACGAAAACAACAGAGTGTCCCCGCTGCCGGATATGCAGCCTGTTTCCTCCCTCGGGCCCCGTTACCCGGCGGAATCCCCGGTCTCCCAGACTGTGGCTTTCCTCAACGAAAGCCGGACGACGCTCTACAGCATGGTGCCGGGGCAGCCCGCTCGGGCGCTGACCACGCGCAGCACCATCACGCACCCTTCCTTCAGTATTCATGACTGGGTCTGGGCCGCAGGGCCGGGAGCAACCGGCGGTACGGAAGTCGTGGCCTACCGGCCCATCGGTGTCGCCGAAGGTGCCGCTGTTCCCACCGTGACCCTCACGCCGTCCTGGCTGGCCGGAAGAACCGTCAAGGAGCTGAGGATTTCCCGTGAGGGTGTCCGGGCGCTGGTCATTTCGGAACAGAACGGCAAGACGAAGGTGCAGATTGCCGGGATCATCCGGAACGCCGACGGGACTCCCCGGGAACTGACTGCCCCGATCACCCTGGTGGCTTCCGGCGAGCCGGACCAGGGAGTCTGGGTGAACGACACAACAGTTGCCGTGATGAAAGCATCCGCCGGCTCGAACGTCACGCCCGAGCTGCTGTCGCTCACCTCCGGACAGCCCCAGCAGCTGGCGCCCTGGCCCGGCCTGGTGTGGCTCAGCGCCGGCAACGGGCTGGAGGATATCTATGGCCAGTCGGCCGAGGGCATCTTCCAGCGGCTGGGCAACGGCTGGTCGCCCCAGCTCAAGGGTCCCATCGACCCCTCATTCCCCGGCTAGCGTGCTATCCACATAGCGCTGCCTGAGGGTTCCGGGGCCGCGGCCTGGAGGCCACCATGGGGTGTGACCGAAGCTCAACCCGAACGTCCTCCTGCGCGCCACCCTCCCGCGCGCTCTCCTGTGCGCCGATCCGGGGCCGTGCTGCGCGTGGCGCCGGGGGCAGCCCTGCCAGAAGTATGGCAGGTGTGGATCCGGACCTCGCGCCGCCTTCGCTGGTGTCCGCCAAGCACCGCGAAGGCCACCGCAGCCGGTGGCTGCGGGCCGTCGACCAGATGGGCGCCGCGGCCGCAGAGCTGCTGGCACTTGCCGTTCCCGTGGACTGCGTCTGCTGCGGTGCCGAGGACCTTGCCCTGTGCGTCGCGTGCGAACGCCAGGTCCGCCTGCTGACCAGGCACCCGTTCCGGGCAGAGGAACAGGCGCCGGCCCTGATGAACGTCGACGGCGGCCTGATCCTTCCCGTGGTGGCGGCCGGGGTGTACCGCGAGGAGCTGGCGCAGGCCGTGCTTTCGTTCAAGAGACATGGCCAGCACCAGCTCACATCGGTCCTGGCCCGGGGACTGGGGCAGGGCATTGCCGCGGCCGTGGCAGGCGTCGACGGCGTCTGCCTGGTTCCGGTGCCCAGCAGTACGGGCGGCTACGTCAAGAGGGGGTTCAGCCCGGTCCACCTCCTGCTCGCAGAGCTGCGGCGGGGGCCACCATTCCCGGAACCGTGGCGGTTGACGTGATCCGGAAATCCCGGCGCCGTGCCGCACTGGAGCGGCTGCCTGGAGGCCAAAAGGGACTCGGCCGCGGTGCCCGGGCGAGCCGGGTCCGCGGGTCCATGAAGGTCCCGGGACGCCAGCGCGCGCGGGTGGCCGGCCGCCGCTGCATCATTGTCGACGACGTCCTCACCACCGGGGCCACACTGGCGGAAGCAGCCCGTGCGCTCCACCTCAGCGGGGCCGTGGTGATGGGGGCGGTGGTCCTCGCCGCGACACGCCCGCCGGATTCAGCTGGCGGCGAATCGCCCGGCCCGGAAGCTGGCGGAAAGCTGCCCGCCCCAAAAAAATAAACGAAGAAAGGATGAATAACAGGTGGCTATGAACTAACGTCGGTTGTGGGTACCAAGAACAAGTTGTACCTTTCGATGGCGGCTCGGAAAGGGGCTCGACTGTCAAGCAGATCGGCCCATGGGAAGTGCCGCCGTCGTGTCACCGAAGTCATTTGGAGGGCACCATGGAGTTTATGATCAGCGGACGAAATCTGACGGTCTCAGACCGCTTCCGCGAATACGCCGGTGAGAAGATCTCGAAGATCGAGTCACTTGGCGACAAGGTCCAGCGGGTTGATGCGAAGGTTTCCAAGGAAACGAATGCACGCCAGACCGGCGACCAGCTCACCGTTGAAGTGACAGTCCTGGGCCGGGGACCCGTAATCCGTGCCGAAGCCAGTGCCGCAGACAAATTCGCAGCATTCGATCTCGCTTACACCAAACTGCTTGAACGTCTCCGCCGCGCCAAGGACCGCAAGAAGGTCCATCACGGGCGCCACACCCCCAAGGCAGTCCGTGAGGCCACCGCGGCACTGGAGCCCGCAAGTGCCAGTGAACCCCTTTACGTCGAGGCGAGCCATCGCAGCGAACCCCAGGCAGCACCTGTTGAACGATCGCCCTACGAGGTCGAGAACGACATTCCGGCAGGGGACTCTCCGGTGCTGATCCGGCGGAAAGTCTTCCCTGCAGCCTCCCTCACCCTTGACGATGCTGTGGACAACATGGAGCTCGTGGGCCACGATTTCTACCTGTTTGTGGACAAAGCCACCAACACGCCCTCGGTCGTCTACCGGCGCCGTGGCTGGACATACGGCGTGATCACCTTGGACCACGAATGCGAACCGGGGGACACCGCCGTCGAAGAAAAAATCCTCGCCTACCGCTCCGATGACGAAGCTGCAAAAGTCTAGGGTGGTTTACGCCCCTCAATGAAAGGACTGATGTGCCAGCGACGCTGAGCCTTAACCAGGCCCGGCGGATCGCCCTGGCAGCTCAGGGACTCGACAAAGGACGGCCCGCCGGCCCCGTGACGTCACGGACGGTGGGCCGTACCTTTGCCCGGATCCAGCTTGTCCAGATTGATTCCGTCAACGTGTTGTCCCGCAGTCACTTTCTGCCCTTCTTCTCAAGGCTCGGCAACTACGACCGCACCATTCTTCAACGGATGGCCAGCTCGCCGCCCAGGCGAATGATGGAGTACTGGGCGCACGAGGCCAGCTTCATCCGGCCCGAGCACTTCCAGGACCTCCGCTTGTGGCAGAAACGTACATGGGTGGGTGCGTCCGCCATGGACCCGGAACTGCGCGACGCGGTGGCCGGAAAGATCCTCGGCGCCCTCGCCAATGCGCGGCCCATGACAGCCGTGGAACTGACAGCGAACATCGGTCACGTGGAGGAGCGGCGGGACGACAACTGGGGATGGAACTGGAACGCCGTCAAACGCGTGCTTGAAGACCTGTTTGAGGTCGGCATCATTTCCGCGGCGTCCAGAACCGAGCAGTTCGAGCGAAAGTACACGCTGACAGCCAAGGTACTGCCGCGCCGGCTGGCCCTCGAAGCCACGCCGGACCCTGTTGAGGCCATGCATCGGCTCATCGATGCGGCCGCGCAAGCCCATGGCATCGGAACCGTGAAGTGTTTCGCGGATTACTTCCGCACTCCGGTCAAGGCGGCAGCCGTGTCCGTGGACCATCTGGTCAGCATAGGGAGGCTGGAGCCGGTGGCCGTCGCCGGATGGGACCGGAAGGTATACCTGCATGCCAGCGCCACTATGCCGCGGCGGGCCGCAGGGCGGGCCTTGCTCAGTCCGTTTGACTCCCTGGTCTTCGAACGGCGCCGGCTTGAGGAGCTCTTCGGGTTCCACTTCCGGATCGAGATTTACACGCCGGCGCACCTCCGGCGCTTCGGGTACTACGTCCTGCCGTTTCTCCTGGGCGACACCATCGTGGCGCGGGTGGACCTTAAAGCGGACCGTGCGGCAGGAAAACTGCTGGTCAGGTCCGCCTACGGTGAGCCGGACGCCCCGCCAGGGACCGCCGTCGAACTCGCAGCCGAGCTGGAACTGATGGCCGAGTGGCTGGAGCTGGGGGACATTGTGGTCAGCCCGGTAGGGGACTTGGCGCAGTCCCTTGGGCGCGCCCTGCGTCACCGCGCAGGTCCGCTCCGCTCTCAGGGAACACCGGCCGCGTGGCCTGTGTCTCTCCCGTAGACTAAAAACGCCAGAATTCGGCAGCATAAGACTGGGAGTATCTTCACGTGGCATCACTTATCGAAAAACTTCTCCGCACGGGTGACAAAAAAACCCTGCGGCAACTGCGGAACTATGCCGACTCCATCAATGCGCTCGAAGACTCGTTCAAGACCTTCACGGATGCTGAGCTCCGAGAGGAAACTGACCACCTCCGCGCCCGCCACCAGGACGGCGAGCAACTGGACGATCTCCTCCCGGAGGCCTTTGCCGCCGTGCGCGAGGCCTCATCCCGCACCCTGGGCATGCGTCACTTTGACGTCCAGCTCATGGGTGGCGCCGCCCTCCACCTGGGCAATATCGCTGAAATGAAGACCGGCGAAGGCAAGACCCTCGTGGCCACCGCGCCCGCCTACCTTAATGCCCTCACCGGCAATGGCGTCCACGTCATCACGGTGAACGACTACCTTGCCGAATACCAGTCAGATCTTATGGGCCGGGTCTACCGTTTCCTTGGCCTGACCACCGGTTGCATCCTGTCCAACCAGGATCCCTCTGTTCGCCGGCAGCAGTACGCCGCGGACATCACCTACGGCACCAACAACGAATTCGGCTTTGACTACCTGCGCGACAACATGGCGTGGGACCAAACAGAACTGGTCCAGCGCGGCCACCACTTCGCCATCGTCGATGAGGTCGACTCCATCCTCATCGATGAGGCCCGCACGCCGCTCATTATTTCCGGCCCCGCCCAGGGCGACACCAACCGGTGGTACAGCGAATTTTCCAAGGTGGTGCAGCGCCTGAAGCTCGGCGAGGATTACGAGGCGGACGAGAAGAAGCGCACCGTCGGTGTCCTTGAGAGCGGCATCGAAAAGGTGGAGGACTACCTGGGCATCCAGAACCTCTACGAATCCGCGAACACTCCGCTCATCGGGTTCCTGAACAACGCCATCAAGGCCAAGGAACTGTTCAAGCGGGACAAGGACTACGTCATCCTCGACGGCGAAGTGCTGATCGTTGACGAACACACAGGCCGCATCCTGGCCGGGCGCCGCTACAACGAGGGCATGCACCAGGCCATCGAGGCCAAGGAAGCCGTGGAGATCAAGGCCGAAAACCAGACGCTGGCCACGGTGACGCTCCAGAACTACTTCCGCATGTACTCCAAGCTGGCAGGCATGACCGGCACGGCCGAGACTGAGGCCGCCGAGTTCATGGGCACGTACAAGCTCGGCGTGGTGGCCATCCCCACCAACCGGGACATGGTGCGGCTCGACCAGTCAGACCTGGTGTTCAAGAACGAAAAGGTGAAGTTCGACGCCGTCGTGAAGGACATTGCCGAGCGTCACGAAGAGGGCCAACCGATCCTTGTGGGCACCACGAGTGTCGAAAAAAGCGAATACCTCTCCGGGCTGCTCGCCAAGGAGGGCATCCGGCACGAAGTCCTGAACGCCAAGAACCACGCCCGTGAAGCGGCCATCGTTGCGCAGGCCGGACGCCAGGGGGCCGTCACGGTGGCCACCAACATGGCAGGCCGAGGCACCGACATCATGCTGGGCGGCAACGCCGAATTCACCGCGGTGGCCGACCTCGCCAAGCGCGGGCTGGACCCGGAAGAGAATTCCGAAGAGTACGAGGCCGCCTGGCCGGCTGCCCTGGAGGCGGCCAAGCAGTCCGTGAAGGACGAACACGAGGAAGTGCTGAACCTCGGCGGGCTGTATGTCCTGGGAACTGAGCGGCACGAGTCCCGCCGCATCGACAACCAGCTCCGTGGCCGTTCCGGCCGCCAGGGCGACCCCGGCGAATCACGCTTCTACCTCTCCCTGACTGATGACCTGATGCGGCTCTTCAACTCCGGCGCGGCCGAACGGCTGATGAACAGCTCCGTCCCGGACGATGTGGCGTTGGAATCGAAGCTGGTTTCCCGGGCCATCGCGTCGGCTCAGGGTCAGGTTGAAGGCCGCAACGCCGAGCAGCGCAAGAATGTCCTCAAGTACGACGACGTCCTCAACCGCCAGCGCGAAGCCATCTACGGTGACCGCCGCCGGATCCTGGAGGGCGACGACCTGCACGAAAAGGTCCAGTTCTTCGTGGAGGACACCATCACCGCCCTGATCGACTCCGCCACGGCCGAAGGCAACGGCGACGACTGGGACTACACGCAGCTGTGGACCAACCTCAAGACGCTCTACCCCGTCAGCGTCACAGCGGAAGAGATCATCGAGGAAGCCGATGGCAAGTCCAAGCTCACTGTTGAATTCCTCAAGGAAGAACTACTCTCCGACGCCCGCGTGGTCTACCAGACCCGGGAGGAGACCATCGGTTCCGAAAGCATGCGCGAGCTGGAACGCCGCGTGGTGCTGTCGGTCATCGGACGCAAGTGGCAGGAACACCTCTACGAGATGGACTACCTGAAGGAAGGCATCGGCCTGCGCGCCATGGCACAGCGTGACCCGCTGGTGGAATACCAGCGCGAGGGCTTCACCATGTTCCAGAGCATGATGGAGGCCATCCGCGAGGAAAGTGTCGGTTTCCTGTTCAACCTTGAAGTTGAGGTGACTCCGGCCCAGGATGTGGTGGTTCCGGACGCAGCCGGTGGCCACACCGAACACGTTGAGCCGCAGATCCACGCGGCCGGCCTGGAAGCGCCGGAGAAGCCTGCCCAGCTGCAGTACACGGCTCCCGGTGAAGACGGCGCATCCGAGACCCGTGTGGAGGGTCGTGTCGCTTCACGGTCCGGAAATCCCGCCAAGGTTGCAGCGCAGGACGCCACCAAGCGTCCGGCCAAGAAAAAGCGCCGCTGATCCAGCCACGGTTTTCGGGAACAATCGTGTAGGCGGCAGCGGAACATAAGAAGTGCCCGGAGCAACATAGCTCCGGGCACTTCTTCGTCTGTGAACACTTCCTGCCAATTGTGGACAACCGGTCAGCCGACCATAAATTCGGTCACGCGCCAGACCTGCTTGCTGCGTTCAAGCCGGACCGCCACCGCCCGGGCGCGGACATCATCGACCACCACGGCGCTTGCCTCATAAATACCAGGGGCGACCTCGCAGGCGCGGACTGAGCGCACGATGGAGTTCCTGTGCAGCCGGGCCAGGGACGGCGAGGCTGACCGGGCCTGTTCGCGGCGGATAAGGGCCGAGCGGTGCTGCAGAACGGCGAGGCAGCGAGGATCCAGGCGGCGGGCGAGCTGGTGGATCGGCCGGATACCGGCGAGGACTTCCATGGCCGCCTGCACGGTACTGCGTGTGATCGCCAGGATTTCGGAGTTCTCGTCTGCTGCACGCAGCGGCGCGACCGGTGCGGTAGTGGTGCGCAGCGGAACCTGGCGGGCTGCTGCCGGGCGGCCCGGGTTGGCCGTGGCGGAGCGGATTGGCGTAACTGCGTACATGTGATTCCCCTTAGTCGTGTGCTGATGAATATCGGAACGTCGGCTAGGCCGTGGAAGGTGCTTTCAAAATCTGCCCGGGCAGCAGGACGTGCGGGCTCTCGCCGATCTGGGATTTGTTGGCCTCGTACCATCGAGGCCAGTGCAGGGCGACGTCCACATCCGAAGCCGCCGGGCCCAGCTGGCGGGATGCGATGTCCCATAGTGTGTCGCCGGCCAGCACCGTGACTTCACTCAACGCCGGCCGTGTGCCCTGTTCCGCACGGACAGGCTGGGCGGCCATTAGTCCGGGGTCCGGGACCGGCGGACTGGGACGCCAGTCGGGCCGGACCGCAGCGGGAGGAGCCTGGGTGGCCTTTTCTCCTGTGTCCCCGAGAGCTGTGCCCTCCGGTTCCGGGATCTGCGGTTGGCTGCTTGTGGGATACCACTGGGCCCGGATGGCTGCGCTCTGTGCCGGTACGCCGTGGACCGGTACGTCCTCGGCGGCCACTTCCTGCGTGGGTACCCAGGCTGGTCCGGCCGGAGGTACGGCCGCGTGAGCTAACGGTGCCGACAGCAGCTGCACCGACAGCGCGGCCACGGCGAGCCGGCGCATAAATGCCGGGCAGCACTTGCCTGCCCTGTTGGCGGCCTGCCGCTTGCCACACCTGTCCAGGACGGCAGCCGTTGACGCCAAAATCATCGAGAAGATCCACCACGCCACGATGGCCAGCCCTGCCGCAACAGCCACCGCACCAAGAAGGTCATCGACGTCCGGGCCTTGCCGGCGGGCTGTGGACAGTTGCCACCGATCCACCATGCCCCTGCCGGCAACGCAGAGGAAGAATCCCAAAAGGAGGATGGACGCCGCCATGACTGCGTCTGCCCGGAGCCCGCGAACTGTTCCTGCCGCCATGGTGTTCCTATCTTATGTTTGATGCAGTTTGATGCAGTTTGATGAATCTAGGATCAGTTTGACGTAGCTTTGATGGGTTTGTCCAGAGACTGGAGTGAAGTTGTTGGCGAATTGACCACGAATGAAACCGCACCTTACGCTTGGCCCCATGCGTTGGGATGCTCTGTTCAGTGATATTGAGGCACAGTTCGCCGAGGGCGAGCGGCTGGCCGTCGATGCCGAGATCTCTGAGCGTGCAAGAGCGGAAACAGCCTCCCTGGCCCTGGCTGACCGCCTACGGGGTTCCCTGAAGAGCCACGTGGCCGTGCACCTGGCGGGTGGGCGCGTCTTCGAAGGAACCCTGAGCCATGCCGGCGCCGACGCCCTGGTCCTGAACGAGTTGCGTCACCAGATCCTGATCCCGTACGGCGCGGTGGCGCGCTACGCGGGCCTGGGGCGGGTGTCCGTAGCGGAGACTTCGCAAGTACGGCGCCGGATCGGATTGGCACATGCGCTTCGGGGCCTCGCGCGGGACCGGGCCGAACTTGCCGTTACTCTGCGCCACGTGCCGGAACGGGACGCCGGGCTGGCCGGGGTCATTGACAGGGTGGGCAGTGACTTTTTGGACCTGGCGCTGGTCAGTCCCGGGGAGTCCCGGCGGGCATCGCAGGTCAGGCAGGTTGCCACGATTCCCTTTGCGGCGCTGGGTGCCCTCCGGTCATGGAGTGCAGGGGAACTGTAGGTGGGCCAGAGTTTTTGTCCAGCTAATCGAGGGTACCGGCCCATTTGAGGCGATTATCTGGACAAAACTCCGCGGACCGGGTCCGGGCCGGTATCGGCGGCGGACGCCCGAGCCTGGATCAGCCCTGTTTGGCCTTGGCTTCCTGGATCATGCGGCTGGCCTCGGCGTAACGCTCTTCGATGTATTGCTCCAGCATCTTTTCCTCGACGCGCCACTGCCCGCGGCCGCCCACCTGGATGGCTTTCAGCTCTCCGCTGCGGACCAGGGCATAAGCCGCCGGCGAGTTGATCTGCAGCTGTTCAGCAACATCGGCGAGAGTGAGGAATCTGGGCATAGTTCCATTTTGCCATTGAAGGTGCCATCTAGTGCGGTTATCCACAGTTTGATGTTGTTTGGTCTTTTGACTTTTGTTCCGGGGCCCATGCCGTAACAATGAGGTGTCCGGGCGCAGCCAACCGTCCGGGCCGGAGCTAGGGGGAGAAGAGCATGAGTCACGATGCAGCTACTACGGGTGCCAGGCTGAAACCGCCGTCGTGGAAGGATCCCCGCCTGCTGGTTGGCGTACTGCTGGTGCTGGCATCGGTGGTGGGAGTGATCTCCCTGGTTGGCAGCGCTGACCAGACCACCGAGGTTTATGCCGCCCGGGACTCCATTGCGGTGGGGGAGAAGCTGACCGCGGACAATGTGGTCCGGGCCAAGGTCCGCCTGGGTGAGACTGAGCAGCATTACGTCACCGTCGAAGCAGGGCTCCCCGACGGGCTGGTGGCAGTCCAAAGAATCGGCAAGAACCAGTTGGTGCCGAAGGAAAGTCTGGCCACCGTGGATGCGTTGGACCGCAAGCCCGTGGCCGTGACCATTGATGAAGCGCTGCCACCCCAGGCGGTGGCCGGGACCCGGGTGGATGTCTGGGTTGCCTTGCCGGATGCGCGCAACGGTTTCAGTGAGCCGAAGCTCCTGCTGCCGGGCGCGGAAATTGCACAGGTGACCGCTGGCTCCACGGCCTTGGGGTCCTCCCGCAACACCGTGCTGTTGGTGCTGGTTGCCGACAGCCAGATGCCGGCCATCCTCGGCGCGCAGGCGAACCAGGCCAAGATTTCAGTGGTGTGGAACCCGGGCGGCGGCGCCTCATGAGTATCCCCGTGGTCACCGTGGGACAGGCCCGCGAGGACGTGGTGGGCGGGTTGGAGCGGCTCCACGGTCCCGTCACGGTGGTCCGGCGATGCGCCGAACTCACTGAACTGCTGGCCGCCTGCCAGAGCGGACTCGCGCGGGCGGCGGTTGTGGCCGACGGTTGCGAGGGCCTGACTGCGTCGCTCGTTGACCGGCTCGGCGCCGTGGGCGTGGCGATCATCGCCCTCACGGATGACGCCGACGAGGCCGCCAGGCTGCGCGGGATCGGCGTGGCGTCCGCGCTGACCGGAGTGGAGTCTGCCGCCTTGGCCGGCAGGATTGCCGAAGTGGTTGCCCAGCTGACCGGCACTGCCACGGTCGCGACGTCCGGGAGTGGGCTGGGGGACACCAGCGCCGCGCTGCGCCAGCGGCCAGCCGACCAGGCGGACGTGCCACCGGCCTCCGGGGCGGGCAAGATCATTGCCGTGTGGGGTCCCGCCGGTTCACCCGGCCGGACCTTCATTGCAGCCAACATCGCGGGGAGCTGGCTGCGGATGGGAAGTCCGTGCTCCTGATCGACGCCGACAGTTACGGGGCCAGCATCGCGGCAGTCCTGGGCCTGCTGGACGAATCTGCGGGGATCGCGCAGGCCTGCCGGCTTGCGGACCAGGGACTCCTCGACGCCGATGCGTTGCTGAAGGTGGCCACGCCGGTCACCACCAAGCTTGGGACTTTCCGGGTACTGACCGGGATCACGCGGGCGGACAGGTGGACCGAATTGCGGGCAGCAGCCCTGTCGCTGGTGCTGGAGCGCGCGAAGGAGGTTGCCGACGTCGTGGTTGTGGACACCGGCTTCTGCCTGGAGGCGGACGAGGAACTCAGCTTCGACACGATGGCTCCGCGCCGAAACGCCGCGACACTGCGGAGCCTGGAACTGGCGGACACCGTCTATGCCGTGGGGGCCGCCGATCCGGTGGGGGTTCCCCGGCTTGTCCGCGGCCTCGCGGAGCTCGAGTTGGCAGTACCGCATGTGTCGCCTGTTGTGGTGATGAACAAGGTCCGGGCGGCGGCGGTGGGGAGATCCCCGGAACGCCAGCTGAAGGATGCGTGGGGGCGGTATGGCCCGTCGTCGCGGATCGCAGCCTTCCTGCCGGCGGACAGCCCCGCAGCTGACGCGGCGCTGCTCGGCGGCTCGCTGCTGCTCGAAACGGCGCCGGATGCCAAGCTCAGGCACGCGATCGCCGAATTGGTTTGTGCACCTGTCCAGCGATCCCCCAGATCCTCTGTATTTTCTTCCACACCGAGGCTTCTGCGAAAGGGCTAGGCTCACCGTAGGAGCTGCAACGGTGCAGCATCAAACTTGTGATGGAGGCGTTTGTTGATGTCGTCTGGATCCAGCGTGGAGGATCAAGCCTTGGCTATTGGTGACCGGGAGGGATTCCTGGCGGATTATTACCAGCATCTTGCCGAAGAGGATGCCCGGACTTATTCCCCGGAGGTGCTGGCCAGCCGGGCGGAAACCCACCGCGGTGTCGCCGCGAACCGGCAGCCGGGCCAGGCTCAGGTTTCCATCGTCAACGAGGAAGACAGCAGCGTCGTCTATGTCGTCACGGACGATATGCCTTTCCTTGTTGACTCGGTCAACGCCGAGCTTGTGCGCCAGAACGCCGCCATCGGACTTGTCCTTCATCCGCTGTTCGTGGTGACCCGGAACCGGGAAACGGGGCAGCTGGTTAAGGTTGATCGGGTCCCGTCCCACATTGGTCTCTCCAGCGGTGATACGGCGGCGATGCCCATGCTGTCGCACCTCATTGCGCAAGGCGAAAACGCCTCCCACATGGAGTCGTGGATCGCCGTGGAAATCAACCGCGTCTCCGACGAGGCAAAGGCGTCGTTGCTGGACGGGCTGGAACGCATTCTGGGAGACGTGCGCGCCGCCGTCGAAGACTGGCCCAAGATGCGAAACAAGGCCCAACAGATTGCCGCGAGTCTGGACCAGGTGTCCCACCCGGCCCAGATTGCCGAACTGCGGCAGGCGCAGGACCTTTTGCGCTGGCTCGACGACGGCAACTTCACTTTCCTCGGATACCGCGAGTACGACCTGGTCACCGTCGACGGTGAAGATGTGCTGGAGCTGCGTGAAGACAGCGGTCTCGGACTGCTCCGGGCGAAGCCGGGCGCTCCGCACATGCAGCACCTCACCGACGCCGGACGAAAAAAGGCGCGGGAAAAGAAGGCGCTGGTAATCACCAAGGCAAACTCACGGTCCACGGTCCACCGTCCCGCGTACCTTGACTACATCGGCGTGAAGAGTTTTGACGCCGCAGGCAACGTCAACGGCGAGCGCCGCTTCATCGGCCTGTTCGCGACCAGTGCCTACGCCGGATCCGTCCGGAACATCCCCATCGTGCGCGAAAAAGTGGACGCCGTGCTGGGCAACGCGGGCTTCCCGCCGGACTCACACTCCGGCAAGGACCTTTTGGGGATCCTGGAGACGTACCCCCGCGACGAGCTGTTCCAGATCGAGACCGAGGACCTGTCGGCCACCGCAACCGGCATCCAGAGATTGCAGGAGCGGCGGCGGACCCGCCTGTTCCTCCGGCCGGACATCTACGGCCGTTTTATGTCCGCGTTGGTCTACCTTCCGCGTGACCGGTACACCACCAATGTCCGGCTCCGCATCGAGGAGGAACTGCGGACCACGTTCCAGGCGGAGTCCATCGACTACGAGGCGCGGATGACCGAATCGGCCCTCGCCCGCCTGTTCTTCCGGATCCGCTTGCCCAAGGGCGCTGAGATCAGCCACGTCAACGCTGATGAGCTTGAAGCGCGGCTGGTCCGGGCTGCCCGTTCGTGGAGTGAGGGCATCACTGAAGTCCTGCGGGAACGCGGCGCTGATGAGCAGGCGAAGGAGCTCGCCGCGATCTGGTCGGAGGCTTTTCCCGCCGGATACCGCGTGGATTACGAGGTTGAGGACGCGCTGGAGGATATCGCCCGGTTCGAGAAATACGGGGCTGAAGCCGAGCGCACGGCCGCTGCCAGGCAGGAACGGCCGGGCGTCCACGTGTACTTGCCCAAGGGTGCCGGTGAAGTCCTGGAAGAGGACGCCCGCGTCAAGCTGTACATGTTGGAACCCAAGAGCCTGAGCCAGATCCTGCCGTTCTTCCACAATCTGGGACTCGAGGTGCTGGATGAGCGGCCTTTTGAGATCGAGACGGCTGACCAGCGGGACTTTTTCCTGTACGACCTGGGACTGAAATACCCTGCCGGCATTGATCCGCTGGCCACCGGACAGTTGCTGGCCGACTCGTTCGGTGCCGCCGTATCCGGCGCCGTCGAGTCGGACAGTTTTGACCGGCTGGTGCTGCGTGAGGGGATGCAGTGGCGCCAGATCACCGTCCTGCGGGCCTACGCCCGGTACATGCGGCAGATGGGGAACACCAACTCGGTGGGCTTCATGGCGGACACGCTGCTCGCGAATCCCGCTGTCACGAAGGCCCTGACGGCCCTTTTCGCGGCCCGGTTCGATCCCGCCCCGAGTGGGACCGAGCGCCTAGCCGCGCAGGAGAAGGTCCGCAGCGAGCTGTCAGCTGCCATCGATGAGGTGGCAACGCTCGACGCCGACCGTGTGCTGCGGACGTTTGCGAACCTGATCGAGGCCACCCTCCGCACCAACTACTACCAGTACAAAACGCACCTGAGCTTCAAACTCGATCCTGCCCGGATTGAGGGGCTGCCGTTCCCGCGGCCGATGTTCGAGATATGGGTCTATTCCCCGCGGGTCGAGGGCGTGCACCTCCGCTTCGGCAAGGTGGCCCGCGGCGGCTTGCGCTGGTCTGACCGGCGCGAGGACTTCCGGACGGAGATCCTTGGCCTGGTGAAGGCGCAGACCGTCAAGAACGCCGTCATCGTTCCCACCGGCGCCAAGGGCGGTTTCTTCGCCAAACGGCTGCCCGACCCCGCAGCGGACCGTGCGGCCTGGATGGCTGAGGGTATTGAGAGCTACAAGACGTTCATCCGGGGTCTGTTGGACCTCACTGACAACCTTGTAGCGGGAGTTGGCGGCGAAACTGTGGTGCCGCCGTCGGACGTTGTAAGGCACGACGACGACGATTCCTACCTTGTGGTGGCGGCGGACAAGGGGACGGCCACGTTCTCGGACATCGCCAACGGACTGGCGGCCGAATACGGGTTCTGGCTCGGTGACGCGTTCGCCTCCGGAGGCTCGGTGGGCTATGACCACAAGGCCATGGGAATCACGGCCCGTGGTGCCTGGGAGTCGGTCAAACGCCACTTCAGCGAGCTGGACGTGGACACCCAGACCCAGCCGTTCAGCGTGGTGGGCGTGGGGGACATGTCCGGCGACGTGTTCGGCAACGGCATGCTCCTGTCCCGGCACATCCGGCTGCTGGCAGCCTTCGACCACCGGCACATTTTCCTTGACCCCGCACCGGAAACGGAATCGTCGTTCGTGGAACGGCAGAGGCTGTTCGAACTGCCGCGGTCCTCATGGGATGACTACGACAAATCCCTCATCAGCGAAGGCGGCGGCGTGTACGCCCGCCAGGCCAAATCCATTCCGGTCTCGCCGCAGGTCCGCGCGGCACTGGGCCTTCCCGAGGCGACCACGGAGCTGAGCCCGCCGGAGCTTCTCCGTGCCATTCTGCTCGCCCCCGCCGATCTGCTGTACAACGGCGGGATCGGAACGTACGTCAAGGCCAGTACTGAGTCCAACGCCTCCGTGGGTGACAAGGCCAATGACGCCATCCGCATGGACGGCAAGGACCTGCGGGTCAAGGTGGTGGGCGAAGGCGGAAACCTGGGCATGACGCAGCGCGGCCGCATTGAAGCTGCCCTGCAGGGGGTCATTCTGAACACCGACGCGATCGACAACTCGGCCGGCGTCGACTGCTCCGACCATGAAGTGAACATCAAGATCTTTGTGGACCGGATGGTGGCTGCGGACAAACTGACCCCGGAGGAACGGGCAGGCTTCCTGGCCTCCATGACGGACGAGGTGGGGCGGCTGGTCCTTGAGGACAACGTGGACCAGAACATCCTGCTTCTGAACGACCGGATGCGCGTGGCCGAGTGGAGCCCCAGCTATGAGCGCCTGATGGACTGGCTGGAAAAGTCGGCTGACCTGAAGCGTGACCTGGAAGCGCTGCCCAGCACCGAAACCCTGCGGGAACGCCTAAGCCAGGGCCAGGGGCTGACGTCACCGGAGCTCTCGGTGCTGGCGGCTTACGCGAAGATCGAGCTGGCCTCGGCGCTGCGTGACAGCGACCTCGCCGACGATCCCTGGTTCCGAGCGACGCTGCGCGCGTACTTCCCGCAGCAGCTGCGGGAACGGTTCGACGCCGAACTGGACACCCATCCGCTGCGGCGCGAGATCATTGCCACGGTGGTGGCCAACGACATGATCAACATGGGCGGCATCACGTTCGCCTTCCGCACCATGGAGGAAACCTCGGCCACGGAGGTGGCTGTGGCCAAGTCCTTCGTGGCGCTCCGCGAGATCTTCGACCTGAACACCATGGTGGGGGAGCTGAACAGCCTGCCGGCGTCGTTCCCCACCGAACACTGGAGCACCGTCCACCTGGACATCCGCCGCCTGCTGGACCGCGCCGTACGGTGGCTGCTGGCCCAGGGCGGCACGTCCCGGCCCATCGCGGAGACCGTGGCCGAATTCAAGCCGCTCCTGGACCCGATGCGCGCGCGGCTGCTGGATTATCTCCGTGGCGATGACCGTGACCGCGTTGTCAGCTGGCTGGAGACCGCGCACGGGTGGGAACTTCCGGATGGGCTTGCCTTCCGTTGGGCGGAGCTCTTCGAGAGCTTTGCCCTGCTGGACATCGCCAAGATCGTGCATGCCCGTAAGGAACCGGTGGAGGAGATTGCGGCGGTTTACTACACCGTGTTCAACCGCTTCCACGCTGACTCGCTGCTGGAACGGATCAGCAGCCTGCCGCGCCAGGACAGGTGGCAGGCGCTGGCCAGGGCCGCACTCCGGGATGACCTCTATTCCACCGTCTCGGACATGACGACGGCGGTACTCGAGTCAACAGCGTCCGGGGACTCTGCGGAGGACAGGCTGGAGGACTGGGAAGGCCAGAATGCCGAGCAGCTGGGCAGGGCGAAGAGTATGTTTGACGAGGTCAACTCGCTCGAAGCCGACGATATGGCGTCGCTGTCGGTAGCATTGAGGCTCTTGAGGTCAATCGTCCGACGCTAGGAATCCCGGCGTCGTAACTGGAGGTGCAGTGGCAATCTTTACGGACCCCATCAGGGAACACGCTGATTTCGGGCCGGGCGATGCCGAATGGCTGCACCTCCTGGTGGGCGACTGGCAGATGGTCGCTGACCTGGCGTTCGCTGACCTGGCGTTGTGGTTCCCGCACCCGGATCACGGCTATGTGGCGCTGGCGCACGTCAGGCCGTCCACCACGCACACCGTGTTCCACGGCGACTTTGTGGGCGAGCCCATCCGGCAGGACCTGCAGCCGCTGGTCGACAAGGCCTGGAGCAGCCGTGCAATCGAACGGTCCAGCGAGACCAACTGGAGCACGGACATGGCGTTGCGGGTGGAGGCCGTGCCGATGGTCCGCAACGGCCGGACCCTGGCCGTAGTGACCACTCACATGGACCTGTCCAGTTCCAGGATGCCGTCCCGCCTGGAGCTGACGTACCGGCAGTGCGCCTACGATCTCCTCCGGATGGGAACGCTGGGACTGTGGCCCGACTTTGCCTCGCCCACCGGATCGCGCCGCGGCGCGCCTCGTGTGGGGGACGGTCTGATCAGGCTCGATGCCGAAGGCATTGTGCAGTACGCAAGCCCCAACGGGGTCTCAGCCTTCCGGCGGCTGGGCGACGGCGAGTCGCTGGAAGGCCGTTCCCTGGCCGAGGTGACCGCGGGCCTGCTGAAGGACCGGCGGCTGGTGGACGAGACGCTGCCGCTGGTGGTGACCGGTCGGATGCCGTGGCGCAGTGAGATTGAATCCCGTGGTGTGAGCCTGTCACTGCGGGCCATCCCGCTGCGGGATGAGCAGCAGCGCTTTGGTGCGCTGGTGCTGTGCCGGGACGTCTCGGAGCTGCGGCGCCGGGAGATGGAACTCGTCACCAAGGATGCAACCATCCGCGAGATCCACCACCGGGTGAAAAACAACCTGCAGACCGTTGCAGCCCTGCTGCGTATGCAGTCCCGCCGGATGGTCAGCGACGAGGCCAAGCAGGGCCTGGAGCAGGCGATGCGGCGTGTGGCCACTATCGCGCTGGTCCACGAGACGCTGTCACAGGGACTGGCGCAGAGCGTCGACTTCGACGAGCTCATCGGCCGCCAGTTCAGGCTGTCCGCGGAGGTCGCGTCGCCGTCGCAGCAGGTCAAGACCGAGCGCGCCGGATTGTTTGGCGAACTGCCCAGCGACTTCGCCACCCCGCTGGCACTGGTCATCAACGAGCTGGTGACCAACGCCGTCGAGCACGGGCTCGCGGGGCGCGCGGGGACCGTGTGGCTCATCGCGGACCGTTCCGAGGAGGAAGACGGCGAGGAACTGCTGACCGTCACCATTGCCGACGACGGTGTGGGACTGCCGGATACGCCGCACGTGGAGGGGCTGGGGCTGCAGATTGTCCGCACACTGGTCACCAGTGAGCTGGGCGGCACCATCGCGTGGCACCCGCGCGACGGCGGCGGCACCGCGGTCCAGATCCGCCTCAGCCTGGCCGCCAGGTAGCCAGGGGCCTAGCCGGTCACTTAACTGCCGGTGACTTAACCGCCGATGGCCGCAACCCGGAAGGGTCGCGGCCATCGGTATGTGAGGCTGTTGGTGACTGAGCCCGGACGGGGAACTGAGCCTAGGAGGCGCGGCGGGCGCGTGCGGCGCGGCGCTTAAGGGCGCGGCGTTCGTCTTCGCTCATGCCGCCCCAGACGCCCGCGTCCTGGCCGGACTCGAGCGCCCACTGGAGGCACGTGTCAACGACGGGGCAGCGGCGGCAAACGCTTTTGGCTTCCTCAATCTGGAGGAGGGCAGGCCCTGTGTTTCCTACGGGGAAAAACAGTTCCGGGTCCTTGTCGAGGCACGCCGCGCGGTTACGCCAATCCATGCTGATCAGTTGCTCCAATTCTGGGATAAGCCGTTTGTGAAATAATTCACTAGTAGCTACAAAGGAAAAGGGCCCTTAGGGGCCCCCTTGGTCATCTCAGTCAAGCCTGTCATGTTAACGCTGTGTAAACAAGGGGTAATAGAGCTTGAAATCCCCGGATAGCTGAGCGATACATCACACGGGCATTGCCGACCCCCGCCACTGTCCGACTATCTCCGGTAGGGTGCCAGTGTGTCAAGACCCCCCGTGAACCCTGCAGACCCGCCGCCTTCGACGCGCCCCCGAGGCATTGTGGCGATATCGCTCGTTGTTGCAGCCGAAGCCACCGCGTTGTTGGTTGCCGCCGCCTGGTATGGGTACGAACTCCTGACCGGTGCGCCGGTCATGTCTTTTTGGGGTGCCGTTTTTACCCTGGGCCTGTTGCTTGCTTTCTCGGCCTGGCTCTATTCGGTAGGGCATTTTCTGTTCCGCGGTCGCCGGTGGACGCGGGCAGCGGCGCTGGTCGCCCAGTTGTTTGTCCTAACCATCGGCGTCCCGACCTTGACCGGCGGCGTTATCTGGGCAGGGATCGCCATGGTGGTGCCGGCGCTTGCGGCCATAGTGCTCCTGTTCGACAAACGCGTCATCAGCTATGCCTCCCGGACAGGCGATGCGCCTCCGGCGTTCTAGGTGCTACCCGGCGTTCTATGCAGCCAATCCGTCCAGCGACTGATCCGGCGGTACCCAGCCCAGCTGGATGGCCATGGCGCGGCCGTTCTGGATGAGAACGCTCCGTCCGGGTGGCGGGTTCGGTTCCGCCTCGAAGCGGACCCCTAAGAGGTCGCCGTCCAAGAAGGTCCGGGGTGCGATCAGGATGCCGTAGCCCAGGTTGCGTGCCTGGAGCGCCAGCGGAACTCGCTGCACGAGGATCGGACTGTACCCCGCCGTCATCACGACCGTGATTCCAAGCGAATTGAGGTCGGCAAGGTCGCGGTTGACGTCCTGCGGCAGCAGGTCCACATCGTCAACCAATGCCACCGAGTTCTGTTCCAGACCGCCCGCTGTGGCTTGGCGCAGGATCCCGGACCAGTAAGCCCCAGGTTCGGCATCCTGCTGCGGCTGGAGCCATGGTCCGGCTTCAGGGTTGAGCCTCGGTAGGAGCCGGAGAAAAGACGACTTGCCCGACGACGGGCCGCCCAGCACGGCCAGCACTCCGCCCGCAGGCACCCGGACGGATACCGGTTCAAGTTCGTCGCCGCCCACAGCGATGCGGAGGACTCGCTGCCCCTGTGTGGCGCTGGCTTTCAGTCCGGCCGGGATCTGGACGGCAGCCCTTTCAACTATCCGGGCCGCCGGTACCACGGCCGGCAGGGGCTCGACGCGAAATGGTCGACGCCGCAGGGAAAGCTGTTGCGGTTGGCCTACTCCAGAATCCCGTGCGTCACCGCCGGGAGCTGTGTAGAACTGGCAGACTGCAGTTCTTCCACCCGACAGCGCGCCCACTGCCACGCCCCTTCCAACCACGGGCGCTGTCGGAGGCAGTTTCGGCCAGGCAAGCCTGCTGTCGTCGCTGGATCCGGTCGGGAAGTACACGCGATTGGGAATGGCTGCGAAGAACCTGGATGTGACCAGTTCCCGCTGTCCCGTGATCATCACAATGATGCCGGCCCGGCATCCATCACGGACAAGGTCATGGAGAATGTCCTCGGCCCACGCCAACGGCCCGGCACGGAAAGCCGAGAGCCAGGATCCCCAGCCTGCGATCACCAGCACCAGCGGTACGTCGTCGTTAGCGGCGGGACGTCCAAGTCGGTATGACTGCTCCCGTGCGAGACGCTCCAGGATGCGTACGGCGCGGCGAAGCTCATACAGTCCTGCACTGGCGCCCACCCGGCAGTGGGAAGCCAACCTCGCGAACGAACTGTCCGGGTCCAGCACATACAAGTGCGATTCCCGGACGTGGGATGCCAAGCCTAGGACTGCCAACCGGATGGCCTCAGACACTCCTGAGTCCGGTCCGCCGACAAACGCCAGGTGTCCGTGGGCGGCAGGTTCCCAGACCAAAGGGGCCGTTCGCTGTTCGACAGGAAGGTCCATCAGGCCCAGCGTTACGGACCAACTGGCACCGCCGCCGTCGGCCTTGGTGCTCTTAGTGGCACCGTCGCGGTCGTGGTCAGTGTCGCTTGACGCTGCATCCGAGGTCACCGATCTCGCAGGTTCGGGGAGGAAGCAGGCGAGTGGTGCAGCAATCGGCTTCCGGATGACTGGACCGTTCATGGCCTCCCACAACCCGGACATGGACGCTATCAACGGGGCGGTTGCCTCAGCGGGAGTCGGATCACTGTCGGCGAATCCGGAACCCTCCGGTACGGCGGGGGCATCAATGAACTCGGAAGCCAACCATACGGAGACTCCCGCCGGTTCGGACCGCATGGCTCCGGCTGTCAGCGAAGCGGCCTGGAACTCCAGAGGAGCCTCCGTTCCGCGGGCCAGATAAGCCCGGCCCGGCGTATCCACACTGATCCCGGCCGCGGATTTCGAATTGATGATGTCCACCGATTCCATCTCCGACTGGACGCGCAACGCGATGCTCGTCGTAACGTTGGCGCGGATGTCAGCCGTCAGCGCACCCTGGGGCCGTTGTGTGGCCATGATCAGGTGGATCCCCAGGGAACGGCCGATGGCGGCGATCCTCATGAGTTCCCGGAGCGATTCGGGTGCCTCCTCCACCAGCATCCGGAATTCGTCGATGACAATCACGAGGTGGGGAAGCGGCGAGGCCCGGCCCGCCGACGTCGCCCGGAACGACGTCAGATCCGGCGCCTGAACTGCCGCAAGGGCCTCTTCGCGGAACCTGATCTCTGCACGGAGGGACTGCAGGGCGCGTTCGAGCTCGTGGCTGCTCAGGTCGGTGAGCATTCCCACACAGTGCGGAAGTCCGGTCAGGGGTCCTAGTCCGGAGCCGCCCTTGAAATCCACAAACAGGAAGTTGATGCGGTCCGGCGCATAGCTGAGGGCGAGGGCAACAGTGATGCTGCGCAGGAGTTCGGATTTGCCTGATCCGGTGGTGCCGGCGACCAGCAGGTGCGGTCCGTCGTTTTGGAGATCGAGTGTCCGGACACCCTCAAGACCGCGCCCGACGGGAACGGCTAGCCCGGGCCGGCTGCTGTTTGCCGACCATCGCCTGGATGTGTCGGGCGTGGAGTGGGGGAGCAGCTCTGAGAGCCGGCAGGCCGAGGGGATGTTCCGTCCTGCGCCGCCGGACCGGTTCTCGTCCCGCGCCAGGCTGTGGCAAAACCTGTTGAAGACTTCAACGGGTGCCAGATCAGAGGCGAATCGGATGCTTTCGTCAGCAGCGGTGAACACGGACGAGCGTTCACCGAGTTCGACGTCGGCTGTCGTCGGCACGGTCGTGCCGACGACGGCATGAATGACCTGCCACCCGTGTTGCAATGCGGTAGCGGTGATTTTGGCCACGGACTCCGTCCCGTCCAAAAGAAGGAGCAGGCCGTGTCCGTGTGCAGGCCCGAAGCCTTTATTGAGCAGGGTCCCGACGCGAGTGGACTGACACGAAAGCGTGACGCCCTCCAGAAAGCGTGCGGCGAGGGGGAGACGCCCCGCCTTGCCATGGATAACCACCCGCGTATTCCGGCCCAGCGGAAAGCCGGCGAGCTGCATCAGCAGTGAGCGGACCAGCCCGTCGACGGCGGCGTGTGGCCCGCGGATGGTGGTCAGGGGCCTGGCCGGGCTGAGCGTGAGCGGCAGTGTACCGGCCGAAGGAATTGCCCGGCCCGGATCCGTGGGCTCAAACCGGAGATTGGCCGGCTGAATGGCTTGGCCCAGCCGCAGCCAGATGCCCTCGTTGGCGGCTGGCCCGGCCCGGTCCTTCACTGTGGTGCCCCCGATGGTCAGGTCCGAGAGCGGCGGCGCGGCCCGCCGTCGTCGTTCCTGGTCATGGGTGACAGCGGCACTGACCGCGGCAGCGAGTTCGCGGCGTTGCCGGCGCCCGCCGATCACCGGTACCAGGATGGAGATTGCGGAGACTGCGGTGAAGGCCAGGAACATCCACATTCCGGTTAGGACGGCAAGGCCAACGCCGATGACCAATGGGAGCACAGCAGTCAGGAGCAGGGCCGCGCGGTTCGTTGGATCGTCGCGCCGGTTGACAACCAACGGCTCGTGGACATCCGTTCCCGCGTCGTCCAGGCGGGCGCCGGAACGCTCACAGAACACCAACGACATGGTGGAGTTGCCGCATCGAATGGTGGAGCCGGTCGAAATCACGGCGCTCCGCACGCGCTCGCCGTCCACGTCGGTGCCGTTGGCACTGTTCAGGTCAACAATCGTGATGGCAGTCTCTGTGACCACCAGGCGAGCGTGGGCGCGCGAAAGGTCGGCGTCGGGGATGAGAATGTCGGCATTGCTGCGGCCAATGGTGTAGGTGCCACGCCGCAGCGGCACAACCGTCCCCGCGCCGGCACCGCTGTGGACCGCCAAGGCCAGTGACGCCGGAGGCTCGGAGGGGCGCTGCCGCGACCTGCGCGCCGTCAGGTCCGCTCCGTCGACGAGTGTGGCTCCGCTGACCAGCGGAGGCTGTCCGAGAGTGAGTTCGCTGACAAGCTGGCCGCCGACGGACACAATGCCTGTCCCGAATGTTGCAGTCAGGGTGGCCTGCAGCTCCGCACCGGGAGTCTCATGTGGACCCTCGATGGTCAGCTCCACAGGCGGTTCCTGCAGAGCTGCGCCCGGGCTCCGAACGAGCGTGCAGTGCAGCGGCATGATGTGAAATTCCTAACGGTCAGCGTGTTTCAAAACTAGCCATCAGGCTGGAGCGTGTCGCGGAGGTGATGGCCGTATGTGGATAAGGACTGAGCAGCTGGATTAGTAGGTCACGATGGGGTCTCGGGTAGGCTGGTGCAGCAGCCAATGCGCAACATTGCGCTGCCCGCTTTCGAACCAGGAGATTTTGTGACAGCTGACCTCGTCATCGTAGGGTCTGGCTTTTTTGGCCTGACAATCGCAGAACAGGCCGCCACTGAGCTCGGCTTGAAGGTGCTAGTCCTCGACCGCCGCCACCACATCGGGGGAAACGCCTACAGCGAAAAGGAAGAGCAGACGGGGATTGAAGTGCACCGTTACGGCGCACACCTGTTCCACACTTCCAACGAGCGTGTGTGGGAGTACGTGAACCGCTTCACCACCTTCACGAACTATGTCCACAAGGTCTACGGCGTACACAAGGGTGAGGTCTACTCCCTGCCCATCAATCTGGCCACCATCAACCAGTTCTTCCGTGCGAATCTCACTCCGGGTCAGGCACAGGCGCTGATCCAGGAACAGGCCGGCGAGCTCGCTGGGACCGATCCGCAGAACCTGAACGATAAGGGGATCCAGCTCATCGGCCGGCCGCTCTATGAAGCCTTCATCAAGCACTACACCGGCAAGCAGTGGCAGACCGATCCCAAGGACCTGCCCGCCGGCATCATCTCCCGCCTCCCGGTGCGCTACAACTACGACAACCGGTACTTCAACGACAAGTATGAGGGCCTGCCGACCAACGGCTACACGGCGTGGATCGAAAAGATGGCGGAACACCCGAACATCGAAGTACGGCTGAACACGGACTTCTTCGACGAGTCACACGAGTACAGCAAGGATAAGGTCGTCGGCAACATCCCCGTGATCTACACAGGCCCTGTTGACAGGTACTTCGACTTCGCCGAGGGCGACCTCTCGTGGCGCACGATCGACTTCGAAGAAGAGGTGCTCGACGTCGCCGATTTCCAGGGGACGTCGGTGGTCAACTACAACGATGCCGATGTGTCCTACACGCGCATCATTGAACCGCGCCACTTCCACCCCGAGCGCGAGTATCAGACGGAAAAGACCGTCATCATGCGCGAATTCTCCCGTGCCGCCGAAAAGGGAGACGAACCTTACTACCCGATCAACACCTCCGCGGACCGGGAGCGGCTTCTCAAGTACCGTGACCTGGCTGCTGCCGAGAAGGACGTACTGTTTGGCGGACGGCTGGGCACCTACAAGTATCTCGACATGCACATGGCCATCGGTTCGGCTCTGACCATGTTTGACAACCAGATTCGGTCGCATTTCGAAGGTGGAGCGAAGCTTGAAAGCGGAGGAGTGGACGCATGAGCTCGCTGAATGAAATCACCGACTGGGCACCAATCCAGCGAGTTATCCTGCCCTCGCCGGATCAGCCCGACACAGTCTCGCTCTATGTCGACGCGGGAAGCGCCAGCGGGATTCGGTTGCGAGAAAACGATGAACTTGCTCGCACTCCCAAGTCGCCGGAACAAAAGCTACAGATGTTCAGCTCCGGAGACCGAGAGGCTCATTTCGAGGACCTGCTGACGCGGCATTCCATGAGAGTCCGGTCCGGTGAGCAGATTTCCTTCGGCACGTATTTTAATGCCTTCCCGGCAAGCTACTGGCGCCGTTGGACGTCGCTCCGGAGCATTCGGCTAACGGTCAACACGCACGGTACTGGAACCGTCACTGTCTATAAATCCAATGCACGGGGCTCCGTCCAGCGCGTTGACGGTGTCCACGTCGATGGCGAGGCCACGTCCTCTTTCGAACTCTCATTGAAACCGTTCGGCGACGGCGGCTGGTACTGGTTTGATTTGGCGGCCAGTTCGGACGAACTGGTACTTGAGGATGCCCAGTGGGAGGCCGAGAAAGGGCCGCATCCGAGCGGCCAAGTGACCCTTCAGATCACCACCATGAACAAGCCGGACTTCTGCCTGAACAATGCCCGAATCCTTGCAGAGAATGCGGACGTTCTCGCCAACGTCAAAGAAATCCTGATCGTGGATCAGGGGACACAAAAGGTCGAGGCAGAGGACGGCTTCGCCTCAGTTCAGGAATCTCTGGGTGGGAAGCTCCGGGTCATCAACCAAGCGAACCTAGGCGGATCCGGGGGGTTCGCGAGGGGGATGTATGAGTCGGTAGAAAATGGCAGCGACTATGTGCTGCTCCTCGACGACGACATCGTCCTTGAGCCCGAAAGCATCGTCCGGTTGCTTTCTTTTGCCGACCATTGCAAGAGGCCGACGATTGTCGGGGGGCACATGTTTGACCTTTACAACCGCAGCGTCCTTCATACTTTCGGCGAAGTAGTTGATCCCTACCGAATCGTTCCGGCAGTGCCCCACGCAGACATGGAGGTCAGGCACGACTTTAGCCTCTCCAACCTCCGGCAGACCGCATGGTTGCACCGGCGTGTGGATGTGGACTATAACGGCTGGTGGATGTGCCTCATCCCCACAACCGTGATCAAAGAGATCGGCCTGTCGCTACCCCTCTTCATCAAGTGGGACGACGCCGAGTACGGACTGCGCGCGCGTGAGGCTGGCATCGCTACCGTGTCCTTTCCCGGCGCCGCCGTCTGGCACGTGTCATGGACTGATAAGGATGACCTCGTGGGTTGGCAAGCGTACTTCCATGCGCGCAATCGACTCGTTACCACTCTTATTCACAGCCCCTATAAAAAGGGTGGACGAGTCCTGCGGGAATCTGTACAGGACGATGTAAAACATCTTGTGTCGATGCAGTACTTTACTGAACATGGACGAATAGAGGCGCTAAAGGACGTGCTCAGGGGCCTGGCGGGCTTCACGGGTCGCTTGGCACCAAACTGCCGGAAATCAACGCGCTGAAGTCTAGCTACTCTGATGCCCAACTGCGCGAGAACGCGGACGATTTTCCAACACCCAAGATCGGCCGTGGTCCCATGGGCGGGGCTCCCATAGGTATGCCTAGCAAAAAGGAGCTCGTTCCCTGGGGCCTCAAAACGGTTGCTCGGCAACTCGTAACGGCTCCCGACCCCGAGAGTGCGGAACGTCCTCAGGGATTTCTCGCTCATCGTGACAACCGGTGGTTCCGGTTAGCCCACTATGACAGTGTCGTGGTCTCCAACGCAGAAGGAACAGGCGCCTCGTGGTACCGCAGGGATCCGAGGAAACTCAAGTCCATGCTGACTGAAGCCACCGGGCTTCACCTGAGTATATTCCGGGAGTGGGAGCGCCTTGCCGAGCAGTATCGCGCCGCTGTTCCTGGACTGACCTCCATGGCCGCTTGGAAGAAGACGTTCGACGCGACCTCAGAGATGGAAAAATAGATGGCGACCAGCACAGACGAGTTGGTGATGCCAGGTCAGGGACGTGGATTACTGGACGTCTATGGTCATCGATTTCTGTTGAAACTATTGGTCCGCAAAGAGATCAAAGTCCGCTACCGTGGCTCTGTACTCGGTCTGGTGTGGTCCTACGTAAAACCGCTGATTCAGTTCCTCATATATTTCGTTGCCCTCGGCATTTTCCTGAACCTCGAACGCGGCACTCCGAACTACGCCATCTACTTGTTTGCTGGCATTGTTCTAGTGAACTTCTTCACTGAATCCTTGGCGAATGCGACTCGGTCAATTGTCGATAACCGCGATCTTATAAGGAAAATCTATCTCCCCGGGAGCTCTTCCCTGCAGCCACGGTATGGGTGTCCGCAGCGCACTTTCTTCCGCAACTGCTGGTACTAGTTGTCGCCTGCTTGGTGGTTGGGTGGGCTCCCTCCATACTTCAGTTGGCGGCCGTCGTACTCATCTTTCTGATGGTTGCGGTTCTCGCCACGGGGCTGGGCTTGATGTTCGGCGCCGTAAACGTCTACTTCCGCGACTCCGAGAATATTGTCGACATGATTATCATGGTTGTCACGTGGGCGTCTCCAGTGCTTTATGTATGGTCGATGGTCGAACGAGTCATGGGGCCGTGGTTCTGGATCTACCAGCTGAATCCGATGACGGTGGCCGTCGAAGTATTCCATTGGGCTTTCTGGGAACCGACTCTGAAGGCAGACCAGCCTGTGGGAGCAACCCTGCCTCCTGACTTTTTTGCCCTATGGTTGCCGGTCGCGATGCTAATTACTCTTGCAGTGCTGTTTGTAGGACAGCTAATGTTCCGCCGGCTTGCCATCCATTTCGCCCAGGAGCTCTAGAATGACATCGCATGGCCAGGTAGCAATCAGCTGCATCGGCATCCGCAAGCAATTTATCATGCGCCATACTCGTTCACTCAAGGAAGCTTTGGTGTGGCTGGTCAAAGGCCGCAAGGGGGATTTGTCGAAGAAATTCCTTGCCCTCAAAGATGTCTCCCTTGAAGTCAAGCAAGGCGAGAGAGTGGCACTCATGGGGCTCAATGGCTCCGGAAAATCTACACTGCTGAAGCTTATCTCCGGAGTCCTGCAACCCGACGGCGGAACCGTCAGGACGCGTGGCCGAGTGGCTGGACTCATCGAAGTGGGCGCAGGGTTCCACCATGACCTCAGCGGCCGGGATAACGTGTACCTCAACGGCGCGATCCTAGGGATGGCAGAGAAACAGATCGACGAAATGTTTGATTCCATTGTCGAATTCTCGGAAATTGGAGAGTTTATCGACACGGAAGTTAAGTTTTATTCATCTGGCATGTATCTCCGACTCGCGTTCTCCATAGCCGTACACACTGATCCCGAAGTGTTCCTGATTGACGAGATCCTTGCTGTCGGAGATGAACCTTTCCAGCGCAAGTGCATAGCGAAGATCAAGGAACTCTCTGAATTGGGGAAGACTCTGTTTGTGGTTAGCCATGATCTGGATCTGGTCGCAACTGTGTGTGAGCGAGGTGTCCTTCTCGAGCACGGCAACGTGGTCATGGACGGCGAAGTGCACGATGTCGTTGCAGAGCTGCGGCGTCGTTCCGCGCACGCGGAATCCGAGGGCAGCTTGTGATTCAGATGCGTCCTCGCAGCGATGTCATGTGGCTGACGGGGACTGTGGCCGCAGCCTTCCTTGGTTCGCTGATGCCGCTAATAACTAACAACAGGTTCTACTACTATGACGATACCCAGGCTGGGGCATTCGGCATCTGGTTCGAAATAGGCACGAAACTCAGGGCAGGGGAGTGGCCACTATTCAGTGACACTGCTTGGGGGCTGGTAACTATGCTGCCGAGGGCCAGTGGGGGATTTGGAATCCGTTCATTCTTTTGATCGGCTGGCTAGCGAGCCGATCGGCCAATATCGTAGTTTTTTCAACCATTCTGAAGATCACCTTGCTCTGCATACTCGCTGCCGGGACTTTCCTGTTGGCGCGGAGTTACAAGGCCCGGCCGGAGTGGGCGGCCATCGCTGGGGTTGCTGTCACACTGACCGGATTTACCGTGTACATGGACGCGGCTTCCTGGGTCACTGGGCTCATGGTATTCAGCTTGCTGCCTCTTACCTGGTGCGGGTTGCGGCGGATGGCCTTCCAGAATGGCAACCCTTTCTTCGCACTAGTTCCCGCCTACTTGCTGATAACTATCGGCTATGTTCACGGGACGCTCATGCTCGTCATGGTCGTTTTAGGTCTGCTGTTGGAGGCATGGCTGCAAGGTAGCCGAAGGAGCGCGCTCCGACTACTCTCGGCCGGTCTTGTTTGCGGGCTCATCGCCATGGCGGTATACCTGCCTGGCGTTCTCACTGCCCCCGTTACGGCTCGCACTGGGGGAATCTCGAACAGCGGTTTCCTAACGACCGACCTTACCGGACTATTTACTGCCTGGGTGCCGGGCAGCTTGCCCCAAGTCACCGGCTGGTGGGGCGGATTTGCAACCGTTCCCCTTTTGTACGTTGCATGGTTTCTCCCCGTAGTTTCGATCGTGGACTACTCCAAGGTCAAAGCAGCGAGCAGAGAGCTGTCAGCACTGTGGTTTGTGGGACTGCTTTCTTTAGCACTGACCCTGGCCCCAAGTGACCTGGGGCCTCTCCGCTTTCCGGTCCGGATCATGCCGTATGTTTCATTAGCGGTCCTGCTGACGTTGTCGGTGATGGTTTCCCGCTTCAGGGTGCATGTCCTGAGTCGTGGACGCAGGGTCGTTACCGCTGGGATTGTGATGTCCGGGCTGTACCTTGCTTGGAGCCAGTATCCGTCGTTCCGAGTGGCGGCCCTTTTCGGGCTACTGGCGGTGGGAGGTATCGCGGGCCTTCTCGCCATTCTCTATGCCCGCCAGCGGCCTCGCTTTAAGGGACCGGTGGTCTTGGCCGGAGGGGTGCTGCTCGTGAGCATGATGATCACTGCGGGACAGCACATGGCCTTCAAAGCGTCCCCACTGCCCGACTACCGGATGCCTGATACCCCGGAGAGTTACGCACGTCAGCTTCCGGGAGCACAAGGTGGCACGTTTATCGTGGGCGATCCCACGAAGCTTGGCCCGGAGATCTGGAACGAGACGTTGGCATCGAATGCCTGGTACTTGAATTCTGCCGAAGTCCAGAACCTGTATTCGCCGATCATGTTCGCCAGATACGCTGAGGATCTGTGCATCTCGAGCCATGGCTGGACATGCGGGGCGGCTGCCGTGAAGCTCTTCGAGACTGACGCCACGACCGGCAAGGTTCTGGCCGATCTCCTGTCGATCGACACAGTCCAGCTTCTTCGCGATCCGGCCGCCCCGTCCAACGAGTCCATTGACCGTGCACCTCCCGGTGGCTGGCACGAAAACAGTAGGTCCGCTGACTCGGTAGTGTGGGTCCGGGATCAACCTCTGCTGAACACAGGCCAACTGGTTTGGACGTCGGAGGGAACAGCCCTTTCGCTGGTCTCGGAGAGTAACCAGGAGATTGTGATCAGTGTGGACCAGATGGGCGAGGCGCCGGCCAAGGCCGTGCTCAGTCGGCTGGCGTGGCCGGGATACAACGCCGACGGGGCCACTCTCACGGCGCCGCTTCGTGGCTATCTTCTCGAAGTAGACATCCCCGCCGATTCTGTCGGAAAAACGGTCACAGTGCGTTTCGAACCGCCGGGATGGCCCGTTGTTGTGAGTTCAATCCTTCTTGCGGTCGGAGTGTCCTTGGCTTGGAGCATCGCAGAACTGGTCTCGTATCGCCGGCGCAAGTGCAACACACTGACCGTGCATACAGCAGACCGATCCACGTAGGCCCACAACGCATACGACTACAGCGCTAGGGGCGTATCACAAGGTTATATGTCCCCGGAATACCTTTGTCCCAACGCGCCGCCAGCGTGTGTGGTGTTCCTTTGAGGCTCTTCAAGGTTCCCGGGGAAATAGGTTCGTGTTGTAGCTAGCAGAGGACTCGTGGTCCTGCTGGGATGAGGGCTCTTCACGGTTCGTGGGGAAGCGAATCCCTGAGATGGGTGTCGTACCGCGGGACTTTCTCATTAGCGGTGTATCCGGCGTTTTCATTTAGTAGCATTCAGCTGCCGGGAATCGGTCGCTGGAGTGCTGGCGAAGGCGTTCGAAGTGGGCTTCCAACGCACGGCCCATCGGGTCTTGCCGGCACCGGTCGGATCGGGGGATCTGGTGACCACATACAGGCACTTTGGCGCAGCCGGCTCGGTGGGGAAATGACCCCGGGCATTGACGGTGCGGCGGTACCTGGCGTTCAACGATTCGATGGCGTTGGTGGCTCTTCAAGGTTCCCGGGGAATGGTCTGCTGAGATGATTGCTCATGCTGCCATCCGGGCTGCACTTCTCAAGAGAATACGCGATTTGTAATTGATTGGGTTGCGGTAGCCGCGGGCGGTTCGTTTGATGTGTTTTATCGCGGTGTTGTTGACTTCTACTTTGGCTGTTGTAGCGCCGGTGACGATGAGGACTTCGATCTCGGCCCACCAGCGGCACACGGTCCGGTAGAGCCTGTTCGTCTCCGGCATCGCGGCCCGTTCCACCAGGTCGGCGAGGGCAGTCTTCGCGGCGGCTGCGTCCTCGAGGGACCCGGTGGAGAGCAGGGTGCGGAGTTGTTCCTTGACCTGCCAGGCGGCCTGGAGGCTGCCGGTCGGATCGTCGGCAGCGAACACGCCCGCCAACCGGTGATGTCCACGTTCTGAGAGGTTCTCGTTGGCCTTCAGCAGCAGCATCCGGTTCGCCCACGCCGGGTCCGTGGTCCTGCCCCGCCGGCCCCGAACCTGCTGGGACAGGCCCTGACGGACGGTGGTGAGCATGTCGTTGGCCAGCATCGTCACGTGGAAAAGATCCACCGAGACCGCCGTGCGCGGCAACCACATCCGTAGTGCTTTCCGGAAGGCCGCGGACGGGTCGATCGCGACGACCTGCACCCCAAGCCGCCAGTCCAGTGGCCGGGCGAAGAGCCAGTTCCCGACGCCCTTGTGGTCACGTCCGTCCACGATGCCCAGGACCTGGCCGGTGTCCAGATCCACGATCGTTGTCATCCAGGGCTCGTACCGGATCCATGCCTTGGTGCCGGGGTCCTGGAAGAACCGCACGGACCGGTACCGGTGCTCATCGATGCCCAGCATCCTGGGTGCCAGCAGGTCCACGTCCGGCAGGCGCAGGGCGGCGTCGCCGATGATCTGCTGGACCAGCCACCACGAGATCCCGAACGCCACGGCGGTCTCGGACACTGCCCGCCCCGAGGTGATGACCGCCTCCAGCACCGACTGCCGTAGCCGCCGCGTCGACCGGGCCCGGCGCGGGACCTGCGGCGTCGCTTCGCAGAACGATTTCCGCTCGCACAAATACTCGTCACAGAACCAGCGCCGCTTGTCCCAGAGCAGCACCACCCGGCCAGCGACCGGAATGTCACGCAGCCGCTGGCAACGGCGCTCCTTCACCCGGAAGGCGACGACGCCGCAACTCGGGCAGCCCGGCGGAAATGTCGTCTCCACCGTAATGTGGCGTGCCCCGTCAGGAAGCAGCACGGCGGCCGTGACACGGTAATCAGGCAGGTTGAAGATCAAGCTGGCAGCATCATCGGCCGCCAAAGTAGGCTCTAACAAGGCTCGTGGTTCCTGTTCAGGTTGAATGCGTAGATAACACTCATCCCAGCAGGACCACGAGTCCTCTGCTAGCTACAACACGAACCTATTTCCCCGGGAACCTTGAAGAGCCGCGTTGGTCGAGCAGATCACGCGCCGGATTTCCACGTCGCAGTCCAGGAACGGGATGAACTCCTCCCACGCATTCTCCCAGAGCCGCACGATCGCCCCGTATTTCCTGCCCCGTGCTCCGTAAGCTCCTCAAACGCCGCCCGAGCAGCCGCGGAATTCGGCGCCGTGTGAAATGCTCGTCGCAGACCAGGAAGAACGTGTCCTTCACGTCGCGGTTCTTGATGTCGGTGAGTACGCTCATCCAGAACTCCGCGCCATCACCGCTGGTCCCGGCCCAGAAACCCAGGATGTCCTTCTCGCCCTCAAGGGTGACGCCGATGGCGGCGTAGGTTGGGGGTGGCGACCTGACCGTCGCGTATCTTCACGACGATGGCGTCGATGAAGATCGCCGCGTGGACCTCGTCCAGCGGCCGGGTTCTGCCAAGCAGCCAGCTCCTCGAGCACCCTGTCGAGGATCCGCGAGACCGTCTCCTTCGACACGGATGCGGCGGATCTCGGCGAAGTGCGCGCTGATTTCTCCCGTGGTCAGGCACTTCGCGTAGAGCGAGAAGACCATCTCATCGACCCGGTCAGGCGGCGCTGGCGCTTCTTGACCATGACCGGCTCGAACGTGCCGGCCGGGTCCCGCGGAACGTCCGCGTCCACGGGGTCGGTCGTCTCCGTCAGCACCGTTTTCGGGCGAACCCCGTTGCGGTAGTTGGCAGTCTATTTGCCGGCCGCATCGTGCTTTTCATGTCCGACATGCTCGGTCATTTCTTCATCGAGAGCGGACTCGATCACGGTCTTCTTCAGCTGCTTGAGCAGCCGTCGGGACCGGTCAGCGACAAGCCCTGCTCCTTCGCCATCCTGACCAGTTCGCGGGCAGCGTCGGCCTCGGGTATTTCTGCCTTCATGTCAGCGGTTTTCGTACTCTGTACAGACTCAAGGGTTGCGGCCATGTCGGGCTCCTTCTCGCCAAGCTTACCGCCCGGCGTGTCGAGCCGGATACACCGTTAATTCCACAGTCCCCATATCAGCGAACCGCTATATGCGAGGTCGACGCGTAGGGTGGTGCGGCGAGGATGGCCGGAATCCCCGACCCACGGCTATGTTTTGCGCACTACCCGCCCAGCCGTAACTCTAGGCACTTTAACTACTTGGTTCGTTTTGTGAGTACTCAGGTTCAGGGTTGCCATCTACGCGCCTTAAATTGTCCGGCTACCTGTCTTTAGATCCATGTAACATTCGGGTAGCCGCCCGGCTTGATGGGCGATTTTCACCATGTCACTCTGGTACGAAAGCCGGTTCATCCAGCATCGCACCGCAGCCTGGTCCCGCCGCGAAAAGCACCAAAGCAGTTGATGAGGGAATGGAGAGCATCGTGGCGACAACTCCTGAATTATCAAAGCCAATATCTGTTCGCCTTTTCGGAATATTCGAAGTCGCAGCTCTGGAAAGCGACGTCAACGGTATCCGCCGCGCGATCCAGCCGGGCGACACCAAGAACGGCCCGCTCCGTATGGCCAACGGAATCTACCCGCTGGACCCGCAGCCCGTTGACCTGGACCGCTCCATCGACCGGCACCCGGGAGAACACAGTCGCGGCGGACCGGAGCACCATCACCAGCGACGTCCTCGCCACCCAGCTCCAGCTCATCGACCAAAGCGGCATCGAAGTCCAGCCGGTCGCGCAGGCGTTCGAGCAGTTGCAGGGCCCGTGATCACCATTCGGCTGTGTCACCCGGCGCCGTCGGCCACCCGAAATGAACGGAGAAACTCATGACCAGAACCAGATCCAGCCTGGCGCGGGGGCGCGCCAGGCTCGCCGCGGTGGCGGGGCGGTGCTGGCGTTGACCGCAGCACTGCTGACGCCCGGGGCGGCGAACGCCGCCGTCGAAAACCCCGCGCCCGTGCCGCTCGTGTCCTTCACTTTCGACGACGGCGTGGCCAGCGCGCTGACGCAGGCGGCGCCGACGCTGCAGAAGTACGGGCTCACCGGCACCGACTATGTCCCCACCAGCTGCGTCGGCATGACGACCGTCCCGAACACCTGCCGCGCCGACACGGACCTGCCCCACATGACGTGGGACCAGATCACTCAGCTGCAGAACACCTACGGTTGGGAGATCGGGTCGCATACCGTCGACCATCAGTGCCTCGTGAGCTTCGGTAACGACTGCCAGGCGACCAAGCTGACTGCCGCTCAGGTGGATGCCGAACTGGCGGACAGCAAGGCCGCGCTGGCGGCGCACGGCTTCAACGCGACGGCCTTCGCCCCGCCGTACGGCGACTACGACATGTCGGTGCTCGCCCAGGTGGCCAAGTACTACACCTCGATGCGAGGCTTCGCCGATGTGGGCAACAATGTCTGGCCGCTCGGCGACCTCCTGCTGCACAACATCCCGGTGCAGGAGGTGACCACGCCGGTCGCGACCCTGAAGGCGAAGGTCGACGAGGCGATCGCGAACAAGACGTGGGCGGTGTTCACGTTCCACGACATCAGGCCGGCGCCGAGCCAGGTCCCGGGTGACTACCAGTACGGCACGGCGGAGCTGGACCAGCTGGCCGCGTACGTGCAGACCAAGGTGGCGGCCGGCCAGATCAAGAACGTCAACATCAGCAAGGGCCTGGTGACGGGGACGCCGAACATGATGCCGAATCCGACGTTCAACAACGGCCTCGGGGACGGCTGGCGGACCGATGCCCCGGCGACCATCACGGCGGACGCCGCGAGCAACGGCAGCTACCCCGACTTCGCCAAGTCGGTGAAGCTGGTCTCGGGCGCCACGGCGAGTCACCTGTTCTCGCCGGCGGTTCCCGTGTCGCCGACGTCGAGCTACGTGTTCAAGGCCTTCCTCAACGTGGCTGCGATCACGACCGGTGAGGTCGGGTTCTACGTGGACGAGTACAACTCGGCCGGAACGTGGATCTCCGGGCAGTTCCGCAAGGTGGAGAACACGCGGTGGGTGGAGTCGATGAACTTCACCTACACGCCGACCTCGACCAATGTGGCCTCGGCGAGCCTGCAGATCGCTGTGAGCGGCACCGGCATCACCGCCTACGTGGACAACGTGCAGATGCTGGCACTCACCGCAGCGACGACTCCGGTTCCGCCGAAACGGTTGAATGATTTCAATGGGGACGGGAAGACGGATCTGATCGCACGGGACGCCTCGGGGGAACTCTGGTTGTATCCGGGCACGGGGGCCGGGGACTGGTTCAAGCGGATTGACCTGGGAGCCGGGTGGAATGTGATGTCCACGATTGTCAGCGCCGGGGATTTCAACGGTGACGGCAAGGCCGACGTGATCGCCCGGGATAAGTCCGGGCAACTGTGGCTCTACCCGGGGACCGGGACCGGAGACTGGTCAACGCGCCAGAACCTGGGGGCCGGGTGGAATGTGATGACTTCGATCGTCGGTCCGGGGACTTCAACGGGGACGGCAAGCCGGACCTGATCGCCCGGGATTCCTCGGGTGAGCTCTGGCTGTATCCGAACAACGGGGCCGGAGACTGGTTCAAACGCGTCGACCTTGGGTCCGGGTGGAACATCATGAGTTCGATCGCCGCCCCGGGGGACTTCAACAACGACGGGAAGGTGGATCTCGTGGCCCGTGACACCAGCGGTGAATTCTGGCTCTACCCCGGTAACGGCCTGAACGAGTGGTTCAAACGCGTCGACCTTGGCGCCGGCTGGAACACCATGAGCGCGATCACCGCACCGGGGGACATGAACAGCGACGGACGGCCCGACGTGATCGCCCGCGACAGCACCGGCGAGCTGTGGCTGTACCCGAACAACGGGACCGGTGACTGGTTCAAACGGATCGACCTGGGCTCGGGCTGGAACCCGATGACTGCCATCCTCTAGCCAGCAACACCAAAACGGAAGACCCCCGCAGCCGCGGCGTAGTGCGAGCCTGGGTGATCTGCAGGATCCTGCAGATCACCCAGGCTCTTTAAGTATGTCAACCTGGTTCAGGACCACTGAGACGGCCTGATCCAGGGCCACCACGTCCCTGCTGGCTTGAGGGCCACATATCAGGTGTACTAACCCGGTTGGTTGGGCGCACCGTGCGCCGCCCAGCGTTGCAGGTCGAGCCCATTTTTCGGCTTTCAGGTTACTCAAGAACCCTTGGCGGCCGACGCAACTTGGGGTCCGGCAGGGGTTCCCACGACCTGGCCTGCGACAAAGTAAACCGCTGGGTTTCTGATAGATCCGGCACGAGAGATTGGACGTCGGGATCGCCGGGAACAGTATCCCTTCCATCCATGCGGATCGTTGGGAACAGGCCAACGGCGTTCCCTTTGTATCCTCCATGGTCCGAATCTCCCGCATGGTGACGGCGAGATGTCCCAAGCCAAGACTGGCGACGGCTGTCACCCCGCGCTGGAGCGCTTCCGCGGAAATCGGACACCCCTTGAAATACAGCACTTCGATTCTCATGCTGGCCATTGTCCACCCCGGCAGATAGCAGAGGTTATTGTCCGGGGCGTCCTGGAGGCGCAGTTCACAGTCGTGAGTGCGCTGGCCCATATGACTCTTCAAGCGGTTTGACGATGAGGCCAGGGGAATGTGTTTGTCGGATTTCCAACACTAGTTGAACCTAATCGCCGGCTGCCACAACCTGCTCAAACTTTTCACGTTCGACGGGAAGGCCGGGTTCCCCGCCCCGGCATGCTCTCGGCGGGCAACCTGCGTGAACTGGACGAGGCGAACCTTCGGTTCATCGTCGGATGCCGGATGACGAAGGCCCCGAACGACCTGGCCTCGCACTTCCGCTGGCACGGCGACGCGTTCACCGACGGACAGCTGATCGATACGGTAACCGCCAGAACCGGCCACAAGAACGAGAACAACCCCGACCTGCACGCCGAACCCGTCTGGGACCCCGCCGCGCACCCGGGCTCAGGGCGGGCAGTGTGGGCCTACTCCCGCAAAAGAGCCGTCCATGACAACACAACGCTCACAGTCCAGGAGAACCGGGCCCGGGAAGTCATCGACGGACAGAAGGCGGCCCGGACCCCACGCTTCGTTAAGACCGCCGGCCGGAAACCGAGCCTGGACGAAGCCTCACTGGCACGCGCGCGGCAACTGGCTGGGCTGAAAGGCTACGTGACGAACATTCCCGCGGACGTGATGGCCGCAACCGAAGTCATCGGTTCCTATCACGACCTGTGGCACGTTGAGCAGTCCTTCCGGATGGGCAAGCGAGACCTGCGGGCCAGGCCCATGTCCCACCGCACCCGGGACGCGATCGAGGCACGCCTGACAATCGTCTTTACCGCGTTGGTCATCTCCCGAACAGTCCAGAACAGGACCGGGCTCTCGGTGCGTAATGTCACGAGACGACTCCGGACACTCCGCTCAGCGACTCGCCAGCAACGGCACTACGCAGACATTCGCCCCCATCACAGCCGAACAGCGCGCCATCCTCGACGCCATCCACAACCCAAAACTCACGCACTAAGCAAATGAGCCAAGTCAGGTTAGACCGTGCTCTGCACGGCGTGTTGATGACCCATGCGTCGGTTCAGCCGGACATACGCGAGACGGCGAGCATATGACATGGCGATCGCCTTTGCATTTCCAACCGCCACGTCAAGCCGGCTCAGCAACGAAGGATCGTCATGTCGGAGCTGGTTATGAAACGCAATTGCCTGGTCGGATTGTTGACGTGCCAGCCGAACACTCCACTGGCTGGCACTGATCCTGAAGGACGCCAGGGTTTCCCTGAGTGCTACGAAGTCGCCGTGACGGCAGATGCGCACCAGAGTCGCTTCGTCAATGAGATAGGGGTGCGAGTTATCCCACCAGCCTTCTTTAGCCAGCAGTTCGCGCTTGAACAGCGAGCACGCGGGTTCACCAAAAATATTTGAGCCGGCAAGGACAGTCGCTCGAATGGCTTGGCGGCCGGAGATGAGACCATTCACACCCTGCAGCCCGCGCCCCTTCAGGAACAGCCTGCCGTCGGCGTCGACCAGGTCACGGCGAGACGAGACAATGACGGCGCCGGCGTTGTCTTCAAGGGCCTTCACCTGCAGCTCCAGCGCATCGGGCGTGATCAGGTCATCGCCGCAGACCAGTTTGAGGTATTCACCGGTGGCCGCCTGGCTGACGCGGTTCCAGTTGGCCTGGGCGCCGCCGCCGGTCGGTGTGGGCGGGAGGAGACGCACTTTGGGGTTGTCCGCAAACCGGGCAACCACCTCTGCCGTGCCGTCGATCGAGGAATGGTCGGCAATCACCACCTCGTAGTCGTCGAAGGTCTGGTTCAACACAGAGTGAAGGGTCTCTTCGATGTACTGGACATTGTTGTACGCCGGAATGACGATCGAGACTTTGGGGCTCATGGGGTGCTTTCCTCGGTGGCTTTCTTGGGGGACACGGGCTCAGCGCTCCGGCGGAAGGAGAAATATTTGTGGCCGAAGTAGTTGATGATGACCGTCACGCAGGTAATGGCGAGCTGGGCCGGAATCTGGGGGTACCCGAGGACCTCGTGGGCCACCAGCAGCAACGCAATGTTCGTGAAGAACATCGTCAGATTGACCAGGGTGAATCTGCCAAGATCCAGCCAGAAGTGGCCTTTGACCCGGAAGACCAGCTTCCGGTAGACGAAGAATACCGCGACCAGGGAAACGACGAAGGCGATACTCAGGACCACCGGCGAGGGCAGACCCGGGTACAACCACGCAACGGCTATGAAGAGGCCTGTACTGAAGGCTGTGTTGGCGCCGCCCACCAGCACAAAAGCCACACGCTGGTCCTTGACGATCCTCAGCAGGGGACCGGGGGGACCATCGTGGATACCCTTGACAGCCTCCCCGGGCGTTTCGGGCTGCTTCATGGTATGCACCTATTCCTTGAACTCTTGGGGCCGATAACCGGCAAACACACACCTTAGACTACCGAAGTGCGGCACCACCGTCACAACGGGGCCCTCTGGCCGGGCGCCGGGGAACCAAGCCAGGCGTGCTCAGAGTTGACCCGAAAGGGCCAGCCGCTGGACCTCCTGGACCGTGGTGTTGATGCCCACCGCAAGCGGTGTCACGGGGTGCGCGTCGAGCTCGGGCCAGACGACCGACTTCAGGCGAAGGTCGTGTGCCTGGGCCTTCGCGAAAGGGGAGGCGCCCAGAATGATCAGCGGACGGCGCTTGAAGATCGCCCGGCACGCGCCGATGAGGTTACCGATGGTGTCGGCCCGCTGGGAGGCCAGGATCTTCACGACAGCCTCGCCCGGGCGGACGTCGGAGCCGATAAGGCGGTCCAGACCGTCGGCGACCAGCCGGCTCGCGTCGTCGACAAAAAGGTAGTCGCGCAAGGTGTCCAGCGACACGTAGACCGAAACCGGGGCACCCGTGAGGTGTGCCTTGGCGAACACCGAGATGAGGCCCTGCGGCTTCCGCAGATTCTGGCCGGGGCCGTACAGGTTGCTGACCCTGCCAATGAGTGTCCGGACCCCGGTACGCCGCGCGAAGTCAGAGACGGTCGCTTCGGCCCGGAGTTTAGCGAAACCGTAGGGGCCAGCGGCTGCACGGGACTGTGTTCGGTGAATGGGGGTGTGCTGGACCCGGCGTAAACCCCGCCGGCGGAAGACGCCAGGAACATCGCCCCGTTCGCCCCTCCAGCGTCGCAGAGTATTTCTTCGAACACTTCCAGCGCCCGGGCGAACAGGGAGAGCTCCGCTTCGAGGGCCTCGGGCGATGTTCCCGTGACACCTGCGCCGGCGCACCACGCTATCGTCCAGGGCCCGGAAGCCGCAGCGTCACGGAGTTTGTCGGCGCCCTCGCGGAACGCCTTGAGGGCAGGCTCCGGCTCGGACCAGGGGATCGTGCTGGTCAGGACAGCGACGCCACGGGATTGGAGTTCTCTGACGACGGCCTTGCCGAGGAGTCCACCGGCGCCGATCACCCAAGTGGGCCTAGCCTGCATCGGCCACCGGGCCGGAGGGCAACGTCGCCGGCGTTTTGGGCACGGTCTTGCCGAGCGGGCCCAGTGCAGGGTCGCTCACAATCAGGTATGCGGGCTTGCCCATGGCCATGTTGACGTTCACGCCCACGTATTCAGCGATGACCCCGAGGGCAAACAGGATGGCCCCGGTACTGACAAGCAGGACCACCATGGTCGACGTCCAGCCCTGCTGTCCGGCGCCGTGGCCGGTCAGATACGCGATCACGAAGTAGATGGCTAGCCCGATGCCCGCGAGCGCGAAGACGGCGCCGATCAGGCTGACCAGGCGCAGCCCACGCGTCCCGCTTGAGATCACCATGCGCCAGAAGTGGGAGAGCAACGAGCGCAGCCGGTAACCGGAGCGGCGGTCGCCCTCCTCCCGCAGCATCACCGGGCAGGTCGCTGTTTTGTCGGCAATCCAGCCCACGGCGACGTCGAGGTAGACACCGTGGCCGGCGTAGGCAGCAACCGAGCGCGCGACTTCGCCGGTCACCAGACGGAAGCTCTGGTAGCTCGTGGCGTCGTCGCTGGAGAGCAGGAACCGAACCGTGCGCTTGGCACTCTTTGAGGCCATGTTCCGGAGGAAACCATGCGGGGCCGGGTTGCTGGGCATCGCGTACGTGACAGATGCTTTCTCGGCCATGGCCGTGTCGAGCAGGTCCCCGATGGCCGCGGGATCATGCTGTCCGTCCTCGTCCATTGTGACAACCCAGTCGCCGCCGGCGGAGGCCATCCCGGCCAGGGTGGCGGCATGCTGCCCGAAGTTCCGGCTCAGCCAGACGCCACGGACGATGTCGATGGAAGTCGTGAGGGACCGGATGGCCGCGGCAGAATTGTCGGGCCCGTGATCGAAGACCAGCAGGACTTCCGAGATCACGTAATCGTGGCCGCCCTTGGTGGTAGACACTTCCCGATAGGGGAGAAGTTCGTTGACCACTCCGACCAGAGTCTTCTCGCCTTGGTATACAGGGATGACCACGGATATGCGATGGGGCGTCGAGTTGGTCTCTGGTTGAGCGAGTGTCATATCAGGAGATTCTACCGGCTCCTGTCCTCTCCGGTGTTGCAGGGGCTTTCCGGCCGAGCCGGTCCGCGCCGTGCCGGGGCCGCTGTTTGGGGCCAGGGAAAGTCCGCTCGGGTAATATGAACCTGTCCCTCGCGCGCCGTCCTGCGGTGGACGCATGCCCAAACTGAACGGATCGTGAATTGCAGCCTTCCCAATCGTCCTCGTCGCGCAACAGGAAATGGCTACTGTTGACCGCCGGATCAGTGCTGGTACTGAGCCTGATTCCGCTTTTATTCTACGGCCGCTTCTATTTTCAGGACGATACCGAAAATGGTGCTTACGGCGTCTGGTATCACCTGGGCGAAAGCCTGCTCCAAGGGAACGTGCCGATTCTCAATCCTTCCGTCTGGTCCAGCGGCAACTACATCGCCGAGGGGCAATGGGGCACCTGGAACCCTTTGGTCATGCTTTTCGGCGTGCTGGCCTACATCAGCCCGAACACGGTTGTCCTGACCACAGCCCTGAAGGTCGCCATGCTCGTTGCTGCCGGCATGGGAACGTTCGTTCTGGCGCGGAGTTACTCGCTGTCCCCGGAGTGGGCCTTCATCGCCGGAATTGCCGTTCCGCTGAACGGTTTCACGATGTACTTCGATGCGCCCTCGTGGGTGACAGGGGCGCTCGTGTGGGCCATCTTCCCCTTCTTCTGGGCTGAACTGCGGCAACTGTTGGCCGGGAAAAGGAATCCGTTCTGGGCCTTCATCACCGGGTACCTGATAGTCACGGTGGGCTATGTGGCGGGCACTGTGGCGGTCGGATTCATCCTGCTGGCAGTCGGCATCGAGGCGCTGATCCGCAAAGCATGGGGGCCCGCGGTCCGCATTGCGGTGACCGGGGTTTCGATGGGACTTGTGGCGGTTGTTGTGTTCCTGCCCGGGGTCCTGACCGCGGCTGTTACGACTCGTGGAACCACTGGCATCTGGAACGACGATTACATGAGCGTGGACTTCAATAGCCTGCTGATCGCTCCGATTGCTACGGCGTACCCTCAGCTCCTGTCCTGGTGGTGGTCTGGAACAGCTGCAACAAGCCCTGCAGCATATATCGCCTGGTTCCTCCCGGCAATTGCGTTTGTGAGTTGGAGCAGATTCAAGCAACTGGTCCCGGAATTGCGTGACCTCTTTCTTTTCTTGACGGCATCGGTCGCGTTCGTTCTGCTGCCAACGACCATTGGCCCGCTCCGTTACCCTGCCCGCTTCATGCCTTATGTGGCTACCGGCGCAGTGCTCCTCGTGATCGTGGCTCTAGCTCGCTCCCGGCGAAGCCACATTGGACGCCCGTCTCTGTATTTTGCGATCGCGTTGGTGATGCTTGGGTTGTACCTCGCTTGGGCCCAGGTCCCAGCCCGCTTTTCCTCGATTTTCGTTGCAGCAGCGGTCGTCATTGCGGCGTTGATCGCCCTCTGGTGGCTCCTGAATCATCCTGAGGTGCAATCTCACCGCTGGAACAAGGCTGGCATGAGCGCCATGTCGCTGATTGCAATCGGTGCTTTGCTGGCAACAACAGCGACGACACTCCTGCAGCATCGAACGTCCCCTAAGAGCTCGCTCTCGATTGCGAACCAGCCCGCAGATGTCTCCACATATAAGGGCGTGCTCAGCGGTGTTAAGAACGATGTACTAGTCGTCGGCGACGCACTTGACTATCCCCAGGAAAAGGAGACATGGGAGCAAACCCTCATGGCTAATGCTTGGTATCTCAGTGACGCCAGCGTTCTGAACCGCTACCAGTTGGTGGGCTTCTCGAAGTTCAATGATTTGCTTTGTCTGCGCTACTTGGGGGGTACCTGCCCCGAGTTGGCCGAGAGGCTCTTTGACGTCAGAGCCGAGACGGGCTTGATGCTTGTTGACGAACTACAAATAGACAACGTGCAAATTCTCAAAGAGTCGTTTGACAAGCCCCAAGTTGGCATGGCATCGAATAATTACGTCTCCAGGGATGAAGAAGTCGATATCCCGGCTGTGCCTAGCGGTTGGCACGTCGCCAATGAAACCGAGGAAACCCTTTTGTGGAGCCGCGATGTTCGCCTTGGACCGGCGGGTGGCGTGACGTGGAGTCAGCCCGGAACGCGCTTGACTGAGGTTTCGAGGAGCGACACTCAGCTAGTTCTAAAAGTGGACGAAGTCCCTGCAGGAGGCGGCCGGGTGGCCCTTAGTCGGCTGCCATGGCCGGGATACAGCGTCGAAGGGGCAGAACTGTCCGAGCGGCCAGTTGGAGGTTATCTGTTAGGCCTGGAAATCCCTGCGAATGCCGAGGGAAACCTTGTCACCCTGAGTTTTGAGCCCCCAGGTTGGCGCATTGCAATTCCGGTCTGGGCGGTGGCAGTGACTGGAATGCTGGCTTGGAGCCTGTTGGCAGTGCGACGTAAGCGCCGGGATCCCGAAATACAGCCGGCGGAAAGTCAAGTTCAGGGGGTGATGTAGCGTTATGAATGAAGTTGGGAGCAACATGCGTTTTCCGTCCTTGACTAAAGTTTTGGTCATCATGCCGGCATGGAACGAGCGAGAGTGTATTGGCGATACCGTCCGTGAGGTTTTCGAACTGCAACGGAACTACGACGTTCTCGTCGTCGACGACGGTTCGGAAGACGGCACCCCCGAGCTTGCGGAAGCCGCGGGGGCGCACGTGCTTCGATTGCCCTTCAACCTCGGGGTCGGGGGTGCGATGCGGGCGGGGTTCAAATACGCCGATCGTATGGGTTATGACGCCGTCGTCCAGGTGGATGCGGACGGGCAGCACGACCCCAAGGACATCCCGTCAGTGATCGCCGGACTGGAACATTCGGACATTTCGATCGGTGCCCGGTTCGCAGACAAGGGACAGTACACCGTCAGCGGGCCCAGGAAATGGGCAATGCGCCTGCTGGCGGCGGTGATATCACGGATCGCCGGGACGGAACTCACGGACGTGACTTCCGGGTTCCGTGCCGGCAACACTCGCGCCATATCCCAGTACCTGAAGCACTATCCTGCCGAGTACCTAGGCGACACCATCGACTCGCTCGTAGTGGCGATCCGCTCAGGCTGCGTTGTCTCGCAGACCGGGGTTGAGATGCGGCCCCGCCAGGGTGGTCAGCCCAGCCATAACCCGGCGAAGTCAGCGATTTACCTGGTCAGGTCGCTGCTTGCCCTGTTATTTGCCATGACCCGGGGTAAGGCCCGTTCCTCTCACGAAAGCGATATCTGACTGTGGAAAGCATTGCCGCCCTCGTCTTCTCTCTGCTTGTCCTGGGCAGCGTCGTGTTCCTGCTCCGCGGTAAAGGCCTACGCGAAAAGTACGCCTTTCTTTGGCTGCTTGTCGCCATTGGGTGCCTTGTTCTCACAGCGATCCCGGGCATGCTGCGGGGAGTCACAGCCCTGATCGGAGTGCAGGTCCCGTCGAACCTTCTCTTTGCCGTGGGCATCGTCTTCCTGACAGGTGTGGCATTACACCTGTCGTGGGAAGTGTCCGTGCTAGAGGAAGAAGCGCGCACGCTGTCCGAGGAAGCTGCTATTGGGCGCGTACGGCTTGAGGAGCTGGAACGGAAGGTTGAGATTTTGTCCGCCACCGTTGGCGATTCCGGCCCGGCAGCGTCGACCGCTACCTCTGTTACGCCTAGAAGGCAGTCACAACGGCCAACTGATTGAGCTCCAGGATTTGTCGGACTAGCAGCCTCCCAGCACGACGTCCGGTTGGACGTGCAAGCGATGGTGTGGAGCGCATGGAGGAACTTAGTTGAAAATGCGATTTCCCACGCCCATTGACAAGGCCGGCCGCAAATTTCACCGATGGATTTGTGTCAATGACCGTGCGGTGCGCCTGATCACGGTGCTGGTCTTCGTGGTCTTCGTCCTGTTCGGAATCACGACGTCGTCTGTCGGAATTTCAGAACTCCGACAGGATCCGGCCAACCCGTTGGGCTGGCAGTTCGGCAGGTCCCGGCCGATCCGGTCCGATGAAATTCACGCCTTTTCTGCCATCGTCATCTCCATCTTGGCAACTCACGGCGCCCCAAGCCTTAGTCCACTGGCCGCGCGGGCAGACCTGGTGCACAGGTTCCCGACCGACGGTTTCTTCGAGCAGTTCGTTTTTTTTGACTCCACAATGCTCCGCGCCGCCGCGTTCATTCCTGAGCACATGCTGTTCGCCGCGCACTGGTGGCTGCCGTCGCTGATCCTGCTGATGGCCATGCCGACCTGGTTCCAGCAGCTCGGACGCTCCCGCCGGTTCGGCTGGCTGGCCGCGATCCTGATCGTGCTGTCGCCGTCAAATGCGTGGTGGTCGCTGATGCCGGTGGCGCTGATCGCCTACACGCTCGGCGGCTGTGTGCTGATGATCGCCGCCTTCCAGCGCTTCGCGAAGGGGCAGCGACTCGCCCCGGTGGCGCTGGCGGTACTCGGCGGCATCCTGATCGCTGGCCTTCCCACCTTCTATGCTCCGTGGTCTCTGCTGCTCGGCCTCCCGGTCCTCGTTGCCTCGACTTTGTGGATCCTGCTTCGAGGCGCCGACTGGGCACCCCGGCTGAAATCCACCCTCATCACCGGCGGCACTGCCGCGGTCTTTGGCTTTGGAACCCTGTTTGAGAACAGAGACGGGCTCCAGGCACTGCTTAACACGGTCTATCCTGGCTCGCGGCGGGTGGAGTCGGATCCACAGCCGTTAGGCCGCCTTCTCGGCGCGCCAGCCCTCGGGCCGCTGCAGTACAGCGAACCAGTAGGCATCAATGCCAGCGAATTGTCATCCTCGTTCACCGTAGTCTTCGTCTGGATCCTCGTAATTCTCCTGGCCGCACAATGGCGGCTTACCTTCCGGGACAACATCGTCGAATGGACGTTCGGAACCTGGTCTGCATTGTGGATTGTCTGGATTACGGTGGACCTCGGCCCCTTGAGCCAGAAGTTACCGCTGCTGAATCTCGTCACGCCGCCGCGGGCAGGCCAGGTGGTGGGCGTGCTCGCGGTGATCCTCCTTGGCCTCCTGCTCAGCCGGTGGCCCCCACCTACCTCCTGGCGCGTCCCGCTCCTGGCTGGTGCGGCGTGCGGCCTCGCCACGGGGTACGCGGCGTCGTTGCTGAAGGCGTCGGATTTGCCATCGCTGTCACCCATGCTCATTCTCTTGGTGTCGGCCGGGGTCGGCGTCGTGGTTGCCGCCGTCACGAAGTATCCCCAGCGGCTGTGGCCCCTAGCGTTCTGCATTGTGCTGGCGGCGCTGCCGGTGGCCCGGGCAAATCCGGTGCTTGTCGGCCTGGGCGATCTGCGCGCATCGGACACCGCCCGGGCCGTGGCGGCCCAGGCACCTGCAGCGAGGTCCGAGGGAAAGCTCTGGGCCGCGGATACCCCGTCGCTGAATACACTGTTGCTGACCAACGGAATGCCCTCTCTCTCGGGGCTCCAGCGCTCCGGCCCGGACGCGGCTGCCTGGCAGAAGCTGGATCCCGAGTCGGCCTTCGCTAACAAGTGGAACCGCGGGGGAGGCTACATCTTCTTCGCCTGGACTCCCGGCCACCCGACGACCTACGTGACCAACGACTTCGACGCCGTCGGCGTGAGCATCGATCCCTGCACGCTCAAGAACGCCTGGCAGAATCTGGACAAGATCGTCTCGTCACAGCCGCTCGAAGCAGCGTGCCTGACCTTGGACTCTGAACTTCAGTGGCAGGGGAAGCCCGCCTACGTCTACGCCGTCCGCTAAGGTCAGACGGATCCTCCGGAACCCGCTGTCGTGATCGGCAAGGGCCGAGGGCTCAGGCCGTGGGCTCGGCTGGCCGGCGCTCCGCGCGCACAGCGCGGCGCAGCAGCCAGAGGGCCACGGCCAGCAGCACGGCGAAGCCGGCAAGGCACAGTAGCGCACCGCCCGGCGGCTGCCATGACGGCTCGGTGAACATCTCAAACCAGCGGCGGTCTACTGCCAACCCGGTGACATAGCGCCGCAGCGTGTGCGCGAACGTCCAGAAGTGGAAGACAGCAACGAGGATCGCGGTGGCATTGAGGATCGCCGCGGCCTGCGGCGAGAACCCGCGCGCATCCATCCGGTCCAGCGCGAGGCCGCACACCATCAGCAACGGGACGAAGACGGCAAGGATGTACCGGCCCTGCCAGACGATCCCGATCGTCGCGACGGCCTGTGCCTGGAGCAGCGGCGGGAGCAACAGCAAGGCGGCGAGCAAGAAGATGGTCGCGGTGCGGCCGCGGCCTTTGGCCAGCACCAGGGCGGCCAGCACGAGCGCGGTGCCCAGACCGAGCCAGAGCACAAACGCCCCCATGGGTGCCGGCACTTCCAGCCAGCCAAACTGTCCGACGTATCCGGTGGCATAGTCAAACGTCCGGTCCAGCATGATCTCGGCCCCGGTGAGCGGGGAGGAGCCTGCTGCCTCGAACGGATTGCTGGAGAGGCTGTCATGGCGGGTGAGCCAATAGAGGGCGAAGGCGCAGGACAGCCCAATCGCAACGCTCCCGGCCCACACCCAGGCGTTGCGGCTCAGCGCCTTGATCTGCGGCCAGGTGCCCATAATGCACGCGGTGGCGGCCATGAGGGCCAGCCAGAGCAGGGACAAGCCCTTCGTGTTGGCCAGCACGCAGGCCGCCGCTGTGATGACGGGGACATAGCGCCGGTAGGCTCCCCGTTCACCGGAGCGCTCCAGCAGCAGCACCAAGTTGGCCAGCAGCGCGGCCGAGGTGGCGTACTCCAGGGAATTCGGGTTCACGGCCCCGTTGAGGAACAGCACCATCGGTGTCATTGCCGCGGCTGTTGCGGCCACGGCCCATTTCCGGCGCGGCAGCTGCGCGAGCGCCGAAAAAGTGGAGGCGAGGAACAGGCAGCTGAGCAGGGCGCTGACGAGGCGCATCCCGTACACGGCAGCGGCACCGTTGTGCACCAGGGACGGCAGCCCCACAACCGCATAGTAGAGCGGGTTGTAGTTGCCGGCGGATGTGCGTGCGTCGACCAATGCGCCCCGGTCGCCGCTGAATGGCGGGACGCAGGAAGGGGGAGTGTCCCTCTTCTGGGCGAAGCAGCCGAACGTGTCGTAATAAGCGATTCCTGCCGGCACTGTCACGAGCTGGAATGCGCCGCCGTCGGGCATTTCCCGGCCGGTCATCTCTCCGCGGACCACGGCGGCAGCCTTGATGACGTGTGCGGGTTCGTCCGGCACCCCCATCAGGGGAGTGGCAAAGGTCCAGGCGCTGGATAGACCCATAAACACCAGGAAAGCCCACCAGAATGTTCGACGTCGGCCGGGTCCGGTCGCGCGGTCAGCTGTTTCGTCGCCTGCGCTGTCACGGTCCTGTCGTCGACGCTCCGGCGCCTGGATCAACGACCGTTTTCCAGCAGACCGAGAAGGTAGCTGCCGTACCCGCTTTTCATGAGCGGTTCGGCGCGTGCACGGAGCTCGTCGTCGCTGAGGAAGCCCAGGCGCCAGGAAATCTCCTCAGGGGCGCCGATCTTCAGTCCCTGGCGGTTTTCCGTGGTCCGGACGAAGTTGGATGCGTCGTTCAGGTCGTTGAACGTTCCGGTGTCGAGCCAGGCCGTGCCGCGGGGAAGGATCTCGACGTGGAGTTTCTCGCGTTCGAGGTAGGTGCGGTTGACGTCCGTGATCTCCAGCTCGCCCCGCGCGGATGGCTTGAGATTCCGGGCAATCTCAACGACGTCGTTGTCGTAGAAGTAGAGGCCGGGCACGGCGTAGTGGCTCTTGGGCTTCGACGGCTTCTCCTCGAGGGAAATGGCCTTGCCGCTGGCATCGAACTCGACCACACCGTAGGACTTCGGGTCGGACACCCAATATCCAAAGACGGCGCCACCGTCGATGTTTTCGAAACGGCGCAGCTGGGTACCCATCCCCGGGCCGTAGAAGATGTTGTCACCGAGAACCAGTGCAACTGGCTCGTTGCCAATGTGCTCGGCTCCGAGCACGAAGGCCTGGGCGAGACCATCAGGAGATGGCTGCTGCAGGTAGCTGAGGTTCACGCCGAACTGCGAGCCGTCCCCCAGGAGGCGCTGGAACTGCTCAGCATCGTGCGGGGTGGTGATGATCAGGATGTCCCGGATGCCAGCCAGGATCAGCGTGGAGAGGGGGTAGTAGATCATCGGCTTGTCGAAGACCGGCATCAGCTGCTTGCTGACGCCGAGTGTAATCGGATGGAGCCTTGAGCCGGTACCGCCGGCCAAAATGATTCCGCGCATACAGGCCATCTTTCCTGCTAACTCGCGTATCGGCCAAATCCGGTAACCTTTGAAACTATGCAGCGACTACTAGTAACCGGCGGCGCCGGCTTCATCGGCTCCAATTTTGTCCACTACGTGATGTCCACCACTGACAATTACGTGACCGTCCTCGACAAGATGACGTATGCGGGCAATCTGGAGTCGCTCAAGCATCTTCCGGCCGACCGTTTCCAGTTCGTCAAGGGCGACATCTGCGACCAGCCGCTGGTCGACGAACTCGTGGCCGCCCACGACGTCGTGGTTCATTACGCGGCGGAATCGCACAATGACAACTCGTTGCATGATCCGCGCCCGTTCCTGGACACAAACATCATCGGCACGTACACGCTCATCGAGGCGGCCCGCAGGCACAATAAGCGCTTCCACCACATCTCGACCGACGAGGTCTACGGCGACCTGGAGCTCGATGATCCGGAGCGGTTCACCGAGAACACCCCGTACAACCCCTCCAGCCCGTATTCCTCCACGAAGGCCGGGTCGGACCTGCTGGTGCGGGCTTGGGTCCGGTCCTTCGGGCTGCAGGCGACGATCAGCAACTGCTCGAACAACTACGGCCCCTACCAGCACGTGGAGAAGTTCATTCCGCGCCAGATCACCAACGTGATCGACGGGATCCGCCCGAAGCTTTACGGCAAGGGCGAGAATGTCCGCGACTGGATCCACGCGAATGACCACTCCTCGGCCGTGCTGGCGATCATCGACAAGGGGCTGATCGGCGAAACGTACCTGATCGGCGCTGACGGCGAGAAGAACAACAAGGAAGTTGTTGAGCTGATCCTGCAGCACATGGGCCAGGCGCGGGACGCCTACGATCACGTGGTGGACCGGCCCGGCCACGACATGCGCTACGCGATCGACTCCACTAAGCTCCGAAACGAACTGGGCTGGCAGCCGCAGTTCTCGAACTTCGATGCCGGCATTGAGGACACCATTGACTGGTACCGGGCCAACGAGGACTGGTGGCGGCCGCAGAAGGCCGCCACGGAAGCCAAGTACAAGGAGCAGGGCCAGTAGGGATGGAGTTTCAGAAAAAGCTCTCCGTCACGGAGACCCCCATCCCGGGGGTACTCCTCTTCGACGTACCGGTCCATGGTGACAACCGCGGCTGGTTCAAAGAGAATTGGCAGCGTGAAAGAATGCTGGCCGCCGGTCTCCCCGATTTCGGGCCGGTCCAGAACAACATCTCCTTCAACGACAAGGCCGGAACCACCCGGGGGATCCATGCAGAGCCCTGGGACAAGTTTGTCTCAGTGGCCTGCGGCCGGATCTTCGGGGCCTGGGTGGATCTGCGGGAGGGCCCGACCTTCGGCACGGTCTTCACGGCCGAACTCGACGCGGGCAAGGCAATCTACATCCCGCGCGGGGTCGCCAACTCATACCAGACCCTGGAAGATGACACCTCATACGTCTACCTCGTCAATGACCACTGGTCCGCGGATGCGGAATACACATTCCTCAACCTCTCTGACGAGACCGTCAGCATTCCGTGGCCCATTCCCTTGGACCGGGCCGAACTTTCCGACAAGGACAAGGCCCACCCGCGGCTGAAGGACGTTGTTCCGATGCCGCCGCGGCGCACGCTCGTGCTGGGTGCCGGCGGACAGCTGGGCAAGGCACTGCGGGCTGCGTACGCCAATGACACAAGCGTGGAGTTCGCGGACCGCAGTGAATTCGATGTGGCCGATCCCGCGTCGTTCACCGGCCGGAACTGGCGGCGGTACTCCGCCATCATCAACGCGGCTGCGTATACAGCGGTGGATGAGGCGGAAACGGACGAGGGGCGGGGCGCAGCATGGGCCCTCAACGTCACAGCCGTCGCCGAACTGTGCAAAATTTCGGCCCGATACGGGCTCGTGCTGGTGCACGTTTCCAGCGACTACGTTTTTGACGGCTCCATGAAGAGCCACCGCGAGGACGAGGGACCGGCTCCGCTGGGAGTCTACGGCCAGACGAAGGCCGCGGGCGACGCCGTCGTCAGCGTTGTCCCGCGCCACTACATCGTCCGCACCAGCTGGGTCATCGGGGAAGGCAGCAACTTTGTCCGGACCATGGCGGCTCTGGCGGGACAGGGAGTCACCCCGACCGTGGTCGATGACCAAGTGGGCCGGCTGACGTTTGCCGAGGACCTCGCCGCGGGCATCCGGCACCTCCTCCGGGTCAAGGCCCCGTTTGGCATCTACAACCTGACCAACGACGGCGATCCCCAGTCATGGGCCGATGTCGCCGCTGAGGTCTTTGAGCTGGTGGGGGCGGCCCGCGGGGACGTCACTGGTGTCTCCACCGAAGACTACTTCCGGGGGAAGGCAGCGGCACCCCGGCCGCTTAACAGCGTCCTGGAGCTAGACAAGATCAAGGCGACCGGGTTTGCCCCTGCCGACGCTTCGCAGCGGCTGGCGGAATACCTGCACAGCTCCGTGTAGCGCGCCGCATGAAATGACGAAGGCCCGGACTGGATCCCAGTCCGGGCCTTCGTCATTGGGCCGCTGGCTCTCAGGAGGACCCCGGCCGTGTCCGCTGCTCGGCCGGCGTCGACTCCTCCGCCTGAGCCGGGTGGTCGCCGGGCTCCGCCAGCAGGTGTTTGTGTTCGTGGGCGCCGTGGTGGGTCGGCTTCTTCCCAAACACCCAATGCCTGTACAGGAAGAAGTTCCAGACCGTCATGGCGGCCGTGGAGATGACTTTGCCGCCGATGTAGCCCAGAACCGTGGGTGTCAGGAGTTGCACAATGAGTACCGTGGCCAGCGTATTCGCTACCACCAGGATCCCGTAGCGGATCATGCTGACATGGGTCCGGTGCACGGATTCGAACGAGAATTTCCGCTGCAACAGGAAATTGAAGACAAGGCTGCTGAGGAAGGACGTGGCGCTGGCGATCCCGACATCCCAGTGGAAGACCTCGCGCAGGAGCACGAGGAGGCCAAAATCGACGGCGAACGAGAGCCCGCCCACGATCAGGTAGCGGACGGCGCTGTGGCCAAAGAACTTCGCCAGCAGCCCCCGGGGCTTTTTCGCCGCCGCCGTGTCGGCGGGAGTCGTCCGGCTCATGGCTTGCCCAGAGTTAAGGAAGCTAGGTGTTCGTTCCCGCGGGCGCGGGACGCCAGGCCAGGGTCGTCGGGCGGGGTGGAATCCGCGGCCGGTACTGGCTGGGCCACCAGAGTGGCGTCCCGGGGGGAACCTGCTGCGAACACAGCATTGGAGCGGACATGACTGAGCAGGAGGACCGCGCCGAGAACGGTGCCGGCGGCAAAGACCGCAACGGCCGTCAGGGTCCCCAGCGGGGGCTGCCACTGCGGGTTGCTGATCATTTCATCCCACCGGATGTCCATCGCCAGGCCGGTCACGTAGCGCCGCAGGACCCAGATGAACGTCACGACGTGGCACACCGCCAGCAGGACAATGATGGTGTTGAGCGCGGGCACGGCAGGAGCTGGCCACGGCCGGGGATTCGCGTTGTCCAGGGCAATGCCCGCGATCATGAGGCACGGAACGAAAATCGCCAGGATGTAGCGGCCCTGCCACACCATTCCCTGGTCGGTGATGATGACGGCCTGCAGCAGGACGGGGAGTACGAGCAGTGCAGCGGAGACAAAAATGGTGGCAGTCCGGTAGCGGCCGCTGCCGTAGATGATTCCAGCGAGGGCGGCGGAGAAGAACACCGCGGTCCACAACGCCATGACGCCAGTGGGTGCATCCAGCTCAAGCCAGCCGAACTGGCCGACGTAGCCGTGCATGAAGAGGAACGTCTTGTCGATCATGATCTCAGCGCCGGCATCAAAACTCAGCCCGGCGCCGTCAAAAGGCTTGCTGTCGAGACTGTTGTAGCTGGCGACCCACCAGAGCGCATAGGCGCACGACGCACCGATGACCGCAGCGCCTGCCCACACGGGCGGACGGCGCAGCAGGGCCTTGAGCTCGGCCGCCGTGCCGAGGATAAGGACAGCCACGACGACGACCAGCAGCCAGAGCAGCGACAGCGCCTTGGTATTGGCGAGCAGCGCTGCCGCGACAGTTGTGGCGACCACCGGCACCACAAGGGCGCGTCCCCGCAGGGAGCCCTTCAGGAGCAGCAGCAGATTTGCCGCAATGGCTGCTGTTGTCCCGTATTCCAGGCTGTTCGGGTTGACGGAGCCATTCAGGAAAAGCGTCATTGGTGTGACCGCAGCGGCCAGGGTCATGATGGCCCACTTGTTCCGCGGCACGAGGGATAGTGCTGAAAAAGCCAGCGCCAAGAAGATGCTCGTGAGGAGGGCGCTGACGAGCCGCATGCCATAGACCGCTTTGAAGCCGCTGGTCAGCAGCGAAGGCCACCCGACGGCGGCGTAGTAGACAGGGTTGTACAAGCCCGCGGTCGTCAGTCCCGACACGATTTCGGTGGGGTCGCCGGGGATCGCCGGCGAGCACTGGGGAGTGTTCACAACGTCTCTCACAAAGCACGTGATCTGGTCCGTGTGCTCAATAAAGCGGGGAACCCGGACCGCCAGGAGCGGACCGCCCCCACCTGTCTGGGCGCCGACCAGTTCGCCGCGGACCACAGCAGCAGCCTTGATGATGTGGGCCGGTTCGTCGGGGATGGATGAGATCGGCGACGCCATCGCCCATCCGGAGCTCATCACGAAGATGACAAGCAGGGGCCACCAGAACCATCTGGCACCGGGGCGGCGGTCCGGTGGACTCAAGATGGCGTGCTTCAAGGTGTGGGCTCCTCAGGGAATGGCGGGCAGCGTCCGTGCTGCTGACGGGTCTGCCTCAAGTCATGGCTCTATGTAGTCTAAGCCAGTCCGCGCGGCAGCCCGCGTCGGGGCCGCCCGGACGGAAGTGCCCCGGACCATCTGTCCGGGGCACCATGGTCGCTCAGAGAACTATTGCCAGGGTGCGGGGAAGATAGCCCTCGCTGGGCTTCATGCCGGTTCCCGAATAGGCCCAGAGGGAGCCGTCCGGCCGACGGGCCACCAGATCAGGGTTCCCGTCGCCGTTGAGGTTCCAGCCGTTGAGGATCCGGTCGTAGATGTTCCAGCCGGTTCCGATTCTGATGGCGGCGCCGGGTTTGCCGCTGCCGTCCCCGGGGTAGAGCCAGAGTGTGCCGTCGGGCCTGCGGGCAAGAAGGTCGTTCCTTCCGTCAGCGTTGAAGTCTCCGGCGCCAAAGAGTTGGTCGAAGGCCTCCCAGCCGTAGTCACCGACCTTGACTGCACCCTGGTAGCCACTGTCTGCAGCATCGACTTTTCCGGTTCCCTTGTAGAGCCATAAAGAGCCGTTGGGCTTCCGAGCGAGGAGGTCGTTCCGGCCGTCGCCGTTGAGATCTCCTACGCCGGTGATCGTGTCGAAGGCCTCCCAGCCGGCCAGGCCAATCTTTGTTGCGCCAGCGTAGCCGTTGCTGCCCGAATCCACGCGTCCAGTCCCCGGATACAGCCACAGCGTCCCGTCCGGTTTCCTGGCCACGAGGTCGTTCTTACCGTCGCCGTTGAAGTCTCCTACGCCGGCGAAGGCATCGAAGGCCTCCCAGCCGTAGTCGCCGATCTTCTTCGGAATTCCATAGGCTCCTGCTCCATTGCCGGAGTAGAACCACAGGCTCCCGTCGGGCTTGCGGGCCAGTAGGTCGCCCTTTCCATCCCCGTTGAAGTCCTGGACTGCCACGAGCGCGTTGAAGGCACCCCAGCCGTACTCCCCGATCTTCCGGACGGCCTCATAGCCCTGGTCCTTCATAGCGGTTCCTGCGTAGGAGAAGACAGCGCCCGTGGGGTCGCTGGCCACGAAGTCAGCCATACGGTCGCCGGTAACGTCTCCGGTTCCGACTATGTCGCTATAAATTTGCCAGCCTGTTCCGATCTGGCGTCCGTTGACCATTGCACCGCGACCAGCATTGGAATAGAACCAGAGGGTGCCGTCCGACCGACGGCCACCAAGATCGTTGGTTCCGTCGCCGTCGAAGTCCTGGAGCGCGACGAGTTGATCGAAGATCTGCCAGCCGTAGTCGATTTTATGGGCAATTCCAGTCTGGCCAGTACCGGTTCCCGAATAGAGATACAGGCTGCCATCAGGCGTGCGTGCCACCAGGTCTGTGTTTCCGTCCCCGTCGAAGTCGCGCACGCCCAGGACAGAATCGAAGGCGTCCCACCCGAAGTCGCCGATCTTGACCGCCCTCGAGTACCCCTCGCTGGATGACGTCACGGTTCCGGTTCCGGCATAGAACCAAAGCGAGCCGTCCAATTTTCTTGCGACAAGATCGCTGCGGCCATCGCTGTTGTAGTCACCCACACCTAAGACACGATCATATATTTGCCATCCGGAACCGATTTTCCAGCCAGTTGAGTAAGCGCCAGCCCCATTGCCAGGGTGGAACCATAATTGTCCGTCGGTTCGGCGGCTGATGAGGTCGGCTTGTCCGTCGCCATCGAAGTCGCCAGGTGCGATCATAATGCGGGAATAATCGGATGGTTCTGGCGCAGGGCCTCCCCAGCGAAGCGGCTGAGGCTCTCGAGGTCCCCGTTCCAAACATTCGAGTCGCCAGCGAGCGGCCCTGTGCTGCTGTATTGCCAGATGCTGTAGGCGCTCCAACTGGACGGCACCGGACCGGCGTTGTTGGTCGGCGAACTTGGGTAGGCGGCGACCCACAGAGGGTAATCGCCAAATCCGGCGGGGTCGCCCAGGCACTGCCGCCACCATGACGTATTGGTGTAGATGGAGGGCAAGCGGCCCGTCATTGACAGCATGGCGTTCCCGAAGTCGCGAACCCAGGACGTCAACTGTGCGGGGGCATGTCGTAGCAGGTATTGCCAAAGTAGAAGCCGTTGATGGTCCGTCCCGGATAAGGGTTGAACTCAAAGTCCAGCACCGGGGGCAGCGTGTATCCATCGGCGGTCCAGCCCCCACCGTTCTGAACGAAGTAGCGTGCCTGGTCGGCGCCTGAGGACCAGTTCGGGATAGCGAAGTGGTAGGCCCCATGGATCATGCCGACGCTACGGGAACCCTGGTACTGCGGGCCAAACACTTCGTTGGTGTAGTAGTTGCCCTCGCTGGCCTTCACATAGGCGAATCGGGCTCCCATGTTCCACTGCTGCTGCCAGTCGACGCTAGGCTGGTGGCCGCTCACGTCGAGTCCTTGAACGCCAAAGGTGGGGGTCCAAGTGCCTTCGGTTCCAAGAGCCTCGGTGCTGAGTTTCTTGAAGCTGGTGCTCGAGGATGACGCTGCCACACGTGCGGAGCCCTGTCCCATCTCCGCTCCGCCAATACCGATGGCTTCGGCCATGGCCTGCTTGGCGGCGGCGGATTCCGTGTCCGGCACGGGGGCTGACGCTGGATCCTGAGCAGTCGTCGGCGCCGCCGGGGGAGCCGCGGTGGCCGGCACTGTTGTAGCGGGAGCGGTCGTATTCACTTCCGGAGTCGGACTCGGCGACGCTGTGCCAGTCGAGTCAGACGCAGGAGTGGGGCCGGGCACCACAGCAAACGCAACCCCCGCCAGTCCGGGACCCGCAACGAGAGCGGCAGCCAAAACTGCTGTCCCCAAGACTTGCAAGAGGGGACGTTGATTGTTGGTCTGGTTCCGCTTCATTTTGGCTCCGGAGACAATACGGCGCTGACGTGAGCGCGTCACAAGTGGGTTGCAGTTCAGGAGGCACCGAACTGCAATATCGAGACTTAACGGGCCCACCCTAACACCGCAGTGACTGCTGCAACCAGTGTTTCCGGTGTTGCCAATGTGAATGATGCGTCACTGTTATCCACAGGCCGCTCCGTATGACTTGGCGGCATGGTGTAGCGTCCCTAGGCTGTACCTCAGTTGAACTGCCTCCACCGGGGCGGCAGTTGTATTGGGGAACAACATGGACGCTGTGCGAATCGTGGAAGACGAAGTCCGCGAACTGATCCGCCGTCGGGGTCTTGATCCGCTGCGGCAGGCGGGTGAGGTCCGCCGTCTGGTCGAAGCGGCTGTCAGCGATTACGACGAACGCGCCCTTATGGGCCCGCTGCCTCCGATTGGTCCGCTTGAGGCCGCGCGCAGGTTTGTCTTTGACGCCGTGGCCGGCTTCGGTGTCCTTCAGCCGCTCCTGGATGATCCGACCATCGAGGAAGTCTGGATCAACGCGCCCAACGAAATCTACGTCGCCCGGAACGGCGAATCGGAACTGACCTCCCTCAGCCTCACTGACCAGCAAGTTCGCGATCTCGTCGAGCGCATGCTGAAGAGTTCCGGCCGCCGCCTGGACATGTCCTCGCCTTTTGTCGACGCCGCACTCCCCGACGGTTCCAGGCTGCATGTGGTTATTCCTGATGTCACCCGTCGTCACTGGGCCGTGAATATCCGGAAGTTCGTGGTGAAGGCCAGCCGACTTGAGCACCTGGTCGAGCTGGGTACGCTGACGCCGCAGTCCGCCCGGTTCCTCGGTGCAGCCGTATCCAGCGGACTGAACATCCTGGTGTCGGGTTCAACTCAGGCGGGCAAGACCACCATGCTCAACTGCCTGGCTGCGAGCATCGGCAGCCGTGAGCGCGTTATTACGGTCGAGGAGATCTTCGAGCTCCAGTTCCCGCTCCGGGATGTGGTGGGCCTCCAGTGCCGGCAGCCCAACCTCGAGGGCGAGGGCGAGATTCCGCTCAGGAGACTCGTCAAGGAAGCCCTCCGGATGCGCCCGGACCGCTTGGTTGTGGGAGAGGTACGGGAAGCGGAAAGCCTCGACATGCTGATCGCCTTAAATAGTGGCTTACCAGGCATGTGCACCGTCCACGCAAACTCAGCCCATGACGCGGTGACCAAGATCTGCACGCTTCCATTACTCGCCGGAGAAAACATCTCGTCTGCGTTCGTGGTTCCCACCGTAGCGTCCTGTATCGACCTCGTGGTTCACTGCAGCCGGCATGCCAACGGCCGCCGAGAGGTAACCGAGATCCTTTCCCTCGGCCGGCGGGTGGAAAACGGCATCATTGAGTCCTCCATGGTTTTCGCCATGGAGGATGGCCAGCTGCAGCCGCGGGCCAACTCCATGCCCGCGGCAGAGAAGTTTTCCCGCGCAGGGTACGACGTCGCGGCGCTGCTGGAGCCGCGCTGATGGCGCCTCTGTTAGGGGTTCTTGCCGGCGCCGGGCTCTTCCTGATCTGGTGGTCGTTCTGGGAAAAACCGGTAGCGCTGAAGCGCCGTCCGAGAGTCAGCCGCCTCGAGGACCTCTTGGCCTCCGCCGGAATCGAAAAGGTCACTGCGACAGGTCTTGTCGCCTCCTGCCTGGGATTGGGCATTTTTGTGGCGCTCATCTTCTTTGTGGTCAGCAGGTCATGGCCGATTTCCGTGTGCTTCGGACTGTTCGGCGCTTGGCTGCCCGTCAGCATTGTCAGGTGGCGGGCAAACAGGAGAACCGCCGTCCTTCGCCAGCTCTGGCCCGATGTGGTGGACCATCTGCGCTCAGCCATCCGTGCGGGACTCTCACTGCCGGAGGCCCTGATCCAGCTGGGGGAGAAGGGCCCCGAGGAGCTTAGGCATGTTTTCCGGGACTTCGGGGCCGACTACCGTGCAGGTGGGCAGTTCGATGCCTCTCTTAACAAACTCAAAGACCGGCTGGCGGACCCGGTAGCGGACCGGATCGTCGAGGCACTCAGGCTGACCCGTGAAGTGGGCGGATCGGACCTGGGTAAACTCCTCGGCACCCTCGCGGAGTTCCTCCGGGAAAATGCACGGACCCGCAGCGAGCTCGAGGCCCGGCAGTCCTGGACTGTCAACGCCGCCAGGCTCGCAGTTGCCGCTCCATGGATAGTTATGCTCCTCCTGGCCACCAGGCCGGAGGCGGTAAACGCATACAACACGCCGATGGGAGCCGCTGTCCTCCTGGGCGGGCTTGTTGTTTCGCTGGTCTGCTACTCCATCATGCTGCGCATTGGCGCCCTTCCGCAGGACGAACGGGTGCTGCGATGAACGGGATCTCGGCGGCTGCGATTGCGTGCGGCATCGTCCTCGGGACGGGCCTGTGGCTGCTCTTCGTCCGGCTGCCCTTTATGCGGCCGCTCACGTTCGTCGAGCGCATCGAGCCACAGCTGAAATCGCAAAACCTTGAATCGCGGTTACTGCGGGCAAGCGGGCAGAACGCCACGCCATTCGGGCCGTTGGAACGGATCGTGCGTCCACTGCTTCACGACGGACTCGCCGCCCTTGGGAAGTTAAACCTCGGGTCAAAGGCGCTGACCCGAAGGCTGGCCCAAGCAGGGATCAGCAAATCACCTGTCGATTTCCGGGCCGAGCAGCTTCTCTGGGCCGCCGCGGGATTCGCCGCAGCCCTGGCGGCGGTGGTACTGGGCGCGGTATCCGGCCGCTTCAGTCCCTTCCTCGCGGTTGTGGCCGTCCTCGGAAGCGCGCTCGGAGGGTTTCTGTTCCGGGACTTCTGGCTCGGTGTCCAGATCAGCAGGCGGGAATCCCGGATGATGGCGGAATTCCCCAGCCTCGCCGAGCTTATGGCGCTGGCTGTCGGTGCCGGTGAAAGTGCCACGGGTGCACTGGACAGGGTCTGTCGGAGCGCGAGTGGAGAGCTGGCAAAAGAGTTTTCCAAAATCCTTGCTGAGACAAGGGCGGGGAAACCGCTGGTGGAAGCGCTCCAGGAGTTTTCTTCCCGGACAGATCTGGGGCCGCTGGTCAGATTCGTTGACGGCATCATCGTCGCGGTCGAGCGGGGCACACCCTTGGCAGATGTGTTGAGGGCTCAGGCCCAGGACGTCCGGGACACCGCAAAACGGGACCTCATGGAATCGGCGGGTAAAAAGGAAATTGCCATGATGGTTCCCTTGGTTTTTGGTGTCCTTCCCTTAACAGTGGTGTTCGCGGTGTACCCCGGTATCGCGGCCATCAGCCTCGGACTGTAGACGTGACCATCACCCCGACCGACACATCCCTTAACCGCGAACCGCGACATCTCTAACTCAATGAATGGGACCGAAATGAAAAACATTGGAATCTCGAGCAGCGTGTTGCTCCTTGCGTTGCTTGCCGGCCTTTGGGCATGGGCCAGTGGGACCGCGTCGGGCAGGACAGACGCCCGGCATGGCGCCGAGGCGTCTGCCCATGACCACCCGGAGCGTGGCGACGTGCCTGGTTGGGTGATGATTACTTTAATGTCCGCGGTTCTGGTGGCTGGCTTGCTGGCTCTCGCCGGCCCGGCCCTCGAAACGATGTTCAACCAGGCGATGGACAAGGTCGGCAAGTAAAGCATGTTGGGCGCCAGCCAGTGCACGTCCAGCAGGCTACAGAGCCGGTCCAGGGACGGCGCCGAGCCGGGCTGGCGCACGGATGAACGAGGCTCCGCAGTAGTGGACTTCGTCATGGTTGGCGGGCTGCTCACCATGTTCTTCCTGGCGATCATCCAGCTGACCCTGGTCCTGCACGTCCGCAACACACTGATCGACGCCGCCGCCTCCGGGGCGCGCTACGGAACGCTCGCAGACCGGGGAGCGTCAGACGCCGAAGAACGGGCGGCGATGCTGATTGGGACCGCGCTCAACACTGACTTCGCGCAGGACATCAGTACCACCGAAGTGACGTTCCAGGGCCTACGGACTCTGGAAGTGACCATCAAGGCTCCCATGCCCGTGATCGGCCTGATCGGCCCCCGGGACCTGTTGGAGGTGAAAGGCCATGCGGCCATCCAGCCTTGAAAGCTTGCGTACCCGTCTCCGCCAGAGATTCCGGGAGGCACTTGGCGAGGGATCGAGGGAAGAGGGGAGCGCGGTGGTCGAATTCACGTTCCTCGCACTGCTCCTGATGGTCCCGCTGGTCTACTTCATCATCACCGTAGGCCAGGTCCAGGGCGGGTCCTTTGCCGTGGTCGGCGCCGCTGACCAGGCCGCGAAGGTGTTCGTGGCCCAGCCGGATGCACCGTCGGCCCAAGCCGCCGCCGAACAGGCGGCACTCATCGCCCTCGCGGACGTCGGCCACGATGCCGGGCAGGCACGCGTATCCACCCGCTGCGATCCTGCCGACTGCCAGGCTGCGGGCACGGCCGTCACCGTCACGGTCAACCTCACCGTGCCGCTGCCCTTCGTGCCGTTCAACGAGGACTTCAGGCTCAAGGCCAGCGAAGTTGAGGCCTCGTCCACCCAACTGGTGGGCAGATTCAGGTGACCCCAAAGATGACGCACAAAGCGATCCCCGAAGCCAGACCCAGCAATTCAGGTGAGGACGGCCAGATGATCGTGATGATCATCGGCTACGTCGCGCTGGCCCTGCTGGTGGTCACCGTGGTCATCGGCATCTCCAGCGTCTACCTTGAACACAAAAGGTTGCTGTCACTGGCCGACGGCGCCTCGCTGGCTGCCGCCGACAGCTACACCTTGGGCGAAGTCGGGGAAGAGGGCGGGAGCCCCTCAGCCGTTTTGGGTTCCGGCCGCGTCCGCAGCGTTGCGGCCGACTTTGTCGCCCGGAGCCCGTCGTCAGTCCGGTTCGACGGGTTAGCCGTTTCAGCGGCGACCGGCAGCCCTGACGGATCCACCGCCGTCGTGGTTCTCAGCGCTGTTGCCCACCCGCCGCTGGTGAACTTCCTGGTGCCTGATGGAATCAGAATCGAGGCAGCCTCCACGGCGCGCTCCCGGCTCACGCGCTGACCGGACGCGGAGAAGTCAGGGAAGTCCGGCACTCCGGCCTAATAGCGTAGGCTTAAACAACCATGGCCACTATTGATTTTTCCGCAGAAATCCGCGCTCTTCGCGCCACCTACACCTCCATCGAGCAAGTCAGCGATGTTGAGGCCCTGAAGGAAGACATCGCCGAACTGAGCGAACGCGCCGGCGAGCCCAACCTGTGGGATGACCCCGCGGCGGCCCAGAAGATCACCTCACGCCTGTCGCACCGCCAGTCCGAGCTGGAGCGGCTGAACAAGCTGGTGTCGCGGATTGATGATCTCGAAGTGCTGGTGGAGCTCGGGCAGGACGAGGACGACGCCGATTCCATGGGCGAAGCCGCTGCCGAGCTGGAGTCCATCCGGAAATCCCTGAAAGACCTCGAAGTGGTGACCCTTCTTTCCGGAGAATACGACGAACGTGAAGCCGTGGTGTCCATCAGGGCAGGGGCAGGCGGCGTTGACGCCGCGGACTTCGCCGAAATGCTGATGCGTATGTACCTGCGCTGGGCCGAACGCCATGGTTACCCCACCACCGTGATGGACACGTCCTACGCCGAAGAGGCGGGACTGAAGTCCGCAACATTCGAAGTCAAGGCGCCGTATGCGTTCGGCACGCTCAGCGTCGAAGCCGGAACCCACCGCCTGGTCCGGATCAGCCCCTTCGACAATCAGGGCCGCCGCCAGACGTCCTTCGCCGCCGTCGAGGTCATTCCGCTCATCGAGTCCACGGACTCCATCGACATCCCGGACAACGAGATCCGCGTTGACGTGTTCAGGTCCTCAGGCCCGGGCGGGCAGTCGGTCAACACCACAGACTCCGCCGTCCGCCTCACCCACATCCCCACCGGCACGGTGGTGTCCATGCAGAACGAAAAATCGCAGCTCCAGAACCGGGCAGCAGCCCTGCGGGTCCTGCAGTCCCGGCTCCTTCTGCTGAAGAAGGAACAGGAGGACGCCGAAAAGAAAGCCTTCGCCGGCGATGTCAAGGCATCCTGGGGCGACCAGATGCGTTCCTACGTCCTGAACCCGTACCAAATGGTCAAGGACCTCCGCACCGAACACGAGGTGGGCAACACCTCTGCAGTGTTCGACGGCGAAATTGACGACTTCATCGACGCAGGGATCCGCTGGCGCACCGACAACCGCAACGCCGCGAAGTAGCACCTGCCGTGCCTACCGGCTAGGCCCGATCGCGCGACACACCCCCGCAGCCCCCGAAATCCGGCCAAGAGGCTGCGTATAGTCGAGGAGCCGGGGCTCTTCTTCCCCCAAACGAATGCCCGCGCACCGGCTGCAGATCTGGGCTGTATCAGCCGTGCCTGCAGGGTACTTAGGGCCATGATCCGATTCGAAAATGTCACCAAGGTCTACGACCAGACGGCCCGGCCTGCGCTGGACGATGTCAGCCTTGAGATTGACCGTGGTGAATTTGCCTTCCTCGTAGGCGCTTCCGGATCCGGAAAGTCCACCTTCCTGCGGCTGGTGCTGAAGGAAGACCGGGCATCCTCCGGCGCCGTCTACGTGGCCGGGCAAAACGTCGCGAAGATCTCCAGCTGGCGCGTGCCCAGGCTCCGCCGTGGCATTGGCGTGGTCTTCCAGGACTTCCGGCTCCTTCCGCAGAAGAGCGTGTTCGCCAACGTTGCGTTCGCGATGCAGGTCATCGGCACGAGCCGCAGCGTCATCCGGGACACCGTTCCGGAAGTCCTCAAGACCGTGGGCCTGGAAGGCAAGGAAAACCGCCTTCCCCATGAGCTTTCGGGCGGCGAGCAGCAGCGTGTGGCCATTGCCCGCGCGGTAGTCAACCGCCCCGGCATCCTCCTCGCGGATGAACCCACGGGCAACCTGGACCCCACTACCTCCATGGGCATCATGGGCGTGCTGGACAAGATCAACCAGAATGGCACCACGGTGGTCATGGCCACGCACGACGACGACATCGTCAACGAGATGCGCAAACGCGTTGTGGAGCTCAAGAACGGCATCGTGATCCGCGATGAGGCCAGGGCTTTGTACACCTCCATGATCCCCGTGGTGGGCCAGTCCCGCCGGCTCAGGGACGCCAGCGGCCGGGACGAAGCCCAGCCCCCCGCTCCTGGGGAACGCAATCCCGGCGCAGGGGAGGAGCAGCGATGAGGCTCGCCTTTATCCTCGGTGAGATCGGCAGCGGACTGCGGCGCAACATCACCATGGTGGTTTCGGTCATCCTGGTCACCTTTGTTTCCCTGACATTCGTCGGCGCCGCAGGCATGCTGCAGCTCCAGATCAACCAGATGAAGGGCTACTGGTACGACAAGGTCCAGGTTGCCATCTTCCTCTGCAGTGACGGTTCGACGGCGGCCGGTTGCGCCACAGGGCCGGTCACCGCGGAGCAGCAGGAGAACCTGAAGACCCTGCTGGCCTCTCCTGCAGTGGCCCAGTACGTCAACGATTTCCAGTACGAGTCCAAAGAAGAGGCCTACAAGCACTTCAAGGACCAGTTCTCCAATTCTCCGATCGTCGATTCCGTCACGCCGGACCAGCTCCCCTCTTCTTTCCGGATCAACATGAAGGATCCGGAAAAGTACCAGATCATCAGCGAGACGTTCTCCTCGCAGCCGGGCGTCGAAACGGTCATTGACCAGCGGCAGCTGCTCGAGCGGCTTTTCTCCGCCATGAACGCCGCCTCCCTGGTGGCCGTCAGTATCGCCGGTGTGATGATTGTCTGCGCCATTCTGCTGATCGCCACCACTATCCGGCTCTCGGCCTTCAGCCGCCGCCGCGAGACCGGGATCATGCGCCTGGTGGGCGCGTCCAAGATGGTCATCCAGCTCCCGTTCATCCTGGAAGGCGTGATTGCGGCCGTGATCGGCGCAGCCCTGGCATCCGGCACATTGTGGGCGGTGGCGCACTTCTTCCTGGGCGAGTACCTGTCCAAGCAGTATCCCGACACGGCGTTCATCTCGCCGGGGCAGACGCTCATTCTTGCGCCGGCCTTGCTGATCCTTGGCGGATCTTTGGCAGGAATTTCGTCTCTCTTGACCTTACGCAGATATTTGAAGGTTTAGGCTGTGCAAACCGAACAAGGAATCCTGATGAACGAATTGCACCGATCTGCGCCCCGGCATCGGGCGGAACGCACGCGACCGTCAGGCCGCCGCGCCGGCCTGATCAGCGGCGTCCTGGCGCTGCTGCTCGCCGCCAGCATGGGTGCCTCAGCCCCGGTGGCGCATGCTGATGAGCTCGATGACAAGCGTGCCGCCCTTGAAGCTGAGGCGGCCCGGGTCCAGCAGTCCTTGGAATTCGTGGATTCGCGCATCGCGAAGGCCGCCGGCGACCTGGTGATCTACCAGGGCCAGCTGCCTGGCGCCCAGCAGGCCCTCCTGGAGGCCCAGGGGCGCGTGGCCAGTGCGGTCAAGGAAGTCGAAGCGCTGACGGCGCGCGTTGACCTTGCGCAGCAGAACAAGGCCAAAATCACTCAGAAGCTTGAGGCTGACAAGCAAAAAATCGCCGACACCAAGAAGCTGATCGGCCAGATCGCCACCCAGGCCTACAAATCCGGCGGCGTCCCGTCGAACCTGACCCTGTTTTTCGGGGCCAACAACGGCGGCAGCCTGACCGATACCATGGATCTCGCGGACCAGGCCATGCGCAGCCAGAACGCCGCAATGGACAAGCTGTCCCAGCAAAATGCCACCAACGTGAACTCCCAGGCCCGGCTTGAAGCCGTCGAGGCGGAGATCAGGGACCTTAAGGCCAAGGCCGACGCCGCCCTGGAACGCGAGAAGGCAGCGCGTGACGAGGCGGCTGCCAAGAAGGCGCAGGTTGACCAGCTGATCGCCGACACCACCCGCCTTGACTCGGAACTTCAGGCGGCCAAGCCAGGCATCCAGTCCCAAATTGCGGCGGTTGCAGCAAGCCAGAACTCCGTCGCCAACGAAATCGCCGAACGTGACCGAAGGCTCCGCGAGGCCTGGGAAGCCGAGCAGCGTCGGCAGGCAGAGGCTGCTGCTGCGGCTGCCCGCGCTCAGGGCCAGGCTACTCAGCCGTACGTTCCGGTGACCGGATCGCCGTCGGCCTTTGGCTTGCGGCACCCCTTCTCCGGTGACGTGCCCATCACCTCCGGCTTCGGCTGGCGTGCCACGCCGCCGGGAACCATCGACTTCTACGGCACTGGCGGTTACCTCCACACTGGCATCGACTTCGGTGCCGCCTGCGGCACACCGGTCTACGCAGCGGCAGCCGGCGAGGTCTTCTCCTCAGGCTGGAACTCCGCCGACGGCGGCGGCTGGCGCGTGAAGCTCTCCCACGGAGTGGTGCAGGGCAACTCATTGACCACCATTTATTACCACAACAGCAGCATCGTGGTCTCCAACGGCCAGCAGGTATCCCAGGGCCAGCTCATCGCCTACTCGGGCAGCACCGGTAACTCAACGGGCTGCCACGCACACTTTGAAACCTGGCTCAACGGCACCGCAGTTGACCCGATGCGCCTGCTGTAAAGCCGGTCCGCGCCTGCCGTACACTGGTATGACTCCGCGCCGGAACGGCCGGAGCCAACCAGGATCCAAGAACTGAGGAGTTCCACCGTGCCCAAAGAAAGTGGCCGTAAAGTAGTGGCCACCAACCGTAAGGCCCGGCATGACTACCTCGTGCTGGATACCTACGAGGCAGGCATCGCCCTGATGGGGACCGAGGTCAAGTCCCTGCGCGAAGGCCATGCCTCCATGGTGGACGGCTTCTGCACGTTCTATAACGATGAGCTGTGGATGGAGGGCATCCATATTCCCGAGTACAACCAGGGGAGCTGGACCAACCATTCCGCACGCCGCCGTCGCAAGCTGCTGCTGCACCGTGAGGAGCTCAACAAGATCTCCGTGAAGATCCGCGAGTCCGGCTTCACGGTGGTTCCGCTGCAGCTGTACTTCCTCGACGGCCGGGCCAAGGTGGAAATCGCGATCGCCCGCGGTAAGCGTGAGTACGACAAGCGACAGACCCTGCGTGAGCAACAGGACAACCGCGAAGCCCTTCGCGAGGTCCGGGAACGCAACCGCCGGTAGGAATGTTTTCCGTCGGACATGCGTTAGGATAAGTAGTCCGGCAGGGATTTGTGCCTGCACAGCCCGGCCGGTTTGAAAACAAAATACGGGGATGATCGGTTTCGACGATGTTAGTCGCGACAGGTGAAGCGGGCCGAGGATGCAGAATTATCTCGTAAACGCTGTCTGCAAACCAATAAGTGCCAAATCAAACCGCACTGACTTCGCTCTCGCTGCCTAAGCAGTAAGACAGTCCGTCAGCCCGAGGTTGCTATTGCCCCGGATCCTGGCGTCATTTAGATAGCCACTGCTGCTTGCCTCCGTCATCGGGGCAAACGGGACTCTTAGATGACTGGGCCCGGATCAGCCACCTGTTTGCAGGAGGGCTGGGGCCGAGAAAATCCGACGCAAACTGCGCCCGGAGAAGACCTGTTAACACGACATCGGACGGGGGTTCAATTCCCCCCATCTCCACATTTTGAATGTCGCAAGACATTGCCAGAAGACCCGGACCCCGCGTCCGGGTCTTCTGGCATTTAAGTGCCGTCTCTGCGCCTTTGTTCACCCACGGCGTAGCCGTTCCGGGACTACCGGACGCCACCGCGTGGTTGTCGCCAATAAGCTCCGGCGCAGCACAAGGTCTGGAAACCGGAGGCAGAAACGCCAGCCAGGAGGTGCGCCATGGACCCGGCGCGGGAACCCAGTTCTGCAGCGGCCGACGACGGTCCGCTTGACTCGTATTCGGAGACCGTCATGCGCGTGGCTGAGACGGTCACCCCGCATGTTGCGGCCATTGAAATGACCGGAAACCGACGTAACGGCCGTTTCCGCATGGGCGCAGGCTCGGCGGTGCTCTTCACGGAAGACGGTTACCTGCTGACCAATTCACACGTCGTGGCCGGCACGAACCAGGGCCACGCCGCCTTTGCGGACGGCAGCAGGACCGACCTTGAACTGGTGGGGGCGGATCCTCTGTCCGACCTCGCGGTGGTCCACGGCCGGGCACCGAAAGTGGCGCCGGCGCAGTTCGGCGATGCCGAGACGCTCCGGGTGGGCCAGCTGGTCATAGCGGTGGGAAATCCGCTGGGCCTGGCCGGATCAGTCACGGCCGGCGTAGTCAGCGGCCTGGGCCGCGCCATTCCGGTGTGGTCTAGCGGCAACCGGCGCGTGATCGAGGACGTTATCCAGACCGACGCGGCACTCAATGCAGGCAGTTCCGGCGGTGCCCTGGCCGATACGCACGGCCGCATCGTGGGAATCAACACCGCAGTGGCCGGCGCCGGGCTGGGCCTGGCCGTGCCCATCAACACCACCACGCGGCGCATCATCTCAGCGCTGCTGAAGGACGGCCGCGTCAGGCGGGCTTATCTCGGCGTTGTCAGCACACCCTTCCGGCTCAATGCCAGCGCGGTGATCAGGACGGGGCAACGTGATGGGCTGCGGGTGGTGGAGGTGCTGGCCGGTTCGCCTGCAGACCGCGGGGGCCTGCGGGCGGGTGACGTCATCCTGACAGCCGGAAGCCGCCCCGTCAGCAACGCTGAGAGCCTGCAGAAGCTGCTGTTCGCCGATGCGATCGGCCAGCCGCTGCCGATCCGTGTGCTGAGGGACGGCCAGGAAGTGGACATTGTGGCAGTGCCCGAAGAAATGGCGGGAAACGGGTAAATCCGTTACCGGCGCTTCTTCAGGTGCGCTACCGGGTCCTGCGCTCCTTCAAGAGGGCTCTTCGCCTTCTTGTCGGCGCGTTTTTCCTTGATGGTTTTGACCGGCTTCTTATGCAGCTGCTGGTGTGGTGATTTGTCCGGCATGGCGTGCTCCTTACAACGGGGGACGGGGCTGCGTCCCTCTTCGTAAATTACGCCTGTTCAGCCCCGAATGTAATGCCCCGGATCAGTCCGGGACTGCAACGTCCGCGATACCCACAAAACGGGTCCCGACGCCGTCGAACTCACTCCTGATAAGGCCTGCACGCAGCGGCGGAACCTCATCCGGGGCATGGTGCTCGCACACCACATACGTGAATTCCGGCCACCATTTCTTGGGCCGCGCCGCTTCCTCGTAGCCGCAGACGGCGCATTCCAGGTGCACCCAGACCGGACGCTTGCCGGTCCTGTTGGCTCGCGACTGGATCAGCCATGCCGGCGGGTTGTCAAGGATGTCGCCCAGCTCCGCCTCGGTCATTCGTTTGGGGATGCCATGGCGCTGGGCCATTTCCATCGGTACATCAAGGGCAATTGCCGCGTCACGTCTGCTAATCATCAGAGTCAACGATACGGGACGGGGCCAAACCGGAAGAGCGTCCTACGACGCCAGCGCGATGCCCACAGCCGCCGCGGCAAAACCGGCGGCCAGGTTGGCGCCGACGTTCAGGGCTGCCGCCCCGAACCGCGACTCACTCAGGAGCCGCACCGTCGCGGTGGTCCAGGAGCTGAACGTGGTGAGGCCGCCGGCAAGGCCGGTGGCGACGGCGGTCTGCCACTCGGGAGCGAGGCCCAGCCGTCCGGTGATGGCGATGGACAGGCCTATGATCAGGCACCCGGTGACGTTGACTGTCAGCGTGGCCCACGGCCAGTGCCGCGGCGTCCCGCTGGAGCCGACGGTGGCACGGCGCCCCGAACGGTGGGCGAACCAGCTGTCGACGGCGAAGCGCAGCAGGGCGCCCGCCATGCCGAACACTCCAACCAGGACCGCGCCCATCATGATGCTGCCTCCAGCCGGTCGGTGAGCAGCCGCCCGGTCCGCCAGCCGCCGGCCGCGGCGCCCAGGCCAAGCAGCAGGGACAACCCCAGGTAGGCCATCCACACGGGATGTTCGCCGGCCCTGGCCAGCTGGTCAAGAGAGAAAATTACGGCTGAGAACGTGGTGAACGAGCCCAGGAGGCCTGGCCCGAGGCCGGCGCGGAGCCAGAATGCTGTCTGCGGCCGGGCCATCCAGACCGTGGTGAGGGCGGCCAGTACAAAGCTGCCAGCCACGTTGATTCCCAGCGTGGTCCAGGGCATTGCCCCCGCAGTTTCCGGAAACGCGAGTCCCAGGCCGTACCGGAGTTCCGTCCCGGCCAGGCCCCCTGCGGCAACTGCCAGCCAGGCCCCCTGCGCTGAACGTGGGCGTTGCTCATTCAGCTGTCGCTGAGGGTGCAGCCGGTGTGGGGGTGGTCGCTGTGGACCCAGAGCGCAGCGGTGACTTCATCCGCGAGATCGTAGTCCCGCTGCCGGCCCGCGTTGCTGATCCGCACCACCAGCGCGCCGCCGAACGGCTTGCGGCCCACTACCTCCAGCTCGGCGTCGAGATCGATTTCCTCGGCGGAAAGATACCGCAGCAGATCCGGGTTCTCGTCGCTGATGCGGGTGATCCGGCCGGTGTGCCCGGGATCGAGTTCGCCGAGGAGATGGGCCTCCGGCAGCAGCACCGTGCCGTCCGCGGCGGGGATCGGGTCTCCGTGCGGGTCACGTTGCGGGTTGCCGAGTTTCGCCGCCATGCGCTCAATAAACGTGTCCGACACCGCGTGCTCCAGCAGTTCGGCTTCGTCGTGGACTTCATCCCAGCTGTAGCCGAGCTCCTGCACGAGGTAGGTCTCAATGAGCCGGTGCCGGCGCACCATGGACAATGCCAGCCGGACCCCGGCGTCCGTCAGGGTGATGGCGCTGTACGGCTTGTGGTCCACCAGGCCCTGGTCCTTGAGTTTTCGGACCATCTCCGAGACCGAGGAATTGGCCACCCCCAGGCGCTGCGCGAGCTGGGACGACGTGATCGGTTTGTCCTGCCACTCCGTGAAGCCGTAGATGACCTTGACGTAGTCCTCGATCGAGGAGGAGGGCGCGCTGGTCTTCACGCCTCCAAGCCTACCCGGTGGTCCGCGCCCGTCACGCCTTTGTGGCCCGCCACGCCAGCGTCAGGTACGGCAGGCTGATGTCCTCTACCACGGCGTGCCCCAGATGCTCGTGCAGATACCAGTCCAGGTTGGCCAGGACCTTGTTGCGGGTGGCTTCGCCGGCGCGCAGGTAATAGCTGCGTGACTTCGTCAGTTCCATGATGTCCGCCGTACTGAGGCTGTCCTCCCACCGCGTCACATGGCTTTCGAGGCCTTCAAACTCCGGCCCGACCACCGGGCGGAACCCGGGCTTGTAGACGTCGCCCGCGTGCATGATGCGGGACAACCGGTGGACCCACGGCTCGGACGTGTCCAGCTGGTTCCAGATCAGCCCCAGCGTTCCGCCGGGCCGCAGGATCCGGGCCAGTTCGGTGCTCGCCGGCAGCGGATCGCACCAGTGCCAGGCCTGCGCCACGCTCACGACGTCGAACAGGGAGTCCGCGAGGCCGGTGGCCTCTGCGGTCCCTTGGGTCGCTGCGGCCGCCGGGTAGTGGGCCTGCAGCTGTCCCAGCATGTCCTGCGACGGGTCCACGGCGGAAACCGCCAAACCGCGTTCAAGCAGCAGGGCGGTGAACTTGCCAGTCCCGGCACCCACGTCCACAGCGTCCCGGGCCCCGGCAGGTATCAGCCAGTCCGCTGATTCAGCAGGGTAGCCAGGCCGTACACGCTGGTAATGTTCGCCGCCGTCCTGGAAACTCTGTCCGAGTTCCAGGCGGCGTCCGTGCTCAAGCCTGGGGCCACCCCGTGCCACGTGCGGCCTCCTTCAACTGTGCCCGTCGGTATCCTTCGAATTTACCGCATGGGCCGCAGCCGTACGCGCCGCCGCCGCGTGGGCAGCCGCCACCTGAACAACGGGTCAGTCAGTCCAGTGTTGGTCAGTCGTCAAGGCACGGAGCCGCGCCGGCGGTGCCCGGCGTGTTGGGAGCCCAGTGCGGGTACGTGCGGGTGTCGTTGGCCGGAACCCAGCGGCCCGAGTCCACCACGTAGTCCCAGCCCAGTCCGGTCCGGCGCAGCTGTTCCAGGCCTGCGAGGAGCCGCTCGGCGTCCTCCAGCCGGGAGCCCACGCCGAAGCTGGCCCGCAGCGAACCGGAGGGAAGGCCAAGGCGCTTGAGGAGCGGGTGCGCGCAGAAGCGGCCGTCCCGGAGGCCAACGCCGTGCTCGGCTGACAGGTAGGCGGCCACCAGCCCGGCGTCATACCCTTCCACGGAGAAGTTCACCACGCCGATGGTGCCGGTCTCGGCGTCCGTGTCCGAGAAGATCTGGTGCACGGTGATGCCGTCGATCTTCCCGAGCCCGTCCACCAGGAATGACCTGATGGCTGCCTCATGGGCATGCCAGCGGTCCTGGTCCAGGGACGCGATGACCTGGGTGGCGCGGGCCAAAGTGGCCGCGCCCAGGACGTTGGGGGAGCCGCCCTCATGGCGGGCCGGACCGGTGGCCCAGCTGACGGCGTCGAGCTTTGCCTCCCGGACGGCGCCGCCACCGGCCAGGTGCGGAGTGCCGGCGTCGAGCCAGTCGGTGCGCCCCACCAGGACGCCTGAGCCGAACGGCGCGTAGAGCTTATGGCCGGAGAAGGCGAGGTAGTCGACGTCGTCGGCGGTGATATTGATGCGACGGTGCGGCGCGAGCTGCGCGGCATCCACCACGATCCTCGCGCCATACTCATGGGCCAGGGCGGCCAAGGACCTGATCGGGAGGATCTCGCCGGTGACGTTTGAGGCGCCCGTGACCGCGAGGAGGCTCACGTTGCCTTGCTCGAGTTCGGCGCGGAGGACCTCGATGGTCCCCACGATGGTGTCCGCAGCGACGACGCTGCGGTGCGGGACCCCTGCCACGGCAGGAGGTTGGCGTGGTGCTCGATGTCCAGGTAGAGGACATCGCCGTTGGGCCGTCCGTCCGTCGCCGGCAGGCAACCTGCCAGCAGGTTCAGCGAGTCGGTGGTGTTTCGGGTGAAGATGACGGAGTCGTCCGGGCGCCCGCCGACAAAGTCGCGCACGATGTCCCGTGCGTTCTCGTAGACGGAGGTGCTGATCTGCGACGCGTAGCCGGCGCCGCGGTGGACGCTGGCGTAGAACGGCAGGATCTCGTTGAGATAGGCGGACACCACGGAGAGGGCGGGAGCGGATGCGCCGTAGTCCAGGTTTGCGTAGCGGACATGGCCGCCCTGGATCAGCGGGGCCTGGATTTCCGCGCCGGTGACGGCGGAGAGGGGGCGCCCGGCGATGGCGGCGGCCGCGTTGAACAGGTCAGCGGCGTTGGCGGGGACGGCGTTGTCGGGAGAAACAGTGTTGGGGGAGACGGTGGCAGTAGTCACGGAGACCTCACTCTTAAAGGACTCCCGGTACCGGGAATCCGCGCTTGCCATGTCCGTTCCGGACCGGCCTGGTCGTCACCCGGGGCACCCCACCGCGAATGGAGGGTTGCCGGCCAGCAAACCGGGGTTTAGCGCTGGCACTCGTGACCTGTTAAGAGCGTAGAACATGGGCCGCGGCAAGAAGGAAGCCCGGCCCAATGTTAAGGGCTTTGTTACGCGAGTTTGAGGAATGGCACATTTGTCGAAGATACGACGGCGGGCGCCCCGCTTGAGGAGGCGCCCGCCGTCGATAATTCGGTAGAAGTGCCTACAGAAGATCGTCCAGTTCCGGGTTCAGCCGCTTGAGGACCTCTGAGTGAAGGATGGAGTTCGTGGCCAGGGCGTTGCCGCCGAACGGCCCGTCCTGGCCTTCCAGGGACGTGAAGCGGCCGCCGGCTTCCACCACGATGGGCACCAGGGCAGCCATGTCGTACAGGTTCAGTTCCGGCTCGCAGGCGATGTCCACGGAACCTTCGGCGACCATGCAGTAGGACCAGAAATCGCCGTAGGCGCGCGTCCGCCACACGTCCTCGGTCAGGCCCAGGAACTCATCCAGGTTGCCGCGTTCCTTCCAGCCGCCCAGGCTGGAGTAGGACAACGAGGCATCCGAAAGTTTGGCGACGTTCGAGACCCGGAGCCGGGTTGCGGCGGCGAGGGACTTGCCCATGTACGCGCCGGAACCCTTGGCGGCCCACCAGCGCTTGCCCAGTGCCGGCGCGCTGACCACTCCCACCACGGGTTCGCCTTCGTCCACGAGGGCGATCAGTGTGGCCCAAACGGGGACACCGCGGACAAAGTTCTTGGTGCCGTCGATGGGATCAATGATCCAGCGGCGGGAGCCGTGGCCGGAGCTGCCGAATTCCTCGCCCAGGACGGCGTCCCGGGGACGCGAACGGGAGAGCTGGCCGCGGATGGCTTCCTCTGCGGACTTGTCCGCGTCCGTGACCGGCGTCAGGTCCGGCTTGGTCTCGATGTGGAGGTCCAGTGCCTTGAATCGGCTCATGGTCTGGTCATCCACGGAATCGGCCAGCACATGGGCAAGGCGCAGGTCATCGTTGTAGCTCGAAGCGGGTTGGATCATGGTTCCAAACTACCGTCTCAGGGCAGCGGGGTTGGGGACGTCGGCGTTCCGCCGCTACCCGATGCTGCCCAGTTCCTTGGTTTCCTGGCCCACCAGGCGGGGATCCGTGCCCAGCAGCCGCCGCAGCGACGCGAGCCGGGACGGGCCGGTGGGGCCCGCGTGGCCGGCCGTCACCCAGGCATCCACTCCGCAGTTGACGGCCGCAGTGTTGTGCTTGCAGCCACGCTCACAGGCATCCGTGCCCGGCTCCAGGTCCGGGAAGGAGCGCAGGATCCGGTCCGGGTCCACATGGGCCAGGCCGAACGAGCGGATGCCGGGAGTATCGATGATCCAGCTTCCGGCGGGAGCTCCGGTCAGCTTCAGGGCAAGGGCCGACGACGACGTGTGGCGGCCGCGGCCGGTCACCGCGTTCACACCACCGGTAGCCCGTTCGGCCCCCGTGAGCGCGTTGACCATGGTGGATTTGCCCACGCCGGAATGCCCGAGCATCACCGAGACCTTGCCCTCAAGGTATGCGCGGAGCTGCGAAACTGCATCACTGTCCAAACGGGCCGAGAGGCCGTCATCGGAGCGGGCATCGATACCGGAGGCCTCGGAGTCCGACGTGCGGCTGATGATCACCGGGAAGTCCAGGTGTTCGTAGTTGGACAACAATTCCGCCGGATCCTTGACATCTGCCTTGGTGACGAGCAGCAGCGGCTCAATGCCGGCGTCGTAAGCAGCCACCAGGGCGCGGTCAATGAAGCCGGTGCGGGGCTCCGGGTTCGCGGCGGCCACCACCACCACCAGCTGATCGGCGTTGGCCACCACCGCACGCTCGATCGGATCCGTGTCATCGGCGCTGCGGCGCAGCAGGGTCCTGCGGTCCTGGATCCGGACCAGACGGGCCAGGGTGTCGGGCTCCCCGGAGACATCGCCTACCAGGGAGACGAAGTCGCCGGCCACCACGGGGGAGCGGCGCAGTTCGCGGGCCCGCGCGGCGATAATGATCCGCTCGTCGCCCGAGTCCTCACCGACGACGGCGGTATAGCGGCCGCGGTCCACGGTGATGATGCGGCCCGTGACGGCGTCGTCGTGGCTGGGGCGGTCCTTCGTGCGCGGCCGGGAACCCTTTTTGCTGGGCCGGATCCGGACATCGGACTCGTCCCAGGAATCAGTGCTGCGTGCCACCAGCGGGACCTTCCGTGGCGTCATTGGCGGGCGCACCCTGGGCAAGCATGTCCGCCCACATCTGCGGGAATTCCGGCATGGTTTTCGCCGTGGTGGCGATGTCCTGGACCTCGATGCCCGGAACTGCGAGGCCGAGGATGGCGCCCGCGGTGGCCATCCGGTGGTCCGCGTAGCTGTACACGACGCCGGCGTGCAGCTTTGCCGGGCGGATCACCAGGCCGTCGCTGGTCTCTTCCGCGTCGCCGCCGAGGCGGTTGATTTCGGTGACCAGCGCGGCCAGCCGGTCCGTTTCGTGGCCGCGAAGGTGCGCGATGCCGGTCAGCCGTGAAGGTCCGCTGGCCAGGGCGCAGAGGGCCGCCACGGTGGGGGCGAGTTCGCTGGTTTCGTCAAAATCCGCACCCAATATCTCTGGCCCGCCGGTGACGGTCAGGACGCCGTCGGCCAGGCTGACGTCCGCGCCCATCTCCGCCAGGATGCTGCGCCAGAGGTCTCCCACCTGGGTGGTGCCGGTGGGCCAGTCCGGGATGCGGACGGTGCCGCCGGAGGCCAACGCTGCGGCCAAAAACGGGCCGGCGTTGGAGAGGTCCTGCTCAATGCGCTGATCAAAGGCGTGGATGGGACCGGGTGCCACCACCCAGTGGTTCGGTACGGAATCGTCCACTGCCACGCCGACGCCGCGAAGTACGGCCACGGTCATGTTGATGTGGTCCAGGCTCGGCACCGGTTTGCCCACATGCTCCAGGTGGAGTCCGTCGGTGAACCGGGCGCCGACCAGCAGGAGGGCCGAGACGAACTGGGATGACGCGCTGGCGTCGATCACCAGGTGGCCGCCCCGGACTTCCCCGGTGCCTTCAACGGTGAACGGCAGCGACGAGGGGGACCCGCCGTCGTCCGCCGTCAGGGCCACCCCGAGAGCCTTCAGTGCCTCGACGATGGTGCCCATGGGACGCTTCCGGGCGTGGGGGTCGCCGTCGAACACGCTCACGCCGTTGCGCAGTGCCGCCAGCGGCGGAACAAAACGCATCACTGTTCCGGCGAGGCCGCAATCGATGTGCGTCGTCGACGACGGCGCCTCCTGGCTCAGCGGCGTGACCTCAAGGTCCGGCCCGAAGGCGCCGTCGCCGGGCACCTCCGTGATGGTGGCCCCCAGCTGGCGGAGGGCCTCGATCATCAGGGCGGAGTCCCGGGAATGCAGGGGCGCGCGGAGACGGGAAGGCCCGTCAGCCAGCGCGGCGAGGACCAGGAACCTGTTGGTCAGGGACTTGGATCCAGGTACCGTGACGGTGGCATTGATGGGCCTGCTGGCGAAGGGTGCCGGCCAGTGCGGGACGGTGTCGGTGGAGATGGGGGAGTCCGTGGCTGCGGGCGGGGTGGAACCGGTCATCCGTCCTTACGCCCCCGTTGCGTGATCCACGGCGCGGCGCACGGCCTTGTCCGCCTTGTGGAGCTTTTGGCCGGTGGTCTTCCGGGCACCCGCAGCAGTCTTCCGGGCGTCCGCAGCGAGGTGCTCGGCACGCCAGGCCAGACCCGGCTTGCCGGCGGTGTCCACGGAAGCGAGCAGGGCGCCGCCGCTGAGGGAAATGTTCTTGAGCAGCTGGTTCCGGCGGGCCTGGCGGCCTTCCCTGGTGCTGATGTCCGCGCTGCGCCACTCCACAAAGGTGTTAAGGAGGGAGATGACGGTCAGCAGGGTTGCCGAGAGGCGGCTGAACTTGCCCAGGCCGAACAGTACGCCGGCACCCACCTGCGTTCCGCCGATCACCCGTGCCAGCATCTTCTCGTCGGCCTGGAACGGCAGCGACGCGGCCGCCTTCTGCAGGAGCGGCGAGAGCTGGGTGGCGGTGTCATCGGCGTTCTTCAGCTTGTCCAGTCCGGCGACGACGAAACTGGAAGCCAGCATGGGGCGGGCGAGAGTACGGACAAAGGACATGGATTTCCTCCTGGCTGGACGAACCGCACCGAATGCGGCGGAGTCCGTTCTAGTCTTGCACTTTTGAGGAATATTTGCCTGCCGCCGGCGGTTATGGAATGCGGGTCCGCCGAACACCGGACGAATTGACTCACCACGGATTGCCGGCAGGTATTTGCCTGGAACACCATGGCCTGACACAGAGTGGAGTTGCCCTTGAGGTTACTGAAGGACGGGACGGAGTCCGCCGGACCCGTAGCACTGCAGACTCTGGAATCCGATCCTCCGGAGTATGGAACGGCGCGCGCCAAGACCGTAACAGTAGACTTGAACGCAATGAGCACCCTGGATCCGGCCCTCGAGGCCATGTATGAGGCCTCCGAACGTGAAGCCAAAACAAGCAGCGACGCCACTGCCAGCAGCGACGCGCCGGCAGGGAGTGGCGCGCAGCCTGAAGCGGAAGTTCCTGCGCCCGCTGAGCCTGTGTCCGCTGAGCCTGTGAGTGCGGGGCCTGAGCCTGTGTCCGCTGAGCAACCCGTGGACGTGGCTACCGAATCAGCGGAAGAACGCCGGGTCCGTTTTGAGCGTGATGCCATGCAGTACGTGGATCAGCTTTACTCGGCCGCCATGCGCATGGCCAGGAACCCCGCCGACGCGGAAGACCTCGTCCAGGAGGCCTACACCAAGGCGTTCTCAGCGTTCCACCAGTACAAGCCCGGAACCAACCTCAAGGCCTGGCTGTACCGCATCCTGACCAACACGTACATCAACCTGTACCGCAAGCGGCAGCGCGAACCGCTGCAGTCGAACTCGGACACCATCGAGGACTGGCAGCTGGCCAGGGCCGAGTCACACACATCCCGCGGCCTGCGCTCGGCCGAGGCTGAAGCGCTGGACCACCTGCCGGACTCCGACGTCAAGCGGGCGCTCCAGTCGATCCCCGAGGAGTTCCGGCTGGCGGTGTACTTCGCCGACGTCGAAGGCTTCGCCTACAAGGAAATCTCGGACATCATGAACACGCCCATCGGGACAGTGATGTCCCGGCTTCACCGCGGCCGGAAAATGCTGCGGGACATGCTGGCGGACTATGCCGCCGAACGAGGATTCAAAGGCGCCGTCGACTCACAGGACACGGCCGCGAGCACACAACAGGAGAACAGGAAATGAGCGACTGCCAGGGATTGGGCGACTGCGATGACGCCCGGATGCAACGCATCTACGAATACCTCGACGGGGCATTGACCCGCGAAGACATCACGGAAATCAAGCAGCACCTTGATGAGTGCCCTGAGTGCACCGAGGAATACGACCTCGAGTGCGTGATCCGCACCATGGTGAAGCGCTCGTGCACCGAGGCTGCTCCGGAAAACCTGAAGAACGCCATCCTGGACCGGATCCACTCCATCCGCCCGGTGGACGCCTGACACACGCGGTACCCGTCTGCAGGGACTGACCGTGGGCGTGGACGCCTGACGGTGGGGATGCCCGTGAACAGTACTGCAGGCGCAAAAGCAGCGCATAGACGAAGAACCCCGGGAGCCGTGTGGCTTCCGGGGTCCTTCGCTTAAACCGTTTTCCAAGCTTTAGCTTAGGCGTTGGGGCGCTTCCCGTGGTTCGCGCCGCCACGCTTACGGTCACGACGTTTACGTGCACGCTTGCTCATAGCTGGCCTCCTTAAATGTTGGTACTCAAAAGAGCTGCCCTCAAGTCTCCCACACCATGGGACACGCTGCGAAACCGAAACGGGCTGTGACCGGGGGCAACTCCGACCGGCGGCGCCGTCCGGCGGCTTGCACAGTCCGTCGGACGCAGCCCTGCGGCTCAGCCGGGCAGCGAGTTACGGATGGAGATGCGTGCCTGGTCCAGGACGGTCCTGACGGTTTCCAGCGTGACGGCGCTGAGCGGCTGCCGGGTGGCCTGCAGCCGAAGTTCCACACGCAGATCGTCCCGGAACGCCTGCAGCAGCATCTCCGCTTCCTTCAGCTCGCGGATCCCCTCCGACGACTGGCGGCCGGCCTTCCTGAAATCGGCGGCCCGCGCCGTGGAACGGGCCGCCTCTGCCGTGGCCGCCAGGTCTGCCCGCAACCCGCGCATGTTGGCGCGGATATCCGCCCGCAGGTTGTCCGCCAGGCGGCGGACGGAAGCGGAAATGTCGTTCTCGACGCCGGCGAGTTCCTCCCGGCGCTTGTTGAGTTCAGCAAGTCCAGCCGCAGTGATGCGGTAGTTGGTGCGGCGGCCGACAGGCTCGGTGTCGACGAGCCCCTCTTCTTCCAGTTTCCCCAGCCGCGGATAGATGGTCCCCGCGCTGGGGGAGTACGTGCCGCCGAACCGTTCGCTGAGGGCTTTGATCAGTTCATAGCCGTGTTTGGGCCCAGACTCCAGCAGCGCGAGCAGGTACAGCCGGAGCGCACCATGGGCGAACACCGGGGGCATCAGTGCCCCGCTTCCGGGCTTCTTGCGTCGTCGTTGCGGGCCGGCTGGCCATGGAAGATGGACGTCTTGCCGGACACCGAGTTGGTCCGGACCAGCATCAGCTTGCCGTCCGGTCCGGCAATGGTTTCCACCTTGCCGCCGGGCTGGGAGTACTGCTGGTCATCAATCACCACAACGCCGCTGGCGGACTTCGCCACGATGTCCACCCCGACGTCGTGGGGAAGCCTGATGGTGAGGTCGCCGGAGACTGAATTGGCGCCGAAGTCGTGGGTAAAGCCGAGCAGGTCAAAACTCATGTCGCCGCTGACGGTGTGAGCCCGGATGTTGCTGAACCGGCCCGATGCGGTGACCTCGCCGGAGACGCTCTTGGCGGTCAGGACGCCGTCGTGGTTTCGCGCGATGACCTCTCCGCTGACGGTGTTGACGTGAAGTTCTCCGGACGTTCCGTCTGCCATCACGGAACCCGAGACGGTATTGAGCCGGGTGTGCCGGCTGGTTCCGGAGACGAGGCCGTCGCCGCTGACCGTGCCGGCCTCCACTTCCACGCCGGCCGGCAGGGCAATGCTGATAACCGCTGAGTTGTTGCTGTTGTGGTTGACCGTGCCCATCAGGTTCTTGAACCAGCCCTGGGGGCCGTGCAGCTGGTGGCGGACCTCGAGCCTGCCGTCCGTCAGCGTCACCGACACGGGATCGCCCTGGACCTCGTTGATCTCCACGCGGGCAACGGCGTCGGAGTGGGTCACGACGTCGAACCTGCCGCGGACCATGCCCAGTTTCAGCGACCTGACGTTGTCAACATCGATGGTTTGCGGACCTGTGACGGTCCAGCTGTCCTCTGTCATGAGTCCTCCAAAATCGCGATATATCGTGACTGATACTTCAAGATATAACGGACCCGCTGGAGCAGTCAAGATATATCGCGACTGGTTCCTGGAGAACCCTACTCGGGGGCGTCCATGCCCAGCCACTGGAACCAGCCACGGTGGAGCACCAGCCAGGCCATCAGGCCATAGCCCGCTTGCCCGGGCGTGCCGGTGTTGGCCGCAAGGTCCTGGCGCCACTGTTCGTGGTTCAGCAGCGGGGAGAACGTGTCCACGTAGAGGTGCTTGCGCCTGGTGGTGACGTCAGCGAAGGCAGTGTTCAGATCGGCGAGCCGGCGGTTCTGGACCGGGTCCAGCGTGGGCGGCGGGCCCACCACAAACACCTCGATGCGGTTCTGCGTGGCGGTATCCAGGATGTTGGCCAGGTTCAGGCGGCTCCGGGCCGTGGAGAGGCCGAACTCGATGTCCCGGCCCGAGAGTCCGATCACCAGGCGGTTCTCGTGCTGGTCGCCGAACCGCCGTCCGGCCTCTTCCTGCCAGCGGGCTGCCAGCCCTTCCGTTCCTTCCTGGGGACAGGGGAGGGCGTAGGTCTCCATGACCATCCCGTCCTGCGGAGTGCGGGCCAGCACGCGGCCCAGCCAGCCGAGGGCCCTGGGATCGCCCAGCCCGGCCAGCAGTTCATCTCCAACAGCTGCGATCCGCAGCTTCCTGTCTTCCACAAGTCCCTCTTTACGTCCGTGCCGATTGTGGCCAACCGGCGTGGCTATGATCCATCTTCATTAAACAGAACTGCCCGGCCGGAGTCTGGTATTTCGACGTCCGGCCGGGCAGCCACTGGTACTACTTCCGTGCAAATGCCTGCTTGAGGAGCGTATCCTGCTCAGCAGCGTGCCGCTTCATGGAGCCGGCCGCAGTGGAGGCCGACGCGGGACGCGACACCAGGCGGACGCGCCGGTCCAGCGCCTCCGGGAGGTTCAGGCCCATAAACGGCCACGGCCCCTGGTTTGCGGGCTCGTCCTGTGCCCAGACAACCTCGGCGTTCGGGTACTTGGCCAGTTCCGCTGCGATGTCTTCGTGCGGCAGCGGGTAGAGCTGCTCCACGCGGACAATCGCGGTGGTCTTGTCATCGGTCTTCTGCCGGGTGGACAGGAGATCGTAGTACAGGCGGCCGGAGACCAGCAGTACGCGTTCGACGGCGGCTGCCGCCAGCTGCTCGTGGTCACCGATGACGGGGCGGAAGGCGCCGGTGGTGAAGTCCTCGACGGACGATGCGGCTGCCTTGAGGCGCAGCAGCTGCTTCGGCGTGAAGACGATCAGCGGCTTGCGCGGCCTGCTGTAGGCCTGGCGGCGCAGCAGGTGGAAGTGTGATGCCGCCGTGGTGGGGTTGGCCACGATCATGTTCTCTTCCGCGCACATCAGCAGGAAGCGTTCGATGCGTGCGGAGGAGTGGTCCGGGCCCTGGCCTTCGTAGCCGTGCGGCAGCATCAGGACCAGGGAGGAGCGCTGGCCCCACTTCTGTTCGGCCGAGGAGATGAATTCATCGATGATGGTCTGCGCGCCGTTGACGAAGTCGCCGAACTGCGCTTCCCACAGCACCAGGGCATCCGGGCGTTCCACCGAGTAGCCGTATTCGAAGCCCATGGCCGCGTATTCGGACAGCAGGGAGTCATAGATCCACAGCTTGGCCTGATTATCCGAGAGGTGGCCCAGGGGCAGCCACTCGTTGCCGTTGGCGCGGTCGTGGAACACTGCGTGGCGCTGCACAAATGTGCCGCGGCGCGAGTCCTGGCCGGCAAGCCGGACGGGAACGCCTTCCATGATCAGCGAGCCGAAGGCCGCGATCTCGCCAAAGCCCCAGTCGATGCCGCCTTCGCGGGACATCTGTTCGCGCTTCTCAAGGAGCTGCTTGAGCTTGGCGTGGACGGTGAAGCCCTCGGGGATCTGGACGTGGGCCTTGCCGATGTGCGCCAGGGTTTCCGGCGAAATGGCAGTGGAGGCCGGGGCGTTGGTGCCGGAGTCAGCCTGCTGGGCGATGGGACGCTCAATGTCGGAGACCGCCGCGGAGTCCGCGGTGATGATCGGAATGGGCGAGGTCTGGGCCGCGTGCGTTTCGGCGAAGACCCGTTCCAGCCGTTCCTGGTAGTCGCGGAGCAGCTGCTCGGCTTCTTCCTCGGTGATGTCGCCACGGCCGATGAGTGCCTCGGTGTACAGCTTGCGGACGGAGCGCTTGGCTTCGATCAGGTTGTACATCATGGGCTGGGTCATCGAGGGGTCGTCACCCTCGTTGTGGCCACGGCGGCGGTAGCACACCATGTCGATCACAACGTCCTTGTGGAACCGCTGGCGGAACGCGTAGGCGAGCTGCGCGATGCGCACCACTGCCTCGGGATCGTCACCGTTCACATGGAATACCGGCGCCTGGATCATCTTGGCGACGTCCGTGGAGTACGTGGACGAGCGCGACGACGACGGCGCTGTAGTGAAGCCCACCTGGTTGTTGACCACCACGTGGATGGTGCCGCCGGTCCGGTAGCCGCGGAGCTGGGACAGGTTCAGCGTCTCGGCAACCACGCCCTGGCCAGCGAACGCAGCATCGCCGTGGACCATCAGGGGCAGGACCGGGAAGGCCTCGCCCTGGTCCAGGCGGTCCTGCTTGGCCCGGACGATGCCTTCGAGCACCGAGTCGACAGCCTCGAGGTGGGACGGGTTGGCGGCGAGGTAGACCTTGGTCTCGTTGCCGTTTTCCGAGGTGAACGTGCCTTCGGTGCCGAGGTGGTACTTCACATCGCCGGAGCCCTGCACGGAGCGGGGATCCTGGGTGCCTTCGAATTCGCGGAACACCTGGGCGTAGGTCTTGCCGGCGATGTTGGTGAGGACGTTCAGGCGGCCGCGGTGGGCCATGCCGATCGCAACTTCGTCCAGTCCGTCGTCCGCGGCGTCTGAAATGATGGCGTCCAGCAGCGGAATCAGGGATTCGCCACCCTCCAGGGAGAAGCGCTTCTGGCCGACGAACTTGGTCTGCAGGAAGGTTTCGAACGCCTCGGCCGCGTTCAGCCGGGACACGATGCGCAGCTGCTCTTCGCGGCTGGGCTTCGAGTACGCGTGCTCCAGCTGGTCCTGGAACCACTTGCGTTCCTCCGGCTCCTGGATGTGCATGTACTCGATGCCCGTGGTGCGGCAGTACGCATCCCGGAGTACACCGAGGATGTCGCGGAACTTGAGCATGGGCGCGCCACCGAAACCGCCGGTGGGCCACTGGCGGTCCAGGTCCCACAGGGTCAGCCCGTAGGTGAGCACGTCGAGGTCCGGGTGCTTGCGCTGGACGTACTCCAGAGGATCGGTGTCCGCCATCAGGTGGCCGCGCACACGGTAGGAGTGGATCAGCTGCTGGATCCGGGCAACCTTGTTGATCTCGTCGGCCGGGTCCACCTGGAGGTCCGGGCTCCAGCGCACGGGCTCGTACGGGATGCGCAGGGACTCGAAGATTTCGTCGTAGAAGTTCTGGGCACCGAGCAGTAACTGGTGCACCAGCTTCAGGAACTCGCCGCTGCCGGCACCCTGGATGACGCGGTGGTCATAGGTGGATGTCAGCGTGAGGACCTTGCTGATGGCGTTCTGCGCGATGATCTTTTCGCTGGCGCCCTGGAACTCGGCCGGGTAGTCCAGTGCACCGACGCCGATGATGGCAGCCTGGCCCTTGGACAGGCGCGGCACGGAGTGAACGGTGCCGATGCCGCCGGGGTTGGTCAGGGACACCGTGGTGCCGGAGTGGTCATCAGCGGTCAGCTTGCCGGCGCGGGCACGCTTGATCAGATCTTCATAGGTGTGCCAGAACTCGGAGAAGTTGAGGGTCTCCGCTTTCTTGATGTTGGGCACCATGAGCAGTCGCGTGCCGTCCGGCTTGGGCATGTCAATGGCGATGCCGAAGTTGACGTGGGCCGGCTGGACCGCACTGGGCTTGCCGTCGATTTCGTCGTAGTAGACGTTCATCGACGGGAACTGGGCGAGTGCGCGGATCACGGCGTAGCCGATGAGGTGCGTGAAGGAAACCTTGCCGCCGCGTGCACGGGCCAGGTTGGAGTTGATGACCACACGGTTGTCGATCAGCAGCTTGGCCGGAATGGCCCGGACGCTGGTGGCTGTGGGGACCTCAAGGCTGGTGACCATGTTGGTGGCGATGGCCTTGGCCGGGCCGCGAAGAACGGAGACCACGTCCTCTTCCGGCGCCGTGGGTGCCTTGACGTTCTTGGGAAGCTGGGCGGGAATCGGCTGGGCCGCGCTTCCGGGCTCGGTCTTCTTCGCGCCATCGCGGGCGACCGTAGCGGGGGCTTTCTTTGCCGCCGCGGGGGCGGCGGCCGGCGCTGCGGGCTGTGCGGCCGGCGACGTTGCCGGTGCAGCAGTTGCAGAAGCCGGAGGGGCCGGCGGTACGGCCGGTATTTCGCGGGTTGCTGGGTGGGCCACGGCTACCGCCGTGCTTCCGTTGGAAGAAGAACCGCTGCCTGAATCGAAGGACTCGAACAGGGGCCACCATTTGGTATCCACCGTGTTCTTGTCTTTCTGATACTGCTCGTACAGTTCGTCAACGAGCCACTCGTTTCCGCCAAATTCCTCTGGTAGACGGTGGCTAGGCTGCTCTGGCACTTGAAATACGCCTCTTCCATGAGTTTGATTTCTCTCTGGCCGCCACGGTGCCGCAGCACAACATTCGAACCAGTCTCTGCGTCCTGAACCCGGACCGTTGCCAGTCTAATGAGCATTCTGTGTTAACTGCCAATAACGGTGACCCAAATCATGGCAATGACGCGGAGATCTCGGATTGTGGCGTCCGGAGGCTGTCCGTGCCCGGGTGTGCCAGGGCCTCCGGGCGGCCATCCGGAAGGCGCAATCTGCTCCTGTAGACTGAAATTCTTATGGACAGTAAATCTAGGTGCCGGCCTGGGGGCTGTCAGCGGAGCATGAAGTACAGCACCGCGCAGTCCACCCGCAGAGCCGGCAAACCCCGAACACGTGCCCATCACTCTCCGTCAGTCCACCTCGACGGAGCCCCTATGGAAACAGCATCGGCTTCCGCCGATCATCCTCCGCCGGGCAGTATCCCCCGGACACGCGCCTCCACCCATTTTCGGGCGGGATGCTGAATGGAGTGGTTGCTCCTCGCTGCAGGCCTCCTGCTGATCGCCGGCACCGGCTTTTTCGTCGCCGTCGAATTTTCCCTGATTGCCCTTGACCAGGCCACGGTCCAACGTGCCATCGATAACGGTGACACCGGTGCCGTCCCGCTGCTCAAATGCCTGAAATCCCTCTCAACCCAGCTCTCCAGCTGTCAGCTCGGCATCACCCTCACCACGCTCCTGACCGGTTACGTGATGCAACCGTCGGTAGGCCGCCTCCTCGAGGGCCCGCTGGCCGCCGTCGGAATTCCCGAAGTGGCGGCGGCATCCGTTTCCCTGGTCATCGCCATGGTGCTGGCCACGCTGCTCTCCATGCTGCTTGGCGAACTGGTGCCCAAGAACATGGCCATTGCGCTGTCCTTCCAGGTTGGCAAAGCATTGGCGCGGCCGCAGCTGGTCTTTACGGCCATCTTCAAGCCCGCCATCGTGGTGCTCAACGGCTTCTCCAACAAGGTGCTGAACGTCTTTGGCCTGGAGGCCAAGGAAGAGATTTCCGGTGCCCGGACGCCGGCCGAGCTCGCCTCCCTGGTGCGGCGCTCCGCCGCCATGGGAACGCTCGACGCCGGGACGGCCAACTTTGTGGCGCGCACACTGAACTTCTCGGCCCGGACGGCCGCCGACGTTATGACGCCCCGGATCCGGATGGAAACAATCGACGCCGACCAGCCTGTCTCGGACATCCTGGACGCCGCCCGGCGCACCGGGTACTCCCGGTTCCCCGTCATCGGAGAGTCCTCCGACGACATCAAGGGCCTGGTCCACGTCAAGAAGGCAGTTGCCGTGCCGTGGGACCGGCGGGCCAACCTGGAGGTCGGAGCCATCATGACCGATGTCCTCCGCGTGCCGGAGACCATCCACCTGGATGCCCTCCTGGCCGAGCTGCGCGAGGGAAACCTCCAACTCGCCATTGTCCTTGATGAATACGGCGGAACCGCCGGAATCACCACCCTTGAGGACCTGGTGGAGGAAATCGTGGGTGAAGTGTCCGATGAGCACGACAAAGTACGCCCGGGACTGCTCCAGAGCGCCTCCGGGGACTGGTACTTCCCCGGGCTGCTGCGCCCCGATGAGCTTTCCGAACAGATCCCGGGGCTGACTGTTCCGGACGAAGCCGCCTACGAAACCGTGGGCGGGTACGTCATGAGCGAACTGGGCCGGATCGCCGCAGTGGGGGACACCGTCGAAGTAGGCGGCGGCACCCTGAGCGTGACCAGGATGGACGGCCGAAGGATCGAGCGGATCTCCTTCCATCCGGCGGCGCCTGAAGCGGAGCCCGCTCCGGAAGGCGGGAGGGACCGATGAGTGACTGGGCCGGAATTGCCTGGCTGGTTGTCCTCCTGCTGGGGAACGCGTTTTTTGTCGGCGCCGAATTCGCCGTGATGTCTGCCAGGCGCAGCCAGATCGAACCCCTCGCGGAGGCCGGTTCCAAGCGGGCGCAGACCACGTTGCGCGCCATGGAGAACGTCTCCTTGATGCTGGCCTGTGCGCAGTTGGGCATCACCGTGTGCTCGCTGCTGATCCTGCAGGTGGCCGAACCGGCCATCCACCACCTGATGGCGGCTCCCCTGGAAGCTGTTGGGCTGCCGGTGGAGGTTGCCGACGTCGCAGCGTTCGCCATTGCCCTGATGGTGGTGACCTTCCTCCACGTGACGTTCGGCGAGATGGTGCCGAAGAACATCTCGGTATCGGTGGCGGACAAGGCTGCCTTGCTGCTCGCGCCGCCGCTGATGTTTGTTGCCAAACTGGTCAACCCTGCCATCAGCGCGCTGAACTGGTCCGCCAACCACATCCTCAAGCTCCTGCGGATTGAGCCCAAGGATGAGGTGAACTCGTCCTTCACGCTCGAAGAAGTCCAGTCGATCGTGCAGGAATCCACCCGCCACGGGCTGGTGGACGATGACGCAGGCCTGATCACCGGCGCCCTGGAATTCTCCGAATATACGGCGTCGGACCTCATGGTTCCGCTGGACGATCTGGTCATGCTGAAGGCGGCCACCACACCGGTGGAGTTTGAAAAAGCCGTCAGCAGGACCGGGTTCTCACGGTTCCCGATGCTGGACGATGACGGCATGCTGTCCGGATACCTCCACGTGAAGGATGTGCTGTCCATTCCCGAATCGGACTACCAGCACCCCATCGCCGAGAGCCGGATCCGCTCGCTGGCCAACCTCGCGCTGGACGACGAAGTTGAAACGGCCATGTCCGTCATGCAGCGCACGGGCTCACACCTGGCCCGCGTGATCGGCGCGGACGGTCAGACCCACGGCGTCCTCTTCCTGGAAGACGTGATCGAGCAGCTCGTGGGAGAGATCCGGGACGCCACCCAGGCCACTGGCATCAGGAGGCTGGGCGAGCCGAACGGAGATTAGGCGGGGTTATCCTAAATAGGAATCATTCACATTTAGGGGTAAGCTTTTTGGAGACGCAAGAAGTCCATCCCTGTACTGAACTGAGGTTTCCGTGCGCCACCCCGCCGCCATCCGAACGTCCCTCGCAGCCCTCGCCGGCGTGAGCCTGCTGCTCACCGCCTGCGGCTCCGGAGGCGGCGCGCCGTCGGCGTCGTCCGGCACGGATTCATCCGCCGGCGTCGTCGACGTGGTGGCGTCCACCAACGTGTACGGTGACATCGCCGCGATCATCGGCGGGGACAAAGTCAACGTCACCTCCATCATCACCAAGACCAGCCAGGACCCGCATTCGTACGAGGCCACCGCGCAGGACCGGCTGCTGGTGTCCAAGGCGGAACTGGTGATCGAGAACGGCGGCGGCTACGACGCCTTCCTCCACAAGATGGCCGATGACAGCAATATCCCGCACAGCAATATCGTCACTGCCGTCGACGTGGCTGGCCTGGCTCCGGAGAAAGACCACGCTGATTCGTCGGCGGCGAGCGAGTCCGCTGACGGCCATGATCACGAGCACGGGGAGTTCAACGAACACGCCTGGTACAGCCTGGATGCCATGGGCAAGCTCGCTGATTCTCTGGCGGCCAAGCTGGGTGAACTCGAACCGGGCTCAGCCGCCCAGTTCACTTCCAATGCCGCAACCTTCAAAGCCGGCGTGGACGGCCTGGCCGGCAGGCTCGCCGTGTTAAAGGCCAACGGAACAGGCGCAGCGGTGGCCGTGACCGAACCCGTTCCGCTGTACCTGCTCGAGGCGGCAGGTCTGGAAAACCGGACCCCGGCTGCCTATACGGCCGCGATCGAGGAAGGCTCGGACGTGCCGCCAGCGGTACTGAAGGCCGCCACGGACCTGGCCGGATCCAAGGACATCAGGTTCCTCGCCTACAACGCGCAGACAGAGGGACCGCAGACGCAGGCGCTGAAGAAGGCCGCCGAATCAGCCGGTGTTCCCGTCCTTGACTTCAGCGAAACCCTGCCCGAAGGCAAGACGTACCTGCAGTGGATGACGGACAATGTTGACAACGTCAGCAAAGTTTTGGAGAAAAATAGTTGAAACCGGTGGTCAGCCTCCGCGGGGCGTCCCTGCAGTTCGGCAAACGCTTGCTCTGGGAGGATCTCGACCTGGATATCAGGCCTGGGGAGTTCTTCGCCGTCCTGGGCCCCAACGGCAGCGGAAAAACCAGTTTCCTCAAGGTCCTCCTGGGCCTTCAGGAACTGCAGTCCGGCCGGGCCACTTTGGGCGACCGTCCCGTGGAGCGGGGCAGCAACCTGATCGGCTACATTCCGCAGCAGAAATCCTTTGCTCCAGACACCCCCATGCGTGCTCGGGACCTGGTGGGGCTCGGCGTGGACGGCCACCGCTGGGGGCTGCGGCTGGGCATGTCCCGGATAAACCGCAGGATCGATGAGCTGCTGGAACTGGTGGGCGCCAGCGACTACGCCAAAGTGCCGGTGGGCCAGCTCTCCGGCGGCGAGCAGCAGCGCCTCCGGGTGGCCCAGGCGCTGGCCACGGACCCTAGGGTCCTCCTCTGCGACGAACCCCTGCTGTCCCTTGACCTGCACCACCAGCAGGCCGTCAGCGCGCTGATCAACAAGCAGTGCCACGCCCGGAACAGCGCGGTGGTTTTTGTGACCCACGAAATCAATCCCATCATCGATTACGTTGACCGGGTGCTGTATCTGGCCGGCGGGCGGTTCCGGGTGGGGACCCCGGAAGAGGTCATGACCACCGAGGTCCTGTCCGAGCTCTATGGCAGCCACGTGGAAGTCATCCACGCGAACGGGCGCATCGTCGTCGTCGGCCTGCCCGACGCGACCACGCACCACCATGCCGATGTCCACGCCACGGTGGGGGAGGTGGCCTGATGGATGCGGACAGCATCATCGGAGCGATCTTCAGCTTCGAGAACTACGGCGAGCTGTTGATGCTGGTCCAGAACTCCATCTGGGCCGGCGCCGTGCTGGGCCTGCTCGGCGGGCTGGTGGGCACTTTCGTGATGAAACGGGACCTCGCCTTCGCCGTCCACGGCATCTCCGAGCTCTCATTCGCCGGGGCAGCGTTTGCGCTCCTGATCGGCACGGACATTGTGTTCGGCTCACTGATCGGCTCGGTGGCGGCGGCGCTGCTCCTGGGCCTGATGGGGGTCCGGGCGCGGGACAAAAACTCCATCATCGGGGTGATCATGCCGTTCGGACTGGGCCTCGGCATCCTGTTCCTGTCGCTTTACCAAGGCCGTGCCGCCAACAAGTTCGGCCTGCTTACCGGGCAGATCGTCTCCGTGGACACCGTCCAGCTCCAGGTCCTCGCCGGCGCCGCCGTGCTGGTCATTGCTGCCCTGGCCGCCATCTGGCGCCCGCTGAACTTTGCCAGCGTTGATCCCGAACTGGCCGAAGCGCGCGGGGTGCCCGTCCGGACGCTCGCGCTGATCTTTATGGTCCTGCTGGGAGTCAGCGTAGCGCTGTCCATCCAGGTGGTGGGGGCGCTCCTGGTGCTCGCATTGCTGATCACCCCGGCTGCGGCCGCACTCCGAGTGACGTCCGCTCCGGTGGCGGTGGTGGCGCTCAGCGTCGTTTTCGCCGTCACGGCCACGGTGGGCGGAATCCTGCTGGCTCTGGGCGGGCGGATTCCCATCAGCCCCTATGTCACCACGCTGTCATTCCTGATTTACGTGGTGTGCCGCATCGTCGGCAGCGTCCGGGCCAAGAAAGGCCTCAACGGCCGGCTGGTGCACGCCCGCTGACACAGTCAAACGGGATGCGTCAGGTTGCGGCGGCGCAGGCCGTCAGAGCTTGCCGGCGGCCCGGAGGGCTGTGCAGTCCGGGCACAGGCCGAAGATCTCCACGGTGTGCGCCACTTCGGTATAGCCATGTTCGGTGGCAATCCGTGCGGCCCAGGTTTCCACCGCCGGGGCCTCGACTTCCACGGCCTTCCCGCAGTTGCGGCACAGCAGGTGGTGGTGATGCCCGGTAACGGCGCAGCGCCGGTATACGGCTTCGCCCTCGCCGTTGCGCAGCACATCCACGAGGCCGTCGTCGGCGAGGGACTGCAGGATCCGGTACGCCGTCGCCAAGGACACTGAGACGCCCTTGTTCTGCAGGATGCGGTAGAGCTCCTGCGTGCTGACGAAATCATCCAGCTCATCCAGGGCAGCGCTGACGGCCACACGCTGCTTGGTGACGCGCTGCTCCTTGCCGGGCGCACTGACCGTGCCTGCGCCGGATGCAGCGTTCGACGGCGTCGCGTCAGCTTTGGTGCCGAACGGCATGAAGGTACTCGCTTCCCTGAGGGACGGTGGCAATCATCCAGATTACCAGCCGGGACTGCACAGGAAGTCCTTGGACAGTCTTGGGGCCGGACCCTAGGCTGTCGCTATGAAGCTGACAAAATACACCCATGCGTGCGTCCGGCTTGAGCAGGACAGCCGGGTGCTGGTGCTGGATCCGGGAACATTCTCCGAAACGGCCGAAGCCCTGGACGGGGCGCAGGCTGTGCTCATCACCCACGAACACGGCGACCACGTGGATGTGCCGGCCATGGTCAACGCGCTGCGCGGCTCGGACGGCCTGGCGGTCTTCGCACCGGCCGGCGTGGCCGTCCACCTGCGGGAGGAGGCGCCGCAGGCGGCTGCACGGATCCACACGGTCGAACCCGGTTCCACTTTCGACGCGGCCGGCTTCAACGTCCGCAGCTTCGGCGGACAGCACGCACTCATCCACCCGCAGGTTCCCATCGTGGCCAACATCGGCTACCTGGTGGACGGCAACGTGTACCACCCGGGGGACTCCTTCATCGTCCCGGACGGCCTCAGCGTGCAGACGCTGCTGGTTCCGATCCACGCGCCGTGGAGCAAGATCAGCGAGGTGGTGGACTTTGTCATCGCCGTCCGGGCCCCGCGTGCGTTCCAGATCCATGACGGTCTCTTGAACGAAACGGGCCTGAAGGTCGCAGAATCCCATGTGGCCCGGCTGGGCCGGAAATACGGCACCGAGTACACCCGGCTTGCCCCACGGGAATCCGTGGAGGTCTGATCAGCTACCCGTTCCAGATGCCGGTCTCGAAAAACCGGCGGATGACTTCCTCGTGCGGCTCGGGGTCCAGGCTTTGGCCGGACAGCCACGCGGGATTGTAGTAGTTGCCCGCATAGCGGTCGCCGCCGTCGCACATCAATGACACAATGCTGCCGCGCTGTCCCTCGGCGACCATTTCCGCCACGAGTTGCCAGACACCCCACAGGTTGGTCCCTGTGGACGGTCCGGCGTGCAGATCGGCGACGGTGTGCAGGTGCCGCATGGCTGCGACGGAGGCGGCATCGGGAACCTGGATCATGTGGTCGATGACGGCGGGTACAAAGCTCGGTTCCATCCGCGGGCGGCCGATGCCTTCGATCCGGGACGGCAGGCCGGTGCTGGTCCCGCCCGCACCGTTCACCCAGCCGGGGTAAAACGCGGAATTCTCCGGGTCCACCACCGCAAGGCGCGTGTCGTGGCCCCGGTAGCGCAGGTAGCGGCCGATGGTCGCGCTGGTGCCGCCGGTCCCCGCGCCCACCACGATCCAGCGGGGAACGGGGTGTTCCTCCAACGCCAGCTGCCCGAAGATGGACTCCGCGATGTTGTTGTTCCCGCGCCAGTCCGTGGCCCGCTCCGCGTACGTGAACTGGTCCATGTAGTGGCCGTTGGACGTGGCAGCGACGTCCGCCGCCGCGGCATAAACCTCCGAGGCATGGTCAACCAACAGGCACGAGCCGCCGAACCGTTCGATCAGCCCGACCTTCTCCGGACTCGTTGTGCGGGTCATGACCGCTACGAACGGCAACCCCAGGAGCTGCGCGAAATATGCCTCCGAGACCGCTGTGCTGCCGCTGGAAGCCTCCACGATGGTGGTACCGTCGCGGATCCAGCCGTTGACCAGGCCAAAGAGGAACAGCGAACGGGCCAGCCGGTGCTTGAGGCTCCCCGAACGGTGCGTGGATTCGTCCTTGAGGTAAAGCTGGACGCCCCAGTGCTGCGGAAGCGGTACCGAATAGAGGTGGGTATCGGCGGACCGGTTGTTTTCTGCATTGACTTTTCGGATGGCCTCGTCAGCCCAGGCCCGGTCCGCGCTCGCGTTCTTCACCCAACCAACTCTAGTTGCGACAGAGCGCCTGGCCCTCCCTGACAGGCGCTCTGCCGCAGCTAGAGTTGGATCACTGACTGCACACCTCACAAGCACATGCCAAGGAGAACGATGGGTCCACTGATGGCTGTCCCGGCTTTGGCGGCGCGCTTCGACGCCGGCCAGCGAACCGTGGTGCTGGACGTCCGCTGGGCGCTGGGAGACCCGCACGGCCGGGAACACTACCTCGGGGGCCACCTCCCGGGGGCAGTTTTTGTGGACCTTGCCACCGAGTTGGCGACGCCGGCCACCCCTGCCCGCGGCAGGCACCCGCTGCCCACCGACGCTGAATTCCAGGAAACTGCCAGGCGCTGGGGGATCAACAACGGCGACGTTGTGGTGGCCTATGACAACAGCGGCAACATGGCTGCCGCCCGGCTCTGGTGGATGCTCCGCAACGCCGGGTTCCAGGACGTGTACCTGCTCGACGGCGGTCTGGCCGCCTGGCGGGACGCCGGACTGACGCTGGACACCGGACCGGTGGACGCCGTCGTCGGGCGTGTTTCCTTTGATGTTTCCCCTGCTGGAGGCAGGATGCCCCGCATCGACGCGGGCGGAGCGGCAGACTGGCCGGCAACGGGCGTCCTCCTGGATGCCCGGGCCGGCGAAAGGTACCGGGGCGAATTTGAACCCGTCGACCCCCGGGCCGGCCACATTCCGGGCGCCCGGAGCGCACCAACAACGGAGAACGTGGACGGGGCCGGGCATTTCCTGCCGGCGGACGAACTGCGGCGCCGGTTCGAGGACCTCGGCGTCCGCGACGACGTCCCGGTGGCCGTGTACTGCGGCTCGGGCGTGACCGCCGCCCATGAGGTGGCCGCCCTCGAAATCGCCGGATTCCGGGCTGCCCTGTACCCGGGATCCTTCTCGGAATGGTCGAACAATCCGGCGCTTCCGGTGGCGACCGGGAGCCGGCCGAGTGGCAATGCGGCGGCCCGCGGGGGTAGCGTCGAAGGATGACCCCAGGACGCCCCGTACCGCCGCCCCTTGCCCGCCCCGTATTGCCGAATGATGCTGTTACTTATCCTGCTGCGGATCTGGACACCGATCCGGATACTGATCCCGGCACCGGCCTGCTGGCAGCCGCCTATGGCGCGCTTTCCCCTGACAGCGGCCTGGGACCCCTGACGATTGCCCGGCGTGCCCCGAAAGAGGACGACGTCGAGATCGCCATCGAATTCTGCGGCCTGTGCCACTCGGACGTGCATGCCACGCGTGGTGAGTGGGGTACCCAGAATTATCCGCTGGTCCCCGGCCACGAAATCGTGGGAACCGTCAGCCGCGTCGGCTCGGCAGTGACTGACTTCGCCCCGGGTGACCGCGTGGGCGTCGGGTGCATCGTTGATTCCTGCCGCGAATGCGAAAGCTGCCTGGACGGCCTGGAACAGTACTGCGAAAACGGGATGACCGGGACCTACGGCGCCAAGGATTCGCGTAACGGCGATGCCATCACCCAGGGCGGCTACTCGTCCGCCGTCGTAGTGGACCGGCGCTATGTGGTCCGTGTGCCCGGCAACCTGGACCCGGCCGCCGTCGCCCCCTTGCTCTGCGCCGGTGTCACCACGTTCTCCCCCTTGCGGCACTTCGACGTGGAGGAAGGCGACGTGGTGGGCGTGGTGGGGCTCGGCGGGCTCGGACACATGGCCGTGAAGCTCGCCAAAGCCATGGGGGCGGTGGTGAAGGTCTTCACCACTTCCGAAGGCAAGGTGCCGGCCGCGCTGGAACTCGGGGCCGACGAAGTGATCCTGTCCCGGGACAAGGACGCCATGGCCGCCGCGGACCGCAGCATTGACCTGATCATCGACACCGTGGCCGCTCCGCACGACCTGAATCCGTTCTTCCGCACCCTGCGCGTAGACGGTGCGCTGTTCCAGCTGGGCCTGCCATCGGACGCCATGCCCCCGGTCAACCCCGGAGCCCTTATCCGGCGGCGGATCGCCTACGCCGGCTCGATGATCGGTGGCATCGCCGAAACTCAGGAGATGCTCGATTTCTGCGCCGCCCATGGAGTGGTGGCGGACATCGAACTGGTGCGCGCAGACCAGCTGAATGAGGCCTACGACCGCATGGTGGCAGGCGACGTTAAATACCGGTTTGTGCTGGACGCCAGCACCCTGCAGGCTCCGGCCGCGAAGGCAGACGCATGAGCACCCTGTTCACGAAAATCATCAATGGCGAGATCCCCGGACGCTTTGTCTGGCGGGAGGCTGACGTTGCGGCGTTCCTGACCACGGGTCCCCTGGCAGACGGGCACACCCTGGTGGTCTCCACCGAGGAGGTGGACCGCTGGACCGATGCGTCCCCGGAAACCCTCGCGAAGGTGATGGAAGTGGCCCGGCGGATCGGTGCCGTGCAGCTGGAGGTCTTTCCTGCCGAGCGGGCGGGGCTGATTGTGGCCGGATACGAGATCAACCACCTGCACGTCCACGTGTGGCCGTCCAGGACCATGGCTGACTTCGATTTCGCCTCGGCGGACCAGAACCCGGACCCCGCGGTGCTGGACGCGAACGCCGAGAAGCTGCGCGCCGGGCTCCGGGCCGCCGGCTACGCGGAGTTCGTTCCCGCAGGCTGAGCCTGACGCTCGCGCCGGCCGCGCTTTACTGGTGAGGGCCGGCAGGCAGCGGTCTGGCCGTCCTAGGCCGGCGCGAGCGCCTTATTAAGGACAGCCCTGATCCGCTTTTCGGAGACGGAATAGGCCGTTCCGAGTTCGACGGCGAAGAGGCTCACCCGCAGCTCTTCTATCATCCAGCGGACCTGGGTCAGTTCGGCACCCACCCGGCGCCCGGGCAGCAGGGCCGACACGGCGTCGTCGTAATCGTCTTCGAGCCGCTGGACCGCGGCCATGCCCAGGCCGTCCCGCTGGACGTTGCCGGGGAGCTTTTCGAGGCGTTTCTCGATGGCGGCAAGGTAGCGGGGGAGCTGGCTCAGCTGCCTGTAGCCCGTGCGGGCCACAAATCCCGGGAACACGAGCTGCTCAAGTTGGCTCCTGACATCGTTCAGGGCGCTGATCAGGGCCAGGCTGGTGGTGCCCTTCAGCTGTTTCTCAATGCGCCGGGTGCTGGCCAGGACACGCTCCACCACGGCCGTCACACTGAAGACCGTATCGATGAGTTCCGCGCGGACCTGCTCGTAGAGGGCGTCGAAGGACGCCCGGTCCCAGGGGAGTTCCGCCGGGGTCAGTTTGTCCACGGCAGCCAGGGCGCAATCGGCAATGAGGGCTGACACTGAACCGTGCGGATTCTGGCTGAACGTCAGCTTTTCGGTGTTGTTGAGATGCTCCAGGACGTAGCGGTCCGGTGCCGGTACCCTGAAAGCGAGGAGCCGGATCACACCGCCGCGCATGGCCTCGAGCTGCTCCGACGAGGTCTGGAAGACACGCAGCGCCACAGATGTTCCTTCATCCACCAGCGCCGGATAGCCGGTGACAGTGTGGCCCTTGACAGTGTTGCTGACCTGCCGCTGCACTGTGCCGAATGCCCACTCCGTCACGCCGGCCTGCTCCCTGAAGCCCGTGCTGCTGCCGGCCGAATGCCCGCCGGCCGATGCCGCGGGTACTGTTCCGCCGGACTTTCCAGGTGACTTCGAATTTCCCAGAGACTGCGGCGCGGTGGTCCCGGGCGTCGCCCCCAGTGATTCCGCGATGGCGCGGCGTGTTGCCGGTGCCAGCCGCTCCTGCAGGGCTGCGAGGTCCTTGCCCTCATCCAGCACCTTGCCCTGGGTATCGACCACTTTGAAGCTCACCCGCAGATGGGACGGCACAGCGTCCCAGTTCCAGGAACCGGGCGGGATGACGTGTCCGCGGATCCGGCGCAGGGCCAGTTCCAGGGAAGCCTCCAGCTCATCGTGGGCCGGATCAAAGTCCGATGCCAGGGCAGCGACGGCTTGCCGCGCCACATCCGGAGCGGGGACAAAGTTCTTGCGGACCTGCTTGGGGAGTGACTTGATCAGGGCAGCCACAAGCTCCGCGCGCTGGCCGGGGATCAGCCAGCGGAAGGCTGCATCATCGAGCTGGTTCAGGAAGAGCACCGGGACTTCGGCCGTGACGCCGTCGGACGGGTTGGGCGGTGACCCGGGCGCCACCGGGTGGAACTCGTAGCTGAGAGGCAGCTCGAAGCCCTTGTGCATCAGGGTTTTCGGATAGGCGGCTTCGTCCAGGTCATCGGCGTCGTTGTTGAGCAGCAGTGACTTGTCGTAGTCCAGGAGGTCAGGATTCTGCTGCCGGGCCTCCTTCCACCACTTGTCGAAGTGCCGTTCGGAGACAACGTCGGGGCCGATTCTGATGTCGTAGAACTCAAACAGCGTTTCGTCGTCCACCAGCAGGTCGCGGCGGCGCATCCTGGCTTCGAGCTCCTCGACCTCAAGGAGAAGGGCGCGGTTGCGGTGGAAGAACTTGTGGTGCGTTTTCCAGTCGCCTTCCACCAAGGCGTGCCGGATGAACATCTCGCGGGCCAGCACAGGATCCACCCGGCTGTAGTTGACCCGGCGCTGGGGGATGATGGGCACGCCGTACAGGGTGACCTTCTCATACGCCATGACGGCGCCCATTTTTGTGGACCAGTGCGGCTCGCTGTAGCTGCGTTTGACGAGGTCCGGTGCCACCTGTTCTGCCCAGACGGGATCGAACTTGGCGGCCACCCTGGCCCAGAGCCGGCTCGTCTCCACGAGTTCGGCAGCCATCACAAAGGTGGGGGACTTCTTGAAGAGCGACGAGCCGGGGAAGATTGCGAAGCGGCTGCCGCGCGCGCCCGCGTACTCGCGCTTGCGCTCGTCCAGGATGCCGATGTGGCTCAGCAGGCCGGACAGCAGGCTCATGTGAATGCCCTCGTGGTTGCCCACGGGATCGGCCAGGCGCTTGTTGTCCAGGCTGATCCCGAGCGGGCGGGCCATCTGGCGAAGCTGGGCGAAAAGGTCCTGCCATTCCCGGACCCGCAGGTAGTTGATGAACTCGGTCCGGCACAGGCGGCGGAACTGGGTGGACGAGAGTTCCTGCTGCTTCTCCTGCAGGTAGTTCCACAGGTTCAGGAAGCCGGTGAAGTCCGAGTTTTCATCGCGGAAGCGGGCGTGCTTCTCGGCGGCGAGCTGCTGCTTGTCCGTAGGGCGCTCGCGCGGGTCCTGGATGGTCAGTGCCGCGGCCAGGATCATCACTTCGCGGACGCAGCCGCGCTTGCCGGCCTCCACAATCATCCGGCCGAGCCGGGGATCCACCGGCAGCTGGGCAAGCTGCTGTCCGACGGCGGTCAGCCCGCCGCTCTTGGCGTCACCGGGCCTAACGGCATTCAAGGCGCCGAGCTCGCGCAGGAGCGTCACGCCGTCGTTGATTGCCCTCGAGTCCGGCGGCTCGACAAACGGGAAGTTCTCCACGTCCTTGGGACCGCGGGCAACGCCCATGGCGGTCATCTGCAGGATGACTGCCGCGAGGTTGGTGCGCAGGATTTCCGGATCCGTGAACAGCGGCCGGGACTCGAAGTCCTCTTCCGAATAGAGCCGGATGGCGATGCCGTCGGACACGCGGCCGCACCGGCCGGAGCGCTGGTTCGCCGAGGCCTGCGATACACGCTCGATAGGCAGCCGCTGGACCTTGGTGCGGTGCGAGTAACGGGAGATGCGTGCCGTGCCGGTATCGATGACGTACTTGATGCCGGGGACAGTCAGGGACGTTTCGGCCACGTTGGTGGCCAGCACAATCCGGCGGTTTCGGCCGGGGTGGAATACCTTGTGCTGTTCCTGCAGGCTCAGGCGGGCGAACAGCGGGAGCACCTCGGTGCCGGCCAGGCGCCGGTTGGACTGGATCCTGGCGTTCAGTGCCTCTGCCGCGTCGCGGATCTCGCGCTCGCCGGAGAAAAAGATCAGGATGTCGCCCGGGGCCTCGGTGGCGAGCTCGTCCACGGCGTCGCAGACGGCGTCGAGGGGATCGCGGTCCTCTTCGAGTTCGTCGTCGGAGGCGTCCTCATCGGCCCCGCCGGCTGGCTGGGACAGCGGCCGGTACCGGATCTCCACCGGGAACGTGCGCCCGGACACCTCGATGATGGGGGAGGGTTCCTCGTCGGACCCGAAGTGCTTGGCGAAGCGCTGCGGATCGATCGTGGCCGAGGTGATGATGATTTTCAGGTCCGGCCGCTGCGGCAGGATGCGCTTGAGGTAGCCCAGGATGAAGTCGATGTTGAGGCTGCGCTCGTGCGCTTCGTCAATGATGATGGCGTTGTATTTACGCAGCAGCTTGTCCCGCTGGATCTCTGCGAGCAGGATGCCGTCGGTCATGAGCTTGACCTTGGTGGCGCGGCTGACTTCGCCGGTGAACCGGACCTGGAAACCGACTTCCTGGCCGATCTCCACACCGAGTTCCTCGGCGATGCGCTCAGCGACCGTGCGGGCTGCGAGCCGCCGCGGCTGAGTGTGCCCGATCAGGCCGTTGTCGCCCAGGCCCAGCTCGAGGCACATCTTAGGGATCTGGGTGGTCTTGCCGGAGCCGGTCTCGCCGGCGATGATGGTCACCTGGTTCGCTGCAATGGCAGCCATCAGGTCCTCGCGGCGCTCGGAAACGGGCAGCTCAGCAGGGTAGGAGATATGAAATGTCATGGCTGCAGCCAGTCTACTGGGGCGGCGCCTGTTTCCCGTGCTTGCTGCTGGCTACCCCGTTGCCGGACCCGCCGTTGATCCGACCGTCGGCCCCGCCATGCTCCCGGCCTCCCGAATAGACGGCCGCCAGGCCGGAGCGGGACGTGACGTGGAACTTCGCGTAGATCCGGGTCAGGTGATACTGCACGGTCTTGACCGAGACATACAGCTCCGCGGCGGCTTCCTTATTGCTGAGCCCTGCGGCCACCAGGTCTGCCACCGCCTTCTCCTGCTCCGTGAGGTTACCCTGCGGGGCAATGCCGCGATGCGCCGCAGCGGCACTCGGCCGACCACCCGCCGTCGTGCGGGTGCCTGCCGGGGTACTGCCGGCCCCGGGCAGGTCCACTCTTCGGCCGCCGGCCCTCGACGGAACGCCGCTGGCACGCATCTCGCGTGAGCATCGCTCCACATATGCGCCCGCACCCAGTACTTCGAAGAGGTCGCGGGCCTCCGTGAGCATGGTGGCCGCTTCACGCCGTTTCCCGGCACGCCGGAACGACTGGCCGTAGGCAAACTTGACCCGGGCACGGGCGTAGGGCATCGGGAGCCCGTCGAGTTGCCGCAGACCGCCAAGGAAACTGGACCGAGCTGCATCCAGGTTGCCGCCGGCGGCGTGGATCCGGCCGCGGACGTAAGCCAGCCGGGCCATGGATGAACGGTGCCGGCGCTGCTCGGCGAGCCGCTCATGGGGGACCAGGAAAGCGTCGGCCTCATCCACCCGGCCGGTCATTACCAGCGCGTTGGCGTAGTGGTCCTGCCAGGGCCAGAAGCCCGGTTCGTCGATGCCGGTGGTGCGCGGCATCCGCAGGATGGGCACCAAGGCCCGGAGGACGCCGTCGTAATCAGCCTTTGTCTCCGCTACCTGTGCCTGGGCGAGGCAGTAGGGCAACAGCATGACCGGATAGCTGTCGGCCGGTGCGGCACCCTGTTCCAGGTGATCTGCGGCCGAATCCCAGTCCCCCCGGAGGGCATGGATCTGGGCGCCAGTCCAGTGGATCAGCGGCCGCAGCAGCTCCAGTCCCGACTCTTCCTGCGCGGCGGCAGCTGCTTGGACGGTCCCGAGCGCGTCATCCCAGGCCCCCAGCGTGAAGTCGGCCCGGGCCAGCCATCCCTGCGCCCAGAGGGCAATGCGCTGTGAACCGTGGGAGAAGTCTGTGGGGACGGCTCCAGCGAGCTCGTCCCTGGCCGATTCCACATCATCCCCGGCCAGGTGCAGCCAGCCCTTGCCCATGTCGAGCCGTAGGCGCTGGGCACCATGCCGCTGTAGGTCGTTCTCATCCCGATAGCTGCGTTCCGCCTCGTCGTGGCGGCCCATGGCGCCAAGCCCGAGGCCTTCTATGGCCCGCGCTTCCACGGCCGCGGGGCTCTCCGGCGATACCAGCTTCCGGGCGCGCTCGGCCCACATCACCAGGTCCCGGCCATGGAAGCGGGCCAGGGCGTGCAGGACCTGGCGCTGGCAGATTCCGGCGGCAGTCTCCGGGGCGGTGGCAGGGTCGACGGCGGTCCAGGACTTCTGGAGCAGCGCGTCCGCCTGTGCGGGGCGCCCTCGAAGGATGGCCAGATAGCCGCGGACGGCATCGCTGAGCGGTCCTGGTGCGAACGAATCCAAGGTGTCCAGCGCGGCCAGTGCCCTGCCCAGGTTGCCCGCGCCCACCATCGCGTCCACGGTGCGGATGACCAACTTTTCCCGTTGTGCCGGCTGGGGGTGCAGGCGCGCGGCCTGGGTGTAGGCCTCTGCAGCCTGACGCCAGGCGCCCTGGGCAGCGAACCCTTCTGCGGTCGCTTCCAGCTCGGCGGCGAGGTCCCCGTCAGGCAGCAAAGCCGCGGCGGCACGGTGTTTGAGCTTTTGCGCGTCGGAGCCCATGATGCGCGAGGCGGCGGTGTGGAGCTCCGAGCGCAGTGCCGGTCCGAGGTGCTGATAGACGGCGGACCTGAGGACGGGAAGGGGGAACTCGAGCCTGGTTTCGGCGCCGGCCGTGCTCAACTGCAGCAGGCCCGCGGCGGCAGCAGAGTTGACGGCGGCCACCGCCGCCGCGGCGTCCTGAATGCCGGCAAGGTCCACTGCCAGCGACAGCGGCGAGCTCCTGCCCAAGACCGCGGCTGCCTGGGTCAGCGCCGTGCCGTCGGCCGACAATTGTTTGAGGGCCGCCGCGGTGGACGCGACGCAGCTGGTGGGCGCAGGCAGGGAATCGTGGCTGGCGTACCAGGCCGACAGGGGGAACTCTTCCAGCAGGGACCGGATCAGGCGGGGGTCACCGCCGGTGTGGTCCACCAGCGCGCGCGCTGCAGGCATGCTCAAGCCGGGGCCCGGCCCGGGACGCCACATCGATTGGACATCGGCCGGCGTCAGGGGGCCAAGGACCATGGTGTGTGCACCCGGAAACCTCAGCAGGTCCTCGAGGGCGGCAGCTCTTTCGTGCTCGTCGGCGATTTCACCCGGATGGGCTGGGGCGTGGAGCTCGTCCGTCGCCTGGTGGTCCCCGTGGAAGTCCGTGTGGTGGTCCCCGTGGACGTCCGTGTGGAGGACCGCTTCACGCCGGTCGGGAGCCATTGTCAGGATGGTGAGGACCGGAAGCTGACCGGCCCGGCGAAGTGCGTATAGGAGCGCCCGCAGCGAGCCGGCATCGGCAAGCTGGAGGTCGCTGACACACAGGACCAGGACGTTGCCGGCCGCGCTTACCGTGTCCATCACGCCAAGGAGCCGGTCTCCAAACCCACTCACCGAACCGGGGCTGCCGGGGCCGCGGGGGCGGGTGGCCTGTGGCGCCAGCAACTGTTCCATGGTGCCGAACGGAAGATCCTGCTCGGACGCCGCACCGGCTGCCCGCAGCACCATAACGTCCTGGCTGGAATCGTGCCCAGGGTTCTGGCCTGGCGGGATCCGGCCCGGCGGGATCCGGCCTGGAACGTTCTGCCCGGGGACGTTCTCGCTGCCCGCTCCGCTGCGGAGCAACCACTCCAGCAGGCGGGTCTTTCCCATGCCCTTGCCGCCGCGGATGATCGCAACCGAGGGCACTCCGGAACGGGCAGCGCCCAGCAGGCCGAGCAATTGCTTGGCCTGCCGGGCGCGTTCTTCTGCTGCCGGTTGTGCTGCGGTGTCAGACATGGTTCCCAACATTAGCGGACTGGCTGACGCTGCCCGGGGCCGAAGGCGGTGCATCGCGCGGTACTTCGACTGGGGTTTCGGCGCGGGCGGGCGCCGCCTCCGGCCTGTGGACCACCGTGGTCACCAGACCTCCGATCAGTGCCACTGCGGCAAAGACCAGGAACGCCACATTGCTCGGGGCCTGCGCGCTGATGAGGAACCCGCCAGCCAGCGGCCCCACGATCCCGCCGAGCCGGCCAAATCCGGCGCACCACGCCACACCGGCCACCCGGGCTGGGGTGGGATAGAAGTTGGACACGAAGCCGTACACCAGAACCTGCGTCCCCAGGCTGCCGACGCCGGCGAAAGCCACTGCTATCAGCAGTACCGGCAGCGGGAAGCTCAGGGTCAGAAGGACCAGGGCAACCGCGGCGATCACAAACGTGGTGGAGACGACGGCCTTGGGGCCGAATTTGTCCGCGAACTTCGAGGCGACCAGGCCGCCCACAACCGCACCTGCGTTCAGGGCCAGCAGGAAGGTCAGCGAATAGGTCTTGCCGTAGCCGTGCTGTCCCATGATTTCCGGCAGCCAGGTGTTCAGCCCGTACGTGAGCAGCAGCCCGCAGAAACTCATCAGGCCCAGCAGGATGGTGGGCCTACGGTACGTTCCAGAGGCCAGCGCCGCGAAACCGGCGAGCTGGCGTCCGTCCTTGCGCAGCGCCGGAGGCGGAGGCTGCGTGGCGGCGCGGGACCGCGAAGCTGCCTTGCCGTCGTCGGACGCGTTGCCCTCAGCCGCACTGCCGGCAACTGGGGCGCCCTCAGTCAAACTGCCCGCAGCTACAGTGCCCTCAAGGGCAATTCCCGTCTTCAGGGACAGCCGGAGCGCCTCTTCGGTACGGCCGCGCGCAGCCAGCCAGCGCGGTGATTCGGGAAGCTTGAAGAAGGCCAGCGGGAACAGGATGACCAGGGGCAGGGCGCCGATCAGGAAGAGGCCGCGCCAGTCCGTGAGGCCGTTGAGCACTATGGCCAGCAGGGACGCGAGCAGTCCACCCGCCGGCACCCCCGAGTACACAATCGCGTTGTAGAAGTTGCGTTTGCCGGCCGGAGCGAACTCAGCCACGACGGCCCCGGCCGTAGCCACGAGCGCGCCGACGCCGATCCCGGTGAGGAAGCGGAGGATGCCGAACGCGGGGATGCTCGTGGCCAGGGACGTGAGGGCCATGCCCACCGAGAACCAGACGATGTTGATCAGCATCATCTTGCGGCGGCCGAGGAAGTCGCCCACGGCGCCGGCCGTGAGCGCCCCCACCAGCACTCCCATCAGGGCGTAGCTGCCGAGGGCGCCGGCCTGGGCAGGATCCAGCGCCCCCAACTGGCTGGGGTCCCTCAGGAGCGAGGGCACAACCGTCCCGTAAACCACCAGGTCGTAGCCGTCGAAGAGCAGGGCCGTGGCCGCGATGGCCATCACCCAGCGAACTGTTTTTGTGCCAGTGCCGGTGGTGTCACCGGATGTGGGGAGTGCTTTCATTGCGGGCTCCATTGCCTTGGGCCGCGTCGTTGCGGCCGGTGGGTACTGCTCGTGGGTGGTGCTTCGTTCCTCTAGCCCAGGTCGCCGCCGGCTACGGCCAGCACGCTTCCGGTGATGTAGGACGCTTCGTCGGAGGCGAGGAAGGCGATGGGGCCTGCCTGTTCATCCAAGGTTCCATAGCGCTTCATGAGGGATGAGTCGATGGTCTGGTCCACGATCTGCTGGTACCAGGCCTTTTCCCTGTCGCCTTCCGGCTGCGGGCCGCGCACAACTTGGCGTGGGGGCGCCTCAGTGCCGCCTGGTGCGGTGGCCACCACCCGGATTCCGTGCGGTGCTGCTTCCAACGCCAGCGCCGCGGTGATCGCTTTGACCCCGCCCTTGGCGGCAGCGTATGGGACGCGGTTGACGCCGCGGGTGGCCACGGAGGCGACGTTCACAATCACGCCGCCCTGCTGGCTGATCATGTGCGGCAGGACAGCCCGGCAGGTCCACAGCGTGGGGAAGAGCGACCGCTGGATTTCCTTGCTGATCTCCTCCGGTTCGTAGTGCTCGAACGGCTTGGTCCAGATGGTGCCGCCCACGTTGTTGATCAGGACATCGATCCGGCCACGGAGCTTCAGCGCTTCCTCGATGGCGCTGCCGGCACCTTCGTAGGTTTCCAGGTCTGCGGTAACCCCGACGGCGGTGGGACCTTCCGCGGTTGTGCCGGTCCCTGCAATGCGGGCGATGTCCGCGGCCATCTCGTGGACAAGCTCAGCACGGTCCACTAAGACTGTGTCCGCTCCCTCGGCGGCGACTCGTTCGGCGACCGCCCGGCCGATTCCCTGGGCGGCGCCGGTCACCACCACGACTTTCCCCGTAAAGCGGCCCGGGCTGATGGCCCGGGCCGTGCGGGTGACGTTGCCGGCCGGACCCGCGCCGCCGTCGTAACTCAACTGCCGGCCCCGGCGAGTGCGGGAACCGCCGTCGTACTTCCCACCGCGAACCGCTCGTAGTAGAAATTCGTGGGCGTGATGCCCTGGATATCCCAGTACTTGCGGACGGCGTCCACCATGGCGGGCGGGCCGCAAAGGTAAACGTCCACGTCGCCGTCGTTCAGTTGCCCGGCCGTGATGTACTGGGTCACGTACCCCTTGTTGGGGGCGGAACTTTCCTTGTCGGCCACACAGTAGTCAAAGGTGAAGTTATCGATGGCCGCCGCGTACTGCTGCAGCTTGTCCAGCTCCACGAGGTCCTTGTCGAAGGTGACCCCGTAGACCAGGTGCACCGGGAACGCGGGAGCTTCCGCCAGGCCGTTGGCGATCTTGTCCAGCATGGACAGGAGCGGCGCGATGCCCGTGCCGCCGGCCAGCATCAGGGCAGGCCGTTTGATGTCGCGGAGGAAGAAGCTGCCCATGGGGCCGGTCAGCGGGAGCACATCGCCGACGGCGGCGCGTTCCTTGAGGTAGGTGGTCATGGCGCCGTCCGGTGCCGTGCGGATGAGGAAGCGCAGTTCGTCCGCTGCGGGGCCACTGCTGAACGAGTAGGACCGCACGGCATCGGTGCCGGGGACCGCGAAGTTCATGTACTGGCCGGGCAGGAAGTTCAGGTCGCCGCGGTTCTCCACGGTCAGGGTCAGCGCCGCGGTGTTGTCGGCGAACCAGCTCAGCTCCTTGACGGTGGCCTCGAAGGTGGTCGCGCCCACCTTGGCCATCTCGGAGGTACCGGCAATCTGGAGCACAAGGTCGGTCTCGGGGACCATCTGGCAGGGGAGGCAAAAGCCCTTCTCTGCTTCGTCCTCGGTCAGGGCCTCGTCAATGTAATCGCCGCCGTCGTACTTGCCCGACTCGCAGAAGGCCTTGCAGGTGCCGCAGGCGCCGTCGCGGCAATCGAAAGGGATGTTGATGCGGTTTTTGTAGGCTGCGTCAGCAACGGTCTCGTACTTGTTCGCGGTGACAAACCGGGTGACGCCATCCTCAAAGCTGAGGGCAATCTGGTAACTCATGGAAACTCGATTCGAATCGGTCGGAAGATCAGATGTGGTAGATGTCCACGATGTGGTGGATGTAGTCGTTCTTCAGGACGACCTTCTTCTTCGTGATGACGGGCTGCGTGCCGGCGTAATCGATCGTGTAGAACGAGGTGCCGAAGTACGGATCGATGGTCTGGTAGCGGTAGTACAGCGTGTGCCAGTTGAAGCGGATGTCCACCTGCCCGCCGCGCCAGCCGATGACCTCAACATTGGTGATGTTGTGGCCGGTCCGCGGTTCGGGGAGGCTGGTGGCGCTGGAGCGGTCCGTCTTAATACGGAACACACGGTCCTCGAGGCCGCCACGGTTTGCGTAGTAGATCAGCGAAATTTCGCGCTGCGGGTCGCTGGTGAGCTCGTCGTCGTCGGCCCAGGCAGGCATCCAGAACTCTGCTTCGGGGTGGTAGCAGTCAAGCCAGCGGTCAAACTCGCGGTCGTCCAGGAACCGTGCTTCGCGGTAGAGGAACGAGCGGATTTCTTCGAGTGTGGCGGGGACGGTGGCTGCTCCTGCAGCAGCTTTGGCAGCGCCCGGTGTTGCGACGTCGGTGGTCTGGGTCATGGGATTCTCCTCGGTCTCGTGCCGGACTAGTTCCGGGCTGCAGCGTCTGCTGCTTCGGCGGTTGCCGCCTTGCGCATGGTGTCCACCCAGTAGCCGTGCTGGATCGGGTAGAGGCCTTCGTCTTCAGTCCGGGCGCCGCTGGAGATCGGCTTGAGTCCGATGAGGTCGGCGTTGGCGTCCGGCCCCTGGATCTGGTGGGTCACGCCGCGGCTGAGGTCGTTCCACGGCGCTGCGGTGGCCATGTACGTCTTCTGGCAGGAGCGGAACTCCTCCAGGTCATCCGGAGTGGCCATGCCCGAGGCGTTGAAGAAGTCCTCGTACTGGCGGATGCGGTTGGCGCGGTTCTCATCGGACTCGCCTTTGGGCGCGATGCAGTAGATGGTCACTTCGGTCTTGTCCACGGAGATGGGGCGGAAGTGGCGGATCTGCGAGCCGAACTGGTCCATCAGATAAACATTCGGGTACAGGCAGAGGTTGCGGGAGATATTGATCATCCAGTCCGCCTTGGCCTCGCCGTACTTCTCCACGAGCTCGTCACGGCGGTCGAACAGCGGGCGGTTGGACGGATCCAGCCATTCGGTCCAGAGCAGCAGGTGGCCGTGGTCGAAGGAGTAGTAGCCGCCCTTCTGTTTGGCCCAGCCGCCGGCGTCCATGTTCTTGGTTTCGTTGGCGGACTCGCCCGTGGTGCGGCGGGCGGTGGTGGCGGCGTAGTTCCAGTGCGTCGCGGACACGTGGTAGCCGTCGGCGCCGTTTTCGGCCTGCAGCTTCCAGTTGCCGTCGTAGGTGTAGGTGGACGCGCCGCGCAGTACCTCCAGGCCATCGGGGGACTGGTCCACGATCATGTCGATGATCTTGGTGGACTCACCCAGGTGTTCTTCCAGCGGTTTGACGTCCGGGTTGATGCTGCCGAACAGGAAGCCCCGGTAGCTCTCGAACCTGGCCACCTTGGTGAGGTCGTGTGAGCCCTCTTTGTTGAACTGTTCCGGGTAGCCGGCATCGCGGGGATCCTTGACCTTAAGCAGTTTGCCGGTGTTGTTGAAGGTCCAGCCGTGGAAGGGGCAGGTAAAGGTGGTGCGGTTGTCTGTCTTGCGGCGGCACAGCATGGCGCCGCGGTGGCTGCACGCGTTGATGAGGGCGTTCAGTCCGCCCTGCTTGTCACGGGAGATGATGATCGGCTGGCGGCCGATGTAGGTGGTGAAGTAGTCGCCCACGTTCGGGACCTGGCTGTCATGGGCCAGGTACACCCAGTTGCCTTCGAAGATGTGCTTCATCTCCAGCTCGAACAGGCCTTCGTCCGTGAAGATGCTCCGCTTGGCGCGGAAAACGCCATTCTCGTGGTCCTCCACAAGGGCCTGGTCAAGGTGGGCCTGGATGCCCGCCAGCGTCTCTGTCATGTTGGCTCCTATCGGTATCGGGCTGCGTCGCCCGTTTGCCGGGCTGCAGTGCCCGGATACCCGGTTGTGTTCCCGGGCGGACCGCCGAACGAACGGACGGTCAAACTGAATGCAGCCAACTCTGCCAGTGGCGTGGTGCCGGTCACACTAGGTATTTGCCTAAGGTCGACTAGGTGCATATTCAGACGTTTTACGTCTGAAAGTCACGAAATTGGGTATTTGTTGAATACTAAATTGAGGCTTACGCTGGTGAACCAACAGCCCGTAAATGTTAGCCAGCACACACTGCCCGCCACGCAGGGCACCACGCAGGGCACGGCAAACACGAACCCGAACACCACGAAGGAGCACCCCGAGCATGGAACTGCGTCACCTGCGCTACTTCGTTGTGGTTGCCGAAACCTGCCACTTCGGGCAGGCGGCCGAGCGGCTGCAAATGGCCCAGCCGCCCTTGTCCCAGCAGATTCGGCATCTGGAGGCCGAGCTTGGTGTCGAGCTCTTTGCCCGCACCACAAGGAGCGTAAAACTGACACCTGCGGGCGAGTCCTTCCTGGTGGATGCCCAGCACATTCTCCGCAGCGTTGATGAGGCCGGCCGCCGGGCGCGACGGTTTGCGGACGGCAAGGCCGGAACATTGCGCATCGGACTGACGGGGACGGCGTCGTACACCCAGCTGCCCATCCTGGCGCGGCTAGTCAAGGAACAGCTTCCGGACGTGGTGCTGGATATCCGCACGGAACTGCTGACGCCAGCCATCGAACTGGCACTGGTTTCCGGCGAACTCGACGTCGGCGTGCTGCGGCCGCCGGTCCGCGATGCGTCGCTCGAAATGCGTCCCGTCGCGCGCGAACCTTTCGTTGTGGCCTTGCCGGAGGGGCACCGCCTCTTAGCTGCCGAGAGCCTGACGGTAGGCGAACTCCGTGCGGAGGACTTCATCATGTACCCGTCCGGTCAGTCGGTGGTCCACGATGCGGTGGTCCGCGCTTGCCGGGCAGCAGGCTACTACCCCCGTGTGGCACACGAATCGGCCAAGACGTCCACGCAGCTTTCCCTGGTTGCGGCCGGCCTTGGCGTCGCCATCCTCCCTGAATCCGTCCGTGGCATCGCGCTCGCAGGCGTCCAGTACCGGGCGGTGACAGGAGCGGACGACGTCGAGCTGGCGCTGGCTTGGAGCCGCACCGCGGATTCGCCAGTGGTCGCCTCATTCCTCGGCATGCTCGAGGACAACAACATCTTCCTTGATTCGATCCACTCCGGGAGCCTGCAGTGAAAATTACGTCCATCGAGGCGATTCCGTTCGCCATTCCTTACGTGAAGCCCCTCCGGTTCGCCAGCGGAGAGGTGCACACCGCCCTCCACGTGATGGTCCGCGTCACCAGCGATGACGGGATTGTGGGAGTGGCCGAGGCGCCGGCGCGGCCCTTCACCTATGGTGAAACGCAAGAATCCATTGTGGCCGTCATTAAGACACTGTTCGCGCCCCAGCTCGTCGGGATGTCCATCCTGGACCGCGAAGCGATGCACGCCATCATGAACAGGACGGTGGGCAATCCCACCGCGAAGTCGGCAGTGGATATGGCTGTCTGGGACGTCATCGGTAAAACCCTTGGGCAGCCCGTCACTGCGCTGCTCGGCGGCTTCACCGACAGCATGCGCGTCAGCCACATGCTCGGCTTCGCCGAACCGGCGAAGATCGTGGCCGAGGCCGAGCGGATGCGCAGTACCTACGGGATTACTACTTTCAAGGTGAAAGTTGGCCGCCGGCCGTTCGGACTCGACGTCGATGTTTGCCGGGCCCTCCGCGAGGAGATGGGCGGGGACATCGAACTGTACATCGACGGCAACCGCGGCTGGACGCCGTCGGAATCCCTCCGTGCGCTGAACGCCATGGCGGACCTTGACCTAACGCTCGCCGAAGAACTGTGCCCGGCGGATGACGTTCTGGGCCGCAAGTGGCTTGTTGACCACTGCAATGTCCCGTTTGTTGCCGACGAAAGCGCCACGAAGCCCGGCGAAGTAACCCGCGAACTGCTCAGCGGCGCGGCGAACGCCGTCAGCATCAAGACGGCCCGCACCGGTTTCTCCCATTCCCAGCGCGTGCTGTTCCAGTGCGACGGCCTGGGCGCCGAGGTGGTGATGGGGAATCAGATTGACGGCCAGATCGGCACCCTGTGCACTGTCACCTTCGGTGCCGCGTTCGAATCCACCACGAGGCGCGCGGGGGAACTATCCAACTTCCTCGACATGAGCGATGACCTTCTGACCGAACCCCTCGAAATCGTGGATGGCCGCCTGTCCGTCCGCCAGGTCCCCGGCATCGGCATCGACATCGACGCCGGGAAGCTGGCGAAATACCGTCTCGACCAAGGCAACTGAAACCCCTCTACCCCAACCAAGCGCCGGCACTGCAGCCGGCGCCGGACCACGAAAGCGAGTCTGCTATGACAAACAACCTGACCGAATTTGATGCTAAGGCAGCAGAGTCCGGAAGCGCGGCCACGGAGCGCTTCCGCGAAAGCGGCAAAACGGCCACCGTTGAGGTTCCCAAGGAGCGCGTATCCCTCCTGGCCAACGAAGTCCTCGGCGCGGTCTACGACGCCATCCGCAAGCATAAGGTGACCTACGACGAGTTCAACGCCCTCAAAGCCTGGCTGATCAACGTGGGTGAAGACGGCGAATGGCCGTTGTTCATGGATGTCTGGGTGGAGCACGTGGTGGAGGAAGTTTCCACGGAGGACCGCGAGGGAAATAAGGGCACCATCGAAGGCCCTTACTACATCCCGGGCGCGCCGGAATTTGACACGCCGGCAACCCTGCCGATGCGCGAGGATGAAGGCGGCACGCCGCTGCTGTTCCAGGGCCAGATCCGTGGTGTGGACGGTACCCCGCTCGCCGGAGCCAAGGTGGAAATCTGGCACGCTGACGACAATGGCTTCTACTCTCAGTTCGCCCCTGGACTGCCCGAGTGGAACCTGCGCGGGACCGTTGCGGCCGACGCCGAAGGCAACTTTGCGCTGAACACCGTGCAGCCGGCCCCGTATCAGATCCCCACCGACGGTGCCTGCGGCAAGCTGATTGCTGCGGCCGGCTGGCACGCCTGGCGCCCAGCGCACCTGCACCTGAAGGTGTCGGCACCCGGCCATCAGCTCCTGACCGCCCAGCTCTACTTCGACGGCGACCAGCACCTTTCCGATGACATCGCTTCGGCCGTCAAGCCGGAACTGGTTCTGAGCCCCACCGAGCGCGGCAACGGGGCAGGCAACGAGGTCACCTATGACTTCGTTCTGGATGCAGTCCGCGCCTAACCACCAGCACACAAGAGGACCCGGCTCTTTTGAGCCGGGTCCTTTTGTCTTATCTGATGGGCTAGTGATGGCGGATTGAGGCATGCCTGCGGGTTAGAAAATGCGCAGGGTGTAGTTGACGCTGGGCAGGTCCAAAGCGGACCAGGGCTGGTCGGAGGTGACGGGCGGGGTGTGGCCGCGGCCATCACGTAGGAGCGCTGAGGCGGTGGCGGCGAGAACGATGAGGAGCAGGACCACCAAGGCGATTCCGAAGATTTCCATGACTCAATGCTGCTCCGGTGCATACCCAAGAAACAGTGGCAGAAATGCCCAAAAAGCTCGAATTTCTGCCATAATGGAGGCATGCTGAAATCAGTGGCAGTCATCGTGGTTCCCAACTTCTCGATCTTCGAGTTCGCCACGGCGTGCGAAGTGTTTGGCATTGACAGGTCGGGACGCGGCAGTAATGTTCCCGCGTTCGACTTTCGGGCCTGCACGCCAGAACCCGGGAACGTCAGATTGAAATCAGGCCTCTCCATGAACGTCCCCCTGGGTCTGGATGCCACGGCGGATGCGGACCTGGTGATCATGACGCCGTTCGGACGCGATGGGGACGTTCCGGAATCCGTGCTGGAGGCATTGCGCGCCGCGCACGCCCGGGGCGCCTGGGTGATGTCCATTTGTTCCGGAGCCTTCGCCTTGGCCCGCGCCGGTCTCCTGAACGGGCGGCGTTGCACCACGCATTGGCACTATTCCCATGAGCTCGCAAGCCGGTACCCGGAAGTGCAGGTCGATGAAAACGTGCTCTACGTGCAGGACGGCAACCTGATCACCAGTGCGGGCACCGCGGCAGGGATTGATGCCTGCCTCCATCTGGTGCGCGTTGAGCTGGGCGCCAACGTGGCCGCTGCCATTGCGCGGGACATGGTGGTGCCGCCCCACCGCGACGGCGGCCAGGCTCAGTTCATCGACCGGCCCATGCCTGCTTGTGGATCGGCGCCGATGGAAGAGCTGCTGCGCTGGATGGTGCAGAACCTGGAGCAGGAGCACACCGTCGTTGAGTTGGCGTCACGCGTGCACATGTCAGCCAGGACCTTTGCCCGCCGCTTCCGGTCCGAAACCGGGGCCACACCTGCTGCCTGGCTGAACTCGCAGCGGGTCCTCCGGGCGCAGGAGCTGTTGGAATCCACTGACCTCAACATCGACGAAGTTGCCCGGGAGTCGGGCTTTGGCCACCCGGTCCTGCTCCGGCATCACTTTGCTAAGGTGTTGGACACGAGCCCGCAGTCCTATCGTCGGGCATTCCGGGGACAGTTGGTCACGGCAGGGTAGCCGGCGACGCAGCTCAGCAATGGCCGCGCCATTAAGCCGGGGACGGCCCTTGGGGTCCCGAATTGTCTTGCCGTGCGGGGCTGTCCTCGGAGGCCGCGCGGGTGCTGTCCACCAGCACACGCCATGGTCCTGTGACAGCCTGCTCCGGCAGCGCCGCACGGCGCTGGCCGGCCCGGATCGAATAGATGAATCGGTCGGGCTGGTTGCCTTGTACCTCCGCGGCTGCAGCGCTGACGGTCCTGGGCACCGCGTCCCAAGGGCATGCTTCCACAATGGGTTGCCACTGGCTTTTGGCGCTCGCGGTCTGGGCGTGCACTGTCCATACGCGGGTCAGGGCTGCGATGCCGCCGCTGCGCTCCACACTGATCTTCATGGCCTGGGTCCTGGGCTTTCCTGCAGCCTGGCCGCCGGCTCTCGGCGGGCAGGCGTTCAACTAAAGCTTGACCTTCACAGTTTCCCACGCCTGCCGCACGGCGTCATGCTCCGGCGAATCGGTGCCGAACAATTCGACGGCGGATGCAGCCGTCGCCCTCGCGAAAGCGCGGAAGGTGGCGGTGGCAGGCAATGAGCCGCCGGTGAGTGTGTCGTACCAGATCCGTCCCGGTGCCTCCCAGGCGTTGCCGCCGAGGGACTCCGCCGTGAGGTAGAAGGCCCGGTTGGGGATGCCGGAGTTGATATGGACGCCGCCATTGTCCGCGCTGGTCCGCATGTACGAGTCCATCGAATCTGGCTGGGGATCCTTTCCCAGCACGTCGTCGTCGTACGCCGTGCCCGGGGCCTTCAGCGAGCGGAGAGCCGATCCTTCAACCTGAGGCGTGAAGAGTCCTTCGCCGATGAGCCAACTGGCTTCGGTTACGGACTGGCTGTTCAGGTACTGTTCCACGAGCGCGCCGAAAACGTCGGACATGGATTCGTTGAGGGCACCTGCTTGGTTGCGGTAAGCCAGCCCCGCCGAGTGCTGGGTGACACCGTGCGTGAGTTCGTGCCCGATGACGCTCAGCGACCGCGTGAAACGCTCGAAAACTTCGCCGTCACCGTCGCCGAAGACCATCTGCCGGCCATCCCAGAAAGCATTGTCGTAGAGCTTTCCAAAGTGCACAGTAGCAGCGAGCGGAAGGCCTTGGCCGTCGATGGAGTTACGGCCGAAGATGTCGGCAAACAGGCGATGCGTGTGCCCAAGGCCGTCGTACGCCTCATCAGCCGACTGATCGCCGGAAGCCGGTTCACCTTGCTTGCGCACCAGCTTGCCGGGCAGGTTCTCGGAACCGCCGGCATCGTAGATGCTCCTGTTGGGCGGGCCCGGGCGGACATCACGCATTGACGGGGGAGCGGCCGGAGCCGGCAGGGTACGGGCTGACTGGACTGACCGGACGTGGCTCAGTGCTTCCTTGGCCGCCCGCGCGGCGGCGGAAAACCGCGGCTCGTCCAGGCGGGCCAACCGCCGAAGCATGTAAGGCGGAATGATGGAACAGAATGTGGCTGGAACGTGCATGGCCTACCCCTCGAGTTCGTTGAATCAGCCTACGAGGGGCCACCGACAATCTGTTGAAGGCGCACTCAGTCCAGCGCGAAGGGACAGCTGGGGCCCTGCTTCATGGCGCGAAGGGACAGATGGGGCCCTGAAGTGCACCGCCCTCCAAAATGTTGCCCGGTCAGGGGAGGCCGGAAGGTCGCCGAGTCTTCTTCTGGGCTCAGTGAATTGATCCATGCTGGAGGCCCGGATGGCTGCCTTGACGTTGTCGGCGCTGCGGGCCGGGAGGATTTCGTGGCAGCACGCGAGGATCATGGTCGATGAAACGGCGCTCGAAGCGCATTTCCTGGACCCCGACGCGCCGAACCCGGCACGTGGAGGCCCGGCCGGTGAGCTCATCCCCGGGAGGTTCCGGCACAAGGCCAGGACGTGGCGGGAACGCCACCACCCGGTCAGCATCGAAAAGCGCCACATCAAGAGCGCCGCGGATCGACGCCTGGAGTATGCGCCGGACCGCGACGGCATGGCCTGGCTCAGCGCGTACCTCCCCGCCGATCAGGCGGCCGGGATCTGGGACCGGGCCACGACCGCCGCGAGAGCGCTCCAGGGGCCTCATGAGGACCGGACCCTCACCCAGCTCCGCGCCGACACCGTCACGACCTGGCTCCTCACCAACAACATCGCTGTTGCCGGAACTGGTGTTCCGTCGCCGCGGGCGCAGGTCCTCATCACGGTCCCGGTGTTAGCCCTGTTGGGCGTCACGGATGAACCGTCCATGCTCGATGGGTACGGGCCGATCCCGCCCTCCATGGCCCGCCAACTGATCGCGGAAGGTGCGGAGTCCTTCCACCGTGTCCTGATCGACCCGCGGGACGGTGCGCCGTTGGAGATCGGGCGGACCAGCTACCGGCTCACGAAAGCCCAACGCCGATGGCTACGGTTGCGGGACGGGAAGTGCCCGTTCCCCGGCTGCAGCAACCACTCCCTGGACAACGAAGCGGACCACCTCCTCGCCTGGGCCCACGGAGGCAGTACTGGGATCAGCAATCTCGGTCAGCCGTGCCCCGCCATCACCGACTCAGACACACCACAGCCTGGACACCCACCACCGCCACCAAGAACGAACCACCCGGTTGGATCTCAACCACCGGACGGCACTACGCCAGCGAACACCCCGACTGGGAACCACCCCACTGGCCAGCGCCGCAGACAACGGGGGGATCGAGCACCACGCCGCCGTAGCTTTGGCTGTGCTTGAGGCATCGGCTCCAGCCGCGGAGTCTGATAGGGCACCGCGGGACAGGCGCGCCGTTGTACACATACGGCCGGTGTGCAACAGACGTATTGCTCTACACATGCGGCCGGTGTCCGGAGCTAGCTCGGTAGGGTCCTCAAATGTCGGTCCGCGCTTGCCCGGTAGGGCCTCAACTGTCCGCTCGCGTCCGGGGCACGAACGCAGAAACCCCCGCCGCTTTGGCAAGCGGCGGGGGTTTCATTTGTGCCCTCGATTGGAATCGAACCAACGACCTTCTGCTCCGGAGGCAGACGCTCTATCCCCTGAGCTACGAGGGCAATTCAGGGATCCTGCCGTTGCCGGCGGGACGTCCTAGAGCTTAGCAGGAAGGTGCCTGCAAGGAAAAACGGCTGGCTTCAGTACCCGGAAAAAGAGTCGACGTGCACCCGTCGCCCGCCGGCCTTCCGGGCTGCACGGCGCAGCGAAGCGACGCTCGCCGGCGACCCGGAGATGTACACAGCGCGGTCGGTAATGTCGGGGACCAGCTCGAGCAATGCGGGCCCGTCCAGGTGGCCTCCGTTCCCTGCGTTGGTGACGAACGACGGCGGGACGGACCCATCCGCGAGGCGTACCAGGATGCGCGCCCCGGACGCCTGCAGCTCGGCCGCGTAGGCAATTTCCGCAGGATTGCGCGCCAGGAGCAGGAGAACCACGTCACGGTCCTGGGCCGCTCCGGAAGAAAGATGCGCAAGATAGGGCGTGATGCCGATGCCCGCGGCGATCAGGAGAACGGCGGCCCGGGGATCGCGGGGCAGGACAAAATCTCCGCCCACGGCTGTGGCAGCCACTTCATCACCAGGCTTCAGGTCCAGCAGGACTTTCTTCGCCGCGGACAGGGGCTCCGCCGTCCGGACGCCAAACTTCACGGTCTCCGAACCGGGGGCACTGGTCAAACTGAACACCCGGCGTCGGCCTTTACCGTCAGACTTTGCGTGCGGCAGATCCAGTTCCATGTACTGTCCCGGCATAAAGCGGACGGGCCGGGACGGTTCGAACGAGAATTCCGTGGTGCTCGGCGTCAGGGGACGGGAGCCAGTGAACTGGAGCCTGAGTCCGCCGCGCTGACCCACCAGAAACGCCAGCAGGTTGCCGACCAGCAGGGCCAGTTCGGGCGAGTTGGCGATGAAGCCGAAGTTGTACGGCACCGCGAAGACCCCACCTACCACTGCTGCGAGCGCAAGCTGCTGCCATCGGCGCGGCGCGAGGGTAAGGGGCTCCGTCAGCATAAAGCCGACGAAGAACAGCAACGGCCGCTGGGCCAGGGCCTGCCAGAGTGCGGTGCCCGGGCTAAGCCCTGCATGCAGCAACTCAGCGCTCACAATTGATGTGGCAACCACAAGGAACACGGCCGCCATGAGCAACTTCCGCGTCCGGTAGAGCACCAGGAGGACTCCGGGGACCAGTAGCCAGAGCATGGCGGGGGTCGCCGCCCACCACGTTGCGACGTTCAATCCGGTCAGCCCGGTCACAAACGCTCCGGCGGCGGCGGGGTTGAAAATGTGCCGGCCGCGCCAGGCCAACGCGTATTTCGAGGCGGTGGCCAGCACACAGGCCAGGGCCACGCCCGCCAAATCCATGGGCATAAAGGTGGGCCAGAACAGGAAATACAGCAGCAGGCCGGTGATCAGCGACGACTCGGAATGCGGGCGGACGTGGAAAAGGGCAGCCAGCCCGCGGTTGGACAAGTAAGTCAAGCCAAGGCACAGGGCCAGGTGGACGAGCATCTGCGGGATGCCGAACGTGAGCCAGCCAAGGGCATTCAGCAGGAGGCTGTACGCGGCAAGGGCTGCCAGGACCAGGAGGATCAGCCGGTACATCGTGTACTTTCCCAACAGGGTGTCCAACCGGCCGGCGGCGAAAACGGCGGTCGTCTTGGGAGCATCAACGGGGCTCATAAAAACAGTGTCCCTTCAAATCCGGCTGAATAGGCAGCAGTTCCATCAGAAAAAACTGTCAGCCAGGAAAAATCGAAGGCCCGTTCCAGCTCGCTGCCGGGGACAAAGAACAGGGCGGTGGCCAGAGCATCAGCAACCATAGTGCTTTCCGCCATGGTCCACGTGGCTACCGCCGTGCTGACGGGTAGCCCGGTGGTGCCATCGAGCACATGGTGCAGGCCGTCACCCCATGCCCGTCGGTTGGAAGCCGACGCGCACAAGGCGCGGCCGGCCAGCGGCACGGTCCCGATTGCCTTCGCCGGATCGTACGGGTGTTCCAACGCCACGGATACCGGGTCAGGGCCGCGGTGAAGCAGGTCGCCACTGGCATCAATCACGAAGGAGTCCACGCCGCAGGAGCGCAACTCACTAGCGAGAAGGTCCACCAGCTGCCCCTTGCCGGCGGCACCGATGTCCAGGACCAGGGGAGCGGAAGTAGTCAGCACATTGCCCTCCCACGCCAGGACGTCCTCCCAGCGGGGTGCCGGAAGCGCGGACCCTGCAGGCCGCAGGGAATATGCGGCGTCGTACCCGAGGCGCTCCAGGCTGGCGCCGATCAAGGGGTCATCGCTCCGCCGGTGATGTTGTACAGCGAGCGGTACAGCCGGCCAAGGTCCGTCGCCTCCGCCGGCAGCTTATGCCGCCCGGGCTCGCGTGCCATGGCACTGACTGTCGAGTCGGACCTAAACCGGGACCAGTCGCCGTCGTACCGCTCCACCACGGCGAGGAGCCGGCCGCGGACGCTGGCGTGAAGCGGATGGGGCGTGGAGATTTCCCAACGGGTACCGATCCCGTCGAAGCGGAAGTCCTCCGGGTCCGGCACGGCCTACTGCGCCTCGGCCTTGATCTTGTCCAGGGCCTGGTTGAAACCGCCGCTGGTGAGCGAGGACCCTGCCACCTTGGAGACGTTGAGTTCGTCGATGCCTTTGCCCACAACCTGCGCCGCGATCCCGCCGGCGAACTCGCCCTGGAATTTCCGCGTGTTCGGGTTGGAGGGGTGCTGGGTGATGTTCACGGCCGTGACCTTGCCGGCGGCGAGCATCAGCTCAACCCCTACGGTCTCCGTGCCATTGGGGGAAACATAGGTGCCGTCGGCACTGTAGGTGCCGTCCTGATAGAGGGAACCGCTGCTGGCCGGGGTTGATGCCGTGCCCGAAGGGGCCGTGACGGCGCCTGACGTGTTGCCGGAAGTCGCACCGGGTGCGGCCTGTGTTGCCGACGGCGCGCAGCCTGCGACCGTTCCAGCGAGGGACAGGCCGGTGATGCCGACGAAGACACTCTTGCGGACTGACGGTCTCATATTGGGGCTCGTTTCGTGGGCTGGGTGCTTACGGTGTACTCAACGTCGGATTCAGCGTAATGGTTCACCCTGTGAGTCAGCAGTGCGTCGGCTGTGCGGAAAAGTTGCGCGGAACCAGTCACGCACCATGCCGAAATTCGTCCACGTGGCGGCCCCCGGTAGGCTAGAGGGGTGACTCCCGAAGAACTCTCCCTCGCCATATCCGCCTGCCTGAAAGACGCCGTCGCCGCTGGCGAAATCGCGCTTTCCGCATCAGCTGTCCCTGATGAGGTGCGCGTGGAGCGACCGAAGAACCGGGAGCACGGCGACTGGGCCACCAACATCGCCCTCCAGCTGTCCAAGCAGGCCGGCACCAACCCGCGCGAATTCGCCACCATCCTGAGCGCCCGCCTGAAGTCCATCGACGGCGTTTCTGCCGTGGACATCGCCGGCCCCGGCTTCCTGAACATCACCGTGGACGCGGCCGCAGCGGGCGCCCTGGCGAAGGCCATCGTGGAAGCCGGACGGGATTACGGCACCACCAACACGCTCGCCGGCCACGTGGTGAACATGGAATTTGTGTCGGCGAACCCCACCGGTCCGCTGCACATCGGCCACACCCGCTGGGCTGCCTTGGGCGATGCGATCGCCCGCGTGCTGCGTGCTTCGGGCGCGGAGGTCACCGCCGAGTACTACATCAACGACGCCGGTTCGCAGATGAACGTGTTCGCGAACTCTGTCTACTCGCGGCTGCACGGACATCCCGTGCCGGACGGCGGCTACCCGGGCCAGTACATCGCCGACCTCGGCCATGACGTCCTGACCGAGCACCCCGACATCCGTGAACTCACCGAGGTCGCCGCAGTGCCGGTTATCCGTGCCGCCGCCTACAAGGCCCAGATGAAGGACATCCAGGACACCCTCGCAGACTTTGGCGTTGCCTTTGACGTCTACTTCTCGGAGCAGGAACTGCACGACGCCGGCGCCATCGAGAGTGCCGTCGCCCGCCTTCGCGAGCAGGGCCACGTGTTCGACGACGGCGGTGCGGTCTGGTTGCGCACCACCGACTTCGGGGACGACAAGGACCGCGTGATGATCCGCGCGAACGGTGAACCCACCTACTTTGCCGCGGACGCCGCGTATTACCTCTCCAAGAAAGACCGCGGCTTTACCGAAAAGATCTACCTCCTGGGCGCGGACCACCACGGTTACATCAACCGCCTCAAGGCCATCGCTGCCTGTGCCGGCGATGACCCGGAGGTGAACATCGAGGTCCTGATCGGCCAGTTGGTGTCGGTCAACGGCGCCAAGCTGTCCAAGCGCGCGGGCAACATCATCGAACTCAAGGACCTCATCTCCTGGCTTGGCAAGGACGCAGTGCGTTATTCCCTGGCCCGCTTCCCGGCGGATTCCCCGCTCACCCTGGATCCTGACCTGCTGAAGAAGCACAGCAACGAGAACCCGGTGTTCTATGTCCAGTACGCCCACGCCCGGTCCCGCGGCACGGCCCGCAACGCCGTGGCTGCAGGCGTGGACCGGAACGCGTTCGACGCCGCACTGCTGGACCACGCCACGGAAAACGAACTGCTCTCCTACCTGGGCAGCTACCCCTCGATTGTGGCCAAAGCCGCCGAACTGCGCGAACCCCACCGCGTGGCCCGCCACCTCGAGGTCATTGCCGGCGCCTACCACCGCTGGTACGACGCCTGCCGCGTTGCGCCGCAGGGCGACGAAGCCGTCACCGACGTCAACCGCACCCGCCTGTGGCTGAACGACGCCACCAGCCAGGTGCTGGCCAACGGTCTGGACCTGCTGGGCGTATCCGCGCCGGAACGGATGTAAAACCCATGTCGGCACAGGAAACTTCAGCACAGGACGAGTCGGCACAGGACACCAACACCGCATCCCCGCTGGCCCCCGAATGGCTCGCCGTTCCCGCGGACCTGAACGCGCTCCACGAACCCATGTGGGCGCAGGATGTCCGGAAGAACAACGCCGGTGAGCTGGCCATCGACGGCATCGCCGTCAGCGAGCTCAAGGCACAGTTCGGCACGCCGCTCTTTGTGATGAGTGAGACCGACTTCCGGGCCCGTGCCCGCTCCTTCAAGGACGCCTTTGACGCCGCGTTCGCCGACATCTGCGGGGGAGTGGATGTCTACTACGCGGGTAAGTCCTTCCTTTGCACCGCGGTGGCCGCCTGGGTGGCGGACGAAGGGCTACGGCTGGACACCTGTTCCGGCGGCGAGCTTGCTGTAGCCGCCCGGGCCGGCATCAAGGGCGAAAACCTGGGCCTGCACGGCAACAACAAATCCGACGCAGAGATAAACCGTGCGCTGGATATGAAGCTGGGACGCATCGTGGTGGACAGCCTCGATGAGCTCGACCGCGTCGCCAAGATCGCCTCGGGCCGCGGCGAAATAGCCAAGGTCATGCTGCGCCTGACACCGGGCGTGCACGCGCACACCCACGAGTTCATCGCCACCGCCCACGAGGACCAGAAGTTCGGCCTCTCCATGGCCGGGGATTCCACTGAGCAGGCCGGCCTGTCAGCAGCGGAGGAGGCTGTGGCTGCGGCCACGGGCTACGCCAGCATCGAACTGCTGGGCCTGCACTGCCACATCGGCTCGCAGATCTTCGAGCCGGACGGCTTTGAACTCGCTGCGCAGAAGCTCCTGCGTTTCCACGCGGCCATGCAGGAAAAGTACTCCATTGCCATGCCCGAGCTGGATCTTGGCGGCGGCTACGGCATTGCCTACACCCCGGTGGACACCCCCCGCCCCGCAGCCGACATCGCGCAGGCGATGGCCGCCGTCGTGCGTTCCACGTGTGCCGAGCTGGGGATCACGTCACCACGGATTTCCATCGAACCCGGACGCGCCATCGTAGGCAGCACCACCTTCACGTTGTACGAGGTGGGCACCCTGAAAACCGTGCGGGTGGACGCTCCGGCCAGCGACGCAGGCCAAGAGAACGTTACGCATCCCCGCCGGTATGTGTCAGTGGACGGTGGCATGAGTGATAACGCCCGTCCGGTGCTCTACGACGCGGATTATTCGGCGATTCTGGCCTCCCGTATCTCCCACGCGGCTCCGCAGTTGTCCCGCGTGGTGGGCAAACATTGCGAGAGCGGCGACATAGTTGTTAGAGATGTATACCTGCCCGAGGACGTGGCAGCCGGTGATCTGCTTGCTGTACCGGGAACCGGCGCCTACTGCTGGGCCCTGTCAAGCAACTACAACTATCTGGCCCGGCCGGGCGTTGTCGCGGTGCGCGGCGGATCTGCCCGGCTGATTGTCCGCGGGGAAACCGAAGAAGATCTGCTTAACCGCGACATGGGAGTGCCGAATGACTGAATTGCGAACCCTGAAAGTAGCCCTGCTGGGCTGTGGCAACGTTGGGGCTCAGGTTGCGCGGATTCTCATTGAAGACGCCGACACCCTTGCCGCCCGTACCGGGGCGCGCCTGCAGCTCAGCGGCATCGCGGTGCGCAACGTCAATGCCAAGCGGGATGTGGACCTGCCGCAGGACCTCTTCACCACCGACGCCGACACCCTGGTCAAGGACGCCGACCTGGTGATCGAGCTTATGGGCGGAATCGAGCCTGCCCGCACGCTGATCCTCTCCGCGCTGCGCAACGGCGCCTGTGTTGTCACCGGCAACAAGGCCCTCCTCGCCCAGGACGGCCCCACCCTCTACGAAGAGGCGGACAAGGCCGGCGTGCAGCTGTCCTACGAAGCCGCCGTAGCCGGTGCGATCCCCATCCTGCGCCCCATCCGGGACAGCCTGGCCGGCGACCGCATCACCCGCGTGCTGGGCATCGTCAACGGCACCACCAACTTCATCCTGGACCAGATGGACTCCACCGGCGCCCAGTTCGCGGACGCCCTCGCCGAAGCCCAGCGCCTTGGTTACGCGGAGGCTGACCCCACCGCCGACGTCGAAGGCCACGATGCCGCAGCCAAGGCTGCCATCCTGGCTTCGCTGTCCTTCCACACCCGCTTCGCCCTGGAGAACGTCCACTGTGAGGGCATCACTTCCGTCAGCGCGGCGGACATTGCCGCGGCCAAAGACGCAGGCTTTGTCATCAAGCTGCTGGCCATCGCCGAAAAGCTCACCGATGCCGACGGCGGCGAAGGCGTTTCCGTGCGCGTGCACCCCACCCTGCTGCCGCGCGAGCACCCGCTGGCCGCCGTTCGTGGCGCCTTCAACGCGGTCTTTATTGAGGCGGAAAACGCCGGCGAGCTGATGTTCTACGGCCAGGGTGCCGGCGGAACTCCGACGGCGTCTGCCGTGCTGGGTGACCTCGTCTCGGCCGCCCGACGCATTGTGCTGGGTGGGCCCGGACGCACGGAGACCACCACGGGCCACGTCCCGGCGCTGCCCATCGACGCGGTCATGACCAGCTACTACATCGGCCTGGACGTTGCTGACCAGCCCGGCGTGCTGGCCCGGATCGCCCAGCTCTTCGCGGAGCATGGCGTGTCCATCGAAATCATGCGGCAGACCATCCACCGTGACGCAGAGTCCAATGTGGAGTCGGCCGAACTGCGGATCGTTACCCACCGCGCATCAGAGGCTGCCCTCGCAGCCACCGTCGAGGCCGTGAAGGGCCTGGACGTCATCAATTCAGTGACATCCGTTCTGCGGGTAGAAGGAGTCTAAGTGGCTCACCAATGGCGCGGAGTTATCCGCGAATACGCTGACCGTCTGCCCGTCACGGAATCCACCAGGGTCATCACGCTGGGCGAGGGCGGCACTCCGCTGGTCTACGCGCAGAAGCTCTCCGAGCTCACCGGTTCCACCGTGTATCTGAAGGTCGAAGGGATGAACCCCACCGGCTCGTTCAAGGACCGCGGTATGACCATGGCCATGACGGCCGCCGTTGCGTCCGGTGCCAAGGCAGTGGTGTGCGCGTCCACCGGCAACACCTCGGCCTCCGCTGCCGCCTACGCCACGGCAGCGGGACTGAAATGCGCCGTGCTGGTCCCCGAAGGCAAGATCTCCATGGGCAAGCTGAGCCAGGCCATCGCGCATGGCGCCACGCTGCTCCAGGTGGACGGCAACTTTGATAACTGCCTGGATATTGCACGGAAGCTGGGGGAGTCCTACCCGGTTTTCCTGGTCAACTCCGTCAACCCGGCACGCATCCAGGGCCAGAAGACGGGCGCGTTTGAGATTGTCGATTCGCTCGGCGATGCTCCGGACATTCATGTCCTGCCCGTCGGTAACGCCGGCAACATCACCGCCTACTGGAAGGGCTACAAGGAGTACTCGGCGCCGTTTGAATCGGAAACAGCCGGAACCTTGCCGGCCGTGTCCACCAAAACGCCCCAGATGTGGGGCTTCCAGGCTGCCGGCGCGGCACCGTTCGTGGCGGGGCACCCCATCACAGAGCCGGACACCATCGCCACTGCCATCCGGATCGGCAACCCGGCATCCTGGGACGGTGCCATCGCGGCCCGCGACGAGTCCGGCGGATTCATCGACGCCGTGACTGACGAGCAGATCCTGGATGCCCACCGCTGGCTGTCCGCCCGCGAAGGCGTTTTTGTGGAGCCCGGCTCCGCCGCCGGTGTGGCCGGCCTGCTCAAGAAGCATGCCGCCGGTGAAGTTCCCAGCGGCAAGACCATCGTCATCACCGTTACCGGTCACGGCCTCAAGGACCCCAGTGGGCCCTCCGGACGGAGGACGGCAGCGAAGTGCAGCCCGTCAAGGTCTCCAACGACGTCGTGACCGTCGCAGCTGAACTGGGACTGGAAGAAAAGTAGCCTTGGAAACCACCTCGCCCACCGCCGTTGACTTGCCCGTTATCGAGGCAGGACAGCGCGTCACCGTCAGGGTCCCGGCCACCAGTGCCAACCTTGGTCCGGGCTACGACAGCCTGGGCCTCGCCCTCGCCCTGCACGACACCCTGACGGTGGAAAGCCTCGAATCCGCTGAGCTCGTCTTTGAGCTCAGCGGCGAGGGGCGGACACGCTGCCGAGGGACGCCAGCCACCTGGTGGTCCGGGCGATGGAGTCTGCCTTTTCCCGGCTGGGTTACCGGCACGGCGGGCTTCGGATCACGGCGACGAACGTCAACCCCCATGGCCGCGGTCTGGGATCATCGGCATCGGCCGTGGTGGCGGCCGTCTCGGCTGCCAACGCCATGGTGCCCGACGCGGCGCGTCGCGGGCGGGACTGGATCCTGCAGTTGACCAGCGAGATGGAAGGCCACCCGGACAACGTCGCGCCCGCGATTTTCGGCGGACTGGCGCTGTCATGGCAGGACAGTGACCGGTACAGCAGCACGTGCGCTACCGTGGCCGGTTCTGTGATTCCCATCGTGGCTGTCCCGATTTCGAATTGTCCACCGAGGCCGCGCGCGCCCTGCTGCCGGCGTCTGTGGGCCATCATGCCGCGGCCATGAACTCCGGCCGCGCCGCCCTGCTGATCCACGCGCTGACTCAGAAGCCCGAGTTTCTGCACGCCGGCACGGAGGATTACCTTCACCAGAGCTACCGCGCCGAGGCGATGCGCCCCAGCGCGGCACTCATCAGGGCACTGCGCAACGCGGGCCACGCGGCTGTGGTTTCAGGTGCCGGACCTACGGTCCTGGTTCTCGCCGACGGCGACGCCGAAGCCACCGAGGTGCTTGGGTTTATTGAGTCCTTTACAGAGGCGAACACGCCGGGCATCGGCTGGCGCGTGTTGAAGCTGGCAGTGGACGTCGAAGGTGCTAAGGTGGACTTGCACCGGCGGTAATTCCGCCTATCTGATCGGCAGCTGCATTCAGTTGTTAGTGATCTCCTACTGCGCAATATTTTCCGGTGCCACCTGCTTGGTCTGTCGCAGGAATCTGCAGCTGAATTGTCTGCCCCTGAACCGTCAGCCCGGCGCCCCGCCATTAATCGGTGCGTGAGGTGAATCAGTATCCGGCCCTGCTGGCCGAAATCCAACCGGCAAGACCGAAAATGTCGGCTGCAGATCTGAACTGCAGCCCAGATCAAAATCATCGCGTCCAGCTCCCAGTCTGGACGCCGTCGAGGGGGAAGGATCCTTCGTGACCGAAACCACTGAGCTGTCCGCAGCTGTGGAACCATCAACTTCTGCTGCCGGATCGTCAACGGCCGCACCCGCCAAGAGCAGTGGCCTAGCCGGCCTCAAGCTCGCCCAGCTGCAGGCACTTGCCAGCCAGCTGGGGATTTCCGGTGGATCCCGTATGCGTAAGGGGGATCTGGTGACCGCCATTTCCGCCCATCGCGCAGGCACGTCAGCCAGCAAGGCTCCGGCCAAGGCTGCCGAAAAGGCGACCGAAAACCACGTAGCCCCGGCCGCTGCCGCACCGGTGGCTGCCGCCAGCGAAACTTCGGAGGCCCCGGCCGCCGAGGGGACACGTGCCCGTGGCCGTGGACGCAGCCGCCGCGCAGTCAGCGACGGAGTAGTTACGGCACCGGCCGCAGCAACAGCCGCGGCAACAGCAGCCGAAGCTCCGGCCGCTGCCCCCGCCGAGGCTCCGGCGTCGGCGCCCGTTGAGGCCGGCGCAGCAGCTGAAGGCGAACGCCGACAGCCGCGTACCCGTAACCGCCGCCGCGGCGAAGCGGCCGCTACATCAACGCAGGCAGAAGCCACCGAGGCTCCGGCCGAGCAGCCCGCCGCTGAACAGCGCCAGGCTGACCGCACCGAAACCCAGCGCGCTGATTCCCAGGCTGCCGAATCAGGTGACGGCCAGCGTGCTGACCGCCGGGAGAGCGGCCGCACCCGTGGCGCCCGCGACACCGCAGCCCGTGAGACCACGTCTCGTGAGACCACTGCCCGCGAGACCACATCTCGAGACACCACCGCCCGCGAGACCACCGATGGTGGCCGCGACAACGCAGGCAGCCGTGACGCCGGCCAGCGTGATGGTGCCCGCCGCGATGACAACCGCGACAACACCCGCGACAACGCTCGCGATGGCGACGACACTGACGGCGGAAGCCGCCGGAACCGCCGCAACCGCAGGGACCGGAACGACCGCAATGACCGCTCCGGCGGCCAGGGTGGCCAGGACAGCCGGGACAACTCCCGCAACGACCGTTTCCGCGACCGCAACGACCGCCGTCGGGGCCGTGCCCAGGGACCGGACGTCGACGACGTCGAGGTCACCGAGGACGACGTCCTGCTGCCCGTCGCCGGCATCCTGGACGTGCTGGAGAACTACGCGTTCATCCGCACCTCCGGCTACCTGCCGGGCCCGAACGACGTTTACGTCTCCCTCGCCCAGGTCAAGAAGTACAACCTGCGCAAGGGCGACGCCTGCGTCGGTGCCATCCGTGCACCGCGTGAAGGCGAAGACCGCAGCCAGCAGACCGCCCGCCAGAAGTTCAACGCCCTCGTCCGCGTCACCTCCGTCAACGGAAAGACGCCGGAAGAGCTCAAGGACCGTGTCGAATTCGCCAAGCTGGTTCCGCTGTACCCGTCCGAGCGCCTGCGCCTCGAGACCGACCCCAAGAAGATCGGCCCCCGCGTCATCGACCTGGTTGCCCCGATCGGCAAGGGCCAGCGCGGTCTGATCGTCTCCCCGCCGAAGGCCGGCAAGACGCTCATCCTGCAGTCCATCGCCAACGCCATCACTATCAACAATCCTGAGGTCCACCTCATGATGGTGCTCGTTGACGAGCGTCCCGAAGAAGTCACGGACATGCAGCGGACCGTCAAGGGTGAGGTCATTGCCTCCACCTTCGACCGTCCCGCCGATGACCACACCACCGTGGCCGAGCTCTCCATCGAACGCGCCAAGCGCCTAGTGGAAATGGGCATGGATGTGGTGGTCCTGCTGGACTCCATGACCCGCCTGGGCCGTGCCTACAACCTGGCAGCACCGGCTTCCGGCCGTATCCTGTCCGGTGGCGTCGACTCCGCCGCGCTGTACCCGCCGAAGCGTTTCTTCGGTGCAGCCCGCAACATCGAAAACGGCGGCTCGCTGACCATCCTGGCAACCGCTCTCGTGGAGACCGGTTCCAAGATGGACGAGGTCATCTTCGAAGAGTTCAAGGGCACCGGCAACATGGAGCTCCGCCTGTCCCGCCAGCTGGCGGACAAGCGCATCTTCCCGGCAGTGGACGTCAACGCGTCCGGCACACGCCGCGAAGAGAACCTGCTTTCCCCCGAGGAAGTCAAAATCATGTGGAAGCTGCGCCGCGTCCTTTCCGGACTTGAAACGCAGCAGAGCCTTGAGCTGCTGACCAACAAGATCCGGGAGACCGGGAGCAACGTCGAGTTCCTCATGCAGGTCCAGAAGACAACGCTTGGTGCGAAGTCGGATAACGACAAGTAGCTGCGCTCACCGCTCAAAATATGCCGGCCTGGTGGCCGGCATATTTTGGGCGGTTCGTCGTTAAGTCCCGTGAAACTAGACTTGTAAGAGTCGAAAGAGGTTTTGAAATGTTTGAGTCCGTACAGGGCCTGCTTGCTGAGCATGATGCTATCCAGGCGCAGTTGGGGGATCCGGCTGTTTATGCTGACCAGCGGCTGGCCCGGAAGCTGGGGCGGCGTTCCGCGCAGCTCAATGGCATCGTGGAGGCATACAACAAGTGGCATGCCCTGGAGGACGACCTCGCCGCTGCGAGGGAGATGGCTGCGGAGGACCCTGAGTTTGCTGCCGAGGTGCCTGTGCTTGAGACAGCGCTGGAGGCTGCTTCGGCCAACCTGCGCCGGTTGCTCATCCCGCGGGACCCTGACGATGCCCGCAACGTGATCCTTGAAGTCAAGGGCGGTGAGGGCGGCGACGAAGCCGCACTGTTCGCCGGCGACCTCTTGCGCATGTACACTCGGTACGCGGAATCCCGCGGCTGGAAGACCGAACTTATCTCAGCCAACGAATCCGATCTCGGCGGCTACAAGGACGTCCAGATGGCCGTCAAGGGCAACTCGAACGATCCTGCCGAGGGCGTCTACGCGCGGCTCAAGTTCGAAGGCGGCGTCCACCGCGTGCAGCGTGTGCCCGTCACCGAATCCCAGGGCCGCATCCACACTTCGGCCGCCGGCGTCCTGGTCCTTCCCGAAGTTGACGAGCCCGAAGAGCTGGACATCAACCAGAACGACCTTAAGATCGACGTTTACCGTTCCTCGGGTCCCGGTGGCCAGTCCGTGAACACCACGGACTCCGCTGTCCGTATCACGCACCTTCCCACCGGCATTGTGGTGGCCATGCAGAACGAGAAATCCCAGCTGCAGAACCGCGAAGCAGGCATGCGCGTGCTCCGCGCCCGCATCCTGGCGCACCAGCAGGAAATTATCGACGCCGAGAACTCGGCCCAGCGCAAGTCCCAGATCCGCACCATGGATCGTTCTGAGCGCATCCGCACCTACAACTACCCGGAAAACCGGATCGCGGACCACCGCACCGGCTACAAGGCATACAACCTGGACCAGGTCATGAACGGTGACCTGGAACCGGTCATCCAGTCCGCCATCGAGATGGACGAACAGGCACGCCTGGACGCCATCGGCGACTAGCTCCGGCGCCCATGACACTCGGGTCGGAGCAGTCCCTTGCGGCTGCCGTCAGCGAGGCCACGGCTATCCTTCGGGACGCCGGGGTCCCCAGCCCCGCGTCGACGCGGAACTCCTGGCGGACCACCTGCTCAGGGTAGGGCTCGGCAGGCTCCGGGCGATGATGCTGGGGGACACCCCAGCGCCTGATGGCTATGCCGAACTTGTTGCTGAACGAGCCCAACGGATCCCGCTGCAGCACATCACCGGCGTTGCGCATTTCAGGTACCTGGAGCTGGCGGTCGGGCCGGGCGTTTTTATCCCCCGGCCGGAAACAGAGTCCGTTGTGCAGCTGGTCATCGACCACGTCAAGGGTATGGCGCACCCGCGGATTGTGGACCTGGGAACGGGGTCGGGCGCGATCGCAGGATCCATTGCCCACGAAGTGCCCGGCGCCGAAGTCCACGCCGTGGAGTTCAGCCCGTTCGCCCATGCGTGGGCGGCCAGGAACCTGGCGCCGCTGGGCGTCAAACTGGTGCTGGGGGATCTCCGCAACGCGTTGCCGGAGTTCAACGGAACCTTCGACGTCGTGATCTCCAACCCGCCCTACATTCCCGCCGAAGCCATCCCGAATGAACCCGAAGTAGCCCTCCACGATCCCCCGAAGCCCTGTACGGCGGGGGAGCGGACGGCATGGAACTTCCGACGGCGGCGGCCGCCTCGGCTGCCCGGCTGCTGGTTCCCGGCGGCTACTTCGTGATGGAACACGCGGAAGTCCAGGCCGGCTGGATCGCCGGCATGATGCAGCGGACGGGTGCCTGGTCGGAGATCACCACGCACCTGGACCTCAACGGCAAGGAACGCGCCACCAGCGCCGTCCTTGCCGGTCCGCACCACGAGTGATGAAAGAATAGGCCAGTGACCACAACCTACAACTGCACGTCAGAGGATCAGCGCGCCCTTGGCCTGGAGCATGCCCAGCGTGCCATCAGCGAAAAGAAGTGCGTGGTGTTCCCTACGGACACGGTCTACGGGATAGCCGCCGACGCCTTCTCGCCGCAGGCCGTCACCATGCTGTTGGCCTCCAAAGGGCGCAGCCGCACCATGCCGCCGCCGGTGCTGATTCCCCGGATCAACGCGCTGGACGGCCTGGCCACGGACGTTTCGGCTGATGCCCGTAAGCTCGCAGAAGCGTTTTGGCCCGGGGGACTGACCCTGATCCTGCACGCCCAGCCGTCCTTGGACTGGGACCTGGGAGAGACCCAGGGAACCGTGGCCCTGCGCATGCCCGACGACGAAGTGGCCCAGGAACTCCTGACCCTGACCGGTCCGCTGGCCGTGTCCTCCGCCAACCGGACCGGCCAGGCGCCGGCGCAGACCGCCGCGGAGGCGCGCGCCCAGCTCGCGGATTCTGTGGAGGTCTACCTCGAAGGCGGTTTCCGGCCGCTGGAAGGTACCGACGCCGTGCCCTCCACCATTGTGGACGCCACCGGGACGCTCCTGCGTGTGGTGCGCAACGGCGCTGTGTCCCTGGAGCAGTTGCGGGAGCACGTTCCGGGTGTATTGGGCCTGGGCGAAATTCCGATGGCTGAGCCCGAGGAAGCCGCAGAGGCTGGGGCCACAACGGCCGTAGTGGCCAACGAGGCCGCAGGAGCCGGGGAAGACGCACCCGTCACCCGGGAGCCCTCAGCGCCCGCCGAGAAGGATCCGGAGGCATGATCGTTGGCCGCGACCGACTGAGGCTCCTGGACGTCGAGGTCACTGCCCTGCCCGAAGACCGGATGGCAGAAGCCCTCGGCGATCTGATTGCCGCGGGGGCCGACGGACTGTTGTCGGCCATAACCTGCACAGCTGCTACCTCTATCACACGCTTCCCGGCTTCAAGGCGCTGTACGACTCCGCAGACGTTGTGCTGATGGACGGCGCACCCGTGTACGCGATCTGGAAGCGGCAAGGAACAGCTGCGGCGGCCGATTCCGGCTTCCGCGTCGGTTCCACGGACTGGATCAGACATTTGGCGTCCGTGACCGGCCTTGACCGGCTGGCCGTGGTGGGGACCAACAGCCCCAGCAACAAAGAGGCCTGCCGCCGGCTGGGGATGCAGTTGCCCCAAACAGAGATTCTGGGCCTCGCAGGGGAGAACTGGGGCCCGGACCGGGAACGCGCCGTCGTCGAGGAACTTCGGGCCTTCCGGCCGAACCTTGTCCTCGTGGGATTGGGGATGCCATTGCAGGAAACCTTCCTGTGGCAGCGCCGCGGCGATCTCCCTGAAGCGGTGTATGGTGCCGTGGGCGGCGCAGTGGACCAGATTTCCGGCCACCAGCGGCTCGCCCCGCGGTGGCTGGGCCGGCTGGGCTTTGAATCGCTGTGGCGCCTCATTCACTCGCCCCGGAGGGTCTTCGGACGCGTGTTCATTGAGCCCTGGAAGCTGGCCGCTGTCCTGGCCAGCCGGAAATTTCGATCCACGGATACAGAGGCCATTAAGTGACCAAGAACGTCGTCGCCGTGGTTGTTACGTACAACCGTCGGGACCTCCTTGAGACCACGCTCCGAGGCATCACTTCCGGAACAGTTCTGCCTTCCACGATCGTCATCGTCGACAATGCGTCCACAGACGGCACCCAGGGTTTCCTGGCGGCGTATAAGGGACCGGTTCCCACCGACACCATCAGGCTCCCGCAGAACCTGGGCGGGGCCGGCGGATTTGTGGTCGGCATGGAGCGGGCGGTCCTGGACCATGCAGCAGACTATGTCTGGATCATGGACGACGACACGGAACCGCAGCCCCGGACGCTCGAAGAAGCCCTTTCGGCTTCACAGGCCTACGCTGCTGAATCCGGTGGGGAGCCCAGTTTTGTTGCCAGCCGGGTGGTCTGGACCGACGGGCGGGACCATCCGATGAACCGGATGCGTCCACGGCTGGGTGCCAGCGAGGACGACCGCGGGATCGCCGGCCGGGCCGGGGGAGTGCAGATCAGGACGGCCTCTTTCGTCTCGGTCCTGATCGAAGCCGGGCAGATACGCCACCATGGACTTCCCATCGCCGACTACTTCATCTGGAATGACGATCTTGAGTACACGGCTCGGATCTCCCGGGCCAGGAATGCCATCTCCGTTGAAAAGTCAGTGGCGAACCACCACACGAAGTCCTTTGGGGACGCCGGTGCTGATCCAGGTGCGCGCTTCTACTACGAAGTGCGGAACAAACTTTGGGTCTACACACGATCGGCTGCCCTCACGCCTTGGGAGAAGGTGCTTTACTCAGGCGCCTCCGCCCGCAACTGGACCCGGACAATTGCCGCCTCACCGAACAAGCTCCTCCTCATCAAGGGACTCCTGCGCGGGCTGCTGCATGGAATGAAGGCGCCCCGGAGCAACGAGCAGGTGCTCAGCGGAATCTATCCGCTCCGCGATGTTCGGCATGCAGGGGGACCCGTCACATGATCATGTACCTCCTGATGGGGCTGACGGCTGCCATTGTGTCCTACGGGGCCACCTGGGGTGCCCGGGTCATCGGGCACCGGCTCGAACTCCACGCCCCCATCCGCAGCCGTGACATGCATACGACGCCGGTGTCCCGGCTGGGCGGTGTGGCCATCTTTCTTGGCATACTGGTGGCCCTCATCGTGGCCAGCCAGTCGTTCTTCGTCAAGGACATCTACCGGAACAACTTCTCGCCATGGGGCGTATTGGCGGGCGCGGCGCTGATCGTGCTCGTGGGGATCGCGGACGATCTCCTGGACATCCGGTGGTGGGTCAAACTCATCGGCCAGAGCGCCGCAGCCCTGGTGGTGGCCATCTGGGGAGTCCGGATGACCATTGTCCCGTGGATCCCGGAGCCGATCTACCTGGAAAACGAACAGCTACGGGTCGTCCTGACGGCCGGGCTCATCGTCACCACCATGAACGCCTTCAACTTCATTGACGGCCTCGACGGGCTGGCCGCAGGCGTGGCCATCATCGGCGGAACCGCCTTCTTCTTCACGGCATACTGGGTGCACCGGAACGCCGTTCTGTTGGACTATTCAGACCTTGCCACCCTCCTCACCGCCGTCGTCGTTGGCAGTTGCATCGGCTTTTTACCGCACAACTGGTTCCCGTCCAAGATTTTTATGGGCGATTCCGGTGCCATGCTGATCGGCCTGCTGATGGCCGCCGCCGGCATCGTCTCCACGGGCCAGATCGGCTCAGGGCTGTACGACCGCGCCAACGGTATCTCCACAGTCATACCGATTCTGCTGCCCTTCGCCGTGCTGTTCCTGCCACTGCTTGACCTGGGCCTCGCCGTTGTCCGCCGGACGGCGCGGGGACGTTCGCCATGGTCCGCAGACCGCGGCCACCTCCACCACAAGCTGCTGGATATCGGCTACTCGCACCGGACGGCTGTGATCCTGATGTACCTCTGGACCGCCATCCTGTCCTTCGGGGGATTGGCTTTTGCAGTCTTCCCCTGGCAGGTTGTCCTGGCCGCCGACATCTTCGCCACGCTGGTCATGGGCCTGATTACGGCCTGGCCATACCTGCGCCGCCACAGTGACCAGTCGCCGACGTAACAGCGTTCGGATTTATTTCTATCTCGTGTAGAATTTAGGGGCAGCCCAAGCTGCCCTCCACCCAGCCCCAGGGCGCCGACGATTGGGATCTTATGACCTCCAACGCCGAATCCGGACGTGCGTCCGGCAGCGGACCCGTTGGTGTTTCCGGTCCCACGCGGTCCCTGTGGCTTCGCCTCCTCGCACTCAGTTCAGCTGCCGGTGCAGGCGCACTGATCCTGGCGGGCATCCCGGCTGTGATCCTGAACGGCCCCAGCGGCGTCCTGTCCAGTACTTTGGGCGGGCTCCTGGTGATGCTCTTCTTCGCCATCAGCCTTCTGGTGGGCCACTTCATGGGGCGCAACAACCCCTCAGGTGCCATCGGAATGTTCGTGGCCACCTACTTCGTCAAGGTCGTGGGTTTCGCGGTTGTCCTGTTTGTGATCGGAGCACCTGCCTGGCTTCACGGACAATGGTTCCTGATTGGTGCCGTTGCCACTGTTGTCTTCTGGCAGGCCGCCGAAATCTATGGTTTCAGCACGGCGCGCCTGCAGATTTACAACGACCCCGAGCCCAAGGAGCCAAACGATGTCTGATCGGAAACGAACAGCGGAAAACGGTTCCTCCGTGCCCAGGAACGCTGCTCCCACGCCGGGGGTGTCGGCCGAAAACAACGACGGCGGATACAACGCCGGAATGGCCGTCTTTAGCTACATTATTGGCGGAATCATCGTCTGGAGTTTGATAGGGTGGGGTCTGGATTATCTGTGGGGAACCCGCTGGATCGTGCTCGCAGGCGCTCTGCTTGGAGCTCTCGGAGGTTTCTATCTTTCCCACATGCATGGCCTTACCAGTTCCAGAACCACGGCCGGTAAGAGCAGCGCAGACAGCGGCCCGTCCGCGGACGGAAACACATAATGCCAAATAATTTTACAGGAGGAGCTGCGGAGCACAAATCCGCGGGTCCTCGACCAACGCCCAATGATGGACACTGCAGAGAGGAAACGCGTTGATCGCGCTTGCGCTCCCGGCCCAAGATTCAGGAGAGTTCAATCCTCCTGGAATTGAAGAAATGCACCTGCCGGCAATCCTGCCGTGGGGGTGGCTGACGGATTCTCCAAGCAGATGCTGCTCGTAATCCTGTCGGTCGTCATTATCGCCACATTCTTTCTGCTAGCTGCGCGGAAGCAGCAGCTTGTTCCCGGCAAGCTCCAGTTCGCTGGTGAAATGGCCTATGGCTTTGTGCGTAACAGCATCGCCAAGGACATTATCGGTGGCAAAGACTTTATGAAGTATGTGCCGCTGTTGTTCAGCCTCTTCTTCTTTATCCTCGTAAACAACATTTACGGCGCAATTCCCGTGATTCAGCTCCCGAGCTTCTCCCACGTCGGTGGCGCCTATGTCCTCGCGGGCATTGTTTACGTCACCTGGATTGCCATCGGCATCAAGAAGAACGGCCTGAAGTACTTCAAGCTGGCCACCGTACCCTCCGGCGTACCGGTCTATATTCTCCCGCTCATCATCCCGATCGAGATCATCTCGAACTTCCTGGTCCGGCCCGTCACGCACAGCCTCCGTCTGTTTGCCACCATGCTGGCCGGTCACCTGATCGTCATGATCGCCGGTTCGGGCATCGAGTTCCTGATCATGCAAGAGAACGTCCTGCTCAAGGGTGCCTCCGTGCTGGTTCTGGCCGGCTCGATCGCCATGTACATGCTGGAAGCGCTGATCATGGCGCTGCAGGCCTACGTCTTCACGCTGCTGACCGCCATCTACATCGAAGGCGCGCTGCACGCGGACAGCCACTAAGGCAACCACAAACTTCCCCTCACGGGGATGAAGCAACCCAAACAACCTGCCACAAAGTTGGCATCTTGAAAGGAAGAAAAATGGAAGGCTCCATCAACGGCTCCCTCAACCTCATCGGCTACGGCCTCTCCGCAATCGGCGGTGGTATCGGTGTGGGTCTCGTGTTCGCCGCTTACATCAACGGTGTGGCACGTCAGCCGGAAGCCCAGCGCGTCCTGCAGCCGATCGCATTCCTCGGCCTCGCGCTGACTGAAGCCCTCGCCATCCTCGGCCTGGTCTTCGCTTTCGTTCTCAAGTAAACCTTCAGAACCTAGCGAACATCCAGAACCGATTAGAAAAGGACGGGTGAATTATGAACCAGGTGATCATCTCAGCCGCCACTGCGGGCGAGACTAACCCACTGGTGCCCAACGTCTGGGAAATGGGCGTTGTCCTCGTCGGCTTTGCTGTCCTCATGTTCATCGTGGTCAAGTTCGTTGTCCCGATGTTCGAAAAGACATTTGCAGAGCGCGCAGAGGCAATCGAAGGCGGCATTGCCAAGGCTGAAAAGGCCCAGGCAGAAGCATCAGCGGCCCTCGAAGAGTACAAGCAGCAGCTCACGGACGCCCGCGCGGAAGCTAACCGCATCCGTGAGGAAGCCCGTGCAGAAGGCGCCCAGATCCTTGCAGATCTGAAGGAAAAGGCCGCCGCTGAGTCGGCCCGCATCACGGCCCAGGCACACGTGCAGATCGAATCGGAGCGCCAGGCCGCAGTTGTGTCCCTGCGCTCCGAGGTAGGCACGCTGGCAACCACGCTGGCAGGCCGCATCGTTGGCGAAGCGCTCAACGATGACGAGCGTTCCGCTCGTGTGGTTGACCGCTTCCTGGCAGATCTGGAGAACCAGAACGCAGGTGCAGCTAAGTAATGTCAGGTGTATCGAGCGAATCGCTGACCACGGCGCTGACCCAACTGGAAGCAAAGCTTCCGTTGGCCTCGCTGCAGTTGGCTAAGGAACTCTTCGGAATCCTGGGAACGGTGGACAGCTCGGCTGGCTTGCGCCGCGCCCTGACTGACCCGTCCCGCACCGGTGACGAAAAGTCGGCGCTGGTCAAGCAGCTTGTTGGCGGAAAAGTCTCCGCTGAGGCTGCGGACATCGCGGGCGGACTGGCCAGTTCGCGCTGGGCATCGGCCCGAGATATCGGCGATGCACTCGAGACGCTTGCCGCAACGGTGGTCATCGCCGTTGCTGAAAACAAGTCGGCCGTTTCTGCCTCCGGAATTTCTGGGCTGGAAGAGCTGGAGAACGATCTGTTCTCCTTCAACCAGGCCGTTGCCTCCAACCATGAGGTACAACGTGCTCTGTCGGAGCCGCAGGCCAGTGCTGCAGCGAAGATCGGGTTGGCACAGAAGCTGAATCCCGGTGCAGGCGAGGAAGCAAAAGTCCTCATTGCGCAGGCAGTTTCCCAGCCCCGCGGCATCAAGGCCACCAGCCTGGTAGCCCGGTTCGCCGAGCTGGCAGCCAAACGGCAGCAGCGCTGGATTGCATCGGTCAGCGTCACCCGTCCTTTGACGGAGACGCAGTTCGCCCGCCTCCAGGCAGGGCTGAACGCCCTGTATGGTCGCGAGCTCAAGGTCAATATCACTGTTGATCCTGAACTGATCGGCGGAATCCGCGTCCAGGTGGGTGACGAAGTGCTCGACGCTTCGGTTGTCGCCCGGCTGGGACAGCTTCACCGCCAACTGGCCGGTTAGCCGGACAAGCACAACTTAACGAAACGAAACCCCGGTCATCGTGAGCAACGATGATCACGAAAACAGGAGAGCAGGGACTGCAGATGGCCGAATTGACCATCAACGCCGACGACGTCCGTAATGCGTTGAACGAGTTCGCGGCGTCCTACGAACCCGGAAACGCGGAGCGCGTAGAGGTTGGCCGTGTAACAACCGCAGGTGACGGCATCGCCCGTGTTGAGGGCCTTCCCTCGGTCATGGCGAACGAGCTGCTTCGCTTTGAAGACGGCACCCTGGGCCTGGCCCAGAACCTTGACGTCCGCGAGATCGGTGTCATCGTACTCGGTGACTTCACCGGAATCGAAGAGGGCCAGGAAGTCCACCGCACGGGTCAGGTTCTGTCCGTACCGGTAGGCGACGCCTTCCTCGGCCGCGTGGTTGACCCGTTGGGCCAGCCCATTGACGACCTCGGCGAAATCAAGACCACCGAAACCCGTGCACTGGAACTCCAGGCGCCCGGCGTGACCCAGCGTAAGTCGGTCCACGAGCCGATGCAGACCGGTCTGAAGGCTATCGACGCCATGATCCCGATCGGCCGCGGTCAGCGTCAGCTGATCATCGGTGACCGCCAGACGGGCAAGTCGGCTATTGCCATCGACACCATCATCAACCAGAAGGCCAACTGGGCTTCCGGCGATGTGACCAAGCAGGTGCGTTGCATCTACGTGGCAATCGGTCAGAAGGCTTCGACGATCGCGGCTGTCCGCCAGACCCTCGAGGACAACGGCGCACTGGAATACACCACTATTGTGGCGTCCCCCGCGTCTGACCCCGCAGGATTCAAGTACCTGGCACCGTACGCCGGTTCGGCCATCGGCCAGCACTGGATGTACGGCGGCAAGCACGTCCTCATCGTGTTCGATGACCTCTCCAAGCAGGCTGAGGCCTACCGTGCAGTTTCACTGCTGCTGCGCCGCCCGCCGGGACGCGAAGCCTACCCGGGCGACGTCTTCTACTTGCACTCCCGTCTGCTGGAGCGTTGTGCCAAGCTCTCCGACGAGCTCGGTGCCGGCTCGATGACCGGCCTGCCGCTCATCGAAACCAAGGCAAACGACGTCTCGGCCTACATCCCGACCAACGTGATCTCCATTACCGATGGCCAGATCTTCCTGCAGTCGGACCTCTTCAACGCCAACCAGCGTCCGGCTGTCGACGTGGGTGTCTCTGTGTCCCGCGTTGGTGGTGCTGCACAGGTCAAGTCCATGAAGAAGGTCTCCGGTACTTTGAAGCTGGAATTGGCCCAGTACCGCGACATGCAGGCTTTCGCCATGTTCGCATCGGACCTCGATGCCGCATCGCGCCAGCAGCTGACCCGTGGTGCCCGTCTGATGGAACTGCTCAAGCAGGGCCAGTACTCACCGTTCCCGATCGAGAACCAGGTCGTGTCCATCTGGGCCGGTACCAACGGCTACCTCGACGAGGTTCCGGTTGAGGACATCAACCGCTTCGAGACCGAATTCCTGGAGCACCTCAAGCACAAGTCCTCCATCCTGACCACGCTGGCGCAGACCAACGTTATGGACGATGACACCGCTGCTGCACTGAAGACTGCAATTGTGGCCTTCAAAAAGGGCTTCTTCGGTGAAGGTGACAACCGCCTGGTAGGCGCCGGCCACGAGGAGCACGACGCTATCTCCGAGGGCGACGTCGACCAGGAAAAAATCGTCAAGCAGAAGCGCTAGTTTCGCTGGCAGGGACTGCCGGGACCTTTGAGGTTCCGGCAGTCCCGGCCATCGGGATCTTAGGAAAGGAAAAGTATGGGAGCCCAGATTCGGGTCTACCGCCAGAAGATCAGCTCGACCACGTCGATGCGCAAGATCTTCAAGGCGATGGAACTGATCGCTACCTCGCGCATTGGCAAGGCCCGCGCACGCGTAGCGGCTTCACTGCCTTACGCAAACGCGATTACGCGTGCCGTTTCTGCTGTCGCGAGCCAGAGCGAAATCGACCACCCGTTGGTCACCGAACCGGAGCAGATCCGCCGGGCCGCCGTCCTGGTCATCAGTGCTGACCGCGGCCTTGCCGGATCCTACTCGGCAAGCGTGCTTAAGCAGGCGGTTGGCCTCAACGAACTGCTCCGCGGGGAGGGCAAAGAAGTCAAGACGTATGTGATGGGCCGCAAGGCGCAGGCGTACTTTGATTTCCGCAACCTTCCTTACGAGCGTGTATGGACCGGCAACACCGATGCGCCCGAGTTTGGAACTGCACGTGAAGTCGGGGCGGCACTGCTCGAAGCCTTCGCGACGGACTACGAAGAGGGCGGCGTGGACGAGATCCATGTCGTTTACACCCGCTTCAAGTCCATGGTGATGCAGGAGCCGACGGTTATCCGTCTGCTTCCGCTCGAGGTTGTTGAAGAGCAGGCGGCGACCGAGTCGGACCTCCTGCCGCTCTACGAATTCGAGCCGGAAGCGGAGCAGGTCCTTGATGCCCTGCTGCCGCGCTACATCGAGTCACGCATTTTTGCCGCCATGTTGCAGGCAGCAGCTTCCGAGCTTGCAGCCCGCCAGCGGGCAATGAAGTCTGCCGGCGACAACGCCACGGACCTCATCAAGAAGTACACGCGTCTGCGCAACACTGCCCGACAGGCTGAAATTACGCAGGAGCTTTCTGAAATCGTTGCCGGTGCCGACGCGTTGAACGCGTCCTAGCCCGGTCCGGTCCAGCTGTACCTGCACTAAAGAATGAACTTAACCCCACGCCATCTACTGAGTGAAGTGAGAGAGATGACTGCCACTGCTACCGAACACGTAGCCGCGACGACCGGTGCTACCGGCCGTATTGCACGTGTTATTGGCCCGGTTGTCGACGTCGAATTCCCGGCTGACGCAATCCCCTCGATTTACAACGCACTCACCACCGAGATTACTCTCAACGGTGAGACCAAGACCATCACGTTCGAGGTTGCCCTGCACCTAGGCGACAACGTGATTCGCGCCATCTCCCTGCAGGCAACCGACGGCCTCGTCCGCGGTACCGCTGTGGTGGACACTGGTGCCCCCATCTCCGTGCCCGTCGGCGACGTCGTCAAGGGTCACATCTTCAACGTCCTCGGACAGCCGCTTGACGTGACGGAGGCCGAACTCGAGATCACCGAGCGCTGGCCCATCCACCGCAAGGCCCCGGCCTTCGCGACGCTCGAGGGTTCCACCGAGATGATGGAAACCGGCATCAAGGTCATCGACCTTCTCACCCCGTACATCAAGGGTGGAAAGATCGGCCTGTTCGGCGGCGCCGGCGTGGGCAAGACGGTTCTGATCCAGGAAATGATCACCCGTGTGGCCCGTAACTTCGGTGGTACCTCGGTATTCGCCGGTGTTGGCGAGCGTACCCGTGAAGGTAACGACCTCTGGGTTGAAATGGAAGAGGCGGGCGTCCTCAAGGACACCGCCCTTGTATTCGGCCAGATGGATGAGCCGCCGGGAACGCGTCTGCGCGTTGCACTGTCTGCCCTGACCATGGCGGAGTACTTCCGCGATGTGCAGAACCAGGACGTGCTGCTCTTCATCGACAACATCTTCCGCTTCACGCAGGCAGGCTCCGAGGTTTCCACCCTCCTCGGCCGCATGCCGTCGGCCGTGGGCTACCAGCCCAACCTGGCTGACGAGATGGGCCTCCTCCAGGAGCGCATCACGTCCACCAAGGGCCACTCGATCACCTCGATGCAGGCCATCTACGTTCCCGCAGATGACTACACCGACCCGGCCCCGGCCACGACCTTCGCACACCTGGACGCAACCACGGAACTTTCCCGTGAAATTGCTTCCCGCGGTCTGTACCCGGCCGTTGACCCGCTGACGTCGACCTCCCGCATCCTGGACCCGCAGTACATTGGTCAGGACCACTACAACACGGCTGTCCGTGTCAAGCAGATCCTGCAGAAGAACAAGGAACTCCAGGACATCATCGCCATCCTTGGTGTTGACGAACTGTCGGAAGAGGACAAGATCGTCGTGTCGCGTGCACGCCGTATTCAGCAGTTCCTTTCCCAGAACACCTACACTGCCAAGCAGTTCACCGGCGTGGAAGGCTCCACCGTTACCATCAAGGACACGGTTGAAGGCTTCACCGCTATCTGCGACGGCGAGCTTGACCACGTTGCAGAGCAGGCGTTCTTCAACGTCGGCGGCCTGGACGATGTTGAGCGCCAGTGGGCCAAGATCCAGGAACAGACCAAGTAATATGGCTGAGCTTGAGGTTGAGATTGTCGCAGCGGATCACTTCGTGTGGTCCGGAGCGGCCAAGATGGTCAAGGCCCGCACCAGTGATGGTGAGATCGGAATCCTGCCCGGCCACTCGCCCCTGCTGGCGATCCTGGCCGAAGGTGAACTGGCCATTGAGCCGGTTTCCGGGAACCGCATTACCGTGGCTGTTGACGGCGGATTCTTCTCCGTCGATAACAACCGCGTGGTGATTGTTGCTGACAACGCCCAACTGGGTGACGCGGCTACTGCTGGGATCCGCTAGCACGACCCTGATGGACGCTCCGACTATTACGTTCATCGCCTTGGCAATCGCTTTCGGATTGCTGATTTTCGCACTGTGCCTTTCGGGGGTGCGCCGCTTCAATCTGCGGCGCGCCCTCGGCACGGTGGACGCCTCCATTTGCATCGCTGGAAACAGCTGGCAGATGGGGGTTTGTCGTTATCAGGACAACGACCTCGAATGGTTCCGCCTGCTTTCCCTGAGCGTGCGGCCCAAACATAAGTTCAAACGCAGTTCCCTGGAACTGCTGGGCCGGCGTAAACCCACCGATGCCGAAGCCGTGAAGGTCCAGCCCGACGTCGTGATTGTCGAACTGCGGTGCGAAGGCCAGGATCTTCGGCTGGCCATGAAATTCGATGCCTACACGGGACTGTCCTCCTGGCTGGAAGCCGGGCCGGTCATCGGCGTAGGTACCTGGCGTTAGCCACGTGGACTGGATTGCTGATATCCGGTTGACCGACGGGCCGGTGTACTGGGCCGCCTGGGTCCTTGGGGCTGCCGCCGCATTGTCCCTGATCTGGCCTCCGCGCACCCTTGGCCGCCGCCGCTGGTTGCTTAGTGTTGCCGCCGCCGTGGCCGCCGCCGCCGTCGTGGTGCTCCTGGTCCACTGGGTCCTTATTAATTGGGCCTCAACTTTCCCCGAAGAACTGCCGTTCGACGTCCTGGCGTGCGTGTTTCCCGCCGTTGCAGCCCTTCTGCTGGTGCTGCTCCGGCTCCCCAGGGCGTCGTGGCGCCGCCGTTTCCTGGATGTGCTTGCCCTCCTCGCCGTGGCGCTGCTGGCCGCGGTGCAGATCAACGCGTATTTCGGCCTCAACCGGACTGTTGCGGACTTGACGGGAACGGCGCTGAGCCGCATCCCGGCGCTGGAACGGGAGCTGATGCGCCAACCGCACAGCCCGGCAACGACTCTGGACGGATGGAAACCCGCCAATGAGCTCCCTGCTGATGGCGTTCTCCGCACCGCATCCATTCCAGGAACTGCTTCGGGCCTCCAGCCGCGCGACTCGTACATCTACTTGCCGCCGGCCTACTTTGCGTCGAACCGTCCCAGCCTTCCGGTGCTGCTTCTGGTACCCGGCCAGCCCGGCGGCCCCGCCGACTGGCTGACCGGCGGGTCGCTCCGGGCCCGCATGGACACTTTTGCCGCCCGGCACGGGGGAGTGGCGCCCATTGTTGTGGTGGTTGATCCCAACGGCAGCCAGTCAGCGAACAATCTCTGCATGGACAGCGCCATCGCCAAGGCAGACACTTACCTCTCGGTGGACGTGCCGGAATGGATCTCAGGGACGTTGGACGTGGCCCCCGACCACCGGCAATGGGCCATCGGCGGCTTCAGCTTTGGTGCCACGTGCGCGGTTCAGATGGCCACCCGCCACCCGGAGCTGTACACGGGTGTCCTCGCCTTTTCCAGCGAGACCGAACCTGCACTGGCCAAGGAACGCCGGAAAACGGTTGACGCGGCTTTTCACGGCGACACCGCCGCCTTTGATGCCCAGCTGCCGCTGACTCTGTTGACGGAGCGCAAGTATCCTGACAGTGTGGCGTATTTCGCGGCCGGGGCTACCGATCCTGAGTTTGTGGCAAATCTTCGAACACTTGAGGCGGCGGCCCTCGGCGCAGGTTTCACCGCGGGCTCGGACGTGGTGGCGCACACCGGCCATTCGTGGGACGTGCTGACGCCCGGCCTGGACAATGGGCTTGAGCTGCTGGCCGAACACTGGGGGTGGGCCAAATGAGGGAGGCAGACGAAACCCGTGCGCCGGCCCTGCTCTGGTCAACTGTCGTGCTCCCGGCCGGCCGAAGAATGTGGGGCTATCTGCGGTCCGTGCCACTGACGCTCAGTATCCTCGGCGTTTTCCTGGTGGTCGGGGCGGCAACTGGCAGCTTCCTCAGCGGACCGCCGGAGGAGCTTCTTTCCGTCGCCGGCGTCAGCGCCCCTGGCCTGAAGGCCGGGCACTGGTGGGCCCTGGTGACGTCACTGTTCTTTGTGACCAACCCGCTGGCCTATCTGGTGGCGACCCTGATGATCCTGCTGCTCTTGGGACTGGCCGAGAGGAGCCTTGGGCCCCTTCAGACGGCCGCGTATTTCCTCGGCGGCCAGTTTGCCGCCGTCACAGTCTTCCTGCTCCTGACCCAGGTGGCGAGGTTCACCGGCGACGGCTGGCTGGGGCTGATGGCGGACAACAGCCTGATCGGACCGTACGCGGCTGTCCTGGCCGCATCCCTGGCCGCGAGCGGCAGGCTTCCCGTGCTGTGGCGGCGCCGGCTGCGGACCGCCCTGCTCTCGGTATCGCTCCTGCTGGTGCTGTATGTGGGGCATGCGGAGACTGTCATCGGCCTGGTGGGTGCTGTGGTGGGTCTCGCAGCCAGTTGGTGGAACCAGGGTGACCACGGCCAGCTCCACGCGCCCCGTTCGAGCGCCAGGGAGACCCGGAATCTCCTCGCGCTGACGGTGGCCGTGTTCGCCGTTGGCCCCATCATTACGGCCGTTGCCCGGACGCCCACCGGCCCGCTCGCGCTGCTCCGGGACGTGGTCCTGAATCCCATGCCCACACTGGGCCAGCTCGAAGCAAACTGCGGGGCAACAGTGGAGGCTTCCTGCCTGGAGGTGGGGCGGGCGGGCTTCGCCGGCCCCTTTGGCCTCGCACTGGCAGTTGTCCCGGTGGTTCTGCTCCTCATCTGCGCCGACGGAATGCGCCGCGGACGCAGGATGGCGCTGCGCATCACGCTGGCCGTGCAATTGGCGGTCACGGCTATGGCGGCCGTATACCTTGCCCTGTTCGCTCTGATACCGCACTATCCCTCAAGGCCGCAGACTGCTGCCTTGGGTTCGGGCTTTGCCCACATCCTGCCATTGGTGAGCGTGCCCCTGGTGCTGGCCGTCCTGCTGTGGGCCAACCGCCGGCAGTTCCGGGTGGAGGCAGTCCCCGCCGCCCGCCGTCGGCTGCTGGCAGTGGTAGGAGGCGTCTGGGTGTTCCTGGCCGGGAGCTACACGGCGGCCTGGTTTGCTGCAGGGGGAATGACGCGCGACGGCGGCCTGCTTGGCTTGCTGGCCGAATTATCCAGGCAGTATCTGCCGGTTCCGCTTCCCAACCTGTATCGCCGGGTTTTTGCTGACCGGGACAGCCTTGAGTCCCTCATCTTTGGCTACTCCGGACCGGTCTTCTGGCTTGTGGCGCTGGCAGGCGTCTGGTCCGTGCTCCTGGGCCGGCACCACGGGAGTGACTCCGGCCATGCCGACAGGGCCGTGGCCCGCAAGCTGCTCCGCGAGGGCGGCGACTCCCTCTCATGGATGGCCCTGTGGGAGCCCAACCGGTACTGGTTCAGCCCGGATGGACGTGGCGCTGTCGCGTACCAGCTGCATGGCAGCGTTGCCCTGACGCTTGCTGGCCCCTTCGGTGCTGCTGATTCCCGTGAGCGGACCGCCGACGGCTTCCTTGCCCACTGCAGCAGCCGCGCGGTCATCCCCGCCTTTTACTCGTGCGATGACTCGTTGTGGCCCCAGTTGCAGGAGCGGGGCTTCCGGCGGGTGTCTGTGGCGCAGGAGACCAGGCTGTCCGTCCGGGAACTCGAATTCACGGGTAAGGAGTGGCAGAACGTACGGACTGCGCGGAACCGTGCCGCCAAGATGGGCATCAAGGCCGTCTGGGGGACGTATAACGGACTCCCGTCCACCCTCCGCGCCCGGCTCAATGAGGTGTCGGAGGATTGGGCGGCAGGAAAATCAGTTCCGGAAATGGGATTCACGCTCGGCGGCATTGATGAGCTGATGGATGACGAGGTGCTGTGCTGCCTGGCCGTGGACGGCGACGGCAACGTGCACGGGGTCACCAGTTGGTTGCCCGTTTACGACGGCGGGACGCTGGTCAGCCGCACGCTGGACGTTATGCGCCGCGGTGCCGACGGATTTCCCGGGGTGATGGAGTTCCTGATTGCGTCGGCGGTCCTGGAGTTGCGCGAATCCGTGGAGGTCATCTCGCTCTCCGGGTCCCCGCTCGCCAGCCTGCCCGACGACGATACCCCGGGGGAGCCCATGCAGGCCGAGAACCTCGTCCGCATCCTCGATGTGGTGGGCCACGCCCTTGAACCGGTCTACGGATTCCGGTCCCTGGCGGCCTTCAAATCACGCTTCAAACCCGAGTACCGGGCGCTTTATCTGTATTACCAGGATCCCTTGCAGCTGCCTGCGATCGGCCGGGCGCTCACGCGGGCCTATTTGCCCGGCCTTTCGCTGCGCCAGGGGGCACGGCTGGTCCGCGGCCTGGTGGGCCAAAGAAGCTGATCGTCCTGGAGTAGGCCCGAAGCATTTGCGGCTGGCGGAGTCACGGTGGACAAACAAGCGGTGGACAAAGAAAAGATCCCCGGCACGGATGCCGGGGATCTCGTCTTCGCTGGAAGCCGCGCAGCCGGCGGCCGCCGGGCGGGAGACTAGACCAGCGTTACGCCGGTAGCCTGGGGGCCCTTGGCACCCTGACCGATTTCGAACTGAACGCGCTGGTTCTCGTCGAGGGTCTTGAAGCCACCGGTCTGGATTTCCGAGTAGTGAACGAAGACATCGCCATCGGAGTCATCCGGGGTGATGAAGCCGAAGCCCTTTTCAGCGTTGAACCACTTGACGGTTCCCTGTGCCATTTTTTCTCCTCATTATGGAACTTGTCTAAGTCCGGCACACCTCGTGCTGGACTTGGTCACTCCGCGAGAAGAATCCTTCAATGCCGTTCCTGGGAACATGCGCTGCAGGAGCTTCGCGCTCGCAACTTGTCTTGCGAGCATGAAAAACACCTACACAAAGACTGATCTAAGAATTTCACGCCGATTCCGTCAGGTCAACGCCTCTGCACGGCCAATACGGCAAAATTTTGCGTAAAAAACGGATGAAGCCCCTTGTCAGGGGCCGAAGCCGGTCACCGGTGCGGAAACCCGGCGCCAGAAAAAGCGGACAGCGGGCCTCAGAAGAGCCGGGAGTCGCTGTCGTCCACGCCGCGCATGGCATCGTAGTCCAGCGTGATGCAGTCGATGCCGCGGTCGTTGGCCAGCACCTTGGCCTGCGGTTTGATCTGCTGGGCAGCGAAGATGCCGCGGACAGGAGCCAGCAGCGGATCGCGGTTCAGGAGTTCAAGGTAGCGGGTGAGCTGTTCCACGCCGTCGATGTCGCCCCGCCGCTTCAGCTCGATGGCCACAGTGGCCCCGCTGGCGTCACGGGCCAGGATGTCCACCGGGCCGATGGCGGTGAAGTACTCGCGGCGAATGAGGGAAAAGCCCGAGCCCAGGGTCTCAATCTGATCGGCGAGCAGGCGCTGGAGGTCAGCTTCGACGCCGTCCTTGATCAGTCCGGGATCCACGCCCAGGTCGTGGGAGGACTCGTGCAGCTGTTCGTGGATGTTGATGATCAGGCAGTCATCGGTCTTGGCGGACTGAACGGTCCACTGCTCTGTGACGCCAAGCTCCAGGTCAATGTCCTCCGGCGAGGACACACGCAGGCTTGCCGGCGGGCTCATCCAGTTCAGCGGCTTATAGGAGCCGCCGTCGGAATGAACCAGTACCGAGCCGTCGGCCTTGACCAGCAGGAGCCTGGTGGCAAGGGGGAGATGGGCTTTGAGCCGGCCAACATAATCAACTGAACATCGGGCTATGACAAGTCGCACGCCGTACACACTACCGGGACTGGGGCAGAATGGAGGCATGCCGCGTTCCAACCGCCCCCGCCGACCTGCCTCCGGAAGGCCGGGCGTAGCTGCCGGAAAGCCGGCCGGCAAAAAGGGCAACGGCGACGTTCCTGAGCTGGATTTGGAGCGGGCTCGTGCTGGAATCGCCCGGCGGGAAAGTGCGCCCGACGGCGAGTGGATGGTCAGGACCATGACCGCCAGGAATGCGGAAAAAACCTATATTTGCCCTGGCTGCTCCACCGCCGTCGTCCCCGGAATCGCCCACCTGGTGGTCTGGAAGGACGATCATCTGTTCGGTGCGGCCGTAGGCCTGGCTGAACGCCGCCACTGGCACACGAACTGCTGGCTGTCCCGGACCTATCGTTACCGCTGACCGTTACCAGACCGGGCGAGCGGCGCTCCGGAGAATCCGCGCCAACGAGCCGGGATACCGCGCCTGGTGGACGCCGGAAGTCGCTAAGCTGGCAGGCATGACTTTTGATCCGGCGTCGTACGAATTCAGCCAGCCAGCAGGGCCCGCACCCATCCGCGCTTCAACGGTGCTGCCTGCACGGCGCGAGAACATCGAGCTCCGCACCGAAGACGGCCACACCTTGGTAGGGGAACTGGCGCTGCCCGAGTCCGGCCCGATCACCGCCACGCTGATCACCCTGCATCCCCTTCCGACGCACGGCGGGTTCATGGACTCGCACGTCTACCGCAAGGCGTCCTACCGGCTTCCCGCCCTGGCCGGGGTGGCCGTGCTTCGCTTCAACACCCGCGGGACCGCGTCGGTGCGGGGAACCAGCGCCGGCTCCTTCGAAGAGGGGATCGGCGAGCGGCTGGACGTCGAGGCGGCGGTGCGTTTCGCCGTCGAACGCCAGCTGCCCAACCGCTGGCTGGTGGGCTGGTCCTTCGGCACTGAGCTGGCGCTGATGTATGGCGCGGTTGAGCCGGTGGCCAGCGAGATTGAAGGCGCCGTGCTGCTGTCGCCTCCGCTGCACCGGGCCACCGACGCCCATCTGCGCCTCTGGGCGGACTCCGCCAAGCCGCTCACGGTACTGGTACCGGAGCACGACGACTATCTCCAACCCGCGGCCGCCGCTGAACGCTTCAGCCTGGTGCCGCAGGCCCGGGTGGTGGGGGTGGACGGCGCCAAGCACCTTTGGGTGGGGGAGAAGTACGCTTCCCGCGTGCTCAATGAAATCGTGGATGAGGTGACGGAAGCAGGATCCGGACCCGAAGGCCTGCCGCAGGTGTGGAACGGCCCGGTGGCTACCTCAGCCGCCTAGCGCCTGTCCGTTAGTGCCTGTCCTTTAGTGCTTTATCGGCTAGTGCTTGTCCTGGCGGACGATGTAGATCTCCTTGATCAGGAGGAGGATGGCGGCCGCCGTCGGGATGGCGATCAGCGCGCCCAGGACCCCCAGCAGGCTGCCGCCGGCAATCACGGAGATCACGGCAACGGCGCCCGGCACGGCCACGGCCTTCTGCATGATGCGCGGCGAGATGAAGTACGCCTCGAACTGGAGGTAGGCGAAGTAGCAGATGCCGTAGACGGCGGCCGTCTGCCACCCGACCGTCAAGGCGATCAGCAGGACCACGATGCCGGCGATCATGCCGCCCACCAGGGGGATGAACGCCAGCAGGGCCACCACGAAGGCCAGCAGGAGGGCGAACGGGACACCAACAATGGACATCACAATGAACGCAAACGTGGCATTGAGCAATGCCACGCAGGCCTGCCCGATCACGTAGTTGCCTACGGAACGGGTGATCTCCTCGGACAGGGCCTCCACCCGTGCCCGGCGCGACCGCGGCGCCAGCCGGTAGCCCCACTTCTTCATGGCCGGAAGGGCTGCCAGGAAATAGAGGCTCAGGACCAGGACGATCAACGTGCCGAAGAGCCCGTTGGCCAGGGTGGAACCGAAGCCCAACACCCCGCCAAAGATCCCGCCCATCGCCTCGGGATTGTTGACGAATTTGTCGAGTTCCTCGTTGATGCGGTCGCGCACACCGAACTGGTCATCCACGGTGCGGAAGAATTCTGAGTCGATGAAGTCCCGTACCCAGGTGGGTGCCTGCACCACAATTTGGGTGACCTGTTCCACGATGGTGGGGATGAGGGTAGCGAAGAACCCTCCCACAGCCACCACCAGGACCAGGACGGCCAGGAGAATGCCGGCCGGGCGGGGAATCCGGCGGTTCTCCAGCCACCCGACCACGGGTTCCAGGCCAAGGGCAATGAACAGGGCAGCGACAATCCACAGCAGCAGCTGCGTGGTGTTGGAACCGATCCAGTAGACCAGCAGGGCAAGGCCCACGCCTACAGTGCCCATAAAGCCCATGTAGAGGGGATGCTGCATCGACATCCGGGGACCCGGACTGCCAAACTGCGCGGGCGTCCTGCCGGCCTCGCCATCTTCCGGGGCGTCAGGTTCTTCCATGTTGTTGTATTCCGGCGGGATCTCAAACCGGAGCCTGGGCTGGGCGCCCGGCAGCGGCTGGCGCAGGCGCCGCATAACTTGGCCAAGGGCGGCAGCTGCGGAGCCCCGCAGCCTGGACGTCGCAGGCCTTTCCGGCGAGGATTCCAGAGCGCCAGCGGCCGGTTGATTTTCGTGTCCCGTCGAGGACTCTTCCGTCTTGTCAGTCACTGGTTTAGGGGCCCTGTTCCGTGCGTGGCGCCGCATTTGCGGGCCGATGTGATGATCATCGCAAACACTATCAGCAGCCTTGCCAACAGGAGCGGGGGCGCCCGCCGGGCCGTCCCGGCACCGCTGTTTCCGGGACTCCGCCGGCACCCAAACGGGGGTTCTGGTAACAAAACGGTTACTATTGAATGTAAACCCCCGCGAATGATAGGTGTTTCCTTTGCGCTTCAAGACTGCAGTTGCACTCGTGCTGCTCGGCCTCCTGACACTTCTGGCCGGTATCGGCCAGAAGACAATCTGGGCTCCCTCCGAGACCTTTACGGCATCCGCCCCGGCAGATGCCGCGGCGGCGCCGCTGACCGTCATCGACCAGAACCTGCGCACCGCGCAGGGCGGAACGGTGAAGATCAAGATCGAAGGCGACGGCAACTTCCTGCTCGCGGCCGGCCGGCCTGACGACGTGGACGCCTGGGTGGGCCCGACAGCCCACAACACCATCACGGGGGTTTCCGATGACAACAAATCCCTGCAGGTTGAGCACGCCGACGGCGACGCCACCGCGCCGAATCCGTCCGGATCCGACCTCTGGGTGACCACCGAAAACGCGAGCGGCGAGCTGGAGTACACATGGACTCCCCCGCTGACGGCGAATGGTCGCTGCTGCTGGCGTCCGATGGCACCAAGCCCGCACCGTCGTCGATCTCCATGACGTTCCCGAATGACACGGGCACCCCGTGGGCCATCCCGCTGATGGTGCTTGGCGGCCTGCTGATCGTCGCCGGCATCGCCCTGGTGGTCCTGTCCGCCCGCAAGCGCGACGGCGAAGGCAATGGGAAGGGAAGCCTGTTCGCCCGGCGCGCCCGGGCCAAGGCTGAGGCGAAGTCCTCCTCCCGGCTCGGCATGGTTTCCGGCGGTATGGTCACCGCCGCAGTGACTGCCCTGGTTGTGGCCGGCACGGGTGTTGCTGCCAACGCGGCCACCACCCCCGCCCCGGCTCCCGAGTCAGCGTCGCCGGCGGCCGCCCAGGCAGCCGCACCGGTTCTCCTGGACGCCCAGTTCCGCAGGATCCTGGAGCAGGTCTCCAGCGCCGCCGACGCCGGCGACGCCGCAAAGGACGCAGCCAAGCTCGCAGAGCGCGTCGCCGGGACGGAGCTTGAGGTCCGGACCCAGAACTACAAGATCCGTTCGCAGGTGGGCACGTATGAAGCCCGGATGCCCGTCCGTTCCACCAAGCTCCTCACCACCGTGGTCACCAGCGACCGCAGTTGGCCCCGTTCGGTTCTTGCGGTCACGCAGGGCGACGGCAACGTCGTCCCGCAGCTGCTCACCCTGGTCCAGCCGTCGCCCCGGGAGAACTACAAGCTGACAGAGACCACCCCGCTGCAGCCGGGAACCACCTTCCCCGCCATCGGCCGGAACGGCACGGACACGCTGGCCGCCAACGACAAGTCGGGCCTGCTGTACAGCGGCGAAGAAGCCATGGCCGGACTGGCCGACCGCCTGACCAATGCAGAGTCGAGCTTCAAGGACAAGCTAGCGGAGGGGGCATCCTCGCCGTACATCGCCGACACGCTCTCGTACCAGTCCGAGGTGGTCAAGTCAGGCGAAAACGGCAACTTCTCCTTCACCCATAAGGTGGTGCCGGAAAGCACTGTTGTGTTCCGGACGGCCGACGGCGGGGCGCTGGTGCTGGGCCGGATCAACTTCGGCTTTGACGGCACGCCGAAAGCCTCCGGTGACAAACTCACCATCGGTGACGACGCCGCAGCGCTCGCCGGCGGCAAGGAAACCACCACCGGAATGGTGCTGAACTTTGCCGAATCAATGGCGGTCTATGTCCCGCCGGCAGGTTCGACGGATCCCATCAAGCTCGTGGCCGCAACGCGCGGGCTGGTAGGCGCAAGCTTCAAATAGGTCCGCAGGGTCCAGTCCCTGACATTGCCCAGGCGGCTTACCCCGGCAGCGGCCGGAGTGGCTAGAGTGGAAAGCATGAGTTCGCCAGCTTCCCGCCCAGTCCCTCCAGCCGCTGCCAGCCTGCTTAACCTGCGTGGCGCCGTCGACCTTTCATCCTTGAAACAGCGCCAGGCGCCTCCCGCAGCTCCCGGCAATCCGCCGGTTCCCGGGGATGCCGGTGACAGTGAAGGAGCAGATGCGGTAGCGCACGACGGCGCCGCGGCGCCGCTGCGGGTCACTGTCACTGAAGGCAACTTCCAGGAACTCGTGGAGCTTTCCGCCCAGGTGCCCGTGGTCTTCGCGCTGTGGGCGGCCTACTCGCCGGAATCCGCCGCGATGCTTGACTCGCTGGAGCGGGTCATCAACAGCTACGGCGGCCGCCTGGTATTAGGGGCGGCGGACATCGAAGCCTTCCCGCAGCTGGCACAGGCCTTCCAGGTCCAGGCCGTCCCCACTGCCGTCGCCGTCCTCAAGGGCCAGCCCGTTCCGCTCTTCCAGGGCGGCGCCGAGGAAGACCAGATCCGGCCCCTCCTGGATGAGCTGCTGAAAGTGGCGGCCGCCAACGGTGTCACGGGCAGCCTCGGCGGGGGCGGTGCGCCGCCGGAAACGGAACCGGCACCCCTCCCGCCGCTGCACCAGGCCGCCTTCGACGCCATTGAAGCGGGCGACTACGAGGCAGCAGCCGTGGCCTACCGCCAGGCCTTGCTGGAAATGCCCGCCGACGCGGAGGCCAAGGCCGGCCTGGCCCAGGTGGAGCTGATGGCCCGGATTCAGCCGCTCTCCGCCGGGGACTCTGACGCATTGCGCACGCTTGCCGCCAACGAACCTGACAACCTGGCCGCCCAGCTGGGCGTCGCGGACCTGGACGTGTCCGGCGGCCACGTGGAGGACGCGCTGAACCGAGTGATCACCTTCATCGGCCGGAACTTCGGCCCGGAACGGGAGACCGCCCGCGTACGGCTCCTGGAGCTCTTTGACGTGGTGGGCACGTCCGACCCCCGGGTGGCCAAGGCGCGCCAAGGACTCGCCAGGGTCCTGTTCTAGTGCCGGCCCTGTTCCAGCCGCTCAAGCTCCGTTCCCTGGAACTCACGCACCGCGGCTGGGTGTCACCCATGTGCCAGTACAGCTGCGGTCCCGACGGCGCCCCGGGGGTTCCGAACGACTGGCACCTGATGCATCTGGGCTCCTTCGCCGCGGGCGGCGCCGCGTTGATTCTCACCGAGGCGGCCGCCGTGAATGCGGCCGGCAGGATCAGCCCCCGCGACGCCGGGCTGTACAACGACGAACAGGCCGAGGCCTGGCAGCGGATCACCTCCTTTGTGCACCGGCACGGTGCGGCTGAAGCGAAGATCGGCGCCCAGCTTGCCCACGCGGGCCGGAAAGCGTCCACATATTGGCCGTTCGCCGGGCAGCGGGGGAGCGTCCCGGGGTCCGACGGCGGCTGGCCCACGGTGGGTCCATCAGGGCTTGCCTTCGACGGCTATGCCGCACCGGCCGCGATGACCGAGGCACAGATCCGGGAGGTCATTGCCGATTTCGCGGCCGCCGCAGTGCGTGCCGTGGACGCCGGCTTCGACACCGTGGAGATCCATGGCGCGCACGGCTACCTCCTGCACCAGTTCCAAAGCCCGCTGATCAATACCCGGACCGATTCCTGGGGCGGGGACGAGGCCGGCCGGAACCGGCTGATGCTCGCCGTCGTTGATGCGGTCCGCAATGTCATCCCCGAATCCATGCCCCTGCTGCTGAGGATTTCGGCCACCGACTGGGCGCCCGGCGGCGTCGAAGTCCAGGCTTCGGTCCGGCTGGCCGCCCAGGCGGAGGCGCACGGGGTGGACCTCATTGACGTCTCCAGCGGCGGGGCCGTGGCCCACCAGGACATCAAGCCGGGTCCGGGCTATCAAACGGGGTTTTCCGCACGCATCCGCCGGGAAGCCGGGGTTCCCACGGGCACCGTGGGCCTCCTGACTTCCGCAGGCCAGGCCGAACATGCCGTGGCCACCGGGCAGGCCGACGGCGTGTTTATAGCCCGGGCCGCGCTCCGGGATCCGCACTGGTGGCTCCGGGCGGCGTTTGAACTGGGGCACGACCTCCCGTGGGCACCGCAGTACGAACGGGCCATCCCGCGGCATACGTTCTAGGCGTCCCTACGCCTTTGGGGCCCTACTCCTGCGGGAGGACCCTGTCGGCAGGGACCTGGGTCTAGGCTGGCACTATGACTGCTCCGCATCCCGATCCCCACTCTGATCCGGTGGCGCACACCGGGCCTTTTCCTGCCCTGTCCATCCGTGGGCTCGCCAAGCGTTTCGGCGGAAAAATCGCCGTGGACGGGATCAGTCTGGACGTCCCGGCGGGATCATTCTTTGGCATCGTTGGCCCCAACGGCGCCGGCAAGACCACCACGTTGTCCATGGCCACCGGCTTGCTGCGGCCGGACTTCGGCACAGCCATTGTCCACGGCGTGGACGTCTGGGCCCGGCCGCTGGAGGCCAAGAAACTGATGGGCATCCTTCCGGACGGTGTCCGCCTCTTTGACCGGCTCACCGGCGAACAGCTGGTTACGTACGCGGGACTGCTGCGTGGCATGGACAAAGACGTGGTGGCGTCCCGTGTGGGCGAGCTGTTGTCGGCCCTGGACCTCACCCAGGACGCCGGGACCCTCGTGGTGGACTATTCGGCCGGCATGACAAAAAAGATCGCCCTCGCGTCGGCACTGATCCACGCCCCGCGGCTGCTGGTGCTTGATGAACCCTTTGAATCCGTGGACCCTGTCTCGGCGGCCAACATCCGGTCCATCCTGGACAGTTATGTGGCCTCCGGCGGGACGGTGATCGTCTCAAGCCACGTCATGGACCTCGTCCAGCGGATGTGCGACCATGTCGCCGTGGTGGCGGGCGGCAGGCTGCTGGCTGCGGGAACAGTTGATGAAGTGCGCGGCAGTGCCTCCCTGGATGAACGCTTCGTCCAGTTGGTGGGCGGACGCAGCCACACGGAGGGGCTGGAATGGTTGCGCACCTTCTGAGGCTGAAGCTGACCCTGCTCCGCAACGGCCTTCGCCGCGGCCCCATGCAGCTCGTGGGCCTGGCCATCGGCGGGCTCTACGCGCTGGGAATCGTGGGTGCGCTCGTCGTGGCGCTGGTCCTGCTGCGCCGCGCCGACCCGGAGCTGGCCCACACGGCAGTGGTGCTGGGCGGTTCGGCGGCCCTCCTGGGCTGGGGGATCATCCCGGTCGCCGTGGCCGCCGTGGACATGACCCTGGATCCTGCACGGTTCACCACCTTCGCGGTGCCCATGCGCCAGCTGCTCACCGGCCTGGCACTTGGCGGGCTGATCGGCATTCCCGGACTGGCCACTGGGCTCGTGTCTCTCGCTACCGTATGGACCTTCTCCCGCGGACCTTTCGCCACCGTTGCCGCGCTGGCGGGTGCCGCCATCGGCGTCCTGAGCTGCATTGTCCTGTCCAAGGTGGTCACCACGGGAACCGCCAGCCTCGCGTCGTCGCGCCGCTTCAAAGACGTCAGCGCCATTGCGTTCATGATCCCGCTGGTCCTGATGGGCCCCATCGTGGCCGGCGTCGGCAGGGGAGTTGCTGCTTCAACGGGCTTCCTGCCCGAGCTGGCCGGCACCCTGTCCTGGACGCCCCTGGGGGCCGCGTGGTCCCTCGGCGGGGACGTTGCGTCCGGACGCCCGGCGGCGGCAGCGATCAAATTCCTTATCGCGGTGGCCACACTCGCTGTCCTGGCCTGGTGCTGGAGGCTCCTCCTCGAACGGGCCCTGGTCACCCCGCCCTACGCCGGAAGCGGGAGCCGCAAGGGCGGGAAGATCGGCCTGTTCGGCCTACTGCCGGCCACTCCGGCCGGCGCCGTGACCGCGCGGTCGCTCACGTACTGGCTGCGCGATCCCCGCTATGCGGGTTCGCTGGCGGTGGTCCCGCTGCTGCCCATCTTGCTGGTGTTCCAGGGCAGCCAGTCCGGAAACTACGGGTCCCTGGCGTTCGCGGCACCCCTGGCAGCGTTCCTGCTGGCCTGGTCTATATCGGCGGACGTCTCCTACGACAACACGGCCTTCGCCCTGCACCTGGCGACCGGCGTGCGAGGGGTCGCTGACCGCCTTGGACGCGCGTTGGCCTGCCTTGCCCTGGCTCTGCCGGTGGTACTGATGTTCGCGGTGGGCCAATGTTTCTTTACCGGCGGCTGGGCGGAACTGCCCGGCCAGGTCGGCCTGAGCCTGGGCATACTCTTCACCGGGCTGGGCCTGTCCTCAGTGGTGTCGGCCCGCTACACCGTGGCCGTCCCGCTGCCGGGGGACAGCCCGTTCAAGAAACCGCCGGGCAACGTGGGGCAGACCCTGGCTGTCCAGTTCGCCGGCATGGGCATCCTGGGCCTGCTGGTCCTGCCCGAGGTGGGCCTGATCATCGCCCAACTTGTCACAGGGAATCCGCTCTTTGGGTGGATCAACCTGGCCGTCGGCCCGATACTGGGACTGGCACTGTTTGTGACCGGCGTCCGGCTGGGCGGAAAGTGGCTTGACGCGCGCGGACCGGAACTGCTCGCCCAGCTGACCATCAACCGCTGATTCCGCAGAGCACCAGAAAGGCGGCCGGACATGGAAGTTGTCATCCTCCAGGGCAGCAAGAAGATCGGACGGCTCGCCGCCGACGCCATCGAGGCCCTGCTCCGGCGCAAGCCCGCCGCTGTGCTGGGCCTCGCCACCGGGTCATCGCCGCTGCCGGTCTACGACGAGCTGGCGGCACGGCACCGGCGTGACGGGCTGGACTTCAGCAGTGCCCACGCCTTTGCCCTGGATGAGTACGTGGGGCTCGCCCACGGGCATCCGGAGTCCTACCGGGAAGTCATCCGGCGGGAATTCACCAGCCGGGTCAACATCACCGAAGGCAACGTCCATACGCCTGACGGTGCGGCTGAGGACCTGGCCGCGGCCTGCAGCGCCTACGAAGATGCCATGCGGGCGGCGGGCGGCGTGGACCTGCAGCTCCTGGGCGTAGGTACGGATGGCCACATCGGCTTCAACGAGCCCGGGTCCTCGCTCGCATCCCGGACCCGTATCAAAACGCTGATCGAGCAGACCCGCCGGGACAATGCCCGGTTCTTCGCCGGCCTGGCAGAGGTGCCGCACCATGTGGTGACCCAGGGGCTGGGCACCATTCTCGAGGCCAGGCACGTTGTCCTGATCGCTACCGGGGCGCAGAAGGCACCGGCCGTCCGCGACTTCGTGGAAGGGCCCGTCGCGGCCATCTGCCCGGCCTCGGTCCTCCAGTTCCACCCGCACGCCACCGTCCTGGTGGATGAGGCCGCGGCGTCGTCGCTGAAGCTCGCCGACTTCTACCGGCATACCTACGATCACAAGCCTGCGTGGCAGGGTCTGTAATTCCAGGGCTGTAATTCCGGCCACACACCACGGGCGGCCGGGTACCGGTGTTGCGCGGAACGGCCGACGGCGGCGGGTGCGGTGCGCGCAAATCGGTCCTCCCGCCGTCGAACGCCCTCCGTCCCGGGACGCTAAGATGGATGCCATGACTAGCATGACGGACCCTCTCGAAAACGACCCGATGCGCGAGCTTTCCGGGGCTGGAACGTCCACGGCGACCATCGAGCGCGAAGAGTTGCGCCAGGAAGTGGAGCCCGGTGACCGGGAACGCTTCTCGCACTACGTGCGCAAGGAAAAAATCATGGAATCCGCGCTGACGGGTGATCCGGTCATTGCCCTCTGCGGCAAAGTGTGGACGCCGGGCCGGGATCCGCAGAAGTTCCCGGTGTGCCCCATGTGCAAAGAGGTTTATGAGGGCCTCCGCCCGGGCAACGACGGCGGCAAGGGTCCCGGAGGGGACTCGGGCAACAACAAATAGTGACGGAGACGCTCTTTGGCGGCCCCACCCTGCCACCGGCCTATCCGGAACGCGCAGCCTGGGGAACCGCCCAAAAACTCCGTGCCTGGCAGCAGCAAGCCCTTGACCTCTACTTCAGGACTGATCCCCGCGATTTCCTGGCCGTAGCAACTCCCGGCGCCGGCAAGACCACCTTTGCCTTGCGCGTGGCCTCCATGCTCATCGAATCCGGGGCAGTGAACCGGGTCACCATCGTGGCGCCCACGGACCACCTGAAACGGCAGTGGGCTGACGCGGCTGCCAAGGTGGGCATCGCCATCGACCCCAACTTCAAAAACTCCGACGGCCAGCACGGGCGCGGTTTTGTTGGCGTAGCTGTCACCTACGCCCAGGTGGCCAGCAAACCCATGCTGCACCGCGCCAAGACCGAGGCCGCCCGCACGCTGGTGATCCTTGACGAGATCCACCACGGCGGCGAGGCCCTGTCCTGGGGCGACGGCCTCCGCGAAGCGTTTGACCCGGCGGCACGGCGGCTGTCCCTGACCGGGACCCCGTTCCGCTCCGACACCTCGCCCATCCCGTTTGTTGAATACGCCCAGGACAAGGACGGCATCCGGCGCTCGAAAGCTGACTACACCTACGGCTACGGCAACGCCCTGCGTGACCATGTGGTGCGCCCGGTGATGTTTATGGCCTACTCGGGCCAGATGCGGTGGCGTACCAGCGCCGGCGAGGAAATGGCCGCTTCCCTCGGCGAATCAGCAGTCACCAAGGACATCGTTTCGCAGGCGTGGCGGACGGCCCTCAACCCCACCGGGGAATGGATTCCCGCTGTCCTGGCGGGGCGGACAAACGCCTCAGCGAAGTGCGTCGTACGGTTCCGGACGCCGGCGGGCTGGTCATCGCCACGGACCACGACGATGCCAGGGCTTATGCCGGGCAGCTGAAGAAGATCACCGGCGAATCGCCCACCGTGATCCTTTCCGACGACGCCAAGGCCTCCAGCAAGATCGAGGAATTCACCGTGAGCGAGAAGCGGTGGATGGTTGCCGTCCGGATGGTGTCCGAAGGCGTGGACGTTCCCCGGCTGTCCGTCGGCGTCTATGCGACGTCAACTTCCACGCCGCTGTTCTTCGCCCAGGCGGTGGGCCGCTTTGTGCGTGCCCGGAAGCGCGGCGAAACCGCCTCGGTCTTCCTGCCGTCCGTGCCGCAGCTGATGGCCCTGGCCAACTCGATGGAGGCCGAACGCGACCACGCGCTGGACCGTCCCGAAAAAGAGGACAGCGACGGCCTGTTCAATCCCGAGGACTCGCTGATGGAAGAGGCCAACCGGGAGGACAAGGCGTCGGACAGCCTCACTAAGGGCAAGTTCGAGGCCCTCGACTCCCAGGCGTCCTTCGACCGGGTACTGTTCGACGGCGGCGAGTTCGGCACCGGGGGCGAGGTGGGCTCGGAGGACGAACTGGACTTCCTCGGCATCCCCGGCCTGCTGGACGCCGAGCAGGTGGGTACGCTGCTGCGGCAGCGCCAGCACGAACAGCTCAACCGCAAGAACAGGCGTGCACCGGCGGCCGAGCCGGCCGCCGCGGCGCCGGCCATACCGGACCACCGGATGCTGATGGACCTGCGCAACGAGCTGGCCAAAAACGTGGCGGCCTGGTCGGCGCGGACCGGAACCCCGCATGGTGTGGTGCACACAAAGCTGCGGACGGTCTGCGGCGGCCCGCCGGTGGCCCAGGCGAACGAGGAGCAGCTTCAGTCCAGGCTGCGCAAGCTCCAGGACTGGTTCATCGGCCGGAAGTAGGGCCCAGGAGACAGCTGTGGCCCGGGTGCTGTGCATCCCGGGCCACGCTTGCTGTAGGTCCTGTCAGGCGGCTTGTGCCAGGCGTCAGGCGACTTCGACGCCGCCGAGCTCCATTTCAGCGACGGCATCCTCCAGGTCCTCGGCGATGCCGGCCGTGAGAGACCGGATGACCGTGACGGAGTAGCCGGCCTGGACCGCGTCCAGCGAGGTGGCCATGACGCAGTAATCCGTGGCCATCCCCACCACCACTACGTCCTCCACGTCGTGGCTTTGCAGCCAGTCGTCCAGTCCGATGGCGTTGTCCGCGGGTGCGTAGGCAGCTGCGTCGGCGGGCATGGCACCAGGCTGGCGTTCCCCGGTGGGGACGGCATCCTCAGGGGCCAGCAGGCCCTCAAAGCCGGAATACGCCGCGGTGAACTGGCCCTTCTGGAAGTAGGCCTGGATGTATTCGGTGTCCAGGTCCGGATGGAGTTCGGCCCCGCGTGTGCCGGCGACGCAGTGCCGTGGCCAGCTGTCCTTGAGATCGGGCGTGTCGGAAAAATGCGCGCCGGGATCGATATGCCAGTCCTGCGTGGCAATAATGTGGTCGAACTCGTTGTGATGGGCGTCCACGTACTCGCTGATGGCGCCGGCAACATCGGCACCGCCGGCCACGGCCAGGGAGCCGCCCTCGCAGAAGTCGTTCTGGACGTCAACGATGATCAGGGCGCGGGACATCAGTTCTCCTCGTAGATGGTGGGGATGGCAGGTTCGCCGCGCTGCAGGCGGTTGACGACGCCGGGCAGTTCGGCCATGGTGTCCGCGTGCCGCTGGCGGGCGCGGACCACACCCTCGTGTCCGGTCCAGCCCGGCAACAGCTCGCCGTTCTTCATAAACTGCTGCAGCAGCGGCCGGTCGTTGCCGTCGTCCTCGGGGCGGTGGCCGATGCCCACAATTTCCTGGGTGGCCACTCCCCGCTCGTTGAGTTTGCGCAGCGCATATTTCCGGCCGCCCATGCTGGTTTTGTTCTTGGCGGTCTTCGCCACTGAGACGAAATTGCCGGCGTCGTCGGTGCGGCTGACGAGCTTGTAGACCATGCTCGCGGTGGGGGCCCCGGACCCTGTAACCAGCGACGTGCCCACGCCGTACGAATCCACCGGGGCGGACTGCAGCGCGGCGATGGCAAATTCGTCCAGGTCCGAGGTAACCACAATCTTGGTGTTCACATTGCCGAGCTCGTCCAACAGTTGCCGGACCCACTGGGCCTGGGCCACGAGGTCCCCGGAGTCCAGGCGGACGCCCCCCAGCTTGGGCCCCGCCAACTCGACGGCGGCACGCACCGCTGCTTCGACGTCGTACGTGTCCACGAGCAGCGAGGTGCCGGGGCCGAGGGAGGCGATCTGCGCCTCAAAGGCGTCCCGCTCGGTGTCGTGGAGGAGCGTGAACGAGTGTGCGGCGGTGCCGACGGTCTTGATGCCGTAGCGCATGCCGGCCTCGAGGTTGGAGGTGCTGTCGAATCCGGCGATGACGGCGGCGCGGGCGGCTGCTGCTGCCGATTCCTCGTGCGTGCGCCGCGACCCCATTTCGATGCAGGGCCGGTTGCCGGCCGCGGTGATCATTCGGGATGCGGCGGAGGCGATGGCACTGTCATGGTTCAGGACTGAGAGAAGGTAGGTCTCCAGCATGCAGGCTTCGGCAAATGTTGATTCGACGATCAGGATGGGGGAGTTGGGGAAGTACGCCTCGCCCTCCGGGTAGCCCCAGATGTCACCGGAAAACCGGTAGTTTGCCAGGTAATCCAGGGTGTCCTGGTTGACCACGCCGGTTTGGCCCAGGAAGTCCAGCTCTGCTTCGCCGAACCGGAAGTCGGCGATGCCTTCCAGCAGGCGGCCTGTTCCCGCCACAATCCCGTACCGACGGCCGTCGGGCAGGCGCCGGGCAAAGGCCTCGAAGACCGACCGGCGGTGCGCGGCGCCTGAATGCAGCGATGCCTGCAGCATGGTCAGCTCGTAGTGGTCTGTGTAAAAGGACGTGCGGGGATGGTCCCAGCCGGCGGAGGTACTCACGAAATTCACTCTAGTGTGCATCCCCATAGAATGGACAGATGACCTTAAGCGTTGCGCTCGGCCCTGATACACAGGAGGGCACCCGGACCGGGACAGAGGCGTTCACCGACTCCCTGACCGCCCCGGACATCCCTTGGAACCTGGTGATCTGGAACGATCCCGTCAACCTGATGAGCTATGTCAGCTACGTCTTCCAAAGCTACTTCGGCTATTCAGAGTCCAAGGCCAACAAGCTGATGATGGAAGTCCACAAGAAGGGCCGGTCCATTGTTGCCCACGGCAGCAAGGAACAGGTTGAGCGGCATGCCGTGGCCATGCACGGTTTCGGCCTCTGGGCCACTGTGGAGAAAGCCAGCGGCGGGAACGGTGGAAGTTCCAGGAACTCAGGAAAATCCGGCGGGTCCGGGCAGGGGAAGGGGAAACGTGGCTAAGGCATTCAAATACGGACTCAAGGGCATCACCGGGTTCCTGGAACCCGCCGAACGGGAGCTGCTCCGCAGCCTGATCGACGACGTCATCTCCATGCTCCAGCCGGCCGAAAACGCCAGCCAGGATCCGCTGGCCGCCCTGATCGGACTGGATATGGACGTCCAGGAGCCGACCGACCGCGCGGTTAAGCGGTTGCTGCCGAACGTGATGAAGAACGACGACGGCGCGTCCCTGGAGTTCCGCCAGCTCACCGAGCGCTCGCTGCGTGAAACCAAGATCGGCGCGCTGCGCGCCGCCGCGCTGGACCTGGACAAGGACGGAATGGTCCTCACCGCCGAAGGGGCCAGGCTCTGGTCCATGGCACTGAACGATGTGCGCCTGGTGCTTGCGGAGCGCCTGGACATCCGGGATGAAGAGGACGCCGGGCACGTGCACCTGATGCAGGACTGGTCCCAGGCCGAGGACGTGGAAAGCTACCTCGCACTGGTGTACAACTTCACCACGTGGCTGCAGGAATCCCTGGTTCAGGCGATGCTCCAGTCCCTGGATTCCCGGGCCTGATCTGCTGTTCTGTTCCGGGTTACGTCCGCCAGTGTGACAAATTTGACATGAGTCCGGCCTCACAATGTGATGGCTGCGGCCCCGGGGAAGACCTATCCTCGAATAATCATGACTACAGCCTCGAGCATGGATCCGTCAGACGCAGCCGCATCGGACTCCGCGGCCAGCAGCACCACCGGCCCGGTGGGGTCCCGTCCCATCGGCGTCTTTGATTCCGGTGTCGGCGGACTGACGGTGGCGCGGTCCATCATCGACCAGCTTCCCAACGAGTCCATCCTCTATGTGGGGGATACCGCCAACGGGCCTTATGGGCCGTTGCCCATCGCCGAAGTCCGCGCCAACGCGCTGGGCGTGATGGACGAACTGGTGGACTCCGGCGTCAAGCTCCTGACCATTGCCTGCAACTCGGCGTCGGCGGCTGTCCTGCGGGACGCCCGCGAGCGGTACACCGCAAAATACGGCATTCCCGTCATCGAGGTGATCCAGCCGGCCGTCCGGCGGGCCGTCGCTGCCACCCGGAGCGGGCGTGTCGGCGTCATCGGTACCTCTGCCACCGTTGGTTCGCGGGCTTACGAAGACACGTTTGCCGCCGCGCCGGACCTGGCGATCACGTCCGTGGCCTGCCCGGAATTCGTGAGCTACGTGGAGGCCGGGATCACCACCGGACCCGCCCTGCTGGCCATCGCCGAAGAATACCTGGCGCCCTTGAAGGCGGCCGGCGTGGACACCGTGGTGCTGGGCTGCACGCACTATCCGCTGCTGACCGGCGTCATTTCGTACGTGATGGGCGACGCCGTGACGCTGGTGTCCAGCGCCGAGGAAACGGCGAAGGACGTCTACCGGGCCCTCGCCACGCACGATCTTCAGCGCACCGCCGCGACACCGCCCGAACACCACTTCATCGCCACCGGCGACGCCGGCCAGTTCGAAACGCTGGCCCGCCGTTTCCTTGGCCCCGAGGTCCTGTCAGTCCGGCACGTGGACCACGTGGCGGCCCAGTACCCCACCGGCAGCCTGGCGCGGATCACCCCCGAGATGATCGCCGCCGCGCAGACCGCAAGCGCCCGGCAGTCGTCGTCGGGACCCAGGATTTCGAACTTCGTGGGCGCCCACAGGGCCGGAGGTCCTGCCCTGTGAAACTCACCATCGTCGGCTGCACCGGCTCGTTCCCCGGCCCGGGCTCCCCGGCGTCCTGCTACCTCCTGACCGCCAACGACGGCGAGCGGACGTGGAAAATCGTGATGGACCTTGGCAGCGGAGCCTTGGGCGCCATCCAGCGCTACACGGACCTTGAGGACATCGACGCGATCTTCCTGACCCACCTGCACCCGGACCACTGCATGGACCTGTGCGGGCTGCACGTGGCGGTCCGCTGGAAGCCCGGCGGCTGGGGACGCGGCAGGATTCCGGTGTGGGGCCCCGCCGCTACGGCGGACAGAATGGCCACCGCCTACGGCCTGGAGCTGGATCCGGGGATGCACGAGGAATTCGACTTCACCAACTGGACGGAACGGGAATCCGTCACGGTGGGGCCGTTCACGGTGACGCCCTTTGCGGTCAACCACCCCGTGGAGGAGGCCTACGCCCTGCGGGTGGAAGTGACCGAACCGGACAAGCAGGGCCATCCGGTCCGCCGGGTCCTGACCTATTCCGGGGACACCGATTCCTGCGCCGGGCTGGAGGAAGCGGCGAAGGATGCTGATCTGTTCCTGTGCGAGGCCGCGTTTGAGGAAGGCCGCGACGACGCCATCAAGGATGTCCACCTGACCGGCAAGCGCGCCGGCGAGGCGGCGGAGCGCGCCGGCGCACGCCGGTTGCTGCTCACGCACATCCCCGTCTGGACATCGCCCACCACCGTTATGGCCGAAGCTCGCCCCGTGTTCGGCGGCGACGTGGCCGTTGCCGTGGCCGGTGTGCACTACACCGTCTGATCCCGCTGCACCTCTGGTCCGCCGCCCTGCGTGGTCGACTGCTCTCGCTGCGGCGGGACGGCTCGCCGTGAGTCGATAAGCTAAAGGCATGACTTCTGAAGCAACCGCAGTGCCCGTAGTGCGCGCCGATGGCCGCGCCCCTGACCAGCTCCGCCCCATCAGCATCACCCGCGGATGGTCCAAGCAGGCCGAGGGATCGGCCCTCATCGAGTTCGGCAACACCAGGGTCCTGTGCACGGCGTCCCTGACGGCCGGGGTGCCGCGCTGGCTCAAGGGCGAAGGCCGCGGCTGGGTCACGGCGGAATACGCCATGCTTCCCCGGGCAACCAACACCCGCTCCGACCGCGAGTCGGTCAAGGGCAAAATCGGCGGGCGGACCCACGAAATTTCCCGGCTGATCGGACGCTCGCTGCGTTCCATCATTGACACCAAGGCCCTGGGCGAAAACACGATCGTCCTGGACTGCGACGTCCTCCAGGCCGACGGCGGAACCCGCACCGCGGCCATCACCGGTGCCTACGTGGCACTCGCGGACGCCATCCGGTTCGCCCGCGACAACAAACTGATCGCCAAGAACGCCCAGCCCCTGATCGACACGATCGCAGCCGTTTCGGTGGGCATCATCGACGGCGTGCCCATGCTGGACCTGCCCTACGTTGAAGACGTCCGCGCCGAAACCGACATGAACGTGGTGGTCACCGGCTCCGGGAAGTTCGTTGAAGTCCAGGGCACCGCAGAGGGCGCTCCCTTCGACCGTGACGAGCTCAACCAACTGCTGGACCTGGCCCTCATGGGCACCACCGCGCTGGCGGCGATCCAACGCGAAACCCTCGCAGACGTACTGTGAACACCAGCGCTGTGAATGCTGAACCTGAGGCCCAGTCCACACCCCGCCTCGTCCTGGCCACGCACAACAAGGGCAAGCTCAAGGAGCTCCGCGAGCTGCTGCGCGGACAGGTCCCCGGGCTCGACGTCGACACCCAGGTAGTGGACGCCGCGGCGGCAGGTGCGCCCGACGTCGTCGAAACCGGTGTGACGTTCGCCGAAAACGCGCTGTTGAAGGCGCGGGCTGTTGCCGAGTCCACGGGCCTGGTGGCGATCGCCGACGATTCGGGGCTGGCCGTGGACGTGCTGGGCGGGGCGCCGGGAATCTTTTCCGCGCGCTGGTCCGGCCGGCACGGTGACGATGCCGCCAACCTGAGGCTTTTGCTGGACCAGCTCGCGGATGTCCCGGACGGGCACCGCGGGGCCGCCTTTGTCTGCGCTGCGGCCCTGGCGGTCCCGGGACCCGGCGCGGGGAGCCGCGAAGTGGTGGAGTACGGCCAGCTTGAGGGGACCCTCCTGCACGAATCCCGCGGTGAGGGTGGCTTCGGCTACGACCCCGTGCTGCAGCCGGCCGGTGAGGACCGCAGCTGCGCAGAATTGTCAGCGGCGGAAAAGAACGCTATCAGCCACCGTGGGCAGGCCTTCCGGGCCCTGCTGCCGGCCATCGTCGACGCACTGGCGCGCCAGTAGGGCCCACGCCTGAAACGCCTTAACAGCTAAGGGAGCCCCACTGCAGTGGGGCTCCCTTAGCTTTGCCTTGGATGCAGCGCCGGCCAGCGGGCGCTGCAAGGAACTAGTCCAGGTTGGTCTTGCGCTCTTCGCCCGGAGCGTGTTCCTCAATGAATTCGTCGACGGCGTCCGTACCGAATTTGGCAGCCTGGCGCTTGGCCGACAGGCCGCGGAGAACTTCGATGCCGATCGGGATCACGGAGACCAGCACGATGGCGATGAAGATGATGTCGAGGTTCTCCCGGACCCACGGGACCCTGTCGCCGAGCAGGTAGCCCAACAGGGTGACGCCGCTGCCCCACAGGACCGCGCCGATCACGTTGAACAGGAAGAACTTCTTTTTGTCCATCTGGGCGACGCCCACGATCACGGGCACGAAGGTCCGGATGATCGGCACGAAGCGGGCGAGGATCAGTGCCTTACCGCCGTGCTTTTCGAAGAAGGCGTGTGCGTTCTCCACGTTTTCGCGCTTGAAGAGGCGCGAGTTCGGCTTGTTGAAGATGGCGGGGCCGGCCTTGGAACCGATCAGGTAGCCGGCCTGGTTGCCGATGATGGCGGAAATGGTGATCAGGAGCGCCAGGAGCCAGACATTGAACTGGATGGTGTCCGTTGCCACCAGCAGCCCTGCGGTGAACAGCATCGAGTCGCCGGGGAGGAAGAATCCCACCAGCAGTCCGGTCTCGGCAAAGACAATTCCGCAGACCAGCAGCACCACCCAGGGCGCAAGTGCGGGATCGGCCAGGAAAATCTGGGGGTTCAGCCAGTCGGGCAGGAAGGAGGCCAGCTGCGGCTGGACCGGTCCTGCACCACCCAGCATGGGCGCGGCAAGGTCGCTGATCGCAAGAAAGTTCACCTTCTCAGGGTACTTGACGCACCTGGGCGTCCCGGCGTCGGATGCGTGATCTGCGCGACAGGGCCGCCCCGGTGACACGGGAACGGCCTTGTCCGGCGGTAAAGTATGGGCCGTGGGTTTGGACTTTACGGCGATCGACTTCGAGACGGCCAATGGCTTCCGGGGTTCACCGTGCGCTGTTGGCCTGACGAAAGTCCGGGGCGGGCGTGTGGTGGACGAGGCGTCGTGGCTGATGCGTCCGCCGGTCAACCACGACCACTTCGAATACCACAACGTCAGGGTCCACGGAATAAAGGCCACCGACGTGGCCGGCCGTCCCCGCTTCGGGGACCTGTTCCCGGAGATTGGTGCCTTCATCGGGGGCGACATCCTGGCGGCGCACAACGCGGCCTTCGACCTGGGTGTGATCCGGTCAGGGCTGGAGGTCTCCGGCCTGCCCGGCCCTGCCTATGACTACGTCTGCACGGTGATGCTGTCCCGGCGCTGCTACTCCCTGGTCTCCAATTCCTTGCCGTTCGCCGCAGAGGAAGCCGGTGTGCCGCTGGTCAACCATCACGATGCCGCAGAAGATGCCCGGGCCTGCGCCGGCATCCTGATTGACATCGCTGCGCGGAACAACGCGAACAGCATCGCCGAGCTGTACCTCTCGCTGGGCCTGGTCCTGCCGCACCAGGAGGCGTTTGACCCGGCGCACGATGTCCTGTCCAAAGCCAGCCTGACCGCACTTGCCGGCGCCGCCGCCGGCGGAAACAGCCCCGCGCTGGTGCGCCCGTTCCTGTCCGGCTGGCCGGAAGAGGGCGCAAACCCCGTCCCCAATGCCGATGCCGAACCCACCCACCCGCTGTACGGCCAGACCGTTGTCTTCACCGGTGAGCTCTCCATGGCCCGGCCGGAAGCGAAGGTGCGTTCGGCCGAGCTGGGTGCCCGGCCGGAAAGCCGCGTGACGGCCCGCACCACGGTGCTGGTGGTGGGTGACGGTTTTGTGGCCGCGGACCTGCGGTCCGGCAGGCTGACCGGCAAGGCCCGGCGCGTACTGGAGCTCCACGACCGCGGCCAGCCCATTGAAGTACTCTCCGAAGGCGAGTTCCTGCAGATGGTGGGCGGCTGAGCCGCACTGCTTGCCTGGGCGCGCGGATTCCGGCTGCGTGACCCGGGGCAGCGTTCATCCGGCGCAACAAATCTTCCCTGCGCCAGGCGCGGCTCCTAGCCTTGCAGGATGAGCAAACTAACGGACGGCCAAACAACCGGAATCAACTGGTCCGCCGTGTTCGCCTTTCCCAACCCCGTCAATGAGTACGCGGCCCGGATCACCGCCGGCCTGGTGGTGCTGCTGGCGGGCGCCACACTGCTGAGCGGGTCCGTTTGGGGACTGCTGCTGATCGCCGCAGGCTTCTGGCTGCGGGTGCTCTTCGGGCCACGGATTTCGCCGCTGGCCCTGCTGTCCGTCAAGGTCCTGGCGCCGCGGCTGGGCAGCGCACGCCTGGTTCCCGGACCGCCCAAGCGTTTTGCCCAGGGCATGGGAACGGTGGTGTCCACGACGGCGCTGATCCTGTTCCTTGCCGGCGCTGCCCCCGCAGCCTGGATTGCGCTGGCGGTTCTCATTGCGGCTGCTTCGCTGGAGGCTTTCGCCGGGTTCTGCCTGGGCTGCGTCATCTTCGGAGTGCTGCAGCGCCGGGGACTGATCCCGGAGGACATCTGCGAGGCCTGCAACAACGTGGCGCTCAAGCGGTCGTAACGCCCACCAGCAGATCGGCCATGCCGCGGATGACGTGCGGCGCTTCGAGGGCGTCGAGCCATTCCGGGGGCAGGCACTCTTCGCCGTAGTAGGCGCCCAGGATGTTTCCCGCGATGGATCCCGTGGAATCGCTGACGCCGCTGTGGTTGACGGCCAGCGCAATGGCCGCCCGGAAATGGCCTTGCGGCGACAAGGTGGAGTCCGCACCAGGCGCTGTGGCCAGGACAGCGTAAAGCCCGACGGCGAACGCTTCCTCCGCGACCCATCCCTCGCCGAGCTGCCGAACCAGTTCCTCCGGCGACAGGACGCCTGTTCCCGCACAGCGGATGGCCGATTCGAGCCGCTCGGGAAGTTCCGCCGCCACATCCTTCAGGCCACGCACCTCCTCCAGGACCGCCGCCGCGGCGTCCGCCAGCGTGTCACCGGCCACCAGGCGGTGGATCAGCAGACTGAAGCTGCCGGCACTTTGCCGTGCGGACGGATGGCCGTGCGTCAGGGAGGCGGCGTCGGCACTCAACTTATAGACGGCGTCGGACGCTATGTAAGGAATCAGGCCGAACGGCGCGGACCGCATCACCGTTCCGCGGCCTTTCGACTCAGGGTTCACCGGCCGGTAGACCGTCCCCATTTCACCGGTGGCCAGTCCGCTGATGCACGTCTTTTCCGGGGCGCGGCGGCGCCTCAGCACCTCGTTGCCGTCGATCCACCGCGGCGGCTGGGCCGGGGCCTGCGGTGGTACAGACTCACCCTGGGTGTCCAGCCAGCGGAGATAGGCCAGCCACACGCAGGCGTTCGCATCGGCGCCCACGCCGTCATTGGCCCATTCGAGCACCTCCACCAGTCCGTCCACGGTGTACAGCGTCAGCTGCGTGTCGTCCGAAAAGTTGCTCCCGCCGTCGAGCGCTGCCAGGTCCGTCAGGCCCGCGGGGCCGAAGCGCTGGCGGATGGCCTCGATCGAGTCAAACGCCACCGCGTAACCCAGCGAGTCTCCTAAGGCTCCGCCCAGGAGGCAGCCGTGGATGCGGGACTTCAGCGGGGGCGCGGCAACAGCGCCCGGTTCAATGCTCATGACAGTCAATTTACCGTGGGGAGGGGGTGGAACGCGCCGGGGGTGCCACGCCGTCCGTCCACTAAGCCCGGACTCAGCCAACGCCCAGAATCCCTTGGCAGAATGCAAAGGCACCACACCCCAACGAAAAGGATTGCCCCACCATGACCACGCCTGTGCCCGTCCACCGTGATCCCGCCTCCGGGCTGACTGCCGGCAGCGGTGCCGAAATCCGGCACGGGCTGGTGTCCAGGCTGTCTGCAGAAGCCTTCGGCAGCCTTTTCATAGTGGTGGCAGGGCTGGGCGTCCCGCTGTTCTCCATCCCGCAGTCCAGCCCGCTGCCTGCCGCGCTCGCAGCAGGCCTCGCGGTGACCGCGGCGATGCTTGCCTTCGGCTACGTTTCCGGCGGACACTTCAACCCTGCGGTGACCGTTGGCCACGCCGTCGCCGGCCGGATCCGGCTCAGTGACGCTGCCGCGTACATCGGTGCGCAGTTGGTGGGCGGGCTTCTGGGCGCCCTCGCACTCTTCGGCATCCTGCGGACCCTGCCGGGCATCAAGGACAGCCGCACGGCGTTCGACACCGTGACCGCCGGATTCGGCGAACATTCCATCATCCAGGCGCCCCTCGCCGGCGTGCTCCTGCTGGAAGTACTCGGGGCCGCGATCCTGGTCGCAGTGTTCCTGGGGACCACCGCGCGCAACAACATGAACAAGACGGCGGCTGCCGTCGCCGTGGGCCTCGCCTTCGCCGTCCTGCTGCAGCTTGGCCTGTCCGTGGGCAACGCGCCGTTCAACCCCGCCCGCGCCACGGCCTCGGCCGTCTTCAGCTCCAGCTGGTCCCTTGAGCAGCTGTGGCTATTCTGGGTTGCTCCCTTGGCAGGCGCGGCCATCGCCGGGCTGGTCTTCCGTGGGTTCGCCGAGCCGGTTGCTGCTGGTACGGCTTCGGCCGCTGGATCAGGCGCCGCCGGATCAGGGCTTGACGACAGCGCTGCCGACGACGTTGAGGATCTTGACGACGAGGATGTTGACGTCGATGCCGACGAGGCCGACGTCGCTGACGAGACCGCTGCGATGCCTGCCAAGGCCGCTGCCGCGGCCATGCCCGCACCGGCCCATGCCACCGCGGACCAGCCGGACAACAGCCGCGACGAGGCCCAGGACTTCTTCGACGGAAAGCGCGGCTAGCTGGCCCGACCGGGCCATGGCCTGTTGCGGCGGTGTCCTAAACTGTCGGTGGCAGCCGCTAGCGTAAGAATATGCGGTTATTGCACACATCGGACTGGCACTTGGGCAGGTCCTTCCACGGCGTCGGGATGCTGGACGCCCAACGGTCATTTGTTGATCAGCTCGTCAGCGCCGTCACCGAAAACGCCGTCGACGTTGTCCTGATCGCCGGCGATGTCTACGACCGCGCCCTGCCTGGCGTCGACGTCGTGGGGCTGTTGGACGATGCCTTAGTGCGGCTGACAGCGGCCGGTGCCACGGTGGTGCTGACATCCGGCAACCACGACTCCGCCATCCGGCTCGGATTCGCCTCCCGGCTGCTGGAACGTGGCGGCGTCCACCTGCGGACCAGGCTGGCGGACCTGGACCAGCCGGTCGTGCTGCCGCTGGGCACAGGTGATGGCGAGACTCCCGGCGCCGTCCTGGCCATCTATGGAATCCCCTGGCTGGAACCGCGCCTCGTCGCCGAACAACTCGGTGCAGAAACCGCCAGCCACTTCGAAGTCACCCGCGCCGCCACGGACCGCATCCGGGCGGACCTCGCGCAGCGAAGCGCTGCGGGAACGGTCCATTCTGTGGTCCTCGCCCACACGTTCGCCAGCGGCGGGATCAGCTCAGACAGCGAGCGGGACCTCAGCATAGGGGGAGTCGGAGCCGTGCCCCTGGACCTGTTCGACGGATTCAGCTACACCGCGCTGGGGCACCTGCACGGCCGGCAGAGCCTGTCACCGCAGGTCAGGTACTCGGGATCGCCCCTGGCCTACTCGTTCTCCGAAGCCAAGCACACCAAGGGAAGCTGGCTGATCGACGTCGGCCCGGACGGCGTGACCGGCGTATCGGAACTGACGTGGGAAGCCCCGCGGAAGCTGGCCGTGATCCGCGGCGAAATCTCGGAACTCCTGGAGTCCGCAGAGCACTCCTGGGCCGAAGAAGCGTACTGCCAGATCACCCTGACGGATGCGCAGCGGCCCGCCCAGGCCATGGAACGGCTGCGGGCCCGTTTTCCGGACACGCTGGTCCTGGGGTTTGATCCGCAGGGCGGCGCCGTCAAGGCGTCCAAAAGCTACAGCAGCCGGCTCGCCGAAGCCCGGGATGATCTCTCGCTCTGCTGCGGATTCCTCGATCACGTGCGGGGGCGGGACGCGGACGACGCCGAGCAGTCGGCTATCGCCGCGGCGCTGGACAACGTACGCCTCAGGGAGGCATCGCTATGAGGATCCACCGCCTTGTCATCTCCGCCTTCGGGCCCTTTGCGGGCACCGAGGAAATCGATTTCGACAGGTTGAGCGCCCACGGGCTCTTTCTCCTCAACGGACCTACCGGAGCAGGGAAGACCAGCGTGCTGGACGCTGTTTGCTTTGCGTTGTACGGATCCGTGCCGGGGGCGCGCCAGGAGGGCAAGCGCCTGCGCAGCGATCATGCCGAGCCGTCGCTTGAACCGGCGGTCACCTGCGAGTTTTCCGCCCAGGGCCGCCACTTCGAAGTCACCAGGTCGCCGGCCTGGGACAAACCCAGTGCCCGGGGAAAAAACGGCTTCACCACACAGCAGGCCAAAACGCTCCTCCGGGAACGCATCAGCGGAACGTGGACGGAGAGATCCGGACGCAATGATGAAGCCGGCGCTGAAATCACCGCCCTGCTGGGAATGGACCGGGAACAGTTCACCCGCGTGGTGATGCTGCCGCAAGGCGATTTTGCCGCCTTTCTGCGGTCCAAGGCAGCCGATCGCCTGGAACTGCTGCAGAAGCTCTTTGGCACCCAGCGGTTCGAAGCTCTGGAACAGGAGTTGTCGGCGCAGGCCCAGGCCGCGCGGAACGATGTTGCCCGGCTGAACGGCGAGCTTGAAGTGCTGGCGGGTCGGGCCGAAGCCGAGGCCGCTGCCTTGGCCATTGATGATTCTGCGGCTCCTGCCCAAGAGGAATCGGCTGCCCGGATCGAATGGCTGCAGGAAACCGTGGCCCACCGCGCAGGGGAACTGGCTGCGGCGGCGGAGGCCGCAACGGACGTCAGTAGGCACACGTCAGGCCGGCTGGAGAGCGAGTCCGCGCGGCGGGAACGGCACCGCAAGCTGGCAGCCGCTGAGGCCCGTAAAGCAGACGCTGAGGCAATCCTGCCCTCCCTGGAACTCCATGGCGTCCGGCTCGAACAACACCGCCGTGCCGAGGTGCTCACGGGCCAGCTGCAGGCTGTCCAGCACGGCCAGACCCAGGTCCGGCACGCGGCCGGAGCCATGGAATCCGCCACCACACTGCTGCGGATGGCCGCCGATGAAGACCCCGAACTGGGCCAGCTGGACCTTGGCGCCTTGGATGCGGGTAACGCCGACGCCGGGCTCTCCGCCGCCGGGGCTCTTGACATCGCGGGTGAGCTCAGCCGCCTCCGGTCCCTGTTGGCCGTTGTGGAAGCCAGGTTGCCGGATGAGGAACGCCTTCATTCACTGGTTGCCAGGCGCGCCGCGCTCACCACGAAGCAGCAGGAACTCGCACAAAAGGACATTGACCTTGGCGTTTCGCTGCAGGGCCTCCGCGCGGAGCAGGAAACCCTGACGGCAGGCCTGGAGCCCGTGGTGGAACTGGCCTCAGCCGCCACCCTCCATGCCAAGGAAGCCGCTGCGGCTGGGGAACTTCTTGACGTCGTCCGGCGCTACGCGGCCGCACGCGCGGCGCAGGCGCTCGCCACGGAGCGCCACTCGGCGTCCCGGGAGATCCAGCTCGAGAAGAAACTCCGCTGGCTGGACCTGCGCGAGGAAAGACTCGCCAACGCCGCCGCCGAACTCGCCGCCCAGCTGGCCGAGGGAGAGGCCTGCCCCGTTTGCGGCAGTGCGGACCACCCTGCTCCCGCGGAGGCTGCGGCGTCCGCGCTGGGCCTCAGCCAGGCCGAGGAAGCTGCCCAGCAGGACCATGAGGCCGCCGAGACAAAGCTGGCAGCGCGGGCCCGTGAGTTGGCCGACGCGAACCAGTTGGTGGCTGTCCTTGAAAGCCAGGGCGGGGACATGCCTGAAGAGGATGCGATGACTGGCTTCGAGTCTGCCCGCACAGTCGCCGGAGAGTCGCAGCTGGCGGTGAAGAATCTCGCGGACCTCCGTCAGCAGCTTGAGGCTGCAGAAGCCGGAATTGCCGCAGCGGATTCCGCCAGGCACAGCGCAGCGTCCGAACTCGCGCAGGTGACCGTTGAATTGTCGGGACTGGTGGACCAGCTGGCGTCCCTTGACAGCGCACTCTCTGCGCTGCGTGGCCGTCACCGCAGCCTCACGCACAGGCTGCGGTCGCTGCAGGACGCCGCCGCCACGTTGGAGAAGGCCGTGGAGGCCCAAGCCTTGCTCACCAGAGCCAAGGCCAGGGCCGAGGAAGCACGGATCCAGCTTGAACTGGCGTTGCCGGACGCTGGCTTCAGCTCGGCGGAGGTGGCTCGCGCACAGCTGCTTTCGAATGCTGATGCTGCTGCCCTGCAGGCCGAGGTCCGGGCCGGCCAGGACGAACAGGCGCGGATTGCCGAGCTGTTCGCATCCGAGGATCTGCTGCTGGCACTGGCTGAAAAGGCAGCCCATCCCATGGTGGACGAAGCCCTCCTCGCGCAACTGCAGGCCGCCGCGGAGCAGGCCGGGCAGGAAGCACGGGCCGCCGATCTTGCCGCCGGCATGGCCGTGCGCTGTGTGGAATCGCTGGCCGCTGTCCGCCACGACTACCAACAGCTGGCCGGTTCCGGGCGGGTTCCCAGGGAACGCGCCCAGCTGCTGACAGCCCTGGCTGATACCGCCGCCGGCCGTGGAGACAACACCTACCGCATGAGCCTGAACAGCTACGTCCTCGCGGCACGGCTCGAACAGGTGGCGTTGGCTGCTTCCGAACGGCTGGTCGCCATGAGCGATGGCCGCTACCTGCTCCAGCACTCGGACGCCAAGGCCGCGCGCGGCGCAAAATCCGGGTTGGGGCTGGAAGTTGTGGACCAGTGGACCGGACACCGCCGGGATACTTCCACCCTTTCCGGCGGTGAGTCCTTTATGGCGTCCCTGTCCCTCGCCCTCGGGTTGGCAGACGTTGTGCAGCAGGAATCCGGTGGCATCCAGATCGAGACGCTTTTTGTGGACGAGGGCTTCGGCAGCCTGGACGAACAATCCCTGGAACAGGTCATGGATGCCCTCGAAGGCCTTCGCGACGGCGGGCGCGTTGTGGGTCTCGTCAGCCATGTGGGGGAGATGAAACAGCGCATCGGAACCCAACTCCAGGTCCTCAAGGGCCGGAACGGTTCCACGCTCCGCATTTCCGACGCCGCCGAGGCCCTGGTGTGACTGCGGCCATGTCGGGCTGGACTGTGCCTGACCGGCCTATATAATTGGACAGTTACCGGGTCGCGCGCATCGGGAGGAGGGACGATGCGCATTACTGAACGAGCCCGGAACCTTGAACTCTTCCACAACGTCCTCCCTGCCCGCTTCCCTGGAAGCGCCTCTCACGCCTGACCCTGCGCCGGCCTCCGCTGCGCTGGCTCCGCCCACGGGGCGGTTCGCCAGGCTCCTGCACCTCGCCGGCCGCAGCTTTATCCCCCTGGGCCTGTTCGCCCGGCTGCCGCTGGCCATGCTCACCGTCGGTGCCCTGACCCTGGTCACATCCGTGACCGGCTCCTACGCGCTGGGTGGCACTGCCGCAGGCGCCGTGGGGATCGGCTCGGCACTCGGCGCCCCGGTCCTTGGTGCCCTCGCAGACCGCAGGGGGCAGCGGCCCGTCCTCCTGGTTGCGGCGGTGCTCAACACGATGGCGGTCCTGGCACTGATCGGCACGGCCTGGGCTGCGCCCGAAGCCGGATCCTTTCCCGTGGCCGTGATCGCCGCCGCGTTTCTCGCGGGTGCCAGCTGCCCGCAGGTAGGGCCGCTGGCCAGGGTGCGCTGGATGGCGCTCACCTCGGGGGGCAACGGAGCGAAGGCCGGCAGGGATCTGGACACGGCCCTGTCCTACGAGGGCACCGCCGATGAGCTGACGTTCGTCCTGGGGCCGGCCCTGGTGGGAATCCTGGCCAGCCTGGTGGCACCTTGGCTGCCGTTGGCCCTGGCTGCGGCCATGACCATCACACTGGTGCCCGCCTTTGCGATGCACTCCACCCACAAGGCGGTTCCCCTGAACCGGGGCTCCGCAGCCTCGCGCAAGGCAGCCAGGATTCCCGCCGTCGTCGTACTGCCCGTCCTGGCGATGGTGGCCATGGGCACCTTCTTCGGGTCCGCCCAGACGGCTTTGAGCTCCTTCTCCGCGAGTTTCGCCACCTCCGAAATCGCCGGACTGCTGTATGCGGTCATGGGATTGAGTTCTGCCGCCGCAGCCCTGTCCGTGGCGTACTGGCCCCAGCGCTTCACCCCGGCCGCCCGGTGGCTGGTCAGCGCGGCGCTGATGACAGTGCTCGCGTTGCTGCTTCTGGTGCCGGGATCGTTGGGCGGCATGGTCGCAGTGCTTCTGGTCCTGGGATTGCCGGTGGGTCCCGTGATGGTGACAGTCTTCGCGATTGGAGGCCTGGTGGCGCCGGTAGAACGGCTGGGGACCGTGATGACGGCACTGGCCAGCGGGATCGTGGCGGGCACCGCGCTGGGGGCCGCCGTTGGAGGCCAGCTCGCGCAGGCCTACGGCTACCACACCGCATTCATTGTGCCTGTGGTTGCTGCAGGCGGCCTGCTGGTGCTTGGTGCTGCCGCGGCAGCCATTCTCCGCAAACGCCACTAACCGACGCCGGGCCACGGCCGCATGTACGGTGGTCAGCCCAGCTGGGCCTCAATGCGCCCGGCGCCCGCCATCAGCGCGGCGGCGATTTCATCCGGATTCTGGGCTGCCCTGATGTATACAACGGCCAGCGCGGCCGGCCGGCCCCCAGGGACCCTGACCGGAACTGCCACGGAGGAGACGCCGGCGATGACTTCGTCATGGCTGGCGGCATAGCCTACGCGCCTCGCGGTTCCGGCCTCAGGCCGGTAGGGGGTCCCGGGGGCAGCCGCATGCCAATCCGCTTCTGAATACGCTGACTGGATCGCAATTCCAGGCGCACCGGCGCTGATGGGATGCCTGGAACCGGGGTGCTGGACGATCGCGGCTCCGGTGTGCCGAGGGTCCACAGTGACCAGGGTCACACAGTCATCGCGGTCCCACACGGCCACAAAGGCGCTCATGGTCAGGGCATTCGCGAGTTGGGTCAGTTCCGGCAGCGCCGCCGTCTGCAGGTTGCGGGCAACGCCCCGCGCCAGGACGGCGAGCCCGGGTCCTGGCTGGACTTTGCCCGCGTCATCGCGCACCAGTAGGGAGTGGTCTTCCAGGGTCCGCAGGATCCGGTAGGCCACGGAACGGTGAACCCCCATGGCCTCGGCAAGTTCCGCAATGGTCAACGGCGCCTGAGCCGCCGCCAGGATTTCCAGTGCCCGGATTCCGCGCGACAGGGTCTGGGACGGCGAAGCCTGGGCGGCTCCGGCGGGGACTGCGGTGGGGGTCATGGATTCCATCCTAGGCGGGAGCACGGGCGCTGCCCGTGTGCCGTGGCGGTGCTTCCCCCACCCGGACTGTGTTGGGATTTCGAAAGCTGTGTTGTGATTTCGAAAAGACAGTTCAACTATGGAATTGATCCGCACGAACAATCTACAAGGTAGTGCGTTTCGTCACGTCTTCGCGTACCCTCGTACTTACTGACCGTTCGATCAGTAAATCGGACGGCCCGAATCCACCTCGGCAGCCTCAATCCTTAATCAAGCTGCCCCCAAGCCACGGAGTTCCAATGACCGAAACTTCACGCGTCGATTCCGAGGCGGGCCCGAGCAGCAAGCACGAGGAACGCAAGGTCCTCGCAGCAACGCTGGTCGGCACCACCATCGAGTGGTACGACTTTTTCATCTTCGCGCAACTGACGGGCACGCTGCTGTCCCCGCTGTTCCTGGCTCCGCTGAACGAATCCAACCCGGGCCTGGCCCAGATCCTGTCCTTCGCCCTCATCGGCATCAGCTTCCTGTTCCGCCCGCTGGGTGCGGTGGTTGCCGGCCATCTTGGCGACAGGCTCGGACGCAAGGCCATGCTGGTCTTCACCCTCCTGATGATGGGCGCAGCCACTTCACTGATCGGCATGCTGCCGACCTATGCGCAGATCGGCGTCTGGGCCCCCATGCTGCTGATCATCCTCCGCATCGCCCAAGGCTTCTCCGCCGGCGGCGAATGGGGCGGCGCTGCCCTGATGGCCGTGGAACACGCCCCCAAGAGCCGGCGCGGTGTGTTCGGTGCGTACCCGCAGATCGGTGTCCCGGTCGGCATGATCCTGGCTACCGGCCTGCTCTTCGTTCTCAACTCGAATATGTCAAAGGAAGACTTCGCGGCGTGGGGCTGGCGGGTGCCGTTCCTGCTGTCCATCGTGCTTATTGTGGTGGGATACCTGATCCGGCGGGCTGTGGCCGAGAGCCCCGTCTTCCAGGAGATGGCCACCCGTAAGGAAGAAAGCAAAGCGCCGCTCGGCGAGCTCATCCGGAACCACAAAAAGGCAGTCCTCTACTCGACGATGATCTTCATCGGCAACAACGCCGCCGGATACCTCCTGATAGCCTTCTTCATCTCCTACGCCACCAAGTCCCTGAAGATGCCCACCCCGCAGATTCTGCTGGCCACCACACTGGCTTCCTTCGGCTGGCTGATCTTCACGCTTGCAGGCGGCTGGCTCTCAGACCGGATCGGCCGCGTCAAGACGTTCCTGATCGGTTATGCGATCATCTTCGTTTGGATGATCCCGATGTTCGCCCTGATCGATACCAGGGACATCATGCTCTACGGCGTTGCGCTGTTCGTCCTGACCATTGGGCTGGGACTGTCCTACGGCCCGATGTCCGCGATGTACGCCGAGATGTTCCCGGCGAACGTCCGTTACTCGGGGATTTCCATCGGGTACGCGTTCGGCGCCATCCTCGGCGGCGCCTTCGCCGCCACCATCGCGGAGGCGCTGCTGCAGAGCACCAAGTGGACCGGATCCATCGGCATCTACATCATGATCCTGTGCGTGATTTCCGCTGTAGGGGTCCTGCTTGCCAAGGAGACGAAGGGCAACCCGCTCGGCGTCAGCAACCACCACTAAAGTTGTCCGCACGGCAAAAACGGCGGGTTCCGGCCATCTGGCCTGGACCCGCCGTTTTTGCCGTGCGGCCCAGTGTTTGAGTGGGGCCTACTGGTTCAGCAGGCTGATGGCGTCCTCATCGGTCAATTGTTCGAAGTGCCGGTAGAAGCTGCCCACGGCGCGGAACTTGCCCGGCAGATGCAGGCACAGCACGGCATCGCACACCCTGGACACTGCCGCGTAGGCCTCCACCGAACCCACCGGTGCTGCGGCGACGACGCGTGCCGCGCCACCGGAACGGGCAGCCTCGACGGCGGCGCGCATGGTGGCTCCGGTGGCCAGGCCGTCGTCGAGCAGTAGGACAGTCTTGCCGGTGAGGTTGTTGCTGATCCCAGGGTAAGTCCCGGCCCGGCGGAGCAGCTCGGCCCGCTCGCGTTTCTCCACTTCGTCCAGCCATTGCTGGCGGACGCCGTGATCCAGAATGCGGGTGATCAGGGGACGGTTGAGCAGGCGCACTATCCGGCCTCCGGACCAGGCCAGCGCGCCGAACGCTGTTTCGTCGTGGCCGGGGATGCCGAGTTTCCGGACCAGAACGGCGCCGAGCGGCAGGTACAGGGCCTTCGCAGCTGCGGCGGCGACGGGGATACCGCCGCGGGCCAGCCCCAGGACGATGGTATCGGGGCGTTCCCGGAACTGGGTGAGCACTGCCGCCAGCCGTTCGCCGGCCTCGGTGCGGTCTTCAAAACGCGTGCTCATTGTTCCCTCTCCGGCTCTCTCCGCCCCGCTTCCAGCCTACCTTCTGCCGCCCTGGGGAGCGGGGGGATCCTGACTCCCGTGCGCTGCCGAGTCAGGAAAGGGCGGCGGTAACGGCCTTGGTGATGTCCTGGATCAGGACCGTCCGCTCAGGGACGTCGCTGAGGCCGGCACCCTTCGTGAAAACCACCAGCACGTAGCTGCCGGAGGACATGGAGAGGATGGCGGCGTCGTGGAGTTCGTCATCGAGCAGCCCGTACTTGTGGAAGACGGTGACGCCGTCCGGAACTGCTGCCGGAATGAGGTTTTCGTAGTTGGTGTCCTGCATGTAGGACAGCAGCTGCTCCGTATGATCCTGGTCCAGGAGCCGGCCCTCGAACAGCTCCGCGAGGATATGGGCCATATCGGCTGTCGAGAGCGTGTTCACCTCGGGGTCATAGGTGACGTCGAGGGAGGCGGCGTACTCCGAGAGTTCGGAAAGGCCCACTGCGTCCATCAGCAGGCTCCACGCATCGTTGTTGCTGTCCTGGACCATCGTTTGGATCTGGAATCCCGAGGTGAACGCGCCCAGCGGATCATCGAGGGACGCTGACCCCTGCTCCACCAGGTGGTAATAGGCCGCAGCGGTCAGGATCTTGGCCGTGCTCGCTGCCTCGAACGGTTCCTCCACGCCGTACTGGTGCAGGTCCCCGCCGGCGGTGGCCATCAGCGCAACACCCACCTGGTACTGGCTGTTGTCGTCGATGATGGCACCGATGGCTGCGTCCAGGCCCGCGTCAATCGGGGCGGAGCTTGCAAAAGTGTCGATGCCTCTTGATGTGCGCGACGCCGTAGCCTGCCGGGGCCGGGCGGGCGCCAGCATGTAGAGGGCGACGAGCAGGGCCACAGCGAGGAACCCGGCGGCAGCCACCAGGACGGAGCGGCGGAGCAGGGCGGCGACCCGGCGGGCGCGTGGCTGGAAAGGATCGTGCATCTGACGATCCAAGCAGCGGAACCTATGCGGGAGCTATGAAATCCCTGTCAGGAATCAGGCGGTCAGGGGTCAGCCGCGCAGTGCTCAGACTCCCAGGAAAGCGATGGCGCCTTGTTTGAAAGCTCTGCTGGTGATGGCGTTGGTGTGGTTCCGCCCGGGTAATGTCAGCTGTTCGGCCATGGACCCTGCCCGGATTCCGAGTTCGGCAAGCTGGGGCATGGTGGCCGCACGTTCATCCTGGTCGCCGGCCACAAGGAGCATGGGCATGTGGGGGACGGCTTCGGCCGGATCGAACGGTTCGGCTTTGATGGCATCCACCAGGGACAGCAGCGCGAAGATGTTGTTGCTCGGCAGGAGCATGGCCATCTTGAGCAGGCCGGCCGTGGACGGGTCCGCGATGGGGGTTCCGTCGGCGAGGTAGTTCTGGGCGGCGATGAGGTCAAAGGCCGCCAGCGGATCGGCGATGTTCGGTCCGCCCAGGACCAGGCGGTGGACGATCTCAGGCTGGGTGGCGCCGAATTCCCAGGCGAGCCGGGCGCCCAAGGAATAGCCCACAAGGTCCACCCCGCTGGAAGGGTCACCGTTGTGCAATGGCCGCACGCCGGCGTCGAACGCTATCTGCAGCAGGTCCGCGCGGATCCGGCTGGGGGAGTAGGAATCCATGTCCTCGGGGGCGCCGCTGCGGCCGTGTCCGGGCAGGTCCACGGTGATGACGCGGCGGCCGGCCTCCAGCAGCGCGGCCACCCAGCCGGTGTCATGCCAGTTGAGTTTGCTGGAAGAAGAGAAGCCGTGCAGCAGCAGCACAGGGCGCAGCCCGGCGTCGTCCTGGGGGTCGTGCACCTCCACAAACAGTTGGGGGTCGGTGCCCTCAACGGTGTGGGAATGCATCTCGCCGGTGTGCCTGCCGCTCATGGTGTCAGTCCTCATCAAGTACGGCGCTCAGGCGGACCCGGCGCGTCGGTGCCTCATCCTTCGGGACCGTACCCACGATTCCGGCAGTGTTGTCCGGCACCTCGAACACGATCAGGGGTTCGCCGACATTGATCCTGTCGCCTGCCCCACCGAAGGTACGCACCACTTTACCTGCCTGCGGACTGGGCAGTTCAACAGCGGATTTGCTGGTTTCCACTTCCGCCAGCGGCTGGTTCCGCTCCACTTGGTCGCCGGGCGAAACCAGCCACTCAAGGACGGTCGCCTCGATCAGGCCCTCACCGAGGTCCGGGAGCGGGAAGGAAATTTCAGCCACGGGGGTACTCCAATACTCGCTGGATCCCGCTAAGGATCCGGTCAACGTTGGGGATGTATTCGTCCTCGAGGTCACCGGAGGGGTACGGGACGTCGAAGCCTGTCACACGTTCCACCGGCGCTTTCAGCGTGTTGAAGCAGCCCTGGGTAATGAGCTGTGCAACTTCCGCACCGAGGCCGGAGGTCAGTGGGGCTTCATGGACGACGACGGCGCGCCGCGTCTTCGCCACGGACGTCACCAATGCGTGGGTATCGATGGGCTTGAGCCAGCGCAGGTCCAGGACCTCGATGTCCACACTGTCCTCGGCGGCCAGATCGGCCACCTGCATGCAACGCGCCACCATGGCACCCCAGGCCACGAGCGTGAGGTGGCGGCCTTCGCGCATGACCTTGGCGCCGGTGGGGGAGCCGCCGGCGGCATCGGCGTTGGCGACGTTCACCTCACCCTTTTGCCAGTAACGCGACTTCGGTTCCATAAAGATCACCGGGTCCGGGCGGGAAGCTGCGTACCTGAGGAGGTGGTAGGCCTCGTGCGGGTTCGACGGCGACACCACCTTCAGGCCCGGTACGTGGGCGAAGAGCGCCTCGAGCGATTCGCCGTGGTGTTCGGGGGCGCGGATGCCGCCGAAGCTGGGAACGCGCAGGGTGATGGGCATCGGCAGGGTGCCGCGGCTGCGGTAGTTCATCCTGGCGATCTGGCAGACGATCTGGTTGATGGCCGGGTAGGCGAAGCCGTCGAACTGCACCTCGGGGATCGGGTGGAAACCGGCCATGGCCAGGCCCACGGACATGCCCAGGATGCCGGACTCCGCCAGCGGTGTATCGAACACCCGGGCTTCGCCGTACTTTGCCTGCAGGCCGTCCGTGATCCTGAAGACTCCGCCGAGCCGGCCGCAGTCCTCGCCGAAGATGACGGCCTTGGCGTTTTCCGCGAGGACCTCATCGAGGGCCCGGTTCAGGGCCTGCTGCATGGACATCACTGCCGACGGTGATTGAGCCTGTCCTTCCGGTGATTGAGCCTGCCGAAATCCAATGACCGAGTTAGACATGCTCGGACTCCTTCCGCCAGTTGGCAGCCTGGGCCTGCAGGGCGGGCGTGGTTTCCTGGAACACCAGGCTGAACATTTCACTGCCGGGGCGCGGCGCCAGTGCCTGGAGGCCCTCCCGGATCTGTTCCTCTTCAGCCTTGGCCGCGGCGAGGGCGGCGGCGAAGAACTCCTCGTCAGCGACGCAGTCGGCGAGCAGGACCTGACGGAAGCGTTCCAGCGGATCCTGGCCGCTGTCGTTGTGCTCTTCCGCCAGGGTGCGGTAGCGGCCGGGGTCATCGGAGGTGGAATGCGGGCCGCGGCGGTAGGTCATGGCCTCGACGAGGACGGGACCGTTCCCGGTCCGGCAGTGTGCCAGCGCTCGCCGGGTGGCCTCCACAACGGCCACCACATCGTTGCCGTCAACCTTGACGGCGGGGATGCCGTAGCCCGCGGCGCGTGCAGCCACGGAGCCGCCGGCCACCTGGCGGTCGGTGGACACGGAGATGGCCCAGCCGTTGTTCTGGACGAAGAACACCACCGGCGCCTTCATGATGGCCGCGAAGTTCAGGGCCTCGTGGACGTCGCCCTGGGATGAGGCGCCGTCGCCGAAGTAGCTCAGGGCCGCGCCGGTTTCGTCGCCGGGGGCAGCAGCGAGGGTTTGGCCGTGGGCCCAGCCGACGGCGTGCAGCACGGAGCCGGCCACCACCGCCTGGATCGGGGCGAGCCGGGATTCCAGGGGATCGTAGAGGCCACCGTGCCACGTGGCTTTATGGGTGGCCATGTAGGCCACCATGTCCACGCCCATGGCGCGGGCCACGGCCATCTCGCGGTACGTGGGAAAGACAAAATCGCGGGACAGGTCGACGGCGTAGCCGCTGCCCACCTGGGCTGCTTCCTGGCCCAGTTCGGGGGCATAGCCGGGGATGATGCCCTGCCGTTGCCAGGCGACGGCGGAGGTGTCCAGGTTCCGGACGGCCACCATGAGGGAATACAGTTCGCGGAGCTGGCCGGGTGTCAGCGGCGGCGTTGCGGTGCCGGACGCAGGTGGGGAAGTGTGTCCATGACTGTGACCCTAGTCACCGGCGGAGGCCTGGGCAATCAGCACAGCAGGCGCTAGCCAGACTGCCAAAAACTGCGCCGTGTTCCGGCTGGCAGCTTCACAATTTGTACAGTGCGATTCGCCGTCGCTCTTTCTGCCCCCCACCCAACTGGGTAGCAGTAGATGTCGTTATGAGGGGGCTCATGACGACATCTACTGCTACTTACTTGGGCTGGCGATCGCGGGTGGTGAGCCGGGCGCCGAGCCAGCAGGCCGCCGCGAGGCAGGCAACCAGAACGAACGTGCTCAGCAGCTGTCCGCGGCTGCTTTCCGCGCTGAAGCCGACGGCGAAGATCAAGCCAAGGAGGGCCAGACCGAATATTGTGAGGCCCGGGAATCCCTTCATCCGCAGCGGAAGGACAGTACCGGTCCGGTCCGCGCGGCGCCGGAGGATCAGCTGGGAGACGAGGGCCGTGCCCCAGACCACCAGGCACGTGGATCCGACCAGCTGGAACAGGGCCGGCAGGATCCGGTCCGGGAACAGCAGCTCCAGGACCGTGGCGAAAAAGCCGAACGCCACGGACACGCCTACCGCCACCATGGGCACGCTGGCGCGGCTGAGCCTGGCCAGGAACCGGGGAGCCTCGCCGCGTTCGGCGAGCGAGTACACCATGCGGGACGCGCCGTAGAGGTTGGCGTTCAGTGCGGAGAGGAGCGCGACGACGGCAACCAGGGTGATCGCCGTGCCGGCGCCCGGGATCCGGGCCGCGTCGAGCACACCGGCAAAAGGCGAGGCGAGTCCTTCGGAGTTGACCGGCAGAACGGCCGCGATGACAAAGACCGACCCGATGTAGAAGACCAGGATGCGCCACAGCACCGTGCGGACCGCCTTGCCTACACTGTGCTCCGGATCCTCCGTTTCCGCGGCGGCCACGGCCACGATCTCGGTTCCGCCGAAGGCAAAGATCACCACGAACAATGCCGTGGCGATTCCGCCAAGCCCGGCGGGGGCAAAATCGGTGGTGATGTTAGCAAATCCGGGCGAAGCCACTTCGGGCAGGAGGCCCAGCAGCAGGGCGGCCCCCACGGCCAGGAACGCCACAATGGCGGCAACTTTCAGGATGGCGAACCAGAATTCGAATTCGCCGAAGTTCTTGACGCCCGTCAGGTTGATGGCTGTAAATACGACCATAAAGATCAGGGCCAGGGCCCAGACGGGGATAACCGGCCAGACGGAAAACAGCAGTCCCGCTGCGCCCAGGGCTTCCGCGGCGATGACCACCACCAGCTGGAGCCACCACAGCCAGCCCACCGTAGCGCCGGCGGTTTTTCCGAGCGCCCGTTCGGCGTAGACGGAGAACGCGCCGCTCGTTGGATTCGCAGCGGCCATCTCGCCCAGCGCCCACATCACCAGGATGATGAGCGTCCCGGCGACCAGATACGAGATCAGCACGGCTGGCCCCGCGGCCTGGATGCCGGCCCCTGAACCCAGGAACAGGCCGGCGCCGATGGCACTGCCCAGTCCCATCATGGTGAGCTGCCGGGGTTTCATGGTGTGGCCGAGGTGGGATTCCGGCCGCACTGCCGTGGACTTCGATGTCATGCCTGTGAACCTTCTTGGGGTTGGGGGTGGTGCCCCCGCGGGGACCACTTGAATTTACCGCCTAAGTCGCTGGCCCGCGGGGAACGGTTGTGCAACGATGGTGGCACTTTGAATCACTCGGATGACTATTGGCTAGCAATCTGCCTACTGCATGGCAGCGTGTGAAGGAGATTGTATGAACGTTGATGCACTGGATGCCAAAATTGTCCGATTCTTCACCGACACTCCCCGGGGCTCGGTGCTGGAGGCTTCGAGGGTCCTGGGAGTTGCCCGCGCCACCATCCAGTCGAGGCTGGACAGGATGACGGAGGCCGGCGTCATCAGTTCGTGGGTGCCCCGGCCTGATCCGGCCAAGTTCGGTTTCCCGGTGGTGGCGTTCTGTTCGCTCACCATCAACCAGGACCTGGGCCACGACGCCGTGGCCTCGGCACTCGCTGCGATCCCGGAACTGATCGAGGTCCACACGGTTTCCGGCAGTTCGGATCTCATGGCGAGGATCGCCGCGCGGTCCAATCCGGACCTGCAGCGCGTTCTGGATGCAATGATCGCCACCAAGACCGTGCTCCGCGCGTCCTCCGTGATTGTCCTCAACACCCACTTCCAGGGCAGGACACTGAACCTGCTCGAAGCCGCAGCCGCCGTCCAGCCGGAGTAGCGTCTACGCGAACCCGGCGAGGGAGACTTCGTCCGGCGTCGAGGGGCGGCGAAACATTTTGAAACAGAGGAATGTGGCCGTAGAATCAGTTCTAGTCAATCTGACTATAACTAAGCGATGGCAACGAAGCAGCAGAGAGCGGGTGAGCAACCGTGTACAGCAGCTCAGCGAACGTCTCCGAAAGGGCCACCGCTGCACCCTCGCTCGCCATCTCCACCGTCATCTTCGCCCTGCGGCCCAGCGAATCCTCGGGCCGGCCCACGCTCTGGCTTCCCCTGGTCCGCAGGATACGTGAGCCGTACAGGGATCTTTGGGCCCTTCCCGGCGGACCGCTGACTCATGTTGAGTCCCTGCAGGATGGCGCCTCCCGGAACCTCCGGGAAACCACAGGGCTCACGCCGAGCTACCTGGAACAGCTCTACGCGTTTGGCGGGCTGCACCGCTCGCCCACCCAACGCGTGGTGTCGATCGTCTACTGGGCGCTGGTCCAGCCCACGGAGGCCGCCCTCGCCGACGAATCGGAGAACGTTAAGTGGTTCCGGGCAGACAAAGTGGGGGACCTGGCCTTCGACCACAACGCCATTGTTGAGTACGCGCTCCGGCGCCTGCGGAACAAGCTGGCCTACGGCTCGGTGGCCTACCACTTCCTGGGGGAGTACTTCACCCTCGCCCAGGTCCGGGAAGTCTATGAAGCCGTCCTGGACACCCGGCTGGATCCGGCCAACTTCCGCCGCCAGCTCAAATCCACGCCGGAGATCGAAGAGACCGGCGAATACCTCCAGGGCGGCAAACACCGTCCGCCGCGTCTTTACCGTTTCACCGGCCGCCCCGGCCTTGACCCCGATAACAGGAGCACACCATGAGCAGCGTCAACACAGCCATCCAGCTGATCACGCGCGAACAAGCCGAAAGCGCGTCCCGGAACGCGGCTGCAGGCAAAACAGCTGCCACCTGCAGCCCGGCGCTCGCCAAGGGACCGTGGGAATACGACCTTGCCGAGGCGCTCGCGGGTGCCCCTGCCTACGGACCCGGCGCCTCCAGCGCGGACGTCGCCCCGGCCGCAACGCCGCGCCAGGGCCAGCTGCCGGAAGAATACAAGCTCGCCAGCGACGCAGAGCTCGATGTTCGCATCCGGGCCGCCAAGGCCACGCTCGGCGACCGGGCAGTGATCCTGGGCCACTTCTACCAGCGCGACGAAGTCATCCAGTATGCCGATTTTGTGGGCGACTCCTTCCAGCTGGCCAACGCCGCCCTTACCCGTCCAGACGCTGAGGCCATCATTTTCTGCGGCGTGCACTTCATGGCCGAAACCGCGGACATCCTCTCCACCCCGGAACAGGCCGTCATCCTGCCCAACCTCGCCGCGGGCTGCTCCATGGCGGACATGGCGGACATCGACTCCGTGGAGGAGTGCTGGGAACAGCTCGAAGAAATCTTCGGCACCGAGGCCGACGCCGAGGGTCGGGTTCCGGTCATTCCGGTCACCTACATGAATTCCTCCGCCGCCCTGAAGGCTTTCTGCGGCCGCAACGGCGGCATTGTCTGCACCTCCTCCAACGCCAAGGTGGTCCTGGAATGGGCCTTCGAACGGGGCCAGCGGGTCCTGTTCTTCCCCGACCAGCACCTGGGCCGCAACACCGCCAAGGCCATGGGTGTGCCGCTGGAGCAGATGCCCATGTGGAACCCGCGCAAGGAACTGGGCGGCAACGACGAACAGGCCCTGCTCGATTCCCGCGTGATCCTCTGGCACGGCTTCTGCTCGGTCCACAAGCGCTTCAACGTCGGCCAGATCGAAAAGGCCCGTGCCGAGTTCCCCGGCGCCAACGTGATTGTGCATCCCGAGTGCCCCATGGAGGTGGTGGACGCCGCCGATTCCGCCGGCTCAACCGACTTCATCAAGAAGGCCATCGCCGCCGCCACCGAACCGACCACCTTCGCGATCGGCACGGAAGTCAACATGGTGAACCGGCTCGCCGCCGAGTACCCGCAGCACACCATCTTCTGCCTGGACCCGGTGATCTGCCCCTGCTCCACGATGTACCGTATCCACCCCGGCTACCTCGCCTGGGTCCTGGAGGAACTCGTCGAAGGCCGCATCGTCAACCGCATCAGCGTGGACGCTTCCGTCCAGGACAACGCCAAAACCGCGCTTGAGCGTATGCTCGCCGCGCGTCCGCTGTAGCCCGCAGCTGCAATCCCGCCCGCCGTAACCCTGGAAACCGAAACGAGCCCCACATGAGCGCAGAGTGCCCAGCCGGTGGTCCGGCACCCCGGCGGCTGATCGTCGTCGGGAGCGGCATCGCAGGACTGTACTCCGCGTTGCTTGCCGCCGATGCCGGCGCCGAAGTGGTGCTGCTGAGCAAGGGCGCGCTCGCGGACAGCAACACGTATTACGCCCAAGGCGGCATCTCCGCCGTCCTCGACGAGCCCGCGCCCGGAGACACCGTGGCCGCGCACATCGCAGACACGCTGAAGGCCGGGGCCGGGCACTGCGACGAGGACGCCGTCCGCGTGCTCTGCACGGAGGCCCGCCAGGATATCGCCGGCTTGGAACGGTTCGGCGTGCGTTTCGATATGGACGACGACGGCGACCCCTCGCTGGGGCTCGAAGCCGCCCATTCCGCGCCGCGGATCCTGCACGCCGGCGGCGACGCAACCGGTGCCGGCGTCGCCCGGGCGCTCATCAGGACCGTTCTGGATGCGCAGGCCGCTGGCCGGATCCAGGTCATCGGGCACGCCCAGGTCACGTCCCTGTTGCAGAGCGAAGGCCGCGTGGCTGGCGTGAATTTCCTCCACGACGGACGGGAACTCGGCGTTCACGGTGATGCCGTGCTCCTGGCCACCGGGGGAGCAGGCCAGCTGTTCGCCCAGACCACCAACCCTGCCGTGGCAACTGCCGACGGGTTGGCGCTCGCCTGGCGGGCCGGTGCCGCGGTGGCGGACCTGGAGTTCTTCCAGTTCCACCCCACCTCCATGGTGCTGCCGGCCGATGCCCTTGAGGCAGCCGGCAACGGTACTGAACCGCTCCTGATTTCCGAAGCCGTTCGCGGTGAAGGCGCCATCCTGCTGGACGGCCACGGCGAACGGTTTATGCCCGCGTACCACCCCGATGCAGAGCTTGCCCCGCGCGACGTCGTCTCCCGCAGCATCGCCCTGCACCTGGCCACCCTCGGGGATCCCAACGGCCACGTGTTCCTTGACGCCATGGTGGTGGAGGCCAGGCACGGTAAGGGCTACCTCGAAAAGCGCTTCCCCACCATCAGCGCCCGAACCCGCCAAGCCGGCGTCGACTGGACCCGGGAACTCGTCCCGGTGGCGCCCGCCGCGCACTACTGGATGGGCGGCGTTCTTACCGACCTTTACGGGCGGACCTCTGTGCCTGGGTTGCTCGCCGCTGGAGAGGTTGCTTGCACCGGTGTCCAAGGGGCTAACCGGCTTGCCAGCAACTCTCTCCTCGAAGGGCTTGTCTTTGGGCGGCGGGCTGTCTCCGCATTCTTGAGCGACGGCCCGGGTCGGGTGTCGCCCGACGCTACTCCTCCGCGTGCTGTCTCGGCCGCTGGCGGCCTCCCCTTGACGCACGCTTCCGGAGCACCGTCAGGCGACGATGGATCGCTCGGTTCGCGTGGGAGTTCTGAACAGCCCGCCAACGTCGCCTGGCAGTTTGAAACGGTTCCGTCGCCTGGGCCTGTTGAGACGTCGTTTGTTGAGGCCGGGCCGTTTTCTCGGGTGGCTCTTCGGCGCTTGATGACTGCCAACGCTGGGGTGCTTCGTGATGGCGGGTTGCTTAGGGAGGCTTCTGGCTTGCTTGGGGCCTGGGCGTCTGCTGACGATCCGGTTAATGTTCCTGATTCCCTTGATCCGCGGGAGCATGAGGATGCCAATCTTTTGTTGGCTGGGCAGCTGCTGGTGCACTCCGCGCGGGAGCGGCGGGCATCCTTGGGGGCGCATTACCGCAGCGACAGCGTGCCCGCGGATGCCGCTGTCGAACATTTTGATAAGCGTTACACCTTGAGCCGGAAAGCGAGCCTCGTAAATGACTAGCCTGACCCTCCCCGCAGCACCCGTCCGGGACATCCTGGAGCGGGCTTTTGCCGAGGACGCGCCCAACGGTGACATCACCTCGCAGCTGCTGATCCCGGCCGACGCCCGCGCCACCGCGGTGCTGAACGCGCGCGTGCCCGGCGTCTTCAGCGGTGGAACGGTGTTCCGCGACGCCATGAAGCTCGTGGACCCGGACACCGACGTGGAGCTGCTGCTCGCCGAAGGGGCAGCGTTCGACGCCGGCACGCACCTCGCCCGCGTCACCGGCAACGCGCGCTCGGTGCTGCTCGCCGAACGGGTCGGGCTGAACCTTGTGCAGCGGATGAGTGCCATCGCGACCAAGACCGCGGAATTCGTCCGGCTCGTTGAAGGCACTCAAGCACGCATCACGGACACCCGCAAGACCACGCCCGGCCTGCGCGTGCTGGAGCGCTACGCCGTCCGCTGCGGCGGGGGAGCCAACCACCGCTACAGCCTGTCCGACGCCGTGCTGGCCAAGGACAACCACCTGGCCGTGATGACCGGGGGAGACCCCGCCAAACTCACCGCCCTGCTCGCGGCGGCAAAGGCCCAGCTGGGGCACACCACGCACTTCGAAGTGGAGGTGGACAGCGCCGAGCAGATCGAACCTGTCCTGGCCGCCGGTGTGGACACCATCATGCTGGACAACTTCACCCTCGATGAGCTCCGCTCCGGCGTCAAGCAGGTGGACGGGCGCGCTGTGGTGGAAGCCAGCGGCAACGTCAACCTGGACACCGTCGCGGACATCGCCGCGGCCGGCGTGGACGTCATCTCCATCGGTGGTCTCACCCACAGCGTGGCTGCCCTGGACCTGGGCCTGGACGTCGAACTGAGCGTCGGCTGAAACGCCCATGATCTTCCTCGATGCCGCCGCCACCACACCCGTCCGCCGCGAGGTCCTCGAGGCCATGTGGCCCTACCTGAGCGGCGAGTTCGGCAACCCCTCCAGCCACCACACCCTGGGCGAGGCCGCGGCGTCCGCGCTCGCAGGCGCCCGCGCGGCCGTGGCCAAGGTGCTTGGTTGCCGTCCGGGCGAGGTCACCTTCACCTCGGGAGGCACCGAGGCGGACAATCTTGCGGTCAAGGGCATTGCCCTGGCCCGGCAGGCAGCGGACCCGGCCCTCAACCGCGTGGTGATCAGCGCCGTCGAGCACCCCGCCGTGGAGGAGTCCGCGCGGTACCTGGAGCGGTTCCACGGGTTCGCCGTCGATGTGGTTCCGGTGGACGGAACAGGCCGGGTGACGCCGGAGGCGCTCGCCGCCGTGCTCCGGCCGGAAACCGCCCTGGTCAGCGTGATGTACGCGAACAATGAAGTGGGCACTATTCAGCCGGTCGCCGAACTCGCCGCCGTCGCCACCGGGCGGGGCATCCCGTTCCACACCGACGCCGTCCAGGCCGCCGGCTGGCTGCCCCTGGACGCTAAAGCGCTGGGCGTGGACGCCCTGAGCATTTCCGGCCACAAGCTCGGCGCGCCCAAGGGGTGCGGTGTGCTGTACGTCCGCGGCCGGACCCGCGTGGAGCCCCTGGTGCATGGCGGCGGCCAGGAACGCGGCCGCCGGTCCGGGACCGAAAACGTTGCCGGTGCCGTGGCGCTGGCCACGGCCCTGACGCTCGCCCACGCCGAACGGCCGGAGTTTGCCGCCCGCGTGGCAGGGCTCCGCGAACGCTTCATCGCCACCATCCTGGACACCGTTCCCGGCGCCCTGCTCACCGGGCACCGGACGGAACGGCTGCCGTCCGTGGCGTCATTCTGTTTCCCCGGCACCAGCGGCGAATCCGTGCTGTTGGAGCTGGAGCGGCAGGGTGTGGTGTGCTCGAGCGGTTCGGCCTGTGCCGCCGGCTCGGATGCGCCGTCGCCGGTGCTGACCGCGCTGGGCTACGACGCCGAAGTGGCGCAGACAGCTGTGCGGTTCAGCTTCACCTCAGCCGTGACCGCGGACGAACTGGAGCAGGCGGCGGCAGCCGTGGGCACCGCCGTCGGGAGCGTCAGGACCCTCGGCCGCTAGATGTGGCGGGCGCGGCGGAAGATCCAGTGCCGCAGCATCGTGAACCGCACGGCGGTGGCCACGAAGCCTGACAGCGTGGTGGTCCACAGCTCATCGGACACGGTGGCGTCCGGGTGCAGCCAATGCAGCACGCCCAGGCCGCCGCCGGTAATGACCAGCGCCACGGCGATGACGATCATGCCGTTGAGGTGGTCGCGGGCCATCCGGCGTTGCCCGGAGATCTTGAACGTCAGCCTGCGGTTCAGCGCCGTGTTCATCAAGGACGTCAGCACCAGGGCGGCCGCGTTGGCCAGTTGCGGTCCCAGCCAGGGGCGCAGCAACGCGTACAGTGCCAGTGACGTGGCGGTGCAGATAATGCCGACGCCGGTGAAGCGGAGGAGCTGCCGCACCAGTGGAAACCTGAAGATTCCGCGGTAGTGCCTGGTGGCCGGCGCACTGCGGGTGGGCTGCTGCGTCAGCTGGGCGGCGGGCGCAGCAGGGGTTTCCATGGGTCAAGCCTGACACATGTCAGGCGGGGGTTTCCTCCCAGGACGCAGCCTTGACCGGGTTGCTGAGCTCGCCAATGCCCTCCACGCGGCACGCAACCGTGTCTCCGGGCTGGATGCGGGCACACTCTGCCGGAAAGCCGGTGAGGACCAGATCGCCGGCGTGCAGGGTCATAAAGGAGCTGAGGTACACGAGGATTTCGTCCACCTTCCAGCCGAGGTCGGCGCTGCTGGCGGCCTTCAGTTCGGTGCCGTTGTGGACGATGCTGATGGACAGGTCCGAGTCGTCGAGGTCGGTGACGATCCATGGGCCTACGGGAGTGAAGGTGTCCTGGCTCTTGGCGCTGACCCACAGCTCGTCCGACTTCTGCAGATCGCGCGCCGAGACATCGTTGCCGATGGTGAATCCAAGGATGGCGCTCCGGGCAGTCGCCAGGGTCAGGCCGCGGGCGGTGCGCCCGACGACGACGGTCAGTTCCGCTTCCGGGTCCACGTAGCCCACCGTGGAACTCAGTTCAATGGCGTCGCCGGGACCGATCACGCTGGATGCAGCCTTGTGGAAGGCCTGCGGCGGGAGGTCGCGGCCGGCCTGCCCGGTGTTGTGCGCCATCCCGAAGACGTTGGTGGGGACGGACGGCGCCAGGAAAGTGAAGGACTCCTGGTCCACTACGGTGCCGTTCTCCCACCCGGGCTGGGCGGGGTGGTTGGCGTTTGCGCGGGACGCCTCGAAGGGGGAATCAACGACTGTCCAGGACCGGCCGGCGTCGGAGCCGAAATCCGGGGCGTCGTTGGCCACGAAGAAATGCTCGTCGGCAACAGCCGGGGACAGGGGCGGACACGGGCAAGGCGGCGGGGAGCGCTGGCAGTCATGGATGACATCCTATGTCCTCCGGTCGACTCCCCGCAGTGGTTACCGCCGTTGACCGCTCAGTACAGCTCGCCCACCGGGATCTCCACTGCCAGGCGGTTGGAGGGGCCGGGCAGCGGGCAGGCCCAGGCCTCGTTGTAGGCGCAGGACGGGTTGTAGGCGAAGTTGAAATCCAAGACAAACTCGGCGCCTGCCCCGGAACCGTGGACCCCGTGGAATGCGCCCTTGATGGTGTCCAGGAGGTACCGGCCGGCGCCGTACGTTCCGCCGGGCTGGCCGGCCGTGGCGTCCCGGAACGGCACGAAAATCCCGCCGCCGTATCCGTGCAGCTTCCACACGCCCAGCTGGCCAAGTTCGGGTAGGTCAAACGTGCCCAGCCGGACAAAACGGACCACACCGTCAGTGGCGGTTTCCACGGTCATTTCCCGGCCGGCCCCCTCAAGGGTCAGCGGCACATAAAACCGGTAGATGGGATCGTAATCGGCCGTCTTCAGGCCGGAGAACTGCGACTTGTCTTTCGCGCTGAGGGCTGAGGCCGGATGCGTTGCGAACATACGGTCGCGTTCATGCCGCCAGAGGGAATGGGCCTCCGCCGGATCTTCAGCGGCAACCTTCCGCACCGTGTCGTACAGGGCAAAAGTCCGCAGCCGCCAGTCCGCAATGTCGATGGCAGAGATGTCCGCCAGGCTCTCAAGGTCCGCGCCATACTGCTCATCCGCCATAGGCACCAGCCTAGTCCCTTGCGTACGGGGAATGTCCGACGGCGACACGAGGCTCCGGCTACTGGCCGCAGTCGTCCGCCGCTAGGCTGGCTCCATGACACACAAGGCGGCAATGTGGGGAGTGCGGACGGCCGGGCTGCTCATGGCAGGGACGCTGGCAGTCGGCTGCAGCGCGCCTGGTAACAGCGATTCAGCGTGGACGGCGCAGCCGGACACATCGGCCAGCCCTGGCGCCAGCACGAGTTCAACCGCCGGCGCTTCGGGGTCCCCGTCGTCGGATCCTTCTGCCACAGCGGGCGCCTCGACGTCCGCATCACCCGGCCCGGCCGCTACAGCTGCTGCCTGGAAGACCTTTACCGACCCGGCGAAGACCGTCAGCTTCGACCTGCCGGAGGAATGGATCGCCCAATCCGTCACTCCCGAGGAAGGGACGCTGCCGGGTGCGCTGAAGATTGAGGTGAAAAAGCAGGACGGCACGGTTGTGGCTGCCCTGCGGACAGGACTGCCGCCGTCGTCGTCCGAGTGCCCAGAGAGTGCCCGGAAACCCTACGTGGTGATCAGCAGCGTGCCGCTGCACGTTCCCGGCCTGACGGCGGAAGGCACCATCGCGCCGCACGCCGTGTTCCGCGTCATCCAGGGCTACCGCTACTTCGGCTCCTACGGCATCACCAACATTGTGGGCGGGGCAGACGGCCAAGCCTGCGAACTGCGGAATGTGGTCCGTGGCCCGGCCGGCAAAGGGGACTACTCCTTCGGCGACCTCGGCGTCCTGAAGGCCTTTGCCCCGGATGAGAAGGTGGCCCCGGCCAAGGCGTTTGACACCCTGGGCCAGGCCGAAAAGTACGTGGACGAGAGCCCGGAATTCGCGAACGTCCAGCGGATGCTAATGTCTCTGGAGATCAAAAACTAGTCCCGCCCCCGGCCTCCTCATCCCCGGGCCAGGGCGGGAAGTTCTGCCACTACCTCACACCCCGGAGATACATGGAACGCACCGTTTCAGCACGTATGGTTTTCAGGACCATCGCCGACACGAAGGCAGCCCTGGCCATCGCTGTGGCCAGGAATCCCGGCTACACCTCGTTTGATGAATCCCTGACGGTCACGGCCGACGGGCAGACGGTTCCGCTGCAGGAACTCGCGGACCATCACGGCGGCCGCCTGCACTATATGGAACTCGTTGAACCCACCGACGTCACCGTTGAGTACTCGGCGACGGTGGCAGGGCAGGCAGTCCCGGAAGAAGCCACCCTGGCTGAGCTCATCCGCTACGTGCGGCCAAGCCGCTACGCGGAGTCGGACCGGCTCCTGCCCACGGCCTACGCCGAATTTGGCGGCCTGCAGGGTGCCGAACTGCTCCAGGCCGTGCGGAGCTGGGTCTTCGGGGAATTGCGGTACATCAGCGGTTCGTCCAGGGGCACTGACGGCGCCGTCGAAACCCTCCTGCACCGCAGGGGAGTGTGCAGGGACTTCGCGCATCTGGCCATCGCCCTGCTGCGTTCCAAGGACGTCCCGGCCCGGCTCGCCGCCGTGTACGCGCCAGGGCTGAGTCCCATGGATTTCCACGCTGTAGCCGAGGCGCATGTCAACGGCGCCTGGCAGGTCATCGACCCCACGGGGCTGGCACCGCGGGAATCGATGCTGCGGATCACAGCCGGCCGCGACTCGTCCGACACCGCGTTCCTGTCCACGGTGGGCGGGCGCCTGACGCTTAACGAACTGCGGGTCAGCGCCGTGGTCAACGGCCAGTTGCCGTCGGAAGATCCGGCCAAGCTGGTCATGCTGGGTTAGTTTCCCGGCAGGCCCGGCACCGCACGCTATTACCGCCCAGTTACTTCCCGGCCGGTTAGTTCCCGGCCAGTTAGTTCCGCGGCAGCTACTTTGCCGGCCGCGCTCCCACGGAATGCCGGAGTTTCTCGGTCAGCCGCTGAAGTTCCTTCTGCTCGGCTGCCGTCAGGGCAGGCCCCACCAGGCTGGAGATGTCGCGCACATGCTCCCGGCCGATCTCCTTCTGGAGGGCAGACCCCTCCTCGGTGAGCTTCAGCAGCACGCCGCGGCCGTCGTCGGGCGCCGCCATCCGGACCACGAGGCCGCGCTTCTCCAGCCTCTCAACCAGCCTGCTGAGGCTCGACTGGCTGAGCAGGACATGGTCATTGAGTTCATTGAGCCGGAGCCAACCGGACGGACACCGTGAGAGCGTGAACAGCACGTCGTATTCGTTCAGTGCCACTTTCCGGAAAGCGGGACCGGCCTGCAGCCTGCGCATCACGGCAACCTGCGCCCGGAACAGGGATTCCCAGGTTTCCGCTGCCAGACGGATGGGTGATTCGTTGCCGCCGGCAGCCATCACGCCTCCGAAGGGGCAGTGTCAGACGCCTGCGCAGCCATCAGCGCGGCGACGCGGCCGGCGTGGGTGGGCGGGTCCGGGACGTGCGCGGGCTTGAGGGCCGCGTATTCCTTGCGGAGGACCGGGAGGACTTCCTCGCCGAACAGGTCAAGCTGCTCCAGCACCGTCTTCAGGGGCAGACCCGCGTGATCGATCAGGAACAGCTGGCGCTGGTAGTCGCCGTAGTACTCACGGAACGCCAGGGTTTTTTCGATGACTTCCTGCGGGCTTCCCACGGTGAGCGGTGTCTGCGAGGTGAAGTCCTCCATCGACGGGCCGTGGCCGTAGACGGGCGCGTTGTCGAAGTAGGGGCGGAATTCCTTCACAGCGTCCTGGGAGTTCTTCCGCATGAAGAACTGGCCGCCGAGGCCCACGATGGCCTGGTCCGCCTTGCCGTGGCCGTAGTGCTCGTAGCGCTCACGGTAGAGGCTGATCAGCTGCTGGTAGTGCTCCTTGGGCCAGAAGATGTTGTTCGCGAAGAACCCGTCGCCGTAGTAGGCGGCCACTTCGGCGATCTGCGGCGTGCGGATGGAGCCGTGCCACACAAAGGGGCCACGCCGTCGAGCGGGCGCGGGGTGGAGGTGAAGTTCTGCAGCGGGGTGCGGAACTTGCCGGACCAGTTCACTGTGTCCTCGTCCCACAACTTGCGCAGCAGGCTGTAGTTCTCGATGGCCAGTTCCACGCCGTCCTGAATGTTCTTGCCGAACCACGGGTAGACCGGAGCGGTGTTGCCCCGGCCCAGGACCAGGTCCACGCGTCCGTCGGCGAGGTGCTGCAGCATCGCGAAGTCTTCGGCGACCTTGACCGGATCGTTGGTGGTGATCAGCGTGGTCGTGGTCGAGAGGATGATCCGCTCGGTCTGCGCCGCGATGTACGCCAGTGTGGTGGTGGGCGAGGAGGAGAAGAACGGGCGGTTGTGGTGCTCGCCGATGGCGTAGACATCCATGCCGATTTCCTCGACCTTTTTGGCGATGGCCACGGACGCCTTGATGCGTTCGTTCTCCGTGGGCGTCCGGCCGGTGGTGGGGTCAGTGGTGATGTCACTGACGCTGAATACGCCGATCTGCATGGTGTGCCTTCCGTTTCTGGACTTCTCTGGGCTTGCTTCCACTATACCCGATTTTCATGCGTTTGCATGTATCGACGGATATAACGGATCCCCGGCGAGAATATTCCAGGTGTTACTGCGGGTCGCCCGGAGCGGCGCGGCGGCCACTGACGCGGGGCACCATGACGGGGTCCAGTCGCGGAACTCGGCATCGACGTCGTCCGCTGCGGCAAACTCCGGACGCTGCTGCATGGCACGGAGCAGTGCCTTTGTTTCCCGCCGTCCCTCCACCAGCCGGTACAGCACCGGAACCAGCACCAGGGTCAGCGCTGTGGACGAGACCAGGCCGCCGATCACCACCACCGCCAGCGGCTGGGAAATGAAGCCGCCGCCCCCGGTCAGGCCTAGCGCCATGGGTGTCAGGGCGAAAACGGTGGCCAGCGCGGTCATCAGGATGGGACGGAGGCGCTGCCTCGCACCATGGGTGATCGCGTCCGGCACGCTCATCCCCGCGCTGCCGTCCCGTGGCTGCCGGTACTGGTTAATGAGGTCGATGAGCACAATGGCGTTGGTGACCACAATGCCCACAAGCATCAGCATGCCGATCAGCGAGGGCAGGCCCAGGGGAACGCCCGTGGCCAGCAGCAGCGCCACGGCACCGGTGGCAGCAAAGGGAACGGACACCAGCAGTATCAGGGGCTGGATCAGCGATTTGAAGGTGGCCACCATAATGACGTAAACAATCGCGATCGCCGCGAGCAGTGCCAGGCCCAGCTGCTGGAAGGACTCGGCCTGCTGGGTGGTGGCGCCGCCGAGTTCCGCCGTGACACCGACGGGGAGGCTGACGTCCGTGAGGCGCTTCTGCACTTCCGCATTGACCGCGCCAAGGTTGGAGCCCGACGGCGTGACTGACACTTTGGCGGTCCGCTGGCCGTTGCTGGAGGTAATGGAGACCGGCACGTCCACCTGTTCCACGGACGCGATGCTGCCCAGGGTGACTGGGGCGCCGGATGCAGGGAGTGCGATGTTTCGCACGGCATCGATGCTGGTGAACCGGGTGCCCTTGCCGATCTGGACCGGAAAGTCGTTGGTGTCGATCCGGACCGTACCGGCGGGGATGGGGCTGATGGTGGCAGCCAGGACGCCGGCTACCTGTTGCTCGTTCAGTCCGGCCGCCGCGGTCTTTGCCCGGTTAACCTTGACCTGGACCACCGGCTGGCTGGCCGCAAGGTTCGTGGCCACCTCGCTGGTTTCCGGCACCCCGGTCATGGCTTCCACCATGGCCTCGCTGGCTTTGCGGAGGTCCTCGGACGTTGCCGCCTTGATGGTGATGTCCACAGTGGAGGACGTCCCGAAGCCACCCTGCTGGGAACCGACAGTAATTTTCCCGGAACCGGCCACCTTGCCCACTTCGGTCCGGACGGTTTCCTGCAGCTTTGCCTGGTTCGCCTTCTCATCCGTCACTACAGTGAACGAGGAATTGGCTGCGCCGGAAGACGCCAGGGCGGCAAAACCGGCCTGAGCGTTGCCGGAGGTGACCTGGACATTCTTGACCCCCTCGATGCCGCGGAGGACGTCCTCAACCTTGACCGCGGCAGCGCTGGTGTCGGCCAGGCTGGTGCCGGCCGGCATCACCTGACGGACAGTCATGCTGTTCTGGCCGGATTCGCCGAGGAGGTTGGTGGAAAGCAGCGGCGTCATAGCCGCCGTCGCGCCGAGGACCAGAACGGCGGCGACCAGCGTCAGCACCGGATGCGTCTGGGTCCTGCTGAGGACCGGCAGGTATGCACGCTGCAACCGGCTCTTCTGTTCGGCCTCCTGGGCCTGGGTACGCGCGGCGGCGGCAACGCGGGAAGCATCTTCGCGGGCAGCAGGCGAGGCGGCGGAAGAACTGGCGGGGCTTTTGAGGAACCAGTAGGCCAGGACGGGCACGATGGTCAGCGATACCAGCAGGGATGCCAGCAGCGCCATGGTGACTGTCAGGGCGAAGGGCCGGAAGAGTTCGCCGGCGAGCTCACCCACGAAGGCAATGGGCAGGAAGACCGCCACGGTGGTCAAAGTGGAGGCTGTGATGGCGCCTGCCACCTCCCGGATGGCGGTGAGGATCGCCGGGACTTTCTCCTCCCCGTAGCTGAGGTGGCGTTTGATGTTTTCGATCACCACAATCGAGTCATCCACCACCCGGCCGATCGCAATGGTCAGCGCGCCCAACGTCAGGATGTTCAGTGAATAGCCGGTCGCGGACAGGCCAATAAAGGTGATCAGCAGCGAGAGCGGAATGGACACCGCAGTAACCAGGGTGGAGCGGGCCGACATCAGGAAAACAAGGATGACGGCCACGGCGAAGCCGAGCCCGAGCAGGCCCTCGGTGGTGAGGTCCTTGATGGACTTCTCGATGAACGGGGCCTGGTCAAACACGGCCGTGAATTTTGCGTTGGACCCCAGTTCGGTCTCAAGGTCCGCCAACGAGTCGTTCACGGCGTGGGAGATTCCCACGGTGTCGCCCTCGGGCTTCTTGGTCACGGACACCGCCAGCGTTTCCTGCCCGTTGGTCCGGGTGATGGAGGTCCGTTCGTTGTCCTGCAGGCTGACGTCGGCCACTGTGCCGACCGTCGCGGCATCCTTGGCTCCGCCCAGGGGCAATGCCTTAATGGCGTCCAGGGAATCCACCGGGCTGCCGATCTGGAGGGAGAGGGTCTTGCCCTGCTCCTGAATGGTCCCGGCCGGGATCAGCGCGCCGTTGTTGGAGAGGGCGTTGCGGATGGACTCGATCGTGGCGCCCTTGGCGGCCATCGCCTCGGGACGGGGGAGGATATGGATGTGCTGGGTGGCACCGCCGGTCACGTCGGCTCCGCGGACGCCGTCGATCTTTTGGAGCCGGGGAACGGAGAGGCGCTGGAGGTCCGCGTTCAGTTCGCTCAGCGGCTTGTCCGAGGACACTGCCAGGAACACGATGGGGAAATCGCTGATGCTGCCCGCGATGGCCCGCGGCTGCACGTCCTCCGGCAGGGAACGCTTGGCGTTGGAGATGGCCCGGTCGATCTGGTTCCGGGCGCGGTCGAGGTTTGTCCCGTAGGTGAACACCATGGAGATCTGTGAGACACCGTTGCGCGACGTCGAGGAGGTGGACTCCAGGCCTTCGACGCCGTTCAGGGCAGTTTCGAGCGGTGCGCTGACCTGCTTGTCCACCACTTCGGGTGACGCGCCGGGCATGGCGGAGAGGACCGTGATCTGCGGGAACTCGATGGACGGGATGAGTTCCTGTTTCAGCGATGACATGGTGATCACGCCGAACACCGACGCGAAGACGGTGATCAGCGCAATCAGCGCCCGGTTTGCCAAAGAAAGGTGTGCCAGCCGGAACATCGCGTGTGTCTCCTGTGGGGTTGACGGACTCCTGCGGACCGGACCGTCCAGCCGAACCTGCCGGCCCGACGGACTGCCGGGCGTCAGTGGTTGGCGGAAACGCTCTCCAGCTGCAATGCCTTGGCCGTTGCCGTCTCGAGCTCTGCGGCCAGATCCGGATTCTCATCCAGCTTGACGCCGTAGCCCGGCATCATGTCCTTAAGCTTGCCCTGCCAGCCCTTGAAGTCCTTGGGGAAGGACTTCTGCAGCAGTTCAATCATGATGGGCACGGCCGTGGAGGCGCCGGGCGAGGCTCCAAGAAGCGCCCCGATGGTGCCGTCTCGGCCGGCGATGACTTCGGTACCGAACTGGAGTACGCCGCCCTTTTTCGGGTCTTTCTTAATGATCTGGACGCGCTGGCCGGCGGTGATGAGTTCCCAGTCGCCGTCCTTGGCCTCGGGGTAGTACTCCCGGAGCGCCTCCACCTTGTCGCCGTGGCGCTTGGCTACTTCTTTCACGAGGTAGGCCGTGAGGTCCATATTGTCCTTGGCCACAGCCAGCATCGGGATGATGTTGCCGGGCGGATGGACAGCGGCAGGTCAAGGTACGAGCCGTTTTTCAGGAAGTTGGTGGAGAAGCCGGCGTAAGGGCCGAACAGCAGCGAACGCTTCCCGTCCACATAGCGGGTGTCCAGGTGGGGGACTGACATGGGCGGGGCACCCACCGAGGCCTGGCCATAGACCTTGGCGCTGTGCTGGGCGGCGAGTTTTTCGTCGGTGCAGCGGAAGAACTGGCCGGATACGGGGAAGCCGCCGTAGCCCTTGCTCTCCGGAATGCCGGAGGCCTGGAGGAGGTGCAGCGCGCCGCCGCCGGCGCCCACGAACACAAACTTGGCATGTATTTTGCCGTGTTCCCCGGAAGCCGGGTGCTTGGTCGAAAGGTCCCAGCCGCCGTCGGCCGCTTTGGAGATCCCGGTGACGTCATGGCCGTAGTTGATTTCGACGCCGTTGTTCCCGAGATAGGTGGTCAGCTCACGGGTGAGTGCCCCGAAGTCGACGTCGGTCCCCTCCATTGCCCGGGTAGCGGCGATGCGCTGCTTGGGGTCGCGGCCCTTGACGATCAGGGGTGCCCATTTGGCGATCTGTGCGTGGTCCTCGGAGTACTCCATGCTGCGGAACAGCGGGTGGGGCTTGAGCGCCTCGTAGCGGGTCTTGAGGAACTTGGTATTGTCCTCGCCAATGACAAAACTCATGTGCGGGACGGTGTTGATGAAGCCCTTCGGCGAGCCGATCAGGGATTTTTCCACAAGATGGGACCAGAACTGGCGGGACAGCTGGAACTGTTCGTTGATGAGCAGGGCCTTGGCCGGGTCCACTGAGCCGTCTTTGGCTGCGGGGGAGTAGTTGAGCTCGCACAAGGCGGCATGGCCCGTTCCTGCATTGTTCCAGGGGTCCGAGCTTTCCAGCCCGGGCTGATCCAGGCGTTCGAACAAGGAGATGGTCCAGTTCGGTTCAAGCTGCTTTATGAACGCCCCGAGCGTGGCGCTCATGATGCCGCCGCCAATCAGTACGACGTCGGCATGTTGGGTCTTGGATATGAAGGTCACAATCAGTCTCCGATAGCAGCGGCTCTGGCTGTCAAAGAATATCCCCGGGCAGCCCGCATACTGAAATTGGGCCGGACCGTCAAGGCTTTAGCTGTACCTTTGTGAAAACTTCATTCAGTACCGGGGACGCCGGGTAGCTGCTGACGCGGTCCGAGAGTGCCAGGGCCGAGATCGGGAAGGCAATGGGAACGGCCGGCACAGTGGCCGCGATCTGGGCGTTGATGGTGTGGTACTGCTCGTCGCGTTCCTTGCCTGCGGGGAGGCCGCGGGCGCGGTTGATCTTGGAAAAGACCTGCGGGTCCTGGTATCCGAATTCGCCGTTCTTTTCGCCGAACAGCGGGCCTACAAAGTTATCGGCATCGGCATACGCGCCATTCCAGCCGAGCAGGTGGAGCCCGTGGTCCCCGGGTGACTGCACCTTCTGGAGGTAGCCCGCAGACCAGTCCACCGGGACAGGTTTGATGTTGAACCCGACGGCGGTCAGTTGCCGGCTGATTTCGGCGTAGATTTTCTCCGGCGTTGGCAGATACGGGCGGGTGGCATTGAGCGGGTAGTAGAACCTGATCTCTTCCCCGAGGTAGCCGGCCTCGGCCAGGTAGGCCTTGGCTTTGACCGGATCGTGGCCCAGCGCGGGAGCGTCGTTATTGAAACCGCTGATCTTGGGCGGGACGAACTGTGAGGCCTTGGCCGTGTTGTCGATAAAGAACTTGCGGATCAGGGTTTCTTTGTCGATGGCCAGCTCAATGGCCTGCCGGACTTTTTGGTTCTGGAGAACCGGAATTTCCTGGTTGATGCCCAGGTACATCACCGAGAAAGGGTCACGCTGGACAATCTGCATACCCCGCTTCACCAGCTGATCGAAGTTGCCCACCGTGACGGCATCGTAGCCGTCGATCTTGCCGTCCAGGAGGGCCTGGAGCCGGGTCTGGGGGTGATCGTACGTGACGAAATTGATGGTCGAGATCTGCCCGCGGTCGCCCCAGTAGTTTTTGTGGCTGACGAGCCGGATGCTGGCTTCGTCCCAGGCGGCCAGGCTGAACGGTCCGGTTCCGACGGGGTTGGTGGCGAACCGGGAGACCGGATTTCCGCCACGTGTCTGATCCAGGACATCCGCTGTGCCCGCGGTGAGGGCTGCCGGGGACGCCATGGCGAACGCCGGCAGGGTGAGCGACTGGAGGAACGCGGTGAAGCGCTGGGTCAGGTCGATCCGGACAGTGTCAGCGGACAGGGCCGTGCAGCTTTTGAAAATGGAGAGCGCAGCATCGTCGGAATGTGCTTTGAACACGCTCTTGAACGAGCTTCCCGGAGCTTGCCGCCGCAGTTCCGGGGAGAAAGCGAACCAGCGGTTGAAGTTGGCGCACACGGCGTCGGCGTTGAAGGGCGTGCCGTCCTGGAACGACACACCGCTGCGGAGTTTGAACGTGTAGGAGCGGCCTTCGTCTTCTTCGGACCATTCCGTTGCCAGCAGCGGCGTGGGCTTGCCCGTGGTCTGGTCTACACCTACCAGGCCTTCGAGGATCTGCCGGGTGATCCGGTAGCTTTCCACATCGCTCGAAAGCGCAGGGTCCAGGCCCAGGGGCTGGGACGCCGTGCCGAAGGTGAACGTTTCGGTGGGCTCGACGCCGGCGGGTGCCGTTGAGGGTGACGTGGGTGTTGGTGACGGCGAAGGGGCACCGGTACAGGATGTCAGGCTCAACGCCATAAAGACGGCGCCGGTCTTGATGACCGTTCGCCGCGAAGTACTGCTGGGCACTCGTCTATCACCTCTGGCTGCTTCTGGCCGGCGCCGCCGACTGCGGGCCAAGGACACAGTCTAGTTGACACACCCCGGTGCTCCCTGGGCACACGCCAGAGGCCTGTTCCGGCGGGAACAGGCCTCTGGGCTTGAGACTGGGACTACTTGGGCATCAGCACCGAGTCGATCAGGTAAACGGTGGCGTTCTTGGTCTTGACTCCGCCGCAGATGACGCTGGCACCGTCAACCATGAGGGCATCCTTGCTGCCGGTCACCGTGACTGAACCGCCCTGGACCGTGGCGTGGGTGCCGGCGATCTTGTCCGGGGTGATCTGGCCGGGGACCACGTGGTAGGTCAGGATCTTGCTCAGCAGGGCGTCGTCGGTCTTGAGCGTTTCGATGGTGGCGGCATCGATCTTGGCGAAGGCCGAGTCCACGGGGCGAAGACGGTGAACTCGCCGCCGTTAAGGGTGTCAACCAGGTTGACCTTCGGGTTCAGCTTGCCGGAGACAGCTGCCGTGAGGGTGGTCAGGATGGGGTTGTTGGATGCCGCGACCGCTACCGGGTCAAGTGCCATCCCGGCAACCGAGCCTGCCCCGGTGGGGACCTTCTCCGCGTAGCCGGCGCAGCCTGCGCCAACCAGGTTTGCAGCCGGATCCATGGCTGCAGCGCTGGCGGACGGTGACGGAGCCATCTTCGTTGCTGACGGTGCGGCAGCCGGAGCCGAGGAGCTCGGGGTGGTTGTTGCGGTTCCACCGCAAGCGGTGAGGCTCAACAGGGCTGCAGCTGCAACGCCTGCGACGGTGAAGGATGTGCGCTTGAATGACTGCATTTCGGTTCTCCTTGTTATTTGGTTTCTGCCGATTTCTTGCCTGCTGCAGGCGTTGTGCCTGCCGCGTGGCCTTTTCCGACTGTTGGGCACCTGCCCTTGGCTGGTGTCTCAATGGGTATTCGGCCGAAGCAAGGAACCGGATGGGTGGATTGCCAAAAGTTTTTACAATACGCACCAAGCCGGGGGAGAACGCCCTGGCCGGCGGCAGTTAAATGACAGAGATCCCGGGCCTCTGGGCCCGGGATCTCTGTATCAGTGTGCGCAAGGGGGGACTTGAACCCCCACGCCCGAAGGCACAGGAACCTAAATCCTGCGTGTCTGCCAATTTCACCACTCGCGCTTGGCAGGTGCCGCCTCCGTCTTGACCTTGGCCAGATGGCCAACGGATAAAAACGTACGACGGCGGATGCCAGTTTCCATTGTAGCCTCGGGCCGGCGGGGTTCCGGTCAGCCGGTTCCTGCCTGCCCGCACCGCCGGCTCACGCGCACGGCGTTACGTGTCCAGCTTGAGGTCGCGGCGCAGTTTCGCCACGTGGCCGGTGGCCCGGACGTTGTACTGGGCCAATGCCACGTTGCCGTCGGGATCGATCACCACGGTGCTGCGGATCAGTCCCTCATAGGTCCGTCCGTAGTTCTTCTTTTCGCCCCAGGCGCCATAGGCCTCGGCCACGGCGTGGTCCTCGTCCGAAAGCAACGGAAAGCTGAGGTCCTCATTGGCGGCAAAGGCAGCAAGTTTGTTCACGGAATCGGGGGAGATGCCCAGGACCCGATAACCGGCCGACGTGAAGGACGCCAGGCTGTCGCGGAAATCGCATGCCTGTTTAGTGCAGCCCGGGGTTGCGGCGGCCGGGTAGAAATAGACGATAGTGCTGCCGCCGTGACGCGAAGCAAGGCTGACGTCCTTACCCGACGAGTCCTTCAGGGTGAAGCCGGGAGCCAGGTCACCGGTCAAGAGTTTGTCAGCCACTATTAATCTCCTCGTTGCAGGCGGAACACACCATTTTAGTAAGCATCCAGAGCCGGTGCTAATCAGCCTTGGCTATACTTGCTGGTATGCCTGACATGGATCGCTGGCCCACTGGGCGCCTATTGTCCACTGCGGCACGCCTCGTTGAACACTCCTGGAACGAAAAGCTAAGCGCCATCGGACTGACGCACGCCGGCGTGATCGCTATCGAAGTCCTGGCAGCGCAAGGGCCCATGACACAGGCGCAACTGGCCCAATATGTGCGCGTTCAGGCCCAGACCATGGGTAAGACCCTGAGCCGGTTGGAGTCCCACGGCCACATTGCCCGCGTTCGCAGCACCTCGGACCGCCGCAGCCAGGTCGTGTCCCTCACCGACAGCGGCCGGGAAGCCGCAGCCGCAGCAGTTGAGATGGAGCGCGCCGTACTCGCCGCGGCAACCATTGACCCCGACGCCCTGCGGCAGGAGCTCCAGGCAGTGGTTCGGGAGCTGGCCAGCCAGTTCGCCTCGCCGTCCACCAGTGCCCTGGTGGACGGCGCCCCGCTCGGTTAGGAAACCCGAAATCCGGAAAAGACCCCCGCGCCGGCCTTACTGGTGCGGTCTGACACTGAGCCCGACGAGACCAGGTTCGTTACATCGGGACTGGTCACGTTCAGGATGTAGTCGTACTTCCCGTCAGTTCCTGTGGAGTCACAGACAGTCGTGCGGCCTATGTCGGTGGCCCGCTGCTGGCATGCGCCTTCTGTCTTCATCTCAAAGCTGACCCGGGAGACCACTGACTCGAGCTCGTCCAAGGTGAGGTCTTTGCCTGCGTTCCAGCGACGGGAAATGCTGGGGCACGGATTGGTGCTCATGCAGAGGAACCTTTCCGGGCGCACAATATCGTCCAGCTGCTTCCAGTCCGCAGGGATGGCGAAGCGATCGACGCGGGCCACCAGGTCGGCAGTGACCCTGTCTTCGGCAGCCCGGACCAGAAAGAGCGAAGCCGTCACGGCGACAAACAGCACTGTGATGACGGCGACGATGAATGCCGTTGTTCGCTTCACTGTGTTTCCCCAAACGTCAGTGCCAACACGCTCAACTCCGGGACGCCCGGGTAGTGTGCTAACGCAAGCGTATGCTCATGCCGCCGTTGTCTGCGCAAATGTCACTGCCCGCCCGTATCATCTGCATCGAGTAGACCTGCGCGTTCCCGGGTTGTTGGGACCCGCTCTGGTAGGACAGCCTCACCGGGGAGTGGGGGACCGCCGCCTTTTTGATCGGCCGGAAGGTCCTTCCCCCCTTGCAGTGGGTGGGGCGCGGGAATGTAGCCACAGCCCGCTCGTCGACGAGCTTGTTGTTGAACCAGGCGGTACCCCTAGTCCAGGGTCGAGTCTGGACCATGAACGACTGGCCGGGCCTTGGTGGGCGGCGCCCCGCTCGGTTAGGAAGCCCGGAATTCGAAAACATTCCGTCGGCATCCCCGCTGCCAGTTTCGCAGTCGTGGGGCCGGACTTTCCTGCCCCAAAACAGAAACAGCCCCTGGCCGCGTTTCCGCTGCCAGGAGCTGTTTTTCCCTTGGTGCACCCCCCGGGACTTGAACCCGGAACCCATTGATTAAGAGTCAATTGCTCTGCCAATTGAGCTAGAGGTGCATCTCTTTTGTGGTGACCTTCCCGGCTTTTTCTTTCCCGGTTGATCTCCGCAACGACATGAAACTCTACACGAACTTTCGGGCCATGTGAAATCGAAGCCGCCGTTGCCCCAGGCTTCAGCCCGGAGGGCCCAGAACCAGCACAAAATCAGGGTTTTTGTTGTTAGTGAGCAGCCAGAAGCCGCCGTCGGGGGTCTTGATGACGTCCCGGATCCTGCCATATTCGCTTGTGAAATAGGCCACAGGCGCACTGGCCTCCTCGCCGGACAGGGCCACAGTCCAGAGGCGTTGGCCGCGCAGGGCGCCGAGGTAGGCGGTGGACCCGACAATTTCCAGGCCGCTGGGTGAGGAGTCCGCCGTCGAAGGCCAAACCACCTTCGCATCGCGGAATCCGTCCCGGTGCGGCGCCCCGGTCACCGCGGGCCAGCCGTAGTTGGCTCCCGCGTCGATGAGGTTGAGCTCATCGTTGACGTCCGGGCCGAACTCGCTGGCCCAGAGCCGGCCGGCGCTGTCCCACGCCAGTCCCTGGACGTTCCGGTGCCCCAGGCTGTACACGGCATTGCCGAACGGGTTGCCAGGGGCGGGGTCACCTTCCGGGGTCAGCCGCAGGATCTTCCCGCCCAGCGCATTGGGGTCCTGAGGCTGTTCCCGGCGCTGGGAGTCGCCTGTGCCCACGTACAGGAACCCGTCCGGGCCGAACCGGATCCGGCCGCCATTGTGGGTGGATGCCTTCGGGATTCCGGTAAAGACCACCTCGGGGTCGGCAAAGTCCAGGGATCCGTCAGGCTGTTCCGTCAGCTTGAGCCGGGCAATGCGGTTGTCCTCTGCAGCCGTGAAGTACAGGTACAGGTAGTTGTCGGCCTCGAAGCCGGGGGAGAGGGCGAGACCCAGAAGGCCTCCCTCGCCGCCCGGAGCTACGCCGGGGACCTGGCCGATGGTGGTTGCGCGGCCATCATGGACAGCTTTCAGCAGCGCAGAGTCGCGCTCGGAGATGATGGCGGTCCCGTTCGGCAGGAATACCGCGGCCCAGGGAATGTCGAGCTGGAGATCGAGGCGGCCCACGACTTTCGGGGGCGTGGCGTTTCCCGTGCCGGAGGCGGTGCCCGTCCCGGTCCCGGTCACTGTCCCTGTGACTCTGCCGGTGGGAGCGTCGCTGACGTCCCCGGTGCAGCCCGACAGCAGCAGGGCCAGGCACACTGTGAAGGCGCCCGCAGTCTGCTTGATCGAGGCGAAGGCCAGGAAGGGCGCCTGCCTCCGGTCAGGTGCGGGTGCGACGGGGAGCCCGGAAACCGGCAGCTTCCGCGTGGGCCGCCGACTCAAACCAGACGTCGGCTTTCGTCTGCTCATGGTCAGGATGCCCCTCTTCGTAATACACCATCGTTCCGGCGTCGGCCTTGACGTCGAAATCCGCGGGACCGCTGCCGTCCGGGCCGGGCGACGCGGAACCGTCGCCGTAGGGCTGGTCGGCGGCCAGATGCCCGGTCGGTTCCGCAGCTGCGTCCGCCAGTTCCGCTTCCGCTCCCGCTTCAACGGGTTCTGCAGCTTCGGCAGCGGCCGTTTCGGCGCCGGGCAGCGTGGGAGCATGGGGCTCGGTGTATTCCGTGTGATGGACATATCCGGCGTCCTGGGCCGGTGCTGCCTCGGCCGGCGGGGCGTCCGCAATGACGGCGGACGCTTCGCTTGCCGGCCGGTGGTTGGCGGCCGCGGGGGTTGGCGCGCTTGCCTCTGACCACTGGGTTTCCCACTCGGCGTCGTCTGCCTCGCGGCTGACGCTCTCCTGGCTGCCAGGTTCCTGGATTACAGGCTCCGGGGTTGGTGGCTCCTGCGGGCGAGCCGGATCCTCGGGGCGGTCCCGTCCCTCGAGGGGCGACGGTTCGTCAGAGTCAGCCGACCCTTCGAGGGGCGACGGTTCGTCAGAGTCAGCCGACCCTTCGAGGGGCGACGGTTCATCAGAGCCAGCCGACCTGTCAGGGGATGACAGTTCGTCGGAGGGCAGGCGTTCCGGTGCATCAGTTGCGGCAGTATCCGTGGAACCGGCAGAGTCGGCTTCATCGTCGGCGTCCTGGTGTTCGGCGTCCTGGTGTTCTGCCCCGCTGGACCGCTCGGGCGATTCGTCCGCCGTCGTCGGTGGTTCCGGCTCGGCAGCGCCGAAGCCGGCAGCGCTGGGGATGCCCGCCGTGCCGGCGGCTTCCGCCGAGGCAGCCGCGCTTCCGCCGGCCAGGCCGCCGTCGGTCCGGATCGGCATGGAGTCGCCTGTGCCCGAGGAGTTGCTGCGGTTCAGCAGCCACCATACAACGCCCACGATCAGCACAATGAGGATAATCCAGAAGACAAAATCCATAGCAGGGCCCTTCAGTCCGGAAGGCATGGTTGCCGTTCCCTGACGGTACGTCGGCGCGAGCGGGACTGTCTAGGTTCCGGCGGGCCGGTACGGGTCCGTCTCAAAATTTGAGACGAGAGTCCACTATTTGATCGAAATATTCCTGAAAACGGGCCAAACGGGCCGTTCGGGTCGTTGGCGTCCCGATCGGAGTCATAGACTTTGACCCATGAGTGAGGACACCCAAACAGCAACCGAGAACAAGATCGATATCAAGCCCCGCAGCCGGGTCGTCACCGACGGGATCCATGCCGCCCCCGCGCGCGGCATGTTCCGCGCAGTCGGCATGGGCGACGACGACTTCGCAAAGCCCCAGATCGGCGTTGCGAGTTCCTGGAATGAAATCACTCCCTGCAACCTCTCCTTGAACCGGCTGGCCCAGGGCGCCAAGGAAGGCGTCCACGCAGGCGGCGGCTTCCCTATGCAGTTCGGCACCATCTCCGTCTCCGACGGCATCTCCATGGGCCACGAAGGCATGCACTTCTCCCTCGTCTCCCGTGAGGTCATCGCCGACTCCGTGGAAACCGTCATGCAGGCCGAGCGCATCGACGGTTCCGTCCTGCTCGCCGGCTGTGACAAGTCCCTGCCGGGCATGCTGATGGCTGCCGCCCGTCTGGACCTCGCCAGCGTCTTCCTGTACGCGGGCTCCATCATGCCGGGCTGGGTCAAGCTCGAGGACGGCTCCGAAAAGGAGGTCACCCTCATTGACGCCTTCGAAGCCGTCGGGGCCTGTGCCGCCGGCAAGATGAGCCTCGAGGACCTGACCCGCATCGAAAAGGCCATCTGCCCCGGCGAAGGCGCCTGCGGCGGTATGTACACCGCCAACACCATGGCCTGCATCGGCGAGGCGCTGGGCATGTCGCTGCCCGGCTCGGCCGCCCCGCCCTCGGCAGACCGCCGTCGTGATGAATTTGCCCGCAAGTCCGGCGAAGCAGTGGTGAACCTGCTCCGCCTCGGCATCACCGCCCGGGACATCATGACCAAAAAGGCGTTCGAAAACGCCATCGCCGTCACCATGGCCTTCGGCGGCTCCACCAACGCCGTCCTGCACCTGCTGGCCATCGCCCGCGAAGCTGAAGTCGAACTGAACCTGGAGGACTTCAACCGCATCGGCGACAAGATCCCGCACCTGGGTGACCTCAAGCCGTTCGGCCGCTACGTTATGACGGACGTCGACAAGATCGGCGGCGTGCCGGTCATCATGCGCGCACTGCTCGACGCCGGCCTGCTGCACGGCGACTGCCTCACCGTCACCGGAAAGACCGTTGCCGAGAACCTCGCCGCGATCAACCCGCCGGACCTGGACGGCAAGATCCTCCGTGCCATGGACAATCCGATCCACAAGACCGGCGGCATCACCATCCTGCACGGCACCATGGCGCCGGAGGGTGCCGTGGTGAAGAGTGCAGGCTTCGACGCCGACGTCTTTGAAGGCACCGCCCGCGTGTTCGAGCGTGAGCAGGGCGCCCTGGCCGCCTTGGACAAGGGCTTGATCAAGGCCGGGGACGTTGTGGTCATCCGCTACGAAGGCCCCAAGGGCGGCCCCGGCATGCGCGAGATGCTCGCCATCACCGGTGCCATCAAGGGCGCAGGCCTGGGGAAGGACGTTCTGTTGCTGACCGACGGACGCTTCTCCGGCGGAACCACCGGCCTCTGCATCGGCCACGTGGCACCTGAAGCTGTCGACGGCGGCCCCATTGCCTTCGTCAAGGACGGGGACCGGATCCGCGTGGACATGGCCGCCCGCAGCTTCGACCTGCTGGTGGACGAGGCCGAGCTCGAATCCCGCAAGATCGGCTGGGAGCCCCTCCCGGCCAAGTTCACCAAGGGTGTGCTCGCCAAGTACGCCAAGCTGGTTCACAGTGCCTCGACGGGCGCATACTGCGGGTGATACTCAAGTACCTCAAGCCCTCCGGTGGCGACGCGACTGCCGGAGGCGGCAGGGCTTAATAAGGGCTGATCCAGGGGCCCCGGGCGGACGGCGCTTGCGCCGGGGGGCGGGGTAGGATCAGTCCGTGGACAACGGTGTCCACACTGTGAGATGTGCACCACCCTCGTTGACACGCATCTCACGCAGAGGGAAAACTGTACGCATGATCGCATTCGTTACCGCCGGCGTCGCTGCAGATGCAGTCGTCGTCCTTACCAAGCGCGTGGCTGACTAGCCCGACTGGTAACGAACCGTCACGCGCAACCCCTCGAAAAGCCGCCAGGCTGAGGGGTTTTTTTATTCCGCATTTCCAAGTACACAGATGATCCACAAGGAAGAGTCCGATGAGCAAAGGATCGCCGATCAGCCCCTCGCTGATGGCTACTAAGTCCGCTGGAGCCCCCAAGGCTCCGGAACGCGCCGACCGCACGGCTGACCACGCCGCCGTCGTCGCTGATCTTGCCGCTGTCTCTCCTGTCCTTGGGCCGAACAACGTTGTACCCCCAACGGTGATGACCGGCTCAGAAGCTATTGTCCGCTCGCTCGAAGAACTCGGCGTCGACGATATTTTTGGTTTGCCCGGTGGCGCGATCCTGCCTACCTATGACCCCTTGATGGCTTCCAAGATGAATCACATCCTGGTCCGTCACGAACAGGGAGCCGGCCACGCCGCGCAAGGCTATGCCATGGTTACCGGACGGGTTGGCGTCTGTATCGCCACCTCGGGCCCCGGTGCCACCAACCTCGTTACCGCCATCATGGATGCCCACATGGACTCCGTGCCGCTGGTGGCCATCACCGGCCAGGTATCCAGCGCCGTGATCGGCACCGATGCGTTCCAGGAAGCAGACATCGTGGGCATCACCATGCCGATCACGAAGCACTCCTTCCTGGTCACCAACCCCCAGGATATTCCGCATGTCATGGCCGAGGCCTTCCACCTCGCGTCCACTGGCCGCCCCGGCCCGGTGCTGGTGGATATCGCCAAGGATGCCCAGCAGGGACAGATGACGTTCTCCTGGCCGCCGAAAATCGACCTTCCAGGCTACCGCCCGGTGACGCGCGGCCACAACAAGCAGGTCCGCGAAGCCGCCAAACTCATTGCCGCAGCCAGCAAGCCTGTCCTGTACGTCGGCGGCGGCGTGGTCAAGGCGCACGCCTCTGCTGAGCTCCGCGAGCTGGCCGAACTGACAGGCGCGCCTGTGGTCACCACTCTGACAGCACGCGGCGCCTTCCCCGACTCCCACCCGCAGCACGTGGGCATGCCGGGCATGCACGGCACCGTTTCTGCCGTCACGGCGCTGCAGCAGTCCGATCTGCTCATCACCCTCGGAGCCCGCTTCGATGACCGGGTGACGGGCATCCTGAAGTCCTTCGCGCCGCACGCCAAGGTGATCCACGCGGATATTGATCCCGCCGAAATCTCCAAGAACCGTACCGCCGACGTGCCGATCGTGGGATCCGTCAAGGAAATCATCCCCGAGCTCACCGAAGCTGTCCGCGCACAGTTCGAATCCGCCGGCACACCGGACCTCACCACGTGGTGGGCGTTCCTTAACAACCTTAAGGAAACCTACCCGCTGGGCTGGACCGAGCCGGAGGACGGGCTCAGCGCCCCGCAGCGCGTCATCGAACGCATCGGCGCGCTGACCGGCCCCGAAGGCATCTACGTTGCCGGCGTTGGCCAGCACCAGATGTGGGCGGCGCAGTTCATCAAGTACGAGCGTCCGCATGCCTGGCTGAACTCAGGCGGCGCGGGCACCATGGGCTATGCCGTACCGGCTGCCATGGGCGCCAAGGTGGGGGAGCCGGACCGCGTGGTCTGGGCCATCGACGGCGACGGCTGCTTCCAGATGACCAACCAGGAACTGGCCACCTGCGCCATCAACAAGATCCCCATCAAGGTTGCCATCATCAACAACTCCTCGCTGGGCATGGTCCGCCAGTGGCAGACCCTGTTCTATGAGGGCCGCTACTCCAACACGGACCTCAACACCGGCCATGAGACCGTCCGGATCCCGGACTTCGTCAAGCTGGGGGAGGCCTACGGTTGTGCTTCCTTCCGCTGCGAGCGGGACGAGGATATTGATGCCACCATCCAGAAGGCCCTCGAAATCAATGACCGCCCTGTGGTCATCGACTTCGTGGTGAGCCCCGACTCCATGGTGTGGCCAATGGTGCCCGCCGGCGTGAGCAACGACCAGATCCAGGTTGCCCGCAACATGACCCCGGAATGGGAAGAGGAGGACTGAACATGACCCGCCACACACTGTCCGTTCTGGTTGAAGACAAGCCCGGTGTACTGACCCGCGTCGCGAGTCTGTTCGCCCGACGCGCCTTTAACATCAACTCCCTGGCCGTCGGCCCGACGGAAGTTCCGGGCATGTCCCGGATGACCGTCGTCGTCGACGCCGATGGTGACCTTATTGAACAGGTCACGAAGCAGCTCAACAAACTGGTCAACGTGATCAAGATTGTTGAGCTGACCCCCGAATCTTCCGTACAGCGAGACCACATCCTGGTCAAGGTACGTGCGGATGCCGCAACTCGTCTGCAGGTGACCCAGGCTGCAGACCTGTTCCGTGCTTCAGTGGTTGACGTCTCCACAGACTCCGTGGTCATTGAAGCAACAGGCCACCCCGAAAAGCTCACGGCGCTGCTCTCAGTGCTCGAGCCCTTCGGCATCCGCGAAATTGTGCAGTCCGGCACCCTGGCCGTTGGACGGGGATCCCGCTCCATGAGTGACAGGGCTTTGCGCAGCGCTTAGTCAGGCGGGGCACAGCCCCACCTGCGGCGCATTGCCCGTGCAGTACCGCAACACCACAGACTATTTACCCAGTGAATACACTCAAGAGGAGTTACCCAAGTGACTGAAATGTTCTACGACGACGACGCCGACCTGTCGATCATCCAGGGTCGCAAGGTTGCCATCGTTGGCTATGGCTCCCAGGGCCACGCCCACGCGCTGAACCTGCGCGATTCCGGCGTCGAGGTTGTCATCGCCCTCAAGGAAGGCTCGAAGTCGATCGCCAAGGCCGAAGAAGCCGGCTTCAAGGCTCTCAGCGTTTCCGACGCCGCCGAATGGGCCGACGTCATCATGATCCTGGCACCGGACCAGCACCAGCGCTCGATCTACAACGACTCCATCAAGGCCAAGCTGACCCCCGGCAAGGCACTCGCCTTCGCCCACGGCTTCAACATCCGCTTCGGCTACATCGAGGCGCCGGAGGGCGTTGACGTCATCCTGATCGCCCCGAAGGCTCCGGGACACACCGTGCGCCGCGAATTCGAAGCCGGCCGCGGCATCCCGGACATCATCGCCGTGGAGCAGGACGCCTCCGGCGCAGCCTGGGACCTGGCCAAGTCTTACGCCAAGGCGATCGGCGGTACCCGCGCCGGCGTCATCAAGACCACCTTCACCGAAGAGACCGAAACCGACCTCTTCGGCGAGCAGGCTGTCCTGTGCGGCGGCGTGTCCCAGCTGGTCCAGTACGGCTTCGAGACCCTGACCGAGGCCGGCTACCAGCCGGAGATCGCCTACTTCGAGGTGCTTCACGAGCTCAAGCTCATCGTTGACCTCATGTGGGAAGGCGGCATCGCCAAGCAGCGCTGGAGCGTTTCCGACACCGCAGAGTACGGCGACTACGTCTCCGGCCCGCGCGTCATCACCCCCGCGGTGAAGGAAAACATGCAGGCTGTCCTCTCCGACATCCAGAGCGGTGCCTTCGCCAAGCGCTTCATTGACGACCAGGACAACGGCGGCGCTGAGTTCATGGCACTGCGTGCCAAGGCTGAGAAGCACCCGATCGAGGCCGTTGGCCGCGAGCTGCGCTCCCTGTTCGCCTGGCAGCAGACGGACGCGGACTACGTAGACGGCTCCGCAGCCCGCTAAGTCTGCCCTTCCGGCGCCACTCACCGTGCAACAGTGAGGCCGGGCTCACACTTAACAATGTGAGCCCGGCCTTTCTGTCAGCCTAGACTTGTTCCATCCCCAGGACTGCAACGCAGAGGATCAGCCGTGTCAAAACCCGTAGTACTGCTCGCCGAAGAACTTTCGCCCGCCACCATCGAGGCCCTCGGCCCGGACTTCGAGATCCGCCACACCGACGGCGCCGACCGGACCCAGCTGCTCGCCGCCATCGCGGACGTGGACGCCATCCTGGTCCGCTCCGCCACACACGTGGACGCCGAAGCCATTGCCGCCGCGAAGAACCTGAAGATCATCGCCCGCGCCGGCGTTGGCCTGGACAACGTTGACATCAAAGCCGCCACACAGGCAGGCGTGATGGTGGTCAACGCCCCGACGTCGAACATCATTTCGGCAGCGGAACTGACGGTGGGCCACATCCTGAGCCTGGCACGCCACATTCCGCAGGCCAGCTCCGCCCTGAAAAACGGTGAATGGAAGCGCTCCAAATACACCGGCATCGAACTCTTCGAGAAGAAGATTGGCATCATCGGCCTGGGCCGTATCGGCGCCCTCGTTGCTGCCCGCCTCCAAGGCTTCGACACCGAAATCCTCGCCTACGATCCGTACATCACCTCTGCCCGCGCCGCGCAGCTCGGCGTCAAGCTTGTCACCCTCGATGAACTGCTGAGCCAGTCGGACTTCGTCACAATCCACATGCCCAAGACGCCGGAAACCGTCGGTATGCTCGGCGCCGACGCGTTCACCAAGATGAAGTCCACCGCCTACGTGGTCAACGTGGCCCGTGGCGGCCTCGTGGACGAAGAGGCACTCTACGCGGCCCTGCAGGACAGGCAGATCGCCGGCGCAGCCGTGGACGTCTTCGTCAAGGAACCCAGCACGGACCTTCCGTTCTTCGCCCTGGACAACGTGGTGGTCACCCCGCACCTGGGTGCATCCACCGATGAAGCCCAGGAGAAGGCAGGCGTCTCCGTTGCCAAGTCCGTGCGCCTGGCGCTGGCCGGTGAGCTCGTTCCGGATGCCGTGAACGTGGCCGGCGGCGTGATCGCGCCCGACGTCCGTCCGGGCATCCCGCTGATCGAAAAGCTGGGCCGGATCTTCACCGCGCTGACCCACGCCTCGCTGACCCAGATCGACGTCGAGGTGGCCGGCGAGATCGCGGCGCTGGACGTCAAGGTCTTGGAACTTGCCGCGCTCAAGGGCATCTTCGCCGACGTCGTGACTGAGCAGGTTTCCTATGTCAATGCCCCCGTCATCGCAGAACAGCGGGGCATCAACGTCCGCCTGATCACGACGGCGGAAGCGGAGGACTACCGCAACGTCCTGACTATCCGGGGTGCTTTGAGCGACGGCAGCCAGATCTCCGTGGCCGGCACGCTTACGGGCCCCAAGCAGGTGGAGAAGCTCGTCGGCGTCAACGGCTACGACGTCGAAATCCCCATCAGTGAGCACCTGGTGGTGGTTTCCTACGCCGACCGGCCGGGTGTGATCGGCACCATCGGACACATCCTGGGCATGAACAACATCAACATCGGCGGCATGCAGGTGGCCCGGCAGGCGGAAGGCGGCCAGGTTCTGGCGCTGCTCACCATCGACAGCTCCGTTCCGCAGCAGGTGCTTGACGCCATCAAGGCAGGCATCGGCGCCGAGATGGTCCGTGAAGTGGACCTCGAGGACTAGGAACCGCACCGCCATCAACTACGCGTGACCGAAGATTAACGCCGGCCACGTATGATTGGCCGGTCTGCTTACAATGGCTGGGTCCTGTTTCGGGACCATGCCGGCAGACCGGCCAATACTTTTTGCACACCAGGCAGGAAATCCTTTATATCCGCCGCCTGCGGATCCCGGTGTGCGCACGCAATCCAGGTTTCAGGGAGCCCCAATGAACGCCGTCCAGAGGTTCATCAGAAGCAAAGTGCTGCTGCTGACCGCGGCCATCTTGATCGCAGCCATGTGCTTGTCGGTCCTCGTCCAAGGCCAGTCGCAGGCCGCACTTAACCGGACGGTGGATGAGAATTCGCGAGGTCTCTACGATGTCCTGGTCCAGGCCAAGGCAGGTTCCGGTGCGCTGATGCAGCCGGAGATCGCCAACGGCGGCGGCGGCGTCGGCTTTGACCAGCTCGAGAAGATCCGGAAGCTTTCCGGAACCTCGGTGGCAGCGCCCATCAGCCTGGTGTCCCGCGTGACGCAGAACCTGGAAGCTCCGCGGCTCGACGCCATGGACTACCTTGGCTACAACTCCGGACTGGCAGGGACGGCCACCACGGACCAGGCCGCCGGCGCAACGGAGCCCGGCAAATGGCCCGCCGCCGAGTCCGTGCTTAGCGACACCGCCAAGAAATACCGCCTGACGGCCAGCGCCGTCAGCTCCGACGGCGTCTCCGAGAAGACCCTGTTCAAGTCCACCGCCGAGGGCAGCCTGGGCAAGGCCCGCCTGATCGAAGAGAAGACGGCCGGTGGCACCAGCATCCGGATCGCCCCTCCCGCAAACGAGACGGGCATCAAGTTCCCCGCTCCAGCCGGCGGCTCCGAACACAACCTGTTCAACCTTTCGGTATCCCTGCCGCTGTCTCCCGAAGTGACCGAGTCCGTGGTCGCCGTCGACCCCGTCTCCGAACGCGCGCTGCTCGGCTCAGCCGGCGACTTCCTGGCCCCCCTCGAGAAGGCCCCGCCCGCCGACGCGCGGAACGCCGGAGCGATCGGCCGCCACTTCGAAAGCCTCTTCACCAACGGCATCAGCATGGACCAGCTCAACGAAGGCCCTGACTTCCTCGGCGTCAAACTTAAGTACTGGGCACCGCTGATGACCCAGTACCAGCAGGCGAAGCGCAGCGGACAGCTCACCGCGGACTCGCAGGCCATCCCCCTGATTGTCCGTTCCGGCACGTCCCTGGACCTCAAATACAACGTCAAGATCGAAGAGATCGACGCCGCCGGCAAGGTCGTCAAGGACGTCGGTACCGCCACACGCTCCCTCGGCAAGGACTACCTGCCGTTTGTGTCCAAGGACCCCTTTGCATTGTCCTGGCCCGGTTCCACCGACCACTCCGGTCTTCTCGGCAGTGCCGGCAACTTCAACCAGGGGCTCTACACCCCGGCCACGTGGAGCACCGACTTTGCCGCCGCGCCGAAGTACACCGATGGTGAATCGGCCGCCAACGGCGCGGTCCAGAAGGCCGCAGTTCCCAGCGACTGGGTCACCGTGAACCGGCTGCCGGAGAAGGGTGCCAACGGCGCCCCGGTGGACCAGACGCAGCGTGAACCCGTCGATGAACGCTCGTACCGCGAAGACCTGGCAACAGGGGAGAAGCTCGCGGCTCCGCTGGCCATGGTCTACGGGACCTTCGACCCCGCCGCTGTCGAGAAGGCGGCCGGCGACGTCAACCGCCTCCCGCTGGGCGGCTACGACCCCACACCGTTTACCCTCACCAAGGACGCCGACGGCAAGACGGTCACCGGTACCGAACTCAAGCCCTCACTCAGTGCCACCGGACTGGCAAGCCAGTCCGCCGGCGCCATCACCGACTTCTACGGCCTGGCAGCGGCCCGCGGCTACAAGGACAACGCCGCCGTGATCGATGCGGTGCGTGTCCGGGCCAAGGCCCCCGGCAGCTGGAAGGAAGCCCAGCCGGACGTCGAAAAGCTCGCCAGCGAGATCCGCGACATGGGTCTGGAAGCTACTGTTGTGGCCGGTTCGGCCCGTGAAGACGCCAGCATTTTTGTACCCGGATACTCAAAGGACGACGCCGGCAAGGAGTCAGCGCTGGGCACTGTCCAGCAGTCCTGGGTCCGCCAGAACGCGGCCGACGCAGTCTCCGGCTCGCTAACCGGTACCAACGTCACGCTGCTTTTCCTCACCCTGTGCGGAGCCGCGTTGCTGACCGGCGCCTCAACCGTCAGCTACATCCGCAAACGCAAACGCGAAGCCGGAACCCTCCGCGCCATGGGTTGGACCCAGGTGCGCATCAGGAACTGGGTGCTCGAGGAATTCGGTGTCGGCGCTGCGCTGCTCGCGGTGGCCGGGATTGTCCTGAGCCTGGTGAGCTGGAGCGTGACCACGGCCATCGTCTCGGCCTCCGTCCTGGTCCTGTATGCGGCGGCGGCTTTCTTCGCCGCGCAGCAGCTGCGTCACCGCGATGAGGTGGACCAGGAACCGCAGCACGACGAGCGGCTGATCCCGGTGGACTCCCCGCTGACGTTTGCCAACCGGCAGCTCAGCACCAACAAGTTCAATACCCTGTCCCTGGCCGTCGCAGTTGGCGTCTTCGGAGCCGCGGTTGGCGGGCTGGTGGCTCTGCTCATCGACATCCCCCGTGCGGCCGGAGCGAGTGCGCTCAGCGGGCTGGCTGCAGCAAGCGTGGCGCTGCCCAGCATGCTCCTGGCCCTCGCCGGCGTCGCCGTGGGCCTCACACTGACCCTGGTCACCGGCAGATTTGAGCTCAACGCCAAACGCCAGTACCTGGGCATCCTCGAAGCCATGGGCTGGAACCCGGACATGCTCCGCCAGGTCCGTCTCTTCGAAAACGCGCTGGTGGGCACGGTGGCCCTGCCGCTGGGCGTCCTGGGCGCGCTGGGCATCGGGCTGCTCCTTGCCCCGTATGCCGCGCTGTGGGCCGGAGTCGCCGGCCTGGTGGCTGTACTTTGCTGGATACCGATTGCAACGAAAGTGGTCCAATGACAAACGAGACGAATGTTCACCGGAGCCGGAGGTCCGGCTTGGCTGAGGCGCCCCTGCAGACCCGTGCCAACACCATCGTCAAGGCCGCGGACCACGGGACCCCGCTGGAATTGAGCGACATCACTATCCGCTACGGCGGCGGCAAGGGCGGTGCTGAAGCCGTCAGCGTTGTGGAGGGCTTCGACCTCACACTGCACGCCGGCGAGATGCACTGTGTGGCCGGCCGAAGCGGATCCGGCAAGACCAGCATCCTGACAGTGGGCGCGGGCCTGACCCTGCCGACGTCGGGCCGTGTTTTCTGGGAAGGGGATTCCCTCGAAAGCATGGGCGACGACGAAATCGCCGACCGGCGTCGGGCCCTCATCGGCTACGTTGACCAGGGCGGCGCCCTGATCGACGGCATGAGCGCCCTCGAAAACGTGCTCCTGCCGGCCGTGCCCGACGGCGAGGTGGACCAGCGCCGCGACATGGCCAAGGACCTCCTGGACCTGGTGGGCCTGGGCCGCCGGATGCGGCACCGTCCGGCCCAGCTTTCCGGTGGTGAACGCCAGCGTGTGGCGATCGCCCGGGCCCTGATTCTGGGCACCCGTGTGCTGGTGGTGGATGAGCCCACGGCCAGCCTGGACCGGGCCTCGGCCAACCGCATCATCAGCATCCTTAAGGACACCACCTCGGACGGCATCGCAGTACTGGTCGCTTCACACGACCACGAACTGGTCCGCCTGAGCGACACGCTGACTGAACTGATCTAGCCCTACCCCTTCGCACCAAAGGTAACGTCCGCACGTGAGCGCAACAGACAAAACCCCGTTCTACATCACCACGGCCATCACCTACCCGAACGGTGTTCCGCACATCGGGCATGCCTACGAGTACATCGCCACCGACGCCATGGCGCGTTTCAAGCGGCTTGACGGCTTTGACGTGATGTTCCTGACGGGCACGGATGAGCACGGCATGAAGATTGCGCAGGCGGCCGAGAAGGAAGGCCTCACGCCCAAGGAGCTGGTGGACCGCAACGCGGAAGTTTACAAGTCCGCCCACGCCGCGCTGGGGATCACGTACGACCGCTTCATCCGGACCACGGACGCTGACCACTATGCCGCGTCGCAGGCCATCTGGAAGAAGATGGAAGCCAACGGTGATATCTACCTGTCCAAGTACGAGGGCTGGTACTCCATCCGGGACGAAGCCTTCTATGTGGAGGACGACACCGTGGTCAAGGACGACGGCGTGCGGTACTCCAAGGAGACGGACACCGAGGTGACGTGGACGGCTGAGGAGAGCTACTTCTTCCGGCTGTCCTCCTACCAGGACCGCCTGCTGGCGCTGTACGAGGCCCAGCCGGAGTTCGGTGCACCGCAGTCCCGTTTCAACGAGGTCATCAGCTTCGTCAAGCGCGGCCTCGAAGACCTGTCGATCAGCCGCACCACCTTCGACTGGGGCGTCCCCGTCCCCGGCAACGACAAGCATGTGATGTACGTCTGGGTGGATGCGCTCACCAACTACCTGACCGGCGTCGGCTACCCGGACGTCGAGTCGGAATCGTTCAGGAAGTTCTGGCCCGCCGACGTGCACGTGATCGGCAAGGACATCTCACGGTTCCACGCCATCTACTGGCCGGCGTTCCTGATGAGTGCCGGCATCGAACTGCCCAAGCGGGTAATGATCCACGGCTTCCTGCACAACAACGGCGTGAAGATGTCCAAGTCCCTCGGCAACGTGGTGGCGCCGGCAGACTTCGTGGCGCAGTACGGCCTGGACCAGGTACGGTTCTTCTTCCTGCGTGAGGTCCCGTTCGGCGCCGACGGCAGCTACAACCATGAGGCCATTGTGGGCCGCATGAACTCGGATTTGGCCAACAACTTCGGCAACCTGGCGCAGCGTTCGCTGTCCATGGTGGCCAAGAACTGTGAGGGCCGGGTCCCGGTTCCGGGTGCCTTCACGGCTGAAGACACCGCGATCCTGGCGCAGGCCAACGGGCTCCTCGAAACGGCCCGCACCGCGTTCGAAAAGCAGGAATTCAGCCGCGCGCTCGAAGCCATCTGGGGCGTCCTGGGGGACACCAACGCCTACTTTGCCGAGCAGGCCCCGTGGGTGCTGCGGAAGACCGACGTCGAACGCATGAACACCGTGCTGTACGTGACGCTGGAAGTGCTGCGCATCGTGGCCATCCTGGCCCAGCCTGTGATGCCCACCGCCACGGCCGCGCTGCTGGATACCTTGGGACAGCCCGACGGCGGATCCCGCCAGTTCTCCGCGCTCACCACGCCGATTGTCGCCGGAACGTCGCTGCCGGCCCCGGCGCCCGTTTTCCCCAAGTACGAGGAGCCGGCCGAAGCCTAGGTATGTCCCGTCTGGCTACTTGCTTGCACGCGGACTGAGTAGGGTTCCGGGGCCGGTCAGTAGGGCCCGGCCTGGAAGGCGCGTACTGAGTACGTTTCCGGGGCCGGAAGTAGGGCCCGCCTTGGAAGGCGGGTACTGAGTACTGGAGACACGTCGGTGTCCGTCTGTCTAGCCTTATCTGGTTAGCAAACTGATGATTCGCATCTGGGAGAACCGTCGCCCCGATGCTGTCCGTTTTCCTTTAGCCCTCCGTGTCGGGGATGGCGCCGTTCTTCCACTTGTCTGATCAGTTTGGACCAGACAATGGATGGAGACGGAAATGAAACGGATCCTTGCCGCTTTTGGTGTCGCAGGTCTTGCGCTATTGGGTGCCACAGCGCCGGCTACCGCGTCGCCTTCTGACGATGAGAAGAAGATCACCATTTGCCACGCCACTGGCTCGGAAAGCAATCCCTACGTGTCGGTGACAATCAACCTCAACGGGCTCAACGGCCACGTGGGCCACCAGCACGATGGGGACATCATTCCAGCCAACGATGGGAAAGTTCTTCCCGGAGGCCAGAACCTTGACAAGGTCGACATCTGGAATGCCGGCTGCGCGGTTGAAGACAAGCATGGGGACGGCAACGGCAACGGCAACGGCAACTGGGATCACAAGATCACCATTTGCCACGCCACCGGCTCGGAAAGCAACCCCTATGTGGAGATCACGGTTGACGTACATGCGGTGAAGGCGCACGCCGAGCACGGTGGAGACATCATTCCTGGGAACAGTAATTGGCCGGGCCAAAACTGGGACGAGGAAGGGCAAGCAACCTACGACAACGGCTGCGTACCCTGCCCCCCTTCGGATGTCACTCCGGAGGAACCGCCCGTTGTTCCGCCGGTAGTCACTCCGGTTGTTCCGCCGGTTGTCACTCCGGTTGTTCCTCCGGTAGTCACTCCGGAGACGCCGGTGACGCCAGTCGTGCCGGTCGAAACTCCCAGAGGGGCGGTTGTCGGAACGCCGACGGGTCAAGGTGCAGTGGTGGCCAACAACCCGGGATTCAACGTCCAGACTGCAGTGGCAGGTTCCACTGACGTTGCCGTTGCCCCCTGGGCCGCCGGCATCGTGGTCCTGCTGCTCGCTGCAGCGGGAGTAGCCGCCCGCAAGACGCTGGCGGCCAGCGGTACCGTGTCCGGGCCCCGGAAGGAATGATGCCGGATACCGGCGCCCGCAGGGGCGCTGTTTAAATCACTGGCAGGCGCCGTGGCCGCAAGGGCACGGCGCCTGCCGGCACACCGGGCAAGTCCGGCTGGCATACGGGATAACCATGGACAGCGATCATTCAACGGAATCAACGGCATCAACTCCGTCCCAGGATCAGGATCAGGCAGACCGCTTGCCGGAAGCGGGACGGGGACGGATCTTCACCGCCAAAAGCATCGTGTTTGTGGTGCTCTGCGGCGTGCTGGCCTACCTGGCGTTCGCATTTCTCCCATTCCTGGCCGGGCCGGGGGCTTCGCCGGCGGTGACCGGGATTGCTGTGCAGCAGACGGCCCCGGCTCAAGCATCATTCACACCTACACCCACACCTACACCCACACCTTCGGTGGCCACGAGCGCCCCGGTCCCGGCCGGTCCGGCAGCGTCGCCGCCGCAGCGCCTGGTGTACCCGGCCGCAGACATCGACGTGGTGCTCCACCCGCTCGACCCCACCGGCGAGGACCAGGCCACCCAGACCATCGAGCCGCCCCCCACCATGGACGGCTACTGGCTCACGCCCTATGGGGTGCCCGGCGCCGGGTCGGTCAACACCACCTATGTCGCCGGCCACAGCTGGACGGACAGGGACGCACCCTTCAATCACCTGAGCGCCAAGGCGCAGGCAGGCGACAGGCTGACCGTGGTCACGGCCACTGGCGAAGTGGCCTACGTGGTCGATTCGGTGACCACGTACGTCAAGTCCGGCCTCAAGGACAGTCCCATCTGGCAAGTGGCGCCCAACAGGCTGGTCCTCATTTCCTGCTACACGGGTGATTTCTGGGGCACCAACGTGGTGGTGGTGGCCTCACCGGAGGACCCGCGCCTTCGTCTCAACAAATGAGACTGATTGTTCGGCATGCGGATGATCTTAATATTCTTGGAGCATGAGCGCATCCACGATCAATCTCGCTGTCATTCCCGGTGACGGCATTGGCCCAGAGGTCATTGCCGAGGCACTGAAAGTCCTTGAGAAGGCTGTCGCCGCTGAAGGCGTTGTCCTTGAGCAGACCCATTACAAGCTCGGCGCCGAGCACTGGCTGGCCACCGGCGAGACCCTTCCGGATGAGGTCCTCGCCGACCTGCGCACGCAGGATGCGATCCTCTTCGGCGCGGTGGGTGCCGCGCCCGGCGATACCCGGATTCCGTCCGGCATCATCGAGCGGGAGATGCTGCTCAAGCTCCGTTTCAGCCTGGACCACTACGTCAACCTGCGGCCGTCGCGGCTGTACGGAACGGTAGGCAGCCCGCTGGCCAATCCCGGCATCATCGATTTCATCGTCGTCCGGGAAGGAACCGAGGGGCCCTACGTGGGCAACGGCGGCTCCCTTCGTACCGGCACGCCCCACGAGGTGGCCACCGAAGTCTCGCTGAACACGGCCTATGGCGTGGAGCGTGTTGTCCGCGACGCCTTCCGCCGCGCAAGCACCCGTGACCGCAAGCATGTGACGTTGGTGCACAAGCACAACGTCCTGGTCTACGCTGGTCACCTGTGGAAGCGCACGGTCGAGGCGGTGGCCCAGGAATTCCCCGAGGTCACCCACGACTACCTGCATGTTGATGCGGCCACCATCTTTATGGTCACCAACCCGTCCCGCTTCGATGTTATTGTCACCGACAACCTCTTCGGCGACATCCTGACTGACCTCGCTGCAGCCGTCACCGGCGGCATCGGCCTGGCGGCATCCGGCAACATCAACATGGACCGCACCGCTCCGTCCATGTTCGAACCGGTCCACGGCTCGGCCCCGGATATCGCCGGCCAGCAGAAGGCAGATCCCACTGCGGCCATCCTGTCAGCGGTGCTCCTGCTGGACCACCTCGGCTACACCGCCGCAGCCCGCAGGATCGAAGCTGCGGTGATCGCCGACGTCGAAACCCGCGACGGCGGCGCCCGCAGTACCAGCGCCGTCGGGGATGCCATCGCTGCAGCGCTCTAGGTCCGGCCGGAAGGTCCTGCCAACGGGCGTAAGCTTGTTTCGAATCACCAAATGCTGCCCTGCGGTTCAGTGCTGAACCACATTCAGAAGGCAGCCGATCGTGGAGGAACCATGACTCAGACCGCCCATGGCGTCGAATTTAACCAGCAGCTCTCGGCAACCCCGAAGTCCGCTGAAGAGCGTGCAGCCATCCTGGCGAACCCGGGATTTGGCAACTACTTCACCGACCACACCGCGGTGGTCGACTACAGCGTCGACGAGCAAGGCGAAGGTGGTTGGCACAACGCGCGCGTTGAGGCCTACGGACCCATCTCCCTGGACCCGTCTGCCGCGGTGCTGCACTACGGCCAGGAGATCTTCGAAGGCCTCAAGGCATACCGCCACGCTGACGGCTCAATCTGGACCTTCCGTCCGGAGGCCAATGCGGCCCGCCTGAACAAGTCGGCGCGACGCCTTGCACTTCCGGAACTGCCCGAGGAATACTTCCTCGGCGCCATCCGGGAACTCGTCCAGGCGGACAAGGAATGGGTTCCCGCCGGTGACGGCGAGGCCCTGTACCTGCGCCCGTTCATGATCGCCACCGAGGCGTTCCTGGGTGTCCGGGCAGCGCGTGAGGTGTCCTTCCGGGTGATCGCCTCGCCCGCCGGCAACTACTTCGGCGGCGAGCTCAAGCCCGTATCCATCTGGATCTCCCGCGAGTACGCCCGCGCAGGCCGCGGCGGCACGGGTGCGGCCAAGTGCGGCGGCAACTACGCCGCCTCCCTGATCGCCCAGCAGGAAGCCGAAGCCAACGGCTGCAAGCAGGTGCTGTTCCTGGACCACTTCAACGATGACGCCGTGGAAGAACTCGGCGGCATGAACGTTTTCTTCGTGATGAAGGACGGCTCACTGGTCACTCCCGCGCTGAGCGGAACCATCCTGGAAGGCGTCACCCGCTCTTCCGTGATGCAGGTGGCCAGGGACATGGGCCGCGAAGTGACGGAGCGCAAGATCACCCTTGATGAATGGCGCGACGGCGTGGGATCCGGTGAGATTGCTGAGGTCTTCGCCTGCGGCACCGCAGCCGTGATCACCCCGATCGGGGTCCTGAAGGACACCACCGAATTCATCGGCTCCGAGGACGCGAAGGCAGGGGAGACCACCATGGCCATCCGCGAACAGCTCCTGGGCATCCAGACCGGTACCGTGCCGGATACCCACGGCTGGCTGACCCGCCTGGCCTGACCGCCACAACCCTGACCACCGCAACGCGGGGTCACTTAGCGCCCATTAACCGCATCGGGATGGGCGCTAAGTGACCCCGCGTTGTTCTTTAGCGGCGGGCGGCCTTCCGGGCAGCGTTCTTCAGGGCCTTACGCGAGACCGGCTTCAGGGCCTTGCGAGCAGCTTCGTCAGCGAGGGCATGGTTGCGGCGGGCATCGATGACGTCGTTCCAGAGTGCGGTGGCGAAGGCACCGCCGTCCTGGGCGTAAACGTCGTAGGGGTAGTCAGCAAAGATGGACTGTTTGGTGCCGCCGTTGGGCAGGTCCTTCCCTGTTGCCTCGGCGACGGCGTCGGCAAGAGCCCAGGTCCGGGTCAGATGGTGCGTGAGATTCTCCTGGACAAAAACGTTTGCGTCGCCGGAGGCAGCAGCGCGCTCCAGGAGTATGGCCAGATCTTGAGCCAGGAACGTGGCCGCCCATTCTTCGACCTCTTCGATATGTGACCGGAAATCCTCGGCGACACCGTCCACCGCATCGCGCCAGTCGGTGGTTTCGCGGAACTTCTGCCACGTGGGAAACCAGACGATGGCGCCCGTCGCGTGGTTGTGGATGTGCTGCAGGCCGCTGTTCTTCTCTGTCAGTGCGTGATCGTGGCCCGCGGCGTCGGCGCCGGACAACAGTTCGGACAACGAGATGGTGGATGTAGTGCTCATGGGTATGCCTGGCTGCTCTCTCTGGGCGGTGGGTTCACCAGCCATAACCCGCGCCGGGGGTGGGGTTATTCCGTGCCGGCCTGATGCAAAGATGGTGCAGTGAACTCCACCTCGAGCGGCTCCCTCCATACCTGCGGCCCATTGACGGCTTTCTTCCTGGCACCCAACCCCGGGCCCATGAGCCTGGACGGCACCAATTCGTACCTCATCTCCGCCCCCGGAGCCAGTGCCTCGGTGGTAGTGGATCCGGGCCCCGCGGACGAAGGCCACCTCCGCCGCCTGGCGGACGCAGGCTCCGTGGAACTCATTCTTGTGACGCACCGGCACGCCGACCACACGGCGGGTTCCCTGCGGCTCCATGAGCTCACCGGTGCCCCCGTCCGCGCGGCCGATCCCCGGCACTGCCACGGCGGCGGCGAGCCCCTCCAAGATGGTGAAACCATCCAGGCTGCCGGCGTGACGGTCCAGGTCCTGGCCACGCCTGGCCACACCTCCGATTCGGTCTGCTTCCACCTTCCTGACGACGGCCAGCACGGTTCCGTACTGACCGGCGACACCATCCTGGGCCGCGGCACCACCATGCTGGACTACCCGGACGGCAGGCTGGGGGACTACCTCGAGTCCCTGGACCGGCTTGAAGCCCTTGGCCAGGCCACCGTCCTGCCGGCCCACGGCCCGGTGCTTCCCTCCCTTGCGGCCATTACCCGCGGCTACCGCGAGCACCGGCACGAGAGGCTGGCGCAGATCCGCGCGGCGCTGGTGCGGCTTGGCGGGGACCCATCAGTGGCGGACGTGGCAGACGCCGTGTACGCCGACGTCGAACCTTCCGTCCGACGCGCGGCCGAAATGTCGGTGGCCGCGCAGCTTGACTACCTGCGTGGGCAGGCTGAGGCCTGACAGCACGACGTGACGCAGGGCAGGGGTGGCCGTTCAAGACGGTAGGCTAGCAACCATGCGTATTGCTCGGTTTGTAGTCGATTCTGATCCCCTCTACGGCGTTGTTGAAGGCGAGCCCGGCAGTGAGGAAGTCACGGTCATCAACGGCGATCCCTTCTTCAACGGGGTGGAGCGCACCCACGTCAAGCACAAGCTCGAAGACGTCCGGCTCCTGGCGCCGATCATTCCCCGCAGCAAGGTGATTGGCGTGGGCCGAAACTTCGCCGAGCACGCCGCCGAGCTGGGCAACGAAGTCCCGCAGCAGCCGCTCCTGTTCCTTAAGCCGAACACCTCCGTCATCGGCCCCGGCGACCCCATTGTGCTGCCGGAATTCTCCGACGAAGTTTCGTTCGAAGCCGAGCTGTGCGTGGTCATCGGCCGGATCTGCAAGGACGTCCCGGAAGACCGCGTCGACGACGTCATCTTCGGCTACACCTGCGGCAACGACCTCACGGCCCGCGACGTCCAGAAAACGGACCTGCAGTGGGCCCGGGCCAAGGGCTTCGACACGTCGGCACCCCTCGGACCCTGGATCGAGACCGAGCTGGACACCGAAGACCTGGCCATCAAGGGCTGGCTCAACGGCGAACTGCGCCAGGACGGCAGCACCAGCCAGATGATCCGCGGCGTCCGCGAAATCGTCTCCATCGTGTCCCGGGCCTTCACGCTGCTCCCCGGGGATGTCATCATGACCGGCACCCCGGCCGGCGTCGACCTCGTCACCGCAGGGGACCGCTATGACGTGGAGATCGAGGGCATCGGCCGCCTGTCCAACCCGGTGGTCCGCCGCTGACGGGTAAAGTTGGAACCACTATGACTACTGCCTCCGCGCTGAACCCTGCCGCCATCCCGTCCGTCACTGCCGACACCCCGGTCCGGGTGCGGTTCTGCCCGTCACCCACGGGCACCCCGCACGTGGGCCTGATCCGCACGGCGCTGTTCAACTGGGCCTATGCCCGGCACACCAAGGGCACCCTGGTCTTCCGCATCGAGGACACGGACTCGGCGCGCGACAGCGAGGAAAGCTACCACCAGCTGCTGGACGCGCTGAAGTGGTTGGGCATCACCTGGGACGAGGGTGTCGAGGTAGGTGGCCCGCACGAGCCGTACCGCCAGTCCCAGCGCAGCGACATCTACCAGGATGTCATCGCCCGGCTGAAGGCCGGCGGCCACATTTACGAGTCCTACTCCACGCCCGCTGAAATCGAAGCCCGCCACCGTGCGGCCTCCCGGGACCCCAAGCTGGGGTATGACGGGTTTGACCGGCACATCACCGAGGAACAGCTGGCCCAGTACAAGGCCGAAGGCCGCCAGGCCGTGCTGCGCCTGCGGATGCCCGACGAGGACCTCACCTTCAAGGACCTCGTCCGCGGCGAGATCACGTTCAAGGCCGGATCCGTCCCGGACTTCGCGGTGGTCCGCGCCAACGGCGCGCCGTTGTACACGCTGGTGAACCCGGTGGACGATGCCCTGATGGGAATCACCCACGTGCTGCGCGGCGAAGACCTGCTCAGCTCCACGCCCCGCCAGATCGCCCTGTACCGTGCCCTCTACGCCATCGGCGTGGCCGAGTACATGCCGGAGTTCGGCCACCTGCCGTACGTCATGGGCCAGGGCAATAAGAAGCTCTCCAAGCGCGACCCCGAATCCAGCCTGTTCCTGCACCGCGAACGCGGCTTCATCCCCGAGGGCCTGCTGAACTACCTGTCCCTCCTGGGCTGGTCCCTGAGCGCCGATGAGGACATCTTCACCGTCAAGCAGTTGGTGGAGCACTTCGACATCCACGATGTGCTGGCCAACCCGGCACGTTTTGACCTGAAAAAGGCGGAGGCCATCAACGGTACGCACGTCCGGCTGCTGGAGGCGGCCGATTTCCGTGCGCGCCTGGTGCCGTACCTCCGGGCCGCGGACCTGGTAGGGGAGATCCTGACTGACCGCGAGGAGGAGATCCTCACCGAGGCAGCGCCCCTCGTCCAGGAGCGGATCACCCTGCTGGGGGAGGCACCGGAGATGCTCGCCTTCCTGTTCAAGGCCGACGACGCCATCGACGTTGCGGACGACGCCCGCAAGGGACTGCCCGCCAACCTGACCGAAGTGCTTGACGCCGCCCTCGCGGCCCTTGAGCCTGTCCAGGACTGGAACCCGGAGGAGATCCAGACGGCCCTGAAGCAGGCGCTCGTGGAGGACCTCGGGCTGAAGCCGCGGCTGGCCTTTGGTCCGGTCCGCACGGCAATCTCCGGGCGCCGGATCTCGCCGCCGCTCTTCGAGTCCATGGTGATCCTGGGCAAGGATTCGTCGTTGAGCCGGCTCCGCACCTTCCGCGGCTGATGTCTATCACAGGCACCACTGCTGGCGGAGTCCTGAAGACTCGCTTCGGGACCATCCGTGGCGTCCTCTTCGACATCGACGACACCCTGGTGGATCTTGAATACGCCATGACCACCGCCCTGCATGAGGTCAGCGAGCACCTCCTGCCCGGTCTGGACCAGACCGGGTGGGAGCGCTTCGGCAGGATCTTCACGCACGAGACCACGCACTATTACGACAGGTACCTGGCGGGGGAGCTGACCTTCAACGACCAGCGCCTCCTGCGGGGACGCGCGGCACTGGGGCACTTCGGGGTGGAACTTGCCGACGGAGAAGAGGCGCACGGGTGGCTTTCGGCCTACAGCCGGCTGCAGCCCGGCTATGTGCGGGCTTTCGCGGACGTACTGCCGCTCATGGACGTGCTGGACGCCGCCGGCATCCCCTACGGTGCCGTCAGCAACAACGTGCACGACTACCAGCGGGCAAAGCTCGACGGCGCCGGCCTGGAACGCGTTGTGCGCCTGGTTGGCACGGACACCGTGGGGGTAGCCAAACCTGAGCCGGCCATCTACCTTGAAGGCGTCCGCCTGCTGGGGACCGCGCCGGCGGAGACCCTCTACGTGGGGGACAACAGGATGCTGGACGCTGAAGGTTCGACGGCGGCGGGCCTGATAGGCGTCTGGCTCAACAGGGTGGGGGAGCCTGCGCCGGATTTCGCCGGTCACAAGGTCACCTCGCTGTCGCAGCTGCTGGCCTGACGGGCCGGTTACTCCGCAGGCTGCAGCCTGCGCCTATTCCACAGCACGATGTAGATGCCTGCGGGTCCGAACACGAGCACAGCTACCAGGCCGAGGGCAACAGCGGTATCTGACTTCCCCACCATGCTGGTGGGCGAGATGGCGGCCGCGCTGGAGTACAGGGTGTCCGTGCCATCCGCAATCCGGGCATTGCCGTCAGCAAGTTTCTCGGCCCCGGTCGCCAACACTGTCGATCCCGAGGCCAGCTTGGTGTTGCCTGTGGCCAGCTCCGAAGCGCCGCTAGCCAGTGCCTGGGAGCCCTGGAGCAGACCGGGGTTTGAGGGATCGGCCGGATCGCCCTTGATGCCGGCATTCAAAGCCAGCGTGCCGTCCGCCAGCCGTGAGCTGCCGTCCGTGATCTTGGCCACGGCATTGATCAGGCCCGGGCGGTCGGCATTGCCGGGCACGCCGTCCATTCCGGTGCGGATCTGGGACGTTCCGGCGGCCAGCAGTTCGGTGCCGAGGACAACGCCCGGGTTGTTGGGATCGCGGCTGTTGAGCTTTTCACCCAGCGTGGCGAAGCCGGCGGTGAGGCGCCCTGTTCCCGTATGCAGCTGTGCCGCTCCGTCATTGAGCTTCCCGGCGCCAGCCTGCAGTTGCTGCGCTCCGGCGTCGAGCTTGTGGGCTCCAGCGGTGATCTTGGCGATCTTGTCCTTGACAACGGCCAGCGGCACCAGGCCCTGAAGCGGGTCCGAGGCTGCGGCCTCCAGCAGTTCAAGGGCCTGCGCCAGGGCTGCGGTGCCGGTACCCGCTTCGGGGGAGTTGTTCGCTCCCCGGTAGCCCTTCAGCTGGGCCGTTCCGGCGGCCAGTTCGCCGGTTCCGGAGGCCAGGCGGGCCGCGCCGGCGTCCAGGGCGGTAGCGCCGTCCGCCAGGTTGTTCTCGGCGTTTCCGGTGGCCGTAGGCGTTAGTGCCGCGGCGAGCTGGGTGGCTCCGGCGGCGAGCTTCCGTGCGCCATCGTCCACTTTGTAGACGCCAGGCGCGAGTTTGTTGTTGACGTCAGTCTCGATCTTGACAGCGCCAACGGCCAGCTGGTCGGCGCCGGCCTGCAGCTTTTCAGCGCCCGGTGCCAGTTTCTCGCTGACACCCAGGAAGACTCTGTCAGCGCCGGAGGACAGCTTGCCGGCACCGCTGTCTGCCTTGCCCGCGCCGGCCGCCAGCTGGCCGGCACCGTCCTTGAGCTGCTCAGCGCCAGCCGAGGCCTGGCCGGCGCCGTCCAGCAGTTTGGCCGATCCGTCGGTGATTCTGCCGGTGACCAGGGTGTAGAAGCCAAGCAAAGCAATAAGCATCAGGGCAAGGACAGCGATGGCGAGCTGCTGTGCCCGGGTTCGGGTCTTGGTGGGCGCGGCGGCACGACTTTGTGTCACGGTGGGTCCTCTCGATGGTTCGCCAGCAGTGAAAGCTGCCGGCCACCCACCTGGACCATGCGGCAGCTCGGACGGGAAACGAAATTCCGAGATGCCTGCAGCGAAGGCCGGCGGGTGGTTACTCTCTAGTAACTTACCGAGAGTAAACTTAGTCTGGGGGATCTGGCAAGGGCTTCGGAGATCAAGCCGTCAGTGTCGATTTGTGCCAGCCCCAAAGTGCCGATTTGTGCCAGCCCAAAGTCTCGGGTAAAGTAATTTCTCGTGCTGAGGCGCACGGAGCGCGGCTTGAAGCCCGAAACTCCGGCCCGAAAGTAATCATTGGGATATGGTGTAATTGGCAACACTACGGTTTCTGGTACCGTCATTCTAGGTTCGAGTCCTGGTATCCCAGCTCTGTTTGGTCGCAGGCTAACCGCGGCAAATCAGTGGTTTTGATTCGGTTCACCGATTTGAAACAGGCGTTGAGTGTATGAAATACTCACTTAGCAAACCGGCCTGGCGCCGGATGGAAGTGAAAGCTTCCTGGAAGTACGCGGCCCCATCGTATAGCGGCCTAGTACGCTGCCCTCTCACGGCGGTAACGCGGGTTCGAATCCCGCTGGGGTCACCATAAAACGGTCCCGGGCATCAGCCCGGGGCCGTTTTTTCGTGGTGGACCCCGCGCTGGCGGCAACAGGGCAAACCCGGCCCGGGTGAAAAAGCTGCCGCGACTGGCATGATGATGCTGTGACCTCCTCAGACGGGCTTCGTCCCACGCAGCCTCCGCCGCCACGGCGCGCACCAAAAACGCAGCCTGGCCAGCCAGGCGCTGAGTCGGAGCCGGCTGTGGCCTTGCTCGAGGCCGTGCGTGAAGACCTTTCCGCGGTGTCCTTGCAGCTTGCCCTTCCGGATGTTGAACAGGCACGCCAGGACACCCGGAACGCCGTCGCCCAGCTGGACGATTACATCCTCCCGCGGTACCGGAGCCTGGACGCACCGCTACTGGCCGTCGTCGGGGGTTCCACCGGTGCCGGCAAATCAACGCTGGTCAACGCCCTGGTGGGTCACCCGGTCACCCGCTCCGGCGCCATCAGGCCCACCACCCGGCAGCCCATTCTGCTGCACCACCCGGCTGATGCCGGCTGGTTCGAGGGCCACCGTGTGCTGCCCACCCTCAACCGGATCCGGGGCACCGTCTCCACGGAAGCCGTCCCGGCCAGCCGGGCCGGCGTAACACCCGATGCGGAAGCCATTTCTTCCCTCGTGCTGGTGGCGGACCATGCTGTTCCGCAGGGGATCGCGCTGCTGGACGCTCCCGACGTCGACTCCATTTCCGATGACAACCGCAGGCTCGCCGGTCAATTGCTGGCCGCCGCGGACCTCTGGGTTTTTGTGACCACTGCCAACCGCTACGCAGACGCGGTCCCCTGGAAGCTGCTCCTGGACGCGTCCTCGCGGGACATCATGGTGGCCGTGGTCCTGGATCGTGTACCGGCGGAGGCGGAAGCCGAAGTCAGCGCCGATCTCCGCACGTTGCTGCAGAACGAAGGCCTCGGCGATGCCGGACTGTTCATTGTGCCGGAGACTGACCTGGACAGTCTCGGCATGCTGCCATCGAGCGCCGTGGAGCCGTTGCGGCGGTGGCTGCAGGAACTTGCGGCCGACGCCGCGGGGCGGTCCGACATTGCCCGCCGGACCCTCAATGGGACGGTGAAGGCGCTGGCCGGGCGGGTCGGCACCGTGGCGCACGCCGTCCAGGGGCAGGAGCGGGCCGCAGCCACGCTCCGGGCAGCAGCTGAGGATGCTTATCGCGATGCCGGGACCCGGATCCTGGACGCTACAAAGGACGGCGCCCTGCTCCGCGGGGAAGTACTGGCCCGCTGGCAGGACTTCGTCGGAACCGGTGAATTCTTCCGGGCGCTGGAACAGAACATCGGACGGCTGCGGGACCGGGTGGGAGCGTTCTTCCGGGGCGAACCGACACCGGCCGTACGGGTTGAGGCCGCCATCGAAACGGGGTTGCAGGCCGTCATCCTGGATGAGGCTGCCAACGCCGGCGAAGAGACTGACCAGCGGTGGCGCTCGGACCCGGCCGGCCGCGAGCTGCTGGGGACGGACGATCTGTCCGGCACCAGCCCCGGGTTTGCCGATGCGGCCGCAGCGGAGATCCGGGCGTGGCAGGCCGGCCTGATGGAACTGATCCGCACGGAGGGGCAAGGCAAGCGCACGCAGGCCAGATGGCTTTCCTTCGGCATTAACGGATTGGGCGCCGCGCTGATGATCGTGGTGTTTTCCATGACCGCGGGCCTCACCGGGCTGGAAATCGGCGTGGCGGGCGGTACCGCCGTCGTCGGCCAGAAACTGCTCGAGGCAGTGTTCGGCGAGGACGCGGTGCGCCGGCTTGCGCAGACGGCGCGGAATGACCTCCATGCCCGGTCCCAACGCCTCCTGCGGGCAGAGCAGCAGAAGTTTCTCCAACGCCTGCCGGAGGGCGGCACGGACACCGGCCGGATCCTGACCGACCACGCCGCGGCCCTGGCCCGGCTGGCGGACAACGCATGAGCCGCCACAGTGTTGCCCGTGAAGCGTCGCAGCTGGACCGCAGGCTCCAAGCCCTCAACGATGCCCGCGAACTCGCCGAAGGCGTCTTGCCGGACGCCGCACTCGAGGAGGTGTTCCAGCTTCTCGAGCGCGCGGGCTCCCGGCGGTCACTTTCGGCTGATCACACCGTTGTGGGGTTCTTCGGTGCCACCGGCAGTGGCAAATCGTCACTCTTCAACGCTGTCAGCGGCGCTGAAATCGCGACGGCGGCCGCCCGCCGGCCCACGACGTCGGAACCGTTGGCTGGTGTCTGGGGAGCGGACGGCAGCGAGCCGCTGCTGGACTGGCTTGAGGTGCGCAACCGCCACCATGCCGGGCCCGTGGCCGGCTTTGGGGACGAGGGTACGGGGTTGATCCTGCTGGACCTGCCGGACTTCGATTCCACCAGGGCCGCGAACCGCCAAATCGTGGAGCGCATGGTTGGCCTGGTCGATGTCCTGGTCTGGGTCCTGGATCCCCAAAAGTACGCCGATGCGGCAGTCCACAACGATTTCCTGGCGCCCCTGTCCGCCCATGGTGCCGTGACCCTGGTGGTCCTCAACCAGGTGGACCGGTTGCCCGAACGGGACGTGCAGCCCGTGCTGGAGTCGTTGAAAGGGATCCTTGCCCGCGACGGGCTGGGCAAGGTCCAGGTCCTGGCCGCATCCGCCCTGAAAGGCACCGGCGTGGACAAGGTTCGGAGCGCCATCCGCAATGTGGTGGTGCAGCGCCAGGCTCTTTCGCAGCGACTGGCCGCGGACGTTTCGAGGGCCACCGGGCAACTCCGGGAAGCCTCAGGCCTTGGGGAAGCCGCTGGCGTCAGGCCGGCGTCGAGATCCCGGCTCACCGATGAGCTGGCAACGGCTGCCAATGTGCCCGTGGTGGTGGACGCAGTAGCGCGGTCCTACCGCATCGAGTCGACGCGGCGCACGGGGTGGCCGGTGACGCGATGGCTGGTGCGGTTCCGGCCGGATCCGCTCCGCCGGCTCAATCTGAGAAGTTCTTCTCCATCCCAACTTAACCGGACGTCGCTCCCGGCGGCCGGAGCTCCGGAACGCGCCCGGACGGATGCTGCTGTCCGTGAGTTTGCGGACGCGGCGAGTGCGGGAGCACCCGGACCGTGGCGTGCGGCAATCCGGGGTGCTGCGCGGGAAGGGCGGGAGGCGTTGCCGGATGCCTTGGACCAGGCCATCGCGGGAACAGACCTGATGGCGTCCCGGAAGTCATGGTGGTGGGGAGTGTTCAACGTGTTCCAGTGGCTCGCGCTGCTGACGGTCCTGGGTGGCCTGGGCTGGCTTGGCGTGCTGGGAGGGCTCGGCTATCTCCAACTGCCCGTCCCTGAGGTTCCGAAGGTGGCAGGCTGGCCGGTGCCGACGCTGATGATTGCCGGCGGCGTGGCGCTGGGGATCTTCCTGGCGCTGACCGGAAGGTTCATTGGGTCAGGAGCCGCGAGGGCGCGTGCAGCCAGGGCCAGGAAGCGACTGAGGGCAGCGGTGGGCGAGGTTGCCCGGGACTTGGTGGTGGAGCCGGTGGAAGTTGAGGTCAGCAGGCTCGCGTCCTTCAACGCCGCACTGAAGGCTGCGGCTGGAAACTAACGCCGTTACGCCAGGGCGGTTGCGGCGTCCCTGACCTTGATCAGCGTCCGCAGGTTCCGGGTGGTGGTTGTTGCCTTGAACTTTGCCTTGGACGAGATCTTGCTGAAGGGGCTGTCCAGCGTCCCGCCGGCCGGCGCCAGCCAGGCCAGTGCCTCCGGGCCGAGGCGTTTCTGCTCAGTCCCGTCAAGGGCTGCGCCGGCCGAGTCCAGCTCATCGAGCATGGCGGTGTCTGAGGCCAGCGTGATGTAGGTGTGCGTTGCCTTGTCGTCCGCCGGATACGGGCAGGCCGCCACGAGTTCGGAGACCCGCTGGGCCGTCAAAACCACCACCCAGGCGTCGTAGCCGAACGCGTCACGCAGGCAATTCTCAAACGTCCGCTTGACCGCGGCAGGATCCTCGTCGCTGGCAAGCACCACGTTGCCGCTGGCCAGTAGTGTCTGGACGTCCGCGAACCCTTGCGATGCGAGGGCGTTTTTGAGGTCTGCCATCTTGATGTTGATCCCGCCGACATTGATACCGCGGAGGAAGACTGCATAGCTGTTCATGCCGACAGCCTAGCTGCGGACAGCCACGCCTGGACGGAGGCGAGGCCTCAGTCGTTGCCCTTGCGCAGGGCCTCGGTGAGGAGCCGCGCGGCGTTGCAGACCACTTCGGCGTGGAGGCGGCCCGGCTGGCGGGTGAGCCGCTCGATGGGGCCGGAGATCGAGACTGCGGCGATGACGCGTCCGGACGGTCCCCGGACAGGGGCCGAGACTGAGGCGACCCCGGGCTCGCGTTCTCCGAGGCTCTGGCCCCAGCCCCGCCGTCGTACGCCTGCCAGCACGGTAGGCGTGAAGCGCGCGGCCTGCAGGCCCTCAAGAAGCCGGTCGTGGTCTTCCCACGCCAGCAGCACCTGGGCGGCGGAGCCGGCCTTCATAGAGAGTTTGGTGCCCACGGGAATGGTGTCGCGCAGGCCGATGGGGCGTTCTGCGGAGGCGACGCAAATACGCCATTCGCCCTGTCGGCGGAAGATCTGGGAGCTTTCGCCGGTGGCGTCGCGCAGCTGCATCAGGACCGGCCCGGCGGAGGCGATGAGACGGTCCTCGCCGGCGGCGGAGGCGAGCTCCACCAGGCGGCTGCCGAGGACAAACCGGCCCTGGATGTCGCGGCTCACCAGCCGGTGATGGATCAGGGCCAGGGCGAGCCTGTGCACGGTGGGCCGGGCCAGGCCCGTGGCGGCCACCAGCTGCGCGAGCGTGGTGGGTCCGGCCTCCAATGCATCAAGCACATGGGCCGCTTTATCAATGACGCCGACTCCACTAGAATTGTCCATGTAATGATATTGCCGTCTCATTATCTGAGATGCAAATCTTTGGGCTGGCACATATTGCAGCCCTGCTGGTTCAGTGGAACCAAACAGCCAAACAGCAGTGAAGGGAGATGGCCGTGGCAAAGACACTGGCCGAGAAAGTCTGGGACGCACATGTGGTGCGCAAAGGCGACGGCGAAGGAGCCAATGCCCAGCCAGACCTCCTCTACATTGACCTTCACCTGGTCCATGAGGTGACGTCTCCGCAGGCATTCGAGGGCCTGCGGCTGGCGGGCCGCAAGCTGCGCCGTCCGGACCTCACCATCGCCACGGAGGACCACAACACTCCCACGCTGGACATCGACAAGCCCATCGCCGATCTCACCAGCCGCACGCAGATCCAGACGCTGCGCAACAACTGTGCGGAGTTCGGCGTTCGCCTGCATTCCCTTGGCGACGCGGAACAGGGCATCGTGCACGTCGTTGGCCCGCAGCTTGGCCTGACGCAGCCTGGCATGACCGTTGTCTGTGGCGACTCCCATACATCCACCCATGGCGCGTTCGGTGCCCTGGCGATGGGTATCGGCACGTCCGAGGTGGAGCACGTCATGGCCACCCAGACGCTGTCCCTGAAGCCGTTCAAGACCATGGCCATCAATGTTGAAGGCACCCTGCGCCCGGGCGTTACCGCCAAGGACATTATCCTGGCCGTGATTGCCAAGATCGGCACCGGCGGCGGCCAGGGCTACGTCCTGGAATACCGCGGTTCCGCCATCCGCGCGCTGTCCATGGACGCCCGGATGACCATCTGCAATATGTCCATCGAAGCCGGTGCCCGCGCCGGCCTGGTGGCCCCGGACCAGATCACCTACGACTATATGGATGGCCGCCCGCACGCGCCGCAGGGCGCCGACTGGGATGCCGCCGTCGAGTACTGGAACACGCTGAGGACCGACGACGACGCGACGTTCGACGTCGAGGTGGACCTGGACGCCAATACGCTGGAGCCGTTTGTCACCTGGGGCACGAACCCGGGCCAGGGCGTTTCGCTCTCCGCCAAGGTGCCGTTCCCGGAGGACTTCGGCGACGAAAACGCCAAGGCTGCCGCCGAACGCGCCCTGCAGTACATGGGCCTGACCGCCGGTACGCCGATGAAGGAGATCCGGGTGGACACGGTCTTCCTCGGTTCCTGCACCAACTCGCGCATGGAGGACCTCCGGGCCGCTGCGGACATCATCCGTGGCCGCCGGAAGGACCCCAACATCCGGATGCTGGTGGTACCGGGCTCGGCGCGCGTCCGGCTCGAAGCAGAGGCCGAAGGCCTGGACAAGGTCTTTAAAGACTTCGGCGCCGAATGGCGCTTCGCGGGCTGCTCGATGTGCCTGGGCATGAACCCGGACCAGCTGGAGGTGGGGGAGCGCTGCGCCTCGACCTCAAACCGCAACTTCGAAGGCCGTCAGGGCAAGGGCGGCCGCACCCACTTGGTTTCGCCGGTGGTGGCAGCGGCCACGGCCATCCGCGGCACCCTGAGTTCGCCGTCGGACCTCGATCCGGCTCCCGAATCCGCCGCCATCCGCACCGACGCAGCCTAGGAGGCCGCCATGGAAAAGTTCACCACCCACACCGGCATCGGCGTCCCGCTGCGGCAGAGCAACGTTGACACGGACCAGATCATCCCCGCGGTCTACCTCAAGCGGATCACCCGCACCGGCTTCGAGGACGCACTGTTCTCCGCCTGGCGCAAGGACCCGGCCTTTATCCTGAACCAGGCGCCGTTCGACGCCGGCTCCGTCCTGGTGGCGGGCCCGGATTTTGGCACCGGCTCGTCCCGTGAACACGCCGTCTGGGCTCTGAAGGACTACGGTTTCAAGACTGTCCTGTCCTCCCGTTTCGCTGATATTTTCCGCGGCAACTCCGGCAAGCAGGGGCTGCTGGCAGCCGAGCTCGCCCAGGACGATATTGAGCTGATCTGGAAGGAACTGGAAAACGCCCCGGGCACCGAAGTCACTGTTGACCTCGTTTCCAAGACTGTTATCTGCGGCAGCATCGTCGCGCCTTTTGAAATCGACGATTACACTCGCTGGCGCCTCCTGGAGGGCTTGGACGATATTGGCCTGACCCTCCAGTACGAAGAGGACATCACCGCATTCGAGGCCACCCGTCAGGCCTTTATGCCCAAAACGCTTCCGGCCCGCCTTTCCTGAGCACCGCCGGGGGCATCGCGGGGTCACTTGCGGCCCATGTCAGGTCCCAGGACGGGCCGTAAGTGACCCCGCGTTGCATCTCTCCCGACGGCCGCGACGGGGGAAGTAACGACGGCGCCGGGCACGCCGTATTTCGGTTCGGTAACGCAACCTCCTATGCTTAGCTGGAGCCTTTGCAAGGATTTTGGGGCGAGTAATCGTAAGGAAACCGGTATATGAGTAGTGTTCTGACAATCCGCGGCGGAGTCCCGCTTACAGGCCGCGTCAGCGTCCGGGGGCCAAAAACCTTGTTCCCAAGGCAATGGTGGCAGCATTGCTGGGCAACGAGCCGTCGGTGTTGCGGAACGTTCCGGAGATCAAGGACGTCGAGGTTGTCACCTCGCTTCTGCAGCTGCACGGAGTAACCGTAGTCAAGGATCCCGTCAGCGGGGACCTCACCCTGGATCCGAAGGCGGCCAAAACCGCCCCGAGCACTGCGATCGATGCCCACGCCGGTGATTCACGGATCCCCATCTTGCTGTGCGGACCACTGATCCACGCGATCGGTGAGGCGTTCATTCCGGACCTCGGCGGCTGCAAGATCGGTGACCGGCCCATCGACTACCACCTCAACGTGCTGCGCCAGTTCGGCGCCGTGGTGGAAAAGCGCCCGGGCGGCATTCACATCTCGGCTCCCAAGGGCCTGCATGGCGCCAAGATCAATCTGCCCTATCCCTCGGTCGGCGCTACGGAACAGGTACTGCTCAGCGCCACCCGCGCCGAAGGCATCACCGAGCTTTCCGGTGCCGCCACCGAGCCGGAGATCATCGACCTCATTGCCGTGCTGCAGAAGATGGGCGCCATCATCAGCGTCCAGACCGACCGGACCATCCGGATTGAAGGCGTCCGGGACCTGGGCGGTTATAACCACCGCGCCCTCTCCGACCGCAACGAATCGGCGTCGTGGGCTTCGGCAGCACTCGTGACCCGCGGTGACATCTTCGTCGAAGGTGCCTCGCAGCGGGACATGATGACGTTCCTGAACACCTACCGGAAGGTAGGCGGCGGCATGGACATCGGCGAGGACGGCATTCGCTTCTACCACCGCGGCGGCAAGCTCAACCCGCTGGTCCTGGAAACGGATGTTCACCCCGGCTTTATGACCGACTGGCAGCAGCCGCTGGTGGTGGCCCTGACCCAGGCTGAAGGCGTTTCGATCGTCCACGAGACCGTCTATGAAAACAGGTTCGGCTTCACAGATGCACTCATTCGGATGGGCGCCAGCATCCAGGTGCACCGTGAGTGCCTGGGTAGTGTGCCGTGCCGCTTCGGCCAGCGCAATTTCCTCCATTCCGCCGTCATTTCCGGCCCCACCCAGCTCAAGGGAGCCGACATCGACGTCCCTGATCTGCGTGGCGGCTTCAGCCACCTGATCGCTGCGCTGGCCGCGTCCGGCACGTCCCGCGTGACCGGGATCGACATCATCAACCGCGGCTACGAACGTTTCACCGAAAAGCTGGCCGGCCTTGGCGCCGATTTCGACGTCACCTCGGCAAAGTAGCGGTGGGTACGTGAAGGAATCGGCCAAGAGCCAGGCCACATTCGTTGTGGTCGCAGCCATCGTGCGCACGGTGCTGAACGCCATGATGAACAAGAAGTGGGAGGGCCTTGAAAACCTCCCCGCCGGCGGATTTATAGCCGCGCCCAACCATTGCACGGAAATCGATCCCCTGATCGTGGGGCACATTCTCTATAACCAGAAGCGCGCCCCGCACTTCCTGGCCAAGGCCGGGCTGTTCAAGGTTCCGGTCGTGGGCGCGGTCCTGCGGGCCACCCGGCAGATCCCGGTGGAACGTTCGACGGCGGGAGCGAACCGCTCGCTGCAGCTCGCCCAGGAGATTGTGGCCGACGGCGGGGCTATCATCATCTACCCCGAAGGCACTCTCACCCGCGATCCCGCCCTGTGGCCGATGAAGGGCCACACCGGCGCTGCCAGGCTCGCCTTGGAGGCGGGAATTCCCGTGGTGCCGATTGCGCATTGGGGCGCCCATGAGGTGTTCCCGCGTTATGCGAAGCGGTTCCACCTCTTCCCGCGCAAGACGTCCCGCGTAATGGTGGGCAAACCCGTTGACCTCAGCCAGTACGCCAACCGGCCTCTGGATAAAGCAACGCTGACCGCGGCCACCGAGACGATCATGGAAGCCGTCACCGAGCTGCTGGCCGGCATCCGCGAGGAGGATCCTCCCGCCGAACGCTGGGACCCCTCCAAGCACAATCAAGCCACGCACGGTCGCTTCGTTGAGCGGGGAAATCCTGACGACGCGGCGGATGCAACGTGATGGCTGACGGACGCCGCCAGGGTTCCGCCCGGTCTGTCGCCGTCCTGGGTGCCGGTTCCTGGGGTACCACTTTCGCCAAGATCCTCGCCGACGCAGCTCGGGCAGCGGGGGAACAGCGGAGCATCCGGATCTGGGGCCGGCGCAGCGAAGTGGTGGAACAGATCAACAGCTCCCACCGCAATGTCCAGTACCTGAAGGACACCGAACTGCCGCCCGGCATCACCGCTTCCACGGACGTCCGTGACGTGCTGGCGGGCGCGGACCTCGTGGTCCTCGCTGTTCCGGCCCAGTCACTGCGCCTCCAGCTCCGTGAATGGAAAGAGCTGATTGCGTCTGACGCCATGGTGGTGTCCCTGATGAAGGGCCTGGAGCTCGGCACGGACGCCCGCATGAGTGAGGTCATCAGCGACGAACTCGGGATTCCCGCGGAACGCATCGCAGTGGTTTCCGGCCCCAACCTGGCCATGGAGATCGCCCGGGAGGAACCCACGGCCTCCGTGGTGGCCTGTACCGACGCCGCGGCCGCAGGCTGGATCGCGAGGAGCTGCACCGCGCCGTACTTCCGTCCGTACACGACGGCGGACGTGGTCGGCGTTGAAATCGGCGGCATCGTCAAGAACGTCATCGCGCTTGCCGTGGGCATCTGTGAAGGTAAACAGATGGGGGATAACACCAAAGCCTCCGTGATCACCCGGGGCCTGGCCGAAACCTCCAGGCTCGCCCTTGCCCTCGGTGGCGAGGCCCGGACCATGGCAGGGCTGGCCGGTTTGGGGGACCTGGTGGCGACGTGTTCCTCGCCGCTGTCGCGGAACCACACGGCCGGCCGGATGCTGGGCCAGGGACTGACCCTCGAGCAGCTGGCCCAGCAGATGACCCAAACCGCCGAAGGCATCAAATCCGGCCCGGCCGTGCACGAACTTGCGGGGAAACTGGGCGTCGAAATGCCCATTACCGCCGCCGTCGTAGCCGTCCTGGCCGGCAAACTGTCCGTTGACCAACTGGGGCCGCTGCTGCTGGCCCGGGACCTGAAACCCGAAGGCGATTACTGACGATGTCCGACGAAAACCTGACCGCAGCGGATCCAGCCCCCCGGGCCAAACCCCGCGTGGCGGTGCTTTTTGGTGGCCGGTCCAGCGAGCATGCCGTGAGCTGCGTGACCGCCGCCGGCGTCCTGGGCGCCATCAACAAAGACAAATACGATGTCATCCCCATCGGCATCGCCAAATCCGGGCAGTGGGTGCTGGCTGCGGGGGATACCGCCCAGTGGTCGCTGTCCGCGTCGTCGCTGCCGGAGGTCCCGCCGTCGTCGGAAACAGTGACACTGGCCGAGATCGGCGGCGAGCACCAGCTGATCGTCGCCTCACCGAACCAGGTACCGCAGGAACTCGGCACGGTTGACGTTGTGTTTCCGCTGCTGCACGGTCCGTTCGGCGAGGACGGCACCATCCAAGGACTCCTGGAACTGTCCGACACCCGCTACGTCGGCGCCGGCGTGCTCGCATCGGCCGTGGGCATGGACAAGCACTACATGAAGGTTGTGTTCGAGGCAGCCGGGCTGCACGTGGGTCCGTACATTGCCGTCACGGACCGGCAGTGGGTCAAGGACGCGGAGGCCGTCCGCAAACAGGTGGACCGGCTCGGCTTCCCCGTGTTCGTCAAGCCGGCGCGTGCGGGTTCGTCCATGGGGATCTCCAAGGTGGACTCGCTCGAGGAACTCGACGCCGCCGTCGAGGAAGCCCGACGCCACGACCTCAAGCTGGTCATCGAGGCGGGCATCGTGGGGCGTGAAATTGAGTGCGCCGTCCTGGAAGGCCGCGGGACCGATTCCCCCCGGACATCCATGCCGGGTGAAATCTCCGTCGCCGCAGGCACGCATGAATTCTACGATTTCAATGCGAAGTACGTTGAGGACGACGCCGCCGCGCTGAGCTGCCCCGCCGACATTCCCGAGGAAGCGATCGTGCGTGTCCGTGAACTCGCGGCAGCTGCCTTTGATGCTGTGGGGGCCGAAGGCCTGAGCCGCGTGGACTTCTTCTATACGCCCGACGGTGAACTGATCATCAATGAGATCAACACCATGCCCGGATTTACGCCCAAGAGCATGTACCCGCAGATGTGGGCAGCATCGGGCCTGAATTATGCGGACCTGATCGATGAGCTGATCTACCTGGCCTTGAACCGGAAGACCGGCCTGCGCTGATCCCCACCGGGACCCTAACCTCGCTCCGCTTCGGCCAGGGAACCCTGCCGGCGTGGGCCCACCACCGGGACCCTACTTGCTGGAGGGCAGGTTCTGCAGGTCTTCCTGACCCACGCAGTTCCGGCTGGCCGGGATCTTTCCGGCGGAGGCGGAAAGATCAGCCAGGACCGTTGCGGAGCTGATCTTCTCCGGATCCATCAGGATTTCCGTGGCGGGTTCGCGGCCAAAGGTAGTCAGCGTCCACACCGGATCGCCCTCCTTGATGACCCAGTCGATGCCGTTGACACTCACGCACCGGTCTGTGGTCGGGCCTGGAACGTTAACGCCGCAGCGCAGGATCACCTGTGAAGGGTCCCCCAGGCCGCGGTGGCCTGGCTGTTGGTCTTGCGCAGGGCGGCGTCGCCGATGGCGTCCGGGAGGGCCACCATCATCGGCGCGCACGCAGGGTTCGCCGCGTCGCCGGCGGCGGTGACATCCACAACGGGGGCACAGGCGGAAAGAACCGCTCCAGTAAGGGTCGCAGTCACCAGGATTCCGGACACGCGGACAGGCAAGGAAAAACGAGGATTGCGCATCTGTCCAGCCTAGCGCCGCCGCTGTGTGGAGCGGGACGCGCGTAAGCCGTGCGCCGGTTGAGAGCACCTCATAGGCAAGGGGCGGATCAGCAATGTCGGCGCCGCGCTGTAGCGTAGGGGCGTGCCTGAAATTCCCTTAACTGAAGAAACGCTGACGGTTGCCGCATTGTCCGAAGCCGAATTGTTGGCCCGGATCTTTCCGCGGCTGGAAATGGGCGGAACGCACGGTTCGGCAACCCTGCTGGGCCCGGGAGACGATGCCGCCATCGTCTCCGCTCCGGATGGCAGGGCAGTAATCAGCATCGATACCCAGGTGCAGGACCAGGACTTCCGGCTGCAGTGGCCCAACGGATACCGGACCACGGGCTTCGACGTCGGGTGGAAGGCGGCAGCCCAGAACCTCAGCGATATCAACGCCATGGGCGGCGTGGCCATGTCGCTGGTGGTGAGCCTGACGTTGCCGCCCGAAACTCCCGTTAGCTGGGTGGCGGACCTGGCCGACGGCCTCACTGCCGGAATCAGGGAACTGGGGGCCACTGACTGCTCGGTGGCAGGTGGTGATTTGGGGCGCGGCAGGGAAATCTCCGTGACCGTCGCCGTGCTGGGCTCACTTGCTGGCGGCACGGCGGTCCTGCGATCAGGGGCCCGTGCCGGCGACGTCGTGGCCCTGGCCGGGACGGTGGGCCGGGCCGCAGCCGGACTTGCGCTGCTGGAATCGGAGAACGCGGTGCAGTCGCTGGCGCCGGCGCAGCGGGCGCTCCTGGAACTGCAGTGCAGGCCGCGGCCGCCCCTGTCCGCCGGGCCGCTGGCCATGGCCGTCGGCGCCACCGCCATGCTTGATATCTCTGACGGTTTGGTGCGCGACGGCGGCCGCCTCGCCGCCGCCAGCGGCGTCGTCCTTGACCTTGACCCCGCGGCACTGAATCCCCTCGCAGAAGCCCTGCGGCCGGCGTCGGACCTTCTCGGGGCTGACCCCATGGCCTGGGTGCTGGGCGGCGGAGAGGACCACGGGCTGCTGGCCACATTCCCGGCCGGCGTTCAGCTGCCTGCCGGATTCACTGCGATAGGCTCAGTACAAGCCCCGGAAAGCTCCACACCTCCGGGCGTCACAATTGCGGGCCACGCCGCTGGCACCGGGGGATGGGATCACTTTGCAGACTAAGGTTGCCGCCAACGCGCAAGCGATGAAGCGGTGGTTGGACAAGGCCGAAACCGCCATTGCCAACCACAGCGACCGCCTCAATGCGATCAACATCTTCCCCGTGGCGGACGGCGACACGGGCACCAACCTCTACCTCACGGTTCGGGCAGCCGCCCGTGCCCTGCACAGCGACCCTGCGGGCCGGGGCGCGGCAGTCCCCGCTGACGCCGGCCAGACGGATGTCGGAGCAGTGCTGGCGCGCGCCGGCAGGGCCGCGATGGAGCAGGCCCGCGGCAACTCCGGAACCCTCTTCTCGGTCTTTCTCTGCGCAGCAGCCGAGCCGCTCGCGGGTCACACACGCCTGACGTCAACCCTCCTGGCCGCCGCGCTGAACCGCGCCCAGATCCGGGCCTGGTCCGCGTTGAGCGATCCCGTACCAGGGACCATGCTTTCTGTTATGGAAGCGGCCGCCCGGGCCGCCGCTGCAGTGGACGCCGGACACAACGGCGACGACAGCAACCAGGCCCTGGGCAAAGCCCTCGACGCTGCCGTCAACGCCGCGCTGAGGGCAGTAGTCAGCACTGAGAGCCAGCTGGCCGCCCTTGAAGCCGCGCATGTGGTCGATGCCGGGGGCGTTGGCATGCTGCTCATCCTCGACTGCCTCCGCTCCGCCGTCCTGGGCGAAGGACTGCAGGGCGAACTCCTCGACGGGCTGCACGGCTTTGACGTCCAGGACCCCCACATCCATGCCGATATGCCGGTTGACGACGGCGTTGAGGTCATGTGCACCATCAGCCTTTCGCCGCTCAGCGCGGCCACACTGCGCCAGCGGCTCGACGAGATCGGCGAGTCCGTCATCATGAGTCAGGTGGACAGCCTGGCCGATGGTGAGGGCAGCTACCGGTGGCGCGTCCACGTCCACGTCCCCGACGCCGCACCGGCGGTCGCCCTGATCCGGTCCCTCGGCGAACCCAGCGACATTTCGCTCAGCGAACTCGCCATGCCCCGCGATCCCGAACCAGCTCCGGTGAACTCCAGTGGGCATGAGCGCTGAACTCGGCCTGGGCCTGGAACGCCTGATCGGAAAACGGTCAGCGTCGGCCATTGAGAAGCATCTGGGCATCGCCACAGTCGGCGGCCTCCTTAACTACTTCCCCCGCCGTTACCTGAACCGCGGCGAGCTGACCCCCATCAGCGAGCTGCCCGTGGACGAGGAGGTCACCCTCATTGCGCGGGTGCTCTCCAGCAGTACCCGCAAGATGCATACCCGCCGCGGTTCCATCACCGACGTCGTGATCACCGACGACGCCGCCTCCCATGGGCGTCCGCGCCTGGCCTCCGTCGGCCCCGGCAGCGGGCACGGCACGCTCAAGGTCACCTTCTTCAGCGGCTACCGGGCCCAAGCCCAGCTCCTGCCCGGCCGGCGGGTGATGTTCTCCGGAAAGGTGACCCGGTACGGCCCGTCCTTGGGCCTGACCAACCCGGACTTCCACCTCCTCGACGAGGATCCGGACATGCCGGCCATGGACCCCGAAAAGCTGGCCGTCGTGCCGATTCCGGTGTATCCGGCCACCGCAAAGCTCACCAGCTGGTCGATTCAGAAAGTCATCTCCACGCTCCTGGAAACCGTGGATCTGGGCGCCCTGCCGGATCCGCTGCCGGAGACGGTCGCCGCCCGGGAGGATTTCCTGCCGGTGGCCGAGGCCTACCGGCTCATCCACAAGCCGGAATCGCATGCTGACTGGCACAAGGCCCAGGATCGGTTGCGTTACCAGGAGGCCCTGGTCCTGCAGGCGGCCCTGGCACGGCGCCGTGCCCAGCTTGCGGCCGAGGAAGCCACTGCGCGGCGGCCGGCCATCAACGGGCTGCTGGCGGCGTTCGACAGGCAACTTCCCTTCACGCTCACCGCCGGGCAGGACGCCGTCGGAAAAACTCTGGCCACGGAATTGGCGCAGGACAGCCCCATGAACCGGCTGCTGCAGGGCGAGGTCGGCTCGGGCAAGACCATCGTCGCGCTGCGGGCCATGCTGCAGGTGGTGGATGCCGGTGGGCAGGCTGCGCTCCTGGCGCCAACGGAGGTCCTCGCCGCCCAGCACTTCGAATCCATCCGGCGGACCCTCGGCGCCCTGTCCCGCGACCCGATGCTGTCCGCGGACGGGCTGCTGGGCAGCCTGGCCGAAGGGGCCGTGCAGGTCGCCCTCCTCACCGGCTCCCTGCCCGCGGCCGCCCGGAAACGGGCCATGCTGGACGCCGCGTCCGGCGCGGCCGGGATCGTGATCGGCACACACGCGCTGCTCAGCGACAACGTCGCGTTCTACGACCTTGGCCTGATCGTAGTGGACGAACAGCACCGGTTCGGCGTGGAGCAGCGGGACGTCCTCAGGTCAAAGGCCAACAAGCCGCCGCACCTGCTGGTCATGACGGCGACGCCGATTCCACGCACCGTGGCCATGACGGTCTTCGGTGACCTCGAAACCTCCATCCTGGACGAGCTCCCCGCCGGCCGGGCACCGATTTCCACGCATGTGGTGGGCCTCGCCGAGAACCCCGGCTGGGCAGACCGTATCTGGTCCCGTTCCCGTGAAGAGATTGACGCCGGGCATCAGGTCTATGTGGTGTGCCCCCGGATCGGAACGGACGACGACGGCGATTTCAGTCCGGGGGAAGCGGAACCTTCGGCGGCTGACCTGGCGGGCGACGGCGCTGCGCGGGAGCTCGCGTCCGTGACTGCCGTCGTCGAACATCTCCAGCAGGAGCCGGCCCTGGCCGGTGTGCCGCTGGGGCCGATGCACGGCCGCCTGGACCCCGCGGCCAAGTCCGCAGCGATGGCCGACTTCACGGCCAACCGGACCAAGCTCCTGGTCTCCACCACGGTCATCGAGGTGGGGGTCGACGTCCACAACGCCACGCTGATGGTAATCCTCGACGCCGACCGTTTCGGCATTTCGCAGCTGCACCAGCTGCGCGGCAGGGTGGGCCGTGGCGGGCTTCCCGGAACGTGCCTGCTGGTCACCAGCCTCGAACGCGGGCACCCGAGCCGGCGCCGGCTGGACGCGGTGGCGGCAACCACCGACGGCTTCGCACTGTCGCAGGAGGACCTGAAGCTGCGCCGCGAGGGCGACATCCTGGGCGCGTCGCAGTCCGGCGGCCGCTCCACTCTGAAACTGTTGCGCGTGCTGGAGCACGAGGACATCATTGCGCAGGCGCGCCAGGACGCCCAGGAAATTGTTGGCGCGGATCCGGCCCTGGCGCGGCATCCACGCTTGGCGGAGGCCATTGACGAGTACTTGAACCCCGAGAAGGAGGCGTTCCTTGAGCGCGGATAGGAGGCGGCCATGAGCCGCATCATTTCGGGCGCCGCAGGCGGGACCCCTCTGGTCAGCGTCCCCGGTTCCCTGACCAGGCCCACCACGGACCGCGTTAAGGAAGCACTGTTCTCCCGGCTCGACGCCTTCGGGATCATAGCCGGCGCCCGGGTCCTGGACCTGTACGCAGGGTCCGGATCGTTGGGCGTGGAGAGCGGCAGCAGGGGTGCTGAGGCCGTTGACCTCGTGGAGTTCGATGCCAAGGCCAGTTCCGTATGCCAGCGCAATGCGGACCTGATCAACGGCGTGCTGGGACGTAAGGGTGTGACGGTCCACCGGTCCAGGGTGGAGTCCTTCCTGGAGCGCGCGGCGGAGACGGCCAGCTGGGACCTGGTGTTCCTGGACCCGCCGTATCCGCTGGATGACCCCGCCCTGTCGGCGGTGCTGGGCAAACTGGCCGATCACCTGGCTCCGGCGGCGGTCGTGGTAGTGGAGCGGTCCTCGCGTTCACCGGAGCCAGCCTGGCCTGCGGGCCTGGAACGGTTCGCCGAGAAGAAGTACGGCGAAACAAAGCTCTGGTTCGCGGAGCCTTCAGTGCTTCCGGAGGACTGAGATTCAGCCGGCGAGCCCATCGAGGTCCACGCCGGCCAGAACCTTCGCGGGGTGGGGGCCGCGTGCCGTCAGTTCGGCTGTCCACTCTTTGGGCCAGGGCGTCTGCGTTCCGGCGAGGATGATGTTGCCGGGGTAGCGGCCTGCGAACATGCCGGTTTCGGCGAAGGCTGCAACGTCCGTCATGGCGCGGCGCATGGCGGCGGCCTGGCTTCGCACCAGGGTCAGGCCCGGTTCGTCGCCTACGTTAATGATCAGCAACCCCTGCGGTGCGAGGCGTGCCCGGGCCTCCTGGTAGAACTCCTGGCAGGCGATGTGGGCCGGGGCTTCCGGACCCGAGAAGATGTCCAGGATCACGACGTCGAACCGAAGTTCCGGGTCCAGGTCCGCCAGGGCGTCGCGGGCATCGCCGATGACCGTATGCAGGTCGGTTCCGCCAGGCAGCGGGAGTTGCTGCAGGACAAAGTCGAGGAGTTCCCGTTCCAGCTCCACCGCGTACTGGACGGATCCGGGTCTCGTCGCCTGTATATAGCGGGCCAGCGTCAGCGCCCCGGCCCCAAGATGCAGGGCCGTGATCGGCTGGCCTTCGGGAGCGGCGAGATCCACCAGATGGCCGATCCGTCGCAGGTATTCGTAGAAGATCTCCTCGGGGTGCGCCAGATTAACGTGGGACTGCTCGTCCCCGCCGATGCTCAGGACGTAGCCGCCATGGGTGAAGGCGTCGGGCTCAATGGAGGCGTGCTGTCCCGTGGTCCGCAGGAACCGCGTGGAACGTATGGCGCCCGGATCTGCCATCAGAGTTTTCCGCTGAGGGTCGCCAGCCTTGCAGCGGCCTCCTCAAGGACCTCTACTTTCTTGCAGAACGCGAACCTGAGCAGGCTGCGTGTCCGTTCCGCGCCCTCCGGGTGGCAGAACACCGGGACGGGGATCGCGGCTACTCCCACCAGGCCGGGCAGCCTGCGGGCCAGGTCCACGGAGTCGCTGATGCCCAGGGGCGCGGTGTCCACGTTGACGAAATATGTGCCCTGCGGAGTGTAGACGTCGAACCCTGCGGCGCGAAGGCCTTCGCTGAGGATGTCCCGCTTCTTCCGCAGGGTGGCCGAAATGCCGAGGTAAAACTCATCCGGCAGTGCCAGGCCGGTGGCAATGGCCGCCTGGAACGGTGTACCGGAGCTGTAGGTCAGGAACTGCTTGACCGTGCGGACCGCCGCCACCAGGTGATCCGGGCCGGTCAGCCAGCCGATCTTCCAGCCGGTGAAGGAGAAGGTCTTTCCGGCGGACGAGATGGTGATGGTCCGCTCAGCTGCACCCGGCAGGGTGGCTACAGGAATGTGCCGGGCACCGAAGGTGAGGTGCTCGTACACCTCGTCGGTGATGATGAGGCAGTCATGGTTCGCGGCAAGCTCGACGACGCGCTGAAGAATGTGGCGGGGGAAGACCGCGCCGGTGGGATTGTGCGGGTTGTTCAACAGCACCACCCTGGTGCGGTCGGTGAAGGCGGCTTCCAGGGCAGCCATGTCCGGGAAAAAGTCGGGAGCCAGCAGGGGCGCCGTGACGTGGGTGGCGCCGGACAGGCCGATGACGGCGCCGTACGAGTCATAAAACGGCTCGAAGGTCAGTACTTCATCTCCGGGGCCAACGAACGCCAGTAACGTAGCGGCGATCCCCTCTGTGGCGCCGGTACTGACAATGATCTCGGTCTGCGGATCCGGGGTCAGCCCGTAGAACCGTTCCTGGTGGGCGGCCACGGCCTCACGCAGTTCCGGGATGCCCTTGCCGGGCGCGTACTGGTTGGCCCCGGCTTCGATGGCGGCCATCGCGGCCGCCTTGATTTCCAGCGGTCCGTCCTCGTCCGGAAAGCCCTGACCGAGGTTAATGGCGCCGGTCCGTGCCGCCAGGGTGGTCATCTCCTCGAAGATGGTGACGCCCAGGTGGCCGGCAGGTCCCAGCAGGTTGGCGCCTGAGGCCGCGCGCTGCCACGGGGCAGGCGCGGCGGGCATGGAAAGGTCCCGTGGTGGATGCATCCAGTCATGGTATCCCGGCCTTTCCATACGGTAGGTTCGGTGCATGAGACGCGCTGTCTGCCCCGGATCCTTTGACCCTATTCATAACGGCCATCTCGAGGTCATCGCCCGTGCCGCCGGCCTCTTTGACGAGGTGATTGTTGCGGTTTCCACCAACTATGCGAAGAAGTACATGTTCAGCCTGGGGGACCGCCTGGACATGGCGCGCGAAACCCTGGCGTCCCTGAAAGGCATTGTGGTGGAACCGGTGGGCGACGGCCTCCTGGCGGAGTACTGCCGCCACCGCGGTGTCTCCGCGATTGTGAAGGGTCTCCGCTCATCTTCCGACTTCGACTACGAACTTCCGATGGCTACGATGAACCGCCAGCTCAGCGGCGTGGAAACGGTGTTCCTGCCGGCTGAGGCGCACTACCTGCATTTGTCCTCCACCCTGATCAAGGAAGTGGCGGGCCTGGGTGGCAGCGTGTCCGATTATGTGCCCCGTTCGGTACATAAAAGGTTGCTCGCGGGCGGGTCGGCTCCCGGATAAACTGCCAAGAGGGTAGGCTGGTGCGGTACTTCGACGGCCGTCCGTCGCCTGGTTTGAGTCCCTGCGGTTCTTCAGGCTAAGATGGTACGTCGGTCATATGTTCAACAGGAGTTCTCATTAAACGAGATGCTAGTTCGCCCTTGGCGTTCGACGTCAAGGACATCGGGCGCAGCCCGGGAAGCATGCGGACACTGAAAGAACATGTACCCGCACCAAGTGATCTTGGTGTGGCACTCATTGGCGTTCAGGAAGGCTCGGATATCGAGCTGGATCTGAGGCTTGAGGCCGTACACGAAGGAATTCTGGTATCAGGAACCGCCGTCGCCGCAGTAAAAGGCGAATGCGGCAGATGCCTGGATCCCCTTGCGTATGACCTCGAGGTCAATGTGCAAGAACTTTTCTTCTACGAGGGCGTCCTGCTCTCGGACGAAGAAGACGAAGAAGAGCAATATCGAGTCGAGCGCGATGTTATCGATCTTGAGCCGGTGTTGCGGGACGCAGTTGTAACCATGCTGCCGTTCCAGCCGGTGTGCCGGGAAGACTGCCAGGGCCTTTGCTCCGAATGTGGAGTCCGCCTGGAAGACGAGCCGGGGCATCACCACGAGATCGTAGATCCTCGCTGGGCTGCCCTAGCCGACTTGGCTAAGCCTGACCGGCAAAACTGATTTGTACGTGTTTGTCTAGAGAGAAATGAGTTAGCCGTGGCTGTCCCGAAGCGGAAAATGTCTCGCTCGAATACCCGCTCCCGCCGCTCCCAGTGGAAGGCAACTGCCCCCCACCTGGTGAAGACTGTCGAAAACGGCCAGGTTACCTACAGCCTGCCGCACCAGGCAAAGGTCGTCACCGACTCGGCTGGCACTGCGTTGTTCCTTGAGTACAAGGGCCGCAAGGTCGCAGACGTCTAATCGGCCGCTTGGGCTGACATGATGTCTTCAACTGAAGAGCTTCTGAAGCGTCTCGGTGTCTCCATTGACGCCGGGACGCTTCGTCTTGCTCTGACACACCGCTCCTACGCCTACGAAAACGGCGGAATCCCCACCAACGAGCGGCTCGAATTCCTGGGCGACTCAATCCTTGGCTTCTCCGTGACCGATGCCCTGTACCGGGACAACCCCACGCTGCCCGAAGGCGACCTGGCCAAACGCCGCTCTGCGGTTGTCAGCACGCGCGCCCTCGCCGGCATCGGCCGCAGCCTTGGCATCGGGGACTATATCTACCTGGGCCAGGGCGAAAAGCTTACCGAGGGCAAGAACAAGGCCTCCATCCTGGCGGACACCATGGAAGCGCTGATTGGTGCCACTTACGTGTCCAACGACATCGAGACCGCCCGCCAGCTGGTCATGCGCCTGATCGGCCCGCTCCTCAAGGATGCGGCCGCCCTCGGCGCCGGCACGGACTGGAAGACCAGCATCCAGGAACTGGCCGCCAGCCGGCAGCTTGGCACTATCTACTACGCCGTTGAAGGGGCCGGGCCAGACCACGCCCGCACGTTTAAGGCTGTCCTGAATATCGGGGGCAAGCCATACGGCAACGGATCAGGCCACTCCAAGAAGGAAGCCGAGCAGGAAGCCGCCGCCGACGCGTGGCGTCAGCTTTCCCCCAGCGCCGGAGCCGCCGTAGCCTCTGCATCGGAGGGCACATCACCAGAGTCCTCCCGCAGCGTCTAGGAATCCGTGCCCGAACTTCCGGAAGTTGAAGTGGTCCGCCGCGGACTGGTGAGTTGGGTCCGCGGCCGGACCATCACAGCGGTAGAGGTGCTGGACCCACGCTCCCTCCGCCGCCATGCCTTGGGCCCTGAGGACTTCAAGGGCAATCTCCAAGGCACCACGGTTGTGGACGTTGTGCGCCGCGGAAAATTCCTGTGGATGCCGCTGAGCGAGACTGCGGATTCCGTCGGCGCACCGTCTATCGCCCTGATGGCCCACCTCGGGATGAGCGGCCAGCTCCTGATGCAGGACGGCGACGTACCGGATGAAAAACACCTCAAGGTCAGGCTGCGCCTGAGCCCCGTAGCCGGAATGCCCGAACAACTCAGGTTTGTTGACCAACGGATTTTCGGCGGGTTGTTCGTCACCGGCATGGTTCCCACGGACGACGGCGGCCCGGGAGGCGAGGCGGAATCGCCCGCTGCGCTGATCGCCGAGGAAGCGTCCCACATCGCCAGGGACCCCCTGGACCCGGCGTTTTCCTTTGACCTGTTTTACAGCCGGCTGCGGAAGCGCAAGACGGGCCTCAAGCGAGCCTTGTTGGACCAGGCGCTGGTTTCGGGAATCGGCAACATCTACGCCGACGAGTCCCTGTGGCGGGCAAAGCTGCACTACGCCAGGCCCACCGATACCCTGCGCCGCGGCGACGCGGAACGGCTCATCACCAGCGCGCGCGAGGTCATGTTGGACGCACTCGCGGCCGGCGGTACCAGCTTTGATTCGCTGTACGTCAACATCAACGGGGCCTCCGGCTACTTCGACCGCTCCCTGAACGCCTACGGGCGGGAAGGCAAGCCCTGCAGCCGTTGTGCCGCCGTCGGAATTAACTCCACGATCCGCCGCGAGCAGTTCATGAACCGCTCGTCCTACTCCTGCCCGGTCTGTCAGCCGCGCCCGCGCAACGGCCGCTGGTAGTCCGCACCCACCGCTGCCGGACGTCATCCCGCGGGCCACCGGGTGCGGACAGTCGCCCGGAAATCCGTGGAATTCCGGGCCGACGCAGTAGATTTGGGAAAGCAAAGCAGCCGCTTCAGCCACTCAGGAGAACAGAAACACCTTGCACCTCAAAAGCCTTACCGTCCGTGGGTTCAAGTCGTTTGCATCGGCCACAACCTTCGATTTTGAACCCGGCGTCACTGCAGTGGTGGGGCCGAACGGTTCCGGCAAGTCCAACGTGGTGGACGCCCTTTCCTGGGTGATGGGGGAGCAGGGCGCCAAAACGCTCCGCGGCGGCAAAATGGAGGACGTCATTTTTGCGGGGACTTCCGGGCGGCCGCCGCTGGGCCGGGCCCACGTCTCCCTGACCATCGACAACACTGACGGCGCCCTGCCCATCGAGTACAGCGAGGTCACCATCTCGCGGACCCTGTTCCGCACCGGGGGCTCCGAATACGCTATTAACGGTGCCAGCTGCCGGTTGCTCGACATCCAGGAACTGCTCTCGGATTCCGGCATGGGGCGGGAAATGCATGTCATTGTCGGCCAGGGCCAGCTGGACAAGGTCCTGCACGCCACCCCCGAGGACCGCCGCGGCTTCATCGAGGAAGCGGCCGGTATTCTCAAGCACCGCCGCCGCAAGGAAAAAACGGTCCGCAAGCTTGAAGCCATGCAGGCTAACTTGCAGCGGCTGAGCGACCTGACGGGAGAAATCAGACGCCAGCTCACTCCGCTGGGTAAGCAGGCCGATGTGGCACGCCGCGCCCAGCGGGTCCAGTTCGATGTCCGCGACGCACGCGCACGGCTGTTGGCCGACGACCTTGTCCAGCAACAGAATTCACTCGAGCAGGACGTGGCCGACGAAACGGCCCTGAAGGCCCGCCGCGCCGTGGTGGAGCTGCAGCTGGAGGCGGGGCGCCGTCAACAGGCAGCCGTGGAGCAGCTCGCAGCCGAGGCCACGCCAAAGCTCAACGCCGCGCGGGATACCTGGTACCGGCTCTCCGCGTCCAGGGAACGGCTCCGTTCCCTGGGATCGCTGGCCCAGGAACGCGGACGGCTGCTGGGCGCCGTTGATGCTGAACCGTTCTCGGGCAGCGATCCTGAGCAACTGGAACGGCAGGCCGCCCGGGTCCGGGATGAGCTGACGGAGCTGGAGCGCCACATCCTTGGCCGGAGCAGCGCACTGGACTCAGCGACGGCGGCTAAGACCGGGGCTGAACTCGAGGCAACCGCCGAGGAGAAAAGGCTCACTACTGTCCTCCGGGCTGCCGCCGACCGCCGCGAGGGTCTGGCGAAGCTTGCCGGAGCCGTTGGTGCGGCAAGATCGCGGGTCGAATCCGCGCAGGCCGAGTTGGGCAGGCTGCGGGAGTCACTCGCCGCCGGACAGGAACGCCGCCGCCGGGCCCAGTCCGAGTTCACCGCCCTGGAAACCCAGGTGGCGGGGTCGAGGAAGGGGAGGAAAGCCTCGACGCCGACTACGAGGACGCCAGCGCAGAGCTCGACGCCGTTGTGCAGGAGATTGCCGATCTGACCTCCACAAGGGAAGGAGCTGTCCGGGAACGTGACGCCCTTGTGGCCCGCCGGGATGCGCTGCAGCTTGGCCTCAACCGCAAAGACGGCACGGCGCACGCCCTCAACTCCGGACTGGATGGCGTTGTGGGCACCCTCGTCTCTGCCCTCACGATTCAGCCGGGGTACGAGACGGCGATTGCCGCGGCGCTGGGCGATGCCTCCGAAGCGGTCGTGGTCCGGGACCCTGACGTGGCCGCCGTCGTGGTGCAGCTACTGAAGGACGACGATGCGGGGCGCGCCTCCCTGCTGCTGGCGTCTGCTGTTCCCGCGCAGGTCGCAGACCCCGCCACGGGCGGACCCTTGCAGGGCGGACCCTTGCCGGAGGGCGCACGCTGGGCTGTGGACCTGGCATCCGCCGGGGGCGGGCGCGCCGCCGCCGTGGCCGCGCTCCTGACCCGGGTGGCAGTTGTTGAAGACCTGAATGGTGCGGGGCTGCTGGTTGCCGAATGCCCGGACCTGACAGCCGTGACCCGGGCCGGGGACGTGTTTACCGCCCTCACCGTGACTGGAGGCTCGGCAAAGGCGCCGTCCCTGCTTGAGGTGCAGGCGGCCGTGGACGACGCCGAGGCCCGGCTGGCCGTTGTCACCGCGGATCTGGAACGGAACAGGTTTGCCCTGGCCGGCGCCGAGGTCCGGCGCGCCGAAGCGCGGACGAGGGCCGAGGCTGCCCTGGACCGCCTGCACGATTCCGACGCCCGGCTCGCGGCCGTGGCCGAAAAGCTCGGCCACCTGAACTCCATCCTGCGCAGCGCCGTCGGCGAAAGCGACAGGCTGGCCACATCACTGGCCAGGGCGGAGGGCAACGTCGCGTCAGAGGAACAGGCGCTGGCCGCCGTAGCGGCGCGGCTGGCTGCGGCGCAGGAGGCGCCGGCCGAAGAGGAACCTTCCACCGAGCAGCGCGATGCCCTCGCCTTGGCAGCGTCGCTGGCCCGGTCTGCGGAGATGGACGCGAGACTGTCGCTGCGCAGCACGGAAGAGCAACTGACGGCCACCCGCAACCGGGCCCTCTCGCTGGAGCGGGCAGCCGCCGCCGAACGCCGGGCTCGTGAAGAGGCCGCCGAGCGGGCGCGCCGCCGTCGGATCCAGGCCGGACGGGCCACGGCCGTCTCCGCTGCGGTGGAGCTGGCAATCCGGTTCATCGACGTGTCTGTTGAGCTGTCCCGGCATGAACGCGACCTTGCCGAAGAAAACCGGGAAGAACGGGACCGTGCACTGCTGGAGACCCGGACAACCAATGACTCCCTGGCCCGCGAGCTGGCCGAGCTGACGGACTCGGTTCACCGGGACGAACTGGCCCGCGCCCAGCAGCGGGCACGGATTGAAGCCCTGGAAACGCGTTCCATCGAGGAACTCGGGATCACCCCCGACGTCCTGGTGGCGGACTTCGGCCCGGACGTTCCCGTGCCCGTCCCCGCAGAGGAACGCGGGGACAAATGGGCGGCACTGCGGACACCCGTGGACGATGACGGCACACCGGTCCCCGAAGGCAAACCCTTTGTCAGGGACGAGCAGGAGAAACGCCTCCGGAAAGCCGAACGGGACCTCTCAGCCCTGGGCAAGGTCAACCCGTTGGCGCTGGAGGAGTTCGCGGCGCTGGAGGAACGGCACCAGTTCCTCAGCACGCAGCTGGAGGACCTGAAATCCAGCCGCAAAGACCTGCTGGACATCATCAAGGAAGTGGATAACCGGGTCCAGCGCGTCTTTACCGAAGCCTTTGAGGACACCCGGGACCAGTTCGTCCACGTCTTTGAACGCCTCTTTCCCGGCGGCGAAGGCCGGCTGGTCCTCACCGACCCTTCGGACATGCTCAATACCGGAATCGAAGTCGAAGCGCGACCTGCCGGAAAGAAAATCAAGCGGCTCTCACTGCTGTCCGGAGGCGAACGGTCCCTCACCGCCGTCGCCCTGTTGGTGGCGATCTTCAAAGCCCGCCCCTCGCCGTTCTATGTCATGGACGAGGTTGAAGCGGCCCTTGATGACACCAACCTCGGGCGGCTCATCACCATCTTCGAAGAGCTCCGGGAGTCCAGCCAGCTGATCGTGATCACGCACCAGAAACGGACCATGGAAGTGGCTGATGCGCTCTACGGCGTCACCATGCGCGGCGACGGCGTGTCCACCGTCATCAGCCAGCGCCTGGGCGCCGACGTGTAACTGTCCCCAGTGCCAGCCACGCGAGCGTGACGCCTTCGTGACGCCTGTGCGAAACGTTGTGAGAAGCTAGGGGAGTGAATGACATCCTCCCCATTATTCTGTCCATTGTTGCTGCCCTGGCGGTTATTGGCGGGCTGATCCCGGTCCTGTTGAAGACGCGGAAGAACATCACCCAGTACCGCGGGACGCGCGACGCCAATGACCCCGTCACCGGCGGCGGAACACTGCTCGAGGACGCGCCCGGGGTTCCGGCCGAGCCCAACGCTCCCGCCGGCGTCGACCTCGAAGGCCTCGAAGACCTCGAAGTCACCGATGTTCCCGATGACGTGGCAGGCCTGGAAACCATCCAGGTTGAGACCCCCTTCCCGTTGCCGGCCGCCTGACCCGCCTCCGCGAGCGTCTGGTCCGGTCAAACAACATCCTCGGCAAGAGCCTGCTCGCGTTGCTCTCCAGCGACAAGATCGACGAGAACGTCTGGGATGAAGTGGAGGAGACCCTCCTGCTGGCCGACCTTGGCACTGAACCCACCACGCAGCTGGTCGATGCCCTCCGGGAGCGCGTTAAGGTGCTCGGCACCAGGAGTCCCGAGCAGGTCAAGGCACTGCTCCGGGAGGAACTGATCAAGCTGGTGGACCCCACCATGGACCGCGCATTGCGCACGGACAGGCACGCAGACAAGCCGGCCATCGTGCTGGTGGTGGGCGTCAACGGGGTGGGCAAGACCACCACCGTGGGCAAGCTCGCCCGCGTCCTCGTGGCCGAGGACAAGGACGTCCTGCTGGGCGCCGCGGACACGTTCCGCGCCGCAGCCGCCGAACAGTTGGCCACGTGGGGCCAGCGTGTGGGTGTTCCCACCGTGAAGTCCGACGTCGACGGCGCAGACCCGGCGTCCGTCGCCTATGAGGCAGTCAAGGCCGGCATTGAGCAGGAAGTGGACGTTGTCATGATTGACACCGCTGGCCGCCTGCAGAACAAGACCGGCCTGATGGACGAACTCGGCAAGGTCAAGCGCGTCATCGAGAAACTGGCGGAGGTTGACGAGGTTCTGCTGGTGCTGGACGCCACCACCGGCCAGAACGGCCTGAACCAGGCCCGCGTCTTCTCCGAGGTAGTGAACGTCACCGGCATTGTCCTGACCAAGCTGGACGGGACCGCCAAGGGCGGCATCGTGGTGGCCATCCAGAAAACACTCGGGGTGCCGGTCAAGCTGATCGGTCTCGGCGAAGGCGCCGACGACCTGGCTCCGTTTGAAGTTGAAAGCTTCGTCGACGCCCTGCTGAACTAGGGAGCGGATTCACACCCCAGGCCGGGTCGACGCAAAACGAGGGGTGAGATCCCGCCGCTAAGCACAAGCTTTAGCGGTGGGATCTCACCCCTCGTTGTGTTTCAGCGGCTCTCGCGTTACGGACCAGCAGGCCGCTGCGAGCACCAGCACGGCGCCGGTGACGCCGAATGCCCAGCCGTAGCCCAGCCGGTCCGCCAGGACGCCCACCAGCACCGGTCCGGCAATTGCGCCGACGTCCGAGGTCATCTGGTACGCGGCCAGGACCCGCCCGCCGGACCGCTCATTGCCGATGACATCCGCGACGGCGGCCTGCTGGGCAGGTCCCAGCAGGCCGGACCCCACCCCGGCCACAACAGACGCGGCGAGGAACCACCCCAGTTGGGACGTGAAGCCGATGGCGGCCGTGGCGAGACCGGCGACCAGGAGCCCAACGACCATCAGCGGCCGCCTGCCCAGGCTGTCCGCCAGCCGGCCGGAGAACGTCAGCGCGGCGGCATTGCCCGCAGCAAAAACGGCCAGGGCAAGGCCCGCAGCCTCAGGGCCGGCGCCGAGCGCAGCAACGGCAAACAGCGGGACGGTGGCCATCCGCACACCGAACGTGGCCCAGCCGTTGGCGAAGCTGGACATCAGCGCCGAGCGGTACGCACCAACCCGCCAGGCCTCGATGAACGGCATGTCAGGGGCGCGGCCCACTGTGGACCGGGCTGCGGACGGCGCGTGGCTGAGCTGGGTCTGCACCACCGCGGCAGCAAGGATCAGTGCGGCCGCGTAGCAAAGGAACGGTACCCGCAAGCCGAATCCGGCCAGCAGCCCGCCCACCACCGGGCCAAGGACACTGCCGATCAGGAAAGCGGACGCATAAGCGCCGGACACCCTGCCCCGGCTTTCCGGCGGCGCCAGCCGCACCACAAGGGCCATGGAAGCCACCGTGAACATCACCGAGCCCACACCGCCAAGCCCCCGGAAGACCAGGAGCTGCCAATAGTCCTGGGCAAAGGCGCACGCCGCGGTTGAAACCGCCACAATCAGCAGCCCCGCCACATAGATCGGGCGCTCGCCCCATCGGGCGATCAAGGCCCCGCCCGCCGGCGCGAACACCAGCCGCATGAAGGCGAAGATGCTCACGATCACGGCGGCGGCCGTCGCCCCGACGTCGAAAGTGGTGGCGAACTGGGGCAAGACCGGCGCCACCAGCCCAAAACCGAGGGCAATCAGGAACGCGGCAGCGAGCATCACCTTGATGTCACGCGGAAGCGTGGGCCTCTGCGGGCGGATAACGGACAAAATCCGCGTTGTGGCGCGGCTCACGCGTGATGTTGCCGTCATGGGGCGGGTTCCTTGCAAGGTAGGCAGCCGGTGGCCGGCGACAGTGATGAAACATAACCGTAACAAGCCCGATATGCACCATTTACTTCCGGGAGGTTGTTGTAACAATCCGGCAATGTAAATCCTCTGCGGGCGAAACACGGCAGCGACAGACTATTTACAGAACGCAACTGGCGTTGGACAGGCGGACAAAGTCCGCACCTAAAGCGAGAAAGGGACGCAGACCATGGAACTCACCGCAGGTCTCGTTTGGCTCCTGGTGGCTTCAGCACTCGTGCTGTTCATGACCCCGGGCCTGGCATTCTTCTACGGCGGCATGACACGCGCCAAGTCGGCTTTGAACATGATGATGATGAGCTTCGTGGCAATAGGAACCGTCGGCATCATGTGGGTGCTGTGGGGTGCGTCCATGGCCACAAGCAATGAAGATAACTTCTACCAGATCTTCGCAAACCCGTTCAGCCACTTCGGGCTGCATAACTTCACTGATCCGGCGGATCTGCTCAAGGTCGGCTATGCCGCAACCTTCGCAATCATCACTGTGGCACTGATCTCCGGTGCGGTCGCGGACCGCGCGAAGTTCTCGGCGTGGGTAATCTTTACCCCAATCTGGGCCACCCTGGTGTATGCCCCGCTGGCATACATGGTCTGGGGCGGGGGACTGTTCTCCAAGGACGGCTGGTTTGGCCAGACATTCGCTCCCGTCATTGACTTCGCAGGCGGCACGGTTGTACACATCAACGCCGGTGTTGCCGGCCTGATTCTGGTGCTTATTATTGGCAACCGCAAGGGATTCGGCAAGGACCCGAACCACCGCCCCCACAACGTCCCGTTCGTGATGCTCGGCGCAGCTATCCTGTGGTTCGGCTGGTTCGGCTTCAACGCCGGCGCCGCCGCAACGGTTGAGCAGGCTGGTCTGATCTGGATCAACACCCTCGCCGCCCCGGCCGCCGCCATGCTCGGCTGGCTCGCCGTCGAGCGCTTCCGTGACGGCCACCCGACCTCACTCGGTGCCGCCTCCGGTGTAGTCGCAGGTCTGGTCGCGATCACCCCGGCATGTGCCAGCGTCTCTCCGCTGGGTGCCATCGCCCTGGGCGTCGTCGCCGGTGTGGCCTCGGCCCTCGCCGTCGGCCTGAAATTCAAGTTCGGCTACGACGACTCGCTCGACGTCGTCGGCGTGCACCTTGTCTCCGGCGTCGTCGGTACCGTGGCGATTGGCTTCCTGGCAACCCCCACCCAGGGCCAGGCCGGTCTGTTCTACGGCGGTGGCACCAGCCAGCTCGTTGCCCAGGCCCTGGCGGCACTCCTGTCCATCATCTTCACAGCCGTGATGACCTTCATTATCGCCTACCCCATCCACAAGACCATGGGCTTCCGTGTTTCCCAGGAACAGGAAGCGGTTGGCGTGGACCTCAGCCTGCACGCCGAGACGGCGTACGAGTTTGGCGTGGGCGGCCAGGGCGGGAGCTTCCAGCCGCTCCACGAACTGATCACGGGCAAGGGCTCGGCCTCTGACAGCCAGGCGGACAAGGCCAAGCAGGCGTTGCCTGCAGCAGGCAAGGAAAGCGTGGAAGCATGAAACTGATCACAGCGATCGTCCGTCCGGAGAAGCTCGAAGCCATCCGGGAAGGCCTGGAGTCCTACGGTGTCCAGGGGCTGACGGTCAGCTCGGCCAGCGGCTACGGCCGCCAGCGCGGCTACACGGAGGTCTACCGCGGAGCTGAATACAACGTGGACCTCCTGCCCAAGATCCGGGTTGAAGTCCTCGCCACGGACGAGCAGGCAGATGACATCCTGGACGTCATCATCGCCAGCTCCAACACCGGCCGCGCGGGCGATGGCAAGGTCTGGACCGTGGACGTCTTCGAAGCGGTCAGGGTCCGCACGGGAGAACGCGGCGTCGCCGCTATCTAAGCAGTTCGGCAGGCTGGCTGATCCATAAGCCGGCTGTTGCAAACGAAAGAGCGGGCAGGGAACGGCAAAAGGTTCCCTGCCCGCTCTTTTCCTGTGGTCAGCCGGCGCTTAGCCAGCCGGCGCAGAACCTGGCCATCCGGCGGGACCGGCCGTACCGGCGTCGTACTTTTCCAGCGGCACCGTGCCCCGCTGCCAGGCCTTCAGCACCGGCTCAAGAATCCGCCAGCAGTCCTCCGCGGTGTCGCCGCGCACCGAGAGCAGCGGGTCGCCGCTCAGGACGCCCTCCAGTACTTCGCCATAGGGCAGCAGCTCAGACGCGCTCAGCTCCGCATTCAGTGTTGTGCGGCTCAGGCTGAACATGCTGCCGGGACCGTTGACGTCGACGTCGAACGCCAGGGTATCCGGCCCGAACCCGATCCGCAGCTGGTTGGGGGAGTCCACGCCCGTGAACCCTGCCGGTAGATGCGGGACGGGGCGGAAGGTGACTACGGCTTCCTTGCGTTTCACCCCGAGGGCCTTGCCCGACCGCAAGATGAACGGGACCCCCTTCCAGCGCCAGTTGTCGATGTCCACCCGGACTTCCGCCAGGGTCTCCGTCCCGCGGGCTGCATCCACCCCTTCTTCCTGCGTATAGTCCGGGACTTTCCTGCCGGCAATCGAACCCGCCGTATACGTGGCCCGGCGCGTGGACTTCGCGTACGGCGCGCTGATGCTGCTGGCGCGGAGCACGGCCGCGATGGCGTCCCGGAGGTCCCGCTCCCCGATGGTGGCCGGCGGCTCAATGGCCAACAGAGCCATGATCTGCAGCAGATGGCTCTGGATCATGTCACGCAAGGCGCCGGCATGGTCGTAATACGTCGCCCTACCCTCCAGCGCCAGGTCCTCGTCGAAGATGATCTCGACTTTTTCCACATGCTCGCGGTTCCAGACCGGTTCCAGGAAATTGTTTGCAAAGCGCAGGCCCAGGATGTTCAGCACCGTTGCTTTCCCCAGGAAATGGTCCACCCGGTGGATGTGGTCCTCCGGCACCAGGGCGGCGAGCGTGCGGTTGAGGGAACGGGCCGAGGCTTCGCTGGAGCCGAAGGGTTTCTCCATTACCAGCCGTGTTCCGGCCGGAACCTGGTCAGAGTGCAGGGATTCGCAGGCAAGCTGGCTGACATGGGGAGGCAACGCAAAGTAGATCGCGGTGGGGCCTTCCAGCCCGGCCAACAGTGCAGCCAGGGCCCCGTCCGCCGTAACATCAAGCTGGTGGTACAGCGTGGTTCTTGCCAAAGCGCTGAGTGCTTTTCTGCCAGCCGTGTCGGCAGTCTCCGCGGCCGGGGCGAAGGCCTCCTGGACCCGGGTCCGCCACTGTTCCGGGGTCCATGCGTCGGAGCCGGCGCCCACCAGGAACAGGTCATCCGCGCGGCCGGTCGCCACCAGCCGGGCCAATCCCGGCAGCAGGAGCCTGCCGGTCAGATCGCCGGAGGCACCGAGAATGAGCAGGGTTTTTACACTTGTTTGGCTCGTCACCCTGCCAGCATGCCATCCGGCAAGCCCGGCTTGGTACCCTAGATAGTCGAGTCCCCCCTGTAAATCCACTGAAAGAAGTGCGCGGCGCGTGTTCAATTCACTCTCTGACCGGTTGACAGCAACCTTCAAGAATCTCCGTGGCAAGGGCCGCCTCACCGAGGCTGATGTCGATGCCACAGTCCGCGAGATCCGCCGCGCCCTCCTGGATGCCGATGTTGCCGTTTCCGTGGTGCGTGAGTTTACGGCCCGCGTCCGCGAGCGTGCCCTCGGGGCAGAGGTATCGGGGGCGCTGAACCCCAGCCAGCAGATCGTCAAGATCGTCAATGAGGAGCTCGTTGAGATCCTCGGTGGCGAGACCCGCCGCATCCGCCTGGCCAAGACCGGCCCCACCATCATCATGCTGGCCGGCCTCCAGGGTGCCGGTAAGACCACCCTCGCGGGCAAGCTCTCCAAATGGCTCAAGGCCCAGGGTCACAGCCCCCTCCTGGTGGCATGTGATCTCCAGCGGCCCAATGCCGTCACCCAGCTCCAGGTTGTCGGCAAGCGTGCCGGCGTGCCCGTTTTCGCGCCGCACCCCGGAGCCACCTCGGAACTGGAGCACCCAGCCGGTGACCCGGTCGCCGTCGCCCGCGCCGGCGTCGAGGAAGCGCGCCAGAAGCTGCACGACGTTGTGATTGTTGACACCGCCGGTCGACTCGGTGTTGACGCCGAGATGATGGATCAGGCGCGCGAGATCCGCCGCGCCATCGTCCCCAATGAAGTGCTGTTCGTGATCGACGCCATGATCGGACAGGACGCCGTGAACACGGCTGTCGCGTTTGACGAGGGCGTGAACTTCACCGGAATCGTGCTGTCAAAGCTCGACGGCGACGCCCGCGGCGGTGCCGCACTGTCGGTTGCGTCGGTCACCGGTAAGCCGGTGATGTTCGCCTCCACCGGCGAAGGCGTGGATGACTTTGAGCTGTTCCACCCGGACCGCATGGCTTCCCGCATCCTGGACATGGGTGACGTGCTCACCCTGATTGAGCAGGCGGAGAAGAACTGGGACAAGGACGAAGCTGCCCGGATGGCGAAGAAGTTCGCCGACCAGGAAGACTTCACCCTGGATGACTTCCTCTCCCAGATGCAGCAGATCCGCAACATGGGCTCCATGAAGAAGATGCTCATGATGATGCCGGGTGCGCAGAACATCCGCGAGCAGCTGGAGAACTTTGACGAGCGCGAGATCGACCGCGTCGAAGCGATCGTGCGTTCCATGACGCCGCACGAACGCGTCGCCCCGAAGATCATCAACGGCTCCCGCCGGGCACGAATCGCCCGAGGTTCAGGCGTGCATGTCTCCGAGGTCAATGGCCTGCTGGAGCGTTTCGGCCAGGCCCAGAAGATGATGAAGAAGATGGCCCAGGGCGGCGGAATGCCCGGAATGCCCGGGATGCCCGGCCTGGGTGGTCCCGGCGGTGCTCGGAAGGGCGGCAAGAACGCCCCGAAGAAGAAGGCCCGCTCAGGCAACCCTGCCAAGGCTGCCCAGGAGCTCAAGGACGCCGAGGCCCGGCGGGCCGGCGCGGCGAAGGCTCTCCCCACGGGGGCGGCGTTCGGCCAGCAGGGCGGCGACTTCGACCCTTCTCAGCTGAACCTGCCCAAGGGATTCGACAAGTTCCTCGGCAAATAGCCACCCCTTCCAACTGAGTAGCAGTAGGTGTCGTTTTGATCGCTCATAACGACACTTACGGCTACCCGGTTGGGATGTCATTGCCGTGGAATAGGGTTGGCTCATGTTTAAACAGCGCGTAGTGTTCGTGCACGGCGCCGGACCTTTCGGTGCGGCGGCGTGGCCGCGCCAGCATGGAATGGCGCTGGCGTACGACGCCCTGTTCCTGCGGCGGCACGGCTTTGATCCCGTCGCTGAACCCGTGGAGTCCTCGTTCACTGAAGACACGGCCATCGTTTTGCGCTCACTTGCGGATGACGGACGCGGTGCCGCCGGCGGCCACGTTGTCGCCCACGCCCAGGGCGCCATTGCGGCCATGATGGCCGCCGTCGACCGCCCCGATCTGGTGTTTTCACTCACGCTGGTTGAACCGGCGTGCCTGTCCCTGACCGCCGAGCTGCCGGCCACGTCTGCCCACAGGGCCCTGATGCAACCGCTGTTCGACGTCCGGCACCAGCTCAGTGACGAAGACTTCCAGCGTGAGTTCGTACGAAGGATGTTCGCGGCGGACCTGCAGGAGGCCGCCACACTGGAGGAACAACGGTCAGCGCGCCGGCTCCGGTTGCAGGCGCCGTCCTGGGAGGCCCCGCTGCACATTGTTCCCGGCGTCCCCACTATGGTCCTGACTGGCGGCTGGGAACCGCTCTACGAGGAAATCGCGGGATATCTGCAGGAAACCGGTGCCCTGCACCGCATCGCTGCGGGAGGGCACCGGCCCCAGGACTCTGCCGAAGGTGACCGTGCCATCCGGTCCTTCATCGCCGACGTCGGCAGGTCACGCTCAGCTCAGGCTTCCTGAACCATCAGCTCCCGGCAGGGATCCGAAGCTCGGGGAGGTAGACCTTCCCGCCGGCGGCCAGGAACTCCGCACTCTTTTCGCGCATCCCGCTGTAGGCCTCGGCGATGGCCGCCTGCGAATCTGCGGAACCGTATTCGTCCCTGATGTCCTGGCTGATTTTCATGGAGCAGAACTTCGGGCCGCACATGGAGCAGAAGTGGGCCGTTTTCGCCGGCTCGGCCGGCAGCGTCTCGTCATGGAAGGCCTCCGCTGTCACCGGGTCAAGGGACAGCGCGAACTGGTCGCGCCAGCGGAACTCGAACCGGGCTTTGGACAGGGCATCGTCCCGTTCATGGGCGCCGGGGTGGCCCTTGGCAAGGTCGGCTGCATGGGCGGCGATCTTGTAGGTGATCACCCCGGTCTTCACGTCGTCCTTGTTCGGGAGGCCGAGGTGTTCCTTGGGCGTGACATAACAAAGCATCGCCGTGCCGTAGCGGGCGATCTCTGTGGCTCCGATGGCCGACGTGATGTGGTCATAGCCCGGGGCAATGTCCGTGACCAGCGGCCCCAGAGTGTAGAACGGGGCGCCTTTGCAGAGTTCCTGCTGGCGTTCCACGTTCTCCCGCACCAGGTGGAACGGGACGTGCCCGGGACCCTCGACCATGACCTGCACATCGAATTCCCACGCCCGTTGCGTCAATTCCGCCAGGGTGTCCAGCTCGGCGAACTGGGCGGCGTCGTTGGCGTCCGCCGTCGCTCCCGGGCGCAGTCCGTCGCCCAGGGAGAACGCGACGTCGTACTGGGCGAAGATTTCGCACAGCTCATCGAAGTGCGTGTAGAGGAAGTTCTCCTGGTGGTGGGCCAGGCACCAGCCCGCCATGATCGCACCGCCCCGGGAGACAATGCCGGTGACGCGGTTTGCCGTCAGAGGCACGTAACGCAGCAGCACACCGGCGTGGATGGTCATGTAGTCCACGCCCTGCTCGCACTGCTCAATGACAGTGTCCCGGAAGATCTCCCACGTCAGTGCGTTGGCCTCGCCGTTGACCTTCTCCAACGCCTGGTAAATCGGCACTGTTCCGATGGGCACGGGGGAGTTGCGGATGAGCCATTCCCGGGTGGTGTGGATATCATCGCCGGTGGACAGGTCCATCACCGTGTCGGCGCCCCACTGGGTGGCCCACTGGAGTTTGTCCACTTCCTCGGCAATGGAACTCGTTACGGCGGAGTTGCCGATGTTCGCGTTGATCTTCACCAGGAAGGCCTTGCCGATGATCATCGGTTCGGATTCCGGGTGGTTGATGTTGTTGGGGATGATGGCACGCCCGGCGGCCACTTCGCTGCGGACCAGTTCCACGTCGCAGCTCTCGCGGAGGGCGACGAACTGCATCTCGGGCGTGACGAGGCCCTGCCGGGCGTAGTGCATCTGTGTGACATTCTTGCCCCCGACGGCGCGGCGGGGCACCGGCTGCGCGCCCTTCCATTCTGCGGAGGCTGCGCCGCGACGCACTGCTGACTTGCCGTCGTCGAGCAGGTTCCGTTCCCGGCCGCTGTAGGGCTCGGTGTCGCCGCGGGCGGCGATCCAGTCCGAGCGGAACGGGTTGAGACCCACCACCGGATCACTGCCCGGACCGGCCGTGCGGTAGGTCCGGAAAGGCCCGTTCGCCTCCCCGTTCGGTGACGGTTCCAGCGCGATCTCGGTCACGGGAACCCGGATCCCGGTGGCGTCATCAGTGATAAACGCCAGCGAATGGGACTTCAGTGACTGGGTTTCAGGATGGACCGTTTGATCCTGGTCGGCTCCATTTTGGGCAGGGATCAACTGTGTTTCTTGTGTATTCAATGAATACTCACTTCCTTCGCCGGCATTACCCGGACAGGTTCAACGGTCGCAGGCTGCATTAGCCTGATCTCAGCCCCTGCAAGGGCTCCCGTGTGGTCAATTCGAAGCTACCACAGGCCGGGGGTGGCCTGGTGACAGCAATCACGGAAGCGGTCGCAATCTGTCTGCCCAGCCACTTGAATTAAATTGAAGCTTCAAGTAAATTTGAGCTATAGCCGTCTTCGACCCCGAAGACCACCGGACCGGGAGTTTTCAACTGCAGAAGCCACCAGCCAGGATCTCCTTCCTGCCGATCTCTCCATGGGCACCGTGATGCTCAAGGTAGGCGACATGAAGCTGATGACTGACTACTACCAGCGTGCGCTCGGCCTGGAGGTTGTCGCCGAACAGGACGGCGGAATCTACCTTGGCCGGCTCCAGCGCCCCCTGGTCCACCTCGCGGCCGCGCCGTCGTTGAACCTGCCAGCGAGGGAGAGGCCGGGCTGTTCCATACCGCGCTGCTCTTTGATGACCAGGCTTCGCTTGCTGCAACGGTAGCCACGGCCGCACAGTACGAACCCCGCTCCTTCACCGGCAGTGCAGACCACCTCGTCAGCGAAGCGTTCTACTTCAATGACCCCGAAGGCAACGGCATCGAACTCTATTGGGACCGGCCCCGCAAAAACTGGTCCTGGAACGGCAAGGACGTGGTAATGGACAGCCTGGCCCTGCCGCCGCAGCGCTACCTTGAGCAGCACCTGACGCCGGAATCCATGAGCGGCCAGCAGGCCGCCGAAGCCGGCATAGGCCACGTCCACCTCCAGGTGGGCGACGTCCGGTCGGCGCACGATTTCTACGTGGGCACGCTTGGCTTCGAGAAGACCGCGGGCTGGCACGGGCAGGCCCTGTTTGTCTCCGCGGGCCGGTACCACCACCACATGGCCATGAACGTCTGGAACAGCCGCGGCGCCGGTCCCCGCAAGGACACCCTGGGCCTGGGCGAAGTGCTCATCGAGGTCCCTTCCAGGGATGACGTCGGAGCGCTCGCCGACCGCCTGAAGGTCGCCGGTGTGGCCTCGCACCACACGGGCGCTGAACTTCGGTTCGAGGATCCTTGGCGCAACAGCATCCGTGTCGCCGTCCGCTGAGTGCGGATGCCAAATGTGCGGCGCGCCTTGTACTAGGCTGATTCTGAACGGCCGGGGCGGCGCTTTATGCTGCCCTTCCGGGCCGCACCGTCGACGGAATGAGAGCTGTTCCCATGGGCTTCACTGAAATTTTTGTTGCCACCCACGATGCCGCGCTAAAGCGGGCCGATGTCCTTGATGCCGGCGGTTCCCCGACGGGCCCTGCCCTGCGGATCCCCGGAATCAGCGATTTCGAGATCGAACAGCTGGGCGACCTTGCCGGCGCTGCGGTCCATGCCGGTGGCGCGGACTACGAACTGGCCATGGTTGACGTGGCCAGTGATTCCCTGCTTGGGGTTCCGCCGGCCATGGTGCGTGCGCTGGCGGACCTGCTCAGTTATGAGACTGAAGGGGAAGGCAATGTCCTGGACGACGTCGCTGAAAAGTGGGCGGCCCAGGATGACATGCCCTTCGGCGTGGCCGAGGCCCGGACCTATGTCCAGAAGTTCGCGGAGCTGGCCAATTCGATCGATGACGCCGCGCGCACCGGGGTCTATGTCTGGTCGTCCTAGGCCGGCTGCGGCCTGCCGGGTCCGCCCGGCTGCTCCATCCGTACGTGTCAAGTCGAAATCCGGACGCTGATCTGGCACAATAAACAGGTACTCGATCTGCGTGGCCCCTCTCTCCGCGTCTGGATCCTGTCCTTTGAACCCTCAAGTATGGCCCGCCCCACGGGTGCAGAACGTCGGTTCACCCCTTTTCTGAAACAGGAGTGACCACAAAAGTGGCCGTAAAGATTCGCCTTAAGCGCTTTGGCAAGATGCGCGCACCGTACTACCGCATCGTCGTCATGGACGCACGCTCCAAGCGTGACGGCCGTGCCATCGAAGAGATCGGCAAGTACCACCCCACCGAAGAGCCCTCATACATCGAGGTCGACACGGACCGTGCCCAGTACTGGCTCGGCGTCGGCGCACAGCCGTCCGAGCAGGTTGCCGCGATCCTCAAGATCACCGGTGACTGGCAGAAGTTCAAGGGCCTCCCGGGCCAGGAAGGCACCCTGAAGACCAAAGCTCCGAAGGTTGCCTTTGTTGCCCCGGAAAAGGGTTCCGTGATCATCCCGGAAGCCATCACCAAGAAGGCAAAGCAGTCTGACGCAGCCGAGGCCCCGGCCGAAGCAGAGACCACCGAGGCTGAGTAGATTGCTGGCAGAAGCGCTCGAACACCTCGTCCGGGGAATCGTTGATTCGCCGGACGATGTCAAGGTCAGCTCGAAGAACAACCGGCGCGGGGACACCCTCGAAGTCCGTGTTCATCAGGATGACCTCGGACGGGTGATCGGCCGCCAGGGCCGCACCGCACGGGCATTGCGCACCGTTGTGGCAGCACTGGCAGACGGCGAACCGGTCAGGGTCGACGTCGTCGATACCGACCGCCGCCGCTAAGCGCTCAGCAACATCAGTTTTTTTGCTCCGGCCCTTCCACCAGCAACGGTGGAGGGGCCGGAGTGCTTTCACCACATCGCCTAATCCCGGCACGATCACAGACAGAGGAACAGATGCAGCTTCAGGTGGCACGAATCGGCAAACCGCATGGAATCCGCGGCGAAGTGACGGTCCAGGTGCTGACCGACGCTCCCGGGGACCGGTTCGTTCCCGGTACGGAATTTGTGGTGGAGCCTGCATCCGCCGGCGCCCTCATTGTTGAGAGCGCTCGGTGGAACAAGGACATCCTGCTGCTCGCGTTCGAGGGAATCGAGACCCGCAACCAGGCAGAGACCCTCCGCGGCGCCAAGCTCTTCATCGAAACCGAAGAGCTGGACGAGGACGACGATGAAGGCTGGTACGAGCACGAACTCGTGGGGCTCGAAGCCCGGGTGGGCTCGCAGGTCGTCGGCAAGGTCGCCGCCCTGCACACATTGCCTGTCCAGGACCTGCTCGTCGTTGAAACACCGGACGGCAAGGAAATCCTTGTCCCGTTCGTGGAGCAGATCGTTCCCGAGGTCAATGTGGCCGACGGCTTTGTCCTGCTGACGCCGCCGGACGGACTCTTTGAGGTCAACGATGGCGAAGCCGCTACCGGCGAACCGGAGGAAAACGCCTAGATGAGAATCGACGTCGTCAGTATCTTTCCGGAGTACCTGGCGCCCCTGGAACTCTCGCTCATCGGCAAGGCCCGCCAGGACGGCCTGCTGGACCTGCGCGTCCATGACCTGCGTGATTTCACCACGGACAAGCACCGTTCTGTGGACGACACCCCATACGGCGGCGGCGCCGGCATGGTGATGAAGCCCGAGCCGTGGGCGCAGGCGCTGGCTGCTGTCGCCGCAGCCGGTGGAGCCACAGCGGGGGCCGAGACCACGGAGGGCAAGCCCGCCAAGCCGGTGTTGATCGTCCCATCACCGGCAGGGGAGCGCTTCAACCAAGCCCTGGCCTATGAGCTCGCCGAAGAGGAGCAGCTCGTTTTTGCCTGCGGCCGCTACGAGGGTATCGACGAGCGTGTCATCGAGTGGGCGGAAGAGCACTTCACGGTGCGTCCCATGAGCCTTGGCGACTACGTGTTGAACGGCGGCGAAGTGGCCGTTTTGGCCATGGTCGAAGCCATCGGCAGGCTGCTGCCCGGCGTGGTGGGCAACCCTGATTCCCTGGTGGAGGAGTCGCATTCGGATGGGCTGCTCGAATACCCCGTGTACACCAAACCCTCCAGCTGGCGGGACCGGGAAGTCCCTGCAGTGCTGCTGAGCGGCAACCACGGGAAGATCGCGCAGTGGCGCCGCCACGAGCAGTACCGGCGGACGGCGGAACGCCGCCCGGACCTGCTGGAAGCGTTCGACGCCGGGAAGCTGCCACGTGCCGACCGTACGGCTTTCGGCGACCTCGGGTACGACGTCGTCGACGGTCACCTCCGGGCGCGGCGGCAGGCCGGTACCAGCCAGGACAACGGAACCGACGCCTCAGCCTGAACCGGCGCGTCGGCGGTCTACGGCGATTCGCTGTGCGCCTGCGAGTGTGGCAAAATTAGTCTTTGTGTCTGCTGGGTCCGCACCTGCCACAGGGGGAGCGCAACCAACAGCTGGACACCCCGGGATCTTCAATCAGTGAAGGAACCGGACCCACTTAACTTTCGGCGGTAATTTCCGGTGTTTCCGGGCTTGCCCGCCGTTACCCAAAGTGAATGACCTGTGGCGTTCACCAGGAGTGCAATCATGCATATTCTCGATTCAGTAGATGCAGCCTCGCTGCGCACCGATGTTCCGGTCTTCCGCGCGGGTGACACCCTCAAGGTTCACGTGAACATCATCGAAGGCAAGAACTCCCGCGTCCAGGTATTCCAGGGCTTCGTCCTGGGCCGCCACGGCGACGGTCTTCGCGAAACCTTCACCATCCGCAAGGTCTCCTTCGGCGTCGGTGTGGAGCGTACCTTCCCGGTGCACTCCCCGATCATCGACAAGATCGAGGTCGTCTCCAAGGGTGATGTGCGCCGCGCGAAGCTGTACTACATGCGCGACCTGCGCGGCAAGGCTGCGAAGATCAAGGAAAAGCGCGACTTCCAGCCCAAGAAGTAAGTCCCTCAGGGACCTACAAAGCAGGCCCCAGCCGTACCAGGCCAGCGCCGGAGCCCTTCGCAACAGCGCCCCAGGAATACGGATCATGGACCAGACAAAACGCCAGCCCAGAAGAATGGGCTGGCGTTTTGTGTTCCTGGCACTTCTCCTCGCCGTGGTTATCAGCGGGCTGGTCCGTTCCCTGTGGCTGGATGTGTATTACATTCCGTCCGAATCCATGGAGCCCGTCCTTGCGGACGGGGACCGCATTCTGGTTTCCAGGACAGACTTCCACACCGAACCCATCCGGCGCGGCGACATTGTGGTCTTTGACGGCAGGGGTTCGTTTGCTCCACTGAACAGCGGGAAGGGCCCCCTTCTGGATTCCGTTGCCACGGCCGGGCAGTGGCTTGGCCTGGCCGGTAGTGACACCACGTACGTCAAGCGTGTCATCGGGCTTCCGGGCGATACCGTGGTCTGCTGTGATACGCAGGGAGAGATCACCGTGAACAGCGAGGCGCTCGATGAGCCTTACCTGTTCGACGGGGACCGCCCTAGCACGCAGGTCTTCAGCGCCGTGGTGCCCGAGGGGAGGCTTTGGCTGCTCGGTGACCACCGCTCGGCGTCTGCTGATTCGCGCAGCCTGCTGGGCGCGCCCGGCGGTGGCATGGTGCCAAAAGACCGGGTCATCGGCAGACCGGTCCAGATTGTCTGGCCACTTGATAGATTTGCTGCAGTACCACGGCCGCCAGCGGCAGGATCAACAACAGAGGACGGACAGTAAATGCCCGAAAACAATGCCCGGACACCCGAGCCGCCTCGCGAAGGCGCCCCGGTGCCGACGTCGACGGTGCGTCCGCCAATACAATTTCCGCCGAAGGGGCCTCCAGCGTGATCGCCGACGGCGTGATTCCCCGGGCCGGGGCCTTTGACGCCGCGGACAGCGGTGCCGATGGCAGCCCTTCGGCGCCACAGTCCGGAAGGCGATCCGCGGCGCCGGGTACCGGGCCGGCCGCACCCAGCCCGGTCTTTATCTGGCTGAAGGAGGTTGCCACGGTGGTGGTGATCGCCGTGGTCCTGTCCTTCCTGATCAAGACCTTCCTGTTCCGCGCGTTCTATATTCCATCCGAGTCCATGGTCAGCACCCTTGATGTCAACGACCGCATCTTTGTGAACCTGCTGGTTCCGGAGCCGTTTTCCCTCTCACGCGGGGACGTTGTGGTCTTCCGTGACACGAAGGGCTGGCTGAGCACCGCGCCGGATGAACCGACTGGACCGTTCACATGGGTTCAGGACGGCCTGACATTTGTCGGGCTCCTGCCGGACAACTCCGAGCAGCACCTCGTCAAACGCGTCATCGGCCTTCCCGGTGACGCGGTGATCTGCTGCGACGATGGCGGTAAACTGACCATCAACGGATCCCCTATTGATGAAACATATGTCAACGGGGCTGAGGAACCGCAGATCCGTGCCTTTGACGTTGTTGTTCCGGAAGGAAAGATCTGGGTCATGGGCGATAACCGCAACCACTCCGCGGATTCCCGCTCGCACCTGGAGTCCAACGGCGGATTCGTCGACCTCGTGGACGTCGAGGGCAAAGCCGCCGTCATCGCGTGGCCGCTGAACCGGATCAGTGTCCTTGACAACTATCCGGCCGTCTTCCGGAATGTGCCTGCGGGAGGCTAGCAGTGTCCGCAGTGATTCCGGCCACGACGGCCGCCAAGGCCAACGCTCCAGCCCGCCAGAGGCCAGGGGTCCGCTCCAAAGCGCCGACGCTGCGGCATGAGCGGACCTTCAAAGCGCAAGGTGCCCGCTACCTGGCCGGCGTGGACGAAGTAGGCCGGGGAGCGCTGGCAGGGCCCGTGAGCGTCGGGATCGCCGTCGTTGACCTCCACAGCCAGAAGCCCTTGGCCGGTGTGCGGGACAGCAAGCTCCTCAGCCCTGCCGAACGGGAACGACTGGAACCGTTGGTCCGACGATGGAGCGTTGCGTCGGCAGTCGGGCACGCCTCCGCGCGGGAAATCGACGAGCTGGGCATCATTGCTGCCCTGCGGCTCGCCGGTACGCGCGCGTGGCAGGACATCCTTGCGGCCGGCGTCAGCCCTGATGTGGTGCTGCTCGATGGCAGCCACAACTGGCTCTCGCCCGCCGGGCAGCCTTCCCTGTTTGACGCGCCACCCACGGATTTCGCGTGCCTTGCCCCCGTCCACACCAAGATCAAGGCGGATATGCAGTGCCTGAGCGTGGCCGCGGCCAGCGTGATTGCAAAGGTGGAACGAGACCAGCAGATGCGCGGCCTGCACAGCGAATACCCCGATTTTGGCTGGGACATCAACAAGGGCTACGCCACGGCAAATCACCGGGACGCGCTCCGCGCCGCAGGAGCCACACCATACCACCGGGTGAGCTGGAACCTCCTGGGCGGCGAACTCTGATTCGCTGCCGCACTGGTGTGCGGCTCACGCGGCGCGGACGCTGCGACTGCGGCGCCCTGGATGGTGCAAGATGGAAGCATGAGTGCAGAGGATCTTGAAAACTATGAAACCGACATGGAGCTGCAGCTCTACCGTGAATACCGCGATGTTGTCGGGCTCTTCAGTTACGTTGTCGAGACCGAACGACGCTTTTACCTTGCCAACCATGTTGACCTGCAGTCCCGAAGCGCCGACGGCGAGGTCTACTTCGATCTGACGCTGCAGGATGCCTGGGTGTGGGACGTGTACCGTTCGGCACGGTTCGTCAAGACAGTCCGGGTCCTCACGTTCAAGGATGTCAACGTCGAAGAACTGCCCCGCAACGAGGAACTCGCCCTGCCGAAGGACGTTGACCTCGGCAACTGACGCTGGCCCACTTCTCCTCAACAGCTTCGCTGTAACAGGGCGATTTTCCCGGGTTACTCACATACGCGAATAGCCGCCTGTCCTACGCTGTCCTGCCACTGCAGGCTGGTTGCGGAGGTAGAAATGAAATCCAAAGACCTGTTGGGCCGGCGTGGCGAGGAGCTCGCCGCCGGCTATCTTGAATCGCTCGGCATGCTGGTGGTGGAACGCAACTGGCGCTGCACCGAAGGTGAAATAGACATTGTGGCCCTGGACGGGGACGCGCTGGTCATCGCAGAGGTGAAAACCCGCCGCTCCCTGGACTACGGGCACCCGTTCGAAGCCGTGGGTCCGGACAAGCTCGCCCGCCTGCACCGGCTCGGTTCGGCGTGGTGCCGGGACCGGGAGCTGCGGATGCCGCTACGGCGCGTGGACGTCATTGCCGTGGTGGACGACGGCGGCGGCGACCCCTTGGTGGAACACCTCAAGGGGTGGGGTAGATGGCGCTGGGCCGGGCCTACTCCGTGGCGCTGGTGGGTTTGAACGGGTACATCGTGGAGGTGGAGGCTGATATTGGCCAGACGCTGCCGGCTTTCGTGATCCTGGGCCTGCCGGATGCCGCCCTCAACGAGGCCAAGGAGCGGATACGTTCCGCGGCCAAGAATTCCGGAATTCCGCTGAGCCGGCGGAAGATTACGGCCAACCTCATCCCGGCGTCGCTGCCCAAACGCGGTTCCGGCTTCGACCTTGCCGTGACCATGGCGGTCCTGCGGGCCGCAAATGACATCAAGGCCACCGGCCGGACCGTCTTCATCGCCGAACTCGGGTTGGATGGCCGGCTGCGGCCGGTACGCGGCATCCTGCCGTCGGTGATGGCGGCGGTGCAGGCCGGATATCCGGATGTCGTGGTCGCGCACGCCAACCTCGGCGAAGCCTCGCTGGTCCCCGGAGCCAACGTCCGCGGGTACCGCACGCTGGCGCGGCTTGCGCTCGATTTCGGTGCCGACCCGCAGGAGCTCGCCCTGGATTTCGAACCGGAGGATGAAACCGGTCACGGGGATTCCGAACCGGGAGTGCAGACCGTTCCTGACATGGCCGACGTCTCCGGCCAGGGCGAAGCCAGGCGTGCACTCGAGGTCGCAGCTGCCGGAGCCCACCATCTGCTCCTGACCGGACCACCTGGGGCAGGCAAGACCATGCTGGCAGAAAGACTGCCCGGTCTCCTGCCGGACCTTGCCGACAATGAGGCCATGGAAGTCACCGCCATCCACTCGCTCTGCGGCCTTCCTTCCTCCGCCGTTCAGCTCGTTCGGCGGCCGCCGTTCGAAAATCCGCATCATTCGGCCACAGCCGCCGCCATTATCGGCGGGGGCTCCGGGTTGCCCCGCCCGGGGCGGCGTCGCGGGCCCATCGCGGAGTCCTGTTCCTGGACGAGGCTCCGGAATACGAACGGCGGGTCCTGGACGCCCTTCGCCAGCCCCTGGAGAGCGGCGAGCTGGTCATTCACCGTTCGGCAGGAACGGCGGCCTATCCGGCCCGGTTCCAGCTGGTTCTTGCCGCCAACCCCTGTCCCTGTGGAAAGGCTTCGGGAAAGGGCCTGGACTGCACGTGCACGCCCATGATGCGGCGCCGCTACGTGGCCAGGATGTCCGGTCCGCTGCTGGACCGGGTTGATATCCAGCTGCAGGTGGAACGCGTGTCGCTGGCCGACTTCGGCCAGGCGGGCGCCGAAGAGGACACTGCCGCCGTGGCCCGGCGGGTCTTTGACGCACGCCGAAGGCAGGCTGAACGGCTGCAACCGCTGGGGATGGAAACGAACTCGCAGGTGCCAGGACGGATTCTGCGCGGTGCCCTGCATTTGCCGGCCGGCGACACCCGGATCCTGGACCACTCACTGGAGCGTGGCGTGCTGACAGCCAGGGGCTATGACAGGGTCCTGCGGCTGGCCTGGACCCTGGCGGACCTGTCGCACCGCGACAGGCCCGACACCAACGACATCGGTCAGGCCCTTGGCCTCCGGCAAGCTGCTTCGGCAGCTGCGTGAAGGAAGAATCCACATGGACAACGAACGGATCGCCCGGGCCGCCCTGTCGCGGCTCATGGAACCGCAGGATGCTGCCGGACTGGCCCTCGTACAGGCCGCCGGCGCACTCGACGCCTTGAAGATCGCCACCGGCCAGGCGGCCCCGGGGCCGGCGCTGGAGCGGGAGCTCACCGGACTGCTGGCGGACAGCGGCGCCGGTACCAGCTGGGCCGGGATGGCTGCCTCCCTCAAGCGCTGGGCTCCCCGCATTCCCGATCTGGCGCCCGAGCGTGACCTGGCCACCATGGCACGCCTTGGCGGCCGGCTGATTATCCCGTCGGATGATCTCTGGCCCGCCCAGCTCGGTGACCTTGGTATGCAGGAGCCCATCTGTCTGTGGTGGCGGGGCTTGGAACAGGAGCTTCCCGGTCCGGCCCGCAGCGTGGCGATGGTGGGGTCCCGCGACAGCACCAGCTACGGCGCCTCCGTGACCGGCGATCTTGCCTACTCGCTGGCCCAGCGGGGCTTCACTGTGGTTTCCGGGGGCGCATACGGCATCGACGCCCACGCGCACCGGGCAGCCCTGGCGGGGGATCAGCGGCCGTGCCTACCATCGCGGTGATGGCAGGTGGTGTGGACCGGTTCTACCCGTCCGGCAACGAGGATCTCCTGCGGGCGGTCTGCAACCAGGGAGCGGTACTCGCCGAGGTGCCGCCGGGTTCGGCGCCCACCCGCTACCGCTTTCTCCAGAGGAACAGACTTATCGCGGCCTTGGCCGCCGTGACGGTGGTGGTGGAAGCCCGTTGGCGATCCGGTGCGCTGAATACGGCCCACCACGCGGAGGCGCTTGGCCGGGCGGTCGGAGCCGTTCCGGGGTCCGTGCACAGTGCCAACTCAGCCGGCTGCCACCGGCTGCTCCGGGATGGCGGCGCTGTCTGCGTGACTGACGCCGCGGAGATCGCCGAGCTGGCCTCGCCAAGCGGTGTGGGGCTGGCGGAGCCCAGAACCGCGCCTGCGGCCGACCATGACGGACTGACCTTGGAGGACCTGATCCTTCTTGATGCCCTGCCGCTGCGGTCCACCACGTCCGTGGAAAAGCTCTGCGCAGTTGCAGGCCTCAGCGCGGAATCGGTGCGGGCCGGATTGGGCAGGCTAGGCCTGCTGGGACTCGCAGCTTCAGAAAGGGGCGGCTGGAAACGGGCCAAGGAATCAGCGTAGTTGCCTGTGTCCGGCACGGGATTCCGCGTGGAATTCTGGGACAGTGGAACAGTGGAGAATCAGGAACTGCCCCGGGCGTTTGAGCAGGCCCTTGCCGGCTTCGGGAGATACCTGACAGCCGAGCGGGCCCGGTCCGGGCACACGCTTCGGGCATACCTGTCCGATCTTCGAAGCCTCCTGGAATACGCCGCCGCCGAGGGCATTACGGATCTGCCAGGCCTGGAGCTGGGCACACTCCGGCGCTGGCTGGGGGCGCAAAGCCAGGCTGGGATGTCCCGGGCCACCCTTGCACGGAGATCGGCTACATCACGATCCTTCACCACGTGGGCCGTGCGGGAGGAACTCATCGAGAACGACCCTGCACTTCGTCTCAGGGCTCCCAAAGCTGAAAAGTCCCTGCCCGGGGTGCTGCAGTCCCAACAGCTCCTGAGGCTGCTGAACAGCCTGGAGGAAGCCGCGGCTGACGGGTCACCGGTTAAGGTCCGCGACCGGGCCATGGTTGAGCTCCTGTACGCCACCGGCCTGCGGGTGGGGGAGTTGGCTGCATTGGATGTAGACGATCTGAACCCGGACCGACGGACGCTGCGGGTGGTCGGGAAGGGCAACAAGGAGCGGACGGTGCCCTACGGCGTCCCGGCTGCACTCGCCGTCGACGATTGGCTCCGCAGGGGCAGGCCACTCCTGGTTACGGGGCACAGCGGACCGGCACTATTCCTGGGTGCCAGAGGAAACCGTGTTGACCAGCGCCAGGTCAGGACCGTGGTGAATGCTCTCTTCGAAGCCCTGGGAGACACGTCAGCAACCGGCCCGCACGCGCTGAGGCATTCCGCGGCAACGCACCTGCTCGATGGCGGCGCGGATCTTCGTGCGGTCCAGGAAATCCTGGGCCACAGCAGCCTCGCCACCACGCAGATCTACACACATGTGTCCGTTGAGCGGCTCCGGAGCAGCTACCAGCAGGCACATCCCCGGGCCTGAGATCCGGCGGATTCCCGCCGGGACCGGCAAATCCAGCCCCATGTCACGTGTGGCGAATCGCACTAGCGTAATTACGCGGCGTACGGCACAATAAGAGTCACGTCCGGCAACTTTCAAGTTTCGCTTGAAGCTCTTTCGCTTCGCGCGTCACCTCAAGTCCGGACACAGCTTAATAATCAGGCAGGGAACACCGCCGCTGGACCTTACAGCACCGGGCAGTTTCATCCAGGCAGAGGTCGTTGGGGAAGACGTACCTACAGCTATGGAGGATGGAATGTCTGTTGCAATGACCCGCGGTGTGCTGTTTGTTCACTCAGCCCCTACAGCACTGTGCCCGCACGTTGAGTGGGCCATTGGATCCGTCGTGGACAAGCGGACGGATCTTGAGTGGACCCCTCAGCCTGCCGCGCCCGGAATGTTCCGCGCCGAGCTTTCCTGGACGGGAACCCCGGGCACCGGATCGCTGCTGGCTTCCTCACTGCGCGGCTGGGCCCATCTTCGCTACGAGGTCACCGAAGAGCCGAGCCAGGGCGTTGATGGCGGCCGCTGGTCGCACACGCCCGAACTCGGAATATTCCACGCCACCACGGATGTCCACGGAAACATCATGGTCTCAGAGGACCGCATCCGGTACGCCTACGAATCTGGCGCCGGCGATCCTTCCGCCGTGTACCACGAGCTCTCGCTGGCCCTGGGTGAGGCCTGGGACGAAGAACTGGAGCCGTTCCGCCACGCAGCCGAGGGCGCACCGGTCCGCTGGCTGCACCAGGTGGGCTGATCGCCGTCGGACGTCACGCCTACATACTTCAGGACGTCTGTCCTGGCAAAAGCCGTGCAGGATTGGAAAGCGCGCTCCATAGCAAACGGAGAGGCCCCGCCGTACGGCGGGGCCTCTCCGTTTGTCTGCGGTAGTTGCTGGTTCCGCGCGGCTGCTAGATGCTGCGGACCGCGATCACAGCGTTGTGGCCGCCGAAGCCGAACGAGTTGCTCAGTGCCACGATGTCGCCTGCCGGCAGATCCCTGGCCGAGGTGACGACGTCGAGCGGGATCTCGGGGTCCTGGTTCTCGAGGTTGATCGTGACCGGGGCCTTGCGGTGGTAAACGGCCAGCACAGTGAGTACCGCCTCCACGGCGCCGGACGCGCCCAGGAGGTGGCCCATCTGGGACTTGGTGGCGGATACCGCTACGTTGTCGAGGTGGTTCCCCAGCGATGCGCGGAGCGCCGTGTACTCGGGCTTGTCACCGACGGGAGTTGAGGTGGCGTGTGCGTTGACGTGGACAACGTCCTCGGCCTGGATCCGGCCATCGAACATGGCTGCCTTCAGCGCGCGAGTGGCGCCCAGGCCCTGCGGGTCCGGGGCGGTGATGTGATACGCGTCCGCGGTCACGGACGTGCCTGCCAGCTCACCGTAGATACGGGCGCCGCGGGCGAGGGCGTGCTCCTCGGCCTCAAGGACCAGGGCACCGGCGCCTTCGCCCATCACAAAGCCGTCGCGGCCCAGGTCGTAGGGGCGGGAGGCTCCCTGGGGGTCGTCGTTGCGGCGGGAGAGCGCCTGCATGGAGGCGAACGCGGCCAGCGGCATGGGGTGGATGGCAGCTTCCGCGCCGCCGCACATCACCACGTCGGCCTTGCCGGAGCGGATCAGCTCCAGGCCGAGGTGAAGGGCTTCGGTGCCGGACGCGCAGGCAGAAACAGGGGTGTGGGCGCCGGCACGGGCGCCCAGGTCAAGGCTGACGGCTGCTGCGACGCCGTTGGGCATCAGCATGGGAACGGTCATGGGGAGGACGCGGCGAGGACCTTTTTCCTTCAGCGTGTCCCACGCATCCAGCAGTGTCCAGACGCCACCGATGCCGGTGGCGAAGGCGACCGCTAGGCGGTCGTGGTCAATTTCCGTGATGCCCGAATCGGCCCAGGCTTCACGGGAAGCGATAACGCCGAACTGAGTGGACGGGTCCATCCGCTTGGCTTCGACACGGCCCAGGACCTCCAGAGCCGGGGTGGAACAGCGGGCGGCAAAGTGGACCGGCAGCTCGTATTTGGCAACCCATTCGTCCTCCAGCGTGCGGGCACCGGAGACCCCCTTCAGCGCGTTGTTCCACATGGTAGGTACGTCGCCGCCGATGGGCGTGGTGGCACCCAGACCGGTAATGACTACTTTGCGTGTCATTGGATCACTCTCTGTCGGTGGGCAGGCCGTATCCGGTAAATTCCGGCGGGGTCCCGCGCGTGGGGCAGCTGGCTGCCGAATAAATAAGGTGGGCTGCCGGTCCGGCCTGAGCACGGACCGGCAGCCCAGTCAGCCGTAAGGGGCTGAAGCCTTGGCTAGGCCTGTGCGCCGGCGATGAAGCTGACGGCGTCGCCCACGGTCTTGAGGTTCTTGACCTCTTCGTCCGGGATACGCACGCCGAACTTCTCTTCGGCGTTGACCACGATGGTCATCATGGAGATGGAGTCGATGTCCAGGTCCTCGGTGAAGGACTTGTCCAGTTCCACAGCCTCGGGGGCAAGGCCGGTTTCTTCGTTGACGATTTCAGCCAAGCCGGCCAGGATCTCTTCGTTGCTAGCCATTGATGGCTCCTTTTCTTGTTATTGCCGGCAGGGGGTGCCGGAAACGGTGCAGTCCGCGGATGCGGCCTGTGTGGGGCGTTCCTAAGGAAGGACGATTACCTGGGCGCCGAAGACCAGCCCGGCGCCGAAGCCGATCTGGAGTGCGAGGCCGCCGCTGAGCCCAGGGTTTTCCTGGAGCAGGCGGTGGGTGGCCAAGGGGATGGAGGCTGCCGAGGTGTTCCCGGCGTCGGCGATGTCCCGGGCCACGGTAACGGATTCGGGAAGCTTGAGTTTCTTGACCATTTCGTCGATGATCCGCATGTTGGCCTGGTGGGGAATAAACGCGACAAGGTCTTCAGCCTGGACGCCTGCGACGTCCATGGCCTGCTGTGCCATCTTCGCCATTTCCCAGACCGCCCAGCGGAAGACCGTCTGGCCGTCCTGGCGCAGGGTGGGGTAGAGCTCCTGCGCCTCTTCGAGCAGGGCAAAGTCGCCCGATTCGTCGGACTGGCGGGCCGCCATGCTGAGGTCGCGTACATCCAGGATGGAACGCGTCATGCCGATTGCGTCCCACTTGCTGCCGTCCGAACCCCACACCGACGGTCCGATGCCGGGGGTGTCCGAAGGGCCTATGACAACAGCGCCCGCACCGTCGCCCAACAGGAAGGAAATGGTGCGTTCCCGGTTATCGATAACGTCGGAAAGCTTTTCCGCGCCAACCACCAGCACGTAGGTGGCGGTACCGGCACGGACCAAGGCATCTGCCTGGGCGATGCCGTAGCAGTACCCGGCGCAGGCGGCCGAAATGTCGAAGGCTGGCGCTGGCGTCGCGCCGATCCGGTCAGCCAGGGCGGCAGCGGCCGACGGCGTGGCGTACGGGTGGGTGACGGTGGAAACGATGACGGCGCCCAGTTGGGAGGCTGCGATGCCTGCTTTCTGCAGGGCCTCCCGGGCGGCGCCCTCTGCCATGTCGATGACGCTGACGTCGGCGGCGGCCCGGTGACGGGTCACGATGCCGGTCCGCTGGCGGATCCATTCGTCCGAGGAATCAATCCATTGGCAGACGTCGTCGTTGGTGACGATAACGTCAGGCCGGAATGCCCCGAGGCCGAGGATGCGGCTGTATTCGTTTACGGGAACCTGTTTCAGCGTGGGAACGCTCATGCATTTCCCTCCAATTCTGCGAAAAGTGCCAGTGCGGCCGTGAGGTCGTCCGGGGTTTTGACTGCAACGGTCTTGACGCCGGGCATGCCGCGCTTGGCGAGCCCGGCCAGGGTTCCGGCCGGGGCCAGCTCAATGACACCGGTGACGCCACGCTGCACAAGAGTTTCCATGCAGAGATCCCAGCGGACCGGCCGGGAGACCTGCGCGATGAGGCTCTCGACGGCGGCGTCGCCGTCGGTCACTTCCCGGCCGTCAAAGTTGGAGAGCAGCGGCACCTGCGGCTTCTGCGGCCTAAGGCCTGGCTTCAGCGCCTCGAGGGCGCTCACAGCGGGGGACATGTGCGAGGTGTGGAACGCTCCGGCCACCTTCAGCGGGATGACGCGCGCCTTGGCCGGCGGGTTGTCCGCCAGGGCCTTGAGCTGTTCGAAGGTTCCGGCCGCCACGGTCTGGCCCGCGCCGTTGACATTGGCCGGCGTCGCGCCGGAAGCCTCGATGGCGGCCAGGACCTCAGCCGGGTCTCCGCCCACCACGGCGCTCATGCCGGTGGGTGTCACGGCAGCAGCGGCGGCCATGCTGTTGGCGCGTTCACGGACGAACGTCATGGCTTCCTGCTCGGTCAGCACGCCGGCGAGGGCAGACGCGGTGATCTCGCCTACGGAGTGTCCGGCAAGGATCACGGGCAGGGTGGCGAGTTCGACGTCGAACAGGGACTTTGCGGCAACCAGCCCGGCGGCAACAATCAGGGGCTGCGCAACGGCAGTGTCCTTGATGGTCTCCTCATCCGAGGTGGTGCCATGGGCTGTCAGGTCGATGCCTGCGATCTCGCTGAGGGCGGCCAGATGGCCTGCTACCGAAGGCAGTTCCAGCCAGGGGGTGAGGAAACCCGGGGTCTGTGAGCCCTGTCCAGGGCAGACTATTGCAAGCACGTATCCAGCTTTCCAAATTTCGGGGTCATCCAGCGGTGTATTTCTGCACCAAGCTCAAGGGGTCAGATTGTAGGAAGTCTACAACGACTCAGGGCTGATTCCGCGCCGGATGACGTTCGGCCGGGGCTTTTGGCGGTGCCGAAAGCCGTCCGACGACCAGCGCCGCCTGCAGCACAAATGCCTCCCGGGGAGGAGCGGATCCCAGCCCGTGACGTCGCAGACGCGCTTGAGCCGGTACCTGACGGTGTTGGCGTGGACAAACAATTCGCGGGCCGTCGCCTCAAGGGAATGGCCCAGCTCCAGGTAGGTGCCCAGGGTCTCCACCAGCCCGTTGGAGGCAGCGACAAGCGGACGGTAAATGTTCTTCACCAGGGAACGGCGCGCCGCTTCGTCACCGGAGATGACGCGTTCCGGCAACAGGTCATCGGCGGCCACGGGCCGGGGAGCGGCGGGCCAGGCCCTCGCAGCGGTCAGGCCGGCAAACGCCGACTGTGCTGATCCGCTGGCCTCCAGCAGGGAACCGGCTTCCGGGCCGTAGACCACCGGGCCTGGGGCGAACATTTCGCTGAGTTTCAGGTAGGCCGTCTCGCGGTCCTGGACGCCGCCAAGGATCAGGATCAGCCGGTCGCCTTGGATGCCCACCAACGCATCCTCGGCGTAGCGGCCCGCCAGGCGGCGCAGTTCGCTGACATAGCTGGCACTGGGTTCCGACGGCGAATTGCCCACCATCACAGTGAACCGTTCCTGGGCCTTCCAGCCCAACGCGGCGATCCTGGAGCGCAACGCGTCGGTGTTTTCGCCGCGCAGGATGGCGTCCACGATCAGCGCTTCCAGGCGTGTGTCCCAGGACCCGCGGGATTCGGCCGCCCTCGCATACACGTCTGCGGCGGCGAAAGCCACTTCCCGCGAGTACCGGAGTACGGCTTCGCGGAGCGAGGTCTGGTCAGCCTCCGGGGCGATCACCGGCACCTGGTCTTCCACCACCTCAACCACGATCCGGATGAGCTGGAGCGCCTTCTGGAGGCTGATGGAGCGCGTCAGCTCTGTGGGGGCCGTCCCAAAAACGTCGGAGAGAATCCACGACGGCGAGCTGGGCCGCTCATACCAGGTGACAAACGCGGCGATGCCGTTTTGCGCCACCATGCCCAGCGCCGAGCGCTCATCGGAGCTAAGCCGGGAATACCACGGCAGCGATTTCTCCAGCTGGCGAAGGGTGGTGGTGGAGAGCTGGCCCACGCTTGCCCGGAGCTTTTTCAGGGTTTCGGATTTCTCCGGCGTCATGCTGCGCGAGGACGGCTTGCGCTTCACGGGCGGGGTGGTTGGCTCTGGCATCCTTCGAGCATACGGTGCCTGCCCGGCAAGCTCCATTTGTGCAAAAGCTACAACGTTGTTGGACCTGCATCACAGGCGGTCCCCTGTCCGGAAATGCAAGCGAACGACGACGGCGACCCTCGCCTTTCGGTGAGGGTCGCCGTCGTCGTTCATTTCCGCTGTCAGCAGGAGTTGATCAGGACTCGCCGCCGGCGCCGCCGGTGGTCCCGGCGTTGACGTTGTGCAGCCGGTACTTCTCGATGGCCTGGGCCGGAGCCTGGGCATCGACTTCGCCGCGGCGCGCCAGCAGTTCAAGGGAACGGACCACGATGGAGTGGATGTCGTTCTTGAAGAAGCGGCGGGCAGCTGCACGGGTGTCGGAGAAGCCGAAGCCATCGGCACCCAGCGTGGCGAACTCGTTCGGCACAAACTGGCGGATCTGGTCCGGGACGGCCTTCATGTAGTCGGTCACCGCCACTACAGGTCCCGTGGCTCCGGCGAGCTGCTGCGTGACGAACGGTACGCGGGCGGGCTTGCCCGGGTTCAGGAACGCCTCTTCCTCGGCGGCCATACCGTCGCGGCGCAGTTCGTTCCAGGACGTCACGGACCAGACATCGGCGGAGACGCCCCAGTCCTCGGCGAGCAGCCGCTGTGCTTCGATGGCCCAGGGAACCGAGACGCCGGAGGCAAGGATCTGGGTCCGTGGACCATCGATCTTCGCCGGAGCCAGGAGGTAGATGCCCTTCAGGACACCTTCAACGTCGAGCTCCTCGGGTTCCGCGGGCTGGAAGATCGGCTCGTTGTAGACCGTGATGTAGTACATGAGGTTCCGGTCAGCGGAATCGGGCCCGTACATGCGCTCGATGCCGTCCCGGATGATGTGGCCCATCTCGTACCCGTAGGCGGGGTCGTAGGTGACCACTGCCGGGTTCGTGGAGGCCAGCAGCGGCGAGTGGCCGTCGGCGTGCTGGAGGCCTTCGCCGGTCAGGGTGGTCCGGCCGGCGGTGGCGCCGATGATGAAGCCGCGGGCCATCTGGTCCCCGGCGGCCCAGAAGGCGTCGCCGGTGCGCTGGAAGCCGAACATGGAGTAGAACACGTACACCGGGATCAGCGGTACACCGTGGGTGGCGTAGGAAGTTCCGGCAGCGGTGAAAGCCGCGACGGCGCCTGCCTCGTTGATGCCGGGGTGGATCAGCTGGCCTTGGGCGGATTCCTTGTACGCGAGGACCAGGTCCCGGTCCACGGACAGGTAGTTCTGGCCCTTGGGGTTGTAGATCTTCGCCGTGGGGAAGAACGCGTCCATGCCGAACGTGCGGGCCTCATCGGGGATGATCGGCGCGATGTGCTTGCCGAAGTTCTTGTCCCGCATGAGGTCCTTGAGGAGCCGGACAAACGCCATGGTGGTGGCGGCCTGCTGCTTCCCGGACCCGCGCTTGGCGACCTCGTACGTTTTTGCTTCGGGGAGGGCGAGCTCCTGGTGCTTGGAACGGCGCTCAGGAACAGAACCGCCCAGCTGGGCCCGGCGTTCCATCATGTACTGGATCTCGGGCGCATCGGTGCCCGGGTGGTAGTACGGAGGCTGGTACGGGTCCTTCTCCAGCTGCTCGTCGGTGACCGGGATCCGCAGGTGGTCGCGGAACTTCTTCAGGTCATCGAGGGTGAGCTTTTTCATCTGGTGGGTCGCGTTGCGTCCCTCGAAGTGGGGTCCGAGTCCGTAGCCCTTGACCGTCTTGGCCAGGATCACGGTCGGCTTGCCCTTGAATTCGGTGGCTGCCTTGTACGCGGCGTGGACCTTGTTGTAGTCGTGGCCGCCGCGCTTGAGGTTCCAGATCTCGTCATCGGAGAGGTCCGCGACCATGTCCTTGGTCTGCGGGGTCTTGCCGAAGAAGTGCTCACGGACGAACCCGCCGGATTCTGCCTTGTAGGTCTGGTAGTCGCCGTCCGGGGTCTCGTTCATGATCTTCACGAGCGATCCGTCGGAGTCCTGGGTGAGCAGGTCATCCCACTCCCGGCCCCAGACGACCTTGATGACGTTCCAGCCCGCGCCGCGGAAGAACGCTTCGAGTTCCTGCATGATCTTGCCGTTGCCACGGACGGGTCCGTCGAGGCGCTGGAGGTTGCAGTTGATCACGAAGTTGAGGTTGTCGAGGTTCTCGTTGGCGGCGAGTTGGAGCAGGCCGCGGGACTCGGGCTCGTCCATTTCGCCGTCGCCCAGGAACGCCCAGACCTGCTGGTCCGAGGTGTCTTTGAGGCCGCGGTTGTGCAGGTACCGGTTGGACTGGGCCTGGTAGATCGCGTTCATGGGACCGATGCCCATGGACACCGTGGGGAATTCCCAGAAGTCCGGCATGAGGCGGGGGTGCGGGTAGGAGGAGAGCGCGTGGCCTTCCTTGGACTTTTCCTGCCGGAATCCGTCCAGGTCCTCCTCGGAGAGCCGGCCTTCCATAAACGCGCGGGCGTACATGCCGGGGGAGGCGTGGCCCTGGAAGAAGACCTGGTCGCCGCCGCCGGGGTGGTCCTTGCCGCGGAAGAAGTGGTTGAAGCCGACCTCGTACAGGGTGGCTGCGCCGGCGTAGGTGGAGATGTGTCCGCCCACGCCGATGCTGGCCCGCTGTGCCCGGTGCACCATGATGGCGGCGTTCCAGCGCATGTACGCCCGGTACCGGCGCTCGAACTCCTCGTTGCCGGGGAACGGAGCTTCCTGGTCCACGGGGATGGTGTTCACGTAGTCCGTGGTGGTCACCATCGGCACGCCCACGCTCTGGGCGCCGGCGCGCTGGAGCAGGCTCCGCATGATGTATTGGGCACGTTCGGTGCCCTGTTCCTGAATCAGCGTATCCAGGGACTCCAGCCATTCGGCGGTCTCTTCCGGATCACGATCAGGCAGCTGGTTAGTCAACCCGCTGAGGATATGGGAGGTATCTTCTCCTGCAGCCACGTCCAACCTCTCTTTGCGCGCATGCATCGGCGCCCACATACCGGGCAGGGTGACTGTCCGGCATGAAGACGACGTGTGCGACGTATCGGTTACAACAGCCCGGTCATGTGCGCCGGGCAGGGTCCTATCACGCCTATGTCTGCCATTGAGTTCCAGGCGGTCGCCCCGCAGGCATAGTTGTCACCAGTCACTCTAGCTGTGACTCCAGCGCGATGCGTAGCCGCGTCCTTGGCGTCCCGGTTGTATTTCGCCGTCATACTGGTTGTGTGACGAAAGCCGCTGCAACGCAGGCTGACAGTGCCGGATGTGACGCAGAATATGGCGGATCGCGGTGGTGGCAGCTTGAAGCGCAGGCACAAAGGGTGTTGGCTGGGAGTAATGGAAATCACTATGCGCACTGCATGTATTAGGCATTGGAGGAACACGTGAGCGAGGCCGACGCCGCCACTTCGGTAAATGTGGCGGAAAAATTGGGTTTCAAAAACGGGGATCTGATTCAGGAGTTCGGTTACGACGACGACGTCGATTTCGACTTACGTGATGATATTGAGGACCTGACAGGGTCCGAGCTCCTGGACGAGGACGACCACGACGTTGTTGACGCCGTCATTTTTTGGTGGCGGGACGGCGACGGGGATCTGGTCGATACCCTCATGGATTCCCTGACCACGCTGAGTGAAAACGGGGTTGTCTGGGTGTTGACGCCGAAGTCCGGGCGCACCGGGTACGTGTCGCCGGCGGAAATCCAGGAAGCGGCGCCCACTGCGGGCCTGCACCTCACCACCTCAGCAGGTGTGTCGAAGGACTGGAGCGCCACCCGTCTGGTCAGCAGGAAGAACAAGTGACGGCAGCTCTTGCCGTAGCCGGGCAGACTATTCCGGCGGTGGGGGAGCTTGCCCCGGACTTTGAGCTGGTGAACCAGTTCGGAGAACCAGTCCGGTTGTCCTCTTTCCGGGGTCAGAACGTTGTGCTGGTGTTTTATCCGTTTGCATTTTCGGGTGTCTGCACCGGCGAACTCTGCGAGATCCGGGACAACCTGGCCGCGTTCGAGGATGCCGGGGCCACCGTCCTGGCAGTGTCCGTGGACAGCAAGTTCAGCCTGCGGGCCTATGCCGAGAAGGAAGGCTACGGCTTTGATCTTCTGGCCGACTTCTGGCCGCACGGCGCTGTCGCCACCGCCTACGGAGTCTTCGACCCCGAGAGCGGTATGGCTGGCCGCGGGACGTTCATCATCGATGCAGCCGGAACAATCCGCTACGTTGTGGTGAATCCGCGCGGGCAGGCCCGTGAGCTCGTCGAGTACCAGGATGCTCTGGCAGGTCTGGAACAGGCCTGACGCCGGCATGGACCAGCAGCGGCACGGTATAGGCCTGACAGGCTTCGCCAGCCTGCCAGCCGCTGACCCTGCTGCTCTGTCCAGTACCGACCTTCAAGGGCTGGAACGGGTCCGGGAGCTGTTGTCCGGCAAGCGGCTGGCGCTGCTGACCGGCGCAGGTCTGAGCACCGATTCGGGCATTCCGGATTACCGTGGGCCGGGCGCCGTGCCACGTTCGCCCATGACTTACCAGGAGTTTGTGGGCGACGCCGCCAACCGCCAGCGCTATTGGGCGCGGAACCACATCGGCTGGTCCCACTTGCGGCACGCGGATCCAAACCCCGGGCACCGTGCGGCGGCAGAACTGGAACGGCGGGGCCTGCTCACCGGGTTGATCACGCAGAACGTGGACCGGTTGCATGAAGACGCCGGGAGCCGGAATGTCATTGACCTCCACGGCCGTTATGACCTGGTGGTCTGCCTGGAGTGCAATCGCACGTACACCCGCCGCCTGCTGGCCGAGGTGCTCGAAGAACTGAATCCCGGCTTCCTGGCGCGCGCCACCACGTCCGGCCTGGTGGAAGTGGCGCCCGACGCCGACGCCACTGTTGAGGACGTGGCGCTGATCAGCAGTTTTGTGGTCGCTGCCTGCCCCGCCTGTGGCGGAATGCTCAAGCCTGACTTTGTCTACTTCGGCGAGAACGTGCCCAGGGAACGCGCGGAAGCCGCTTACGCGATGGTGGACGCTGCAGAGGCATTGCTTGTTGCCGGATCATCGCTGACCGTGATGAGCGGACTGCGGTTCGTCCGCCAGGCGGCGAAGGACGGCAAGCCCGTGGTAATCATCAACAGGGGCGATACCAGGGGCGACCAGTACGCCACCATCAAGCTTCACGCAGGCGTCAGCGAGGCACTGACCTGGCTCGCCGTTGAACTCCCCGTTCTTTGAGCGGTGCGGGGGCCGAGTGTGTCGATTGGCTTTTCGTCCCGCCCGTCAGGTAGAGTTTATGTTCGTTGGTTGACGCGCTGAGGTGCGGAAAGCCGGCAGTTTGGGTCTTTAGCTCAGCTGGTAGAGCGCCACGTTTACACCGTGGATGTCATCGGTTCGATCCCGGTAGGACCCACCACCAAACCCCGTTGTTTCTGGCCCGAGCGGCTGGGAACGGCGGGGTTTTTTGTTGCCCTCCGCGGTTTGGGGCACAGGGTCGGCAGCCCGCCGGAGCGCGTCGGCTTCAAACGTAGGCCGGCGGGTCAGAAATGGCACCACATTGTCGGTGGCAGTCCCTATCGTTCCCACTATGGAATTTGTGGTGGTTAAGACGGCCCGGGACGGCAGCCCGACGGCGGTAGTCAGCAACGGCAGGGAATGGGCCGTCGGTGCCGACTCGGTGAGATGGTTTGAACGTGTGAGCTGGTGGGAGGCGCAGCGCCGTATGCCCAAAGGGCTTGGCCGCGTGGATGTTGAGGTGTTGCAGGTCCAGGTGCGGCTGGGCGGCAATCCGTACTCCGCCCTGACCACCATGATGCTGGAGCGCGACGGCCTTGGAGGCGGCTGGAAGCTGAGGGAATCCGTGGCGGACGTGGCCTGAACCCGGATGCAGATGCCAAGACAACATTTAGGCATTGGAAAACCCTCCACCGCGACTATTGGGGGATGCCGCGGTGGAGGGTCTGAAATGAATATACCGTGAACTTCCTGAAACAAACAAATGCCACGCGAACGGGGTTGCGTGGCGCGGCGGAAGGCGCCTTGCCGCGGGCCCTGAAGCGCCGCTAAGCCATTATGATGTTTAGTGTTCAGCAGAATGAACGCATCTACGCGAAGCGCCCCGGCGTGCCGATCGAAGGAGAATCATGGCCGATTCCCGCACCCCCCGCTCCTCCGAGGGTTTGGGGAGCACATCGCCCGCCCCGGCGGTCACGCGTGCCGCCGCCGTCATGGACGCGCTGGCGGCCTCTGCTACCGGAAGGCTGACACTGAGCGACCTGGCCCGCGAGCTGGGAATCCCCAAGTCGTCCACCTCCAACCTGTTGCTGGCGTTGGAAGAAGCCAGGCTGATCAGCCGCCAGGGCGCCGAATTCACGCTGGGCCGCAAGCTCGTGGAGCTCGGTGCCGCGTATCTCAGCCGGCTCGACGAAGTGCAGGAGTTCTACAAGTTCTGCGAGCAGGCGCCGACACTTTCCGGGGAGACAGTACGCATCGCCATGCTGGACGGAACCAACGTGATCTATCTGGCCCGCTACGAGGGGCATCCGGCGGTCCGCCTGACGTCCAACATCGGCGACAAGATGCCAGTGTCACTGTGTGCCGTGGGCAAGGCCCTGATTGCCCGCCTTCATGACCACGACATCGAGGCAATGTTTTCCGATGACGCCGAGCTTCCCGTACTGACCCCCAAGTCCCTCCGCACAGGGGCCGAGTTGAAGGCCCAGCTGACCACCATCCGTGAACAGGGCTATGCGTTCGAAGATGAGGAATCCACTACGGGAGTAGTCTGCCTGGCCGTCTCGGTTCCGACGCGCGGCGCCCATGGCCCCAGCCTTGGTTTGTCAGTCACGGCACTGAAGGCCACATACTCCGAGGAGCAGGGTTCCCGGATGGTCAAGGAACTGAACGAACTGGCGCGGTCCTTGGGCAACCCCATGGGCTAAGTGCCGCGCCCGGGCGGCCCTGTTTAACGTTCGTAACCCCGGTTGTGAACAAAATATCCGCCAACCACTTGCTACGTGTTCAACTTGCTGTACTCTGTTCAATATAGTGATCGACGCCACGGGGTGTCCTCGCTATCCCACCAGGCCAACGGGGGCCTGGAGTGTTTTTGAGGGAGTTCTTGTGACAACTCGTACTAAATCACCGCAGACCGACGTGGACGGCGCCGCCGTCGATCCGGAGCAGCTGCGAAGGGCAACTCTTGCCAGTTCAGTAGGTTCCGCACTGGAGTACTACGACTTCTACATCTACGGCCTCGCCTCGGCCTTGATCTTTGGACCGCTCTTCTTCTCACCGCTGGGGGAAAGCGGCGCGGTGATCGCGTCGTTCGCCACCTATGGTGTGGGCTTCGCAGCCCGGCCGTTCGGCGGCGTCGTCTTCGGCTACATCGGCGACCGGTTCGGGCGAAAGATGGTCCTGATCCTGACCATCGGCCTGATGGGCATGGCCAGCTTCGCAATCGGGCTGCTGCCCACCTTTGAACAGGCCGGAATGGTCGGCGCGGTGCTCCTGGTGGCACTGCGAATCCTCCAGGGCCTGGGCGCCGGTGCCGAGCAGGCAGGCGCCACCACCCTGATTTCAGAAGTGGCCCCGCGCCGCCGTCGTGGTTTCTTTGCCGCACTGCCGTTCGTTGGCATCCAGCTGGGCACCCTGCTCGGCGCAGGCACCTTCGCGCTGATGGCACTGGCCGACAAGGAAGTGCTGCAGGGCTGGCTGTGGCGCGTTCCGTTCCTGGCGAGCGTCATCCTGATTGCCATCGCGGTCTTTATCCGGCTCCGGCTTAAGGAAACGCCGGTCTTCCAGGAGCTGGAAAAGCACAAGGCCGTGGTCAAGAACCCTGTGGTGCAGATCTGGAAGCACTCGAAGAAGAACGTGCTCATCGGCATCGGCCTGCGCATGGGGGAAAACGGAAACTCCTCCATTTACTCCGCCCTCCTGGTGTCCTTCATCAGCCTGCCCGCCGGAGTCTTCGCCGGCGACAAGTTCATCGGCCCCACGGGCCTCCTCATCGCCGCCGGATTCGCAGCGGTCATGGTGGTCACCTTCGGCGCCCTGTCGGACCGCTTCGGCCGCGTTCCGGTGTACCGCTACGGCGCCCTCTTCCAGGCCGTCATCGCCCTGCCGGCCTTCTATCTGGTCACGCTCGGCAATGTCACCCTCGTCTGGGTGGTCATGGTGGTGGGCATTTCGCTCGGCGTGCAGTCCATGCTGGGTCCGCAGTGTGCCATGCTCCCGGAACTCTTCGGCTCCCAGCACCGCTTCACCGGCGTAGCGCTGAGCCGTGAACTCTCCGCCGTCCTGGCCGGCGGATTCGCACCCATGATCGGTGTGGCCCTGCTGGCTGCGACAGGCCATTCCTGGCTCGTTCCCGCGATCTACTCCCTGGTCCTGGCGCTGATCTCCTTCGGCACCACCTTCTTCGCCCCCGAAACCAACGGCCGGGACCTGCTCCTGGTGGAGGATGCCAGCTAGGCACTCCACTCACGCAAGAGGCGGCCTCCCCTGGATGGGGAGGCCGCCTTCCTGCGTTAATGCCCACGCAGGATGCGCCTTCCCGGTGCCGCCCGGCTGGTTTTTCCCCTGCTGGACACCCAAATAACGGCCGACGCAAGCGCCGAAACGACGCGGACACAAAAGAGCCCCTGCTGCGGATTCCTGTTTTCAGGATCCGCGGCAGGGGCTCTGTGGTGCAGGCCGGGGGCTGCCCCTTAGTAGAAGTGGACCGGGTCCACGAGGTGGGGCAGGTCGCCGCCGTTGAGGAACGTACGCAGGTTGCTGCAGAAGCGCTCCGCGATCAGGCGGTTCTCCGCGGCACTGAGTGCCGAAGTGTGCGGCGACACCATAACCTTGGGGTGGTTCCACAGCGGGCTGTCCTGGGGCAGCGGTTCCACGGCGAAGACATCAAGGCAGGCGTAGGAAACCTGGCCGTTGTCCAGGGCCTCCAGCAGGGCGTCCTCGTCCACCACGGTGCCGCGGCCGACGTTCACAAACACAGTTCCCGGCTTCATGGCAGCAAATACCTCACGGTTGAACAGCTTTTCCGTGTACGGCGTTCCGGGCAGGGTGTTGACGACGGCGTCTGCCGTGGCGAGCAGCCCGGGCAGTCCGTCGTTGCCGGCAACCTGCTCGATTCCTTCGATCGGCTCAACGTTCCGCTTGGTGCCGCTGACCGTCATGCCCAGGGCGCGGGCGATCCGGGCCGTCTCCAGGCCGATTTCGCCCAGGCCGGTCACCACCAGGGTGGAACCGCTGACCAGGCGGGTGGGGGTCCGAAGCTCGGGCCACACCTTGGCGGCCTGGTCCTGGGCCAGCTCGGCGCTTCGCTTGAAGCCGTTGAAGATCCCCAGGGCAGCGAATTCTGCCAGCGGCAGGGCGTGGACGCCGGCGGAGGTAGTCACCTTGAATTTGAGGAGGGTTTCCTGGTCCAGTCCGGATGCCTTGACGGCACCGCCGGCGCCGGCGGCCATGGCGTGGACCCACTGGAGCCGTGGGTTCTCGCGCGCGATGCGGGCCAGGCCCGCGGGGCTTTCGTTGGGCAGGCCGTACAGCACCTGCGCTTTGTTGAGCATGGCCCAGTACCGCTCCTCCTGCGCGGGAGTGCGTTTGAAGTCCGGATCCCCGGAGTGGTCGGCTGGAAAACGCTCGGGCGGAAGCAGGTCCGGGTCATAGAGAACGGTTACGGAGGGGTCTACGGCGCGGATGCGCTCCACCAGCTCTGCTTCGAGCGGGACGGCGATCGCGACGGTGGTTAGAGTCGTCATAGTGTTCATCATACTGAATAGCGGCTAGGATATTGGACAGATTTCCCTTCATTAACCACACAACGATGTGAGTCGAGGCCTATATATGGAAGACAGAACAGCGGGCTTTGTAGGCCTGGGGCTGATGGGGCTGCCCATGGCAGCGAATCTGGTCCGTGCCGGCTGGGCGGTCACCGCCTGGAACCGATCCGAAGGTCCACTGCAGGAGCTTGTGGCGCGGGGTGGCCACTCCGCACCGGACGTTGCATCCCTGCGGGACGTGCCAATCATCGCCTTTATGCTCCCGGACCTGTCCTTCATCGAGGAGGCCGCGGCAGGGCTGCTGGCGAGCTGGGATGAAAATCCGCCGCAGGCCGGCACTGCCGTGGTGGTCACGAGCTCCGTTTCACCGGCGAAGGTCCAGGACTTCGGGCGCGGGGTCCACGAGGCAAGCCATGGCCGCGCCACCGTGGTGGACGCCCCGGTCAGCGGCGGGACCAAGGGCGCCGCGGACGGGACCCTGGCCATCATGGCCGGCGGTACCCCGGACGAGTTCAGGCGGCTCGAGCCCTTCTTCAGTGCAATGGGAACCACAGTCAGGCACATGGGCCCCTTGGGCACAGGGTCGCTCGCCAAGGCTTGCAACCAGCTCATTGTAGGAACCACGACGGCGGCGCTCGCCGAAGCGGCCGAGCTCGCCGAGCGCTCCGGGATGGATCCGGCAGCGCTTTTCGACGTCCTGGCCGGCGGCCTCGCGGGCAGCCGTGCGCTGGAGATCGTGGGACCGCGTCTGGTCCGGAAGGACTACACACCAACAGGCCCGGCGAAATTCATGCATAAGGACCTGTCCTTTGTGCTCGAATCAGCCCGGGCGGCCGGCGCTGCCGTGCCGATGGCGACTGCCGGCGTCGAGCTTTACGCCGAACTCAAACGCCAGGGCCTTGGCGATCAGGATCTTGCCGTGGTCCGCCAGGCCATTTCGAATCTGAGCGACAACACCAATATCGCGGAACCTGCGGAGACCGCAACGAAAGGGACAGCTGCACCATGAGTGGACTTTTTGATTTGACGGGGCGGGTTGCCTTGGTGACGGGTTCGAGCCGGGGGATTGGTAATGCGTTGGCGCGGGCGTTGGCTGGGGCTGGGGCGACGGTGGTGTTGAACGGGATTAATGCGGAGCGGTTGAAGGCGGCGGAGGCGGCGATGGCTGCGGATTTCGCGCCGGGCCGGGTGCTTAGTGTCGCGTTTGATGTTACGAGTGATGCCGAGGCTGCGCGGGGTGTTTCGTGGGTGGAGGAGCAGGTGGGGCCGTTGCAGATCCTGGTGAATAATGCCGGGATCCAGCACCGGGTGCCGATGCTGGAGCTGGACGTGGCGGACTGGGATCGGGTGATCAGGACGGATCTGACGAGCGCGTTCCTGGTGGGGCGGGAGGCGGCGCGGCATATGATTCCGCGGGGTAGGGGCAAGATCATCAATATCTGTTCGGTGCAGACGGACCTGGCCCGGCCCACGATCGCCCCGTATGTTGCGGCGAAGGGCGGGCTGCGGAACCTGACCCGGGCGATGACGGCGGAGTGGGCGGGTTCCGGGCTGCAGATCAACGGGATCGCGCCGGGCTACATCCATACGGAGATGACGCAGAACCTGGTGGACGATGAGCAGTTCAATGCCTGGATCCTGGGCCGGACCCCGGCGCGCCGGTGGGGCACGGTCCAGGACCTGGCGGGTCCGGCGGTGTGGCTGGCCTCGGACGGGTCGGACTTTGTGAACGGTCAGACGATCTTTATCGACGGCGGAATGACGGTGGTGGTCTGATGGGCACGCCAGCAGTGGTTCAGGGGACCGAAGCAACAGCGGTGCCGGTTTCGGGTGCGGCGGTGGTGGCGTATGCGGCGGGGGATCTGCGGGTCGAGGACGTCCCGCTGGCGGCACCTGCCGCGGGCGAGGCTGTGGTGGAGGTTTCCTATGGCGGGATCTGCGGGTCGGATCTGCATTACTGGCTGCACGGCGCGGCGGGCGAATCGATCCTGAAGGCGCCGATGGTGCTCGGGCATGAGATTTCCGGGACCGTGGTCCGCGCCGCGGCGGACGGGACCGGCCCGGCCGCGGGCACCCCGGTCGCGGTCCACCCGGCCACCCCGGGCCCGGGTGTCGGGGATGTCCGGTATCCGGCGGACCGGCCCAACCTGTCCCCGGGATGTACGTATCTGGGCAGCGCGGCCCGGTTCCCGCACACCGACGGCGCGTTCGCCCGCTACGTGAACCTGCCGGCCCGGATGCTGCGGGCGCTCCCTGCCGGTGTTGACTTGCGGACCGCGGCGCTGATCGAGCCGGCCGCCGTGGCCTGGCACGCCGTGTCCCGCGCCGGGGATGTGGCGGGGAAGAGTGTGCTGGTGATCGGGTGCGGCCCGATCGGCGCGCTGGCCGTCGCGGTCCTCAAACGGGCCGGCGCGGGACGGATCACCGCCGTCGACGTCCATGCCAAACCGTTGGAGATCGCCGCCGCGGTCGGCGCGGATCAGACCCTGCAGGCCGGGGACACGGACGCGATCGCGGCGGTGCAGGCCGACGTGGTCATTGAGTCCTCGGGCAGCCACCACGGCCTGGCCTCAGCCATCCAGGGCGCGGCCCGTGGCGGGACCGTGGTCATGGTCGGGCTGCTGCCCGCCGGACCCCAGCCGGTCCTGATTTCGCTGGCCATCACCCGGGAACTGGACCTGCGCGGTTCCTTCCGCTTCAACAACGAGATCGACGACGTCATCACCGCCCTCGCCGACGGCACCCTGCACATCAGCCCCGTCATCACCCACGAATACCCCCTCAGCCAAGGACTCGAGGCCTTCGAAACCGCCAGGAACTCCGCCGCATCAGGAAAAGTCCTCCTCAACTTCCAACCCGAATAACGCTATAGGGACGGGCTGGTTCCGGGTGAGGTCAGTTCCGGCGGACCGGGATAAACACCCGGGGCTGGTCCGTCCAGGTTCCGGACAGCCGTGAGGTGGTGCGGCGCATGATCTGTTCGGATGCGTCCCGGGCCGTGGCGGCGTCCCCGGCGGCGACCGCTTCGGCCAGGTCGACGTGCCACTGGAGCGCCCCCTCGTGGGGGTGGTCCGGCATCAGTCCGTGGACCGTGCGTCCCGTCAGGGTCTCCGCCACCTGCCCCATCAGGTTGGCGAACATTTCGTTGCCCGACCCGGAGAGCAGGACTGAGTGAAAAGCGATGTCCAGCTCCAGGAACGTCGCCGTGTCTCCGGAGTGGCCGGCGTCGCGCAGCGCGTGGGCAATGTCCACCAGTTCCCGCCGCAGCTGCGCCGGTGCATTGTTTGCTGCCAGCTCGGCAGCGGCGGGCTCGACGGCGGAACGCAGTTCGATCAGTGACCGCAGCTGGGCGCCGCGGGCGTCGCTGGACAGCCGCCAGCGGATGACCTGGGAATCGAAGGGGTTCCAGCGGCTCGGCGGCAGCACACGGATGCCCACCCGTTTGGTGGTTTCCACGAGGCCCAGGGACTGCAGAACCCGCACGGCCTCGCGGACCACGGACCGGGAGACCTTCAGTTCTTCCTCTAGGTGCTCGGCCAGCATGATGTGTCCGGTGGGCAGCTCGCCCGTGATGATCCGGGTGCCAAGGTTCTCAATGGCACGGTGGTGCAGGCTGGTCGACATGGACTCAAGCCTAAACTGGGATTGACTGGCCACGTTCCACAAAGTGGGCACCGCTTCCCTCAGGCCGATTGAATATATATGCTTTATTAGGATCCATCGGTTCGTGACAGCGTGCTTCGCCGCGAACGCGGAGCCATCTGCACATCCATTGCACAACGAAATTGGAGTTTTGATGTCTGCACACATCGGTGTCACCGGCCTTGCGGTGATGGGCGCCAACCTGGCCCGCAACCTGGCCCGCAACGGCTTCACCGTTGCCCTGCACAACAGGTCTGTTGAAAAGACTGACGCGCTGCTGGCAAAGCACGGAACGGACGGTGACTTCGTCCGCACCGAAACGCTGCAGGAGCTTGTTGGCTCCCTGGAGAAGCCCCGCCGCGTCCTGATCATGGTCAAGGCCGGCAAGCCGGTTGACTCGGTCATCGAGCAGCTTGAACCTCTGCTGGAAGCCGGCGACATCATCATCGACGCCGGAAACTCCCACTACGAGGACACCCGCCGCCGCGAAGCCGCGCTGGCGAAGAAGGACCTGCACTTCGTAGGCATCGGAGTCTCCGGCGGTGAGGAAGGTGCCCTGAACGGCCCGTCCATCATGCCCGGTGGTTCCAAGGAGTCCTACGACGCCCTGGGCCCGCTGCTCGAAAAGATCGCCGCGCACGTCGACGGCAAGCCCTGCTGCGCCTGGATCGGCACCGACGGCGCCGGCCACTTCGTCAAGATGGTCCACAACGGCATCGAATACGCCGACATGCAGGTCATCGGCGAAGCCTTCGACCTCCTCCGCTCCGGCGCCGGCATCGAGCCCGCCGACCAGGCCAAGATCTTCGAAGAATGGAACAAGGGCGAGCTCGCCTCCTTCCTCATCGAAATCTCCGCCCAGGTCCTGGGCCACGTTGACACCCGCACCGGCAAGCCATTCGTCGATGTTGTGGTGGATGCCGCAGGCCAGAAGGGCACCGGACGCTGGACGGTCATCTCCGCGCTGGAGCTTGGCTCCCCGACGTCGGGCATCGCCGAGTCCGTCTTCGCCCGCGCCCTGTCATCGCAGGCCGAGCAGCGCAAGATCGCCCAGGAATTGCTCGCCGGTGAGGAAATCGCCGTCGACGTTCCGGACACCTTTGTTGAGGACGTCCGCCAGGCGCTATATGCCTCCAAGCTGGTTTCCTACGCCCAGGGCCTGGACATGCTGACCTCCGCAGCCAAGGAATACGGCTGGGACCTCAAGCTGGACGAGATCGCTTCGCTGTGGCGCGGCGGCTGCATCATCCGTGCAGAACTGCTCAAGGAAATCACCAAGGCCTACGCCGCCGAAGACAAGCCGGCCAACCTGCTGTTCGCCCCGGCGTTCACCAAGGCCATCGCCGATGTCCTGCCGGCATGGCGCCGCGTGGTCTCCACCGCCGTCCAGCTCGGCATCCCCGTGCCGGTCTTCTCCTCTTCACTGGCCTACTACGACGGCCTGCGCCGCAAGCGCCTGCCGGCCGCAGTGATCCAGGGCCAGCGCGACCTCTTCGGCGCGCACACCTACGGCCGTGTCGACGCCGAGGGCACGTTCCACACCCTGTGGGGCGAGGACAAGTCCGAAATCGAAGCAGTGGACACGCACTAATCACCACGCTCTGATTGCATCAAGCTGCAAACCCTGCGGCCGGCAGTTCCCGGATATTCTGGGAGCTGCCGGCCGTTTGGCGTTTCCGGCAGCTGTGGTGTCCGTCCATCCAAGGAGTCAGAATGCCCAAGCCAGTCGCGTTAGTTACGGGAGCCTCCACGGGTATCGGCTTCGAGGCGGCGAAGAAGCTCAGCAGCCACGGCTTCATCGTCTATGCCGGCGCCCGCCGGGTCGACAGAATGGAGCCGCTGAAAGCCCTCGGCATCCAGGTCCTGGCGCTGGACGTGACGGACGACGATTCGATGCGTGCCGCCGTCGGCCGTGTCCTGGAAGAGCGCGGGCGGATTGACGTCCTGGTCAACAACGCCGGCTACGGGTCCTACGGGGCGCTGGAACAGGTGGATCTGGCCGAAGGCCGCCGCCAGTTCGAGGTGAACGTCTTTGGCCTTGCCAGGATGACGCAGCTGGTCCTGCCGGCCATGCGGAGTGCGGGGCGTGGCAGGATCATTAACATCTCGTCCATCGGGGGAAAATTCTATGAGCCCCTCGGTGCCTGGTACCACGCCACCAAGTTCGCCGTTGAGGGCATGAGCGATGCACTGCGGCTGGAACTCAAGCCGCACGGCGTCGAAGTCGCCATCATCGAACCGGCAAGTACGCTGAGCGAGTGGGGCCGGATTTCCGCTGACGGGCTGCTGGCCAGCAGCGGCGAGGGACCGTACGCTGCCCAGGCAAGGCACATGGCGGATGTCCTGGCGTCCACGGACAGGCCTGAAACGTCAACGCAGCCGGCGGTGATTGCGGCGGCTGTCCTGCACGCGGCCACGGCCGCGCGTCCCCGGACCCGGTATCCGGTGGGCAGGGGAGCGGCGGCCATTCTGGGCCTTCGGCGGGTCCTGCCGGACCGCCTCTACGATGCCGTGGTCACGGCACTTCTGAAGCGTGTGGCCGGGTAGGGCTGCAGCGAAGGATCAGATCCGGTATTCGATGTCGTACTCGGCCGGATCCACAGCGGGCTTGGTTTCGCGCTGGGAGTCACGGTGGCGCCACTTGGCGGGCACTCCGGTAACAATCGATTCCGGCGGCGCGTCCTTGACCACCACGGCGTTGGCGCCAACGGCACTGTCCCGGCCGATGGTGATGGGTCCCAGGATTTTGGCTCCGGCACCGATGGTGACCCGGTCCTCAATGGTGGGGTGGCGCTTGACCTTGGCCAGGGAGCGGCCGCCCAGCGTGACGCCATGATAAATCATCACGTCTTCGCCGATTTCGGCGGTTTCGCCAATGACCACACCCATGCCGTGGTCGATGAAGAAGCGCCGGCCGATCGTGGCGCCGGGATGGATCTCGATTCCGGTCAGGAAGCGGCCCAGCTGCGACACCAGCCGCGCCGGGAACCGCAGCCCAGGGGTTTGCCACATACGGTGCGTCAGCCGGTGGATCCAGATGGCGTGCAGCCCGGAATAGGCGAAAAAGTTCTCAAAAGAACCTCGAGCCGCCGGGTCGTGTGACCGGGCGGCGTCGAGGTCTTCCTTCAGTCTTGCGAAAAAGCCCACAAAGTTCTTTCTACAGGAAACGGGGCGACAACGGACTGATCAGCCGCGGATGTCGTCATAGAGCACGGTGGAGATGTAACGCTCGCCGAAGTCGCAGACAACCGCCACGATCAGCTTGCCGGCATTCTCCGGGCGCTTGGCAAGTTCCAGGGCGCCCCAGACGATGGCGCCGGAGGAGATGCCGCCGAGGATGCCTTCCTTGACGCCGAGTTCACGGGCCACACGGACGGAATCCTCCAGGGTGGCGTCCAGGACTTCGTCGTAGACGTTGGTGTCCAGGATTTCCGGGATGAAGTTCGCACCAATGCCCTGGATCTTGTGCGGCCCGGGAGCGCCGCCGTTCAGGATCGCGGAGTCCTTCGGTTCGATGGCAACAATCTGGACCTCAGGGTTGCGCTCCTTCAGGACCTGGCCGACGCCGGTGACGGTTCCGCCGGTGCCGATGCCGGCGACAAAGATATCCACCTTGCCGTCGGTGTCGGACCAGATTTCCTCGGCGGTGGTGGTGCGGTGGATCTCAGGGTTGGCCTCGTTGGCGAACTGCTGGGCCCAGATGGAGTTCTCCGTGTTGGCCACGATCTCCTGGGCCTTGTCCACGGCGCCCCGCATGCCCTCGGAACCCGGGGTGAGTACAATCTCGGCGCCGAACGCGCGGAGCATCACGCGGCGTTCGGTGGACATGGTCTCGGGCATGGTCAGGATGACCTTGTAGCCGCGGGCGGCGCCCACCATGGCCAGGGCGATGCCGGTGTTGCCGGAGGTGCCTTCAACGATGGTCCCGCCGGGCTTGAGTGCGCCGGACTTCTCGGCGGCGTCAACGATGGCCACACCGATACGGTCCTTGACGCTGTTGGCCGGGTTGTAGAACTCAAGCTTGACGGCCACGGTGGCACCCAGGCCTTCGGTCAGCCGGTTCAGGCGGACCAGCGGAGTGCCGCCGACCAACTGCGTTACGTCGTCATAGATCCGTGCCATGTAGATATGCCTATCTCTCAAGTGTGAATACTGAGGTCAGCCTAACGATGGCTGAGCGGCGGCTGCTAAGCATTAAGCCATGCAGAGTAATATTTCCTGGCCTTGGCGAGTTTGGGATTGATGATCACCTGGCAGTAACCCTGCTCGGGATACTTGGCGTAGTAGTCCTGATGGATGTCCTCCGCGGCATGGAACCGTGGCAGCCGGCTGACCTGGGTCACGATCGGGTGCGACCACAGCGCCTGGTTCCGTTCGATGGCTTCCTCGAAGAGAATCTTCTCCTCCGTGGTCTCGTAGAACATGGACGAGCGGTACTGTGTGCCCACATCGTAGCCCTGGCGGTTGAGCGTGGTGGGATCGTGCAGCGCGAAGAACATGTCCAGGATGACCTCGGCCGGGATGACGGACTCGTCAAAAGTGACCGCCACGACCTCAGCGTGGCCTGTAGTCCCGCCGCAGACGGAGTAGTAGTCCGGCTGGGGGTCATGGCCGCCCGTGTACCCGGAAATCACCGACGTGACGCCCTTGGTTATTTGGTAGACAGCGTCAAGGCACCAGAAGCAGCCCCCGCCAAGAACAAAAGTTTTCATGATCTCTTCAATGGTTGAGCGCGCCGGATGATTCCCTGACCACCCTACGAGACTTTGAAAGATGCCGGGCAAACGGCCGGATGGGGTAAAACTGAGTCTATGGAACCTGCAGACATCGGCGTCAAAGATGCGGACAAGCACGACGACGGCACCCTTACCGGGGAGGACGCTGCAGGTGCTGGTCCGGGCGCTCCCACGCTGGGCCAGGTGCTGTTGGCGGTAGAGGAACTCTGGCCCGAGTCGCTGGCCGAAAACTGGGACGAAGTAGGGCTCGTTGCCGGCCATCCGTCCGCGCCCGTTGCCAAGGTGATGTTCGCCGTTGATCCCACGCTTACAGTGATCGAGGAAGCCATCGAATGGGGCGCCGAGCTCCTGATTACCCACCACCCGTTGCTCCTCAAAGGCGTCACGTCCGTGGCGGCCACCACCGCCAAAGGGCAGGCCATCCACCGGCTCATCGAGTCTGGAACCGCACTCCTGACCGTCCACACCAACGGTGATTCCGCCGTCGGGGGCGTTTCCGACGTCCTGGCTGATGCGCTGGGACTCGAAGGCGTGGTCCCGCTGACGGCTGCCGCGAACGGGCTGCCCGAGGAAGGCATCGGACGCGTGGGTGATCTGGCTGACGTGATGAGCCTGGGCGATTTCGCTGCCCGGGTGTTCGGCATCCTGCCCTCGGTGGCCGGGGGAGTCCGCGTGTCCGGGGATAAGGACGGGCTGGTGCGGCGCATTGCGGTGTGCGGCGGTGCGGGGGATTCTTTGTTCAGCGAGGTGCGGGCCAACAACGCCGACGTCTATGTCACCGCCGACCTCAGGCACCATCCGGCGTCCGAAGCCCGTGAAGCGGCAGTGAACGGCCGGCCTTACCTGATTGACGTTTCGCACTTTGCCAGCGAATGGCTGTGGCTGCCCGCCGCGGCGTCGGCTCTGGGCAATGTGCTTGCCGATCAGGGCCACGACGTCGAGATCCAGGTAAGCACCACCAACAGCGATCCGTGGGACTTCATTCTGACTCCGGGCTAAGCCTGGCGTGCGAAGTCCGCCACCGGGCCCACACCGGCGAGGGACCCACACCGAGCGCAGCGAGGTTTGGGAGCCGGTGGGGACGTAGCGAGGCAGGGAAGAACGCCAGGCGCTAGAGTCTATAGAGCGCCGATACGGTGCCCGGCTTCGGCCGGATTGGATTTAGCGGAGGTAAATAGTGGCCAAGGCAGCACCGGCGGAACAGTTGAAGTTGCTCGAACTGCAGGGGCTGGACGCAAAGCTCAGGTCCCTGTCCAACCGCCGCCGCGCCCTGGAAACCGATCCCCGGATCGAGGACCTGCAATCGGCACTGTCCGTCGCCAACGGTGAACTCGGCGCCGCCAAGATGGCCGTCCACGACGCCGAAGCCGAGCTGAAACGCGCCGAGGCCGACGTCGAACAGGTGGCCTCCCGCATCGGCCGCGACGAAGCCCGGCTCAACAGCGGAACCGGGCTGTCAAAGGACCTCGTGGCCCTGCAGAAGGACATTGCCTCCCTCAACAAGCGCCGCTCCGACCTTGAAGACGTGGAGCTGGAAATCCTGGAACGCCTGGATTCACTGCGCGAGCGTCAGGCTGCCCAGCAGCTCATCGTGGACAGCGTCCAGGGCTCGTTCGGCGGCATCCGCGCCGAACTCGATGAAGCCCTGGCCGAAGTGGCCGCGGAAGCGACCGTTGTCCGCGGCAAGCGTGCCGAATTCGCTGAGGGACTCGACGCCGGGATGCTGGCTATCTACGAAAAGACGCTGGCAAAGCGGGGAGTAGGCGCCGCCCGGTTGTTCCACGGAACCTCTGAGGCCTCCGGAATGAAGCTGAGCCCCGGCGACCTGGCCGAGATCAAGGCCGCCACCGCAGATGACATTGTGTTCTGCCCGGATTCGGGAGCCATTCTGGTGCGCTCCGCCGAGTGGAACACGCCCGCCCCAAGTAACTAGCACTTAACGTCGTGAAAATCGGGGGAATAGCGACGTTAAGTGCGACCTAGATAGCGACGTTAAGTGCGACCTAGTTGGGCAGGATGATGTTCAGGGTGTGCGGTTTCCGCGCTGAACCATCTACCAGCTCCGCAGCCCATTTTTCGCGGGTGGCCTTCAGCAGCTGCACCGGGGTCTGCGGGGCGTTGCCGCGGCGGGCCAGCAGGTGCCGTGCCAGCTCGCCGCGGGTGTGCTTGGCGAAGTGGCTGACCACCTTGCGCACCCCGTTGACCTGGGTGAAGACGTTGACGGCCACCGTCTGAGCCGGCGGCGGTGCCCACGCCGCGGCATAGGTGCTGGAGCGGCAGTCCACCAGCAGATGCCCGGACACCGACTCCGCGAGGGCCGCCGAAAGCTGCGGTTTCCAGAACGAGGCGAGGCGGCCGACGTCGGGCAGTGCCGTTCCCATTGACAGCCGGTAGGCGGGCACGCGGTCGGCGAAGCGGATGGCACCCCACAGCGCCGAGATCACCAGCACTGAACCATCGGCCTTCCGGCGCTGCGCCGGGGTGAGGGTTTTGTAGCCGAGGGCGTCGTACAGAACGCCGGAATAGATCTGGTGCGCAGGGGCCGCCGGTTCGGCGTGGAGCCGGGTATTGCGTTCGACGTCGTCCTGCAGCGATGCGCCGACGCCCAGCAGCGCGAGGGCATCCTCATGTGCGCTGACCGTCCCCAGCGCCTCCAGGACTTTGGCCCGGTACGTGTTGAGTTCCGGAAAGCTCAGTGATGGCCAGTCGACGGCGGACCCACGGGCTGCGGGGGTCTTGCCTTCGGAGGGGGGAAGCAGAATCAGCACCGTACGATCTTACCGGTCATGGACGTAGAAGCTCCGGACACCGATGTGCAGCTCAGGCCGCCTTGACCGGCGGCTTGGCGGCGGCAACTGTGGCCGCCTGGTTCTCGCGGGCGAGGAAGGCGGATAGTTCGCCGATGGTGCTCATCAAGGGCGCGGGGAAGACAACCGTGGAGTTCTTGTCCACGGAGATCTCCACCAGGGACTGCAAATTTCGGAGCTGCAGGGCAAGCGGGTGGGCCATCATGGTGTCCGAAGCGTCGCCGAGGGCAGCTGCCGCGATGGCTTCGCCTTCCGCGGCGATGATCTTCGCCCTCTTCTCCCGCTCGGCCTCGGCCTGACGGGCCATGGCACGCTTCATGCTGTCGGGAAGTTGGATGTCCTTAAGCTCCACCATCACCACCTCGACGCCCCAGGCGAGTGTCAGCTGATCCAGAATTTCCCGGATGTCGCGGTTGATGCGCTCGGTTTCAGACAGCGTCTGATCCAGGCTGTGACGGCCCACCACCTTCCTCAGTGTGGTCTGGGCGATCTGGTCGATTGCCGCTACGACATTCTCAATCGCCACGACGGATTTCACGGCGTCGACCACGCGGTAGTAGGCGACCGCTGAGATGTCGACGCTCACGTTGTCCTGGGTGATGATGCCCTGCGACTGGATTGGCATTGTCACGATCCGCAGGCTGACCAGCGGAAGACGGTCAATGACGGGAATGATGAACCGCAGCCCCGGCATCTTGACGCCAATGACCCTGCCCAGCCGGAAGAGCACGCCCTGCTCATACTGCCGCACGATGCGGATGGACATCTTCAGCAAGATGAGCAGCAGCAGTGCGGCGGCGATGGCGATGTACATGCTGGTGGGGTCCATCAGGATCCCCTCCTTTTGCCTGAGTTGATCTTGATCAATTGTCCCACCAAGGACTCGAAATACCCCTGCCACCCGCTGCGGAACCGGGCAGCCGGGGTTGCCCGTAGAATGGGGTGCGGATGGGTTGACCAGGCGGCCGCGCGTCACGCAAGTGGCTCGAGGAACGTCCGGGCTCCGCAGGGCAGGGTGGTGGGTAACGCCCACTCGGGGTAACCCGCAGGCCAGTGCCACAGAGAACAGACCGCCTGCGTCTTCCGGCAACGGAAGCTCAGCAGGTAAGGGTGAAACGGTGGTGTAAGAGACCACCAGCTTCCCGGGTGACCGGGAAGGCTAGGTAAACCCCACCCGGAGCAAGGCCAGACAGGACACGTTTGAGGGCTGCCCGCCCGAGTGTCCGGGTAGGCCGCTGGAGGGCGTCGGCAACGGCGTCCGTAGATGGATGGCCGCTACTCCCGCGCTGGTAACGGCACGGGAGCACAGAACCCGGCGTATCGGTCAACCCATCCAACCACCACCAGCCGGGCGTGGACGTGCCTTGCATGTGAGTGATTTCACGCTGGCGGCGGCGGTCCGCGGGTCTGCTCCAGCCTAGAATGGAGAGCGAACGTAGAAGTTCTGCCGCCGGGTCTGCGTTCGCAGCCGGTGGCTTTTCTTTACGCTTCTCCACGGCACCCGGGATGGACCGCATCCTGCCGGTGCCAGAGCCCCTGGACAACATCAGGTGGCCGCCAACCGCTTACGACGACGTACGCGGCTGAACCGAGGAAGGTAGTTCTGTGAGCCAGACGTCAGATTCTTGTCTTGATACGTGGATGGGCCGGGAGGCTCTCGCCGAGGCCATGATTCCGGTGATCGGCCGGCTGTACCGCGAAAACAACGTGGTGACCAGCATTCACGGCCGCAGCCTGATCAACAAGTCCACCATGAACATCCTCAAGGCGCACCGTTTCGCCCGCCGCATGAGCAACACCGAGCTCCTGCTCGAAGAGACCGCACCGCTTTTGAACATCCTGGCTCAGCTGGAGCTAGGTGCGGCGGCCATCGACGTCGCCCGCCTTGCGGAGAAGTTCAAGGCAGAAGGCGACGGCGCCACCCTGGAAGAGTTCCTCCGGGCCGAACTTGCCGAGGTAGTTGGGAAGCGTGGCGGCGATGACCGCACCAGCACCGACGTTGTGCTCTACGGCTTTGGCCGGATCGGCCGCCTGCTGGCGCGCCTCCTGATCGAAAAGGCCGGTGGCGGCCACGGCCTGCGCCTGCGCGCCATCGTGGTGCGCCGCGGCTCGGACAAGGACCTCACCAAGCGCGCCAGCCTTCTGCGCCGCGACTCGGTCCACGGCTCCTTCGAGGGAACCATCCGTGTGGACGAGGCTGCCAACACCATCACCGCGAACGGTGTCCAGGTCCAGGTCATCTATTCGGACAACCCCGCCACGATCGACTACACCGCGTACGGCATCCACAACGCCCTGGTGGTGGACAACACCGGCCGCTGGCGCGACGCCGAGGGCCTGTCGCAGCATCTGCAGAGCAAGGGCGTTGCCCGCGTTCTCCTCACGGCCCCGGGCAAGGGCGAACTCAAAAACATTGTGCACGGCATCAACCACCGCACCATCGAGGACACGGACCAGATCGTGTCCGCAGCCTCCTGCACCACCAACGCCATCACCCCGGTCCTGAAGGCCATCAACGACAAGTTCGGTGTAATCCACGGCCACGTGGAGACCGTCCACTCGTTCACCAACGACCAGAACCTGATCGATAACTTCCATAAGGGCGACCGCCGGGGCCGCTCCGCCGCACTGAACATGGTGATCACCGAAACCGGTGCGGCCACCGCTGTGGCGAAGGCGCTGCCCGAGCTGCTGGGCAAGCTCACGGGAAGTTCCATCCGCGTCCCCACGCCGGACGTTTCGCTGGCCATCCTGAACCTGAGCCTGGAAAACGGAACCACCAAGGATGAGGTGAACGACTACCTGCGTCAGATGTCCCTGCATTCGGACCTGCGCAAGCAGATCGACTACATCGATTCGCCGGAGGTTGTTTCCACCGATTTCGTCGGGTCCCGCCGCGCCGGAATCGTTGATGGCCTGGCCACGATCTCCAATGACAAGAACGTCATCCTCTACGTCTGGTACGACAACGAGTTCGGCTACAGCTGCCAGGTAGTCCGCGTCATGGAAGAGATGGCCGGCGTCAACCCGCCGTCCTTCCCCGCCAAGGAAACCGCTGCTGCCTTGGCCGCGATCGCCGTCTAGGCCCGTCTGAGGGGCTGGCGGCCCGACATTCCCGGCTGATGTGCTGGAATCAGCCGGGAATCGGGACCACACTTGTGGCATGGATAACGAAACTCTCCACGAGACCACCCTTGAACACGCCCTCGACGTCGCCAAGGCCAACCATAAAGAAGCCATCAGGCTTCTGGACCAGGCGCGTGCGTCCCGGGCTTCCGGCGATGTCGGCGACGACCGGGTGCGACAGCTCGAAGGGCTCCTCCAGGTTGCCGAGGAAGACCTCCGCCGCGTAGCCCGGGAGCAGTAGCGGGCCTCAGCGGCAGGCGGCAGATCCGGGCCACTCTTCCTCCCCATTGTGGATAACCGCCTGGGTGTCAGTGGGGTGGCCTAGGCTCTTCTGGTGCATTACCTTTCCGGAAGGGCTGGCTGCCCATGACCGTCAGTTGGCGTGCCTACCGCCGTGCCCGCCGCCGCTCGAGGCAGGCCTGGGTTCTGTTGGTGGTGCTGGCCCTGTCGGCAGTGGGCTCTGCGGGATGGTTTTTCACTGCAGGCCAGTTCGCGGCGGCAGAACCAGCCATCGCAGGGCCCAGCGAGGCGCCTGTTTTCGACGGGACCTGGATGAAGCCCGTGATCCCGGTGCACGCTGTACCGCAGGGGAGTGCCCTGGACGCCCTGGAGGGGCTGCCCGTCAAGGGACGGGCGCCCAAGGACAACTACCAGCGGGAGGCCTTCGGGCAGGCTTGGCTGGACGTGGACCGGAACGGCTGCGACACCCGCAATGACATCCTCCGCAGGGACCTCACCGCTGTGGGCTTCACGGAGGGTTCCAAGTGCAAGGTCGCGTCGGGGGCCATCCAGGAGCCGTACACGGGGAAAGCCGTGGAGTTCCGGCGTGGCCCGGAAAGCAGCAAGGAAATCCAGATCGACCACATCGTGGCGCTCGGGGATGCGTGGCAGAAGGGCGCACAGGGGCTGACCCCGCAGCAGCGCCAGAGCCTGGCCAACGATCCGCTGAACCTCATCGCCGCGGACGGTCCCGCCAACCAGCAGAAGAGCGCAAGCGACGCTGCCACCTGGCTGCCGAAGAACAAGAACATCCGCTGCCATTACGTTGCACGCCAGATCTCGGTGAAGGCGTCATATGGGCTGTGGGTCACGCAGCCGGAGAAGGATGCGATGAGGCACGTCCTGGACTCCTGCCCGGACCAGCCAACCATCAGCGCCCGGTGATGAGCGTGGCCTGAGTCGGCCTAATGGCCGAACGGGTCCGGATCCACGCCGGGCATCCAGGTCAGCCCGGGCACGCCCCAGCCGCTCTTCTTGGCCTGTTTCATGGCCTTCCGGGCATAGCGGTCCATCAGCCGGTTGACGTAAAGTTTTCCGTCGAGGTGGTCGTATTCGTGCTGGATCACCCGGGCGAACCAGCCTGTCGCTTCGAATTCAACCGGCTGCCCGTAGCCGTCAAAGCCTTCCACCCGCGCCCATTCCGCACGCTTGAGCGGGTATGAGCCGCCCGGGAACGAGAGGCAGCCCTCTTCCTCTTCCTCGGGGTCCGGCAGTGCGCCGGAGATTTTGGACAGCGTCAGCACCGGGTTAACCAGGACACCGATCGGCGGGGCGCCGTCGTCATTGTCGTACTTGTACACGAATATTCTCTTGCCAACACCAACCTGCGGCGCCGCCAGGCCCACGCCGTTGGCAGCGTCGTTGGTTTCAAACATGTCCGCGATCAGGGTGCGCAGTTCGTCGTCGAACACCTCCACCTCGGCGGCGCGGCGGTGCAGCACCGGTTCTCCCCAGACGGTGATTGGCAGAACTGTCATGTCAGGCGGCCCTTCGTGCGTGCGGCGTGGCGCCGGCGTTTATGCAAAAAAATGGAGGCCGTACCGGATATCCGGTACGGCCTCCAAACGGACGGCTGTTACTGCCACCCAATGAGGGTGAGCTACGGGGGTTGAACCCGCGACCTCCTGGACCACAACCAGGCGCTCTGCCAACTGAGCTAAGCCCACCATGTGCCCGCAGATTCCCGGTGATCCGGTGCTCTGGAAAGGCAACTCAAATAGCTTACCTGCTGTTTGAGGGTGCTTGTGCCACTTTTGGGGTTTTTGCGAAAATTTCCACCAAACGTGGTGCAGATTACTCTTTCGAGGTCTCTGCTGTGCCGGGCGTGGCTGTGATGCGCTGGGCAACTTCGCGGGCAGTGGCGCTGTCAGGCCCGGGAGCCGGAACGAAAACCGCCTCGCGGTAGTAGCGGAGCTCGTCGATGGAATCCTGGATGTCCCCCAGGGCGCGGTGGCCGCCCTTCTTGGCGGGGGACTGGAAGTAGGCCCGGGCGAACCAGCGGCGGGAGAGTTCCTTGATGGTGCTCACGTCGATCACGCGGTAGTGGAGGTGCTCCACAACTGCCGGCATGTCGCGGGAGAGGAAGACGCGGTCGGTCCCCACGGAGTTGCCGCCCAGCGGTGCCTTGCGCGGGTCCGGCACCCACTTTTCGATATATTCCATCACGGCGGCTTCGGCCTCGGCCATGGTCTTGCCGTGCGGCAGTTCCTTGAGCAGCCCGGACCGGGTGTGCATGTCCCGGACGAAGTCGTTCATCTGGGCAAGGGCAGCGTCCTCGGGCTTGATCACCACGTCCACACCGTCACCGAGAATGTTGAGCTCTGAGTCCGTCACCAGCGCCGCCACCTCGATCAGGGCGTCGTTCTTGATGTCCAGGCCGGTCATTTCGCAGTCGATCCAGACGATGCGTTCGTTAGATATAGGCACCGGACCAGCCTACCGTTTAGCTCCGGCGCAACCGTCCGATGCTAGGATTTCGGGTACATGGGGGCGAGGATTTTGCCGCCGTGCTGTGCCTGCGCGGCCCGGGCGGCCACTGCCGCCCGCGGGGCTGAAGCGCCGAATGCAAAGAGATTGGACGATCCTGAGATGACGGCGCCTGTGCCTGCAACGGGGGAGATGGCCGCCAGCGTGATCCCGGAGCCCGCTGCGCCGGAAGTGGATAACGCCAGGTCCCCCATCCTTGCCGGTCTTGTCGGCTCGGTCCTGATGGTGTTCGGATCCCTCGGCGTCGGCTGGCTGGCCCCGTTTCCGAACTCCGCCGGGTACCGGTCTTTATCTGGATGCGCACGGAGGCCATCGGCGTTGCCCTGGCCATCGTGCTGGTTGCGGTGGGCGGCATGCTCCTGGTCCGCTCCTGGCTGCGGCTCGGCCAGCGGGTCCGCGTGTGGGGGCCGGCCGCGCGAAAGGCAACGCTGCAGGCCATTGCCGCGTGGGGCCTTCCGTTGATGTTCACCGTCCCACTCTTCAGCCGCGACGTGTATGCCTACATTGGCCAGGGCAGGCTGATGGTGGAGGGGTTCAACCCCTACGAGAACGGCATCTCGGCGCTGTCCAACTATTTCCAGCTTGGCGCCGACAAACAGTGGACTGAAGCTCCCGTGCCGTACGGCCAGCTGTTCCTGTGGATTGAACAGTTTGTGGTCTGGTCCACCAATGTCCAGCCCGAGGCCAGCGTGATGCTTTTCAGGCTCGTTGCGCTGTTTGGCGTGGTCCTTTGCGTCATCTACGTGCCCAAGCTGGCCGAGCTTCACGGCGTCAATCCGCACCGCGCCTTGTGGCTCACCGCGGCAAACCCCCTGTTCCTCACCAACTTCATTGCCAGCGTCCACAACGATGCCCTCATGATCGGGTTGGCCCTTGCCGGGCTGTACTACGCCGCCACCAGGCGCGTGGTGCTGGGCATAGTCCTCGTCACCCTTTCCATCTCCGTCAAGCCCATCACCATCGTTTTCCTGCCGTTCCTCGGCCTGATCTGGGCAGGCAGGAACGCCGGCTGGCCGCGGAAATTCCTGTTCTGGGGACTGACCGGAGGGCTGAGCCTGGCCATTCTGTATGGCCTGAGCCTGGTCAATGGATTCGGCTTCGGCTGGATCAACGGGCTGTCCGCCCCTGGCAGCCTCTTCATCTGGTACGCGCCGGTGGGCCTGGTGGGGCTGGTGGTCGCTTCCGTTTCGAACGCCTTCGGCCTCGACGGGTGGACCCTCGCAGACTGGGTGTTCGACGCCGGCAAGATACTTGCCGTAGGCATCGTCGCCTTCCAGATCTTCAAGGGTGAGCATAACCGCCTGATTCGCCGCCTCACCTTGGCCTTTGCGGCCATTGTGGTGCTGGCGCCGATGATCCAGGCCTGGTACGTGGTGTGGCTCATCCCGCTGTTCGCGGTGACGGGCATCCGCAATGACTGGCAGGTCAAAGCACTGTATTTCATCGTGTCGTTCTTCATGATCTACGCCATTTCCGACCAGCTGGAGGTATTTCCCTACCTCCAGACCGAGGACCTGGGACTTGCACTGGTCCTGGCCCGCTTCGCGGCCGCGATTACCGGCCTGCTTTTTGCCATGTACCTGATCTTCATGGATCCAGGCACCAAACGGCTTTTCCGGAAGTCGGCCGAACCGGTGACCGAACGCCCCGTCATCTAGTCCCCGCAGGCGCCGTTATCCGGCGCCGGTGACTCCCGGCGTCGTGCCCTGGTCCAGATGCCGCAAGGCTTCCTTCCGCGACAGTGGACTCAACCGTGTGCCCTTGTCCACCACGAAATTGCGCACCCACTCCGGGTCCGACTTGGCGTATTCGCGAAGCGCCCAGCCAATGGCCTTCCGGATGAAAAACTCCGGGTCCGCCAGGTTCGGCTCGATCACGGCCCGCAGCAGGTCCTGATCCGTGCGGGCCTTGGCCTTCAACTGCGAGGTGATGGCCGACCGCCTGATCCAGAAGTCCTGGTCCCTGCTCCAGGCCAGCAGGAGTTCGGTCATTACGGGCCGGTGGGCCTGAAGAAGCCCGCCGATACGATGCGACACCCCGTCCACGAAGTCCCACCACGCGCCGGTGCGGATGATCTCCTCATAGACAGGGAGCATCAGCTGGTCACGGGCCACCAACCGGAGGCTTGTCAGGTCAATGGCCGCATAGCGTTCCTCGCGCACCGTGGAGCCGCGCCAGAGTTCAAGCACCGTGGCCCGGAGCCCGCCTGCCGAGGTCAAGGGATGGGCGGCGGCAGCGGCCAGCGCCAGCCGCCTGACCTCCGGGACCCTGACGCCCAGCGATGGCAGGGTGGACTTCATATACGCCTGCGCGCCGGCGGCCCGCACGGGGTCCGCCCGCTCCCGCAACGCTGCGCGGACGGCGTCCAGCAGCTCGCGTTTCGGAGCCTCCGTGGCCGGAGCTGCCGCGTCTGAAGGCTCCTTGTCCAGCGGTTCCACATGCGGCGATATTCCGTCCATGGTGCAACTGTAGCGAGGCTCCGGCGACGTGGATGCCGGCGGGTCCGTCCCCAGCGGGACGGCTCTAGAGTGGGACCAGACAAAATGCACGGTCCGTTGGACCGTGCGACCCGACGTCGGAGGTTCCCTGCATGTCCATGATCAAGACTCCCGAACAGATCGCCCTGATGCGCGAAGCCGGACGAGTGGTGGCAAACACCCTGGCGGCCGTGCGTGAGGCGGCCGGTGTAGGCGTCACCCTGCGTGACCTCGACGCACTGGCCGCAGAGACCATAGCCACGGCCGGAGCCACGCCCGCCTTCCTGGACTACCACCCGCGCTGGGCCTCAGTCCCGTTTCCCGGAGTGATCTGTACCAGTGTCAATGACGCCGTGGTCCACGGGATCCCTGGCGGATACACACTCCAGGACGGTGACCTGCTCAGCGTGGATTGCGGGGCATTCCTGGACGGCTGGTGCGGCGATGCGGCCATCAGCTTCATCGTGGGAACACCCGATCCTGTGGACCAGGCCCTCATTGATGCCACGGATGCCGCCTTGGCGCGCGGGATCGAGGCAGCCCGGATCGGCAACAAAATGGGCGATCTTGCCTACGCAATCGGCGGCGCCGCGCGGCGGGCGGGCTACGGCCTGCTGGCTGACCACGGCGGCCACGGCATCGGCCGCACCATGCACGCTGAACCGCCCGTTCCGAACGACGGCAGGCCGGGCCGCGGGATCAAGCTCACCGAGGGCCTGGTCATCGCCATCGAGCCCATGCTGATCCAGGGCCGCAAGGACGACTACTACCACGACGACGACGAATGGACCCTGCGTTCGGCCAACGGCCGCCGGGCTGCCCACAGCGAACACACGGTGGCCATCACTGCTGAGGGCCCGCTGATCCTGACGCTTCCGTAGCTGCCGATGGTTCAGGCCGACAGTTCCGTGGGTACTGCCGTCCATCCCATCCTGTCCAGCCAGGCCGCACACAGAGATGTCCATTGATCCGGTCCCGGCAGTTCCCGGGCCAGTCCGAGGCCATGGCGGCCCTGCGGAAAAACGTGGAGTTCGGCCGGCACGCCGGCGCGGATCAACGCCCCCGCGTAGGAGAAGCTGTGGCGGACCGGTACCGCCGCATCGTCGGCGGTGTGCCACACAAAGGCCGGCGGCGTGGCGGCAGTGACCTGGAGATCGGGGGACAGCGCCCGGAGCAGATCGTCCGACGGCGACCCGCCCGCTAGGTTGTCCACTGACCCCTGATGGACCGCGTCCGTGAAGGATACAACCGGATAGCACAGAATCGTCAGGTCCGGAACGGCAGCTCCGACATCCAGCGAGGCATTTCCGGTGGCGACCGCCGTCGACAGCGTTGCCGCAAGGTGGCCCCCGGCCGAGAAGCCGAGGACGCCCACCCGAGTGTTGTCCACCGCCAGGCCAAGGGCGCCTTCGCGGATCGCCAAAAGGGCCTCCTTGCCGTCCGCCAGCGGCGCCGGATGGCGGTGCGGGGCAACCCTGTACCGCAGCACATAGGCATGGATCCCCAGTGCGGCGAGCCACTCGGCAACCGGCTCTGACTCGTGGTCGGCCTGTCCTGCATACCCTCCACCGGGAAGGACCAGAACCGCTGGGCGCGGACCTGCATTGCCGCAGGCAGGCACGGCAGTCATTGAGCCCGGGAGCATCCTCAGGCCACTGACTCAGCGCTGCTGGGTTGGGCCACTTCGGTGCTGCGCCGCAGCGTGACCTGGCCGGTTACCGGCGATGATACGGCGTCGTTGGACGCCAGACCGGCCGCGCTCCAGGCGGCCTGCCGTCCGATCTCCTCCAGGGGAAGATGCACCGTGGAGAGGGCCGGGCGGAAATCACGAAGGGTCTCAATGTCGTCAAAACCGGCAACAGCGGCGTCCCGCGGGATCCGCAGTCCCTCGGAGCGCAGCGCGGCGGCGGCCCCGATGGCCATAACATCATTGACGGCAAAGATGCAGAGCCGTTTTGTCCCGCCCCTGGTTGGGAAGCTGCGATCCGTGCCGCCAGGGCGAGGCCGGCCTCGAACCCGCCGGCACGGTTGAAGTCCGTGCGGATGACGTCCGCCGCTGGCACGCCTGCGTCGGCAAGGCCACGCTGGAACCCCCGGATCCGGTCGTCGGACGTGAACAGCCCTTCCGGGCCGCCGATGATGACGAAGTCTTCTTCGCGCGACGCGGCCAGCTCAGTCGCGAGCTGCGCGGCCAGCTCCTCATTGGGCACACGCACCACGTGGTAGCCGTCCGCTGCAGTGGCGCCCACAATCCCGTGGCCGATCACGCCCACGTGGCCGCCGTTGCGGCAGTAGCGGTCCAGTTCGGCGGCGAGTTCGGTGTTGCCTTCCCGGTCCCCCGCGCGGGAAGTCCGCGATCCTGCGATCACGATGGAATCGGCGCGGCGTGCGGCGAAGGCAGCCACGGCTTCCTTCTCACTCTCCGGAGCGCCCTCGGTGGTGGCCAGCAGTACCATCTTGTGCTGTTCCCTCGCGGCTTCCTGGACGCCGCGGGCGATGGCGGCAAAGTACGGATCGGCGATGTCGTGCACGATCAGCCCGATCAGCCCGGAGCTGGACTTGGCCAGCCCCTGGGCCTGGGCGTTGGGAATGTAGCCGAGGGATTCGGCAGCCTGGCGCACCCGGTCGGCAATATCCTTGCCCGGTATCCGGGCGGAGCCGTTCAGCACTCGGGAGGCGGTGGCCGGCGAAACGCCCGCCAACCGGGCCACCTCGGTGAGGGTACTTGCAGCCACAGCTTCTCCTGTTCGTACAGACTTTCAGCGCTAAAGGCGCCGACATCAGTATGGCAGTTTGGAGAGACTTGGGGAAAGCGCTTGCCAAGCGGGAGTTGAGCGGTGCATGATGGACGCAGTGGGAATGCGCTTTCCCGATAGATCTTGAGTAACACTGCTCACTCACCGTGGAGGACACATGGGCTTCGAAACAAAGACGATCCGTATCGCCATGAACGGCATTACCGGCCGGATGGGTTACCGCCAGCACCTGCTGCGTTCCATCCTTCCCATCCGCGACGCCGGGGGATTCGCGCTGGAGGACGGCACCAAGGTCCAGGTGGAGCCGATCCTGGTAGGCCGCAACGAAGCCAAGATCCGCGAGCTGGCAGAGCTCCACAAGGTGGCCGAATGGACCACGGACCTGGATTCCGTGATCAACGATCCCACCGTGGACATCATCTTTGATGCCTCTATGACCAGCCTCCGTGCCGCCACCCTGAAGAAGGCCATGCTCGCCGGCAAGCACATCTTCACCGAGAAGCCCACCGCCGAAACCCTCGAAGAAGCTATCGAACTGGCCCGCATCGGCAAGGAATCCGGCGTGACGGCCGGCGTTGTGCACGACAAGCTGTACCTGCCGGGCCTGGTCAAGCTGCGCCGCCTGGTGGACGAAGGCTTCTTCGGCCGCATCCTCTCCATCCGCGGCGAATTCGGCTACTGGGTCTTCGAAGGTGACGTCCAGGCAGCCCAGCGGCCGTCCTGGAACTACCGCAAGGAAGATGGCGGCGGCATGACCACGGACATGTTCTGCCACTGGAATTACGTCCTCGAAGGCATCATCGGCAAGGTCAAGAGCGTCAATGCCAAGACCGCCACGCACATCCCGGCCCGCTGGGACGAGGCGGGCAAGGAGTACAAGGCCACCGCCGACGACGCTTCGTACGGCATCTTCGAACTCGAGACTCCGGCGGGCGAGCCGGTCATCGGCCAGATCAACTCCTCCTGGGCCGTCCGCGTCTACCGCGACGAGCTCGTGGAATTCCAGATCGATGGCACGCACGGTTCGGCCGTCGCCGGACTCAACAAGTGCGTTGCCCAGCAGCGTGCCCACACCCCCAAGCCCGTCTGGAACCCGGACCTGCCCGTCACCGAATCATTCCGCAGCCAGTGGCAGGAAGTCCCCGCCAACGCCGAGCTGGACAACGGCTTCAAGCTCCAGTGGGAAGAGTTCCTGCGCGATGTCGTAGCCAGCCGCGAGCACCGCTTCGGCCTGCTGTCCGCCGCCCGCGGCGTCCAGCTCGCCGAGCTCGGCCTGCAGTCCAACGACGAACGCCGCACCATCGACATCCCGGAGATTACGCTCTAATGACTTCCCTGATCCTTCCCACCCACGACGGCGGCACCCGCGAGTACCGCCTCCAAGGCGGCGTGTCGTGGGCCCGCCCCACCGCCCCGCTCACGTCGCGGCGCGCGTACGCCGCCGCGCACGTCATTCCCGAGGTCCTGGCGGACAACACGCCCGGTGCCCCGGCCAGCCTCGACTGGGACGCCACCATGGCGTACCGGCACGAACTCTGGTCCTACGGCCTGGGTGTTGCCGATGCCATGGACACGGCCCAGCGCGGCATGGGCCTGGACTGGGCTGCAACCCAGCAGCTCATCAAGCGCACCGGTGTGGAAGCCGCTTCGGTGGTCTCCGCCGGCAACGCTGCGACCGCCGGCAAGACGGTCCGCGACCTCGTCTCCTGCGGCGCCGGCACCGACCAGCTGGACCTTGCCACCCTGCCCGCGGGCAACGCAGGTCTTGCCGCCGTCCTGGACGCTTACCGCGAGCAGATCGCCGTCGTCAGTGAAGCCGGGCCCAAGATCATCCTGATGGCTTCCCGGGCGCTGGCCCGTGTGGCCTCCGGTCCGGATGACTACCTGCACGTTTACTCGACGCTGTTGCAGGAAGTGGACCAGCCCGTGATCCTGCACTGGCTCGGGACCATGTTCGATCCCGCGCTGGCCGGATACTGGGGTTCGGACGACGTCCCTGCCGCAACTGAGACGTTCCTGTCCCTTGTCCGCGAGCACGCGGACAAGGTGGACGGCGTGAAGGTATCCCTGCTGGATGCAACGCACGAGGTTGCCCTGCGCGCGGCCCTTCCGGAAGGGGTCCGCCTCTACACCGGCGACGACTTCAACTACCCGGAACTGATCGACGGCGACGGCAGCCACCACTCGGACGCGCTGCTGGGCATCTTTGCGGCGATCTACCCGGCGGCTTCGGTTGCGCTGCAGAACTACGACGCCGGCAAGGCTGCGGAAGCGCGCGCCATCCTGGACTCCACCCGCGAGCTCGGCAAGCACATCTTCAGCGCCCCCACGTTCTACTACAAGACAGGGATCGCCTTTATGTCCTGGCTGAACGGCAAGCAGCGCGGCTTCCAGATGGTGGGCGGCCTGCACTCCGGCCGCTCCGTCTGCCACCTGGCCAAGACCTTCGAACTGGCCGACAAGGCCGGCCTGCTGAAGGACCCGGCGCTCGCCGCGTTCCGGATGTCCGACTACCTGCGCATCAACGGAGTGGGAGTATGACATCTAATTCAGCACCGTCCCCCTTTGCACGACTTTCCCTGAACAGTGCCACCACCAAGAAACTGACGCTCGCGGAAGTGGTTGATGGCTGCGTCCGCGCCGGAATTCCGGCGATCGCCCCGTGGCGCGACCGGGTTGAAGAAGCGGGGCTGGACAAGGCCGCGAAGCTGATCAAGGACGCGGGGCTACGTGTCTCCTCCTTATGCCGCGGCGGCTTCCTGACTGCGGCTGACGCCGAGGGCCAGGCCGCTGCCCTGGCGGACAACCGCGCGGCCGTCCTCGAAGCCGCTGCGCTGGACACCAGGGAACTCTTCCTGGTGGTCGGCGGGCTGGCGCCGGGGGAGAAGGATGTGGTAGCGGCACGCCAGCGCGTTGCCGACCGCCTTGCCGATCTTGTCCCGTTCGCCTCGGAGAACGGCATCCGGCTGGTGCTGGAACCCCTGCATCCTATGTACGCAGCGGACCGCGCCGTCATCTCTACCCTGGGCCAGGCCTTGGACCTTGCAGCCCCGTTTGATGCGCAGGCGGCGGGCGTCGCCGTCGACACGTTCCACGTCTGGTGGGACCCGGAACTGAAGGCGCAGATCGAACGCGCCGGCAGGGAACGGCGCATCGCCTCCTACCAGGTGTGCGACTTCAACATGCCCATCGCCGCCGATCCGCTGCTGTCCCGGGGCTTTATGGGCGACGGCGTCATCGACTTCGCCACTATCAGTACCTGGGTCAGGGACGCCGGGTATGCCGGGGACATCGAGGTTGAAATCTTCAACCAGGAGATCTGGGACGCCGACGGCGACGTTGTCATGGAGACCGTCAAGGCGCGCTACGCGGAACTCGTGTTGCCTTACGCCTGAGAAACGGCAATTCCACACCAGTCCCACAATGAAAAACACCCCGGTCTGCTGACCGGGGTGTTTTTGCTGACCGGCGCATCCGTCAAGGACGTGCCAACTCATCATCTTGTGCCCCAGGAGGGAATCGAACCCCCGACCGGCGGATTAGCGGATGCTGGTTTTAGCTGTTACTCACCACTCATCACCAGCCTTGAGTTACAGGGGAGAATGCCTCGTCCGACGGAAACGCACCTTCGCCGGTTTGCACGCTATTGCGTTGTTTACGGTGGGTAAGCGGTGGGCGTCTACTGATTGCTGCGTGTCGCCTGGTAGTAGTCAATTGCTTTCGGCGGGATCCGCCACGGCGAGGTCTTCCCGCCCGTCTTGTAAGCGCCTCGGAGCGCCTGCGTCTGGCAGTGCCGCCTAATCGTTTGCTCCGGTTCGGCCAGCATCTCGGCTACCTCTTGAATCTTGAAGGCCAGCCTGGGCAGTCCAGTCGAGGTCAATGGCCGGACAGTAGACGAGGTTTCAGGTTGTCTCATGATCGCAAGAGTACCTATCCGCAACCATTAGGACCTGCCCCTTCTCATGAACCGCGTCTGAGCATCAGCCTTCGTGATGGCCGCCCCGGCGCGGGTATCCATCTGCGCCAGCATGTACTCGCCAGTGAACGGGTTCTGCACGTAGATGTCACCAATCATCGGCGCCGCCGCAGGAGTCGCTGCCGTGAGCTGACCGTTGTACCCGCCGAAGGACTGGGTCTGCCCGTAGCCGCCGGCCATGGACTTCGACGGGGCCGCCTGGGCGGCAAAGACGGTGTCTAGGTTCAGCCCGTCGTTGATGGCCCGCAGCCATTTATCATTGGCCTTGGACTGCGGCTCGTTGATGATCCATTCCCCGGAACGGATGCCGTACGGTGTCCCGTTCTGGGTTCGGGCGATGACGTTATCGAGCCGCTTGTTCATTGGTGGGATGCCCGGCACCTTGCCGCCTCCGGCGAAGCCCACCAGCCCACCGGTGTATCGACTGAGGCTTCCCGGCGTGAGTGCCGTCATGGACGGGTCATCAGGTGAGCCCCCGCCACCGACCTGCCTGTTGATGTGGTTGATGATGACGTCCACGGACCGGCCGGTAATCCCGTTGATGGCGCCCTGGATGCTGTAAGCCTTCGCCATGGTGTCCGCATAGTTTTGGATGGCCACATCGATGGGGACGTTCTTCGGGATGCCAAGGGCAGAGCGGGCGAGGTCGTCCGCTTTGTCCTTCGATGCGCCGAATGCTCTGGCAGTGTCGTACAAGGACGTGTAGGTCTTGCCGAGCTTGTCCTGTAGCTCAGGCTGGGTTGCCCCAGCATTGGCCATCGCCTTGGTCGTGTTGATCGCGGCCTGTTCGAGGTCACCAAACACGCCGTTAGCTGCCCGGCCTGATTCGCTGGTCAGGTCAAAGGAACCCTTAGCCTCATCCCACACATGGTTGCCCGCCGACTGGGAGGCGTTAACCCCATCAATCTTGACCTTCAGGCCGTCCAGTGTTTCCTGATACTTGGATTCAGCGTCCCGCGCCGACATGGTTGCAAGGCCCGTCGCGAACATTACGTCTAGGAGCTTCGACAGGGACACGACCGTGCCATCAGCCGACAAGCCCATGTCGGCAAGCTTCTTGGCCGCCTCCTCACTGGCGGCGGCTTGGAACTTCTGGGCAGCTGCAGCACCTTCGGTCGTTTTGGTTACTGCGGCGATCTTGGCCGGGATCTTGCCAAGGGCAGCTTCTTCAAGCTCCTGCTGGGTGAGTTTGACCCCTAGCGCCGTCGCCTGGGCCTTGATCGCATCAGAATACTGAGGCATCAGCTTCAAAACCTCGGCAGTGGACACACCGGACCGCCCCTGCGCCTTGGCAGACTTGTCCGCCTCCTCACCGGCAATTCGGAACGCGTCCGCGGCCTTCTGCGCGCCGCCGTTCTGCACAAGTGCTACGAGAGTTGAATCGAGTCCCCGGATGTTGTCCCGAAGGGTGTTCAGCTTGGACCCGGCCGGAGTGAGGTCGCCGATCCAGATTCCAAAGTCGTCGAAGGCGTTCTTGTCGGACATACGTGCGAGGGCATCGCCGACGCCGTTGATCTGAGTACCCAGGCCGCCGTCCCGGAAGAGGGCGTCAAGGTCTTTGGTCCCGCCACTCAAAGTCAGCAGTGACTGCGCGAAGTCCTCAGCGGAGTTGGACGCCTTCCCGAATATGGCCTTCCCGGCCGCTCCCGCCGCCTCAAGGGCTACCAGTGCAACTGCTGCGATGCCAGCTGCCTTGGTGACCTTGCCGAGGCCGCCAGCAAGCTTGGGTGAAGACTCGGCCAGCTCTGAGAACGCCCGTTTGGTTTCAAGGATCCGGGGGAAGGTCGTCAGGAATGCCCCGCCCAACAGCGCCGACCCTCCAGCCACGGCTGCCATGCCTAGGCCTGCTTGGAGAATGGGCGCCGGGATATCACCGATCACACCCAGGAATCTGTCTGCGCTCTGAGCAAGGGAGCGGAGGACTTCGTTTGCGCCGGAACCTGATTTCAGGAACACGGAATCGAGGGACCCGCCGACCTTCTCAATGTCTCCGGCCAGGTTGTCCTGCTTGATCGCAGCCGTGGTGGCCGCGTAACCGGAATCGTTGACCTTGGCGGTCCAGTCAGCGATGCCCTTGGCGCCCTGCTCGTAGAGGACGTTCGCGGCACGGACGGCGTCCGAGCCGAAGATTATCTTCAGGGAGGCGTTGCGGGACTCGTCCGAGACTCCCCGCAGGGAGCCCTGGAGGACCCCGGCGAACTTGGACAGGCCGATGAACTTGCCCTGCTGGTCGTAGGCCGAGATCCCAAGGCGCTGCATTTCCGAAGCAGCCTGGGCGGAGTTCGGGGTCAGCGACTGGAGCATGGTCTTGAAGCTGGTACCAGCGTCGGAGCCGATCAGGCCAGCGGAAGCGAAAGCTGCCAGCCCGCCCGTGGTCTCCTCGATCGACAGGCCCGTGGAAGCGGCGATGAGGCCACCCTGTTTGAGCGCCATGCCAAGGTCCTGCACCGAGCCCTGGGCCTTACCGGCACCGGCCGCGAGGAGATCAGCGAGGTGCGGGATCTGGTCACCGCTGAGCTTGAACTGAACCATGGCCGTGGCCGCCAGCTCAGCAGCATCAGCGACCTCAATCGATCCGGCCGCAGCCAGGGACAGGGCACCGTCCAGACCGCCGGACAGAATGTCCTTAGTCGACACGCCAGCTTTGGCCAGCTCCGTGATGGCGCCCGCAGCCTCTTTGGCTGAATAGGCCGTGTCAGCGCCGGCCTTGATCGCCGCGCCCCGGAGGAGTTCCATGTCCCCAGCGGAGGCGTGCGTGGCCGCCTTCACCTCTGACATGGCCTTGTCGAATTCCATGTACGACTTGATCGCCAGACCGACACCGACAGAGACCGCCGCCCCGAACCCGAGGAGGGCCTTTCCGGTCTGGTCCCACGCGTCCTTGTGCTTGTTCGCGGACTGGACCATTTGGCCCAGTCCAGTTGAAGCCCTAGTCGATGTCTCCTCTGCCGCTTTCCCTGCGTCACGCGTCAGCTTTGAGACTTCAGCCATCTGAGCCCGGAAGTCAGCGATTTCGGCCCGGATCCTGACCGTCAGGAACTTATCGCTCACAGGGCGCCCCCGAGCGTCTCAGCGATCTGTCCAAGGGCCTGCTGCAGCGCCGGCTCGTTGCGGTCGGCGGCGGGGCCCATGAAGGCTTGCGGGGCCGTGCGGCTAGTCCCGAACTCCACATATTTCGAATAGTTCGCCTGCGCCTGGATGGTGCCCTGTGCAACGTTCGCGTTGGAGCCAGCCAGCGAGGTGTGAATGCTGTTCTTGAGGTTGCCAGTATCCACCGGCGCAAAGTTCTTGGCATCCGCGGCGATGTCCAGGGTTGCCTTCTTGACCGCTCCCCTAACTAGGAAGGACACGGCCTCCCCGGCCCGTTCTAACTGGTCGGCCAGCCTTGTGAATTCGCTGCCGTCTATCTCGAAGCTGGTCATAGCTCTCCCTTGGAATAAAAACGGTCCAAGGTTTTGACATCAGGCTATGAGGAGGGGAGTGGCTGAGGTTTCCGCGTTTCCGTCGGCGGAAGCGCTAGACTCCACCGGTGGACTGGATATGGGAAGTTGGCAAGCTAGTTTTGGCGACCGGTTTGGGTTTCGCAGGCGGCCAGGGCGCCGTCCTGCTGGATCGGAAGAGAAAAGCCGCCGATGCGGAGGCGTCCAAAACAGCGGACTTCGAGGTTAAATGGGAGGCAGGCGACACGTGGTCGATTAAGAATGTTGGCAACGCGCCAGCTGCGGATCTGGCCTATGAGTTGGAGGAATTTCAACCGGCCCAGTCAAATTTTCCGGCTTCACTCGCTGTCGACGAGAAGGGCACCTTCATGGGGATACGCCGTGGTTCACCCCAGCTTGTCATTACGTGGACGTCGCACCGCGGAGAGTCTCTGGGGCCAATCAAGAGATTCATCCCGCCCAGACAGTCTTGAACTTGCCTCACCTCCTGCGGGCGGTCTACTTGTTGATGGCAGCATTACCGGGTCGAATACAAGTAAATAGGTCGATGGCCAATGCCAGGGCGGCCTTCGAGCCTTACAGGGTGACAAGCTAAATCTTTTTGTGCGGCATTCCGGGGAGGAAAGATTATGCTCTCCACATGGGGATACTTATCGCAATCATCGTGTTTTTCGTGCTGATGTTTTGTCTTGCAGGCTGGCTTGGCTTTGCGCTGTTCGTCGCGGGGAACCGGAGCCAGAAGAAGGCTGAGGCCAACGCGCCGGCAATTCTAGACAGGGCGTTCGTGGGGGAAGACGTTGTCTATAAGATCAATGACGCGTCACCAAAATATGAGACGGTCGTCCTAGGCGCCAAGGCGCGTGGCTACCGGCTGGCCAACGAGACCAGCGACACGGCCAGCGGATCCGCAAGGACCCTCATCTTCGAGAGGAACAGCTGACGTGGCAGGGAAGTTTGTGCTGGGCCCACAAGGGGCCCAGCACGTACTGTCTAGGCGAAACCGCCGGCACGAACCTGGGATGGGTCCCGGGGTGCGTCATTCGAGGTCACGTAGTTGTAAGCCTGCGCGAGCTGAACGAGCGTGCTGATGTGCTCCGCTTCCTTGACCCCTCGGTAATCGCATCCAACAGGGCCACCCTGGCAGCCTTGTCAGCCTCTCGAACTTCCGGTGCAACAGCCATCTATTTTCCCTTCTCAAGGACGTCAGGCCCAGCGCCGACGTACTCCCAGCAGCCTAACTCCCGGGTCCGACAGTCTGTGCTGCTAACCGATGGTTCTAAGGCTTATGGAGTCGGGAGCCTAGCGGCGGCGATAACTCCCCGCGTCCGTATGTCTATATCCACCGCTTACCCACCGATTTCGACGCTGAGGGGGACCTGCAAGCCCCTCATTGTGCCTATCAGGAAGGCCCGCTGTTCAGGGGTGGCTTCCAGCTCGCCAGCGTCCATCTTCCTGACGTCCTCCTCGATCACCGCTGCCGCGGCTTGGAGGGCTTCCTGCATGGTTGTCACGGGTCAGGCCTCCAGGAAGCTCAGGCCGGCGTTACGGGCGACGTACAGGGAAGCTGGGATGTTGTCGCCTTCGTTCAGGATCCGGGCACTCGTGTTGAACGTGGTGCCGGTAACCTCGTTGATCTCGAAGTAGTCGTTTGGGATCCGGCCCGTTTCAAGGAAGTGCCGGATGGACGCGGCCCGTATCTCATGCCGCTCCGCCTCCGTGGCGAGTCTGTGACCGATCCCCCGTTGTGAACCAACAAGCTCACCGGAGATGGGATCCTTGGCCGGGGCGCGGCCCCAGTCACATTCGTCGAGCACTTCGAGCTGGTGGACGAGGGCGGCGACTTTGGCGTTGTGTGCTTCCGCCTTCCTGCGGCCGGCTGTGCCTTCCTTGTCCTCTTCGCGGGCCTCCGCTTCGAGCGCCTCGTGGCGGGCGGCTGTGAGCTTCCTGCGGGCTTCCTCCGCGGCTTGATCGAAGGCGCGTGCCTTGCGCTCCCATGAGTGGATCTTGAGTGTGATGGTGTCGGCGGCTGACTCGTCGGCGAGGATCGCGGCGCCGGACTCGTTGTCCAGTCGCTCGGCCTCGGCACGGGCATTGATGGCTTTGCTTTCCCATTCCTTGAGAAGGTCTTCGGCCTTGGACACTGCGGTTTGAGCAGCGTCTACGCTCTTGCTGAAAATTGCCATGTGCTGATTGCTCCTTGTGGAAAGTTCGGGGGTCTACTTCACGGCTCTGACGTTGCCGCGGGTGGCTTGTTCGGAGATCTGTACACGCCTCCGGGGGCTAAGGGATTCCTGTTGGTGCCTTGGCGCTGCCTGCGGCTGCTGGGCGGCCTTGGGGGCTGCCTTCCGGGGCTGCCGTTTGCTCTCTTCTGCCCGGCGCTCACATGTGTCCGCCAGCTTCGTCAGGGCCCTGGCAACTGCTTCGTGCCGGACGTCCTCATAAGGGCTGCGCTTGGCCGCCAAGGCGTAGGACTCTTCCGCGATGGCCTGGGCTTCCGCCTCGGCGGCGTAGATGCCCTTGTTCCCATCGGCACGCATGATGGCCTGGCTCAGTGCGCGGGTGGCGGTGGCGGCCGCTTCCTTCGCCGCCCAAACCGCGACGGCGCTGAAGTCGCGCTTCTGGATGGGCAGTTCGTTCCCGGTCACCTGTCGTTCGGGTTCGCGGCCGAATGCCCGGGCTACGGATTCGTTTGTGTGGCGCTCAACATCGCTCAGATCGCGCTCTCCGGCGAAGGCGCGGTGAACGCTTTCCCGCATTGTTCGCTCGGTCTGTCCCCGCGCAGGGCGGCCAGGACGTCATCGTTGGTGGTCATTGCTGGCCCTCCTCTGGTTATGAAGTGTCGGGGCCCGGGGTAGTGACCGGCGCTGCCTTCCACCGGCAGCGCCGGGCACTGGTTCCGGCTGGGGATTCCCTAAAGAACCCATCCACAATCAGTCTCTGACGTACTGCCCGCGAATCGTTTCCGCGTTTCCGGGGGCGGAAATACTGTTCATAGTGGTGGGTTTCCGGTGGATGCACGAATGGGACGCCCGAGTTAGGGCGTCCCATTCCTATGTTTTCGCGATTCCGCGTTGTTTCGGCCTGCGAATGGCCTCATATCAGGCTGACTGGCGGGCCAGGAGTTGCCTCATTCCGTAGTCGCCCACGGTGTCCTCGCTGACCCTCCAGCGGCCGTCCACCTTCACGCCCTCCAGCTCTCCCCAGCGGAGCATCTGCCGGACTCGGCTGTCCGTCCGACCGATCACCATGGCCACCATGCGCACGGGCCAAAGTACTGGCTGGGTGCCGGCGGCTTCAGTACCCGAAACCATCACGGCCGCGGACTCTGCCGGCGACCCGTTGCGAAGCTCCCCGCACCGCTCGCGGTAAAGCCTGGCAGCTTCCGCCATCGCATCCCAATCGTCCAGGAGCTTGTTTCTGAGGTCCGTCGGCAAGTCCTTCGACCGCCGAACCACTTCTTCGCGTTTGAGCATCGCCGTCAAAATCTGCGCACTTGGGCCGTTGATGAATGCGCCAAGCAGTGGCCGGCGGGGGTTGTACACGGTCAACCTGCCAGCCTCCGCAGCTCTTCCGGCGCCGCCGCCCTGGCCAGCGTCCACTGTTCAGGTGTCAGGGCGAGCCGGTTGAACACGGCCATCATGACGGCATGGACCATGAGGCCCTGCTGTTCCGCGATCTTGACCCGGCGTTCGTCGACGCCGGCCCGTAGAGCCCTCGCAGCGTAGTCGGCGAGCTGGTCCTCAGCTTCCCGCAAAAGAGCCCACCAAACGGACGGGGAAGCCTTGTGAGTGGCCTTGTCGATGGGCCCCTCGGGACCAATGCCCACATCTGTCTGAGACAAGCCCCAAGTCAGTTCATCGCCCGGGAGATCCTGCACCCTGGCCCGCAGCCACTTCACCTCGCCGTACTTCCAAGCAATAAGCTGTAGCAGCGCCTCAGCAGGGTCAATGGCCACAGGCTCGCCAAGGTTGGCCAACTGCCGCCGTGCCGCCTCCTCCTGCGCCCTCCGGGCCGCTGCAGCCCTCACAGAGGGGGCCATCCCACCATGAACACGACACACCCGGCCGCCCTTGATCGCGTACGCCCGGCACGGGCTTCCGTCCGTTTTCTTCGCCGCGCAGTAAAACTGTGTCGAGCGTTTGATGGGTTGACCCTGGCCGGCTTGTTTGATGGGTGCGTTCATGGCCGCTGCCTGCGTCGGTTGGGGGTGCCGTTTGCGTCGAGGATGCGTGTGGTGGCGAGGCCGCGTTCGATGAGGCTGTGGGCCATGGCTTGGGTTGTTATTTCGTGGCTGCTGGCTTGTCGGGCTTCGGCGTGTCGGCGTTTTTTGTTGCCGATGTCGTGCTTTTGGTTGCTCATCTATCGGTCTCCTCGGTGGGTATTGGTGGGCTCGGGGCCTGTGGCGCGACCGATCATGTCGCGGTAGTCCAGCCCGGGGGTGAGTTCTTCCATGATGTCGACGGCGGGGTTGAAGATTTCGACGGCGAATATCGCGAGCGTTGAGGAGAGTGCGCCGATGATGTGCTTCTGGTCGACTCCGGTGGCTGCGAGGGTGACGACGCTTTCCCAGATGGCGGCCTTCATGGTTTCGACGTCCTTGGACGTGGCGGCGACGGCGGCGGCTAGGTGTCCGGCGAATTCGTAGGTTGGGTCGGTTGCTATTTCCGGGGCGTGGTCTGTGCCGATTACTGAGAAGTATGTGGGTGCGATCATTTGGGGGTCTCCGTGTGGTGGGGGTGGTTGGGGCAGGTTGTCTGGTGCGCGGTTTCGATGGTCCAGGTGATCCCGGAGTCGGACGTGAGTGTTTCGGTGGGGACGCATCGGTCGCATTTGGATGGTGGGGTGTGGGTCATGCGGGCTCCTGGGGGGTGTGTCTTGTCAGGGCGTGTTCGACCATGCGGTTGAGCTCTGGGTCGTTGATGTTGAAACCGTCGTCGCTGCTCTCGAGCATGATTAGCAGGATGGCGAAGGTGTCGATGTGGATTGCCGGTCGTTGGGCGAGTGTTGCCAGGAGGAAGTGCTGTTTGCTGGGGGGTAGCGCGTAGCACCTATCCGCGAATTGGGTGATGGCAGCTTCGAGTTCTTCTGGGCTGGCGACCTCGTCGGCGTGAGGTGTTTCGTTGAGGCTGGTCACGATGCCTCTTTCTGAGAATCAATCAGAGATTGCAGGGCGGTCAGCTGTCGGTTCCGTTCGGCTTCGATGCCAGCCGAGGTGTCCGGCGATTTCGCGCTCGCGTCACTTAAGGTGAGAAACCCTGATTGATCTTTTTTGTTTTGGTCTTTGTGGTGGTGTTTATGTTGTGGTGGGCCGTCATGAGTGACGGGTGATTCCGCCAAATTGACGGGTATTTCCGCACCAGTGACGGGTGTTTCGTCCTGTTTGACGGGTGATTCTTTGGATCCGCGAGAATGTCGCGAGGGCTCCGGAGGGTATTCACCCGTCATGGGTGCTGGGTCATTGCCGGATTCACCCGGCGTGGATGACGGGTGTTTCTCGTCGGGGTCGAGCATGGCGACCCTGTCCAGGAGATCCGAAGGGATGGTCAGGCGGTACTCGCTCGCGTACCCGCTGCTTCGACCGCGGCCAGAGGAATGACCTTTGGCCACCATCTCAAGGAAGCCCTCTTGCTCCATGGTTCGCTGGCCACGTTCCACGGTGCTGATGCTGGTGCCCATGACGGCCGCCAGACGCGCCTGGCCTGGCCGCACACGGCTTCCGTCTGCACTGGCGTAGGTCGCCATCATGAGCCCAAGAATTTGATGCTCGGCGGCTTGATGATTGCCCGGCGAATAATGCGTTCCCACTCAAATCTGCCGATTGGGTGGCGGACGAATCCTCCAACTGGTTCCTCCACTGCCTTACCTCCTTCCGATCAGCCGCTGTTCTAAACGCTTCCGTAGTTGCCTCGGTCGGGTCATCTGGGCCTACGCCTGGGGAGGCCGGCGTACGTGGTGGCGCACATGGGGCAGACCACGACGGTGCCGTTGCTTTGCTGCCCTGTGGCAGCGGCGCTGATGGCCCCGATCTCGCCGCAGAGCGCTGTGATGGGCTCTCTGGTGACCTGGGACCGGTCAATGTCTCGGCCCTTGTAGTAGTGGTGCAAAACGGGGTTGAAGTTGTGGACTGGTCGGATTGCCGGCAGTGTCTTCGTGCTCACTTCTTCGCCTCCCCACCATTGCCGTCGAGCTCGGCCGCGATGCGGTCCATCTCGTCTTCGTAGGCTGCGAAGACCGCGAGGTCCTTCGCTAAAGGTGTGTTGCCGGCCATGATGGCCCGTGTGACCCGGACAGCTGTCCGGTCGCGCTTCTCCCGTGCGTCCTCCCACTCCTCGTGCGTGCTCATGCCGCTACCTCCTCGCGTTCCAGATGAGGGGAGGTGGGCGCGAGGTGCAGGGCTTGCTCAAGCAGCGTGAGGGCGTCGTGGAGCTCCTCAGGGAGAGCCATCCCGCAGGCGGCGTCCTCGATGAGGTTCCGCAGGAGCTGTGTGGGTGACACTTCGGTGGGGGTGTGGGTACTCTGTGACATAGCTGAATCTCCTACTTCGATGTTGGTGATGATGTGTCCAGCGGTTCGGGTTGCTTCTTGGCGGATGAAACCCGGGCCGCTTTTCTGTGCGCCGCTCATGCTCGTCGACTTCATGCGGCCGGCTTAGGGTCCGCGACGGAGGCGAGCCACTCATTGATGCTTTGGCGGGAGTAGCGGACGTGCGCGCCGATCTTGTGGCCGCGTGGGCCAGTGCGCCTCGAACGCCAAACGTAAATAGTCGCGAGTGGGATGTTGAGCTCCTCACCCAGCTGGGCCGGGGAAAGCCATTCCTGTTTGACGTCGCCCGCGGGCTCTATGACTTTCGCCATGTCGTTACCTCCGATGTATCCTCAGGTCCAATTTCTTTTTCATTGGACTTCTGAGTTGATCTTGCACGATTCGCTGCGGCTTGTCAACGTCAGCGTCTAATGGCATTCTGTATGTACCTACAAGGCGAATGGAGAATCGTGGCTGACGTAAAGACGGTCGAGCAGATCATCGGCGAGAACGTGAAGACGTTTCGTGTGGAGATGTCGCAGAGCGAACTAGGGCACAAACTTGGTGAGCTTTTGGGCAAGCCCTGGTCGGCCCAGATCGTTTCGAGGGCAGAGCAAGGTAAGAGGGCCTTCGTCGCCTCCGAGATTTTGGCACTGGCCCAGATATTGGGCTGCAGCGTGCCGGCCTTGTTTCGGCGCTACGATTCCGGAGACGTGGCGGTGTCAGATAAGTTCGTACTGAGCTCCGACGCACTCTTTGCCTTGACACAGGCGATAACAGACGATCATCTTCGTAGGTCCGTAGTCGCGACGCTTGCCCGTCTTGAACAGGCACGATCACAGGGCGAACAGGTCGAGACAAGCCTCACGGCACTCAAGAACGAACTAATGAAGGCGACTAGCAATCTGACGTCGACCGTCCGTGCTGATGGGCTGGACAGCTTACTGGACGTCCCCGATGCCTAGGCCGCCGCTGCAGATTGGGACGTGGGGGAGGATCAGCCGCGATGAGGTCGCCCCGGGCGTCTGGCGGGCAATGGCGAGGTTCCGCGACTTCGACGGGATCACGCGGAAGGTGGAGGCCCGGGCGGCGTCGGTGTCCAAGAATGACCGCGGCGCCAAGGCTGAGCAGGCCCTGGTTGCCGCCCTGCGTGATCGGGCCATGCCGGCGGGCGACGACATCACGCCGGATACCCGCCTCAACAAGCTCGCTGAGATATGGTGGCTTGAATTCATGGACCAGGACCGGGCCATCAACACGCAGCGCCGGTACCTCGAGGTCAAGGACTCCTACGTGTGCCCGGGTGTGGGCGGCCTGACAATCAGGGAGGCCACCGTCTCGCGCCTGGACCGCTTCCTGAAGGCTACGACAGCCAAACATGGGGCTGCGACGGCGAAGCTGTCAAAGACTGTCCTGTCCGCCATGCTGGGCCTCGCAGCGCGGCACGGTGCCATCGGCGCCAACCCATTGCGGGACGTGGCAAAGGTGCCGGTAAACCGCAAAGAAGTCCGTGCCCTGACTCTCGAGGAAGCAGCCGCACTCCGCGCCGGCCTCCGCCAATGGCAGCTCGACTCCCGGCCGCGGGGCCGCAAGCGCCCCGATGACCTCCTCGACGTCGTCGACGTCATGCTCGCCACGGGCGCACGCATCGGCGAAGCCCTCGCGTTGCGGTGGAAAGACGTCGACCTCAAAGCGGAACGCCCGACGCTCACAGTCACCGGCACGGTCATTTACGTGCCGGGGGAGGGGATGACGATCCAGGAACATCCCAAGTCCACCAACTCCCGTCAGCGCTACTACCTGCCCCGTTTGCGGTTGAGATGCTGCTCCGCCGCCAGGTTCAGCAGCTGATGGCCAACCCTTGGGACGTCGTCTTCCCGTCCTCCACGGGCACTCTGCGGGATCCGGGGAACTTCCGGAAGCAGTGGCGCTCCGCCCGGGACGACATTGGGTTCAAGTGGGTCACTCCGCACACGTTCCGCAAGTCCGTGGGTACTCTGCTGGCCAATGCCGAGGGCATGGCTTCAGCCTCTGCCCAGCTCGGCCACTCGAGCGAGCAGATCACCAGCCGGCACTACGTGCAAAAGACCCATCAAGCCCCCGATATGACTGAGCTACTGCAAGCCTTTGGAGGAAGCAATGCCTGACATCAAGCCCTACAGGCTGCACCGGACCTGGCACCTGGCCGGCATGCTTGACGAGCTGAAGGACCGAGGCGAGTTGGAATGGAAGTACAGCTACGACGAGGCGAACAGCCGCGCCCTGTTCACCGTTGCATTGGCAGGCAAGGATTCCCGCACCTTGCAGACAAGGCAGGCGGAGGAACTCGTTCAATCCGTCACCGACCGCCTCCAGATTCCGTGGGCAGCAGTTCCGCATTGGGGCGGCGAAGACCGGTGGATGGAAACTGTGGCCAAGATCAAGGCCATGCAAGAAGGCCGGACTCCGATGCCATTGGAGTAGCCAAAGCGGTGGGTAAGCGGTGGATTCTCTGATTCCCTGGCAAAAATAGAAGCGGCTCTGATCTACGTTTTCGCAGGTCAGAGCCGCTTTTCTTTGTGCCCCAGGAGGGAATCGAACCCCCGACCGGCGGATTAGAAGGCCGCTGCTCTATCCCCTGAGCTACTGGGGCACGTGGCGCCACGACCAGAGATCCGGCGCATCAAAAGTCTACATCGCCCCGACGCGTAGCCCCGTCAGCGTCGCGCACTGCCGGTACTTCTCCTCAACAAGTCGGGTTGAGGCAGGGTTGTGCACATACGCGAAGTTGTCCCTCGCGGCCCGGTGCCGTCCGCGCGAAGCTGGTTTTGCCGCTAAGGCGCTACCTTTCGAGACAGGACAAGACGATGACTGACTACCAAACATTCCGGGGCTTCGTTGCCACGGATATCAAGACCTCCACAACCCCTGGCGGCGTTGGCACCGCCTCGTTCCGCCTCGGTTCAACGGCGCGGCGTTTTGACCGGGCTACGAGTACCTGGGTGGATAGCCACACCAACTGGTTCAACGTCCAAGGCTACCGCCAGCTGGCCGGGAACATGGCCTGCAGCATCAAGAAGGGCCAGTGCGTCATCGTCGTTGGCCGGCTCAAGCTGCGCAGCTGGGAGAAGGAAGGCCGGGTCTATCATTCGGCCGAAATCGATGCGGATTCCGTGGGCCACGACCTCAAACGTGGTTCGGCCAACTACATCCGCACCAGTGACACCGGACTGCACCTCGTCTCAGACAACGGTGGGGCAGGGCAGGGTGCGGCAACAGCGGAGGGCAGCAGCATCGGCCCTGCTGATCCTGACGATGACGGAGGAGACCCGGAAGAAGGGGAGCAAGCGGACGACGACGCTGCAGCGTTGGGAGTCTTCCACGAGGATGCAGACGGCAACCACATTCCGGTGGACGCTGAAACAGGCGAGCTCGCCGGAGCCACCGTCTGAAAGTGCTGGCGTTGGATACCGAACGGGACGCGGGCGGGCCCGGTGCCGGCAGTCCGCCCGCGCCGGGACCGTTCAGTCCCAGGCTTGGCCGCGTGGAAGAATGGCGGCATGAATCGCGCGACGGACAACCGGCAGGCAACCCCAATCATCAGCCGGACCACCCGTTCCTGGCGGTTTGGGTCACATGCGGGACGGGCGCCCACGGCGCTCGCCGGAAGCCTCCTGATGGTTCTTGCGCTTGCAGCCTGCACCGGCGGCTCCCCAACAGAGGCCGTTCAGGGCGCTGCCACCCCCGGCGAGGTGGCCACGCCCTCGGAGCCGGCCACCACGGGCTCCGCCCAGCCCGCTGCCACGTCCCCGGCGGAGGATCCGGCCACAGCGGTCATGAAACAGAAAGTAACGGATGCGCTCGGCAGGCTGGCAGCCGGGACACCAAAGCCGGCCACAGCCCAGGTGACCGATGCCCTGACCGGCGCCGGGATTGCGCCGGCGGCCCTTGACGTGTCGGCGAGCCGGACGCCCACCGGGCTGGAAGCCGACGCCATTGAAGCCGCCGTGCTGCAGGGCACCGACTGCGTAGTGGGACAGGTCCGCGACGGCAATGTCACTGTCATCGTTCTTCCGGTCCTGGCAAGCGGCAAGTGCTTCGTGGGGGCGGCTGCCTGACGCCTCGAATGTGAGTTAAGCCCGCCAACCCACTAGATTTGGAACCATGGCGGAATTTATCTACACAATGACCAATGCCCGCAAGGCAGTTGGCGAAAAACTCATTCTTGACAACGTAAGCATGTCGTTCTTCCCGGGCGCCAAAATCGGTGTTGTTGGCCCGAACGGTGCCGGTAAGTCCACCATCCTGAAGATCATGGCCGGACTGGACATCCCGTCCAACGGTGAGGCGCGGCTCAGCCCCGGCTACACCGTGGGGATCCTGTTGCAGGAACCGCCACTGAACGAGGAAAAGACTGTCCTGGGCAACGTCCAGGAAGGTGTTGGCGAGATCTACGGCAAGATCCAGCGCTTCAACGAGATCTCCGAAGAAATGGCCAGCCCCGACGCTGACTTCGACGTCCTGCTCGAAGAAATGGGTCAGCTCCAGGAGGCCATTGACGCCGCGGAGGCCTGGGATCTCGACTCCCAGCTTGAGCAGGCCATGGACGCCCTCCGCTGCCCGCCCGGGGACGCCGACGTGACACTGCTCTCGGGCGGTGAGCGCCGCCGCGTGGCGCTCTGCAAGCTCCTTCTGCAGAAGCCCGACCTCCTTCTCCTGGACGAGCCCACCAACCACCTGGACGCCGAGAGCGTGCTGTGGCTGGAACAGCACCTCTCCAGCTACGCAGGCGCAGTCCTGGCCGTCACCCACGACCGGTACTTCCTTGACCACGTCGCGGAATGGATCGCCGAGGTTGACCGCGGTCACCTGTACCCCTACGAAGGCAACTACTCCACGTACCTGGAGAAGAAGCGTGCCCGCCTGGAAGTCCAGGGCAAGAAGGACGCCAAGCAGGCCAAACGCCTCACCGAGGAACTCGAGTGGGTACGCTCCAACGCCAAGGGCCGCCAGACCAAGTCCAAGGCCCGTCTGGCCCGGTACGAGGAGATGGCTGCCGAGGCTGACCGCACCCGCAAGCTTGACTTCGAAGAGATCCAGATTCCGCCGGGCCCGCGCCTGGGCGGGCTGGTCCTGGAAGCCAGGAACCTGCAGAAGGGCTTCGACGACCGCACGCTGATCGACGGCCTGTCCTTCACGCTTCCCCGCAACGGCATCGTGGGCGTCATCGGCCCCAACGGCGTGGGCAAGTCCACGCTGTTCAAAACCATCCTGGGCCTGGAGCCGCTCGACGGCGGAGAGCTGAAGATCGGCGATTCGGTCAAGATCTCCTACGCGGACCAGAGTCGCGGCGGCATCGACCCGAACAAAACCCTGTGGGAAGTTGTTTCCGACGGCCTCGATTACATCCAGGTGGGCCATGTTGAAATGCCGTCCCGCGCCTACGTTGCCGCTTTCGGCTTCAAGGGTCCGGACCAGCAGAAGAAGGCCGGGGTGCTCTCCGGTGGTGAGCGTAACCGCCTCAACCTTGCGCTGACCCTCAAGCAGGGCGGCAACCTGCTGCTCCTCGACGAACCCACCAACGACCTCGACGTCGAGACCCTCAGCAGCCTTGAAAACGCGCTGCTGGAGTTCCCCGGCTGCGCCGTGGTGGTATCGCACGACCGCTGGTTCCTGGACCGGGTGGCCACCCACATCCTGGCCTACGAAGGCGACGAGGAGAACCCCGCCAAGTGGTACTGGTTCGAGGGCAACTTCGAATCCTACGAGGAGAACAAAGTGGAGCGGCTCGGACCCGATGCGGCCAAGCCGCACCGGGTGACCCACCGCCGCCTCACCCGCGACTGATCGCAAAGAAAGGCCGGCACCCCGTCAGGGGCGCCGGCCTTTCTGGTGCCTGATAGACGATGGCTGCCTGGCAGAAGTCAGCCGGCCCGCCCAGCCTCAGCCCCGCCCGGCCTTGCGGATCTGGTGCTCCAGGACTTTGGACTGGAAGGCACCAACTACTTTGTTTTTCAGGTCGGTGGGAACCCGGACCATGCCCTCCTGCGCTACCGAGGCAACGAGCTGCCCCGCCCGGTTGAAGATCTTGCCCGTGGCGAGGCCGCGGGCTCCCTGGGCGCTTGGGGATTCCTGGACGTACAGCAGCCATTCGTCCACGCGGGCGGGACGGTGCCACCACATGGCGTGGTCCAGGCTGGCAACACTCATGCCGGGCGTGATCCAGCTCAGTCCATGGCGGCGCAGGATGGATTCGAGCAGCGTGTAGTCGCTGGCGTAGGCCAGGGCAGCCCGGTGCAGGTTTGAATCATCGGGCATGGGCCCGAAAGTCTTCATCCAGACAGCGTTCCGGGCCTCCTTCTTGCCCTTGGCCGAAACATAGAGCGGAGGGTCAACGTGCCTGATATCAAAGGGCCGCTCGTAAGCCCAGTGCTGGGCGATGGGGTGGTCGAACTTGCCCAGCAGGTCGGCCGTGCTTGGCAGCGACTCAGGGTCGGGAATGCCGGCGGGCATCTTGGATTCGTGGTCGAGCCCTGCGTCCAGATCCTGGAAGGAGGCAATCATCGACAGGATGGGCACACCTTCCTGATAGGCATGGACACGCCTGGCCGAAAAGGACCGGCCGTCACGCAGGCGCTGGACACCGAACGTGATGGGCTTGTTGGCATCGCCTGGCCGCAGGAAATAGCCATGCATGGAATGGACGAACCGTTCCGGGTCCACCGTCCGCATGGAGGCGACCAGCGACTGAGCCAGCACCTGGCCGCCGAACACCCGCTGCCGTGGCTGCTGCTGTGACGGGCCAAGGAAGATGTCCTCATCGGTCCGGGCGCCTTGAAGCTCACCAAGGTCAAGGAGTTGGATGAGCGTTTCGGTCGGGTCGCCGCTGGGTGGCGCCAGCAGTCCGGTTTCGGCTTCAGTCATGGTTCGACTTTAGACGCCGCCCCGCCGCTGCTCAACCAAGGTTCAGCCGGTAGTGTTCTTAATGTGTCTGACCTACTAACCAAGTCCTTCCGGTTCGCCGATCCGCGTGATCTCGCGGATCTGCGCACCTTCGTCACCCGTGCCAAGACCGTCGACGACGGCGCCATCCGGCTTCAGGCCGCAGGTTCCGTGCTCGCGGCCTACGTGTGCGTTCTGCGGCCCCGGCTGTTGGGGGAATCCACTCCCACCATCCTGGGCCTGCGCACAATTGGATTGGCGGAACCTTCCGCGATCGACGTGACGGTGCCGCTGTCAGCCGTCCTTGACCGGCTTGCCAGGGCGGGGGAGGACGACGTCGAGCTGCCGGTTCCGCCGTCCACCGTCACCGAATCGTGGACGGGCGTCGGCGCGCCGCGCACTGGCTGGGAGTTGGTGGGTTCGCTGTCGGATGCCGAAGTCCGGCGCGCGGCCGAAGCCGGCATCACCGAAGTGGCGGGCATCATGCCGGCCCAGCCGGGGGCGCTGATCGTCAACAACGCACGCGCCGCTGTGTGGGGCCGGGCCCTTGATGGCTCCGGCCTCCCGGCAGGAGCCGCTTTCGCGGCCCTGACGCTGGGATTCCTCGCTGATGGGGACCAGAAGCTTTACCGTGCCGGCCGGTGGTTCCGCCTCAGCGGCCCGCGCGGCCACGTCCTGGCGCGCACCGGCAGCGGCCTCTAAAACCCGGCCCGCCGCCGTCGTGCCCGCCAATACGCTAGGCCCGAAGGCCCGAGTCAGGCGTCCGAGGGGCTATTCACCATGGACAACGCGGCGCGTTCCATGTAGTCCCAGAGCGTTCCCTCGTACAGGGGAGCCAGTTCCAGGGAATCGACGGCCGTCCGCATATGGAGCAACCAGCGGTCCTTGGCTTCGGGCGTAACGCGGAACGGAATGTGGCGCATCCGCAGGCGCGGGTGGCCGCGCTCCTCGCCGTACGTCGTGGGGCCGCCCCAGTACTGCTCCAGGAACATCAGGAACCGCCGCTTGGCCGGCTCAAGGTCCTCTTCCGGGTACATCGGGCGCAACAGTGGGTCCGTGGCGACGCTGTCGTAAAAGACATCGATCAGCTTGACGAACGTCTCGTGCCCACCCACGGCATCGTAGAAGTTGTCCGTGTAGCCGGGCTGGCTGAAGGGATCGTTCTGTATCAGCTGGCGGGGCTGCTGCGGCTCGGCGGGTGTGGTCATGTCTCTATTCTCCGGCCTTTTGCTCTGTCTTGTTCGCATCCGTGGCAGGGGCACTGAGGGCAGTTTCCGGCCCGGCCACCGGCGAGTCCTGCACCGGCACGTACTTGCCCTGCGAACGGTTGCCGACGCGAAGGATCTCGCCGTTGCGGAGGTACCAGATGGCGCCGTCCTCCGACCGGACCCGCGTGATGCGCAGCCCCATGGACTCGACCACACCCACCACTTCGCTGGTTTCGATCACGTCGCCGATCCCGTACTGGTCCTCGATGGTGATGAAGATGCCGGCAAGGAAGTCGCGGATCAGCTGCTGGGCGCCAAAACCGATGGCGATACCCAGGATTCCCACGCTGGTCAGCAGCGGGGCGATGTTGATGTCCAGGTTCTGCAGTACATACATGGTGGTGATCACGGCCACCAGAACTCCGACGATGCTGTTGAGCAGGGAACCGATGGTTTCCGCCCGCTGCACGCGGCGCTCGTGATCCAGGGCCCGCAAGGCGGGGGCAACCCACTTGAAGTGCGGTTTTTTGAAGAAGTTGGTACCCGACGCCACTCGCTTGCTGATCCGGGAAATTGCGAAGGTGGCCACCAGCCATATCGCGATTCCGACGCCGAGGCTGATCGCAATGCCCGTGACGCTGACGCCGTTGGGCTGCGAGGTGAGGGGCGGGGGTGTTAGCGACATCGTGCTGAACATTAGAGGCAAAACTCCTTGGGGGGTCACCGGCGGCGGCCGGGGGATGACGTCGGCCCATGCACAGGTTCGCCCGCGGCATAAGGCTCTGTTCTCTTTCAACCCTAGCGCCGTAGCGTGGCCCCATGCGCATCCTCATTCTGGGCGGAACCGCCTTTCTCTCCTCTGAAATCGCCCGGCAGGCCGTTTCCGCAGGTCACACAGTCACGTGCCTGGCCCGCGGATCGGCGACCGAACCGCCAGACGGTGTCCAGTGGGTAAAAGCGGACCGTTCGCTCGGCGCGAACAGCTACGCACAGGTTGCAGGGGACTGGGATGCGGTCATTGACGTGGCCCGCGGTCCTGTCCTGGCCAAGGGGGCGCTGGCCGCCCTGGCCCACCGGGCTGCCCACTGGACGTTTGTGTCCAGCTGCTCCGTCTACGCAGACCATTCAACGCCGGGAGCGGCTGAGGACGCTGACCTGCTGGCACCGCTGCCAACCGGCACAGAATCCACCCCGGAGAACTATGGGGAATCCAAGTCGGCGATTGAACAGGCCACCCTGGAGGCCGCAGGGGACAGGGCTCACCTCTGCCGCGCCGGCCTGATCAGCGGCCCCGGCGATGGAACGGACCGGTACGGCTACTGGCCTGCAAGGTTCGCCAGGGACAACGGCCCGGCCGTGGTCCCTGCCATCGCCAGCCACGCCACGCAGGTGATTGATGTGCGGGACCTCGCGGCCTGGGTTCTCGATGCTGCCCAGCGTGGGGTGACCGGGCCGCTGAACGCCGTGGGGGAGCACGTGCCCTTTGGCGAGTACATCGAGGCAGCCACAACGGCGGCCGGGTACCAAGGAGAGGCCCTCAAGGCCCCGGAGGACTGGCTCCTGGAACACGGGATCGACTACTGGGCCGGACCTGACTCCCTCCCGCTGTGGCTGCCGCCCGGCCACGAGGGGTTCTGCAGCCGCAGCAACCACGCCGCCCGAGCAGCCGGGCTGACCTTAAGACCCTGGCAGGAAACGCTGGCGGACACACTAGAGGACGAGCGCCGCCGGGGCCTGGACCGCCCCCGCAAGGCAGGACTCACGCCCGCCACCGAGACACGGCTGGCAGAGGAGCTGCTTCGAGCCGCTGAGTCCGTCCCCCCGAACCGGGGTCTCAGGCCACCACGGTCACGGGTGAATGATGCACGGGGAAGTTGACGCTCCGGGCGATGAAACAGACAGCGTTGGCTTCGCGGTGAAGCTGTTCGGCCAGATCCACATGGGCCGCATCCGCCACGGTCACCCGGGGGTTCAGCGTGACGGACTCAAACTGTCCGCTGCCGTCGCGGTTCAGGCGCATCACACCGGTGGCGTTGTCCTGATAGTCGGTCACCACCACCCCGTGCTTCACCGCCACGTGCAGGAAGGACAGCATGTGGCACTGCGCCAGCGCCGCAAGGAGTAGCTGCTCCGGGTTGTAGCGGTCACGGTCGCCATGGAACGTCGGATCGGCCGAGCCGGGCAGGACCGGCAGCCCGGGGATCCGGACGTCGTGGTCCCGCGAGTAGCCACGGTACGACGACGTGCCGTCCCCCAGGTTGCCGGTCCACTGCACCGTCAGGGAATAGTGGTGCTCGCCCAGGCCCATGGCGCGGGGCCTACAGCTCGCCCGGCAGCACGTCGGCCGCGCGTGCCCGCAGGGCCCGGGCCACACCGTCGCGGTTTTCGAGCATCATGCGCCGCAGGGCGGCACTGTCCGCCGGCAGGCCCGCGAGGAAAGTATCCGTCCGGTCCACCGTTGCCTGCGTGGTCAGCAGCGCCGGGTAAAGCCCGACGACGATCTGCTGGGCGAGCGCGTGTGTGCGGTTTGCCACGATCGAGGGAACAGCTTCGAAGTACTTTTCCGCGTACGGCTCCAGCAGCGAACGGTCCAGCACCCGCATGAAGCCAGTAACCGCTGATCCCTGGAGTGCATTGGAGAGTTCTCCCGTGACCACTATCGAGTCCCAGGCCGCGGCCTTGGCTTCGGCGGTGGGGATGGCCGCCGTGGCCAGCGCCGCGGCGTTCTGTCCGCTCGCGGTGTTGTCGCGTTCCAGTTCGGCGTTGATCTCAGCCTGGCCGACCCGGCCCCCGCCACCAGCGAGGCCAGCAGCTCCCAGCGCAGGTCCTGGTCCACGGTCAGCCCGTCAAGGGTGGCCGTGCCGTCCAGGAGCGCGGCGGCAGTGTCCAGCTGGCCTGAGCTGCGGGCCAGCAGGGCAAACGACTTCACAAACTGCAGCTGGGCGTCGGACCCGCCCAGTGCGGCACTGGCCAGTTCCCACAGGGTGTCCACGGCGGCCACCGCAGTGGTCTCGCGGTGGTCCTCGGCCACATAGAAGTTCAGCGTGGTGGCCAGCTGGCGCAGCTGGACCAGGATCACCGAAGAATCCGATTCCGCGGCCACGTTGGCCAGGATCAGCTCCACGTACCGGCGCGCCGGGGACTCGCCGTCGCGGGCAGCGTCCCAGGCGGAGTTCCACACCAGCGTGCGCGGCAGGCTCTCGCTGAAGTCCTTCAGATGCGCCGTTGCCGTGGCGAGGGACTTCTCGTCCAGCCGGACCTTCGCGTAGGCGAGGTCGTCGTCGTTGACCAGGATCAGGTCAGGCTGGGCCAGGCCCGCCAGCTCCGGGACCTCGGTGCGCTCGCCGTCGACGTCGAGCTCCTCGCGGTGCACGCGCTCCAGCTTGCCCGCGCTGTTCAGGTTGTAGAACCCGACGGCGAGCCGGTGCGGACGGATGGTGGGCCACTCCGCGACGGCGGACTGCACGATGGTGAACGACGTCAGCGTCCCGGAGCCGTCCACGGAGATTTCCGGCTTGAGTGTATTGACGCCGGCGGTCTCCAGCCAGAGGCGGCCCCACTGGTCCAGGTCGCGGCCACTGGCTTTCTCCAGCTCGATCATGAGGTCGCTGAGTTCGGTGTTCTGCCAGGCGTGCTTGGCGAAATACTCGCGGACACCGGCCATAAACTGTTCCGGCCCCACCCAGGCCACCAGTTGGCGCAGGACTGAGGCGCCCTTGGCGTAGGTAATGCCGTCGAAGTTGACCTCCACGTCCTGCAGGTCGCTGATGTCGGCGAAGATCGGGTGCGTGGTGGGCAGCTGGTCCTGGCGGTAGGCCCAGGACTTCTCCACCGAGGCGAAAGTGGTCCATGCGCTCGTGAACGACGTGTTTTCCACGGCCGCGAGGTGGGACATGTATTCGGCGAAGGATTCGTTGAGCCAGAGGTCGTTCCACCAGCGCATGGTCACCAGGTCGCCGAACCACATGTGGGCGAGTTCGTGCAGCACGGTGATGGCCCGGCGCTCGATCTGCGCCCCCGTCACTTTGCTCCGGAAAACGTAGCCTTCCAGGATGGTCACGGCGCCGGCATTCTCCATGGCGCCGGCGTTGAACTCGGGCACAAAGAGCTGGTCGTACTTCTCGAACGGGTACGGGAAGCCGAACTGGGCCTCGAAGAATTCGAAGCCCTGGCGGGTCAGCTCAAAGATGTTGTCCGCATCGAGGTACTGCATCAGGGACTTCCGGGCGAAAACACCCAACGGGATCACCCGGCCGTCGGAACTGAGAACTTCGCTGCGGATCGACTGGTACGGTCCGGCGATCAGGGCAGTGACGTAGGAGGACAGCCGCGGTGTGGGGGCGAACGTCCAGACCGAGCGGGCACCGCCGTCGTCCGCTGGGGCGGCCTCCACCGGGGCAGAGGCAGGGGTGGGGGAATTGGAGATAACATCCCAGTGCGAGGGCGCCGTGACGGTGAATCTGAAGGTGCCCTTGAGGTCGGGCTGCTCAAACACCGCAAACATCCGGCGCGAATCGGGAACCTCGAACTGGGTGTACAGGTACACCTCGTTGTCCACGGGATCCACAAAGCGGTGCAGGCCTTCGCCGGTGTTCATGTACGGCGCGTCGGCCACCACCGTGAGCTCGTTGGCCGCGGCCAACTCCGGGAGCTGGATCCGGACGCCGTCGGACGCTACCGCAGGGTCGAGGGCGCGCCCATTGAGCGTCACGCTGTGGACGGCGTGGGTGACTGCATCGATAAAGGTGGCGGAACCCGGCACTGCCGTGAACTTCACCGTGGTGGTGGTCCCGAAGACCTTCTCGCCCCTGGTCAGGTCAAGAGTGACATCGTAGGAGTCAACGTTGATGAGTTCGGCACGCTCGCGGGCTTCGGCGCGAGTCAGGTTCATACCTGGCAAGTGGGGCCTCCAGAAGGGGTTGCGGTTGCCGGCGGGCGGTGGCCTGCACCGGCACAGTGAAGTCATTCTGTCACGGCCTCCGGCGGGAGTAGCGTTAATGCATGGGAAAGTTCCGGGATTCGATGGATATCAAGGCTTTGCGCTTCGCGGTGGGCTTTCCTGTGGTCCTGGCGGCGGCTTTTGTGTTCTGCGCCTTTTTGCTGCGGCCCGATCTTCCGGACCCCGTCGCGATCAGCTGGACGGCCGACGGCGGCGCCTCCTTTGCCCCGTTCGGCGCCTATGCGGGCGGCGGCGCGCTACTCATCATCGCCTCAGGCTGGCTGGTGCTGTTCCAGGCGGTACCGCTGTCCCGGCCCGCGGTTATGCGCCGGATCATGATGGGGATGGGACTGTTCCTAAGCCTGTTCGTCACCAGCGTCCTGGCGGCCGGGCTGGTGGGCCAGGCCGGCCTTGCCGATGCCCGGGAGTCCCGGGTGGATCTCTCGGTTCTCGCTCTCGGGAGCGGGGCGGCATTGTCGCTGGGCGTTGTCATGGGGTTCGTCTTCAAAGCTGACAGGCAGTGGTCGTCCGAGGATGACCGGGCCCTGGAGTTGGCCCTCGCCAGCGAGCTTGACCCGGAGCTTGACGGAGACACCTTCCGGATGTGGGTGCACGCCCGCAGCTCCGTCTTTGTGATGATCGCGGTGGCCAGCCTGTTCCCGGCCGCGCTGATAGCCGTGGCCATGCCCTGGCTTGGGGCGCTGGTGGCTGCCCTCGCTGTGGTAGCCGCTGCTTTCCTCTGCGCCCGCGTCAAGGCCGACCGCCGCGGCCTGCGCGTCCTGGTGGCCGGCGTGCTGCCCGTCATGCAGGTACCTGCGGCCGCGATCTCCACCGCAAGCGCCGAGGACGTCCGCGCCGCCGACTACGGCGGGTGGGGCTACCGCAACCACAGCGGCACCGCCGCAATGCTGGTCAGCAGCGGCCCCGCCGTCGTAGTGCATCAAACCGATGGGCGCAACCTAGCGGTCAGCGGCGGCAGCCCGGCATCCGCCGCGCGGCTGGCAGAAGTCCTGACCCGCGTGGCTGCCAGGGCGCACGGGGGCGCGTCCGGCGAACGTGCTACGGAGTCTGAGTCCTAGTAGCCTTGTCCGTGATGATCTGACCCTGGCCTGAACCAGCACTGCTGGCCACCGGCGCCGAAACGAACGGATACTGCTGTGACTTCTTCCCCTGCCTTCCCGCGGGTACACATCGCCACCGACCACGCAGGCATGGAACTCAGCGCCCACCTGGTCAGCCACCTCGCAGCCAAAGGCTACGACGTAGTGGACCACGGCCCGAAGGAATATGACGCCCTGGACGACTACCCGTCCTTCTGCATCAATGCAGCGCTCGCCGTCGTGGCCGACCAGCAGGCAGGAATCCACGCCCTTGGCATTGTCCTGGGCGGCTCGGGCAACGGCGAACAGATTGCGGCCAACAAGGTCAAGGGGGTCCGCGCGGCCCTCGCCTGGAACCACTCCACCGCCACCCTGGCGCGTGAACACAACGACGCCAACGTGGTGGCCGTGGGCGGCCGCCAGCACTCTGTCGAAGAAGCAACCGAACTGATCGAGGCCTTCCTCGCTGAGCCCTTCAGCAACGATGAACGGCACGTCCGCCGCATCGGCAAGATTGCGGCATACGAATCCACCGGCGAGGTCATCGAGTAGTGCCCGAAGGGCATTCAGTCCGCCGCCTGGCGCAACAGTTCGGGGACGTATTTACCGGCGAGGCGCTGGCCGTCAGCAGCCCGCAGGGCCGGTTCGTTGCCGGCGCAGCCCTGCTGGACGGCCAGGTCCTCACGGATTCGCGCGCCCACGGCAAGCACCTCTTCCTGCACTTTGACCACGCCGTGGTGCTGCACATCCACCTGGGGCTCTACGGTGCCTGGGACTTCGGCGGCGATGCCACCTTCAGCGGCGCCTCCAGCATCGGCGCGCCGCGGAAGATCGGGGAGCGCGAGGTTTTCGAGGACCCCGAAAATACCGACGACGCCGGGACGGTTGAGTACGCAGGCCCGCCCGAGCCCCGGGGTGCCGTGCGCGTCCGGCTGGTCAGCCGCCATGGCTGGGCGGACCTGCGCGGTGCCACCACGTGCGCGGCCATCACCGAGGCAGAAGCGCGGGCCGTCCTGGCCCGGCTGGGGCCGGATCCGCTGCACAATCATCCCGCGGACAGGACCCGCTTTGTGACGGGCCTTTTGTCCCGCAAGACGCCCATCGCTGCGCTGCTGATGGACCAGAAGGTGATTGCCGGCGTCGGGAACGTCTACCGGGCCGAGGTGCTGTTCCGGCAACGGCTGGATCCCTGGCTGCCGGGCTCTGCCCTTTCCAGCAGCGCCGCCGGTCAGTTGTGGGACGATACCGCCGCAGTAATGGCCGACGGCGTCCGCGACGGGCGGATCATCACCACACCGCCGGTGTATTGGGAGCAGGTGTATCGGGACCCGGATTCCTGGGAACCAGGGGCGGTCCTGCCCTCTGGTGGCGATGCGCACTTCGTGTACAAGCGGGAAGGGCAGCCTTGCCGGGTCTGTGCCGTGCCGGTGGCCATCACCGAAATGGTGGGCCGCAAGCTGTACTGGTGCCCCGGCTGCCAGCAGTAGCCAACAAAAGTCGACCAACCCCTAAGCCGGCCAACCAAAAAGCAGGGCCCCTCAGCGAGGGGCCCTGCTTTATATGGAGGGGACGACGGGAATCGAACCCGCATCATCAGTTTGGAAGACTGAGGCTTTACCACTAAGCTACGTCCCCGGAAAAATCCAGCTCAGCTGTTGCATCGTGCTGCACTGCGTTTCTTCGGGCTGGCTGTTGAAGCCGGATACAACTAAACCTAATTCATGCCCCACGTGTCAAATGTGCAAAGAACGCCCGGATGAACGTAGACTTGCCTGTGCACTTACGGGGTGTAGCTCAGCTTGGCTAGAGCACCTGCTTTGGGAGCAGGAAGTCGCAGGTTCAAATCCTGTCACCCCGACTCTGCGGCCCGGGCCGTGCATACGGCCCGGGCAAAAAATGCGTTTGCAGAAACCCATCCCACAAACCCAGGAGTACTTAGACCGTGAAGAGCGCTGTCGAGAACCTCACCCCCACGCGGGTCAAGCTCAATGTTGAGGTCCCTTTTGAGGAATTGAAGCCCAGCATCGACGAGGCATACAAGACTGTTGCTTCGCAGATCCAGGTCCCTGGCTTCCGTAAGGGCAAGGTCCCGTCCAAGCTGATCGATCAGCGCGTTGGCCGCGGCTACGTGCTGGAGACGGCCATCAACGAAGGCCTTAACGGCTGGTACCAGGCTGCAGTCCAGGAATCCGGCATCCGCCCCTGAGCCGTCCCGAGGTTGAAATCACCGAAGTTCCGGACCCCAGCTCCACGGACGGGGAACTGAAGTTCCACGCCGAGGTTGATATCCGTCCGGAGATCGAACTCCCGGACTACGCCGGCATCAAGGTCGAGGTAGCCGCAGCGGAATCCTCCGACGAAGACGTTGACAAGGCCCTGGATGAACTGCGCGGCCGCTTCGGCACGCTGAAGTCCGTGGACCGCCCGGCCGCCGATGGCGACTTCCTGACCATCGACATCACCGCCACCATTGACGGCGCCGACGTTGATTCCGCGTCCGGCCTGTCCTACCAGGTGGGCACCGAAACCATGCTTGAGGGCCTGGACGAGGCCGTCACCGGCCTCAGCGTTGACGAAGACGCCATCTTCGAAACCACCCTGGTGGGCGGTGACCACGCCGGCGAGTCCGCCCAGGTGAAGGTTGTTGTCAAGGCCGTCAAGGAGCGCGAGCTTCCGGAAGCCAACGACGACTTCGCCCAGCTGGCCTCCGAGTTCGACACCCTCACTGAGCTCCGCGAGGACCTGGCCAAGCAGGCCGCCGACTCCAAGGTTGTTGAGCAGGGCGTAGAGGCCCGCGACAAGGTCCTGGACAAGCTCGTTGAGCTCATCGAGGTTCCGGTCCCGGACTCCGTGGTTGAAGAGCAGCTCGAAACCCACTTCAAGGAGGGCAACGGCCACGGTGAAGGCGAACACGACACCGAGGAACACCGCGAAGAGGTCAAGGCCAACACCGCCCGCGCCTTCCAGAACGAAGTCATCCTCGACGCCATTGCCGAAAAGGAAGAAGTCAACGTCAGCCAGGCCGAGCTGATCGACTACATCGTCAGCGCTGCCAGCCAGTACGGCATGGACCCGAACCAGTTCGCCCAGATCATCGATCAGAGCGGCCAGGTTCCCATGATGGTTTCCGAGGTCCGCCGCCGGAAGGCACTGGCCGTAGTCCTGGGCCAGGCCACCGTGACCGACTCCGCCGGCAAGACTGTTGACCTCAGCGACTTCGTCCGCCCCGGCGGCGAAGAAGAGGCTCCCGCCGTTGAGGCAGAGGCCGCTGAAGACACCAGCGCCGAGACCGAGGCCACCCCGAGTGACGACCCGGCAGCAGTGAAGTTCTAGCACGCTCCTGGCAGTGCGACTGACGGCAGCCCCCGGACCTACTGGTCCGGGGGCTGCCGTGGTTAACGGGCAGTTGCAGGGATCGTGCGCCGTCAGCGAACAGCGCGATTCCGGCGAACAAATCGGCCACCAAACCGGTTAGTGTCCAAGTAGTGAAGTTCAGTGATGTCACCGTCACCAGCGAGAGGTAAGTACACATGTCACAGCACGCAGAGGCCCCCGGATGGCGACTGTAGATCCGGCCGGCCAGGACAACTACATCTACAACCGCCTCCTGAAAGAGCGCATCATCTGGCTGGGCTCCGAGGTGCGTGACGACAACGCCAACGCCATTTGCTCGCAGCTGCTGCTCCTGTCCGCCGAGAACCCGGAAAAGGACATCTACCTCTACATCAACTCTCCCGGCGGCTCCGTGACCGCGGGCATGGCCATCTATGACACCATGCAGTTCATCACGAACGACGTCGTCACCGTCGCAACCGGCCTGGCAGCCTCCATGGGCCAGTTCCTGCTCTCTTCCGGCACAAAGGGCAAGCGCTACGCCACGCCCAACGCCCGCGTCCTGATGCACCAGCCCTCCGGCGGCATCGGCGGCACCGCCTCGGACATCAAGATCCAGGCCGAGCTGATCCTGCACATGAAGAAGGTCATGGCTGAACTGACTGCAGACCAGACCGGCCAAAGCGTGGAAACCATCCTCAAGGACAACGACCGCGACAAGTGGTTCACTGCCACGGAAGCCCTCGAATACGGCTTCTTCGACAAGATCGCGGCCCACGCCGGTTCCGTCTCCGGTGGTGGCGGAACCGCTAGCGGCACCTCCGGCGAGTCGGCGTCCGAGAAGTAACCCGGCACTTTCGAACAATCAGATCAGGAGCAACAAAAATGAACTACAACTTCGGATCGACTGCCGGTAACCTTCCGACCAGCCGCTACGTACTTCCCCAGTTCGAAGAGCGCACGCCCTATGGCTTCAAGCGCCAGGACCCGTACACCAAGCTGTTCGAGGACCGCATCATCTTCCTTGGTGTCCAGATCGACGACGCCTCCGCTGATGACGTCATGGCCCAGCTGCTGGTCCTCGAGTCCACCGACCCGGACCGTGACATTACCCTCTACATCAACTCCCCGGGTGGCTCTTTCACCGCCATGACCGCGATCTACGACACCATGACGTACATCCGCCCGGAGATCCAGACCGTCTGCCTCGGCCAGGCCGCTAGTGCTGCCGCCGTGATCCTCGCAGCCGGCACACCGGGCAAGCGGCTGGCCCTGCCCAACGCCCGCGTTCTGATCCACCAGCCGGCACTCTCCGGCGGCCAGGGCGGACAGGCATCGGACCTTGAGATCCAGGCCGCTGAAGTCATGCGGATGCGCGCCTGGCTTGAGGACACGCTGGCCCACCACTCGGGCCGCACCTCGGAGCAGGTCAACAACGACATCGAGCGTGACAAGATCCTGACCGCGGCGGAGGCCTTGGATTACGGCCTCATTGACCAGGTCCTTGATTCCCGCAAGATGAAGCCGCAGGCAATTACCCGGTAGTACGGCTCTTCGGCGGCCGGTGCGGTCCCAGTTATTTGGGCCGCACCGGCCTTCGCTTTCCACCCTTGGGCGCAATTGTGACCTAGAGTGGAAGATGTCACGGCCGGTCCTCCCAGGCCCCGCCACGATTCCAGCAACGGTGCACAGCTGCCTGGCAGCAAGATACTTAAGGGGTTCACATATGGCTCGGATTGGCGAGAGCACGGATCTGCTGAAGTGTTCTTTCTGCGGAAAGAGCCAGAAGCAGGTACGCAAGCTCATTGCCGGGCCCGGTGTCTACATCTGCGACGAATGCATTGAACTCTGCAACGAGATCATTGAGGAAGAACTCGCGGAAGTCGCCGATCTGGGCAGCTTCGAACTGCCCAAGCCCCGCGAGATCTTCGACTTCCTGCAGGAATACGTCATCGGCCAGGAACCTGCCAAGCGGTCCCTCGCCGTCGCCGTCTACAACCACTACAAGCGGATCCAGGCCGGCCACGCCCCCAAGAGCGGCAGCCTCGCCGAGGGCGGCCACCACGACGACGTTGAAATCGCCAAGTCCAACATCCTTCTCATCGGCCCCACCGGCTGCGGTAAAACCTACTTGGCCCAGACCCTTGCGCGGCGCCTGAACGTTCCGTTTGCTGTTGCCGATGCCACGGCGCTCACCGAGGCCGGCTATGTGGGTGAGGACGTGGAGAACATTCTCCTCAAGCTCATCCAGTCGGCGGATTACGACGTCAAGAAGGCCGAGCAGGGCATCATCTACATTGACGAAATCGACAAGATTTCGCGTAAGAGCGAGAACCCCTCCATCACCCGGGACGTCTCCGGTGAGGGCGTGCAGCAGGCCCTCCTGAAGATCCTCGAAGGAACAGTGGCCTCCGTTCCGCCCCAGGGCGGACGCAAGCACCCCCACCAGGAATTCATCCAGATCGACACCACCAACGTGCTGTTTATCGTAGCGGGCGCCTTTGCAGGGCTGGAAGAGATCATCGGTTCGCGTTCCGGGCGCAAGGGAATCGGCTTCGGCGCCCCGCTCAACGACGCCAGCAACAAGGTGGACTCCTACGGCGAAGTGATGCCCGAGGACCTCCTGAAATTCGGTCTTATCCCGGAATTCATCGGCCGCCTGCCGGTGATCACCACGGTCTCCAGCCTGGACCGCGACGCCCTCATCCAGATCCTCTCCACGCCGAAGAACGCGCTGGTCAAGCAGTACCAGAAGATGTTCCAGATCGACGGCGTGGAACTCGTCTTCGATGACGATGCCCTCAACGCCATCGCCGACCAGGCCCTTGAGCGTGGCACCGGTGCCCGCGGCCTCCGCGCCATCATGGAGGAAGTGCTGCTCCCGGTCATGTTCGACCTCCCCAGCCGCGAAGACGTGGCCAGCGTGGTCATCACCGCTGACGTTGTCCTCAGCAAGGCAGAGCCCACCCTCATTCCGCATGTGACCAAGCGACGCAAGTCCGCCTGACGCGTCCGCCACGCCGCCTGACACTTCCACCTTCCATCCCCGCACGCCCAGGAACCAGAGGACTCACGCATGACTGAAATAACCATCAACCAGGCCGACTTCTGGTTCGATCCGCTGTGCCCGTTCGCCTGGATCACCTCACGCTGGATCGGTGAGGTAGAGGCCGTCCGCGATATCGAAACGGTGTGGCATGTGATGAGCCTGGCCGTCCTCAACGAGGGGCGCGAACTCGACGCCGGCTACCGCGAAGCCATGGACAAGGCATGGGGCCCGGTCCGGGTCATCATCGCGGCCCAGGAGCAGCACGGCGACCACGTGGTGAAACCGCTCTACGATGCCATGGGCACACTGATCCACCTTGGCGGCGAGAAGGACTACGGCGTTGTCATCAGCAAGGCACTGGCCGAGTGCGGACTCCCGGCCAGTCTGGCAGACGTAGCCGCCACGGACGCCTTCGATACCCAGCTCAGGGCCAGCCACGAGGAGGGCATCTCGCTGGTGGGCCAGGACGTGGGCACACCGGTTGTTGCCTTCAACGGAACTGTCTTCTTCGGCCCCGTGCTGACCCGCATCCCGCGCGGCGAACAGGCAGGCAAGCTGTGGGATGCCACCGTCACGCTCGCGTCCTACCCGCATTTCTTTGAGATCAAGCGCAGCCGCAGCGAACGCCCCGAATTCAACTGACGCAGACAGCAAAGAGCCCCGGACGAACTACTCTGATGTAGTTCGCCCGGGGCTCTTGCGCATCCAAACCTTCGGGACAACAATGGTTCTTACCCACTTCGAAAGAAGTGAGACGCAGGAACCAAAGATTCAGTGATATGTATCCGACGCAGCCATCGGCAAAGTCAGATACAAGCTACCAGTGACGAGGTAGGAAGACCTGAAGATCCGAGGATCCTGCCAGACCATCAAAGACGTCACCAGGATGGCCGACAAGTCGAAGCCCCACCAACGGCAAAACGCTGATGGGGCTTCCCCTTTGCCCAAAAACAGGGCTGCCCAAAGAGGGCAGCCCTGAAACTGGGCCTAGAACCGGTCAGGCCTTGGGCTGTTCCTCCGGAGCGGCCAGCACAACGTCGCTGACTGCCAGTTCGCCGTCGCCTGCTACGAGGGTCAGCTCGCGGGCGTTCGAGGCTGCCTTCAGGTCGCCAAGTCCGGCCTTCAGCTGTGTGGTCAGGGATTCCGAGGCCGTGATGGTGGCGGAAAGGACCTCGGTCCGCTGCTTGACCTTGGCCTCGGACTTCGCCTTGCGGACACCGCTCAGGGCCGTGCCAACGGTGGCGAGCAGCGTGGTGTCGCCGTCCACGTCCACTGCGGTGGGCCACTGGGCACGGTGCACGGAGCCGGTGCGCCACCAGCCCCAGACCTCTTCGGTGGCGAAGGGCAGGAACGGGGCGAACAGGCGCAGCAGCGTGTCCAGACTGGTGGCAAGTGCTGCCAGCACGGACGCCTGCTCAGCGTCGCCGGCGGCACCGTAGGCGCGGTCCTTGATGAGCTCCACGTAATCGTCCGTGAACTGCCAGAAGAAGCTCTCGGTGATCTGCAGGGCCCTGGCGTAGTCGTAGTTCTCGAACGCCTTGGTGGACTGACGCACCACCTCGGCCAGCTGGGCGAGCACCGCGCGGTCCAAGGGGTTGGTCAGGACCGAGAGATCGGTGGAGACCACTGAATTCTCCGTCGCGCCCAGGTTCAGGACGAACTTTGAGGCGTTCAGCAGTTTGATGGCCAGGCGGCGGCCGATCTTCATCTGCGCAATCTCGTAGGCCGTGTCCGCGCCGAGCTTGGCGGACGTGGCCCAGTAGCGGACCGCGTCAGAGCCGAATTCGTCCAGCACGTCGGTGGGAACCACCACGTTGCCCTTGGACTTGGACATCTTCTTCCGGTCCGGGTCCAGGATCCAGCCAGAGATGGCGGCATGCTTCCATGGCGCGGCGTGCTGCAGCGCATCAGCCTGGACCACCGAGGAGAAGAGCCAGGTGCGGATGATGTCGTGGCCCTGGGGGCGCAGGTCAAACGGGAACACCTTGGCAAAGAGGTCCTCGTCCCGGCTCCAGCCGCCCACAATCTGCGGTGTCAGGGAAGACGTGGCCCACGTATCGAGGATGTCGGCGTCGCCGGCGAAGCCACCGGGAACACCCCGCTGTGCCTCGTTGTAACCCGGTGCGGCATCGGCCGCGGGGTCAACCGGCAGCTGCTCGTCCAGAGGCACGATCGGGGCGTCGTACTGCGGGTTGCCATCGGCATCCAGCGGGTACCAGACGGGGATGGGCACACCGAAGAAGCGCTGGCGGGATACGAGCCAGTCGCCGTTCAGCCCGGAGATCCAGTTCTCGTAGCGGGACCGCATAAAAGCCGGGTGGAAGTCGATCTCGTGGCCGCGCGCGATCAGGCGTGCGCGGCGCTCTTCGTCGCGGCCGCCGTTGCGGTAGTACCACTGGCGTGAGGTGACAACCTCAAGGGGCTTGTCGCCCTTTTCGTAGAAGTTCACGGGGTGCATGATCTTCTTCGGTTCGCCGTCGATCAGATCGTCGGCGGCCAGGAGCTCCACTACCGCTTCCTTGGCGCTGAAAACGGTCTTGCCCGCGATGGCTTCGTAGGCGGTGCGGCCTGCGTCGGTGGTGATCCAGTCCGGTGTTTCGCCGATGATCCGCCCGTCCCGGCCAACAATGGCGCGGGTGGGCAGCTGCAGTTCCCGCCACCAGGTGACGTCGGTGAGGTCACCGAAGGTACACACCATGGCGATGCCGGAGCCCTTGTCAGCCTTGGCCAGCGGGTGGGCCCTGACCTCAACCTCAACCCCGAAGACCGGGGACGTGACCTTCTTGCCGAACAGCGGCTGGTACCGCTCGTCGTCGGGGTTTGCCACCAGGGCGGCGCAGGCTGCCAGGAGCTCGGGACGGGTGGTCTCGACGTAGATCTTTTCGCCGTCTTCGGTGAAGAACGGGTAGCGGTAGTACGCGCCGGCAACTTCGCGGTCTTCGAGCTCCGCCTGGGCCACGGCCGTGCGGAAGGTGATGTCCCACAGGGTGGGCGCCTCGGCCATGTAGGCGTCGCCGGCTGCCAGGTTGGCCAGGAAGGCGCGCTGGGAGACTTCGCGGGAGGCGTCGTCGATGGTCCGGTACGTCAGCTGCCAGTCCACGGAAAGTCCGAGCTGCTGGAACAGGCTTTCGAAAACCTTCTCGTCCTCCACAGCAAGTTCTTCACACAGCTCGATGAAGTTCCGGCGCGAGACGACGTCGAAATCGCGCTGGTTCTTGGCCGGCTCGACCGGAGCGCGGTAGCTGGCGTCGTACGGGATGGCCGGATCGCAGCGCACGCCGTAGTAGTTCTGCACGCGGCGCTCGGTGGGCAGGCCGTTGTCGTCCCAACCCATCGGGTAGAACACGTTCTTGCCGATCATGCGCTGGTAGCGGGCCAGCACATCCGTCTGCGTAAAGGAGAACATGTGCCCCACGTGCAGGGAGCCCGACGCGGTAGGCGGGGGAGTGTCGATCGAGTAGACCTGCTCCCGGGTGGTGTCCGGGTTGAACTTGTAGGTCCCTTCGGCAAGCCAGCGCTGCGTGAGGGCAGCTTCGAGCCCCTCAAGGGCGGGCTTGTCCGGAACGTTGATAGGGGCGGTGGAGGGCGTGTCTGTACCCTGAGTGTCTTCAGCCATTTGGCAATTGTTTCATGTTCCGGTGGCGGGGCCTGCCGTAGCATGCGGGAGATGGGCACAACCGCGGATAGCTTTGGGACCAAGCGCATCTATGACGCACCGGCGGACGACGACGGCTGCCGGGTTCTGGTGGACAGGCTTTGGCCCCGCGGGGTCAGCAAAGTCGATGCCCGGTTGGACCTCTGGCTGAAGGACGTTGCGCCTTCAGCGCCGCTGCGGCAGGAATTCGGGCACATGAAGGAGCGCTTCGAGGACTTCAGGCTGAAGTACCGGCAGGAGCTGGAGAACAACCCCGCCGTTGCCACGCTCCTGGACCTGGCGGCCGCCAACAGCCGGGTGACCCTCCTTTACGGAGCGCGGGATCCTGACGTGAACCACGCCCGGGTGTTACTCGAGTTCATACTCAAGCACCGGTAGCTGCGCTGCCGTTAGGGTGGTGCCATGACTGAGGATTCACGCAAGGCGACAGCACCAGGCCAGGCATCACCAAACGATTCACTCCAGAACAAGGCGGCCGTCGTTACCGGCGCCAGCACGGGCATCGGCCAGGCTACCGTGCGGGCATTGCGGGCGGAAGGCTGGACGGTGTTCGCTGTGGCGCGCCGCGCCGAACGGCTGGCCGCGCTGGAAGCTGAAACAGGCGCCGTCGGAATTCCCGCTGATATCACCGAGGACGACGACGTCGCCCGGCTGCTTGCCCGAGTCACCGAAGCGGGCGGTGTGGGGACGCTGATCAACATCGCCGGCGGGGCTCGCGGCGCCGACCTGGTGGGCGCGTCCAACACCGAGGACTGGGAATGGATGTTCCGGGTCAACGTCCTTGGCACCATGAAGCTCACCCGGGCGTTCCTGCCGATGCTCCGTGCCAACGGCGAAGGAACTGTCCTGAACCTGACATCGACCGCCGGACTGGTGGCCTACGAGGGCGGCGGCGGATACAACGCCGCCAAGTTTGCCCAGCACGCGCTGACCGGCGCCCTCCGGCTGGAAGAGGCGGAGCACAACGTCCGCGTCATCGAGGTAGCCCCCGGCCTTGTCCACACCGAAGAGTTCGCACTCAACCGCTTCGGTGACGAGGGCGCCGCTGCGAAGGTCTACCAGGGCGTGGAGAAGCCCCTGACGCCGGCCGACGTGGCAGACGTGGTGCGCTATGCCGTCAGCGCGCCGCACCACGTCAACCTGGACCAGATCGTGATCCGGCCCGTTGCCCAGGCAGCCACCCACAAGCTGATCCGCAAGGCCTGATCTGCCGGAGCTGGTCAGCCGGCGGGGATAGCCAGGGTTGTCAGGACGGCGGCGCGGTCCGTGCCCGGCACCCGATGGACTTCGTAGCCTGAGCTGGCCAGTCCGGGGCTGGTGACCAGGTGGTCGATGGTGATGCCGGGAAGCAGTTGCCCATCCATCGGCCGGGTGGGCACTAGCCGCGAGCCGTCCGCTGTTGCCACATCCACCATTTGCCGCCCGCCGGCGTCCAGTGCGCCAGGATCGGCGCCGCCGGCGCCCAGGGTGAGGCGGACCGTCGTCATCTGGAACTGGGAATCCGGCAAGGCGCCCGGTTGCTGCATCGGGTGGCTTGAGTAAACGCGCTGCCGGCGGCGCCGTTCACCGGGTGGCTGATCGGGTTCGGAAGCAGGGCCGCAAGACCCTCGGCCGCCAGCCGGTCTTCCAACGCCGGCGTCTATTCCTGGATGGTCAGCAGCCCGATGCCGTTGTCCCGGACCAGACTGACACTCTCGGCAGCGTCCGCGTTGCCGCCACGACCAGCCACCCGCGCCGGCCCAGCACGGCGAACAGCAGTCCCGCGGCCGCCGGCAGTACCAGCCACGGTGTGAAGGCCAGGGACTGCACCACGAGCGTGGGCCACGCTGCGGGTACGGCGCGGAATATGGACAGTGCTGCCACTGGGGCGGCCGCCAGCAGGGCCAGCACCCGCCAGCTGAAGGCCGCACGCGTCACGTGGCGGCTCGGACCCGGAGTGGGACGGTCATGCGCACGATTCCAGACAGTGGACCCGGGTTACGCCCGCCCAGGCTGAGGGAGTTCGAGCTGCGGCGACGAATGACGTTCACCTCCGCGTGGCGCGCCCATCAGGCCCGTGTGGTCCGCTGTTGGCCCGGGACGGCAATGGTGGCTTGTTCGACTGCACACCACCAGAGTGGAGACCCTTCCCATGCGAACCCCGACGAAGCTCGGCGCTGCCGTACTCAGCGCAGCCTTGCTGCTCGCCACCTCGGCCCAGGCCCATGCCGCGAGCACCAACGCCGACGGCCCCGGCCACAACAGCCAGGACAGTCAGGACAATCATTTCGATCTTGAAGCCCACCGCGGAGGGATCGGCCTCACCGTCGAGTCGACGCTGGCCTCCTTCGCCAAAGGCATCGAGACCGGAGTGTCCACCCTTGAGCTGGATCTCCAGATCACCAAGGACGGTCGCGAGGTCATTACGCACGACCGCAAGATCAGCGACAAGAAGTGCCTGGACACGGCCCCAGTGACGCCGAACGACCCCCAGTTCCCCTACGTGGGTAAATACATCAAGGATCTGACGTTCGAACAGGTCCGTAGCCTGGACTGCGGCAGCCTCACGCTGCCGCAGTTCCCGGGCCAGCAGGCCTCGCCGGGCGCCAAGATGCCCACGCTCGCCGAGGTGTTCGCCCTGGCGGACTCCTACCGGGCCAGCCAAGTCAAGTTCAACATCGAGACCAAGGTGGAAGCGGGTGCCCCGCAGGAGACCGCCCCTCGCGAGCAGTTCGTCGACGTCGCGCTCCGCGAAATCAAGGCCGCCCACATGCAGGGCCGCGTCTCGATCGAGAGCTTCGATTGGGGCTCATTGCGCCTCGTCCAGGAGCGCGATCCCCAGATCCGGACGGTGGCCCTGACCAACAAGGACTTCCTGCAGGCCGGCCAGCCGGGCAGCTCACCGTGGCTTGGCGGTATTGACGCGGACGACTTCGGCGGAGACCTCATTGCGGCGGCGTCCTCCCTGGGTTTCGACGCCGTCTCGCCTGTGCATGGCACGCCGCAAAACGGACAAGTCACTGACCCCGGCTACGTCCCCTACGTCACCGCGGACATGGTGGAGCGTGCGCACGCCGCCGGGATGCAGGTCATCCCGTGGACTGTCGACGATAAGCCCACCATGCGCGCACTGATCGGAGCCGGCGTCGACGGCCTCATCACCGACTATCCGGACCGTCTTCGCGAGGTGATGGCCGAGTCCGGCATGAAGCTGCCGCACCGCTTCGAGCTCCAGCCTGGACACTAGGGTCGAACAATGCGCCAAACTGCACTCATCCGGGTGCAGTTTGGTGTAATTTTCCGGGTAGAATCGAGTAGCAGCTTTGACCCGGCCATCACCGGTGAGCTTCCGGAAGAAAACGCCGGCAGTCCTGTTACCTGGACTCCTGTGTCAGTAGAACCGGACGGGTAAGCCCGTCACAGCAGTAATGAGCGGCCGGCGCAACAACAGCTCTCCACGGAGCGTGGTGGAGTGCCGGTAAGTGAGGTGGTACCGCGGTCAGCGTGCAGTCCCAGGACAGCACACGAGCCGTCCTCGCATCCTGAACGGAACCAGTCAGCAGCGGCTGAATGGTTCACCAGCTCAACCCAGGATGTCGAGAATGACGTATTACCCCAAAGCCTCAGCCTCCCCTTCGGCTACCGTTTCGAGCGGCGCTGCCGCTGGTGTCTCCCACTCCGTGAAGTTCCCGGAGATCGAAGAGCGCATCCTGAAGTACTGGGACCAGGACGGCACCTTCCAGGCCAGCATCGACCAGCGCAGCGCCGACGCCCCCGGCGGGCAGCCCGGCAGCAACGAATTCGTCTTCTACGACGGTCCTCCCTTCGCCAACGGCCTGCCGCACTACGGCCACCTCCTGACCGGGTACGCCAAGGACCTCGTGGGCCGGTACCAGACCCAGCGCGGCCGCCGCGTGGAACGCCGCTTCGGCTGGGACACCCACGGCCTGCCGGCTGAGCTGGAAGCCATGAAGCAGCTGGGCATGACGGACAAGACCCAGATCGAGACCATGGGCATCGACAAGTTTAACGCCGCCTGCCGTGCCTCCGTGATGAAGTACGCCGATGAATGGAAGAGCTACGTCACCCGCCAGGCCCGCTGGGTGGACTTCGAGAACGACTACAAGACGCTCAACGTCGAATACATGGAGTCGGTCCTGTGGGCCTTCAAGCAGCTGCACGAAAAAGGCCTGACATACAACGGCTACCGCGTGCTGCCGTACTGCTGGAAGGACGAAACGCCGCTGTCGAACCATGAACTGCGCATGGACGACGACGTCTACAAGAACCGCCAGGATCAGACAGTTACGGTGACGTTCCCCATCTCAGCAGGGGAGACGGAGCTGTCGAAGCAGCTCGCCGGCGTGCTGGCGCTCGCCTGGACCACCACGCCCTGGACGCTGCCCACCAACCTCGCGCTCGCCGTCGGGCCTTCCATCACCTACGCCGTGCTGCCCGCCGGACCCAGCGGCGTCAAGGCCGCCTCGCCGGACGCCCCGGTTACCGGAAGCTTCCTCCTCGCCGCTGACCTGCTGGCCGCGTACGCCAAGGACCTGGGCTATGAGGATGTGGATTCCGCCGAGGCCGCCGTGACGTCAACCCACACCGGTGCGGAACTTGCGGGCCTGGCGTACCAGCCGCTGTGGAACGACTTCCGCGACGACGAAAAGTACGGGACCCAGAACGCCTGGCGTTTCCTCGTGGCCGACTACGTCACCACCACCGATGGCACCGGCATCGTCCACCAGGCGCCCGCCTACGGTGAAGACGACCAGAAGGTCTGTGAAGAGGCCGGCATCCCGGTAGTCCTGTCCGTCGATGAAGGCGCCAAGTTCCTGCCGCTGTTCAGCCACGGCGACCTGCACGACATCGTGGGCCTGCAGGTGTTCGAGGCCAACAAGCCCATCACCCAGGTGCTGCGCGCGCAAGGCCGGCTGGTCCGCCAGGCAAGCTACGAGCACAGCTACCCGCACTGCTGGCGCTGCCGCAACCCCCTGATCTACCGCGCTGTTTCGTCCTGGTATGTGGAAGTCACCAAGATCAAGGACCGCATGTCCGAACTGAACCAGGAGATCAACTGGATCCCCGGGAACGTCAAGGACGGCCAGTTCGGCAAGTGGCTGGCCAACGCCCGCGACTGGTCCATCAGCCGCAACCGCTACTGGGGCAGCCCCATCCCCGTGTGGCAGTCCAGCGACCCGGAATACCCGCGGACGGATGTCTACGGTTCCCTGGCCGAAATCGAGGCCGACTTCGGCCGCCTTCCACTGAACAAGGCCGGCCAGGTCGACCTGCACCGCCCGTTCATCGACGAACTGACCCGGCCCAACCCGGACGATCCCCGGACCCCCGAAGAGGGCCAGTCCGTGATGCGCCGCGTGGAGGACGTCCTGGACGTCTGGTTCGACTCCGGCTCCATGCCCTACGGCCAAGTGCACTACCCGTTCCAGAACGAAGCCTGGTTCGACACACACAACCCGGCGGACTTCATCGTGGAGTACATCGGGCAGACCCGCGGCTGGTTCTACATGCTGCACATCCTGTCCACGGCGCTGTTTGACCGCCCGGCCTTCCGGAACGTCATCAGCCACGGCATCGTGCTGGGCTCCGACGGGCAGAAGATGTCCAAGAGCCTGCGCAACTACCCGGACGTGTCCGAGGTCCTGGACCGCGACGGTTCCGACGCCATGCGCTGGTTCCTGATGTCCAGCCCCATCCTGCGCGGCGGCAACCTGGTGGTCACCGAACAGGGAATCCGCGACGGCGTCCGCCAGGTCATCCTGCCGCTGTGGAACGTGTACAGCTTCTTCACGCTGTACACGAACGCCGCGGGCGCAGCCGGTGGAACAGCGCGGGGTTACGACGCGAAGCTGCGTTACGACGGTTACCAGGACACCTTGGACCAGTACCTGCTGGCTAACACTGGCGACCTGGTCCGCAACGTCACTGCGCAGCTGGACAGCTACGACATCTCCGGCGCCTGCGATGAGCTCCGCAGCTACCTGGACATGCTCACCAACTGGTACGTCCGCCGAAGCCGCCAGCGCTTCTTTGACGAGAGCGCTGACGCCTTCGACGCGCTCTACACGGCGCTCGAAACCGTGTCCCGCGTGGCCGCCTCGCTGTTGCCGCTGGTCTCCGAGGAGATCTGGCGCGGCCTCACCGGCGGCCGTTCCGTGCACTTGGCCGACTGGCCGGACGCTGAGCTGTTCCCGGCCAACGCTTCGCTGGTGGAAGCGATGGACCGCGTGCAGCAGATCTGCTCCACCGGTTCCTCGCTCCGCAAGGCCGCCAACCTTCGCGTCCGCCTGCCGCTGCAGGAGCTGACTGTGGTGGCACCCGGCGCGGATGCGCTGGAAGGCTTCGCCGCCGTCGTCGCCGATGAACTGAACATCCGTTCCGTGCGCCTGCTCGACGCCGAGAGCGCCTCCCCGGAGGAGTTCGGCATCGAGCAAAAGCTCGTGGTCAACGCCCGCGCCGCGGGACCGCGCCTGGGCAAAAACGTCCAGCAGGCCATCAAGGGCGCCAAGTCCCGTGACTGGTCGGTTTCTGATGCTGGGTTGGTCACCGCCGGCGGCCTGGAACTGGAACCCCAGGAATACACGCTGGAGACAGTGGTGGCAGGGTCAGAGGGCGGTACTGCCGTGGCAAGAACAGCAGTAGCTGTCCTGCCGGGCGGCGGCTTCGTAGTGCTCAACACCGAGGTCACGCCGGAACTTGAGGCCGAAGGGCTTGCACGTGACGTTATTCGGGCTATTCAGCAGGCACGGAAGGAAGAACAGCTGAATGTGAGCGATCGCATCAACACGGTCATTCGCGCGACACCCGAAGCGGCAGCTCAATTGGAGATGCATCGTGACTTGATTTCGAAGGAGACCCTTTCAGTGAGTCTTGTGTTCAAATCCGAGCGAACTTCACTTAACAATTCGCAAGCGGTGCTGGTCGCCGCAGGTGTAGACAGTGTGTTCGTCGAAAAAGCAGAGGCCTGAGCCATGACTGACGAATTCTCCGTGGAAAGTGTCTACGCCGAGCTGCTGGGGCGTGCACCGGAAAACAAGATGGAGCCGCGTCTCGCGCCGCTGTTCCGGGCGATGGATGTACTGGGGGAGCCCAACAAGGCGTTCCCGATCATCCATGTGACCGGCACCAACGGCAAGACCTCCACCGCCCGGATGATTGAGGCCGGGCTGCGCGCGTACGGCCTGAGCACCGGCCGCTACACCAGCCCGCACCTGTCCAAGGTCACCGAGCGGATCAGCATCGACGGCCACCCCGTCTCTGACGAAACGTTCGTCCGGATCTGGGACGAGATCCGCCCGTACCTGCAGATCGTCGACGACGAACTCACCGCGGCGGGGGAGCCACGGCTCACGTACTTCGAGTGCCTGACCATCCTGGGCTTCGCGATCTTCGCGGACCAGCCCGTCAACGTGGCCGTGATCGAGGTGGGCCTGGGCGGCATCACCGATGCCACCAATGTGGGCGACGGCCTGGTTTCGGTGGTCACCCCCATCTCGCTGGACCACACCGACCTGCTGGGCGATACCACCGAGGACATTGCCTACGAGAAGGCCGGCATCATCAAGCCCGGCGGCTACCTCATCAGTGCCTCGCAGCCCGTTGACGCTGCCCAGGTGCTGCTCGAGAAAGCCAAGGAAGTGGCAGTCCCGTTCCGGTTTGAAGGCGTGGAGTTCGGCGTCGAATCCCGGACGGTTGCCGTGGGCGGCCAGGTGGTGAGCATCCAAGGCATCGCCGGCCGGTACCCGGAACTGCTGCTGCCGCTGCACGGCGCGCACCAGGCCCAGAACGCGGCAGTGGCCGTGGCAGCCCTCGAGGCCTTCTTCGGCGGCGAAAAGGAACTTGACGCCGAGGTGCTGCAGGAAGCCTTCGCGTCTGTCACGTCCCCCGGCCGGCTTGAGGTTGTCCGGACGGCGCCCACCATCATCGTGGACGCGGCCCACAACCCGGAAGGTATCAGGGTCTCGGCCGAGGCCATCCAGGAGGCCTTCACTTTCACGCGGCTGGTACCGGTGGTCGGAGTCCTGAAGGAAAAGGATGCCGAAGAGATCCTGCGCCAGCTCAAGGAGTCCCTGGGCGACATCGCCCAGGAATATTGCTTCACCCAGTCCAACTCGCCACGGGCAGTGCCGGCGGCCGAACTGGCCGAACTGGCCGTGGAAATGGGCTTCGGGGAAGACAACATCCACATCGCGGAAAAACTCGACGACGCCCTCGAATGGGCCGTGGAACGCGCCGAAGCCAACGATGATCTCTCCGGCGGCGTCCTGGTCACGGGGTCCATCACCCTGGTGGCGGAAGCCCGGATCCTGCTCGGAAAGACGGAGGCCTAGCCGTGGCCAAGCTGACCAAAGCCCAGCGTGAATGGCGCCCGGGAATGCCCAAGAAGCGCCGGTCCACCAAGGTGATGTTTGCCTCCACAGTCCTGCTGCTTGAGGCGTTTGTGGTGTTCTTCGCAACGCTGGCAGTCTTTGGACTCAAACGCGGTGAGTTTCCGCCGGCGGTGATCCTGGGGATCGGCATCGCGCTAAGCGTCGTGATGGTCCTTGCCTGCGCTGTGCTGTCCAAACCTTGGGGGGTAGGGCTGGGCTGGATCCTGCAGATTGTGCTGATCCTGACGGGCATTATTGAGCCCATGATGTTCCTGGTCGGCGCGCTGTTCGGCCTGGCCTGGTGGCACGGAATCCGCACCGGCATCAGGATCGATTCCGAGGCCACCAAGCGCGAACGGGAACAGGCCGACTGGAACGCCTCGCACGGGGACTCCCCGGAAGCCTCGTAGAATTGTTCCGAAACCCACCCCCTCACGCATTTGGAGCAGCCATGACCATCGAGCGCACCCTGGTACTGATCAAGCCCGACGGCGTTGCCCGCAACCTCAGCGGCACCATCCTGGGCCGCATTGAGGCCAAGGGCTACACCCTCGCCGAACTGAAGAAGGTTGACGCCAGCCGGGAACTGTTGGAGCAGCACTACGAAGAGCACGTGGGAAAGCCGTTCTACGAGCCCCTCGTCGAATTTATGCTCAGCGGACCGGTTGTGGCCGCGATCTTCGAAGGCCACCGCGTCATTGAAGGCTTCCGGTCCCTGGCCGGCACCACCGACCCCACCACTGCCGCCCCCGGCACCATCCGTGGCGACTTCGGCCGCGACTGGGGCCTGAAGGTCCAGCAGAACCTGGTCCACGGCTCCGACTCCGTGGACTCGGCCGAGCGCGAAATCAAGATCTGGTTCCAGGACTAAGTCCCGCACCCACCAAGTAAAGGCGCGAACCGGCACGTATTTACGTGCCGGTTCGCGCCCTTTGTGCGTCTTCCGGAGCCCGCTTTAGAAGCCTGAGGTTCCGGCAAACACCTGGATGAACGCAAAGAAGATGCTGGCGATGACTGCCACGTACAGCAACGCGGTGATGATCCAGCCCGATTCGCCCAGCACGCGTGCCGCACCTGACGGGACGGGGATGATGCCATGGACGACGTTGCGGATGGTCACCCACACGAAGAGCGGGATCATCGCGGCCCACACGATCATGCAGAACGGGCACAGGACGTGGATGTCGTACAGCGCCTGTGACCAGAGCCAGACCACAAACGCGAAGCCGAGCGTGACGCCCGCCTGCAGCCCTGCCCAGTACCAGCGGGCGAACGTGGCACCGGACAGCAGGGCCATGCCCACAGTGATGATGACGGCGAACGCCACGATGCCGATAAACATGTTGGGGAACCCGAACGCGGAACTCTGCCACGTCTGCATGACCTGGCCGCAGGAAATCCACGGGTTAACGTCGCAGGCCGTAACGTGATTGGGATCCTTGAGGAGGGCGAGCTTTTCCAGGACCAGTGATCCCGAGGCCAGCCAGCCGACGGCGCCGGTGATGACCATCAGCCAGCCGAACGGCCGGTTACGTGCCATCGGCGGCACAGTCCCGGGCGTGGCGGGCAACGGCTCCGCCGCAGGGGAAGACGCCGGCGTCTCGGTGCCGTGGGAGGAAATGCTGGGCATGGTGTGTGGCGTCCTTTGCTTCGGGTGCTCCTTGCCCCGATTGTAACGCCGGTGGCTGGAAGCAGCATTCAGTGGCGGCCCGCACGTAGTGATCCGTTGCCCTTGCTTCCGCCGTCTTTCGGCCCGGGTGTGAGAGAATGAACATGGCTGGAGGCCGACCCACATTCGGACTCCGGTCCGGTGGCTTGTTTCAAGACCGCCAATGATGAGCAGGGCAGGCTTCGGATTCTCTGATCCGGCCTCCCGCAATTCCATTGGTCGGCACCTGGTTGTGGCGTGTAGAACAACGGGTTTCAGGACACAGCCGACGGCTCCCACGGGCTGCCGCACCCCTCTGCCGGTGCGAACCTGGGAGTATCCACTTGACTTCTGTCAACGCCCGAGGGTTTTGACAATATGTGCCCCAATGGGTGCCGGATGTGGCGGTACGTCAGGGCAGGAGTGTTGCCACATATGGAAAATGAACAAGCACCAGCCGTTAATGATGAAGCCGTTGAGGCTGCGGAAGCGCCCAAGAAGGTCACCCGGACGCGACGGAAGGCAGTGCCAAAGGCCGCAGCGGCCGCGCCTGTGACTGACACTGTGGCCGCGGCTGAGCCTGCGGCAGACGCCGCAGGCCCGGCAGCTGGGACGTCGCGCCGGAGCCCAAGGCGCCGGTTCGCCGGACCCGCGCACGCAAGAAGGTGGACACCGCCGAGCCGTTGCCGGCTTTCGCTGCTGAGGTTCTGGAGGCACCTGCCGCCGTTGTTACCGAGACCGTCGTAGAGCCTGCCGCCGTCGAACCCGCGGCCGAAGCCGCAGCCCCTGAGGCTGCAGCGGAGACCAAGCCTGTCCGCCGCCGCCGCGTGGCCACGCGCAAGACTTCGGCCCCCGACGTCGCCCCCGCGGCCGTGGAACAAACAGCTCCCGAGGAGCAGGCAGCCGCCGAAGCTGCAGTAATACCGGCCCCGAAAGCAGAGGAAGCCGCAGCTGCGGAGGCCGCCGCGCCCGCAGTAACCGCCGCCGCCCCCGCCAAGGCTGCCGCCGCGCCGGCTGAAGAACCGGCTGCTGCCGAGCCTGCCAGCCCGTTCAGCTCACTGTTCCTTGAGCCGGCGTCCACCACGTCGGTGCTTTTCCAGGCCCCTGACCTGAGCACCGTGGTCCGCCCCGCACCGGCCGCCGCCGTGGTTGAGGAGCCGGAAGAGGACGACGCCGAAGACGGCGAAGCGGACGACGCCAACGGCCGCCGCAGGCGCCGCAGCCGTGGTCGCCGGGGACGCAGCCGCACCGGCGAAAGTGATGCTGACGGCGATAACGAAGGCGACGACGGCGCAGCTGCCGAAGAAGCTGATGATGAATCTGCCGGGCAGGCCGATGAGGGCGTGACGTCCCGTCGTCGTCGCCGTCGCCGCCGTGGGGACCAGGATCTGGAACTGACCGGCGGAGAAGGCGACGACCCGCCCAACACGGTGACCCGCGTCCGCGCGCCGCGCGCCGCCACTGAAGCGCCGGTCAACAACCGCGTCACGTCCGTCAAGGGTTCCACCCGCCTGGAAGCCAAGAAGCAGCGCCGCCGCGAATCCCGCGATACCGGCCGCCGCCGCACCGTCATCACCGAGGCCGAGTTCCTGGCCCGCCGTGAATCAGTCGACCGGCAGATGATCGTCCGCCAGCGCGACGACAGAATCCAGATCGGCGTCCTCGAAGACGGCGTCCTGGCCGAGCACTTTGTCTCCAAGACCCAGCAGGACTCCCTGATCGGCAACGTCTACCTCGGCAAGGTGCAGAACGTCCTGCCGTCCATGGAAGCCGCATTTGTTGACATCGGACGCGGCCGCAACGCCGTCCTGTACGCCGGTGAAGTGAACTGGGAAGCCGTTAACCTCGAAGGCAAGCAGCGCCGGATCGAAAACGCGCTTAAGTCCGGCGACACCGTCCTGGTCCAGGTCACCAAGGATCCCGTGGGCCACAAGGGTGCACGCCTGACCAGCCAGATCTCGCTCCCCGGCCGCTACCTCGTCTATGTGCCCGGCGGCTCCATGACCGGCATCTCCCGCAAACTGCCCGACGTCGAACGCAACCGTCTCAAGCGCATCCTCAAGGACCGCCTCCCGGAGCACGCAGGCGTCATCGTCCGCACCGCTGCCGAAGGCGCCTCGGAAGAGGAGCTCACGCACGACATCAACCGGCTGCGCGCGCAGTGGGAGGGCATCGAAAGCCAGTCCACGTCCACCAAGATCCTCGCCCCGGAGCTCCTCTACGGCGAACCTGACCTCACCATCAAGGTGGTCCGTGACGTCTTCAACGAGGATTTCTCCAAGCTGATCGTCTCCGGTGAAGAGGCCTGGGACACCATCGAGGCCTACGTCACCTACGTTGCCCCGGATCTCGTGGGCCGCCTGGAAAAGTGGACCAAGGACCAGGACATCTTCGCCGCGTGGCGGATTGATGAGCAGATCCACAAGGCCCTGGAACGCAAGGTCTTCCTGCCTTCGGGCGGTTCGCTGGTCATCGACCGCACCGAAGCCATGACCGTGGTGGACGTCAACACCGGCAAGTTCACCGGCAGCGGCGGCAACCTCGAGGAAACCGTAACCAAGAACAACCTGGAGGCAGCTGAAGAAGTGGTCCGGCAGCTCCGGCTCCGCGACATCGGCGGCATCATCGTCATCGACTTCATCGACATGGTCCTCGAATCCAACCGCGACCTGGTCCTCCGCCGCATGGTGGAGTGCCTGGGCCGCGACCGGACGAAGCACCAGGTTGCTGAAGTGACCTCGCTGGGCCTTGTGCAGATGACGCGAAAGCGCATGGGCACTGGACTCCTGGAAGTCTTCGGGGAGCAGTGTGAAACCTGTGCAGGCCGCGGAATCGTCACCCACGACGACCCCGTGGAGCACCGCCGCGCCAACACCGTAGCCGCTGAGCACCATGTGCAGCGGGTGGACAGCCGGCAGGAACCCCGCATCAACGATCAGCGCACGGACAGCCAGCGCACGGACACCATGCGCACGGACAGCCAGCGCACGGACAGCCAGCCGGGTGGCCGCACTGACCGGAAGCGCCGCCGCGGACGTGGCGGCCAGCCGCTGGAAACGGCACCGGCAGCGCCGGTGCAGATCCACACGGTCCATCCGGAACCCACTGACGCCGAACGCCATGCCAAGGCGGAGGCCACACGGGCAGCGCTTGCGAACATTGCGGCCGCAGCCCACGCTGCGCACATGCACGACGACGAAAGGGCTCACGCATCAGCCGCCGCGGGCCAGACCCCTGCGGTGCCGGCTCCGGCTGAGCGGGCCGAGACGGACTCCAACGGCCGCCCCGCCGCGGTGCTGACGTTCGGCGGCGAGCAGGTGGTACTGCCGTTCGTGCAGCACCACGGGGACCAGCCGCACGCACCTGCCCTGACGCTTGACCGCCTCGCGGCGGCCTTCGCCCACCTTGGCGAGCCGGCCCCGGTAGCGGAGAGTACGCCGTCGGCAGTCCAGGCGACTGAAAGTCAGCCGGCCGCACCTGCCCGTCAGCAGCAGCCCGCTGTGGGGGAGAAGGATTACTCGGACCACACCGAGGAGCCCCGCGCCCGCCGTCCCCGGCGGAACCGGAGCGCCAGCCGTGCCCAGGGCGCAGCCAACGCCACGTCCGTGGAGCATCACGAAGCCGCTCCGGCGGCTGCCGCCGGACACACCCACGCCGCCAAGGCCCCTGAGCCCGGCAAGGCTCCTGTGGCTGAGAAGCCGGCGGCCACCAACGCGCCCATCATCCTGGGCGTAGGGGTTCCGGCCTCGGAGCTCTGACCAAACAGCAGGGCAAGCCACTACACCGGCGCCCGGACGTACCCGTGAATTACGGGCTGCGTCCGGGCGTCCGGCGTTAAGTCCTGAGGAACGCTAGGCTGGTGACTGACACGGGGTGCCGCGCAGAGAGCCGGCTGAGATCCACACCCGTTGAACCTGTCCGGCTAGCACCGGCGAAGGGATGTCTCCTTTGGCTTCAACTTCCGTCCTTCCTCCTGCAACGCCCCTGGCGGCTCTGCCGGAAACCCCGGCAAACCCCGCTGCCGTCCGGCCCGCACCAGTCCGCTCTTCTGCGGTGCAGGTGCTGCGTGACGTTCCGCGGGTGCTGTCCATTGCCGGATCGGACCCGTCAGGTGGCGCGGGCATCCAGGCCGATCTCAAGAGCATTGCGGCTCTTGGCGGCTATGGCATGGCGGCCATCACCGCCCTGACAGTCCAAAACACGCAGGGGGTCCGGGCGGTTCACGTCCCGCCGGCGTCCTTTCTGGGCCAGCAGCTCGAGGCCATCAGCGACGACATCACCATCGATGCGGTCAAGATCGGCATGCTGGGCGACGCCGCGGTGATTGGCGTGGTCCGGGACTGGCTGGAAAAGGTGCGTCCCGCCGTCGTCGTTCTTGATCCGGTGATGGTGGCCACCAGCGGAGACCGGCTGCTGCAGGAGTCTGCCGAGGCGGCCCTGCGGGAACTGCTCCCGCTCGCGGACCTGATCACCCCCAACCTGGCCGAACTGGCCATCCTGGTGGGGGAGCCGCAGGCGCGGGACTGGCCTGATGCGCTCCGGCAAGGGCAGCGGTTGTCCGCCGCGACCGGCGCCACCGTCCTGGTCAAGGGCGGCCATCTCGACGGCGGTGCGTGCCCGGATGCCCTGGTCAACGCCGCCGGTCTGCTCACCCGGGAGGTGGTGGAAGTAAGCGGGGATAGGATCCCCACCCGCAACAGCCACGGCACCGGCTGCTCGTTGTCGTCGGCGATGGCTACGGCCCAGGCCAGGCTGGGGGACTGGGAAGCCGCATTGCGGAAGGTTAAGCCCTGGCTCGTTGGCGCGCTGCAGGCCTCTGACCAGCTTGAGGTGGGCGGGGGCAACGGCCCCATCAACCACTTCCACCACCTGCAGCAGGTTCCGGCAGCCGGCGAATTCGCAGAGACGCTGCGCCGGGCGTCGGAGCCCGACCTTGAAGCCATCTACGGGCTGGATTTCATCCGCGGCCTGGCGGCCGGCACGTTGTCTGAGGAGCAGTTCGCCTATTACCTCGCTCAGGATGCCATCTACCTCAACGGTTATTCGCGTGTCCTGGCCCGGGCCAGCGCGCTGGCGCCCACGGAAGCCGCGCAGACGTTCTGGGCAAAGTCGGCCCGGCAATGCCTTGAAGTCGAATCCGAACTGCACCGCACGTGGCTGAGCACCAGGACAGTGGACTCTGCCCTTGGACCTGTCACCAAGTCCTACGTGGACCACCTGCTGGCGGCCTCGGCCTCCGGCAGCTACGCGGTCCTCGTGGCGGCGGTGCTGCCGTGCTTCTGGTTGTACGCCGAGGTGGGGCAGACGCTCCACGCGGAGTTCCTGGCTGCCGGTTCCCCTGCAGCGCACCCTTATGCCGACTGGCTGCGTGCCTATGCTGACGAGGACTTCGCGCAGGCCACCCGTGACGCCATCGCCTTGGCTGACGACGCCGGCCGGAGCGCTTCCGCGGATGAACGGGCGGCGATGCTGGTGGCGTTCAGGCAGTCCTCCCGGTTCGAAGTGGAATTCTTCGACGCGCCGCGAATTCATTCCTGACAGTTTGGGGTCCGTGTGGCCTGTACGATAGTCAGGCACGGTTTTGGATTGTCAGTGCAGTACCTGCTTGTGGGTCCTATCACAGACAACCGACCGTAACCAGCCTCATTTGCGGCCGAAGGCAAAATTAGCGTATTCTAGATCTTCGGTGCTTACGCCAACACTTGGGTTACGACCCCACGGCGTTGAGGCACAGCGAGAACCCAGCCAATTATGGAATCGGGTTCAGCACGCAAATTTAGTAATAAACGTCGAGAGAAGTGAGTTCCCAAGTGGTGTACGCGATTGTCCGCGCAGGCGGCCGCCAAGAGAAGGTTTCCGTTGGAGACTTCGTTACCCTGAACCGCGTCCCCGGTGGAGCCGGCAGCACTTTTGAGTTGCCCGCACTGCTCCTGGTAGACGGTGACAAAGTCACCTCTGCTGCTGCGGACCTGGCCAAGGTAACGGTTACGGCTGAGATCCTCGAAGACCTCCGTGGTCCGAAGATCGTCATCCAGAAGTTCAAGAACAAGACCGGTTACAAGAAGCGCCAGGGTCACCGTCAGGAATTGACCAAGGTCAAGATCACGGGTATCAAGTAACTCTTCGTTACTGTTCAGGTTCTTCAGCAGATTCCCCAGAATTTTAAAGGCAGGCATTTCAAATGGCACATAAAAAAGGCGCGAGTTCCACTCGCAACGGTCGTGACTCCAACGCCCAGTACCTCGGCGTCAAGCGCTTCGGCGGCCAGGTAGTTTCCGCAGGGGAGATCATCGTCCGCCAGCGTGGCACCCACTTCCACCCGGGCGCCGGCGTTGGCCGTGGCGGCGACGACACACTGTTCGCACTGGCTCCGGGAGCCGTCCAGTTCGGTACCCGCCGCGGTCGCCGCGTAGTCAACATCGTTGCTGCTGCAGCTGCAGAGTAACAAATAGTTCTGAAACGGTGGAGCGGGCCATTTGGTCCGCTCCACTATTCTTTTAACCGCATTACAATCGTCTTGGCGCCCTTGGGCGTCCAGGAAACAGCACTGAGGAGATCCACGTGGCGAGCTTTGTAGACCGGGTAGTACTGCACGTATCCGGCGGTACCGGCGGCCACGGCTGTGTCTCCGTCCACCGGGAGAAGTTCATCCCACTGGGCGGACCCGACGGCGGCAACGGCGGCGACGGCGGCAACGTCATCCTGCGCGTTGACCACCAGACCACTACCCTGCTCGACTACCACCACTCCCCGCACCGCCACGCCACCAACGGCGGGTCCGGCATGGGCGACTGGCGCGGCGGCAAGAATGGCGAGACCCTCATCCTGCCCGTGCCCGACGGCACCGTGGTCAAATCCAAGGACGGCACCGTCCTGGCAGACCTGGTCGGCGAAGGCGCAGAATACGTGGCGGCCGCCGGCGGCCAGGGCGGCCTGGGTAACGCTTCGCTGTCCTCGCAGAAGCGCCGTGCCCCGGGCTTCGCCCTGCTGGGCATCGAGGGTGACGCCCGTGACGTTGTGCTGGAACTGAAGTCCATCGCCGACATCGCGCTTGTTGGTTTCCCCTCTGCCGGCAAATCCAGCCTGATCGCGGCCATGTCCGCCGCGCGGCCCAAGATCGCCGACTACCCCTTCACCACGTTGATCCCGAACCTGGGTGTTGTCCAGTCCGGCGATGTCCGCTTCACCATTGCAGACGTTCCGGGCCTCATCGAGGGCGCCAGCGAAGGCAAGGGCCTTGGCCACCACTTCCTGCGCCACGTGGAGCGTTGCGCCGCCCTGGTACACGTGCTCGACTGCGGCACGCTGGAATCGGACCGCGACCCGCTGGCAGACCTGGCCATCATCGAGGCCGAACTGGAAAAGTACTCCGTGGACATGAGCTTCGCGGGTGCCGACGGCGAAGTGGTTCCGCTGAACCACCGTCCGCGCCTGATCGCGCTGAACAAGGTGGACCTCCCGGACGGCAAGGACATGGCTGAATTCGTCCGCCCCGAACTCGAGTCACGCGGCTACCGGGTCTTCGAGATCTCGGCCACCAGCCACGAGGGTCTCCGCCAGCTGGGCTTCGCCATGGCGGAAATCGTCCAGGCCGCCCGTGCCGCCCTCGCGGCCGCCCCGCCCAAGGTCCAGCCGCCGATTCTGCGGCCCCGCGCCGTCAACGAAGCCGGCTTCAAGATCCGCCGCGAGGAAAAGAACCTCGAACCGCTCTTCCGCGTCCTGGGCGACAAGCCTGTCCGCTGGGTCAAGCAGACCGACTTCACCAACGAGGAAGCCATCGGCTACCTCGCCGACCGCCTGGCCAAGCTCGGCGTCGAAAACGAACTGTTCAAGCAGGGCGCCAAGCCGGGCGACGCAGTCGTGATCGGCGAAGATGACGGCGTTGTCTTCGACTGGGAGCCCACCATGATGGCCGGAGCCGAAATGCTCGCATCACCGCGTGGCACGGATATCCGTTTCGCGGACGTCGGCGACCGCCCCACCCGTGGCCAGAAGCGTGACGAGCAGCAGGAACGCAAGGATGCCAAGGCCGCCGCCCGCGCCGAGCTCGAAGCCGAGCGCAAGGCCGGGATCTGGACCGAATCGGTCAGCAGCCGTCGCGCTGCCACGCCGCTCAAGGAGAGTGGACTGGGCGTTGAAGATGACGAGTGAGGCCACTGAAATGACCGAAAAGTCCGCAGTAATCATCGAGGAACCCAAAGACGACCGCAGTGTGCTCGCCCGGGCCCGCCGGATCGTTGTCAAAGTAGGGTCGTCGTCGCTGACCAGCATCAAGGGCGGCATCTCGGAAGAGTCCCTGACCGCCCTCTCAGATGTCCTGGCCGCCAAACATAACGCCGGTACGGAAATTATCCTGGTTTCTTCGGGAGCCATTTCCGCAGGGCTTGCGCCCCTCGGCCTGGTGAAGCGTCCCCGTGACCTCGCGACCCAGCAGGCCGCCGCCAGCGTGGGCCAGGGCCTGCTCATGGCACGCTACACGCACGCGTTCGGCGCCCATGGCGTCACCGTCAGCCAGGTGCTGCTGACTGCAGATGACCTTATGCGTCGCAGCCACCACACGAACGCGTTCCGTGCACTGAACCGCCTCCTCAACCTCGGCGTGGTGCCGGTGGTCAATGAAAACGACACGGTCGCCACGCACAAGATCCGTTTCGGTGACAACGACAGGCTCTCAGCGCTCGTGGCCCATCTGGTCCGCGCCGATGCCCTGTTGCTGCTTTCCGACGTCGACTCGATATACGACGGCCCGCCCGCCAAGGGCGCCAAGCGCATCTCCCAGGTGGACGGCCCCGAAGATCTTGAGGCAGTGACCATCGGGAAGCCGGGTAAGGCAGGCGTAGGCACCGGCGGAATGCAGACTAAAGTCGAGGCTGCCATCATGGCCGCCGATTCCGGCATCCCGGCGCTGGTCACCTCCACCGCCAATGCCGCAGCCGCCCTGGCCGGTGAGGACGTGGGCACCTGGTTCACCGTCAACAGTGGCCGGAAGTCCGTGCGGATGATGTGGCTCGCGCACCTGGCGCATGTCCAGGGCCGGCTCTTTCTTGACGACGGCGCCGTGCATGCTGTGCGGGACAATCGCTACTCGCTGCTCCCTGCCGGAATTTCATCGGTGGACGGCACCTTCGAAGCCGGCGACGCCGTCGAGATGGTGGCCGGCGACGGTACCGTCATCGCGCGCGGTTTGGTTAATTACTCTTCCGAAGAGCTTCCCCAGATGCTGGGCCGCTCCACAGTGGAACTGGGCGAGTCCCTGGGCCGCGGATTCGACCGTGAGGTTGTCCATATCGACGACCTGGTTCTGGTCTGAGCGGTCCGCTCGCCTAGACTTGAAGGATGACTGAGGCACTGATTTCCCAAGCCCCTGGCAATTTCAACGATTCGAATGCGGTTCCTTCCGGGCCGGAAAAGGGGAGTACCACCACTCCGGCGGAGGTTGAGGCAGCCGTCCACGCCATCGCTGACCGCTCACGGCAGGCTGCCCGCCAGATGTCCGGGGCCAACCGCGCTTTGAAGGACAGTGGCCTCCGGGCAATCGGTGCTGCACTGCTGGACCGGAAGGAACAGATCCTGGCCGCCAACGCCAAGGATGTTGCCGCAGGCAAGGCCAACGGCACGTCCGCGGCCTTGCTGGACCGGCTGACACTGAGCGATGCGCGTATTACCGGGCTGGTTGACGCCCTGGAGAACCTGGCCAACCTGCCCGATCCGGTGGGCAACGTGGTCCGCGGCCAGACCCTCCCTAACGGCCTCCGCCTGCGCCAGGTGAACGTTCCCTTGGGCGTCGTCGCAGCCATTTACGAGGCAAGGCCCAACGTCACTGTGGATATCGCCGGCCTGGCGCTCAAGAGCGGCAATGCCGTCATCCTCCGCGGCGGTACTGCTGCGGCCTTTACCAACGAAGCCCTGGTCCAGATACTCCGCGAGGCCCTGGACTCCGTCGGGCTGCCCGCCGATGCCGTGCAGACAGTGGACCAGTACGGCAGGGAAGGCGCAAACGCCCTGATGCGGGCCCGCGGGCGCGTTGATGTCCTGATCCCGCGCGGAGGCCGGGATCTGATCCAATCCGTGGTGTTGAACGCCGCCGTGCCGGTCATCGAGACCGGCGAGGGCAACGTGCATATCTTCATTGACGAATCTGCCAGCGAGGAAATGGCGGTGGAGATCCTGCTGAACTCCAAGACCCAGCGGCCCAGTGTCTGCAACACCGTGGAGACCCTGCTGGTCCATTCGCGGTCCACGGTGCTGCCCGCCGTCGCCGCCGCGCTGCGCGGTGCCGGCGTCACCCTCCACGCCGACGAGCGCATCCGGGCTGCCCTGCCGTCCTCTATTGAGACCGAGCCGGCAACGGATGAGGACTGGGGAACCGAGTACATGGACCTGGACCTCGCCGTGGCCATGGTGGACAGCCTGGATGACGCCGTCAAGCACATCCGGACCTGGTCCACCGGCCACACCGAGGCGATCCTCACCAACAACCTCGCCAACGCTGAGCGGTTCATTGCCGAGGTTGACTCGGCCGCGGTCATCGTCAACGCATCCACGCGGTTTACCGACGGCGGCGAGCTCGGCCTGGGTGCAGAGGTTGGCATCTCCACGCAGAAGCTGCACGCCCGCGGCCCCATGGGACTGACTGAGCTCACTACGACCAAATGGATCGTGCAGGGCGAGGGCCAGGTCCGCGGGTAGCAACGCGGTATTATAGAGAGAAGTCCGGAACGGCGGGACAATCCGCTGCCACATCCTTGAACCTTAGGGGAGAAAATGCTGCTCCAGCAGATTGCCATGACCGTTGCCGAAGGCGGAGAACACGCACCCGCTCCGATCTGGGCTGAGCCGTGGGTCTTCGGCGTATCCATTTTCTCCATCCTGCTGGTTTTGATGTTCGTTACGTGGTCCTATTCCAACCTGGGCAATCGCCACACCGTAACGGAAGAGCACGCCGATCCGCACCGCCAGCACCCCAACAAGCACGACCACGGCCAAGGCCACTGACATTTCGCGTGTTCTGCACCGTGACGGTGCGCAGGGGCGGCTGCGGCTGGGCGTGATGGGTGGGACGTTTGATCCCATCCACCACGGCCACCTTGTTGCAGCCAGCGAGGTGGCCGCCAAGTTCGGCCTGGATGAAGTGGTCTTTGTCCCTACGGGACAGCCGTGGCAGAAATCCCACAAGCAGGTCAGCGAGCCTGAGCACCGCTACCTTATGACGGTGATCGCCACGGCCTCGAACCCCCGGTTCACCGTCAGCAGGGTGGATGTCGACCGGCCCGGTCCCACGTATACCATTGATACCTTGCGGGATCTCCGGACCCAGCGTCCGGATGCGGATCTGTTCTTCATCACCGGTGCGGATGCCCTGGCGCAGATCCTGTCCTGGAAGGACATCGATGAGCTGTGGTCCCTGGCCCATTTTGTCGGCGTAACACGGCCGGGACATGTGCTTGATGGCATGGGCCGCAAAGACGTCAGCCTCCTTGAGGTGCCCGCCATGGCCATCTCGTCCACGGACTGCCGTGTGCGTGTAGCCGGGAACAATCCCGTCTGGTACCTCGTGCCGGACGGGGTGGTCCAATATATCGCCAAATATGGTCTGTACGCCGAGGGATCAGATCCCCAGGATGTCCGAACTACCGCAACAGACGAGCCACCCAGTACTGAATGAGTCCCCAATGAGTCAGGAACAGCCCCCCGTCCGCAGCCGCCGCGAACTGCGGCAGGCCAGAGATGAGAACACGGCTTCCGGGTCAACCGTCCCGGGCCAGGTTTCGCCTGCCTCAAAACAACGGCGCGCGGGTGACGCCCCGGTGGATTCCGTCCCCGAGCAGTCCCAGGCGCAGCGGTCCTCGCAGATCCGTGCCCGCGACCGTGCGGCGTTGCGTGCCATCAAGGAACTTGAGGAGAAGGAGGGCCAGCTTTCCGCCGGCGGCCCTCCGACCCGCAGGCAGTTACGGCTCCAGCAGTTGAAGGAACAGGCCGTCACGTCGGCCAATCCCATCATTGCCGCCCCCATGGGTCAGCCCCTGCCCGGCCAACCTGCGCCGAGCCAACCCAAACCGGGTACGGCCAAACCGGCCACGGCCAAATCAGGCCAAGCAAATCCGGGCCAGGCCAAGCCGGTACCAACGAAGCCGGGCCACGGCACCGCCGTATCCGAAAAGACCCAGGCGGCTGTTCCGGCCAATGCCAAGGGCGTTCCGGACGGCATGAGCGTGGAGCAGGCACTTGCGGCCCGCACACTCATTGCCGAGCAGGCCAGGAACCAATTGGCCAAGATGGAGCACATCGCCTCCCTGGACCCTGAAGCGGTGGATCCGGACATCCTTGCGGAACAGATTGCCTTGGCTGAGCGTGCGGCGGTGCTCAACCGTCGGGCGATGGCCAAGCAGAAGCTGGCCGAGCAGGCCGCACCTGCGGCGCAGGGAGTCCCTGCACAGCCAGTATCGGGACCCTTGCAGGCTGCCAATACGCAGATCGTGGCCACCCAGTCCGCTCCCCAGACTGGACCGGCCACCGCCGACAACCTGGCGATGGTGACGCCGCTGGAATTCGTGCAGGTGCCCGGCGTCGACCGTCCTGTGATGAAACCCCCGGCCACTTCCTATGTGCCGGTGGTGACCCAGCCCGGATCCAAGGTCAGGCCTGGCGGCAAGGGCCGCCGGCCGTCCACGACGTCAAAGGCGCCGGCCGGTGGTTCTGCGCAGCCAGCCGCTTCGGGACGTTCCCGGGTGATCGCCCGTGCGGAAGCTGCTGCCAGGGCAGCCGCGGAACCGAGACGCGTCGTCCCGGTCCGGCCGGTTGTGGCCGATGTGCCGCTGGGGGAGCCGGACGATCTGTTCGATGACCTGCCGCGTATCCCGGCCCGGTCAGCGCATGGGTTGGAGCCGCTGGATGCGGCGACGGCAGGCCTGGCCCGCGCAAAGCGGCTCAGGCTCATTCAGGTCCTCGTCCTGGCTTTTGGGATCGTGGCACTTATTTCCGGCGTCATCCTCATTGTCAGCGGCATCTCCAGCTGACCAGGCCACGCCCTCTTACGAAGCTTTAGAAAACTACAAGGAGTCCCATGACTGCATCAGATTCATCCATAGCCATTGCCCGCCAAGCCGCCAAGGCAGCCGCAGACAAGATTGCCCACGACATCGTGGCGCTTGATGTCAGCGAACGCCTGGCCTTGGCAGACGTCTTCCTCATCGCATCCGCGCCGAGCGAGCGCCAGGTCAACGCCATCGTTGACGGCATCGAAGAAGAGCTTTCCAAGCAGGACCTCCGTCCGGTACGCCGCGAAGGCCGCTCCGGCGGTCGCTGGGTACTGCTGGATTACTCGGACATCGTCATCCACGTCCAGCATGAAGAGGACCGCGTTTTCTACGCCCTGGAGCGCCTGTGGAAGGACTGCCCGGTAGTTGACCTGCAGCTCGGGGACGACGCTTCAGCCAAGGCGACGGCGGCTTCCGACGCCGAATAGCAGGCCTTGCCGGCCCGAATATGCCCGATTTGGAATTTTCGGAAAAGCTGGTCTAAGATATTTGAGTTGCTCCGGGGAGACCGCGGAGTAACGAAGGTCCGGGGCTGTGGCGCAGCTGGTAGCGCACCTGCATGGCATGCAGGGGGTCAGGGGTTCGAGTCCCCTCAGCTCCACCGGATAATCCGCCGGAATCGAAAGATTCCGGCGGATTTTTTTGTGCCCGCTGGCCACCCTCCTTGCTGGATGCCTGTTCCAGGGCCCGTGTGTCTCGGGCACACACCTGCCCCCGGCGTGCGAGTCCTGGACGTCCTCGCGGAACCTGGCCTTGAAGGTCCGGATCCGAGAACAAGCCTATGAATTGTGGCTCGGGGCTCCCGATTGGCGCCGCGCGAAGATTTCTATTAAGCTGATCAGGTTGCTTCGGGCGGTCTGCACCGCTTGGGGAACAGAAGTTTGGGGCTGTGGCGCAGCTGGTAGCGCACCTGCATGGCATGCAGGGGGTCAGGGGTTCGAGTCCCCTCAGCTCCACCAAACAGGACCTTGGTCCGCAAAAAAGAGCCACCCGGCCGGGCGGCTTTTTTTGTGTCCTGAGGGGTCCCGGAGCGGTGGGCCCTCGATTAGCAAAAGCTCAGATCCAGTCTGTCCGGCGCAGCGGCGGCCCGTCCCCGCCGGCACGCTGGACCAGTACCTGGTTGACGCCCGTGATCCCGGTTTCAAAGCCCACGGCGCTTGAAGCCATATAGAGCCGCCACACGCGCGCCCGGCCCAGGCTGGTGAGCCGGACGGCTTCGTCCCAGGTCTCCTCCAGCCGGCGCACCCAGGCCCGCAGGGTCAGGGCATAGTGCTGGCGCAGGGCGTCCACGTCCAGCACCTCGAACCCGCCGGTCTCCAACGCGCCGACCATCTCGCCCAGGCTGATCATCTCGCCGTCCGGAAAGACGTAGCGCGGAATGAACGAATCCGGGTCCGGCTTGGTGGGGCCGGCGTTCCAAGAGATGGCGTGGTTGAGCAGCCGGCCGCCGGGACGGAGCAATCCGTGCAGCACGTCGACGTAGTGGGGTGTCTGTTCCCGGCCCACGTGTTCGGACATGCCGATGGAGCTGATGGCGTCGAACGGTCCGTCACCGATATCCCGGTAATCCTGCACCCGGATATCGATGTTTTCGGTCAGGCCCGCGTCGGCGGCGCGTTTGCGCGCCAGCACGGCCTGTTCGGAGGAGAGCGTCACGCCCACCACCGTGACTCCGTAATGCTGCGCTGCGTGCAACGCGAAGCTGCCCCATCCGCAGCCCACGTCCAGGACCCTCATCCCGGGCCGCAGGCCAAGCTTCCGGCAGACGAGGTCCAGCTTGGCCTGTTGCGCCTCATCCAGTCCGGCCGGAAGGCCTCGGCCGGCGGCGGCGCCGCCGCCGGGTCCGTCCGCCCACACCGCGCACGAGTAGACCATCGACGGTCCCAGCACGAGGGCGTAAAAGTCGTTGCCGACGTCGTAATGGTGCGAGATGGCTGCGGCATCGCGCTGCCGGGTGTGGAGCCGGCCCTTCCGGGTGACCTTTGCTTCCTCCGGCGGCGGAGCAGGGTTGGGACCAAGCGCGCCCAGCCGGACGGCCGTACTGACCAGCGTGGCCAGTTCACGCGGGGTCAGGGGCCGGAAGGGGCCGGGCTCGGAAAATTTCCCCACCGAGCTGAGCGCTGTGAAGGCAGCGAAAATGTCGCCGGGGGCGTCGATGTCCCCGGCGACGTAGGCTCGGCTGAGCCCGAGCTGCCCGGGTGACCACAGGATCCGGCGCAGGGCGCGGCGTGACCTGAATTCGAGGACCGGGGCGTCGGGCGGCCCCGCCTCGGAACCGTCCCACGCCCGGAGGCGCAGGGGTATCTCCGCCGTGCCCAGAACGATGCCCAGTGCGTTAGCCAGCAGCGACGCTGCCCCTTTTTTCGTTGTCATGGTCCTCGCCTTTCGTCTGCCTAGGGCCAACAGTACGACGGCGGCGCGCGCCTGTCAGCGCAGCGGCGCGATTATCATGGGGGAGTGAATGAGACGTTGCCACCATGCCCCGAATGTTCCAGTGCCTACACCTACGAGATGGGTGCGCTCCTGGTCTGCCCGGAATGCGGCCACGAGTGGTCCGCCGAGGCAGCGGAGGCCACGGCAGAGGCCGGGCCGCGGGTCATCAAGGACGCAGTGGGCAATGTCCTCGCCGACGGCGACACGGTTACGGTGATCAAGGACCTGAAAATCAAGGGCAGCTCCGGTGTCATCAAGGTTGGCACCAAGGTCCGCGGGATCCGGCTGATGGACGGTGTGGGCGATCACGACATCGACTGCAAAGTGGACGGTGTGGGACCGATGCAGCTCAAATCCTCCGTGGTGAAGAAGGTCTAGCGGAAAACCGGCCACGAGCATGGACTATGGAACCACCGACGTTGTGGTCATCGGCGCGGGCCAGGCGGGACTCTCCGCCGCCTACCACTTGCACCGCCGGGGGGTTGACTACAAGGTCCTCGACGCCGAGGAAGGCCCGGGCGGCGCCTGGCGGCACCGCTGGAAGAGCCTGGTCATGGCCACGGTTAATGGCATCAGTGACCTTCCCGGCATCGCGAAGCCTGACGTGGACCCCGCGGAACCCAGCTCGGAGTTCCTGAGCCGGTACTTCGCCGGCTACGAGCGGGACCTCGGGATTGAGGTGGTGCGCCCGGTCAAGGTCACCTCCGTCGCCAGGGAAGACGCCGACCCGGCAGGACGCCTGCGGATCAGCACCGACAGCGGCCACTGGTCAGCGAAGGCTCTCATCAACGCAACCGGCACGTGGACCCGGCCGTTCTGGCCCATCTACCCGGGCCGCGCCACGTTCAGGGGCCGCCAGCTGCACGTGGCCGACTACGTCTCCGCCGAGGAGTTCCGCGGCCTGCACGTCATCGTAGTGGGCGGCGGCATTTCCGCGGTCGGGCTGCTGGATGAGGTCTCGCAGGTCACCAGCACCAGCTGGTTCACCCGGCGGGAACCGGACTGGCGCGACGCCGCGTTCGATGCCCAGGCCGGCCACAACGCCGTCGCCCTTGTGGAGGAACGCGTGCGGCAGGGCCTGCCGCCGCAAAGCGTGGTGGCCGTTACCGGCCTCATCTGGACGCCGGCCCTGAGGGCGGCAGCACAACGGGGTGCGCTGGACCGGCGCCCCATGTTCACCGCCATAGAGCCCGACGGCGTCCGTCTCACCGATGGGAGCCTGCTCCGGGCCGACGTCGTCCTGTGGGCTACGGGATTCCGTGCCGAGCTCGAGCACCTGGCGCCGCTGCACCTCAGGGGACCCGGCGGCGGCATCGCCATGGAGGGGACCCAGGTGGCAATCGAGCCGCGGGTCCATCTGGTGGGTTATGGGCCGTCGTCGTCCACCATCGGCGCAAACAGGGCGGGCCGGGCGGCCGTCGCGGCCATCCTCAAACTGCCTGCGCTTGCACCAACCGCATCAACAACCAGCACATGACCGGATGGCAGGAACCAGTGGCACAGAACAGTCTTGAGGATATCTTCGGCACGCTCCGCCGCCACCCGGATGTCGAAGCCCCGAATCTCCAGGCCTGGGACGCCACGGACCGGCTGCTGCTCGAAACCGCCGTAGCGCACCTGAGACCTGACACGCGGCTCGCCGTGATCGGCGACCGCTACGGCGCCCTCACCCTCGGTGCACTGGGCACTCTCGGTGTCCGGCGGGTCCGCGTGCACGAGGATCTCATCACAGGGGAGCGCGCGTTAAGCAACAACGCCGCGGCGTTGGGCTTCGAAGCCGCCGCTCCCGGAGCCGTTGACGCCACGGGATTCGAACAATTGCCGCTGGGGGAGGAGCTGCTGTCCGGCGCGGAGCTGGTCCTGCTCCAACTGCCGCGAACGCTGGCGGAGCTTGAAGAAATCGCGGCCGCTGTGGCGCGTTATGCCGCCCCTGGCGTTGTGCTGCTCGCCGGCGGGCGGATCAAACACATGTCGCTGGGAATGAATGCGGTCCTGGAACGCCACTTCGAGACGGTCCAGCCGCAGCTGGCGCGCCAGAAGTCACGGATCATCCTGGCAAGCGGCGCCCGGCAAACTGAGACGCACGGGTGGAGTCCCGCCGTCGAACGCCTTGCCGAGCTGGACCTTGACGTTGCTGCGCACGGTGCCGTTTTTGCCGGAGCGAAACTGGACATCGGGACCAGATTCCTACTGACCTTCCTGCCGGAGATGCCGCAGGCCGGGCACGCCATCGACCTGGGCTGCGGCACCGGAATCCTCGCCGCTATGTACGCCCGCCAGAACCCGGAATCACGGGTCACGGCCACGGACCGGTCCGCAGCCGCCGTCGCCTCCGCCCGTTCCACGGCGCAGGCTAACGGCCTCGCGGAGCGAATTACGGCCCTCCAGGATGACGCGATGAGCACCCTGCCCGCCGGAAGCGCCGAGCTGGTCCTGTTGAATCCGCCCTTCCACCTGGGCGCCAGCGTGCATGCCGGCGCGGGCATCAAACTGTTCGAGGCGGCAGCCAGGGTCCTGGCCCCGGGCGGTGAGCTGTGGACGGTCTTCAACCGGCACCTGCAGTACCTCCCGGCGCTGGAGCGGCTGGTTGGTCCCACCACCGTGAAGGGCGGCAATCCAAAGTTCACGGTGGCGGTCAGTACCAGACGACCGTAGGCGCGCCTGCACGGCCAGGTGGTGCCCCGGCCGCGGCGCGGCCCCACCTCCGGCTCTGGGCGTTGATCAGGAGGTAACGTACGATTCAGACATCATGAATACGCGGCCGAAAACCTAGGGGAGACCGTGCCAGAAATCCGCCAGTCCTCGGCGCCACGGCGCGGGACTAATCTTCCGCGCATGGGGGACTTTAACCTCACGGTCATCCTGGATGCCATCCGCAGGTCATCCGGCGGGCTGAGCCGCGTGGAGCTCGCCCAGATTGTGGGCCTCTCGCCGCAGACAATCTCCAATATCTCCCGCCGCCTGCTGGACCAGCACCTGATCGTTGAAGCCGGCAAAGAAGGCACCGGCCCCGGCAAACCGCGCACCATGCTTCGCCTCAACCCCGGCGGCATGTATGCCATCGGCGTTCACCTGGACCCCGCCGTCACCACGTTCGTGGTCCTGGATCTGGTAGGCGCCGTTGTACAGCATTCGCGGATCAAAACGCCCGGCGGGAATGATCCTGCCGCGGTGATGTCCACGATGGCCACCGAGATTGAACAGCTGGTTGCTGAGTCCGGTGTGGACACCAGCAGGATCGCCGGCCTGGGCCTGGCCGCTCCGGGACCCATCGACCTGGACAACGGCACTGTGGTGGATCCGCCGCTGCTGCCGGGCTGGGACCGCGTGGAACTCCGGGACGCCCTGGCCAAAGCCACAGGCTATTCCGTCCTGGTGGATAAGGACGTCACCAGCGCCGCCGTCGCCGAAACGTGGGCCGGCGGGCCCAGCGGCTCGGGCAGTTTCATCTTTATGTACATGGGCACCGGCATAGGCTGCGGCATCGTCCTCAACGATGAGGTGGTCCGCGGAACATCAGGAAATGCCGGCGAGATCGGCCACATTGTGGTGGATCCCGATGGGCCGGGCTGCGACTGCGGACTGCGCGGCTGCGTGAAGTCCTCGGCCATCCCCCAGGTCCTCGTTGCCGAGGCCGTTGCCGCGGGCATGCTGAACGGCTCCGGAAAGCACACCAGCGGAGCCGAAGTGCAGCAGAGTTTCGCGCAGCTGTGCGACCTCGCCGATGCCGGGGATGCCAAGGCCCTTGCGATCATCGACAAGTCGGCGGTGCTGGTGGCCCGGGCCGTTTCCGTGGTCACCAACACGCTGGATGTGGAACGCGTTGTGTTCGGCGGACCCTTCTGGAGCCGGATCGCTGACCGCTACCTGGAGAAGATCCCGGCGCTGGTGCACGCCAACAGCGCGGCGCGCCTGATCCACACCATCGAGGTTGTCGGCACAGGAGTCGGTGAGGACGTCGGGGCCATTGGAGCTGCCTGTCTGGTCCTGGAGCACACACTCGCGCCCCGGGCTCAGCGGCTTCTCCTGGAAGTCTGAACCGGACGTCTGACCGGGGCCTCCTTGCCAGTGGCAGGAGCCCCATCTAGCATGTGGATATCGCCGCGGCTGGGGGCCCGCAGGTACAGGGGACGGCAGCCATTGACTGAATGGAGCATCATGCGTCGGGCCCTCAAAATCACGTCACTCTTCGCTGCAGCGGGCTTTGTGCTGACGGCGTGTTCCCCTGCCGTCCCCGAAGCTGAGACCAAAACGCTGAAGGTGGTGTACCAAAAGACCGACTCCTTCACCGCGTTGGACACCCTTTTCCAGGCGGCCAAGCAGGAATTTGAGGCCGCCAACCAGGGCGTCACGGTTGCCCTGGAGCCCATCCAGGCGAACGACGACGACTACGGCACCAAGCTCGCACTCGCTCTCCGGTCGCCCTCCACCGCCCCGGACGTCTTCTATGAGGACACCTTCAAGGTGCGTTCCGACGTCGACGCCGGGTACCTCCTGAAGCTGGACAGCCATCTTGAGGGGTGGAAGGACTGGGATACCTTCGATGACGGCGCCAAGGCGGCCGGCCTGGGGGACGACGGCGGCACGTACGCGGTGCCGCTCGGCACCGACACCCGCGGTATCTGGTACAACAAAAAGGTGCTCACCGCCGCGGGCGTCAGCGTCCCGTGGGAGCCCCGCACCTGGCAGGACATCCTGGACACCGCCCGGAAAATCAAGGCCAGCGACGCCACCGTAGTGCCGTTCAACATGTACGCCGGCAAGGCGACTGGTGAAGGCACCGTGATGCAAAGCTTCTATGAGCTGCTCTATGGAACGGGCTCCGAACTCTACGACCCCGACGCCAAGAAGTGGGTGGTCGGTTCGAAGGGGTTCACCGACTCGTTGACATTCCTCAAGACCCTCTACGACGAAAAACTGGCCGTCTCACCTGCGGAGGCCCTCGACGCAAATGTGTGGAAGAAGGTCTTCGGGGAATGGCTACCGCAGGGCAAGATGGGCGCCACCGTGGAGGGTTCCTACACGCCGTCGTTCTGGCAGAAGGGCGGCAGCTACGAATGGGCCGAGTATGGGCGGGACATGGGCGTGACGGCCTTCCCCACCCAGAACGGCCAAGCACCCGGCGGTGTCAGCATGTCCGGCGGCTGGACGCTGGCAGCGGGGGCCGAGACCAAGAACCCCGACCTCGCGTTTGAGTTCCTCGCCACGGCCCTGAACCAGAAGAACTCCCTGGCCTTCAACATCGCCACCTCCCAGATCGCCGTACGGAAAGACGTCGCCGCCGATGCCGGCTACCAGGCGGCCAACCCGTTTGTGAAGGACGTGTCCGAGCTTGTGGCCGTTACGCACTACCGTCCCGCCACCGCCGATTACCCCCGGATCTCGGCGGCCGTCCAGGAAGCAACGGAAGCTGTGATCACCGGGTCGAAATCCCCGGAGCAGGCGGCCGCCGACTATGACACGGCGGTGAAGGGCATCGTGGGTGAAGCCAAGACCGTCGCCAAGTAATCTGTGGCGGTTTCTGTAACGCATGACCAGCCGGGCAACCGGCGGCGTCGCTCCGTGTTCCGGCGCCAAGCGCGGCTGCTGCCGGTTCTCCCGGCCGTGCTTCTGCTGCTTGTGTTTTTGGCCGGCCCCGTCCTGTGGGCCTTCCACGCGTCATTCACCAACGCTGCCCTGACCGGCCGCAACGCCCGCAATCCCGGCTGGATCGGGTTCGACAATTACGCCAGGCTCCTGTCCGATCCGATGCTGCCTCTCTCGCTTGGCCTGACGGTCCTCTTCGTGGGCGGCTCGGCCATTCTGGGCCAGAACCTGCTGGGGCTCACCCTCGCGGTGCTGATGCGGCGGGCACGCCGCCCGGTGGCCGCCGTCGTCGGTACTGCGGTGGTGGCTGCGTGGGTGCTGCCCGAGATCGTGGCCGCCTTCGCTGCCTACGCCTATTTCAGCCGGGACGGGACCCTGAACCAGCTGCTGGGCGGACTGGGGTTCGGACAGACCAACTGGCTGTATTCGTTCCCGATGGTTGCCATCCTGCTTGCCAACATCTGGCGTGGCACGGCGTTCTCCATGCTGGTCTACCGCGCCGCGCTCAATGACATCCCCGGTGAGGTCACGGAGGCCGCGCTGATGGACGGTGCCGGTGGCTGGCAGCGGCTGGCCTTCATCACCATCCCCATGATCCGCGGCAGTATCGCCACCAACCTCATGCTCATCACCCTGCAGACGCTGGCGGTGTTCACCCTCATCTGGGTCATGACGGCGGGCGGTCCCGCCAATGCCAGCACCACGCTTCCGGTGATGGCGTACCTGGAGGCCTTCAAGTTCGGCGACATCGGCTACGGCACCGCGGTGGCGTCAGTGCTGATCCTCATTGGCGTGGTGTTCGGTGCCGCCTACGTCCGGCTCCTGCGGGAGGGCAAACCATGACGACGACGGCGGGGACCTCCGCCCGGGGGCAGCTGCGGTCCGGGACGGGTGCAGTTTCCCGTGCCCAGCAGCGTGCCCGGATGCCGGCGGACGTGGCGCTGATCCTGATCGGTGCCTGCTTTGTCCTGCCGCTGCTGTGGCTGGTGTTTGCTTCCCTTGATGCCTCCGCCGGGCATGAGACGCGGCTCCCGGCTCAAGTCTCCCTGGACAACTTTGCCGCCATCATGACGCCGGGGCTGCTGTTCCAGCCGCTTTGGAACAGCATGGTGCTGTCCGCCGGCACGGCCGCCGTGAACCTCGTGGCAGCAGTGCTTGCCGCCTACCCGCTGTCCCGCTACCAGTCCAGGTTCAACAGGCCGTTCATGTACACCATCCTGTTTGGAACCTGCCTTCCCATCACGGCCATCATGGTGCCGGTCTATGGGTTGTTTGTGCAGCTTCACCTGCTGGATTCGATGCCGGCCACGATCTTTTTTATGGCCACCACCACGTTGCCCATGGCCATCTGGATGACCAAGAACTTTATGGACGCCGTCCCGGTGTCGCTTGAGGAAGCAGCGTGGGTGGACGGAGCCTCCGGACTAACGGCGCTGAGGACCATCGTCCTGCCGCTGATGCGGCAGGGGCTGGGCGTGGTGTTCATCTTTGTGTTCATCCAGGCCTGGGGGAACTTCTTCGTCCCGTTCGTCCTGCTCCTGTCCGAGGCCCGGCAGCCGGCAGCCGTATCGATCTTCAGCTTCTTCGGGCAGCACGGCGCAGTGGCGTACGGCCAGCTGGCCGCCTTTTCCATCCTGTATTCAGTCCCGGTGCTGGCCCTGTACGTGATCGTGGCCAAGGGCGCGGGCAATTCCTTTGCCCTCTCGGGTGCGGTGAAGGGCTGATGTCCGGCGTCAGTCGATGTCCTCGATCACAGTCCCAAACGGGATGGAATCGTCCAGATGTGCCTGGTGGCCGTGAGGCAGGTTGAGTACCCGCACACCGTGGGCCTTATCCGCCGCCGACTGCATCAGGATGGGCCGCACGGTGTTGATGAAACTCTCGCTTTTTCCTGCGAGATACTCCTGGTAACTGGCTGGTAGCTGGCTCATTCCAAAAGGATAGACCTGCAGAGCCGCGATGGGGAGGGGTCCCCATTGCGGCCTGACCTGCAGGTGGCTTGGATAGGATGGCGGGCGGAGCGCCGCCGCCCGGCGGCACCACGGCCTACCAGTCTCAAACCACCAGCCTTCAGGGGGAAATCCATTGCTTCAGACCAGTGCGTCCGCACGAATCAACCCGGCGGAACTGGACCGGGCACAGCAAGTGGTGGCGAACATTTCCCGCAGCTTCGATGCCAAGGTGGTGGGCCAGGCGCGGCTCCGTGAATCCCTGCTGGTGGGCCTGATGACCGGTGGGCACATCCTGCTGGAAAGCGTTCCGGGACTGGCCAAGACCACCGCCGCCCAGACCGTGGCCGAGGCGGTCAGCGCAGAGTTCCGCCGGATCCAGTGCACGCCGGACCTGCTCCCCAGCGACATCGTGGGCACGCAGATCTACGACGCCGCCAAGGGCACCTTCATCACCCAGCTCGGGCCGGTGCACGCCAACATCGTCCTGCTCGATGAGATCAACCGGTCCAGCGCCAAGACCCAGAGCGCCATGCTGGAGGCCATGCAGGAGCGGCAGACCTCCATCGGGGGAGAGGAATACCGGCTGCCCTCCCCGTTTATGGTGCTGGCCACCCAGAACCCGATCGAGCAGGAAGGCACGTACCAGCTGCCGGAGGCGCAGATGGACCGCTTTATGCTCAAGGACGTGCTGGACTACCCCACGCCTGCCGAGGAAACGGAAATCATCCGCCGGATCGACGCCGGGGTCTTCAGCGCGGAGCAGAAGCCGGCGGCCGCTGCTTCACTGGATGCCGTCATCGGCGTGCAGGATCTGGTGAAGCGGATTTACATCGACCCGGCCATCATCAACTACATCGTGGGCCTGGTGTTCGTCACCCGGAACGCCGGGCAGTACATCGACCAGCGGCTCGCCGGCTTCATCGAATTCGGTGCCAGCCCGCGCGCCAGCATTGCCTTCAGCCAGGCCGCCCGGGCAGTGGCCCTGCTCAACGGCAGGGACCACGTGATCCCGGAGGACGTGAAGTCCCTCGCCCACCGCGTTCTGCGGCACCGCC